>NZ_FOVW01000018.1 GCF_900115305.1 Algoriphagus ornithinivorans | reverse complement strand
CAGCTACACGTTTAAGGTGACCAACACGGGCAATGTGACCTTGAGTAACATTGTACTGGAAGATGATAAAGTAACGGTAAGCGGCGGACCGATCACGAGTCTGGCTCCTGGAGCAAGCGACGCGACGACCTTCACGGCGAGCTATGTGCTGACCCAGGAGGACATTGATGCGGGCAAGGTGTTGAACTTGGCGGTAGCCAGAGGGGAAGCACCGGGCGGAGATCCAAATGATCCTTCCGACGATGTGACAGCGGAGTCTACCGATCCGACACCGGTGAGTGCGGATGAGCGTGACCCTGAGTGTCCAACCTGTACGGTGACGATCTTGCCAAGAACAGCTAGTCTTTCAATCGACAAAGCAGCTGACAAGCAGTCGATCAGTGAAGTGGGTGAAGTGATTACTTATACCTTGACTGTGACCAATGACGGAAACGTGACGCTGACAGATATAGTGGTGAACGATCCGCTGACCGGATTCAACGCGACGATCCCAAGTCTGGCACCGGGAGCATCTGAAGAGCTGGAGACCAGCTACACGGTGACTCAGGAAGATCTGGACAGAGGCTTTGTAAGTAACGTTGCAACAGCTACGACGACTTACGGAGAAGAGGAGATCAGTGCTGAAGATGAAGAAACAGTAGTGGTAGCGGATATGCCATCCTTGACGATCGACAAAGTAGCAGACAAGCAGTCGATCAGTGAAGTGGGCGAGGTGATTACTTATACCTTGACTGTGACCAATGACGGCAACGTGACGCTGACAGATATTGTGGTGAACGATCCGTTGACAGGATTCAACACGACGATCTCAAGTCTGGCACCGGGAGCATCTGAAGAGCTGGAGACCAGTTATACGGTGACCCAGGAAGATCTGGACAGAGGCTTTGTGAGAAACGTGGCGACAGCTACGACGACTTACGGAGAAAAGGAGATCAGTGCTGAAGATGAAGAAACAGTAGTGGTAGCGGATATGCCATCCTTGACGATCGACAAAGTAGCAGACAAGCAGTCGATCAGTGAGGTAGGCGAGGTGATTACTTATACCTTGACTGTGACCAATGACGGCAACGTGACGCTGACAGATATAGTGGTGAATGATCCGCTGACAGGATTCAGCGCGACGATCTCAAGTCTGGCACCGGGAGCATCTGAAGAGCTGGAGACCAGCTACACGGTGACTCAGGAAGATCTGGACAGAGGCTTTGTAAGAAACGTGGCGACAGCTACGACGACTTACGGAGAAGAGGAGATCAGTGCTGAAGATGAAGAAACAGTAGTGGTAGCGGATATGCCATCCTTGACGATCGACAAAGTAGCAGACAAGCAGTCGATCAGTGAGGTAGGCGAGGTGATTACTTATACCTTGACTGTGACCAATGACGGCAACGTGACGCTGACAGATATAGTGGTGAATGATCCGCTGACAGGATTCAGCGCGACGATCTCAAGTCTGGCACCGGGAGCATCTGAAGAGCTGGAGACCAGCTACACGGTGACTCAGGAAGATCTGGACAGAGGCTTTGTAAGAAACGTGGCGACAGCTACGACGACTTACGGAGAAAAGGAGATCAGTGCTGAAGATGAAGAAACTGTAACAGTAAGTCAAAGCCCATCTATCTCGATTGTCAAGACATCTGATGTGAGTTCGGTGAGCACAGTTGGCCAGGTGATTACATATACATTGACTGTAACCAATACAGGTAATGTGACCTTGACCAATATAGTGGTGAATGATCCGCTGACAGGCTTTACTGAGACTATTCCTTCTTTGAATTCAAATCAGTCTGTGACCTTCCAAACCAGCTACACGGTTACTGCAGCTGACTTGAATAAAGGAAGTATTGTGAACGTTGCGACTGCGACAACAAGCTTTAATGAGCAACCAGTAACAGCAGAGGATGATGCGATAGTGACGGTAGATCAGAATCCATCTATTTCGATTGTCAAGACATCAGATGTGAGTTCAGTGAGTACAATAGGCCAGGTGATTACATATACATTGACTGTGACCAATACAGGTAATGTAACCTTGACCAATATTGTGGTAAATGATCCGCTGACAGGCTTTACTGAGACCATTCCTTCTTTGAATGCAAATCAGTCTGTGACCTTCCAAACTAGCTACACGGTTACTGCAGCTGACTTGAATAATGGAAGTATTGTGAACGTTGCTACGGCATCATCAAACTTCAATGAACAGCCAGTTACGGCTGAGGATGACGCGACAGTGACTGTAGATCAGAATCCATCTATTTCGATTGTCAAGACATCAGATGTGAGTTCAGTGAGTACAGTAGGCCAGGTGATTACATATACATTGACTGTGACCAATACAGGTAATGTAACTCTGACAAACATTGTGGTGAATGATCCACTAACAGGATTTACAGAGAATATTTCTTCTCTAGGCCAAGGACAATCAGTTGTATTTACCACAACTTATGTGGTAGAGCAAGGTGACTTGGATTCTGGAAGTATTGTCAACGTTGCGACAGCATCGACAAACTTCAACGAGCAACCAGTAAATGCTGAAGACGAAGCGATAGTTACTGTTGATGGTAATCCTTCGATATTAATTGTTAAATCCTCAGATGTTGAATCTGTGACTTTGGCTGACCAAGTAATTACCTATACTTTGACAGTAACAAACACTGGTAATATTACTTTGACCAATGTGCTAGTAAATGATCCATTGACTGGATTCGAAAATACGATTAGTACACTTGCACCTGGTCAAGTAGTAGAGTTTACCACTAGCTACACAGTTACTCAGGAAGACATAGATAGCGGTGAGGTTGAAAACATTGCCTCTGTCACCGGTAATGCAGGAGTGGAAGAAGTATCTGATACGGATACCTTGATTGTACCTGCGGTTCAGAATCCGGATATCCAGATTGAGATCACTGATAACGATGCAGTGATTACTGAAGCGGGTCAGGAGATTCCTTACACGATTACGGTGACCAACACCGGTAATGTGACTCTGACCAATGTGACGGTTGTGGATACCAAAACAGGTTTGGTGGTGAACATCGGAACTTTGAAGCCGGGAGAGACCAAAACTGTGGAAACCACTTATCCTGTCACCCAGGAAGATGTAGATGCAGGCCAGGTTACCAATGATGCGAGTGTAACTGGTCAGAGCCCGAACCCTGGCGATGACGATCCTACAGACAGTGATTCGGTGACTACGCCAATTACTCCTGCACCAGGAATATCGATTGTGAAGAGCAGCGACAAGTCTGAGATCAGGGATCTGGGTGAAACGGTAACCTACACGTTGGTTGTGACCAACACGGGTAATGTGACGCTGACCAACATTTTGGTAAGCGATCCACTGACCGGATTGAACGAAGTGATCGAAACGCTGGCTCCAGGAGAGAGCGTGACGATAGAGACAAGCTACGTGGTGACCCAAGAAGATCTGGACCGAGGCAGTTTGTTGAATGTGGCTTCAGTAAGCGGAGAGACTCCTGATGGGGAGCAGATCGGAGACGAGGATGAAGTGAGCATCGGAGTAGGCATCCGTGAGATCATAGCCAATGACGATGACTTCGGAACTTACTTTGTGAGCTACGGCGGCAGACTGGGCAACATTCTGGAGAACGATCTGTTGGACGGCCAGAGACCTGATCCTGCGGATGTGGACTTCGAATTCACGGAGCTGGACGGAGTGATCGGTTTGCTGATCGACGAGAACGGAGATCTGAGCCTGATACCGGGAGTGAACGAAGCCAGAGAATATACTTTACGCTATGTATTGCGAGAGGTGGCCAACCCGAACAACAGCGATGATGCTTTTGTTGTGTTCAGATTATTGAATGACAATGTGAATCTGGGCGTGAGCAAAGAGGCACTGAGTGACGAGGTGTTCGAGGGCGACGAGTTCGAGTATGAGATTGTGGTGGTGAACCAGGGAGGCACAGATGCCAGAAACGTGGTGATCACGGACAATCTACCGAACGGAGTGACTTATTTGAGCAACCGGGTGGAGAGCAACAGTGCGAACGTGGAAGTGAACGTGAACGTGTCTGGCTCTGCGATTACCTGGAGGATACCATTCTTCCCGGCCGATGCGAGGATTGTGTTCCGAGTTCGGGTGAAAGCGGGAGCTGCGGGTACGGTGACCAACACGGTGATCGTAGGCGCTGACGAGGATGACACGGATGAGTCGGATAATCAGGACAGTGATGTGACTGAAATCAGACCATTCCACATTCCGAACGTGATCACGCCGAACAACGACGGACTGAACGACACCTTCGAGATTCAGGGACTGAATAAGTTTGTATCGAACCGAATAGTTATCTTCAACAGATATGGTGATCATGTTTTAGAAGCTGAGAACTACAAGAACGATTGGAACGCACCTGGTCAGGTTGCAGGCACTTACTTCTACGTCCTTGTGACAGTAGACAGTCAGGGAAGAGAACATGTGTTCAAAGGCTGGATTCAGGTTATCTGGCAAAAGGAACTATAATTCCAATAATCCCCAGATAGAAAACTTCTGTCTGGGGTTACTTTAAAAGAAAATAAAAAGTTATGAAAAAGACTTTTAAAATAGTTGGATTGACCTTGTTGATAGCTCTATGGGCTTTTACGGGGACTTTTGCCCAGCAGCTTCCACAGTTCAGTCAGTATATTTTCAACGGGCTGCATGTGAATCCGGGCTATGCGGGCTACAAGGGAGAGCCGTATATCCAGAGTACGTACCGGACGCAGTGGATCCGTTTCCCGGGCAGTCCGGAGACGTTCACGGTGACTGCGGACCTGAGTGCGAACGAGGGTACGATGGGTTTTGGGATTTCGATATTGAGTGACAACATCGGACCTGCGCGTACGAACACGGGACTGCTGACTTATGCGTACCGGATCCAGACGGGAGCGAGGAGCTTTTTGGGACTGGGAGTGAGTGCGGGTTTGTCGGAGTATGCGATAGACGGGAGCATGCTGGACCCGAATGATTTTCCGGATCCGGATATTCCGGAGGGACGGATCAACATGTTTGTTCCGAACCTGAATACGGGATTGTTTTTCCACAGTGACCGTTTTTATGCGGGTTTCAGTGTGTACAACATGATCGGGAAGCGTGCCTTGGAGCGGGAGGATTTTGCTTTGGCCTACCATGATTTTCACTACTATCTGACGATGGGGGCGCTGTTTGATCTGGGCAGCACGGTGAAGTTCAAGCCGAGTTTCCTGATCAAGGAGGTGAAGGGTGCGCCGACGAATTACGACCTGAACGCGATGTTTCTGTTCGGGGAGCGGATCTGGGTGGGGGGTTCCTACCGTTCGAACATGAAGATCTGGAACGACAATTTACCGGAGAACCTGTCGAACAGGAATGCGTTTGCGACCATCATTGAGATTTTCGCGACAGACAGGATCCGTTTGGGCTATGCGTATGACCACAACCTGAACGTGTTGCAGGACTACAGGACGAACTCGCATGAGCTTTCGGTAGGCTTTTATATGATTCCGAGAAAAGCAGTAATGAGAAACCAAAGATGGTTCTGATATGAAAAAGACACTGATGATATTGAGCCTTTCGACGGGCCTATTTTTAGGAGCGGTGACGGTATCTGAAGCCCAGAAGTCGAAGGTGCGTTATGCGGACCAGCAGATGGAGCTGATGAACTACCGCCATGCGATCGAAGAGTATAAGCTGGCCTATGCGAAGAAGCCGGGCTACGAGCTGGCGGTGAAGCTGGCCGAGGCCCACGAGACGGCCCGTGATTACGACGGGAGCTACGAATGGTGGAAGAACGTGGTGGGCTATGAGCAGGCGGGTTCGGAGGATTATCTGAACTACCTGTCGGCGGCACAGCGTACGGGCCGGATGGATGCGGTGGAGAGCGATCTGGCAGCCAAGGAAGTGAACGTGGATTCGCTGAAGCAGAATCTGGAGCAGCTGATCAGCCCTTCGAGCAGGAAGAAGGTGAAGCTGGAGAACGTGAAGGAACTGAACTCGGAGGCCTCGGACTTTCTGGTGGCCAAGGACGGCTCGGACAACCTGTATTTTGTATCGGACCGTGGAGCGACGTTCAGCCGGAAGATGCCGGGTATCCGGATAGACGGACGGAACAAGCTGTTCAGCGACCAGGGGAATGACTATACGGGCAGGAACTTTTTCGGCCTGTACAGAAAAAGCGCCGACGGGGAACTGGAGGAGCTGGTGTCGAACATTCCGGGGACCTACAATTTTTCGGACCCGAGTTACGCAAAGCAGGCAGGCCTGCTGTTTTACTCGGTGACCAGAGACATCAAGAAAGTAAGAAAAGACAGAAACATCGCAGTACAGCCGGAGATCTACTACAGCAAGGTGACCCCCGAGGGGACGCTGGAAGGCTACATGGCCTTTCCCTACAACGACTCGCTGGCATACTCGGTGATGAACCCTTTCATAGACGAACAGTCGAAGCGGCTGTACTTTGCCTCCGACCGTCAGGATGGAGTGTGGGGAGAGTCTTATGGGGGATATGACATTTATTATTCGGTCTACGATGAGAACATGGTGTTCTCCACTCCGGTGAATGCGGGAGCGGCGGTGAACACGAAGGGAGACGAGACCCATCCGTTCCGCAAAGGGGACAAGTTTTACTTTTCCTCTACGGGCCACCCGAGAGTGGGAGGTATGGACGTGTACATGGCCGACTTCAGCCCTTCGGGCATCAGCAATGTGCAGAATATGGGGATGCCGATCAACTCGCTGTCGGATGACTTCGGTTACCGGGAGCTGGAGAACGGAGACATTTACCTGGCCTCGAACCGCAAGGGAGGAATGGGTCTGGATGACCTGTACCTGATCGAGGAAGTGTACAAGCAGTTTCTGGCGCGGGTGATTGACTGCGACGGACTGGTGATGACAGACAGTTACATGGCCACGCTGCGGGACAATACCCAGAACGGGAACGTGCAGACGCAGCGGAACGGAACGGGAGCACTGGCAGCAGAACTGGAGCCGGACAGTGACTTTTCACTGACGATTTCCAAGCCGGGCTACTTTACGCTGACAGACAACGCGATCACCACCAAAGGCTTTGCTGGAGATACGCTGAAGCGGGAATACACGCTGAAGCCGATCCCGTATCAGCTGCCGGTGTTTGTGGACATTGTGTACTACGACCTGGACAAGTACGTGATCAGAAAGGACGCGAAGCCGGCCTTGGACAAGATCGCCGAGATCATGCAGAAGTATCCGTTCCTGGATTTGCTGGTGGCCTCGCATACCGACTCCAGAGCCTCGGATGAATACAACATCAAGCTGTCGAACAACCGTGCGACGGCAGTGACCGAATACATGGCGCAGTACAACATCGCAGCCGAGCGCATCCGTCTGGAATGGTTCGGGGAGCAGAAGCTGGTGAACGACTGCGGGAACGGGGTACCGTGTTCGGAGGCGAACCATCAGCTGAACAGAAGATCGGAGCTGGTGCTGGAAGCCTTCCCGGATCCGACCAAGCAGTATGATATCCCGGAAGCGCTGAAGGATATGGACTTCTGTAACCCGGAAGACATCTTTGAGGTGCTGAACAAGGAGATCAGCGACATCCCGACGATCTATTTTGACTTTGACAAGGCGATGTTGCGTTCGGTGCACAAGCAGGAGCTGGAGCGTGTGGCGATCATGCTGGAGCGGATGCCGAACCTGATGCTGTACATCGAGGGTCATACCGACCAGCGGGGCAGCGATGCCTACAACGAGAAGCTGTCGGCACGCAGATCAAA
>NZ_FOVW01000017.1 GCF_900115305.1 Algoriphagus ornithinivorans | reverse complement strand
AAGGAAAGAAAAACTACTCGGGGGCATCGAGCCCCCAAGTAGTTTGCCCAAGAGAAGAACCTCTGGCTCATATATGCCCGATGGAATTTATAAATGAATGTTGAACCAAACGGTCAACGTTATTTAGGGATGTACACTGCCTACTTTTCAGACTTCTCATTTCATCTTTTAGACTTTCTTCGCCTCTTTTACTCTTTGCGGGAGATTAATTCTTAAACGCCAATATTTGAGACTTCGAACTTCATAATTCAGACTTGTTGAGACCGCTTCGTTCCTTGCGGTGACGACACTGCCTACTGCCACTGCCTACTTACTTTGCGGGAGATAAAAACCGCTGCGTCGCTGCGAGCTTAAGAACAACTGAAATCACTTTTTTCAAACTGCAACGAGCCTAGTATCCCAAAAGCATTTAATTCTTTCAACTTTCTGTTTATCTTCCCCATTCTGTTTTTCACCAAAAACTTTACTTGTGAGTCAAATCCCTTCCTCTGAAGAAACCCAAGAAAAATTACCGAGAAACCTAGGACTTTGGGGTGTATGGATGCTGGTTGTCAATGGCCTGATTGGAGCTGGCATTTTTGGTCTTCCCAGCGGGGCAGCTGCTTTTGCAGGAGAATACAGCGTTTGGATTTATGCATTCTGTGCCCTTTTGATGCTTCCAATCATTCTCTGCTTTGCTGAGTTGGGGAGCTACTTTAGAGGAACTGGAGGACCAATCAAATACGGAACTCTGGCCTTCGGCAAGTTCGTAGGTTTTCAGGGAGGATGGTTGTATTACCTAGCCCGATTAATCTCCTTCGCCGCCAATACAGTTTTATTGACAGACAGCATAGCCTATTTTTTCCCCATAGCCGGGGAAGGAAGCGGGAGATTGATTTCCCTAGCGGTGACTTGCCTGGGTTTAAGCCTGATCAATGTGCTGGGTTCCTTGGAGTCTATCCGAACCATGACCCTATTCACGGTGATCAAATTTGCCGTGCTGATAGGCTTAATCTTCGGAGGCTTTACCATGCTTGGAGCAGATGTGATTCCCAGATTCAACTCTCCCCTACCTGCAGGTTCAGATTTAGGAAAGGCCGCATTACTCTTGATCTATGCATTTGTAGGATTTGAGGGGGCTGTGGTGCCGGCGGGAGAAGCCAAAAGGCCCGAGCGTGATATGCCTTTGGGATTGCTTTTAGGTTTGGGAATCGTGGCCATTTTGTATATGCTGATTCAATTGGTTTCCCAAGCTGCTATTCCGGATTTGGCCAGTTCCACCACTCCCCTTTTAGATGCCTCTTCTGCCTTATTCGGGGAAATTGGAGCAGTGATCTTAATGATTGGCGTGGCAACTTCCGTGATAGCCAACCTAATCAGTTCCATGTTTTCTGCAACCCGGGTAACCTATGCCCTATCGCTGGAAAACTCCCTACCTGCTTGGTTTGGGCAGGTTCATAGCAAATACCTCACTCCTTCCAATTCCGTGATCTTTTTTGGCATTTCTGCCTTTGCTTTAGCTGCTATGGGTTCCTTTACCTTCTTGGCGGCTTTGACAGTATTAGCAAGACTCTTTCTATTTGGAATGAGTTGTGCGGCAGTACCTGTTCTTAGACCCAGATTCAAAGGACCCGGTAGATTTATCTTAAAAGGAGGAAAGCTAATTCCTGTTTTAGGAATACTTGCCTGTATCTGGCTGATGTTCCAAGTCAGCTGGACCTCCGTATGGATGACCGCCATGTTTGTAGCAATCGGAACCGGATTGTATTGGGTTGGGAGAAAAGAAAAGTAAGGGAGAAATTATTTTTAGACTAATGCCTAAGAAGCTTTCGAATTAAGGATAACTAAAGGCCTTTAATAGTTTTTAAACTTTTCAGGAGTTTGAGCGAGGTGGAGAAAACAATTTAACGGACTTGGGTGGTATAGGCTCTATATGTGGCATGGAGAGCTTTTGCTCGACATGGACATATATACATTTTTAGCGGTCCGTTGCTTTTATTTTTTGTCCACTTGGCAAAATTTGGTTAAAGTCACCCTGTTTGGTAAAATACTCCAGTCCTAAAATTAATAACATTGAACTGATGAAAGATACCTTCTGCATTATGGCTAATAATCCCCAATTGCCTGACCCATATAAATATAAAGTATAGTAAAAAGTCAATAAGCAAATAATACAGGCGAGTTTAAATAAATGAAGCTTAGTCTTTACGATAAATACAGTAATATAAAATAAGCCAATTAAGAACAAAGTGCTTGATATTGTTACCATTATGTCGTGCAAGGGAGTTGCAATTAAAAATGTAAATAATATATTGAACGCACCCATAAGTTTTAAGGTGGTAGAAGCGTGTCCTGTAGCAATCTTTTTTGACATATTGATAAAAAAGATGCCATAACCAAGCGAATGGAATCCTATTCCAACAAGTGCCCAAATTCTGGACGTGTTCTCTGACCCATTTATCGTTTTTACTTCAAACAAGTTGCTAAAAAAATTTTCAGACCAGTCAAACCCTGTAGAATTTTGGTCAAGCAATGAGCCGCCAGGATAAACTAAGATTGCGATCACCATTAAAATCACAGAAATGACCAGGCATATCGAAACCGAATATTCCTTAATCACACGCTTAATTGTTAAACTTTTCATTTCCAGTTAACTTATTTATGGTTTGTCGCAAAGCTTTGTCTGTAATGACCGCTAACGTTTTAGGGCTTGGCGAAGGTGGCGATTTTCACCACAAATGTTGATGCGGAGTACCAAACTTTGATTAACCACAAATATGTCTGCGGAGCACTGAACCGCCACTTTTGCCAAACCCGTGTTGGCAGCTGGGCTTATTTGTTTTTCCGTCATTATAGTTTAGAATTCGTCAATAATTTCTACTGTCAACTGTGCAAAAGGGCTACTGTCAATTTGAAGTTGAAGAACCCTTCTAAAATTATTTAATTCTTTCTGTTCTATAACTTCCTGCATTTTGGTTCTTCCTTTATAACTCTTTTGCAGTATAAGTTCAATTGCATCATCCACTCCTGTTAGAGTGCTTGGCATATCATACATAATTGCTGTAGGAGCATTTTTAGGGTCAAGTTGAAACCATAGATGATGTTTCCTGAATTTCGCTTTCATATCATTAGCGAGAAAGCCGTTTCGTTTATAGAAAATTGCTGCTTTTTCTCTAATCATTCCTTTAAGGTCAGAGGGAATAACTACTTTCAACTTAAAGTCTGTGTATTCAATTCCATTGAACTCTAACTTTTCAGCTGTCTGAACACTTTCTACAAGGTCGGCAACAAAGTTTTTGTAATATCCAATTGCCAAAGCTGTCGTTGGATAAAGGCTCAAATGTCCTAAACTATAATGTTCTGAAATTTTTGCCTTGTATGCTTCACAAGCAGAAATTATTGAATCTTCTTTTTGCTTGTCAAAGCGGGGCATAAAAATCCCATTGAAGTCAGAAGGTAGTTTAACTCCTTCTTCCACTAATAGAAATGATTTATTGTGTCCCATAGCACCTAAGAAAAGAGACATTTCAAGGATTACATTATCTCGAGCTTCAATAACCAATTTGTCATTTGTAAGTGTTAAATCATCTGCGGTAGCTACGAAAACACCAAAGTCAAAATAGTTTGACATTCTTATTAAATTATCAAAAGTGCTACGATTTGGCTCCCAAACGTCTTTTTCTTGCCACAGAAAACAGTCAGCAATTGAAGATAAATTTGTTTTGACCCTTTCAGCAACCGAGTAACCTGCCGTTGATGAGCCAATAAATATTTTTGGTTTTAAATCAGTCATTAGCTAGTAATTTAATAAGATTCGTTTTACAGTTGGACTATTCAATTCCTTGGCGGTATCAATGATTAATGTATCCAAATCTTCTTTAATTTTTTTTATTTCTGGAACAACTTTGTCGTCTTCAAGTGGGTTTTCTGTTCCGTTCGGGCTTTTAACTTCCTTTCTGCGAGCTGGGTCATTAATTAAAATGTTCATTTTATCTGAAATCGATTTTGCAATCAGTAGTTCATTCCCCAAGTTGTAATTCAAATGATTGTCTTCAATTGAATGAACAATAGTTGTAAGATGAAAACTTGTTAAATCAATTTTGCTATCAGCGTCAGCTTTCAGATTTTTAAGTAGTCTAATTCCTTTTCTAGCACCGTCATTCGTTGTATCTCCTTTGTAATTGACGTTATTAATATGAGCAAATGGGTAGTCAAGAATTTTTCTCTTTACCGGAAATTCATAAAGGTAAATTCCTTTGTAGTGTTCGTCTTTTGTCTCGATATATTTCTTTGAGTGATACCAAAAGCAAAAAACAATATCTACTTTTCTATTGAGCGATTTATTAAAAATAGAAATCCCTTTTTTACCACTTGTATCAACTTCATCATAAATATTCTTCATTATTTTAGTTGACTGTGTTCTAAGTTCTAATATATCATCATCTGGATTTGATTCTGTATAATCACTGGAGTTTTCAACACCTGGTTGATTGTAGTGGTAGCGGTCAATAATTGTCAGTAGGTCAAAGTCACTATGGACTTTTATGTTCGTGTTTGTAATTACAGAACCCTGTGTTTTATAAGCTCTATTGAAATGTAGATTTAAATTGTCTTGCAAGTGCTTTTGAACCCTGTTTGCTGCATCATATGTTCGGTTGTTATACTTTTACTCTATTTTCCGCATTGATTCAGCAAGGTATTTTACATTTTCAGGTATTTCTCTAGAACTAAAGGTTTTAGAAAGAACAGATTCATTTAATTCTCTGTCAAACTTTCTGCTTTGAATGTTTTCTAGTCTTTTCGTGTAATTTATTGTCGCCATATTTTACTGATTCATTTTATTGGTTCGTGTCCCTCTAGCCTTGCTGCTAACATCTGCATATATCTAACTTCCCCTTTCCATGGCGTTTATATCCATTATCTCCGAAACCTTTAGGGACTCCAAAACTGCCTTTTAAGAATTTCAAGAGCTATTATACGACAGCAAACGACTGTAATCTGATAAATGGGATTGAGAATGGCTTTGGGATACATCAACTTAAAAAACCAATTTTCTGTGGACGAAAAACTTCTTACAAGAAAGTAAAAATCAAGATTAGTTCAAATAGCGGAGTGAAGAATTCCTAAAAATTATCGGCCGAAACGTCCTAGCACTCCGACTCATTAACTGAGATACCATTACTCATCCAACAGTCTTCGTAAATAGAGCAATAGCAGACTTCAATCTGGATTTTTCCTGCTCGGAGTAGATTGAGTAAATACGAAATAGATTTGGGATTTTGGATTTGTAATAATTGGATATCCTCCCCTACCATAATCACCTGACCTGGAAAAATGGAGGAATAGTTAAATTCAGATTGCAGAGAATCCGGAACATATTCCATCAAACTCTCAATTCCATCGACATTTTGCCCATTAATTGCTACCCTAACCCCCTTCACCAAAGCTGGGCCGACACCTTTGTTGATTAAATTGATTGCCAGGTAATCACTACCCCAAGAAGGTCCAAATGTTACATGAGGCCACACAGACATTTTTTGCTGGGTTTTCATCAAACTGGATTGGTAGAGGTAAACAAAAAGCGTCAAAAAACTAATTAAAACGGCCAAAGAGGCCATCAAGAGTTCTGGCTTCATATTCTTAAAAAAAGAAGTCTTGGATTGATTTTCTTCCATACCTATTATTTTGACTTTTAACTCAAAAAAACAAGACTCAAAATATTCAAAATCTGAATTTTATACCAAGATTTTAAAATAAAAATAGCATGAATACCTTTTACTATGATATCTAAACTCGCATGATAAATGATCAAATCCGTTGAATGAAGATCGATTTTTCGATTAACGCCCTGAAAGATCTCGGGGTACGAGGGGAATGAGTACCTTAAACATTTTGACAGACCATTCTTGCGAGCTTGAACCCTGAACAACCACTCTTTCAATTGCACAATTACTCAATTACTCGATTATTCATCCCCTAATAACTCAATAACCAATAACTAGCTCCCTCCTCCCAATTACACGATTACTGCACTCACAATAATTCCATTAATCACTACCTTCGCCCCATGGCTCGACAAAATCTGGCAATACGAACAGTGATTTTTAGTATGCTTGGCAATGCTGCGCTGGCAGTAATCAAGTTTTTTTCAGGTTTCTTCGGAAATTCTTTTGCCCTGATCGCTGATGCTATTGAATCTGTCGTGGATGTATTTGCCAGTATCCTGGTCCTGATAGGAATTCGATATGCCGCAAGACCAGCCGATGACAATCATCCCTATGGGCATGGAAAAGCAGAACCTTTAATCACTTTTTTGGTGGTTGGTTTTCTGATTGTTTCTGCCGCCACCATTGCCTACCAAGCTGTACAAAATATCCTCACCCCACATCCCAGCCCCAAATCATGGACTTTATGGGTACTGGGAGCTATTATCCTTTGGAAGGAAATATCCTTTCAGTTGGTGAATAACAGGAGCAAAAAACTCAAAAGCAGTTCCCTCAAAGCCGAAGCCTGGCATCATAGAAGTGATGCGATTACTTCCGTGGCTGCTTTTATAGGAATCTTGATTGCGATTTTTGGCGGTGAAGGATTTGAAGTTGCAGATGACTATGCAGCCCTGATTGCGGTAGCCTTTATTTTGTACAACTGCTACAATATCTTCCGACCTGCTTTGGGCGAGGTCATGGATGAGGATAATCATGAAGAATTAACAGAAACAATCCGAAGAATTGCTTCCCAAGTGCAGGGAGTCAATGGAACCGAGAAGTGCTACATCCGAAAAGCCGGCATGAAATATCATGTGGACCTGCATGCCAATGTGGACGGAAATCTGACCGTAAGAGAAGGGCATGATATCGCCCATCAGCTTCAGGATACTTTGAAAAGAGAAATACCTGAGTTAGGTCATGTTTTGATTCATATAGAGCCTTTCGAAATCTCCTGATGAATTTTTGATGTAGTTTATTCCTCTTGGTTTAGAGGCTATTCTATCCTATTTTCAAAATAAACTTCTAATTTTAAGCATATCCATTTTTCACCCGTGACCATTTTAAAAGGCTTAGAAATCGGCTTGAAGTACAATTACTGCAAGCTTCGGTCTTCGGTCTTTAAGCCCACTTATCAAAGAGAATTTGGCTTCTGATGAATTTTAGGATGAGAAGTAATTAATGTTTACCCCAATATTATTCTGAACCCAAGCTAGCTATGAAAAATATACCCTTCTTCCTTTTACTTGCTTTGATTTTTGCTTGCAACTCAGGCAGCAACTCAAGTTCCAGCTCTTCGGAAAGCCCTTATGAAGAGAAAATTGACAGTTTGCTGTCCATTATGACTTTGGAGGAGAAAATAGGTCAAATGAACCAGTACAATGGTTTCTGGGAAATAACTGGACCCACTCCCCAAGAAGGCGCTGCGGCCATGAAGTATGAAAATCTTCGAAAGGGTTTGGTAGGCTCCATGCTCAATGTGACTGGAGTGGAAGAAGTGAGAAAAGTACAAAAAATCGCAGTGGAAGAAAGTCGCTTAGGCATACCTCTGATTATAGGCTATGATATGATTCATGGATTTCAGACCATGAGTCCCATTCCTTTGGCAGAAGCTGCAAGTTGGGATATGGAGGCCATCCGTAGATCCTCCGAAATAGGTGCCAGAGAGGCTGCCGCTGCTGGGATCAACTGGACTTTTGCTCCCATGGTAGATATTGGCAGGGATGCACGTTGGGGAAGAGTGATGGAAGGTGCTGGAGAAGATCCTTATTTGGGTGGACAGATTGCCATTGCCCGAGTGAAAGGATATCAGGGAGAAGATCTTTCGGATCCTTTGACCTTGGCTGCCTGTGTGAAGCATTTTGCAGGGTATGGTTTTTCCGAAAGCGGTAGAGATTACAATTCGGTGGATGTAGGCACCTCAACTTTGTACAATATCATTTTACCTCCTTTCAAAGCTGCTTTGGATGCCGGGGCAAGAACATTTATGAATGCCTTCAATGATTTGAATGGAATTCCGGCCACCGGCAATGCTTTTTTACAAAGAGAAATACTCAAGGAAAAATGGGGATTTGATGGCTTTGTGGTTTCAGATTGGGGTTCTATCGCTGAGATGATTCCTCATGGATTTGCGATTGATAGTGCTGCTGCTGCCGCCTATGCTGTAACTGCGGGTTCGGATATGGACATGGAGTCTTATATCTATTTGAATGAATTAAAGAAGTTGGTCGAATCGGGAGAAGTTGATGAAAAACTGATAGATGACGCTGTTAGGAGAATTCTGAGAATCAAATACGAATTGGGCTTATTTGATGATCCCTACAAGTATTGCAATGATGAAAGAGAGAAGGAGATCATTGGAAGTGAAGAGCATATTCAGGGAGTATTGGAAATGGCCAAAAAATCCATTGTTCTGCTAAAAAATGAAGGGCAGATTCTTCCATTGAAAAAAGAGGGAATGCGAATCGCTGTGATTGGTGATCTCGCTGATGATAAGGATAGCCCGATTGGCAACTGGAGAGCAGAGGCAGTTAGCAATTCTGCTGTTTCGGTTTTAGAAGGCTTGCAAAACTATCCGGGAAACAGCTATCAATATGCGAAGGGAGCTGATTTGATCATTGGTCCTACGGCTTTTATCACGGAAGTAAAAATCAATACGGATGACAGAAGTGGTTTTGCGGAAGCAAAAAGAGTGGCTGCCAATGCGGATGTAGTGCTTTTGGTTTTGGGAGAAAATGGTTTTCAATCAGGGGAAGCAAGAAGTCGGTCTAATATTGGTTTGCCGGGACTGCAACAAGAGTTGATGGAGGAAATCCAAAAGGTTAACCCAAAATCAATATTGGTCAATATGAGTGGTCGTCCGCTGGATTTGAGTTGGGCTGATGCAAATATCCCTGCCATACTTCAGGTTTGGCATTTGGGAAGTCAAAGTGGCAATGCGATTTCACAAGTGCTTTTTGGAGACTATAATCCTTCCGGTAAGCTACCTATGTCATTCCCAAGATCTGTGGGACAGTTGCCCATTTATTACAACCAAAAAAGTACAGGAAGACCAACTCCTCCGGGAGGTGATGTGGTTTTCTGGTCCCATTATTCTGATATCAGCAATGATCCTTTATATCCTTTCGGACATGGTTTGAGCTATAGTAATTTTACCTATTCCGGCCTGAAAGTTTCCAATGAAGGAAGAAAAGTGACTGTTTCTGTAGATGTAAAAAATGAAAGTGAGCGACCGGGTGAAGAGGTGGTTCAGCTTTATATTCATGATATCGTAGCATCTGTGACCAGACCCAACAAGGAACTGAAGGCTTTTGAAAAAACACTGATTGAAGCAGGCCAGACTCGAACTATCACATTTGAATTGGATGAAAGTCATTTGGGTTTTTATGATAATCAGGGGAATTACATCGTAGAGCCAGGGGCTTTTGACATTTATGTAGGTGGAAGTTCGAATACCAGTCTTGGAACTCAGATTTCTATTCAGTAAATGGGGTTTACAAGAAATACAGTGGAAATAAAAAGAAATATGCCTGCGGCGAAATATTGGAATAGAAGATATTAAACAAGATATGCCTACGGCGAGATTGAAGACCATCTTTTCTTTGGAAATAGAAATTAAATTTAGGGAGAGATATACTCTAGATACAGCTCAGCTGAAAGGAAAATGAGGCACCATTAGTCCACATTCAATATCGGCCGTCCCTGTGGGACTCTTTCAATTTATTATTATCAACTTAAGATTTCCAGAGATTAAAATCTCTGGCTATAAAATCGATTGTTGCTTCGCGACTTTCGGTAAATCATTGGAGATTACTAGTTCCAAATAATCCCGAAGGGATCTAAGCTAGGTAGTGAAAAGTCACAGCTTATTTCTACCATGCCGTAGGTATGCAGAAGAAAAATCTCAGCAATTCCAGAAAAACAAGGAAGGGTATGAAAGCGATTTTTAAAACAAAGTTGTTTTCATGAAAAAGTATAAATCCCTCACTTGGATTAGTGTCTTTTTCCCCGTTTGGAAATGTAAATTCAGTTTAGGGATAATAACATATTCATTTAATAAAAGTCCTTTTCTTCTCTCCATTTCTTTGGGTTTTTTCAAACCTTTTTGAAAGGCAGTGCTTTTAGTTTTAGGTTCACTTTATTGTGGATCTTTTTTTATTCCCAAAACCTAAAAGAATTTTCAATATGAGGAAAATCAACCTTGTACTCGACTGGACTCCAAACATCAATCATATCGGCTTTTTTGTTGCCCAAAATCAAGGCTTTTTTAAGGAATATGATTTGGATGTGAATTTGATCAGTCCTTCTGAAGACAATTATGCGCTCACTCCTGCCAAAAAGGTGGAATTAGGTAAAGCTGATCTGGCTCTTTGTCCCATGGAAAGCTTGATCAGCTATAGAACCAAGGAAAATAGCTTTCCCCTTTTAGGAATAGCTGCCATTTTTCAGGAGGACATGAGTGCTATTGCTGTTCGAAAAGACAGCCATATAAATTCCCCCAAGGATTTGGATGGAAAAGTTTACGCTTCTTATGAGGCAAAGTATGAAGATGCTATTGTCAAAGAAATGATCAAGAATGATGGTGGAAAAGGAGATTTGAAAATAAGCTATCCTGAAAAGTTAGGCATTTGGGACAGGCTGATTGAAGGAAATGCAGACTCAACCTGGATTTTTATGAATTGGGAAGGTGTAGTGGCAGCGAAAATGAATTATGAGTTTAATTATTTCAAAATGAGTGATTATGGTATCCCCTACTCCTATTCGCCTGTGATTGCGGGAAGCAGGGAGAAAATCGACTTGGAACCTGATCTCTATGCTAAATTTCTTCAAGCCAGCAAAAAGGGGTTTCTCTGGTCCAAAGAAAATCCGCAGGAAGCCATTGCCATTCTAAAAAATCACTTGGCTGAAAATGATGCCGATATAGATCTGATGAAATGCCTCAACTATTCAGCTCCTCATTTGGGCAATGAGGATTCTTGGGGAAAAATGGATTTGGATTCTGTGCAAACCTTTTTGGATTGGTTAAGAAGCAAAGGATTGGAAAAACAAGCATTTAAAAGCTCTGACTTGATTAGGGTTGACTTGGTTTAGTGTCAAGTGTCCGGTGTTAGATGTCCGGTGTTTGCTAGGGTTGAACTTCAATGTAATTTTTGAGCAACAGGCAAGGTCTTTGGTCTTCCTTCTCCCATCTTCGGTCTTCCGTCTCCCACCTTCTGACAATGCCTGAAAAAAGTTGACACATTTTGTTGGGACGATAAACCAAATAAGATGACAAAAAGATTTCAACTTAAAGCTCAGCGGATTTTCAGTGAGGATTTGCGTAGGCAGATTGTAGGTCAGATAGAACGGAAAGAGTTAACAGTTCTCCAGGCTGTTCGTGAATACGGAATAGGCGGAAAACAGACTGTATATACTTGGCTTTACAAATATTCGACTACCTTGAAGAAGGGGACAAGAATGGTTATGGAAAAAGACAGTCAGGACAATAGGGTTCAGGTATTAAAAGGTAGGATCAAGGAGCT
>NZ_FOVW01000016.1 GCF_900115305.1 Algoriphagus ornithinivorans | reverse complement strand
TGCCAACTTTCAGCTTTCTCACTTCAAATTTCATCCTTTATGAGACCGCTTCGTTCCTCTCGGTGACAACACTGCCTACTGCCTACTGCCTACTTTTCAGCTTTCTCACTTTAGCTTTCAGAATTTAATAATTCAGACTTTAAGACTTCAGCTTTCCATAATACCTTAAGCAATCCACCACGTTATTTTCTTCCAAGGCCAGGATTTCTTCTTCTCCTAGATTGCTGATTGAAGGAAGTTTTCCATCAAAGCTTTCTTTGCCGATCATTTGAAGATACTTCTTAAATTTTTTAGATGAAGGATTTTCAAAGGTTTGCCAATAATTCTCCGAAAAACAAGGGATTTTCAAAGGGTCTCTGGTAATCATTTCCAATGAAATATTTACCTCAGGATGATAGCTTTTACAGAGCTCTATTCCTTTCTTCAGTTTGACTATGCCCTTTCCCAAAGGAACTTCTGAAAGTAAAAAGCCTTCCTCATACTCTTGAACTCCCATATCCTTCACATGGGTAGAAAATGCAAAAGGTGCCAATGTTTCTATCACCTCATCTGGGTATTCCAGTAAGGATATATTATTTCCAAAATCAACTGTCGCTCCCACCCACTCGCTACTGAGATTTTGCAGGATTTCTACCAATTCGGCTGCTTTCCAATCTTTATGGTTTTCTATCGCCAATTTCATCTGATGCTTTCGCACCACCTTTTCAGCCAATTGAATTCTTTGAATAGAATATGCTTTGAAGGCAACAAACTCTTCTCTACTCTTAAAATTTTCATAGCGCCTGCCTCCCAAGCAAACAGTCCTAATCACCATTACTCCAGCTTCTTTCGCCAATAGCACTTCATTTTCAAACCTATCTACATCTCTTTCCCCCTCAGGCATGGCAATACTTGCCTCTAAATACATCTCCATTTCTTCCCTTGCTTCCCGGACTTTTTGCCCCATTTCACCAAACCAGGTTCCCACTCCTATCTGTATCCCTCCTGCCCCAATTGCATGACAATGCCTCATGAAATCAAGGGTGTTTTGAAAGCCGGGATATTGAGAGCTGCCAACTTTGGATCCATACCGATGACCATAAGAATGAATCACAATTCCCATTTTATATTCCTTGAGGAAATCCGGAATAGCAGGCATAGAAAAACCTGTAGCCAAAAGGCCCAAACTGGCTGTTTTGATAAATTCTCGTCGGGTGGATTTCATAAGGTGGGGGTTTATTCTTGAAGGTTTTTCACGTGCTCATTCAATTCATTGGCAGACCAAGGATACACTCTTCCCTGTGAGGTATGACGAACTCTCCCCACTGTTCTACCCGAAATGGGTGCTGCCTGATTTCCCCATTCGTTGCGGATGTAGGTTAAAATGGCAGCAATACTTCCATCATCCAAGGTAGAATGGGAAGGCATAACAGGTAGAATTTCCGGAGCATTATACTTTTTCCCTGTTACCTCAATGGGCCCTTCTATCCCGTGCAGCAAAATCAAAGACAGCCTTCTTTCATCTCCCAAAACCCAATCTGAATTCGCTAAAGGTGGGCCCATTCGGTTAACTCCTTTTCCATTTCCTCCATGACAACCTGCGCAGGCGCTTAGGTATTTTTGTCTTCCTGAGGCAAATTGCTTCATAGATTCAGCATCCAGATTCATGGTGGTATTTTCTTCGATTTCAGGCTGGTGGCCTGGCCATCGAAATAAGAGCTTGATTTTTTCCAACTGCCTCTGGTCCAAACCCATTTTCTGATCTTTGAAAAATGCAGGTTGGCTGGAAAAAGAAACCAAGCCAATGTTTTCAACATCTCCTGCCTGAACAGCCATCCCCGCTAAGATCGCCTGTGCTTTCCAGTTATCTTGGTTCTTTTCAATTAATATCAACAGATCTGATATCTCATTTTTATCTTTATTGCGAATAATGGCAGCACTGAGTATTTCCAATACTATTTCCTTTTCCGGATTAGGGTTTTTCCAGTCTGCTGACAAGAAATTCAAAAAGTCACTTTCACGCTTCTCCAAACTGCTAAGAATGGCATCCCGCATCAAGGCTTCAAATCCATATTTCTCTGCCATTTGCTTTAAGGCCTCAAACTGAATCTCTGACTCCAATACGAAGGAGGAAAGAGCCATCTGCAGAGCCAGAGTTGGGTTTTTGGTTGCTGAATTGGCTTGGTAGAACTTTTTTAAGTTCTGCTTCACACCAGGCTCATTTTGAAAGGCTTCCAACAACCTTAAAGCATGAATTTGAACCTCGGGACTACTGGAATTTAAGGCCTTGAAAAGGATCTTACTATCTAAAGCACCCAAGCCTTCCAGCGTATAAAGGCCGTGAATCGAAGCATATTTTCCTCCCAGTGAAAAGTCCAGATTTTGTAAATCCCTAGCAATTTTTAGATCTCCGCTTTCTACCATTATCCGCTGAGCTTGATCCCTGTAAAAACCATTTGAATTGGCCAAATAGACCTGAAATTGGTCGGGAGCCAATTTTGAAAGCTGAGGAGGTTTTTGATATTGATAACCTTTGGGAACAATTCTCCAAATTCTGCCCATGTGCCCGGGAGCTTCGAGTTTTCTCAATAAGGTTTGTTCTTTCAAATAGGGAGTCATATAGCTTCCATGCTGTACAATTCCCTGATACATATCTGCTATATACAATCCTCCACTGGGACCAACACTGGCATATACAGGACGAAAGCGTTCATCTGTTGAGGCTAAAAATTCCTTACCAGGATTTGGGTCAAAAGCCTCTAAAAGCATTCCCTTTTCCCGAACCACATTTCTTTTGACCAAATTCCCAGCATTTTCCAGGACGAAAATATTTCCTCGATATTCCTCTGGAAAGAGATCAGCTCTATACACCGTGGGTGAGCAAGCAGAGGTAAACTCCAGTAATCGCCCCGCAGAATCAAGAGTTCCGGGAATATATCCCCGATTGACCGCCAAATTTGACCTGATGGGAAAAATCTTCCTGTCAATAGTCAAACCATGATCTATGCCTGTGCTAGGTTGATGATTGGGATTTCTGGTGATGGAATTGGGAGCCACCAAATCGGCATGCAACTGAGACCAATTATAATTATACACTAACCTTCCCTGATCGTCTTGGGAAATACCCCATTGTCCGCGAAACTCAGTGCTATCCCGAATCCAAAATCCATTTTGAAACCTATAGCGCAGTCTGGACTTGGCACTGTAATACCAATTGTCTAGGTTTCTCACGAAGCCATTATCGGAATGCTCCGGAATTCCATTCGAAGCATAGGTAGAATCCAATAATACTTTAGTGTCAGCTTTCCAATCTCCATCCAAATCCTTGGTAATCCAGAGTGCATTATTTTCAGCAACTAAAGCTCCATTGCGAACCAATCCCAAAGCCCTCGGCATAATCAGGCTATCGAGATAGGTAATTCTGTGATCCATCACTCCATCTCCATCCAAGTCCTCCAATATGGCAATTCTTCCAACAGGCAGGCTTTCCTCCGAACCTTCTATATCACTCATATAGCCCCGCATTTCCACCACCCAAAGCCTGCCGTCTTCATCAAATTGGATGATCACTGGGCTTTCCACCAAAGGTTCGGAAGCCACTAACTGTACTTCAAATCCTTCCTCAATCTGAAAAGTTGCCAATTCCTCTTGAGGAGACCGAACGGGACTGTCTTGGCTTTCTTCCAAAGGCTTTTGCTCAGTACAAGATGCAACTGCAAGGCTGAAAACTATCAACAGGTGACGGAGCTTAAAAAACATCAGGCAAGGAAATTTTGGGTTTAGAGGCAAATCGAGCGAATCACTCAATTTTTAACTCATTTTAAGGATAAATAGAGCAATTGCCAATAAATATTCTTCAAATGGAAACGTTTACAAGAAATAATCTGGAATTTTATCAACTTAGCATTAGGAATATCCGATTAAAATATATGGACCAAACACCTCTGACGGCTTTTATTGATTTGATTCGCTCTCATACAATTTTTGTGAGAGATGGAGGCGTTTTCAAAGATTTGATGTTGGAGGTGGAGCTAAAAATCAAGCAAAAATACTGGACGCTTTATTTGGAAGATGAGCGTGGGGATTTTGATGAAAAGAATCAGCCTCTTTGCCTTTTTTTAGTCCTATACAACCTTGAGTTATTTACCGATAGCAGAGGGTATTTCAATTGGTGTAAGGTTCATGGTCTTAATTCCTCTTCTTCTTTTTGGTTGAATTATTACAGGGATTTGGGAAGAATTGAACAGGAAATCAGATTAGAACTGAAGGGCTTTAACAATCCTGTTTCCGGGGTGGATTATGAATTGAGGAATGGGAGTTTTTTGAGTTTGATTAAGGGAGAGTAGGTTTTTTTTACCACAGAGGACACGGAGGAATACACAGAGAGACTCAGGGATTAAGATTTTTGATTTACGATTTACGCCCCGATAAATATCGGGGTACGAAGGGCTGAGGAGCTTTTGAGGCTTTGCTTAGAAATAAAATGCTTTTATTTCCCTCAGATCAACACAGAAAAATTCACAGACCTGACTGTCGTCAGGCAAGTTCTACACAGATTTTCGGGGTCAAAACCAATGTCAGGCTGAGCGCCTGCCTGACGGCTAGTTAGGGAGTCGAAGCCTTTGTTGCAAACCACTCCAAAATCATCTTTACTTCTTCTATTCTTTGCGGGATATCAATTCTTTGCGCCGCAGCGAGCTTTTAAAACCACAGAGGACACGGAGGAATACACAGAGACTCAGGATTAAGATTTTTGATTTACGATTTAAGATTTACGAAGGGTTGAGGAACTTTTGAGGCTTTGCTTAGAAATTTAATCGCTTTTATTTCCCGCAGATCAACGCAGAAAAATTCGCAGACCTGACTGCCGTCAGGCAAGTTTTTCACAGATTTGACTACCCTCAGCAAGATTTCTCAAATCAAATCCTTCCTTAGCTTCTTATCTTTTTTGCTGAAGAAGAATAAATATCAAATCGCTTCTCCGAAGCTCTTATTTACTCGTCATGCCAGATACTACAATCAAAACGCCTCTCCGAGGCTCTCAAAAATCCAGCTAATCAGGAGCACCAGCGGTGTGATATTATTGTAGAAAATAAGTTATGAAATGAACCAAGAGCACCAGAGGTGCGATTTGATAAATGCTTTGACTCTTAAATCCTTTTCCGGAGATAAAATCGCAAAGGGACATTCTAGACTTCTCACTTCATCTTTTAGATTTATTAAGACTGCTTCACCCGATCCAATACTTTTCCATTAATTGTATTCTTAGAAACATTCCGAGTTAATCATCATTAAAATAAAGAATGGCGGGTTCGCAGTGACGGCACTGCTTACTTTTTAGACCTCTCACTTTATCTTTCAGACTTTCTTTGCCTCTTAATTCCTTTGCGGGAGATAAAATCGCATCCCTACTTTTCAGACTTCAAATTTCATATTTCATACTTATCAAGACTGCTTCCTCGCGGTGACGACACTGCCTACTACCACTGCTTACTGCCTACTTTTTAGACTTCACACTTTCATAATTCAGCCTTCCAAAGGGGCCCTTTATCACTTCCATGCTCCCAAAGCATAATACTTATTTAATTATTGTAAATTTTCAAGAAAATTGACATTTCATCCCTAAATCTTGAAAATCCGTCTAAGCTCCATATTGCTCCTTTTTGTGCTGTCAGGTCCCCTGACATTGAGCTTGCTGTGGCTGAATTTTCAAAAAACTCAGCTTCAAAACTCCTTTGAAAGCAGGTTTGAAGAATCTGAGGAAAAGTCCAACCTTATTACCTTAAGCTTCACAATAGAGGAATCCAAAACGCTCTTGGAATGGGAACATGAACGGGAGTTTGAATACAAAGGCGAAATGTATGATGTACTCGAAATCAAAGAAGATGGGGATCAAATTCATTATTTGGTTTGGAGGGATATGGAAGAAACCAAAATCAAAAAGCAACTCTCCAAACTCTGGGAAGAAGAAGGAACTGAAAAAGAACAACAATTGGCCGTTTTCACCCTATTCTTTCATGCCAATCATTCTTTGATTCCCAAACCCTTCTCGCAAGAAATAAACAGACAATATTCCAGTTTTATCCCTCAGGCTGTTCCTCAGCCCTTACTTTCCAATCCGTTTTCACCTCCTGATTTTTTGAATTGATATACCAATAGAAATCACCTTTTCCGGCTGAACTGGGAAAGGTCTATCCATTCGCATCAATTCGTCAATTATGAAACAAATATTGATTGGGTTTGGCATGCTTTGCTTTTTCTTTCAGCTAAAGGCTCAAACAGTCACTTTGGTAGATAAAGCCACATCCGAACCCATCCGTTACGCTACCTTGAGTAGTGAAATACCTCCTGCCTTTGAATTGACAAATTCCAAAGGTCAGGTCAACTTGAGCCCATTCAAAGGGGCTTCAAAAATTACGATCAGCAGTTTTGGTCATCAAACCATCAAGATAAGCTATGATGAACTGCTCACTTTGGGAAATATTATCCAACTGGAAAACTCCAACCTCAATCTCAGCGAGGTGGTGATTTCCGGCAATAGATGGTCCCGATCCTCTGAAAATTTACCTACCAAAATAATATCCATATCACCCGATGAAATAGCATTCCAAAATCCTCAAACTGCCGCAGATTTACTGGGAGTATCCGGAAAAGTGTATATCCAAAAAAGCCAACAGGGAGGTGGAAGCCCTATGATCAGAGGGTTTGCAACCAACCGCCTATTGTATGTGGTGGACGGAGTCAGAATGAATACAGCCATTTTCCGGGGAGGCAATATTCAAAATGTGATCAACCTGGACCCATTTGCCATGGAGCACGCAGAGGTATTATTTGGTCCGGGTTCGGTGATATATGGAAGCGATGCAGTAGGTGGAGTTATGAGTTTCAATACCTTGACTCCAAAGTTTTCCTTAGATGAAAATGCCAGTATTTCCGGCAATGCAATCACCCGATATTCCTCGGCAAATAATGAAAGTACAGGACATCTGGACTTGAATGTTGGCTGGAAAAAATGGGCAATCAGTACGAGTATCAGTGCTTGGGACTACGATCATCTGAGACAGGGATCTAATGGGCCCGATGATTATCTGAAACCCTTTTATGTCAAAAGAATCAATGAAGAGGATGTAGTAATTCCTCTGGAAGATGGAGGATTAAGACAAATTCCATCTGCCTATTCTCAGCTTAATCTGATGCAAAAGGTTCGATTCAAACCCTCGCAAGCCTGGGATTTTCAATACGGTTTTCATTATTCTGAAACTTCTCCCTATGGAAGATATGACAGACATAATCGAATCCGAAATGGACTTCCCCGCTATGCTGAATGGGATTATGGACCTCAAATCTGGATGATGAATAATCTGAGCATCAAACATTTTGCTCAAAAAGGAGCATTTGATCAAATGAGTATCAGGCTGGCACATCAGCATTTTGAAGAAAGCAGAATAGACAGGGATTTAAATAAACCGATTCGGACAACACAGGATGAAAAGGTGACAGCCTTCTCCATCAACACCGACTTTACCAAAATCCTGGACGCCAATAATACCTTGGTTTATGGAGCTGAGTGGGTTCTGAATGAGGTTTATTCCAATGGTATGATCACCAATATTACCATCCTAGAATCAAGCCCCGGCCCTTCCAGATATCCGAGAGCGGATTGGCGTTCATTTGGAGTTTATATCAATGAAGAGCACAAATTGAATGAGCAAGTTAATCTGCAAAGTGGACTGCGCTATAATTGGTTTGGCTTGGATGCAAGCTTCGATACCAGCTTTTATCCCTTCCCTTTCACAGAGGCCAATCTTTCCGATGGAGCTTTGACAGGAAGTATAGGAGGAGTGTATAGACCCAATGATTCATGGGTTATCAGCAGCAATTTTGGAACGGCCTTTCGGTCTCCCAATGTGGATGATATAGGAAAGGTTTTTGATTCTGAACCCGGAGCTGTGACCGTGCCCAACCCTGATTTGGAAGCCGAATATGCCTATTCTTTGGATTTAGGTGTAGCCAAAAAACTCGGTGATTTCGCCAAACTGGATGTAACTGGCTATTATACTTTACTGAATAATGCCTTGGTTAGAAGGGATTTTACTTTGGCAGGAAATGACAGCATCATCTATCAAGGTGAATTGAGTAAGGTACAGGCAATCCAAAATGCAGCTCAGGCCAGAGTATATGGGCTACAAATTGGATTGGAAATCAAAATGAATGATCACCTTTCCTTTTCATCGGATTTGAATATTCAAAGCGGTGAAGAAGAACTAGACAATGGTGCAATCAGCCCATCCCGTCATGCCGCCCCCATGTTTGGAATAAGCAGATTGACCTATAGAAAAAACAAACTTCAGGTTCAGCTTTATGCAAGTTATCAGGGTGAAAAAAGCTTCGATGAGCTCCCTGTAGAAGAGCGTGCAAAGCGAGAAATTTATGCAAAAGACAGTGATGGAAACACCTTTGCCCCTTCCTGGTATACCCTAAATTTCAAAACAAGCTATCCGATTTTTGACTTCCTGATTTTGAATGCAGGAATCGAAAATATCACGGATCAGCGCTACAGGCCTTTCAGTTCCGGCATTTCAGGACCGGGCCGAAATATCCAGCTTTCCCTTAAAGCCAGTTTCTAAAAATAAGCTCAATCAAATACCAGTCTGAGGAGTAGATTCTCCTCAGACTTTTTTATTTTAAAGGAGTTTAAGCCAGCATTCTATGTCATTTTTTCCTTCATCTCCATCCGAAATTTCAGCTTTTATCTCTAAAGGCCTGAGTGAGGCGGAAGTGGAAAAAAGAAGAGCTGAGTTTGGCCCCAATCTTTTGGAAGAAAAAAAGCGAAAACCAGCCTGGAGACTATTTTTGGAGCAGTTTCAGGACTTTATGATCGTTATTTTGATGGTAGCGGCTTTGATATCCGGTGTTGCTGGTGAATGGACTGACACCATCATTATCCTGGTTATTATTATCCTCAATGCCATTTTGGGATTCGTTCAGGAATATAGAGCCGAAAAAGCCATGGAATCACTCAAAAAAATGAGTGAGGTTCAGGCCAACCTAATCAGAAATGGAAAGAATGTTCAGGTCAAGTCTGAGGAATTGGTTCCGGGGGATTTGGTAAGACTGGAAGCAGGAAATATGATTCCAGCTGATATCCAATTGCTGGAAGGATTCTCCATACAAATGGACGAAGCCTCCTTGACAGGGGAGTCCGTGCCGGTAGAGAAATCCGGGTTGAAAAATCAGATAATTGAAAGCCCGAAGGTAGAAAGTGCCAATCACTTATTTAAAGGAACCTTGGTTACCAATGGCAGAGGAATAGGCATGGTGATAGCTACCGGGATGCAAACTCAATTGGGTAAGATCGCAGATTTGCTTCAGGAGGAAAGACCAAAAACACCGCTTCAAGAAAGGATGAAGCGTTTTGGAAAAATCATTTCTTATCTCGTCCTGCTGATTTGTCTCTTGATCTTCGGCTTCGGCATATTGCGGGGAGAGGAACCTATCCCTCTTTTGCTGCTATCGGTAAGTTTGGCGGTCGCAGCTATTCCAGAGGCATTGCCGGCCCTGATTACTATCGCGCTTTCCTTGGGAGCAGCCAGGCTGGCAAAAAAAGAAGCCTTGATCCGAAAACTTCCTGCCGTGGAAAGCTTGGGCTCGATCACTTATATCTGCACTGATAAAACAGGCACTTTGACTAAAAATCAAATGACTGTCATGCAGACAGCATCGGCAGAAATCGCCCCCATTACCAGCAATTATTCCAATATAGATTTGGCCATGGCCTTGAATCATGATATCAAGCCCGACGAAGACGGAGAATTGCAAGGCGAGGCTACCGAGTTGGCCTTGGTCAATTGGGTAAGAGGAAATTTAGGAGAAGAAGATTATCAGTTTATACAAAAACTATTTCCCCGATTCGATGAAATCCCTTTCGATTCGGAGAGAAAGAGAATGAGCACCCTGCATGAGTCCGATAGCAAGATTATTTTGCTTTGCAAAGGAGCCATGGAGTCCATCTTGGATGCCTGCACTCCCAATGCTGATAAAGATGAATTTCTAAGAAAAAGCAATGAATGGGCTGCCAATGGACAAAGAGTTTTGGCCTTTGCAGGAAAGATTTTAGATCAAAAACCCGAAAAAATCAGTACCGATTCTCTGGAAAAGGATTTGGACTTTTTTGGCATCTGTGGAATGATAGATCCGCCAAGGGAAGAAGCTGTATTGGCAATTCAGGAATGTAAGACTGCGGGAATTCATCCTGTAATGATCACCGGAGATCATCCAGAAACGGCCAAAGCGATCGCCAAGGAAGTGGGGATTTTAGAATCAGGTCAGAAAATCCTGACCGGAAAAGAATTTGCCCAATTATCCGATAAGCAATTTGAGCAGGAAGTAGAGCATATTTCGGTTTATGCCCGGGTGACCCCCGATCAAAAGATTCGAATTGTAAAAGCATTACAGAAAAGAGGACATTATGTAGCGATGACAGGAGACGGAGTTAACGATGCCCCATCTTTGCGAAGCAGTACGATTGGAGTGGCAATGGGAATCACCGGAACAGATGTGAGTAAGGAGGCGGCTCATATGATTTTATTGGATGATAATTTTGCCACCATCGTCCGGGCAATTCGGGAAGGAAGGAGAATTTTCGACAATATCCGCAAGTTTGTAAAGTACATCATGACCTGTAATGGTGCGGAAATCTGGACCATTGTAGTCGCTCCTCTACTTGGATTACCTATTCCGCTTTTACCTATCCATATTTTATGGATCAACTTGGTGACGGATGGGCTGCCAGCTTTGGCATTGGCGGGAGAAAGAGCAGAGAAAAACATTATGAAAAGGCCTCCTCGCCCGCCCAGTCAAAGTCTCTTTGCAGACGGGGTTGGAGTTCATATCATTTGGGTTGGACTCTTGATGGCAGGAGTTACTATTTTCTCCCAATTCTGGGCTATTGAGCATGGATGGCATTGGCAAACCATGGTTTTCACGGTTTTGGCATTTTCCCAGTTGGGGCATGTGCTTGCTGTGAGAAGTGAACAGACTTTCTTGTACGAACAGGGCTTTAAAAGCAATAGTCCACTCCTTTTATCCGTGTTTGCTACTATGCTTATTCAGCTGGCAGTGATTTATCTGCCTTTCTTCAATAGTGTTTTTCATACCCAAGCGCTGACTTTGGAGGAATTGGCATTTTGTTTCGGAATGGGCTTGATTGTATTTCATGCGGTTGAGTTGGAGAAATTTATCAAAAGGAAAAGAAAATTTGGTTGATGGTGATAATTTCTATTTTTCTCAGCTGATTATTTTCACCACAGAGAACACAGAGATTGAAATTTAAGATATAGGATTTACGATTTACGAAGGGCAGAGGAACTTTTGAGGCTTTTTTTAGGCATATTATCGCTTTTATTTCCCGCAGATAAACGCAGATAAATTCACAGAACTTCACAGATTTCAGGGTCAAAACCAATGTCAGGCTGAGCGCCTGCCTGACGGCTAGTCAGGGAGTCGAAGCCCTTACTTCCAACCATTTTAATTAATCTATAAATTCTTAATCCTTTTGTGAAAAAAAAATATTCCCTCGCCGTCTTGCTGGCAAATAGCATACTCTCCAAAAGAAGCTCTTGAGCCAGCGCTGGCGAAGATTTCGTCCTACGATCCGTGGGTTAAAACCCACGCTTGCCCGCCGTGGTGGGGCTAAAATATCTGGCGCTCCTTCGGAGCTTTAACTCATGTCATTGACACCTATGCTTCCGGGACTGCGTTCTGCCTACTGCCACTGCCTACTTTTCAGACTTCTCATTTCATCTTTTAGACTTTCTTTGCTTCTTCAATCCTTTGCGGGAGATTAATACTTAAACGCCAATATTTAAGACTTCATAATTCTTAATTCAGACTTGTTGAGACCGCTTCGTGCCTCGCGGTGACGACACTGCCTACTGCCACTGTGTCATTCCCTGAAATAGGTTGACCGTTTTTAAATCAGAATGAAGATGCTAAAAACGGGAAAAAGGATCAATTCACATCGTAAATTTTCTGAAGAATTTAAACGTAAATTGGTAGACGACTTCGAAAAAGGAGTCATGTCTGTTCCTCAAATGCAAAAGCATTACGGAGTTTGTAATGCTCTTATTTATCGTTGGATTTACAAGTATTCCACTTACAATGAAAAAAATATCAGAATCGTTGAGATGAAAGACAGCCAGACACATCGGTTAAAGGAACTCGAAGAAAAGGTCAAGGAGCTCGAACGAACTGTTGGACAGAAACAGATCATGATTGACTATTTAGAAAAGATG
>NZ_FOVW01000015.1 GCF_900115305.1 Algoriphagus ornithinivorans | reverse complement strand
TCACAGGAGGTGCCGCAGGTTCGGGTGTAACCACTATTACAGGCACCTTAACCAACTCAACTAATACTGCTCAGACAGCAACTTATACTGTAACGCCTACTTCAGGTTCTTGCTCCGGTAATCCTTTCACGGTCACTGTTACTGTCAGTCCTAGACCGGCTGTGACAAACATGACGGCAACCGTTTGTAGCGGAGACTCTTTCTCCTTAACTCCTTCCAACGGCACCAATGGAGTGGTACCGGCTGGAACTACATACTCCTGGTCGGCACCCGCAGTAACTGGGGGGGTCACTGGAGGGGCTGCAGGCAGTGATGCATCCGCCATCTCAGGAAATTTAACCAACTCAACTAATACTGCTCAGACTGTAACTTATACCGTAACCCCTACTTCAGGTTCCTGCTCTGGTTCGACTTTCACGGTCACGGTTACTGTCAGTCCTAGACCTGCCGTTAACAATTTGACGGCAACCATTTGTAGTGGGGATTCATTCTCCTTAACTCCTGCCAACGGTACCAACGGAGTCGTTCCGACTGGAACAACCTACTCGTGGGCTGCACCTTCACTTCCTGCAGGAATCACCGGCGGAGCTGCTGGATCGGGAGCAAATGCCATCTCAGGAACTTTAACCAACTCAACTAATACTGCTCAGACTGTAACTTATACCGTAACCCCTACTTCAGGTTCCTGCACTGGTTCGACTTTCACGGTCACGGTTACTGTCAGTCCTAGACCTAATATTGATGACTATAATATTTCAATTTGTACAGGCTCAAACTTCTCAATTACTCCCTCAAATGGGACCAATGGAATAGTTCCAGCAGGAACTACCTATTCATGGTCTGCACCTTCCGTTACAGGAGGAATTTCAGGTGGAGCTGCAGGAGGAGGATCGAGTAACATTTCTGGGACATTGGTTAACCCAACGGATTCACCACAAACTGCAACTTATACTATCACAGCAATTTCCGGTACCTGTTCAAGCTCGACTTTCACAGTGGTAGTTACCGTTGACCCAATCACTGCTATAACTTCTCATCCATCCACAGCATTGGACATAGAATGCTTTGGTGATGGATTTGAGCCTTTAACGGTAACAGCTGTTGGAGGAGGATTAACTTATCAATGGTATAGAAACACGGTCGCCTCAAATGTTGGTGGTACAGCGGTTACCGGAGCGAATTCGGCATCTTTTACTCCACCATCCACTACACAAGGATCTGCATGGTATTACGTGATAGTTACAGGAAATTGTGGGACTGAAACCTCCGATGTTTCTGGACAACATTTAGTGACGCCACCCGTAACAACCATATCTCAACACCCAAACACTACAAATCAATCAACTTGTTTGGGTGGTGCATTCACTACCCCCACTCTTACTGTACAAGCCTTAGGAGAAGGAACCATTACCTATCAATGGTACAGAAATACAACAAACTCAAATACTGGAGGTACTTTAATTCCTGGAGCAACTAGTTCCAGTTATACCCCTCCAACTGATAATGTGGGAACCACATATTACTATGCTACAGGCAAAAGTAATTGTGGCACCGTACCAACAAATACTTCTGGGGCATTTACAGTTACGCCACCTACAGCTATCAATACAGAGAATTTAGGTGCACAAACTATTTGCTTTGGATCGAGCTTTACTCCTATTTCAGTAACGGCAACAGGTACAGGAACTCTGAACTATCAATGGTATTCCAATACGTCAGCCAATAATATAACAGGCACGCTAATATCAGGAGCTACCAATTCCTCCTATACTCCCCCATCCTCTTCTACGGGAATTAGATATTATTATGTTGTGGTATCAAGTAGTTGTGGCACCGATCAGACTTCCTCCATATCTGGACCGATGACTGTTAACGCTTTACCAACACCTACATTTATCTCATCACCAACTGGTCCTGTTTGCGTAGGGGCTTCTGTTACCTATCAGACTCAAAGTGGCCAATCCAATTATATTTGGTCCGGATTTGGAACTGCAGGTACAGACTATACGATTACTGGAGGAGGCATTGGTACAACTGATCATACTGTTACCGTAACTTGGTTAACATCAGGAACCAAGAATATTTCAGTTAGGTATACCGACACAAATAATTGCGCAGCTACTGTCTCGGCCACCAATTCACTTGTTGTCAACTCATTACCTACACCAACCTTTATAACACCTCCAACCGGTCCGGTTTGCGTAGGAATACCAGTTACTTACACTACTCAATCAGGCGGGGGGCAAAGTAATTACTCCTGGTCTATTCCTGGAATAGCTGGTACAGATTACAATATAACTGCAGGTGGAATTGGAAGCACAAACTCTACAGTTACCTTAACTTGGCTAACATCTGGTTCGAAAACTGTAACAGTTGGATATACTAACTCGAATAATTGTACAGCTACTACACCAGCCTCAAATACCCTTACAGTAAATGCTTTACCTGTTCCAACATTTACTACTTCACCAGGCTCATTGGTTTGTCTTCAGCAGGATGTTACTTATACTACCCAAACTGGTAAATCGAATTATGTTTGGTCCCTACCAGGGACAGCTGGAACTAATTATACCATAGTTTCTGGAGGCACCGGAAGTTCAAGCTCTTCTGTGACTGTAAGGTGGTTGACTACTGGACCAAAAACAGTAACAGTCAGATACAGGGAACCTTCAACAGGTTGTACAGCTACTGCAAACGCAAGTTCCACTACCACTGTAGAACCATTCGCCACTGTTGGTCAGCCTCAAGCAGCCAGCGGACAACCTGCATTCCCAACACCAAACTATCCGACCGTTTGCATAAATTCACCAACTTTAAGACCTTTTATTCAGTCAACAACAGGAGTAAGTGGAATCGGCTCTCCAACTGGACTTCCGACAGGAGTAAATGTTAACTTTAATTCTTCTACTGGAAATATCGAGTTTTCAGGAAACGTGAGTACAGCAGCCCCAGGCCTCTATAATTATAGCATTCCATTATCTGGGAATTGCATAAATGGTTTGACTGCAACAGGAACAATTCATGTAGTCCCTACCTACGAGATAACAGCGGTTTCCTCTGTTTCGGCAACTACTATAAACGGAAATGCCACAGTATTTTTCTACGGAAATGCCAGCACCATGATAAATGGAACATACCAAGTTTCATATGAAATCAGACAGGCAAGTGGAGCATTTACAACTCATACTGCTACCGCAACGGTGAATAACGGAAGAGGTGTTTTTAGCACAATACCAATTAGCAGCAATACCGATACTTACACGGTAAGGATAATAAGTTTAAAAAGAGATTCTGATTTATGTACAACAACCTTCAGTGACAAACCGACGACTTATTTTGGAGTTTGTTCTGCCGTCTATGGTGCAAATAGCACTTTTTATGTTCCAGCAAATGTATACAGCATTACCATAGAAGTCTATGGTGGCGGTGGTGGTGGTGATGATTTTGGAGGAGGCGGAGGAGGTTACTCTATTCGTCAAAATATTCCTGTTACTCCAGGCCAACCTTTAGGAATATTTGTAGGAGCAGGGGGGGCAATTAATGGAAATGGAAATACAACGTATGTTACAAGAGACTCTAGTCTACCTGATCCAATTGCAAACAGTTTGGTATACGCTACTGGGGGTTCCAGAGGTAATGTAAACAACGCACCAGGAGGAACTTTCGATCCACGATTTGGTGGTAGTAACGGAGCCAGTGGATTAGGTTCGAATGGAGGTAAAGGAGGAGGACCCTTAGGAGGATCTGCAGGTACAGATGGCGTAAACGGTTCTTCACCAGGAGGCGGTGGAGGAAAGAAAGGAGGGAACAGAGGTGTTGGAGGAAATGGACTAGTGATTATCTCATATTCTTGCCCAGATGCCGATGACACTGATTGTATCAAAATAATTGATGATGGGTCCAAATCTGGAACTACAGTAATAGAATTTATGCGGGATTGTAGTTGGACTGCACCTGTTGGGTTAGCTGGATTTACTGTATATGTAGGAAGTGCTGGTGGAGGCGGAGGTAGTGGCGAAGGTTCAGGTGGTGGGGGCTCTGGCGCTTTGATTAGGCAAACATTTACAACCTCTAATCCAAACGGCCTACCTGCAAATACAGTTTTTAACATTGGGGTAGGAACTGGTGGCCCTGGAGCACCAACAGTTGATGCTAATGGATTTCCAGGAAACCCTTCATCCTTTACTGGATCTATAGATGGAAACCCAATAAATATAAATGTACCAGGAGGTGGAGGAGGAGCCTCAAGGGCTAACAATCTAGGGGGTACAGGAGCTTCAGGGGGAGGAGGTAGTGCTACTCCAGCACCGACGAAATCGGAAGGTCTTGGAGGTACTAGAATGAATATAACGTACAGTGGAGCAAATTCAACTGTCTATCTCGGCAATCCTGGTGGAAATGGTGATTATAGTGAACCTCAAAATTCAGTCGCAGGTGGCGGAGGTGGTGGACTGACACCTTGGAAACCTGCACCTGCTGACGATGGACAGCATGGTAAAGCCGCTGGGAATGGTCAAGGAGAAGGTGGTAGAGGCGGCGATGGAATAGTTCTAACCCTAGGTGATTCCTTGAGATATTTTGGAGCAGGAGGCGGTGGAATTGGTCGATTCTTTAATGGGACAGATAAAATCGGAGAAGGAGGTTCGGCAGGTGGAGTAAGAATTGGAGGGAGCGGTAACTTAAGCGGAACAAACCCAGTCGGAACTCCAGGAACTAATAAAACAGGCTCTGGAGGTGGCGCAGGCTATTTCGGAGGAGGTAGAGGCGGAAATGGAGTAGTTTACATCACTTTCCTTAACTTCCGAATCCTTGAAGTAGAATACCTCTACTTTGAAGCTTCCTATCTGGAGTCTGATCAAAAAGGGTTGCTCAAATGGGCAACTTCTAAAGAGTGGGAAAACTCTCATTTTGAGATTGAACGTTCTATTAATGGCGTAGCTAATTGGCAAAAAATAGGCACTGTTAAAGGACAAGGTTATTCCAATGAATCCGTAGAATATCAATTTAAGGATGAAAATCTTCCTGCTTCAGGAGGCATTATTTACTATAGATTGAAGCAGTTCGATTTTGATGGAAAATTCGCCTACAGCAAAGTGAAATCTATTCAGGTAGAACCTATCTCAGGAAATTCATACTGGGTTGCTTACCCTAATCCAAGCAACAGAAATGAGCCGGTTAGTCTATCACTTCTGAATACATCAGTTTATAATGATGAACCAATTGTTATAAGGATATCTGATGCTAAAGGTGTGACCGAAACATATACTGTTAGATCAACTGAGGAGGTTTCTGAAAAAGTCAATTACCATCTCCGAGACATTGATCATGGCTTATTTATCATTCAATTGATCTGGGGAAACCATCAGCAACAAATCAAACTGATTAGGAAATAGGTTTAAAAAATCTGATTAACCGCAATCTTGCCACTTACCTTATTTCTTTGATTGACCGATCGAATACTTCTACTTCCCTCAACAAAGGCGACTGAAGTCAGAAGCTTCCGGATTATAATACTTTCAACTGATACTCCCTTTTACTTTTTTACTTAATAAAAAAGCGGGTAAGCATAATAAAAAATTAAAAGAGGAGGATTTTATTCCTCCTCTTCTTTTCGCCTCACTGGCATCTGTGGTTGCCCTAATCCCATACTTCCTTTCAATCCTGTAAGGGTTGCTTTCCACCAAGTATTGAAAATGAACTTGGTTTTATCTCTTTTAAAGTAAATATCAGAGGAAACAATATTTCCCAAAAGCCTTCTTGGGTTGTTATTTTTAATCAATGTATTGGCTAAAAATGATTCAAATGCCACTTTCCCAGTCCCTTTTTCCAAAGTCAAGGAGTCCAATAAATCCACCTTCAATCCCTCATATAAAAAGGTCATTTTTCCAATAGCCTCTTCATCTGTCAATTTGAAGTACCAATCAGCCGAATTCACTTTTCCAGATCGGGCTTTAACAAACGCACCTTTACTTAAAATATCATTGACATATTCTAGGGGCATTTCTCCCATTTTGAAAGATAAATTAATAGGAGATCCAGCTGAAAAGTAATAGGTAGAGTTCATTTCAACTTTCCCTTCTCCCATCAAGTCGGTCGTCGCAATTACCTGGAATGAATCAATTGGATGCTTCTCTCCTTCCAAACTCATTGCAAATGGAACAATTGAAGCATTCATATTATGAAAACTCACTTGACCAGGTAGCTGAGCCCCAGGAGTAAACTCCTGATATCGTATTAAGCCGTTTCTTAATTGAATAGAGTCTACCAAAGCCCGGATGGAAGCATTTCTTAATAAATCCTGAGGCATAGGTTTGTAGGCATTAGGCCGTGAAGGCAATCGTTTGTCCCTGAATACATCCAAGCGCATCCCATCCAAATTAAGCTTTTTTGCTTGATAGCCCTGGTTGGCAAAAATGCGTTCAAAATTTAAGCCCCCAACTTCTATTCTATCCAAAAAGAGATCAATTGCATCTGTTTGAAAGCCCTTTTTCCTCAAGTAATTATATCTACCCATCGCTGGTCTAAACCTCACTTTTTCAAAAACTAAATTCGCACCAGCGTAGGAAAAACTCCCAATGGAAAACAGCTCCATACTATCCGGCAAATAATAATTGTAATCTTTGAGACTAAACTCCAACTGCTTCTTGAAAAGTAATTCAGGACTGATATTTTCTTCCAAATTCAATAAATCAAGATTTAGCTTCTTTAATGATAAATCAACATCCTTGAAAGCCAGTCCATTTAATGGATTTTTTGATTTTGAAAAAAACTCAAAATTGCCCTGATTCAAGTTGATGTTTTGCAGCATTATTGAATTAACCAAGCCATCTTTGACCTTAAACTCTTTAAAGTTTTCATTTTTTATTTGGGTAGATATACTGTCCAAAAAGATTTTAAAATCAGGTTTCAAAATCCTCAATTGAGTTAAATCAAAAATTCCTGACTCCTGAATTTGCTCTAATTCATTATTTCTTAAGCCAATCTCCTGGATTTTTCCCTGAAAAACCGGACCATTAGTCAGGCTCAAAGGCTTCAGAGGTAGGATCTCTATCCCGGATAGAATGGTCTCATCTTGCTCTGTATCAAATGTCAAATTGGATAGTCTTACAGAGTGCACACTATCTGGCAGGGCAAAAGAAAAGTCATTGATCCCTATTGAGATTTGCTTAAAAAGGCCGGATAAATCCATCTCTCGATTGGCTTGCTCATCCAAATAGAAGTCTGCAACTGTAATATCAAAGGAGGTTTGTATAGACTGGAGATCGGTTTGGCCTTGTATGTAATTCAATCTGAAATCAGAATTTAACGCACTAATCTCTCCAACCTTGATAAAATCTAAACTCCTTCTAACCCGCGGATTTATCGGACTGTTTTTTGACTCTATAGCCGGATTGATTTCCAAACTGATCGTACTGCCGACTACATTAAGTTTGTCCAAATCCAATCGGTTATCGAATAAAAAGTCCTCCAAATCAATTCCTTCAAAGCTCACCTTCGGTAAAATCAATGACAAAGACAGCTTACTCCTCAGATTATCACCCGGCATCAAGCGCAAAGTATCAATAACCAGCGTTCGGTTTTTTGTATTAAAAACTAAATTACTGGTCGTAACATCATAATCTCCTCTTGCCAGAGAAAAGGAATAATCAGCCAAATTCAAAATGATCTCGTCCGAAAAGAAGGTCTTGGATTCATCATAATTACCAAGATTATCCATATAAAAACCCTTCAGAGTAAGGGATAAATCTTCTTCCACGAAACTAATCTCCCTTTTTCCCGAAAGATCTGAAAAGTTGAATTTCCCTTCCTGGAAACTGACAGAATCAATGGAAACTTTGGCAAAATAGGACTCCAATAATTCTCTTATCCCTTCAGCAGAATCCAACTGATTTGCCTCTCTTTTTTGAGATCGATCTCTGTATTTGGTATAGGTAAGTTCAGGTCTAGGAACCAAAATCTGTTTGATATATAACTCCTGATCCAGCAAAGCCTTTTTGATATCAACTCCCTCTACACGAAATGAAGGCACCTTCAAGTCAACTGCCACAGTTTTTTTATAGGTGTCCAGCACAGATTGAATATTAGCCCGAGATTCGGGTTTCAGAGAAAAATTCTGAACATCGATCAGTGATTTTTTGGAGTCAATGATGATTTTATCAGCACTGAAAATGTGTAAGTTATCTCTCAGTTTGAGCTTGTATTTATCCAAACTTAAAATCATTTCATCTGCCAAAAGTATATCCCGAAGTTGCATGGCAGTGTCAGGAGAAAAACGGACATTTTCCAAAAACAAACTGAATTGGTCAAAACCTATATCATCAGATCGAATACCTGATTGATTTTGAAACTGCACCTCTCCTTGCCTCAAATCAAATTCACCAATATTCAATTCATTCAGATAGCCCATTAAAAGAGAAGCCCCCCTCCCCTTTCTTTCCTCTATTCCTGAGTCCGCTTCCAAATCAGTTACCTGTACTTTGGGAGAGATAATTTCCAACTTCTCCACATCCAAGACACCCTGATTATAAAGCTTTTTCAAATTTGCCTCAGAAAAAAGTAACTCATTCAGCCTAATATCAATCAACTGATGTGGTCTTTTGATTAAAATAGTACTGTCTCTTGGCTTTATTTCAAATCCCTTAACCTGAATTCTATCTAAAAAAGAGGAAGCCATTACTTTCTTCCCTTTGATCAAATGAACCTGATCCGACAAGTACAAGGTCAAATCTCCCAACTCCATAGAAGCATCTTCTCCGTGGAAAAACTGATTATCCTTTCTGCTCTGGTCATCTCCCAAGTAAAACTTGACCATTTTGAAATTCAGATCCGAAACCTCAATTCTATTTTCCAGAGAATCTTCCAAGTGATAGGTCAAAAATTTTCCTTTATTAATGGATAATTCCTTCACATAGAACGACTTTAACAAGCCAGTAATCAGATCATTTAAGTCACCATTTTGATTTTGATTCTTTTTGGGATTATCAGATCGGATCACTTTAAAATCCGGGCTGTTCAAAATAATCTCATCGATTTCCAAGTCCGATTCCATAAAGGCCTTATTCAACTCTACATTACCTACCCGAAGTTGATCAAGGTCCATATCATAATAGGCAAAACTCTCTATCGTCTTATCTGATCTAAGCTGGAATTTTTCAATCTGAATTTGATTCTCAAGTGAAGTCACGAAGACCTCATCGGCATAAATGGTGTGGATGCCATCAGGCAAAAGAAACTCAACCTGATCCAAATCAAATTCAAATCCCTTTGCATTGAAAGGAGTCTTCCATTCTTCGGAACTCGTCCAATCAATATCCTCAATGATCAATCGAGTATTTTTTGCATTGATAGACTTTTGACTCAAAAAGTTTAAAAAGAATAAGTCTGCATGATCTATTTCTACTCTATTGATAAAAATCCCTCCAAAAGGAATTCTTTGAATACTTTTCTTGATTTCATTTTCAAGTCTCTTTACTTGGGAAACTTTTAAACTATCTCTCTCTTTTGCATTGGAAATGGTAGACTCGGAAAGCTCTAGGCTGAGATTTGGATTATCCAGTTTAATATTCCCTATTATAAAAACCTTCTCAGACCAATCGTACCAAATATTTTTAAGGGCTAATTCGTCAAGAGTAAAATCAAATAGTACTTGGTCTTCACCGGCATTTTCAAGACTCACTGGCCTCATAATAATCCCATTCAAGAAAACACCTCTGCGAAGTAGGGAAAAGTTCAAGCGATTGAAATCAACCTCATATACTCCGCCAGTTGCTTCATTCAATTTTGTTCTAGTCCAATTGACTAAGAGGAGGTTAGAACCGAAATAGATTAAAAATTCCAGGAAAATTAAAGCCAGAAAAACTATCATCAACACCCTCAATACCTTCTTTCGAAGAGGATGCTTGGATATTTTTTCTTTGAAGCTCTTAATCATAGCAGGATTTTAGACCAAAATAACTAAATACTCCAACAAAAAATAAAAAAAGCAGCCCTCATCAGACTGCTTTTAGCTGTAGGAGAAGGATTCGAACCTCCACGGGGTAGTTAGGCAATAGTCCGGTTTGTTCCATGCTTTATTCCGATTTCCCCACCCCCGAGACAGGAGGGCTTGTCTGCCAATTTCAACATCCTACATTATATGGTTTCGCTTTTCACAGCGATTAAAATAAAATGAAGGCGAAGATTAACTCACATTGTCTGATTGCTCATCAATGTCTCCACTGCTTAATCTTCGCTTCTTTTTCCCTGCCTTTTACAGAGAAGTGATAAATGGTTTGAGAGCTTCATATTTATTAGATGAATAACAAAACTCATTAATCGATACGTCAAAATTAGAAAAACCTCCTATTTATTAAAATTTTGATAACAAATTAATCAATTTTTTACAGTATTTTTATTTAAACACATTTTTTGTTCATCTTTTTATAACTAACCCTAAGAATTTCACTTGATGATTATGGATTTGTTAATTCCTATTTTGAAAATCGTGAATGAAGGGCGTTTCTTTTAAAAAAGGGCATAAAAAAAACCATGAAACATAATCTCATGGTTTTAGTCAATTAACAATAAACCCAAAATAACCTGCTGTAGGAGAAGGATTCGAACCTCCACGGAGTAGTTAGGCAAATTTACGAGCTCGCTAAAATGCTTTATCCCACGGCCTCCACCCTCGAGACAGGAGGGCTTGTCTGCCAATTTCAACATCCTACAGTATGTGTGTGAACTTTTAGCTTGTTTGCTGTTTCAAATATACGGCGATCAAATTGTTTTTTGCAAATTATTTAAAGTTTCTGTTATTTTTTTACAGATTATTTAATGAAATCGATTGAAAATTAATGATTAGATAATTATAGACTTGAATACATCGCTCTTATTGCAATATTTTTAATCTGAATCTCGATTTTTACATTATTTGCATCAAACAGGGGTTTATTTTTGATTTATATCAAAAGAATGCAATCTTAACTGTGGTTTTTTGCTTATTCGTGAGTCACATAGGATTCCCACTTTTCCAAAACTGCCAAAAAATCCTCCGGCAGTTCAGATTCAAAGAATAACTTCTCCCCTGTCTTAGGATGGATAAAACCCAGAGACTTTGCATGCAAAGCCTGGCGTGGGATGATATCAAAGCAGTTTTGAACAAAACTTTTATACTTGGAAAATTGAGTTCCTTTTAAAATCCTATCTCCACCATACATGGAGTCATTAAAAAGCGGATGCCCCAAATACTTCATGTGCGCTCTAATCTGGTGAGTTCTTCCGGTTTCCAGCCTGCACTGAATTAATGTTACATACCTTAGACGCTTGATCACTTTCCAGTGAGTTACTGCATGCTTACCCTGTGAACCATCCGGAAAGACATCCATTACTTTTCTGTCTTTGGCACTTCTTCCAACATGGCCTCTAATAGTCCCTGATTCCTCTGCTGGTTCTCCCCAAACAAGGGCTATATACGTTCTTTCTATGGTATGATGAAAAAATTGGGCGGCCAAGAAGGTCATAGATTCCTCGGATTTGGCTATCACCAAAAGACCAGAAGTATCCTTGTCAATTCTGTGAACTAATCCAGGCCTTCCCTCATTACCTTTCATTTCAGGCAAATTTTGAAAATAATAAACCAATCCATTTACCAAGGTTCCTGACCAATTTCCATGCGCAGGATGAACCACCATTCCCGCTGGCTTATTGACTACCAGCAAATCATTGTCTTCATAGATAATATCAAGAGAAATAGGCTCTGGAATGACCTCATTATCCCTAGGGGGTTTTGCAAACATTACCTTTATTTCATCCCCTGGTTTAATCTTGTAATTAGGTTTGGTTGGCTTTCCATTCACCAAAACCCCACCAGATTCAATGTTTTGTTGCACCCGGTTTCTAGTGGCATTTGCTACCTTTTCGGTTAAAAATTTATCTATTCTAGTGAGCGTTTGTCCTTTGTCAACATTAAATCGATAATGCTCATACAGTTCGATTTCTTCGTCTTCAAATTCCTCTTCGGGTAACTTATTCATGCAACAAAAATACAAGGATGAAAATTAAGTTTACCAAAAGCCTTAAATTCCCTCATGATTTTAGCAAATCCAGTGGTCAATCAAGTGTTGGATCATCCACTCTTAGAGTCAAAAGGAGTGGAGCTGGCCATCAAACGACTTGACCTGATTCATCCGACAGTTTCTGGAAATAAATTTTTTAAGCTGAAATACAATCTGGAAGCCGCCAAAAAATCTGGTTCAAAAAAGATACTCACCTTCGGAGGAGCCTATTCAAACCATATATATTCTACTGCGGCGGCAGCATTTCAAGAAGGCCTTGAATCTATCGGAATCATCCGGGGAGAAAGGATCGAGCCTTTAAACCCTACCTTGAGTTTTGCGGAAAATCACCATATGCAGCTTGAATTTATCAGTAGAGGAGAGTTTAGAAAAAAAGACCAGCCTTCCTTTATTGAAGGATTGAGGAAGCAATTTGGAGACTTTTACCTGATCCCTGAAGGGGGCACCAATTCAACTGCTATTCAGGGAACCTCCGAAATATTAGACAAGGAGGACAGTTACTTCAGCCACATAGTTTGCGCCATTGGAACAGGAGGAACCTTTGCCGGTTTGGCAAATAGCCTATTAGGGCACCAGCAGTTATGGGGCATATCCTCCCTTAAAGGTGAGTTTATTCATCAGGAAATTAAGAACCTTCTTAGCAACTTTAGTATTTCGCCAAAAGGTACTTGGAAGATTTTCTCCAAGTATCATTTTGGAGGATATGCAGCTTACCGGCAAGATTTGATTGATTTCATTTGGAGCTTTTATGAAAACTTTGGAGTGGTTTTAGACCCTATATACACTGGAAAATTATTTTTTGCTGTTTGGGATTTAATCTCAAAAGATCAAATTGAAAAAGGTTCTAAAATTCTGCTGATACACAGCGGAGGGCTTCAGGGAAATGAAGGCTTTACAGAAAGAACTGGAATCAGACTCCCTAATTCTTCAAAGTAAAAAAGTCCTCATTTTCCTGAGGATGAACTTTCAATACATTGGCGAGGACCAATCGAACAAGCGTTTTGCTGGCTAAGAACTTGGGCAACTTAGCAGCTTTCATAAAGTCTTGGAGGGTAATTTTTCCAGACTCCTCCAATAACTTCATCAGGATTTCTTCTTTTTGACCATAGGTAAAAACTATGTCCCTGGGATTTCTACCTTTCCTCAAAATCTCCCAAACTTCCTTACTAGCCTGAACAGTGCGGTCTGCAACCCTTACAAATGCTCTTTTTCTATTTTGACTTAAAATATAATGTGGCCTTTCTTGGCTTTTAAAGACCTTGAAAAGAGCAACCCCTTTTTTCTCATTGATTTTGACTGTTTCCAGTTCATAGGGTAAGGCTGGAAAAATCAATTCTTTTATGGCCTTCTGCATCACAAAGACTTCTTCCTCTATATATCTCTGCCCACTAACCGTCCCATCATCATCCACTCCAAGCAGTAAAACCCCGCCTTCTGTATTTGCCAAAGCAATCAGTTCTCTCACAATTTTATCAGGAAATGCAGCTTTTTTCTTGAACTCAAGAGTCAGCCCTTCCCCTTGTGAAGCCAATATTTTTACCTCTTGAAGTGTCATGATTATCAGCTTTTCCCAAGGCCTCTGTTCAATTCCTCCAAGCGGCTCTTTTGAGATTGCCACTCGTCTCTCAGCCTTGCAGCTTCCATAAAGTTGAGCTCTTTCGCCGCTTTCTCCATCTGTTTTTGAGTTTGAGCGATCAATTTCTCCAACTTCTCTTTACTCAAATACTGTACGACAGGATCGGCCGCCAGCTGGCTTTCTCCAGGCATAGGCTCCGCGTATACTTTTGCATTCTTCTTGGAATCCGCAACCTTGGTTTGTCCCATGATTTTATCTCGAGACTTGATAACAGTGGTAGGAGTTATGCCGTGCTCCTCATTGTAAGCAATCTGAAGCGCCCTTCTTCTTTTGGTTTCATCAATGGCCATTTGCATGGAATCAGTGATTTTATCCGCATACATGATCACTCTACCCTCAGAGTTTCTTGCTGCTCTTCCGATCGTCTGAACCAAGCTTCGCTCATTTCTCAAAAAGCCTTCTTTATCTGCATCCAAAATCGCGACCAACGACACTTCTGGAAGATCCAACCCTTCTCTCAATAAGTTGACTCCAACCAAAACATCAAAAACTCCGAGTCTTAGCTCTCTGAGAATCTCGACTCTATCCAAGGTCTTCACTTCCGAGTGAATATATCTGGACTTGACTCCTGCCCTTTCCAGATACTTTTGAAGCTCTTCAGCCATTCTCTTGGTCAAAGTGGTAACCAAAACTCTGGCATCTGACTTAATGGTTTGATCAATTTCCTCCAACAAATCATCGATCTGATTTAAACTTGGTCTCACTTCAATGGTAGGGTCCAGTAATCCTGTCGGACGAATAATCTGCTCTACCACCACCCCTTCCGTCAAGGCCAATTCATAATCCGCCGGAGTAGCAGATACATAGACAACTTGATGGGTCAAATCTTCGAATTCATCAAATTTGAGAGGGCGGTTATCCAATGCTGAAGGGAGACGAAATCCGAAATCCACCAAATTGACCTTTCTAGACCTATCGCCACCCCACATAGCTCGCACTTGAGGCACCGTAACATGGCTCTCGTCAATTACCATTAAAAAGTCATCCGGAAAATAATCCAAAAGACAGAATGGTCTCATTCCGGGACTTCTTCTATCGAAATAGCGGGAATAATTCTCAACCCCAGAGCAATAACCCAACTCTCGAATCATTTCCAAATCAAACTCAGTTCTTTCTTGGAGTCTTTTTGCTTCCATAAATTTCCCCTCCTTTTCGAAGAAATTTACTTGGGCCACCATATCATCCTGAATTTCTTTGATGGCAGTTTGTATGGTGTCTCTACCAGTTACAAAAAGATTTGCAGGAAAAATGGAGATAATCTTTTCATCATTGAGTTTTTTTCCGCTTTGCGGGTCTATTCTTTGAATCGCTTCAATTTCATCACCCCAGAAAAAAATTCTATAGCCCCAGTCGGCATAAGCCACAAAAATATCCACCGTATCTCCCTTTACTCTAAAGGTACCGTGTGTTAAATCCTGGTGAGTTCGGGAGTATAATATATCGACCAGTTTAAACAGCAACTGATTTCTAGGAATTCTGTCTCCTTCTTGAATTCGAATCACATTCTTTGCGAATTCTTCAGGATTACCAATACCATAAATACAGGATACTGAAGCCACCACGATCACATCTCTTCTTCCGGTAAGCAAAGCAGAGGTCGCGCTCAATCTCAATTTTTCGATCTCTTCATTGATAGAAAGATCCTTTTCTATATAAGTTCCCGAGCTGGGAATAAAGGCCTCAGGCTGATAATAGTCGTAATAGGAGATAAAATATTCAACCGCATTTTCAGGAAAAAACTGCTTAAACTCTCCATAAAGCTGAGCCGCTAATGTCTTGTTGTGACTTAACACCAAGGTTGGCTTTTGAACCTGCTGGATTAAATTGGCAACAGTAAAAGTTTTACCTGAACCGGTTACACCCAAGAGCACTTGAGCTTTTTCCCCTTCGTTTACTCCACGGGCTAATTGCTCAATCGCCTGGGGCTGATCTCCGGTTGGCTGATAATCTGAAGTAAGTCTAAATTCCATATACTTATGTCGAACTTACCCAACACCCAAACCCTAGTCAAAAGTTTTCTACTTCTGAATATTCTAGGCTTTTAGAGGTTTATATTTTGAAATATTATAATACAGATAATTGGTTCTGAGAATGATCACCAATAAAATCGGGATTAGGCTAGGATGAAAAGATTGCCATCCTAAAATCCAGAAAACCACTGCTGCATCTGCTAGAATCAAAGCTGCCAAAAGGTATTTCCTGACCCAGGGCTTCAAATTTTTGGAGAATAGCGCTATTGCCAGAAACAAATGACCCGGAAAAGCCCAAAGTATGTTCCAGTTCCACTTAGTAGCCGAATGATCTGTGGCAAACCAGAGTAGGAAAATGACTATACCTAGAATTCCTAGAATGGAAAATAGAGCTATATCAAAACCGATAAACAGCTTTTTTCTTTTAAAACCGATAAAGGTAATTGCTGAAAATAAAATGGCTACCAACCAAAACAACCAATAGGAATTGAAAGCTCCTATAACTCCCTGTTCGGGTTTAGGAAAATCCAAAATAACATTTGTCTCCTTGACTAAAGGCCTGGTAGGACCATCTCCCTGAATCTCTGCTCTCGCAAATGCTTCTTCCATATAATCAGGTAAAAACTGCTCTTCCTGAGGAGAAGCAACCCGATCTATCACGGCCCCAAGAGCGAGATCAATTCCTAAATCAGCCCAAGGCATTCTCAAAACATACTCGTCTATCAAATCCCTGAAAGTTTTTTCTCTTTCTTGTACCTGCTCATCATTCCAGATCAATTGATCTCCCAAAACCAAATCCATCGCATCACGGATTCTGGTGGCACAGTTATCAAAGAAGAAATCATATCTATAATAACGTCTTTCCGGTAAGTAATTGACCTGTAAAAACTCTACCATGTATTGCTCCTGCTCCGAATTTAGATCTAATACTTGTTCACGGATCGCTCTTTTTTCACCCGCATAGGTAGTAATAAAATCAGCGTAGGTACTGACGCTTAACATATAGTCTAATTTTCCTCCCGCAAATTTTCCATAGAAATTTGGGGTATTGAAATTGAAGGTTCCATAATTGAAAACATAATCCGTTCCATTGACATTATCAAAAACTCGGATTGCGCTATGACCATAAGCCATATATAACTCATCTCCTGGATCGCAAGTAAGAAGACTAATCCTATATAACTGAGCCTGAACACTTCCTATGCTCATGAATAACAGGAAAATAATTAGACCTAGAACTTTATTTTTAGCTATCATTTAACTAACTTAAAAGGCTTTTTAAATACTTTTTAATTGTGCTATGGGAAACTGGGACAAAAAGTTGGCCCTTTTGGCGTTTTTGAACGGTCGAATATACAGGATATTGTCGGCAATAGCAGGACTTTGCCTGCTCCAATTAGTTGCCAGCGCACAGGAAATTAATGCATACAAAACCATTTCCAGCGGAAATTTTTCTAATATATTGATCTGGAATGTCTTTGACGGATCTACTTGGATTCCTGCTACCTCTCTTCCAGATAGCTCCAATGATATTTATATTGATCAAACTCATACACTCACGCTCAATCTTAATGCAGCTGTAAAAAATATATTCATCAATTCTGAAACGGGCGCAGGACAAAAACTACGGCTCAACAGCTTCAATCTGGATATTTACGGAAGCTTACAGGCATTTAGTGGAGCTGCTCCAGGCACTCCAACAGGGACTTGGAACAGTCAAAACTGGATTGGAAATTCTTTCAATAGCACCATTACCTTTAAGGGAGAGTCAAGGATTATCATTCCCTTAAATGCATGGAGCGGATTCAGTACGAATAGTAGGTATTCTGTAATTTTTGATCCCGGTCCGGGAGTGGAACTGATTATCGAGGAACCCTTCAAGGCCCTCAGTTTTACCGTCAAATCTGGAACTCTCCGGCAAAAGTTGGATCGGAATGTTTTTCCCAATTTTTGTCCAACTCTTTCATTTAATACTGAAACTACTGTGTATGGAACTGGGCCATTTGGTGTTTTTACAATTGAGCCTGGAGCAACTTTTATCTCTGACTGCAATACCAATATCATTTTCAGGTCCAACTCCAGCAGCGCGGGTCTTTTTGATCTTCAAGCTGATGGAATAATGGTTTTGGAAGGAACTAACCCTAGAATTGAAGCTGCAAATTTTCAAATGAATGGGAAAATCATTTTTCGGGGCGGAGATTCTCCTAAAAATTTTCTGAATTCAAGCTTTGCCGACGCAGGAATACCAAACAGAATTCATGATTTGGAGCTGCAAGGAGTTCATAATCTCAATTTGTCTACTGAGCTTTTCATTTCTGGAAATATGGTCAAAACCGGGACTGGAAATTTTCTATCTAATAATTCCCACATTTTTGCCGTAGGACCTAGCGAGCAAAACATTGGTCCATTTCCCTTGACGGTTTCTAGCCTAACTATCCAAAAAACAGGAGGACGAATTCGAGTAAGTGATGATCTGACAATTAACAGGACATTTTTTATGAACTCTGGATCTTTGGACTTAAGTGGGAATATCCTTTCAATTAACAGTTCTTCTCAAGGTGGGATAAATTATTCTGGAGGAAGCTGGAGAAATGCAGCCTTGTTTAGGTATCTCAACATTCCAACTAGCCTCAATGAGGTCAATGGAACATTCCCTTTTGAAGACACAAAAAATGGAGGAGTTAGAAAAGTCCAACTCCTAGGAAATACAGCAGGAGGAATTCTGGAGATTCGATTCACAGAATACAAAGGAGCTGAATACAATTCCAATTTTGATGACTCTGATGGAACTCCAATTCTCTACAGGCTATTTTCTTATTTCCAGTTTTCAGGCCTTACTCCAAGTTCGAACCCAATGGAATTGAGAATATCAGCAGATCAATTGATCGTGGACGATGTAGATGACCTGAGGATAGTAGCCACTGGATACGCCGCCCAAGGAAGCCATCTGGATGGCTTAGACCCTACTCTCCTCTGGGCCAGAAGACTGATTCAGTTGGAAGATTTAGCCATTGGCAACTATACGGTTGGTAGTTTCCGAACCTTGAGTATTCTACCTGTAGAATGGATCAATTTTGAAGCGATCAGAAGAGGGTCGGAAGTTTCCTTGAATTGGGAAGTTTTGGGTGAACAGGAATACACATTTGAGATTTATAGATCAGATGGGAATATTTCAAATTGGAGGTTAATTGGATCTGCTTCAAAAAGCCTCGCAGGAACCAGCCTTTTCCAATTTTCAGATATCAATTTTTATAATCACGAATCCTACTATAGAATCAAATCTTCCAATCAGGAAGGGCAGGAATCCTGGAGCAATACCGTAAGAGTCATTCCACTACCTAAGACTCATTCTTCTGTTAAAATTTATCCTAACCCATATTTTTCGGGTCCTATTCATATTGAAATTCCTGAAAAAGAGAGAAATACTGCCCTTGAGGTTGAGTTACTTACATTTACCGGAGATAAAATTTATGAAGGAAAAATCGGCTTAGCTGATCTGGAAAAGCTACTAATCCAGGTTAATCCCGGGAATTATATATTGAGAGTTTCACAAAACAATAAATCTTGGGTGATTCGTTGGATTCGAAAATGAGATACTGTTTGATCAAACGCACGAAGGAATAGCACATTTTTTTTATCTTGAAATCTCAACCCAACCTAACCTATGACCATTTTCCTTGTGCTGCTCAGTATCGCTATTTTGGTACTGTTAATCGTCTGGGCCAAATTAAATCCCTTTTTGGCTTTCTTGATAGCTTCCATCACCGCCGGATTTCTTTTAGGCCTTCCTGCAGATCAAATTGCCGGTTCCGTGCAGAAAGGCATGGGAAATCTTCTGGGAGATTTAGTCATAGTGATCGTCATGGGGGCCATGCTTGGCAAACTCGTCGCTGAAAGCGGTGGAGCTCAAAGAATTGCCAATACGCTGATGAATATATTTGGTGAAAAGTACATCACCTGGGCCATGGCATTGACAGGTTTGATCGTCGGGATTCCACTCTTTTACAATGTGGGTTTCGTACTCCTTGTTCCTTTGGCTTTTACCGTCGCTTATCAATACAAAATCTCAGCAGTCTATGTGGGGATTCCTTTACTCGCTGCGCTATCGGTCACCCATGGATTTCTTCCTCCACATCCCTCTCCCGCTGCATTGGTTGCTCAGTTTGAGGCCAATATGGGGCTAACCTTATTCTATGGGTTTTTAATCACCATCCCTACCGTTGCTATTGCTGGGCCTATTTTCGCAACGCAACTCAAAAAGGTTGAGGCTAAACCCTTGAAGACATTTCAGGCAGAAATCAAAGAGGAAAAGGATTTACCCGGAAATGCCAATAGTTTCATAACAGCTTTATTGCCCGTCTTTTTATTGGTAGGAACTACAGCCATCAGCCTGAACTGGGAGACTTCAGGTGAGCTAAATGAACTGATCGGCTTTATTTCTAATCCTGGGATAGTCATGATTATTTCCGTGTTGATTGGCACCTATACCTTAGGATTGAGAAGAAGATTTTCCATGAAGCAGCTGATGTCCTTGTATACCGATGCAACCAAAGACATCGCAATGATACTCTTGATTGTCGCTGGAGCAGGAGCTTTGAAGCAAGTTTTCACAGATACCGGAGTGAGTCAGGTCATTGCAGATGGTCTCAAAACTTGGCAAATGCACCCATTGATATTGGCTTGGCTTATTACTGCCATTATTCGAGTATGTGTCGGATCGGCTACTGTGGCAGGTCTAACTACAGCAGGCATCATAGCTCCTCTAGTCACAACTATGAACGTGGACCCCAATTTACTGGTGCTATCAATTGGAGCAGGAAGCTTGATGTTTTCTCATTTCAATGATGCGGGATTCTGGATGTATAAAGAGTTTTTCAATGTTAGTATCAAAGACACCATACGAACTTGGTCTTTAATGGAGACCTTGGTTGCTGTCATAGGATTAATCGGTGTCCTTATTTTGGATATATTTATATAGAAAAACAAGGAAGTATTTTATTCAAAAAGTGAATTGGCTGTAGATTAAAAAAGAAAATAAACTTAGCCACTAACATCATTTAAAATTAAAAGCCATGGAAACTCCTGAAAGTAATTTCGCAAAACTAGGATTAACCTTACCTCCTGCCCCAAAGCCATTAGGGGTATACAAGCCTTGCCTGATTGACGGGAAACATCTCTATTTATCGGGACATGGGACGGTACAGGCCGATGGTTCTCTGATAATCGGAAGAATTGGTCAAGACTTGGATATGGAAGCAGGGAAAAAAGCTGCTCAGCAAGTAGGGCTTGCCATGCTTGCCACCATTAAGGCAAATCTTGGTTCTTTGAATAGAGTCAAGAGAGTAATAAAGGTATTGGGAATGGTGAACTGTGTTTCCACATTTGAAAAGCACCCTTATATCATCAACGGATGCAGCGAATTATTTGCCAATGTTTGGGGTACCGATTACGGGATAGGCGTAAGGTCAGCAGTCGGAATGGGAACCTTACCAGATAATATCCCGGTAGAAATTGAGGCAATGTTTGAATTACATGAAGGCGCTTAAGGCTGAACCAAGGCTTTGTAGGATTCAAAGATATTCATAATGTCTTTGACGTAGTTGACAGCTAAATGCCCTTTGGCAAATCCACTTCTGACTATAGGGTCCCTGTAGTATTCCGGATCACTTTTCAATTCGAGAAAACCTGCAACTTCTTTCCAGCTTTGGGTATTTCCGCCATATTTCAAAGTAAGTCTCCAAGCATCTTCTACGTGACCGTGACCAATATTGTATGATGCCAAAATAAATTTGATTCGTTCATTAGTCTCGGGCACTCTTTCCATCCAGAATTTATCCAAATATCGCAGGTATCTCACTCCACCCATTAGGGACTGAAATGGATCATTAGGGTTTTCCACTCCAAATCTTTCCAGAGTTACCGGCATTAATTGCAAAAGCCCCTGTGCACCTGCATAGGAGGTGGCTGAGGTATCAAATCTGGATTCTTTATAAACCAATGAAGCCAATAATCTCCAGTCCCATCCCAACTCTTCTGCACCTTTAAGGATCAACTCATCATATTCTGAAATTCTATTCCCAACTAATGAGGAGAATGGGCTTGTAGACCTGAAATAGCTGTTCTTACTATTCAGGAAATATTTGGCATACAGCATAGGAATAAACTTCTTTTGTTTATCCTCTAGCCATGTATTGACTTCTCCCAGTAACTTGGGCGAATTATCCCTCACTACCCAAGAAACTTCTTCGGATTCGGTCACCTTCCACGAAATATTCAAACCTTCGTAATAAGTGGCATTTGCTTGAGCAATATTTTGATCTGCAATGGTGTATCGAATCTCTCCTTTGACAACTTGATCAATCAATGTTTCCTCATGCAAGGGTGACTCTATCACAGTAAAGCTCACTTGTAAGGAATCCTTGATTTTACAAAGTTGGGATTTATAAACTGCCCCCTGCCTCACAAATATTGTGTCTGACTCTAAGTCCTGCCAGGATTTGGTAGCAGGAGTAGTTTCGGAACTGACCAGAACGGTACTTATTTTTCCGAGAGCTTGAGTAAAAGTAGCTTTCCCCTCCCTCACTGGACTTTTTTCCAGATTCATAGCAATCAAATCAACCCGGCCATCATTGAGATATTCGAAGGCTTTATCGATATCAGAAACCAAAACCAAATTTAACTGTACGCCCAATCTTTTGGCCAAGTCTCTTAAGAGCTCGTACTCATAGCCCATTCTTCGTCCTCTATAGATATAATATCCCGTCGAATTATTATCAACCGCCGCCCGGATGAAACCTCTATTTTTAATCCCTTCAAGGTCTAAAATGTAGGTTTCTTTTTTGAATGTCCTATTGAACTGTTGCTCTAAAAAGGTACACTGTACCCCAAATAATAAAATAACAACAGTTGCGAATAGTAAGATTATTCCTTTCTTCATACACTGGGAAAAACTCCCTGGATGTTTCGAAAGCACTGATAGTCAAAGTGTATGCCAAAACAACAAACCCTTTCTATTAAAAATCCATAAAAGAAAAAGGGCCTCTGTAAAAGGCCCTCTATTCAATTTTATTGAGGTAATCTCAATTCCTCGAAGCTACTGTCGAAAAATATTCTCCCCGACAAGCGCATCAATTCAATCTCCTGTTCCTTGATATTGTAAATCGAAGTGATCAATCGGGTTTCTGCAGTAAGTAAATTTACCTGCGCATCCCTAAATTCGAGATAAGAAGCGATCCCTAGTCTAAATCGCTCTAAGGCAATCTCACTACTTTCTTTGGCGACAGCATAATTTCGCTGTTCAATTTCAAGTAATTCCCGATTATTCAAATACGTGTTGTAGGCTCTATATAAATCTGATTTCAATTGAATCTCAAACTGATCTACCGCATACCCTTGAATCTTTTGCTGGACTCGAGCATTTTGGATTCTTCTATTCAGGGTAAAACCTGAAAACAAATTGAAAGAAATATTCCCTCCGTAATTAATCCCCTCTCTTTGATTTTGGATCAAAAATCCTGCGTCTGAATTAGAAGTATTATTTACATAATTCATATTTAGATTCAAGGCGGGTAACCTGGATACCTGAAGCTCTTTCATTTGCAAAAAAGCTACGTTTTCCTGCCTTTGGGTAACCAGCCACTGCTTGTTTTCCATAAAGGCACTTTCCTCCAAGTCTCCAATTCTCAGCATTTCACCTATCATGATGGTATCACTCACAGAAAATTCTCTGGAAGGATCCAAAGCCATCAGCTCATTCAAATTAATTCTCGCAGCCTGAATGATTTGAGCCTGAGTTTTCAATAAGCTTAAATCAGAATTATAGTCAACTTCTGCTGTCAGGTAATCTCTTTTTCCTGCTCCCCCTAATTCATATTGTGCCTGAGCAATGTCCAATCTTGCTTGGCTGAGTTCCAAAGTTTTCTTTAATACCTCATAACGCTGGAGTTCTAACACCAGGCGGTAATAAGCGGTGGAAATGCCTGCTACTGTATTTTCAACAGCAATTTTTGCTTCAAGCTGGGAAACTTCTGTCAATAGCCCTAATCTTTTCAGAACCACAAAAGCTTCAGGTCTAAAACCATAAATTGCTGCCATGGTGAAGTTTTCAGATCTGGATTTGGCATCATCTATCTGTCTAGGTTCAGGGTCGTTGACAAATTTTTGCGTTACATCTTCTGTGGAATAGTTTCTAGTGTAAATAGCATCTACTATCGGCAAGAAAGAACCCAAACCAATCCGTTCTTCACCCTGACGAAGATTGATGTTTTCAACTGCTATCTTTACATCCAAATTGTTCTCCAAACCAAGCTGAATAGCTTTTTCCAGATCCAAAGACTCGGAGTTTTGAGCAAAAGAACTTTTTACAAATAAGCTCACGAGGAGCAAAAGGCATATTTTCTTCATCAAATTCTGGCTAATCTTCCTTCTTTAGAAGTCAAGTATGTATATATCGCAGGGATTATGAACAAGGTAAGTATGGTTGCAAAAGCAAGCCCTCCAATAACGGCAGCTCCCATAGGAACTCTACTTTCAGCACCTGCTCCTAAGGCCAGTGCAATTGGAAGAATCCCCAAAATCGTGGAAAGAGAAGTCATCAAAATAGGTCTGAAACGGGCCACGGCTGCTCCATAAATTGCTTCCTTCACATCCATTCCACTGGCTTTTCGCTGGTTGGCAAATTCTACAATCAAAATTCCGTTTTTGGTAACCAAGCCAATGAGCATGATGATCCCAATCTGACTGAAAATATTGAGTGTAAAATCAAAAGCCCAAAGGGTAAGTAATGCTCCAAAGATTGCCAAAGGCACGGTAAACATGATAGTCAGCGGATCTAAGAAGCTCTCAAATTGGGCTGAAAGGACCAAATAGATCAAAACCAAGGCAAAAAGAAAAGCAAAGATCAAGCTATTGGAGCTTTCTCTAAACTCCTTGGAAGGTCCTGATACGTCAGTGGCAAAGGAGTCATCCAATACCTCAGCAGCGATTCTATCCATTTCATCCAAACCATCACCAATGGTAAAACCCTCGGCTAGGTTAGCTGATACTGTTGCAGAAACAAATCTATTGAATCTATATAGTTGCGGTGGAGTACTTTTTTCGACAACAGTTACCAGGTTATCCAATTGTACCAATTGACCATTCTCTGCCCTTACATAAAGCATCCTAAGATTAATTGGCTCATTTCTGTCCTCAATTTGCATTTCACCTACCACTTGGTACTGTTTGCCGTTCATAATGAAATAAGCAAATCGCTGCCCAGAGTAGGAAAGCTGAAGGGTTCGTGCTATCTCCTGTACAGACACCCCGATATTTCTTGCCTTTTCCCTATCAATTTCTATTTCAAGCTCAGGTTTTGTGAATTTCAAGTTGATATCTGCGAAAATGAACTTATCACTTTTATTCACCTCCTCCATAAATGTTGGAATCTTCTCTTTCAGCTTTTCCAAAGTTGGTGCTTGGAGCACATACTGAACTGGCAAGCCTCCACGACGATCACCTATTGATTGAGGCTGTGCGGCAAATGCTCTTACAGAAGTATAGGTTCTGAGCTTTGCATTCACCTCATTGAAAATATCGTTCTGACTTCGGGATCTATTCTCAGCGTCAGTTAAAATAAATCGAACGAATCCTGAGTTAGTACTAGCTGTACCAAAGCCCGGTGATGTAACTGAGATCAATCCAGAAACCTCTTCCTCAGGGAAAGACTCCAAGAAATCTCCTACCATTTGATCAATCACACGGTCCATGTAATCGAAGGTAGCACCCTCTGGACCTGCCATGTTGATTCTAAGCTCCCCTCTATCCTCGGTAGGAGCCAATTCGGAAGGAATTTCATTGAATAACCAATAGATCCCTCCACCCATGAATATGATAAGCAGGAAAGCAACCCATCTGAAGTTCATAAACCAGCTTAATGCTCGGTCATATTGATTGTTTAGCCAAACAAATCCAGGCTCGGTAAAATTGTAAAACCAATTATGCTTCTCTCTTCTTTTCAACAATTTAGAGCTGAGCATTGGGGTCATGGTCAATGCGACAAAAGAGGAAATAATCACAGAGCCTGCCACTACGATTCCAAATTCTCGGAAAAGTCGGCCTGTTGTCCCTGTCAGGAATATTACAGGCAGGAAAACTGCCGCCAATGCCACTGTGGTTGCGATTACTGCGAAAAAGATTTCCTCAGCACCTTTTTGAGCGGCTTGCAGTGGTTTCTCCCCTTTTTCTATCCGTGCATAGATATTCTCCAATACCACAATCGCGTCATCAACCACCAATCCAATGGATAGAACGATACCTAATAGTGTCAATACGTTGATAGAAAAATCCATCAAGTACATGACAAAAAATACTCCTATCAGGGAAATCGGTATGGTTAAAACAGGGATAAATGTAGTTCTCCAGTCCCTCAAAAAGAGGAAAATGATAGCTACAACCAGAATAAAGGCTGTAATAATTGTTTCCTGAACCTCAGCAATTGAGTTTCTAATATAGGTCGTAGAGTCAAATCCAATTTCCAAGCCTACATCAGCCGGTAAATCCTTTTTGATAAACTCTAAGCGTCTGTAAAATTCATCAACAATCTCAATATTGTTTGAACCCGGTAGAGGAACCAAAACTACCCCTACCATTGGGACACCGTCTCTTTTTAGGACAGTTCTCTCATTCAAAGCGGCTAATTCCGCTTTTCCCACATCTTGAAAGCGAACAATATTATTCTCACTTTCCTTGATGATAAGTTGGTTAAATTCCTGCGGGGAAGACAGACGGCTCTTCGTTCTTACCGAAAGCTCAATAGTCTCGCCTTCTATTCTTCCTGATGGAAGTTCTACGTTTTCAGATTGAACTTTTGAAAGGACATCCAAAGGGGTGACTCCATAGGAAGCCATTTTCAATGGATCCATTCTCAAACGAATCGCATATTCCTTTTCTCCCCAAATCTGTACTCTACTGACTCCCGGGATGGTTTGAAGTCTTTCTTTGAAAATATTTTGAGCGATGTCTGAAAGGTCAAGAAGACTTCTTTCATCACTTTTTACGTTGAGGAAAACGATGGGCTGAGAGTCAGCATCCGCCTTGGAGACAACCGGTGGTTCAGCATCAGGAGGTAAGTTTCTTTGTGCTCCGGATACCTTATCTCTCACGTCATTTGCTGCCGCTTCCAAATCTGCTCCGACGTCAAATTCCACGGTAATACTACTCGCCCCATCATTGGACGTAGAGGTCAGAGATTTGATCCCCTGAATCCCGTTAATAGCTTCTTCTAAGGGCTCGGTGATTTGAGCCTCGATTACATCAGCATTTGCTCCAACATAATTGGTTCTGACATTAATAATTGGAGGGTCTACGCTGGGGAACTCACGAATACCCAAAAGGGATATCCCAATGGCCCCGAACAATAAAATGATCAAGGACATTACGATGGCCAAAACTGGCCTATTGATACTTAAATTCGATAAACTCGCCATCTTAATTGATTTGAGTGTATTTCAATGGCATGCCTGGGCGTGCCTGTAAGACTCCTGTAGCCAAAACCAAGTCCCCTTCTTCCAGTCCGCTCAGGATCTGAACTTGAGTCTCTGTTCTGGTTCCGATTTCTACTGTTTTCTCCTGAGCTTTATTATCAGGGCCTACCACATATACTTTATATCCCTGCAATTCAGGAATAATAGATTCTGCTGGTACCATCAATGCATTTTCGGTTACTTCTAATACAAATCGAATTCTCACGTACATTCCCGGAAGGAACTTCCCTTCTTTATTAGAACTCAATGCTCTTAACTTTAGGGTTCGGGTAGCTGCATCGATTTGTGGTTCATAGGCATAAACCTCGCCTTGCACTTCTTCTTTAGAAGATTCATTGGAAAAATAAATTGGAGCTCCCATTTTCACTTGGTTGGAATATCTCTCAGGAATAGAGAACTCAATTTTGATTGGGTCAATATTCACAATACTCGCAATCATGTCAGATGGGCTGATTACACTTCCTTCAGAAATCATTCTCAATCCTATTCTTCCGCTGAATGGAGCCCGAATAATTCGTTTAGCCAGTTGAGCTTCTACCAATTTCAAATCAGAAAGCGTGGTATTATATTGATTGAGGGCAATGTCGTATTCTTCCTGACTGATCGCTTCTCTTGCCAATAATTGCTTTTGTCGGTTTTCCTGAGTTTCAAAAAGCTTCTGAGTATACTGTAGTCTTTGATATTGTGCCTGTAATTCATCATCATCCAGATAGACCAAAGGAGTTCCCTTGGTCACATATTGACCTTCTTTGAATGAAATTTTACTGACTAGGCCGGAAACTTCAGGTCTAATATCTACGGATTCATTTGGCAAAATCGTCCCAGTGACTTGCAATTGATTTCTGAGACTTTCTTTTTTCAATTTGACTACATTGACAGGAAGCTCCTGAGCAGGGCCTCGTCCTGAACCAGTGGAAGTCACAGCATTCTCATTGGTGTTTCTAGTGTCCAATCTTGGATATAGAAAAGCGACAACCACCAGTATTATGATGGCTAAAATAAGAATGACCTTGGTCTGCTTTTTCATCTGTTTATGATTTGTTTTTGATAAACTCTAATGAAAGACGGTTGAATTCATCCGGACGCTCTACATTCACCACATGCCCACATTCATTCAAAGTTTCCAAAATTGAATTTTTATGTTGTCTGACTATTTTTTTCACTGGTTCGAGGAACATCAAATCTTGATCTCCCATCACATAAAGAGTTGGGATTCCCAGATCTACTTCTTTGAAATACTTCAACAGGGGATTAATATCTTTAGTCAATTTAAACCACCTGATAAACTCCTTTTGACAAAGCTTTTGAGCTTCCTGAATAAAGAGGTTTCTGGATTCAGAATGCTGCTTCCTTGGAAGTATGATATATGCGAAAAGGCGATATAGCCACATGTAAGGAATTACTTTTTTGAAGGTATTTCCTAAAAAGACCAAAAGCCTTGACTTGACATTTAGTCTGGTGACTGCACCTGCCATAACCAAAGACTTTACCCTTTCAGGCTCCAACTCTGCAAGTTGCCTTGCCAGAATTGTACCCAGAGAAACTCCCATAAAGTGAGCTGGGGGTAATTTAACATGATCCAGCACCTCTATAATATCTTTGGTAACCGCTTCGAAAGTATATTCCTGATTATAAATCGCCTTCGGCAAATCCGTCGATTTACCATGACCTCTCAAATCAATCAAAAGCAAATTGAAATGCTTTTGAAAGTCTTTCAGCTGCTTAAACCATACCGCAGAAGAGCCTCCGGCTCCATGGATAAATACCACCCATTCTTTACTTGCAGCGTGATGAAACATTTTATAATACAACATGCTAGCTAAACTATAGGGTCAGGGTATTGGTTCTGAACTTGTAAACTTACGCAGTCTTTTTTTGGATTTGACTATAAAAAACACTGAAGGCAAATGCCTTCAATCAATGGAAAAAATAGGGGATACTTTTCAAAATGGGCCATTTAATAAAACCTTTGCGAAAAACTTAAAGTCCAAATAATATTTGAAAATAAAACTCATAACACCCAATAGACATAATTGAATGAGAGGCAGGCATATCTGGCATAAATAAAAAAAGCACCTCAAATTGAGGTGCTTTTTAAATGTTGGTTAAACGATTAGTTAAAGATATATCTTACACCAACCTGCATTCTCCAAGTATCTCCTAGAGAAGTAGAAGTTCTGAAGGTTTCAGTTGGGAATTCGCTTGTACCAGGTACTGTATTCAATCTATATTGAGGCTGACCTTGTGCATTCACACCTCGGTAGTTCAATAAGTTGTCTTGGAAAGCAAATTTCTGAATACCCCACTCAGAGTTGAATAGGTTACCTACGTTCAAAATATCGATAGAAAGCTGAAGCTTATTTTTAGAGTCTTTAGAAAGAACCAAATCTTCAGTAATTCTTAAATCAAATCTGTTAACCCAAGGTCTCAATGCTCCATTTCTTTCAGCAATTTTACCTCTGTTAGCACTTAGATATTTATCCTGATCGATGTAAGCATCCAATAGGGCAGCCTGCTCAGCTGGAGTTACAACTCTACCATTCAAGGTGAATTGCTGAAATACTAATTCACTTGCACTGTTTGGAATATACATCAACCTGTTTGAAGCATCTCCAAAGTTACCAGAGTAAGTATAAGAGAATCTACCTGCATCAGCACCTTCGTAGAAAATAGAGATAGTAGTGTTATCTGTCTGGTAAGCAATAGATCCAATCAATCTATTAGGAATATCAAATCCAGCAAAACTCAAATCAGGATTGTTTCTATCAACCTGTACAGTTGCCGGCCACAATGAAATTGCCTGAGATCCTCCTGCAGCATCCAAATCTCTAGATCTTGATCTAGTGTATGCGATCATGGTGTAGAAACCATTATCAAATTGCTTCTGCAATTGAGCAGTGAAGGAATAATAATCAGCCTTCTTTCTTGCGTTTGTCAAATAGAATACATTTCTGAAATCAGGATCATTAGAATAGTTAGTTCCATTCCAGAAAGGTCTAGTATCAGGACCTGATAAAGTTCCGTCAGGAGTTCTCAATACAGGATTGTATGCGATAGGAGTGGACACATCTCTTGAGTAGATGAATTCCAATGTACCGATGATTCCGAATGGAAGCACTTGGTCAACCGCAAGGTTTGTTCTCCAAACTTGTGGAAGTTTGAAATCTCTGTCAGTCAAGTTCAATTCGTTAGAAAGAGACTGTCCTGGATTTTCAGGATTACCGAAAGTTACGTCTGGGTTGAAAACGTAGTTAGGACCGAATTCATCCTCAACATCATCACCTTCATATCCAAGACCACCTCTTACTACACCCGATCCGTTAACTTGGTTAGACAACCATACGAATGGAATTCTACCGGAGAAGATACCTGTACCACCTCTTACCTGGGTAGTTCTGTTTCCTTTAGCATCCCAGTTGAATCCAACTCTTGGAGACCATAGTGGGTTTACTTTAGGGAACAAACTAACATCCGGAGTGATTCTTCCGTCAGGAGTTTCAAAAGTTTTATTCAAGTTATCCAACAATTGGTTGTTTGGAATATCGATTGGATAGAAAGGAAAATCCACTCTCAAACCACCTGTAACTTTCATCTTTGGAGTGATTTGATATTCGTCCTGAACGTAGAAACCAATTTGTCCAAATCTAGTCTCGTCAACTGGAGGAGTTGTAGATCCATCTAATGCGTATCCTTTAGCAAATGCTTCTGGGTATGTACCTGGAGTTCTGTTGATAACAGTGCTCACGAAGTCATTGTAAGAGTTGAATCTGTAGAATCCGTTGAATACAGGGTTAAATGCATTCTGGAAAGTCATGTATTCAAAGTTCACACCGAAGGTGTAAGTATGCTTTCCTTTGTAGATAGAGAAATTATCTGTGAAGTTAAAGATGTTATTCTCCAATAGGTTACCTACTGTAAACAATTCGTTTCCAAGAGAGAAGTAGTAAAGCAAGTTGCCTGATGCATCTGGCTCAAGAACCTCGATGAATGGGAAAGCCTGGCCTCCTGGTACACCTCTTTTAGGATCGGTGATGGAAGTAAAACCAACGTTGATTTGGTTAGACATGTTTGATCCAATTCTGGAGTTCAATTCAGCTACCCAAGATTTTACACTTCTATCATTGGTATAGTTTGCATTTCTGAAGTTCATCGCCTCAATACCAGTTCTGGAAGTATTTCTATAACGTGTAGAAATATATCTGATTGAGTTACCATTGGTTGGAACGTCAGTGAATGCAGAGTAATCGTTGTATCTAATAGATAGCTTGTGATTCTGGTTGATGTTCCAGTCTAATCTAGCATTGAATCTTTCTTGCTCGGAAGCAAAAGGATAGTTCTCGTAAGGTCCGGTCTCATATCCGTAAAGGCTTCTCATTTGCTCTCTTACGAAATCAAGCTCAGAAGCAGGAACTCTTGATACAATCAAACCATCAGGCGTTAATCCTGGTCTTGCAGCTACCTTAGTGAAGCTTGGTACTGCTTCAGTTTCTTTTTCATAAGAAACGAAGAAGAACAATTTGTTTTTGATAATTGGACCACCAACTCTGAAACCAGCGATTTCATTTTTGGAGTCACCTTTATTTAGTCTTGTATCGCCTACTTTATCGCCTAGCATCTGATCATTTCTCAAGAAATAGTATGCAGAACCAGTGAATTCGTTAGTACCTGACTTAGTAATCGCGTTAACAGCAGCTCCGGTAAAACCTGCTTGACGTACGTCAAATGGAGCCAAGTTAACCTGAACTTCTTCGATTGCATCCAAAGAGATTGGGTTTGAACCTGCAAACTGACCTGATCCTAGACCAAAGTTGTTGTTGTAGATGTTACCATCAATCGTATAGTTGTTGAATCTGCTTGAAGTACCTGCGAAAGAAGTACCGTTAGACTGAGGAGTCAATCTTGTGAAATCGTTGATATTACGATTTACAGTTGGTAAAGCATTGATTCGCTCATTTGTAAGGTTTAATGCAGCACCAGTCTTGTCTGCATTCATGATCGCGTCTTTGCTTGCAATTACTTCAATTGCTTCTAATTCAAGACCATCTGACAAAACTGCATTTAGTGTGTAGGTTTGACCTAGACCTAAAACAATACCTTCAAATGCTCTTTCTTCAAATCCTACAAAAGTAATTCTAACAGTGTAAGGTCCACCTACACGCATGTTAGGAAGAACAAAACGACCTTCTAAATTACTCACTGCCCCATAACGGGTTCCAGATGGCTCATGGGTTGCTACTACGTTTGCTCCAGGAAGGGCGTCTCCAGATGAGTCGGTCACCAAACCCTGAATGTTAGCAGTAGTCACACCCTGCGACATTGCCCAATTAGTGCTCAGCACTACCAGGAACATTGCCAACAAGTTTCTGAGTAAATTTTGCCTCATAATTTTTTGTTTGTTTGTAAAGTTGGTTTTGAATTAAAATCCGATGCAAAGGTAATTTCCATCGAAAGGTTTTTGGGGTACTCTACGTTAAATTTACGGGCGCTAATTTCACAATTTTTAACAATAACTTAACACTCAATCCTAATTTAATTTTCTTTTTTGATCAATATCATCTCTTTTCAAGTAGATTTATTCTGCTAATCGAGCAGTTTTATCATGAATATTCTTAATATGAATATTTGATTAAAAATTTGAAAAATTTAATATTTCAAAATCAGATTTGGTAGTAAGAGTCATTCATGTAAAATCAACTTATATTACAGTCCAAAACCCAAATAATCTACGCTTTGAAAAACAAGAATATCCTTTGGCTTTATTTGTTTTTACTTGCCTCTATCGCACACCTATCTTTTTTATTGGAGGGATTGAGCTCTTATCTTTTTTTCTCTAAGCCTCTGATCCTTATCAGTTTGATCGGATACTTTTTTCAAATATCAAAACCCATAGCCTGGACTCTTTTGTCTAAAGCCACTATGGCCGCATTGATCTTTTCTTTGATAGGGGATATACTATTACTTTGGCCTCATTTATTCATTTATGGGCTTGGTGCTTTTTTAATGGCACATATCTGCTACATTATCGCATTTAAAATAGCACAGAGAAACCCGGGAAAAATTGGAAAAGTGAATTTTGTGAAGGTCTTTTTCATCAACCTCCCGATTTACATAGTAGCGGCACTGATCTATTTTTTGATCAATTCCAATCTGGGAAATCTTAAAATTCCGGTTATAGCCTACATTATTACCATTGTTTCCATGGTCACTTTGGCTCGGGATAGATATGGAAAGTGTAATAATGAATCCTTTTGGCAGGTATTTATAGGGGCCTGCTTATTCCTAATTTCAGATGGAGTTTTGGCGATTGATATGTTCTACACGGAATTCCCAGAAGCCGGAGTAATTATCATGGGAACTTATGCTACTGCTCAACTTTTGATTGTAATGGGCATTCGGTCTCATTTGATCAAACCTCAATAAAAAAGAGGCGCTAGGCCTCTTTTCTTATTTTTTGAGTTGAACTCGAATCGAAAGCTCCTCCAGTTGATCCTGAGCGATGGTGCTTGGTGAATCTATCATCACATCTCTTCCGGAGTTATTTTTAGGAAACGCGATGTAATCTCGAATTGAGTCAGATCCGCCGAAAATGGCACAGAGTCTGTCAAAGCCAAAGGCGATTCCACCGTGAGGAGGTGCCCCATATTCGAAGGCTTCCATCAGGAACCCAAATTGCTTTTGAGCTTCCTCTTCTGAAAATCCTAAATGCTTGAACATCAATTGCTGCGTCGGTCTATCATGAATTCTGATTGATCCACCGCCAATTTCAACTCCATTGATTACCAAATCATAAGCATTGGCTCTTACCGCCCCCGGGTCACTTTCCAAAAGTGCGATATCCTCTTTCTTCGGTGAAGTGAAAGGGTGATGCATGGCATGATATCTCTGTGTTTCTTCATCCCATTCAAACAGTGGGAAATCTACCACCCATAGTGGTTTGAAAACAGTTCTATCTCTCAAGCCCAGTTCTTCTCCCATTTTAAGGCGAAGCTCAGAAAGCTGTTTTCTCACAGTTTTTGCATCTCCGCTCAAAACCAACATCAAATCACCAGGCTCTGCTCCAAAAGCATCAGCCCAAGATTGTAAATCTTCAGAGGAATAGAATTTATCTACTGTGGATTTTAAAGAACCGTCCGCATTGTATTTAACATAAACAAGTCCTTTTGCTCCGATTTGAGGTCTTTTCACCCAATCAGTCAAAGCATCCAACTGCTTCCTTGTATACTCCGCAGCACCTTTGGCACAAATTCCAACTACCAACTCTGCAGCATCAAAAATTCCAAAACCTTTTCCTTGAGCCAATTCATTGAGCTCGACAAATTTCATATCAAACCTCAAATCAGGCTTATCATTGCCGTAAAACTTCATTGCATCAGCAAAAGTCATTCTCTGTACTTCCTCCAGCTCTATTCCTTTTACTTCTCTGAACAAATGACGGGTAAGACCTTCGAAAGTGCTTAAAATATCCTCTTGCTCTACAAATGACATTTCGCAGTCAATCTGAGTAAACTCAGGTTGTCTGTCGGCTCTCAAATCTTCGTCTCTAAAGCATTTTACGATTTGAAAATATCTATCAAATCCAGAAACCATCAAAAGCTGCTTGAAAGTCTGAGGAGACTGGGGTAAAGCATAGAATTCTCCTGGATTTACTCTGCTCGGAACCACAAAATCCCTCGCCCCTTCAGGAGTAGACTTAATCAAAACAGGAGTTTCAACTTCAATGAAGTTGGCCGCATCCATGTACTTTCTGGTTTCCTGCATCATACGATGACGCAATTGCAGCTTTTCTCTCACTACTCCTCTTCGCAAATCCAAGTATCTATATTTCATTCTCAGATCATCTCCCCCATCGGTTTCATCCTCTATTATAAAAGGAGGTACCTTAGCGGGATTGAGAACGTTGAGAGAATCAACTTTGATTTCTATAGATCCAGTAGGTATTTTATCGTTCTTGGAAGTTCTTTCAATAACTGTTCCTTCAGCCTGAATGACAAATTCTCTTCCCAATTGGGCTGCTTTTTCCAAAAGGGCTTTATCTGTGGAGCCTTCTTCGAAAATCAATTGAGTCACACCATAGCGATCTCTCAAATCAACCCAAATCAGACCTCCTTTATTTCTTACCCGCTGTACCCAGCCGGCTAACTTGACTTTCGTTTGGACGTGTTCCAGGCGTAATTCACCACAAGAATGCGTTCTAAGCATAAGGTTTTTATTTTTTGAAGGCTCAAAGATAAATAAATGCAAAGGAGTAAGCCATGATTCTTGAAAAGGAATGTAGGAAATAAAAAAAGAGAAGAGGTTGATGCAGAGATATACCTAATTCAAAGTCTTCTTTCCTTGTTTAGAAAACTTTTTAAATCCTATGGTTCAAAAATTAGCAGCTTGATAGTTAGTTAGATTATGGAAAAAATCACGAAATTTTGAGTTAAATACATTTCCAGCAGGATTCAGGAACAATAATTGTTGTTAAATGACCTCCGTTGATCACCAAAAGCTTGCAAAAAAGGGACTTTTTGGCTTGCTTGAGGATTGTTTCGGTTCACCCTCAAAACATAAGAGTTTATTATGAATAAAAAATGGATTGGTATAGCCGCCTTAATTGGTTCGATTGGGGTTGCGGCTTGGTTCCAATTTTCAGAAATGAAATTGAATACTTTCAGTTCTGAAGAGCAAAATCTAAGTGACAGTACTGCGATTGAAAATCTAAACGAGCAATACCTCTATGGAATCAATGTTACAGGTCTGAATATCATAGAAGGTACAGTCGCAAAAAACCAAACTTTAGCCACCATCCTCAGTCCATTTAATGTACCCTATCAAATTATAGACGAAATCGCCAAAAAGTCTAAAGAGGTATTTGATGTAAGGGGAATAGCTACCAACCGCAAATTCACTGTTTTAACCCCTACAGACAGTTCCAAAGCAAGATTTTTTATTTATGAGCCAAGTCCTTCCGAATATGTAGTATTTGACTTAGATAGCGTTGACATTTACAAGGCAGAAAAGCCAGCAGAATATAGAACCCGAGAAGCTGGAGGAACGATTAATACTTCCCTTTACGTAGACATGACCAATCAGGGAATTGGGCCGGATTTGATTGATATGTTTGCAGATTTGTATGGTTGGTCTGTTGATTTCCAAAGCTTGCAAAAAGGCGATAAGTACAAAGTTCAATTCGAAGAGAAATTAATCGATGGACAAGTAGTTGGAATTACTGATATCAAACTCGCTTATTTTGAACACAAAGGAGAGCCTTATCATGCTATCCCTTTCGAGCAAAACGGGGAAGTAAACTTTTTTGATCAAGATGGAAATAGCTTGAAAAAAGCATTCCTTAGAGATCCACTTAAATATACCCGCATTAGTTCCAGATATAATCTGAGAAGATTTCATCCAGTTCAGAAAAGATACAAAGCGCACCTAGGAACAGACTACGCAGCGCCAACCGGAACAGAAATACGCTCTGTAGGTGATGGAACAGTCGTAGAAGCTCGCTACACATCAGCGAATGGAAATTATGTGAAAATCAAACATAATGGAACCTACACCACTCAATACTTACACATGTCCAAAATTGGAAAAGGTATTCGTGCTGGCGCAAGAATTAAACAGGGTCAAGTAATCGGTTATGTTGGCAGTACCGGACTTGCAACCGGACCACACTTGTGTTTTAGATTTTGGAAAAATGGAAAACAAGAAGACTGGCTAAGAGAAAAGATCCCACCTTCTGAGCCGATTCTTTCTCAGAATAAATTAGCTTTTGAAAGCAAAAAATCAGAAGCCCTGAGATTACTAGCCAATATTCCGGTGACAGGTGAAAATCCCAAACTTGTAGCCCAGACTCAGGATTTGATCCCTGTTGGTTCAAGCGATTAATAATTAATCGAAGTAATATCGAATAATCATAAGAAGCTGATAGTCCTCCTGACTTTCAGCTTCTTTTTTTTATCTTTCCTATTCAACCACCAAATCTATTTATGATGAGACTAAAAGTTATCGGCTTTTGGATGATCTTACTGACATTTAGTTTTTCAGTCCAAGCCCAAAAAAGATCAACTCTTACTGAAAGCTCCCCTTTGCTAAAACAGGATTTTTCAGCTTTCAAATTCAGGAATATCGGCCCGGCATTTACCTCCGGTAGAATTGCTGATATAGCAATCCACCCTTCCAACAGAAATATCTGGTACGTGGCTACGGCCTCGGGTGGAGTATGGAAAACTGTCAATTCAGGTACTACCTGGACACCGATTTTTGATGAGCAGCCAGTTTTTGCAATTGGTTGTGTGACAATTGATCCCAACAATCCCAATAGAATTTGGATCGGAACTGGTGAAAATAATGGAGGTCGTCATATTTCCTTTGGTGATGGAGTCTATCTCAGTGAGGATGGAGGGAGGACCTGGACAAATATGGGTCTCAAAGATTCCCAGCACATTGGTAAAATCATTGTTCATCCTTCAAATTCAAATGTCATTTATGTGGCTTCTCAAGGCCCACTTTGGAATAAAGGTGGAGAAAGAGGCTTTTACCGCTCAGAGGATGGAGGCAAAACCTGGTCTAAAACTTTGGGTGATGATGAATGGACTGGGGTTGCCGATATCGTAATTGATCCAAGAAACCCTGAAGTAATCTATGCAGCTACTTGGCAAAGACACCGAACTGTTGCAGCTTACATGGGTGGTGGAGAAAAGGGAGGAATCCATAAATCCATTGATGGAGGTAAGACTTGGACTGAATTGCAAAATGGACTTCCGAGTGGAGTAACTGGAAAGATTGGCTTGGCCATCAGTCCTCAAAACCCAGATTACGTGTATGCTGCAATTGAACAAATACGCAGATCTGGAGGAGTTTACTTGACCAAAGATCAAGGCGCTTCTTGGGAAAAAATGTCCGATGCAGTTTCAGGAGCTACAGGACCTCACTATTATCAGGAGCTATACGCATCTCCTCATGATTTTGGAACAATTTACCTGATCGATGTGAGAATGCAGGTTTCATATGATCACGGAAAAACATTTTCTCTTTTAAATACATCAGCAACTCACTCCGACAGCCATTCATTAAATTTTATTGAAGGAGAGCCGGACTTTTTACTATTGGGAACTGATGGAGGTATTTATCAAACTTTAGACGGAACTAAAACCTGGAGGTATTTTGACAACCTTCCTATTACTCAATATTACAAAGTAGCAGTAGATGACGCTGAACCATTCTATAATGTATTTGGAGGAACTCAAGATAATGGTTCTCATGGAGGCCCTTCCCGTACTGATGATGAAGACGGAATCTCCAATGCACATTGGTCAAGAGTTTTAGGAGGTGATGGGCATCAATCTGCTGTAGAACCCGGAAATCCAGAAATAGGATATGCGGAGTCTCAACAGGGATATTTGAACAGATTGGATAGATTAACAGGAGAATCCGTGTTTATCCAACCACAACCAGCAGCGGGTGAAGGCGAGGAAAGATTTAATTGGGATTCTCCTATTCTGCCTAGCCAGCATGTACCTAGTACCTTATATTTTGCTTCTCATAGAGTTTGGAAATCCACAAATCGTGGGGATTCCTGGACTCCTATTTCAGGTGATTTGACCAAGAAAAAAGAAAGGTTGGAACAACCTATTATGGGTAAAAACCAAAGTTGGGATAATGCTTGGGACGTCTATGCCATGTCTAATTTCAGTTCAATCACTTCCTTGGGAGAATCTCCTATAAATGCAAATATCTTATATGCTGGAACAGATGATGGGTTGATCCAATCCACAGTAAATGGTGGTGAAACCTGGACTGCAGTAGAGGTTGGAAGTATTCCAGGAGTTCCTGCTAATGCCTTCGTAAATGATATCCGTGCGGACCTATTTGACGAGAACACAGCCTATGTGGTGTTGGATAATCATAAGGAAGGGGACTTTAAACCTTATGTGGCAAAAAGTACAGACGCAGGAAAAACATGGAAATTGATCAACGGAAACCTTCCATCTCCTTTATTGACTTGGAGAATTGTCCAGGATCATGTTAAAAAAGAGCTTTTGTTTTTAGCTACTGAGTTTGGAATCTATTTCACTCCTGATGGAGGTAAAAACTGGATCGAATTGGAAGGAGGAGTACCAACTATCTCATTTAGAGATATTACTATCCAAAGAAGAGAAAACGATTTAGTAGGAGCGTCCTTCGGAAGAGGTTTCTTCATCTTGGATGATATCAGTCCTTTGAGAGAAATAACAGAATCAACATTAAATCAGACTGCGAAGCTTTTTGAACCAAGAGACGGCTATTGGTATGAGCCAAAAGACACTCAAGAATATATGGGTGATAATTACTGGACAGCTCCCAACCCTGAATTTGGGGTAACTTTCACCTACTTTATTAAAGAAGGAGTAAAAACGGCCAAAGCTGAGCGTCAGAAAAAAGAGGCTGAAATGAAAAATCAGTCCATTCCTTTTCCGGGATTTGAGGCGCTGGAGGCAGAAATGAGAGAAAAAAGTCCAGAAATCCACCTTGTTATATCAGATGAGGAAGGAAATATTGTTCAGCGAGTAAATGCAAATACTTCTGCAGGCTTCCATAGAACTGCCTGGGATTTGAGTATGGCCAGTCAGAACCTGATCAACCCTGAATCAATAAACCAGAGAAGTTGGGGAAGGATGATGGCATTGCCGGGTACCTACAAGGCTGTTTTGATGATGCAAAAAGAAGGTCAACTTTCTCAAATGGGAGAACCTGTAAGTTTTGAGGTGAAGCCCCTTAGAAAAGGAGCTTTACCAAGTAAGTCCTTGGCAGAAATCAAATCTTTCAGATCCGAACTTCAGTCTTTTGTCAATGAAGTGACTGCAGGCAATTTGCAGTTAAACGAAGCAACAGATCTGGTAAAAGCCATGCAGGTTTCCCTATCAAGATCATCGAAGCCAGATCCACAATTGATGGAAGAGCTATATAGAGCTGAAAGGGCTTTGCTGAGCCTTGATTCAAAAATCAATGGAAATTTGGCACAAAGAGAGATTTTCGATGCCATGCCACATACTATTTCAGATCGGATTTCTGCAGCATATAGTGGGGCTTATGGAACCTATGGTCCTACAGGAATGCAAAAGTCTTCTCTTGAGGCAGGCAAGAAGGAATACCAACCAATTGCAGAGGAATTAAATAAAATAAGCAGTGAAACAATCCCTTCACTTGCTCAACGATTAAAAGCAAACGGAGCACCTCCAATAAAAGGCTTGAATAATTAATTTTAAAGCTCCAGTCTAAAAGCTGGAGCTTTTTCATTTCTACTTGCTGAGCAATCTTTCAGGAAAACTTAACTTGCAGCTTCAACCAGAAAATTTTGGAAAAAGACCAATATATCCGGATTAACAAATACCTCAGTGAAGTCGGGTTTTGCTCCAGAAGGGAAGCCGATAAACTATTGGAGCAAGGGAGAATTACGCTCAATGGAAAAATACCTGAACTAGGAACCAAAGTAGGTCCTTCCGACAAAGTCGCTGTAGACGGAAAGCCTGTGGGTAAGCCTATTCAAGAGCATACATACATCGCTTTCAATAAGCCTGTGGGCATTGTTTCTACCACGGATACTAAAGGAGAAAAAAACAATATCATAGATTATATAGGTCATCCGGTGCGTATTTTTCCGGTTGGGAGATTAGATAAAGATAGCGAAGGGCTAATTTTTCTTACTAGTGAGGGAGACATTGTCAACAAGATCCTCCGGGCGAGTAATAATCATGAAAAAGAATATGTAGTAACTGTTGACAAGCCGATCGATAAGCGTTTTATCCAACGAATGTCTGATGGAATTCCAATTCTCGGAACTGTCACTAAGAAATGTAAAGTGGAGCAAATCAGCCGATTTAAATTCAGAATTGTATTGACGCAAGGCTTAAATAGGCAGATTAGGAGAATGTGCGAATATCTGGGCTATCAAGTCAAACAGTTGATTCGGGTAAGAATTATGAATGTTCACTTAGATTTACCAACTGGAAAATGGAGAGATCTCACAGAGAAAGAATTGAAAGAATTGAACCGACTCATAGCAGACAGCAGCAAAACGGCAGAATAAAAAAAGGATCCAAACTGGATCCTCTTTTTTTGACTAATACTCTATAAACTTATCCTGTATCACATCGTGTTTACTTTCTTCTGTCTACCCGTGTAGGTAAACGCCGACTTGCCTACTCTCAGTTCTGTCCTTCTGTTCAGCTGGTGCATCGCCGAAGTACAGCTCACCTGGTTGCAGTCATGCACCGGACGCGTCTCCCCAAACCACTGGTGCTCCATCCGGTCTCCGGTTACTCCACGCTTGATCAGGTAGTCCATCACCGCCTTTGATCTGCGTGCCGACAGCTTCTCGTTGTAGGCATCGCTGCCCCGCTGGTCGGTATGACCCTCGATGTACAGCATCAGGTTCGGCATCCGCTC
>NZ_FOVW01000013.1 GCF_900115305.1 Algoriphagus ornithinivorans | reverse complement strand
AAAAAGCCTTAGAAAAATCTAAGGCTTTAAGCGGAATGGACGGGACTCGAACCCGCGACCTCCTGCGTGACAGGCAGGCATTCTAACCAGCTGAACTACCACTCCGTTTTGTGTGCTTCTCGTTTGAAGTGATGCAAAGGTAGGTATTTCGACTTTTTCCGCAATACCTTACCATAAAATTTTTTTAACTTTGATTCTATCTCTTTCTAATTCAGGAGAATAATTTTCAATATTTTTGAATTTAGTCTATTTCCACGAAAGGGTTTGCCTCTGAAGGATATTCCTTATCTTTGTTCCATTCAAAAATCACCAAAATGGTATTAGAATTCGAAAAACCAATAGCTGATTTAGAGCAAAAACTTCAGGAAATGAAGGATTTGGCCAAAGGTAGAAATATCGATTTAAGTTCAGATATTGAGTCCCTGGAAGAAAAAATCCTCGCTTTGAAAAAAGAAACATTTCAGAATTTGACTAGATGGCAGCGGGTTCAGCTTTCCCGCCACGCAGACAGACCTTATGCATTGGATTACATTTATGAAATCACCAACGATTTCATCGAATTGCATGGAGACCGTTCTGTAAAAGACGATAAAGCAATGGTCGGTGGTCTTGGAGACATTGATGGCCGTACTGTCATGTTTATTGGTCAGCAAAAAGGTCGCAACACCAAACAGCGTCAGGAGAGAAACTTTGGGATGGCAAATCCTGAAGGTTACCGAAAGGCACTTCGCCTGATGAAAATGGCTGAAAAATTCGGCAAGCCGATAGTAACTCTGATTGATACTCCGGGAGCATTTCCAGGTTTGGAAGCTGAAGAAAGAGGCCAAGGTGAAGCTATTGCTAGAAATCTCAAAGAGATGTTTATGCTGAAAGTCCCTGTGATTTGTATCATTATAGGCGAAGGTGCTTCTGGAGGAGCTTTAGGGATTGCAATAGGTGACAGAGTTTACATGTTAGAAAACACTTGGTACTCTGTTATTTCTCCTGAGTCTTGTTCTTCTATTTTATGGAGATCCTGGGATTACAAAGAACAGGCAGCTGAAGCATTGAAGCTGACAGCAAAAGACATGAAAGGAAATGGTCTGATTGACGATATCATTCCTGAGCCACTTGGGGGAGCACACAAAGACCTAAAGTGGATGTCTAAAACTATCAAAGAAACCATCACTTCTGCCTTGAAAGAATTGGATAAGATCAAGCCAGAAAAACGAATCGACCAACGCATCGACAAGTTCTGCTCGATGGGTGTGGTAGTAGAATAAAATTTCAATCCCGGACTCATCCAAGTCCGGGATTTCTTTTGAATCAATAAATGGAATTACACGTAGTCAATACCGGTTTTTTTAAATTGGATGGAGGGGCCATGTTTGGGGTAGTACCCAAAGTTCTTTGGTCACGAACCAACCAAGCAGATGAAAATAATCTATGCACCTGGGCCATGCGCTGCCTTTTGGCTGTAGATGGAGATCGCGTGGTGTTGATTGATAATGGAATAGGAGATAAGCAAGACGCAAAGTTTTTCTCTCATTATTACCTGCATGGAGATGATTCTTTGGAAAAATCTCTTCGAAAATTAGGAGTAGGCTTTCACCAGATTACTGATAATTTTCTGACCCACTTGCATTTTGATCACTGTGGAGGTGGAGTTAAGTATGGAAGTCATGGACAGTATGAAATGGCTTTTCCCAGAGCGAGCTATTGGTCTAATCCAGATCATTGGAAATGGGCGACAGAGCCAAATCCAAGAGAAAAAGCTTCTTTTTTAAAGGAAAATATTGAACCAATGGAAGAGTTGGGTCACCTGAAAATGGTGGACTTGAATTCCAAAACTCTATTCCCTGGTTTTAACTTCATCACAGTTGATGGGCATACGGATAAGCAAATGCTTCCAAAAATCCAGTATAAAGGAAAAACATTGGTTTTCGTTGCAGATTTACTTCCTTCTGTAGGCCATATTCCTATTCCTTATGTGATGGGATATGATACCAGACCTTTGCTGACCATGGATGAAAAAGCCAAATTTCTGGAAGAAGCGGCAAGAGAAGAATACATTCTGTTTTTTGAACATGATCCTGTCAACGAATGTTGCACCGTTAAAATGACCGAAAAAGGTGTTCGGGTAGACCAAACATTCAAACTTGATGAAATCTGAATTGAAAATAGGAGTGGCCCTCTCAGGCGGAGGAGTTCGGGGTATTTCACACCTTGGAGTTTTAAAGGGGCTGAATGAAGCCGGGATTTATCCTACGCAAATCAGTGGAACTTCCGCCGGTGCAATCGCTGGTGCTATGTATTGTCAAGGTTATCAGCCGGAAGAAGTTTTAAAAATCATTGTAGAGACTAACTATTTCAAATTTTTAAGACCTGCTATTTCGTGGACTGGGATCCTAAAAATGAGCAGTATCGAAAGCCTTTTCAAAATCTACATGGCTCATAATGATTTTGGACAGTTGAAAATTCCTTTAACTGTGGCTGCAACGGATATCAAAAGAGGAAAAGCGGTCTATTTTTCAGAAGGAGAATTGATTCGTCCGGTAATGGCTTCTAGCTGTATCCCGGGGATGTTTGAACCCATTGAAATCGAAAATAAGTACCTGGTCGATGGAGGAGTGCTGAATAATTTGCCAGTTGAGCCCTTGGACGGCATCTGTGATTTTGTCATCGGCGTAAATTGCAATCACTTGCCTGAGGAAAGCAACATTACCAATATGAAAAAGCTGATCGAGCGATCAGTTATCATGGCGATGAATTACAATGTTTATAGCCGAAAGGCTAAATGCGATTATTTCATAGAAGCTCCCGGATTAGGCAAATTTGGGGTTTTTGATATCAAAAAAGCCTCCCAATTATTTCAGGCGGGTTATACCCAAACCATGAAATATATTGAAGAGAATCCATCTATCTTAGAATTGAGTAAACCCAATAAATCTACCCTCAGCGCATGATGAAGTTTCTATCCCGGATTGTTTTCTGGATTACCGGTTGGTCATTGAATACCAATTGGCCGGAAGGAGTAAAAAAGGCCGTTTTAATTGCTATACCCCACACTTCAAATTGGGATTTATTATATGCCAGAGCAGCTTTTTTCCTGATGGATATTCCCGTGAAATTTACCATCAAAAAAGAAGTAATGGTTGGACCATTGGGTTGGTTTATCAAAGCTTTGGGAGGTATAGCCATTGATAGAAAGCGAATTCCCGGGGGAAGAAAACAAACTTACACCGAGGCTATGATTTCCATGCTCAAAGAATCAGAGGAACTGGTGATTATGGTTACTCCTGAAGGCACTCGAAGTGCAGTAAAGAAGTGGAAAACCGGTTTTTACCATATCGCGCTGGGAGCTGATGTTCCAATTGTTGTGGGCTACTTGGATTACAAGAAAAAGGAAGCAGGTATAGGCCCATGGATACAGCCAAATGGTGAAATGGATACTCAAATTGAAGAATTAATGGCTTTTGGAAGAACAGTGACGCCTAAACATCCCGAAAAGGGGATTATCTAAACAACTTGAATTAACAAACCCATATAATCTTTCAAAATCCTAAACTCGGCATCATCTACTTTGCCGTCTTCCCAAATCTTATCGATAAGCTCTTTAAGTCCATTGAATTTAGACTTCAGGTTTTCATCATCTTGGTTTTCTAAAAACTGTTTTAGCTTGTAGACTTCCTGATCGTTGATGTCTCCCGAGGAAAGGATTCCCTTAAGTAATCCTTTGATAAATAGTTTGTTGGAATCTTCAACCCGTTGTTTGGATCCGATTTTCTCTAAAAATTTATTAAGAATATCCTCAATCTCTTCCAACTCCTCCTTATTCACGGAACCTGAGTCCACAATGGGTTTAATCTTAGAGTATAAACCATTAAATGGTTCATGTTCGCATAAAGACTCATTGTCTGCACACCAATTTTTCAAAGTTTCATATTCGTTTCTGGTTACAACTCCGTCCAGTGAAACCCCATAAATCATTCCCGCAAGCTCTGTCGCAGCGTTTTTCCATTCAGTACTTTTCGCTTTTTCCATTCCTGTCTTTATTTGAAAAAAAATATACAATTTATCTCCTGCATTTTTATACCCTGTACAGGGTATTTTTCTGGTTATGAAAGAATTGTAGTGTTTTTTATGAATTATCAAATATCCTCCTCTAAAACCTTGATAACTGTCTAAAAGGCCGGAAAGCGAATTTCTTTAGGGCTGAAAAACTGTTTAAAATTTTCTAGTTGTTATGAATTTAACATTTAATAAGAAACTATTAGTAGAAATAAAATCCTGTTTTTTCTATCTTTTGCCAAATTCATTTTTCACTTAAAATTTCCAATATGAGGCACTTATTTCTATTTGCGATTATTCCTTTTTTGTTTTCCTGCGGCAAAAAAGCTGATAAGGGGGGATTTTCAGACGAGATTAAATTATCCATAGACACTGTGATGGTAGATGCCGGAGAGGAATTTCTTTCTCTCAATTATGATCTTAATTTTTCCTCACTTTCTCCGGATAAGAGTTATCTGATTAATTTAAATCCAGAGACTCATGTTGCCGAAAAAATCGATTTGAATAACTTGGTTCTATCCGAAAAAATCCAATTTGAAAAAGAAGGACCGAATGGAGTTGGACAGAGAACTGTTTATTTTTCAATTCTCCCTGATGATAGACTGCTTTTTAGAAATTATATGTTTTACAAAGTTTTTGATCAAAAAGCCCAACTGACAGAAGATTTGGAGCTTGAAAAAATAGCCCCAGAGTATTTGGGAGATTCTGAGAGATATGCTTTACAAGTATTTCAGAGCAATGATGATCCCAATCGGGTGATTGTGTTTGGTTTGAAATGGGAAAATTACACTTATTTTATCTTGGATATGGATTTAGAAAACAGGACATATACTGCAAAAGACCTTCCTGTTTTTGAAAAGGGTAAAGAGTTTAGGACAAATATTTTATATAATGGAAGTCCAGCTGGAGGATATGGTCCGAGTATTTACTCAACTATTGAAAATGGGAAGATTTACTTTAATATGAATGCTTTCAATGAGATACATATTTTTGATTTGGAATCAGACAGTCTATCTACCGAAGGCTGGGATACTCCTCTATTGGGCGCTAAAAGAACCTATATTCCTCCTAAGGAGGTTGAAATGACCACTGGTGAGCTAAAAGAAATTACAAGGAAGGCTGGAGAGGATGTGTCTTACAAGCATTTTGTCTGGGATGAGAGTAAGAAGCGTTTTTATAGATTTTCCATCAAACAAAAATTTGGTGAGGAAATCGATGAATATGATGAGTATGTAGCAATAGGCGCAGACGTTTTTTTGTCAGTTTTTGATGAAGACTTGAATTTAGTTTCTGAACAATTGGTGCCAGAGTTGAAAGAGTTGTCCAATAAATACTTTGTGAAAGACGGAGCCATTTGGATGTATTCCAATGTTGATGATGAATTAGCTTTCACAAGGATAAATTTTGTGGATTGAGTGATTGTTGATAGCCATCTATTAAATTTATTCTGTTAAACCTCAGCTCGACTTGGACTGTCAAAAACACTTATTTTCGATTGATCCTGAGATTTCTTATCTCAACAATGCATATCGGGGGCCTTTACTTAAGGCTTCTGAAAATGCTGCATTGACGGATTTGGGTAAAATGAGAAACCCTCAGGAATTGCAGCCGTCAGATTTTTTCACTGAAACCGAAGAGGTGAGGGGGCTATTTGCGCAATTAATTTCAGCTGAAACCGATGAAATTGCCATTATCCCAAGTACCTCCTATGGGTTTGCAAGTGCCTTGTCAAACTGGACTGACCAGAAGGGGCAAAAAGCCATTACGGTGAAGGATGAATTTCCCAGTGGATATTTTGCTGTTAAACGCTGGGCGGAAGAACATCAATCTAGCCTAGAAGTGATTGGGGAAGATGCTGAGCTGTCTTGGAATGATAAAATTCTAGCTGCTATCGATGAGCATACTGCCTTGGTTTTGATTTCCAGCGTTCACTGGATGAACGGCTACATTTTTGACCTGGAGGTTATCGGAGCAAAATGCCAAAAAGTAGGGGCATGTTTTATAGTGGATGGTACTCAATCGGTGGGAGCAAAACCTATAGACGTGAAAGCATGTAAAATCGATGCCTTGATTTGCGCGACCTATAAATGGTTATTAGGACCTTATTCTTTGGGCTTAGCATATTTTGGTGAAAAATTTGAAGGTGGTAAGCCCTTGGAAGAGTCTTGGATGAATAGGACAAATTCCAGGAATTTCTCTGAATTGACGAATTATAGGCAGGAATTCTTACCCAAAGCTCACAAATTTGATGTAGGAGAAAGCAGTCATTTCATCTTGATGCCGATTCTAAAAAAATCATTGGAACAAATTCTCCAATGGAGCACAGAAGAAATTCAGCATTATACTTCAGATTTAAAAAAGTACTTATTTGAAAGTTTAGAACTGGACCTTTTTCATGCTCAATCAAGTTCCAATCACCTATTTGCCTTGCCTTTAAAACTTGGTCTAAATCCTCAGGTTCTTAAATCCGAATTGGAAAACGAAAAAGTTTTTGTCTCTGTCAGAGGGCAATCCCTCAGGGTTTCTCTTCATCTCTATAATGACCAAAGGGATATACAAAGGCTGGTTTCTGTTTTGGAAAAAAGCTGATTTTTGACTTAGTTAAGATTATTCCATTATTACTAGATGTAGCATTTAGCACATCCAAAGCGTTAAGTTTTAAATGAGAGAGACCATGCTTAAAAGATATATACCCTTTGTCTTAGTTTTTATCTTGTTTTTTTCATGTTCTGAAAAAAACGATTCAACCGCATTTCAGATTGATCAACTGCTTAGATCTGCAACCTGGAGAATAGCCGATTATTCTGAAGATGGCACTGATCAGACCAGTCAATTTAGCGGAGGAACTATGAGCTTTATTTCTGGTTCAGAAGTTCAGACCCGAATCAACGGTGGTGTAGAAAATGGAATTTGGACTTTAAGTATTGATCCTGCTGACCCCAATCAAAACACGGTCAATATTGCCTTCTTTTTTAATTCAGGTTCAACATTTTCAAAAATCAATAGGGATTGGACAGTGGTGAGTTATTCCAATACAAGGATTGATATGATTTATAATCGACCTTCCGATCAGGCTGTTTTTGACTTGGTGCTGCAGAAGAATTGATTATCTAAAATTCAAAGTAAAAACTGTTCTTACATCCGGCTCCGACTCTACTGTCAAACTTCCTCTGTGCAAATTCATAATTTGTCGGGAAATAGCCAATCCTATGCCTGATCCGGTTTTTTTGGTAGTATAAAAGGGTACAAAAATCCTCTCCAAAGCTTCTGGCACTATTCCCGGACCATTATCTTCTACTTGAATTAAAGTTCCCAAATCCCCCTGGGAAATAACTCGAATAATTACCTGTCTGTCTGCTTTCTTTAACATGGACTCTGAAGCATTTTTGATCAGATTGATTAGGATCATATTGATTTGATCTGGGTCACAGAGAATTTCCAATTCTTCGGGCCGAAATTCAGTTTTGACAAAAACTTCTTTGGATTTTAACTCCTCCTTGATCAGGCCTAAAACATCTTCAATAAGCGTTTTTGCTTTGATCCATTCCTTTTTAGGCTCAGGGATATTGGTATAATCCCTGTAGGCATTCACGAAATTTACCAAACCTTTGCTTCGGTTAGCAATGGTATCCAAACCCTCTTGAATATCTTGAAAACCATCTTTTTTGATCAGCATTCCCTCTTGTTGCACGAAGCTGTCTTCATCCAAAATAGTCCTAAGGGACTCAACCAAACTCGAAATTGGAGTGATGCTGTTCATGATTTCGTGCCGTAAAACCTTGGTCAGGTTTTGCCAAGCTTCCAGTTCATTAGACTGTAGTTCCGCATTGATATTTTGCAAGGAAAGTAATGTCCAACTTTGTCCACCCATTTTCAGGGAAGTTGACTGAACAATCAAAAACAAAGAAGGGCTTACCTTATAGGAAGTTCTTTGTCCCGGCTTCATTTCTAAAACCTCTTTTAATAATGTGGGTGAAAGCCTGCCCAAATCACTGATATTTCTAAACTGAGGAATTTGAAGCAATTGCTTTGCGGCATTATTGATTACCCCGATTTTGCCTTCTGCATTGAAAGAGATGATTCCGGTATTGATATGCTGGATGATTACCTGAAGAAAGAGCATTTGTTCTTCTTTCTCAGCACGGGTTTGCTTAAAAACCTCCATCACCTCGTTGAAGGCAAAATTTACCTCCTTAAAAGAGTTTCCCATTTTGCTATCTGAGGTAAAAGAGCTGGAAAAATCCCCATATCGAATGGAATCCAGAAATCGAGCTAGCTTTTGATTTACAGAATTGACGTAATGGATTAGCTCTACAATCAGCCCCAAAATAATCAATGTAATGACCGCAGGTGCAAGCAGTAGATTTTGTCTGAAATACAACCAAACTCCTGTAAATAAGCAAAGTGTAATCAGAATGACCCGAACACTTATCCCTATCGAAAAGCGCTTATAAACCATACTTTTCCAATCTTCTGTAAAGGGAGGATCTTGTGAGTCCTAACTCTTCAGCTGCTCGGGTTATATGTCCATTGTGCTTTTGAAGAGCTTTTCTGATCAAAATTCTTTCAACATCTTCTATGTTCAAATGCTCCAAGCTGACATTCTCCTCCGATTTCTCAGGCTGTCCCGTTTTTTGCAAAAATAAATCCTCAGGCTGTAGCACATTGTGATTACTCATAATCACAGCTCTTTCTATACTATGCTGCAGTTCCCGAATGTTACCCGGCCAATGATACTTAGTCATTCGCTTAATCAAAGGCTCAGAAGCTTTTCGAATGTCTTTATTGTATTTTTTGGAATAATAGCTGATAAAATGATCAGCCAAAAGAGGGATGTCTTCCACTCTTTCTCTCAAAGGAGGTAAATTGATTTCAATTGTATTGATTCGGTATAATAAATCCTGCCTGAAAGTATTGTCATAAACCATGGAGTGAATAGGCATGTTGGTTGCAGAAATCAATCGGATATTGACATCTACCGGTCTATTGGCTCCAACTCTCGTCACTTGCCTATTCTGCAATGCAGCCAATAATTTAGCTTGCAATGGTAAGGGTAGGTTTCCAATTTCATCTAAAAATAAGGTTCCTTTATGCGCTTGCTCAAATCGGCCTGCGCGGTCCTCTTTGGCATCAGTAAATGAGCCTTTTTTATGCCCAAATAATTCTGATTCAAATAGGGTTTGGGTAATCGAACCTAGATCCACTCCCACAAAAGCCTCTCTGCTTCTTCTGGAATTTCTATGAATTGCACGGGCAATTAATTCTTTACCGGTACCATTTTCTCCTAAAATCAAAACATTGGCATCCGTACTTGCTACGCGTTCAATGGTCTCAAAAATCTTCTGCATCGCTGGACTTTGTCCGATGATGTCTTTGAATTTATTGTCAATATCCTGCTGTAGAGTCGCTTTTTGATCCTTAAGCAAGTTGACCTCCATTTTCTTTTGACGAAGTTGAAGAGCAGAGTTTAGGGTAGCCAGTAACCTTTCATTTTCCCAAGGTTTCAATACAAAATCTGTAGCTCCTTCTTTGATTGCCCTGACGGCAAGATTGACATCGCCATATGCTGTAATCAAAACAACCACCGCGGAAGGATCCAGTTCCAGAATACGGTCCAACCAATAAAAGCCTTCTTGTCCTGAGCTGACATCTTTGGTGAAATTCATATCCAACATGATGACATCATAATTTTCATTATGTGTCAGGATAGGAAGAAGGTCAGGATTAGTTTCGGTATCTACTTGTGCAAAATGTCTTTTCAAAAAGATTTTAGCTGCTTTTAAAAGATCTTCGTTATCGTCAACTATGAGAATTTTACCTATTCTTTGCTCATTCATGCTTTTAAGGTTTTTGCTGGAATCGTATCAAGCTCCCTTCTAATATTCCAAAAGTCTGCCGATTTTTCAAACCATCAATTATTTTTAATAAATGCCCGTTTCCGATCAAATTCGAGCGATTTTAAAGCATGGTCGATCAGGTTCTTGATAGGAGTCAAACTTTCGTTTTTGAAAAGTTTTGTTCGCTGGCGGACGAAATTGTTCGAGTCTCGAAAGCCCTCTTTTTCCAAAAACAGGAAATATATCCTCTGAGAGGCATTTTTTGCATGGCACATCATTTGGCATAAAAGGGTACAGCCAGAAAAGGCAATCACACACAATGGATAGAAAATTAGAAAAGAAAACATGGACAGCAAAGAAAATCGCTTATCTGCTAGGTGGGCTGTTGGTCGTTGCTGTAATTATTTACCAGTTGGGTTTTGCTGACCATAGATCCACCATGAATGTGGAGCGGGATAGACTTAGTATAGCCACTGTCTCTAAGGGTGAGTTTACTGACTATATATTGGTCTCTGGTCAGATTGAGCCCGCACAAACTTTTTTCCTGGATGCGGTTGAAGGAGGTATGGTCGCTGATGTGATCAGAGAGTCGGGAGCCTTAGTGGAAAAAGGGGATACTATTTTAGCCTTAACCAACTCCAACCTTCAGCTGGATGTGATGCAGCGGGAGACTATGCTATATGAACAAATCAATAATCTCCGTCAAACCCGCTTGCTTTTGGATCAAAATGATTTGAATCAGCAGGGGCAATTGGCAGAGATAGATTATCAAATCAGTCTTTTGGAACCACAATTCAAAAGATTCAAAGAATTGCATAGTAAAAAACTGGTTTCAGATCGAGAGTTTGAAGAGGTTAAAGAGCAATATGAATACAATCTAAAAAGGAGGAAGCTGACTTATGAGTCTTACAAGAATGACTCAGTAGCGCGCTCCATACAATTGGCTCAGCTTCGTAATTCTGAGAGAAGAATGCAGGCTTCATTAACTGGAGTTGGTAAAATTTTGAACAACTTAATCATAACCGCCCCAATTGCAGGGCAGCTGGCTATGGAGCAAATTGAAATAGGGCAAGCGATAAATCCTGGACAGCGATATGGACAGATAGATGTCATGGATGAATTTAAAGTTCGGGTTCCCATCGACGAGCTCTATCTACCTAGAATTGGCAGAGGCCTGAAGGGTAAATTTACCTTGAGCGGACAAGAGCATGAACTAGAGATATCTAAAATATACCCTACGATCACCAATGGAAGATTTGAAGTAGACATGGTGTTTACCGGTGAAAGTCCCAAAGGAATTCGTAGAGGTCAAAGTGTGAGAATCCGATTAGAACTAGGGGATAGTGAGCAAAGTCTATTGATTCCTACCGGTGGATTCTTTAAAGATACTGGTGGAAATTGGGTCTTTGTCTTGAATTCTTCAGGAAATGCCGAAAAAAGAAATATTCGTCTAGGCCGCAAAAACCCAGAGTACTATGAGGTTTTGGAGGGCTTGGTAGAAGGTGAAAAAGTGATTGTTTCGGGGTACGAGAATTTCGGGAATAATGAGGTGTTGGAGTTAAAATAGTTGTCAGATGCTAGATGTCCGATGACCGATGTGACTCGTTGGTAAATATTGATAATTAAAGACATTTATTAATGTTCCTTTTAGAAAATTATTGTTTCATGATTTTAAATTTTAAAAAAGATGGATGAATTTATTCCTCATTTTAAGTTTGAAAAACTTCAGATATGGCAAAAGGCCATGGATTTTGGAGATGCTGTTTTTGAACTTAGTAAGTCATTTCCAAAGGATGAGCTTTATAATTTAATATCGCAATCCAGAAGGGCAGCCGATTCGATCGCTTTGAATATCGCAGAAGGGTCAATTTCTCAGTCTAACCCAGAATTCACTCGATTTTTAAATTATGCGATTAGATCTCTTGCAGAGGTTGTGACTTGTTTACATAAAGCCAAAAGAAGAGAATACATCAGTCAGGATGATTTTACGGTACTCTATAAAGAGTCATTTCACATAATGAATATGTTACAATCATTTAAATCAAAACTTAACTAGGCTTATCGTATAAATCGGTAGCCCTCATCGGTCATCCGGCATCGGACACCGGACAATTTTATAAATCATGGAAAACGTAATCAAAACAGTAAACCTTCGGAAATTATATACCACCGAGGAAGTGGAAACCACCGCATTGGATGGAATCCAAATCGAAATTAAAAAGGGTGAATTCGTAGCCATAATGGGTCCTTCCGGTTGTGGTAAATCAACCTTATTGAATATCATTGGCCTTTTGGATAACCCGGATGAGGGTGAGTATCATTTCCTAGGTCAAGAAGTGGCTAACTATTCAGAAAGACAGCGCTCTTCTCTAAGAAAGGGGAATATTGGATTTGTTTTCCAAAGCTTTAATCTAATCGATGAGCTAACTGTATTTGAAAATGTGGAGTTACCTCTTTTGTACCTGAAAATCCCATCAGATGAGCGAAAACAAAGAGTAGAGGAGGTTTTGACCAGGATGAATATCATGCATAGACGCAACCATTTTCCTCAGCAGCTTTCAGGTGGTCAGCAACAGCGTGTAGCCATTGCCCGAGCTATTGTAGCCAAGCCATCAGTGATCCTTGCCGATGAGCCTACCGGTAATTTGGATTCAAAAAACGGTGAAGAAGTCATGAGGTTGTTGGAAGAGTTGAATAATGAAGGCACCACTATCGTAATGGTAACTCACTCACCTCATGATGCCAATTACGCTCATCGGGTAATCAATTTGTTTGATGGAAAAGTAGTGACTGAGAATATTAGGGAGCAATTCCATATTTGATTTCAATTATTTCTTTTTGAATGAGTCGAATTAACACTATTTCGGCCTTTCAATTAAATCAAATTAGTCTCGTGCGAAATCGGACAAAATTGTTCGGATTACTAATCCAGAAAAATCAGAAAAATGCCCATTTTGAGAAATTTGGGCATTTTTTGCTGGCACAAAAAGTGAATATCTAAGTGTGAGGCTTTGGATGCCTCATTTATAACATGACCTATGTTTAAGAACTATTTAAAAATCGCATTTCGAGGCTTTGGTAAACATAAGCTTACCTTCTTCATTAATTTGTTTGGCTTGACCTTGGGACTTTGGGCGGCAATTCTGATAGGATTGTGGATCAAAATTGAACTTGAAACTGATAGAGGACTTCCGGGTGCGGATCAGGTATTCAGGGTCATGGAGCATCAGAATTACGGAGATCAGGTTTTTACTATTCCTTCTACTCCTGGAGTATTGGCTGAGGCCATGGAAGAAAATTTAGCAGAGGTTCAATATGCTGCGACCTATACCTGGAATGAGGAGAATTTATTTGTTCAAGGTGATAAACGTGTAAAACTTTCCGGGATTTATGCCGGGGCGGATTATTTGAAAATTTTCCAATATCCTCTGCTTTCTGGAAATAGAGAACAACTGCTATCAGACAAATCCCATATAGTTCTGACTGAATCATCAGCAATCAAATTATTCGGAAAAACTGATGTTTTGGATGAAGAAATTGAAATGATTTCTACTGATGGAACGGAGCTCTTCTTGGTGAAAGGTATCATTGCAGATGAGGGAATGGTCAATTGGGAGAAATTTGATTTTATTCTGCCATATAAATTGTTTTTTGATAAACCCTACAATAGTTGGTTACAACACTGGGGGAATAATGGTCCCAATACTGTGATAACCTTGCAGGAAAATGCGGATTCAGAAGCCTTTTCGGCTTCGATAAAAGATTTCATTCGGGATCGTTTTGAAGGTTCAAATGCAGATCTATTTGTTTTCCCTCAAAGTGATATGTACCTCCATGGTTCATGGAAGGATGGAATAATTCAGGAAGGAAGAATTAAGACGGTTAAGCTTTTTGCAATGATTGGATTTTTCATTCTGGTCATTGCCTGTATTAATTTCATGAACCTATCCACTGCCAAATCACAAAAACGCTCGAAGGAGGTAGGTGTGAGAAAAGTATCAGGTGCAGATAAATCCAGTCTTATTTATCAGTTCTTGAGCGAGTCTCTGCTAATTACCTTTTTCTCAGGCTTGTTTGCCTTGGTTTTGGTTCAGCTGACACTTCCGGTATTCAATCAATTAGCTGGAAAAGAATTGGTCCTTCCAGTCTTAGATCTTTATTTCTGGGCAGGCTTTTTACTTGTATTGGTGTTTACAGGACTTCTGGCAGGGAGTTACCCCGCTTTTTATCTGTCTTCCACCAAAGTTGTATCTGTCTTTAAAAATCAATTTAGTGGTAATCGAAAAGTAGCATTCGCCAGAAAGGGCTTGGTCTTATTTCAATTTGTTTTGGCGACCTGCTTGCTCATATCTACGGTTGTCATTTTCCAACAAATCAATTATGCATTGAACCAAGATTTGGGCTATGAAAAAGATCAGTTGATTTTAGTGCCTCTAGAAGGTGAATTGCCAGAGAAGTATGAGATATTCAAGTCTAGGTTGGAGGCAAGGCCTGGAATTTCATCGGTAAGCAGAGCCTCCCACAACTTGATGGGAAGAAGTAGTAACACCGGGGATGTATCATGGGATGGCAAAGAACCAGGCTTTAATGCTTTGTTTGAAAGATTTAGAGTTGATTATGATTTTTTGGAAACCGTGGGGATAGAATTGCTCAGCGGGAAGGATTTTTCTAAAGATCGTATTTCAGATTCAGTGAGCGCCGTTATTCTAAATGAGAAGGCTTATGAACTTATCACTCAAAATAATCCTGAAAACAATACTGTGATTATCAATGAAGAAAGATTAGAAATAATAGGAGTTGCCAAAAATTTTCATTTCCAAAGCATGCATCAGACCGTGGAACCTGCTTTCATGGTGATAGACCCTACTTTCAATTTTAATTGCTTCATTCGCATCAATTCATCTTCCATGCAAGAAGCCTTGGCAGAAATAGAGGGAGTCTTTGCAGAGTTGAATCCGGTATTTCCATTTACCTATCAGTTTATGGATGAAAATTATGCCAGAATGTATAGAGAAGATGTAAGGCTCAGGGATTTGGCTAAGTATTTCAGCTTGTTGACTATTTTGATTTCTTGTCTGGGTTTATTGGGGTTATCAGCTCATGTTGCTGAACAGAAAACCAAGGAAATCGGAATTAGAAAAGTATTGGGAGCATCTACATTTTCTATTTTGAATGTGATCAATAAGGAATTTATCACGATTGTTTCGATTTCAATCTTGCTGGGCTCTGGATTAGGTTATTGGATTATGCAGGATTGGTTGTCGGGCTATGCCTACAGGATCAACTTTGAATGGTGGTTTATTCCAGCTGTAGCGGGTATTATCTTTCTGATTGCTTTATCCACGGTTTGGATTCAGTCTTATAAAGCCGCCAATTCCAATCCTGTGCAGGCGATTAAGACGGAGTAAGTTTGGTCGAAATCTAAAATGGAAATGCTCTCTAAATTAATTGGAGAGTATTTTTTTATGCAACCCATTTAAGCAAACCTGCATCTATAAAACAGGAGGGATTAGATGGGCTTTAGAATATTGTTCGCTTGCGGTCAAAAATCCTAAGGATCGGACATGTAAATAATTGATATGCCGCTCTAAAGCTCAAAATAGCATATTTTATCCCTTGGCACATTCTATGAATCTATTTATCTAAACTAACACAGCTATGAAAAAGAATCTGGCACCCATCTTAATTTTATTGGCATTCCTAATGGGATTTTCCGCCAATGCCCAGCAAACTGAAACCAGAAAATTAGATCGCTTTACCAAAGTGGAGTCCGGTGGAAGCTGGGATGTTTTTATTACCCTAGGCAATGCCTATGAGGTAAAAATCGAAGCTCAAAATGTAGACTTGGACAAAATTCTTACTGAGGTAAAAAACGGACAACTCAAGCTGAAACTTGAAAAAGGAAACTATAGAAACGTTAGGTTGAAGTTTTATGTAACTATGCCTGAAATTGAGGGATTGGGTTCTTCCGGCTCAGGTTCAATCACTGTAATGGATGATTTGGAATCTGATAAGCTGGGGCTGGGTGTTTCCGGCTCAGGGCTGATCAAACTTCAGAAAGTTTACGCTTATTCCATGAGTGTAGGGATCAGTGGGTCTGGCGATATTGTGGTAGATGGAGGAGAGGTTGAGAAGTTGGATATAGGTCAGTCAGGCTCAGGAGATTTTGAAGGAATGGACTTAAAAGCCCAGCAAGTAACTATTGGGAAGTCAGGTTCGGGAGAAACATATATTACTGCGATAGAAAGTCTTAAAGTAGGTGCATCCGGCTCAGGAAATGTATACTACAAAGGAGAACCTACCAAACAAATTGGAACATCAGGTTCTGCCAAAGTAATCAAAAGATAAAACCAAGACCTAGCACTATGAATCCAAAAATGCCGAGTAGTATATTTTACTAAGCGGCATTTTTTTCACCAATCAGCCATGTTTAGAAACTACTTTAAAATCGTATTCAGGAATGCTAAAAAGCATCCTTTGTATGTCTTCATCAACCTTTTTGGTTTGGCCATAGGAATGGCTGTGAGTATTGTGATTCTGCTGTATGTTCGGTATGAACTCAGCTATGACAATTATCACCCTGATGTGGATAGAATTTATAGAGTTTCGAGAGCTTGGTTTAATCCGGATGGGAGTACCAGCTTGCATCTGGGGCATACTGCTCCTCCCTTTGGGCCTCTGATACAATCAGATTTTCCGGAGGATGTGGAGTTCTCAGCTAGATTGATGAATGCAGATCCTTTAATCAAATCAGGAAATAATGCATTTGTGGAGGAACGATTTTTCTTTGCAGACCCAGAGGTTTTTGATGTTTTTTCTTGGGAAACACTGGAAGGTGAATCAAAGAATGCATTGACTCAAGCAGATGGTCTTATATTATCTGAAAGTACTGCCAAAAGATATTTTGGGTCTGAAAATGCAGTGGGGAAAGAACTTCTAGTAGAGATAGGAGGGATGGAGTTTACCATGCAGGTGAGAGGAGTGGTCAAAGACACTCCGGACAATTCCCATTTTCATATTGATTTTCTAGCCTCCATGCTACCTGTCGTTCAATTTTACGGTAGGCAAGATGCATTTATGTCTAATTATGGTTCCAATAATTTTTCCACTTATATCAAACTTGCAGAAGGTGTTTCTTATAAAAATTTTGAAGCCAAGCTTCCCAGTTTGATTGATAGACATATGGGTGAAAGTAATTCTGGAATCCCTATGTCAAAAGGCACTCAGCTTCTTCTATGGCCTATTCAGGACATTCACTTACAGTCGAACCTGGACTCTGAAATAGAGCCCAATGGAAATATTGATTATGTCTATATCTATGGGGCTGTGGCATTATTTATCTTATTGATAGCCTGTATCAATTTTATGAATCTTAGCACCGCAAGGTCCTCCTTAAGATCTATGGAGGTGGGCTTGAGAAAAGTGATGGGTGCTGACAAGACCATCCTCATCCGGCAATTTATGGGTGAAAGCTTCGTGATGACTTTTCTGGCTATGCTTATTGCCCTTTGCCTTGTCTTTTTATTTCTTCCTTATTTCTCCGATTTTCTGGAAAACCCTTTGAGTTTGAATTTTCTAGAAAGCCCAGAACTACTGGTTTGGATACTGGGATTAATCCTTTTTGTGGGTTTGATTTCAGGAAGTTATCCAGCTCTTTTTCTTTCAGGATTTACTCCTGCCAAAGTGTTAAAAGGAGCATTTAAAGCAGGAAAAGGCCATGAGAACTTCAGGTCTGTATTAGTGGTCGGGCAGTTTGCTATTTCTGTAATACTGATAGTCGCTGTCATAGTGGTGATCAATCAGCTGAGCTTTATGCAGAATAAAGATTTGGGCTTTGAAAAAGAAGATATAGTGGTGCTCCCTAGCTCTAATCAGATCAATGAAAACTATCTCATTTTCAAGGATCGCTTAGAAAACCATCCTGATATTCAGTCAGTGAGTATTTCGAGCAGAGTTCCGTCAGGAAGGCTCCTAGATTCTCAAGGGGCAACAGCCGAAATAGGAGGAGAGCTAACCCAGCTCAATAGCAGGATTGCGGACATTCATGTAGCTCATAATTTTCTGGATACTTATGGGATTTCTGTAAAGGCTGGAAGAAACTTTGATTTTCTAAGAGCAAGTGATTCTACTGAAGCATTTATTTTGAATGAAGCCGCTGTTCGGGAAATTGGTTGGCAAAGCCCTGAGGAAGCTGTTGGCAAGCAGTTTTTGTACGGAGGAAGAAGAGGTTTTGTGACTGGAGTTATGCAAGATTTTCACTTTGAAAGTTTGCATCAGCCCATTGTTCCTATGGTGTTTATGATTTCCCATGATAGGAATAATAGTGTCAGCATCAAGTTTGAAAGTGGAAAAAGAGAGGAAGTTTTGGCCTATCTAAAAGAAGAATGGGCAGTGATGAGACCTGATTATCCATTCGAACCCCTAATGATAGACCAGGGATTCAATAGGCAATATGAAGCAGAGGCAAGAGTCAAAACCATATTCACTTTCTTTTCTGCCTTAGCAATCATTATTTCTGTGTTGGGGCTTTTAGGTTTGGTGACATTTGCCACTGAACAAAGAACCCGTGAGATTGGAATCAGAAAAGTAATGGGAGCTGAAACTGGAAATATTCTGGCTCTTTTGGGTAAGGATTTCCTAAAACTGGTAGCAATAGGCTTTTTGATTGCTATCCCGGTCTCCTATTTTGGAATGAAAAGTTGGCTTCAGGATTTCGCTTACAGCATAGGAATCAATTGGACCACATTCCTTTGGGCAGGCTTAATTGCGGGGGCAATTGCAGCATTCACTGTCATCAGCCAAACAATCAGAGCTGCATGGGCAAATCCTGTGAAGAGTATTAAAAGTGAATAATTTATTCAATCAATTTTGATTAAGATTTTAATCTTCTTTGATTAAAAAGTGTCTGATTCCTAATAAAAATCAATTGGCCAATCAGAAGAAAACTTGGCATGGCTTGAGAGGGGAGTAAGACTTCTTTTTTTGTAGATAAGGGAAGCTATGAGTTTAGATTATTTTCCCATTTTCGGACAATAATGTTCGGTGAGTTATTTTTTGATACTTCTAAATCCCTCAATCAAGTCAATCAAGCATATAAATTAATGGCATGGATATCGTAAAAGAATCCATGCTATTTTATTTTAAATTAATTATAAACAGTTCTAAAACTCAGGATATGAATCTTTTACCAATTAAAATATCAATTCGATCCTATTTGAGAAATAGGCTGTATACTGCACTTAATCTTACAAGTCTTGTTTTAGGATTGGTTATAGTTTTTTTAGGCATCAGTTTTTTAGTCTATGAGTTTTCTTATGATAAATTTCATGAAGATCAGGATGAAATTTTCCGAGTTGTAAGAAAGTACAGAGGTCAAAATTATGGCGTAAATGGTTTTCCATCATGGTCGGAATCAACTTCAGATGAACAACTATTAATGATCAATTCAATAGAAAGTTTACCAGAAATTGAGGCCGTAAGTCAGTTTGTAGTTTCACCAGTTTCACAGTTTGTCAATTTTGAAGGTAATAGGATATCAAGCCAAAAAGTTCTTTCAACAAATACACCTAAATCTTTTTCCAGAACATTTACATTTCCAATCAAAAGCGGATCCTGGGATGATTTTAGTTCAAGAAGAAACTCTGTGTTACTCACAGAAAGCTTTGCTAAACAAATACCCAGAGTAAATTACTTGCAGCAAGAAGAATTGATCGGCAAGACCATAATGCTGAATGATGAGCTCTATGTCATTTCAGGGATTCTTCAAGATGCTCCTACCAATTCGCATTTTGATTTTGATTTGATTTTAAATGCTGCGCAATTGGATAATTGGGGTAGTAGAATTTATATCAAAAAGAACAGTTCTGTTAGCCATGAAAGCTTAGAAAAGGCTATAGATTTGGCCATTGAAAGGTCGAATCCAAGATTGGCAGCAGATGAATTGTACACCGGACATTTACTCCAACCGATTTCAGATATTCATTTTCAGAAATCTGTTCTCTATGATTTGAAACCTAGTGGAAATTTGTTGTATGTGTTTTTAATAGGAGGTTTTACGATTTTTATCCTTTTGATCACTCTTTTTAATTATTCAAATCTTACCATGGCTATTTATTCCAAAAAAAGTCGAGCCATTGGAACAAAGAAGGCTATCGGTGCATCAAAGTCTAGTCTGTATATACAAATTTTATCTGATGGCTTGATGTTAGTTTTAATCGCAATTCCAATTGCTTTTCTTTTCTTGGAATTATTACTGCAATATTTCAATCAATTGATGGAAGTACAATTAGAAACTTCAATTTTTAAAAATTGGCAAAACTTACTCATCTTTTTAATAATAGCATTTTCACTTGGGATCTTAGCATCAATTTGGCCTATGCTTTTTCTAGGTAATAAATCTGTCGTTCATTTATTTAAAGATACTCTAAGCCGGAACCAGCGAAAAGCAGCTCCAATTAATAATTACTTGATATTAGGTCAGTTAGTTATCGTGATTGTAATTAGCTCATTATCATTATTTGTAATTAATCAATTAGACTACATTGAATCAAAAGAAATAGGATTTGAGAAAAATAACATTCTGTATGTCTATAGCTCTCCGGAAAGCGTGGATGAGTTTCAGCAAGAACTTGTAAGAATTGCAGGTATAAAAAAGATAGGTAATGGCTCACCATTCGGGACCTCATCATTCAATACAATTACTTATTCAATTCCGGGTTCCCAAGAAATTTTTGATGATTCGAGACAATTGTATTTAGATCCTGAAGCTTTGGAGATTTATGGTTTAAAAACCAGTTTGGCCCAATTGCCTCAATCTAGACTTACATTGATTAATCAATCTGCAGCTGAAAAGATAGCTAAGGTAAGGAGGGTGGAAACAGAGGATTTAATTGGAACTCAGATTATCACTGAGCCAGAATATGAAAATACTGAAACAGGAGAAATGGGGATTCCTTTTGAGATCGGAGGGATTTTTAATGATATCCATTTGTTTTCCCTTCATGAGAAAATAGAACCTTACTTTATAACAGTAATTCCTGATTTAAAAATGGACGGGAGGACCATTGTAGAAGTATATCCTGGAAAAGAAGAAGAAGTCCTTCAAGAAATCGAGAAAGTATATGCTGGGATTTCAAGCGATATTCCACTTGAAATTGAATTTTTAGATCAAAACATTTTCAGCTTATATCAGAATGATGTTCAATTTAAAAGACTGGTTATCTACCTAGCTGGATTGGCAATTTTTCTTTGCTTGTTAGGATTAGTTGGGATGACTCTATTTATGATCCGAGCAAGAACTAAGGAGATTGGAATTCGGAAAGTATTGGGAGCGAGCGTTTTCGGAATAATTCTGAATATCAATCAATCTTACTTGAAATTAATGGGGATTGCCCTTTTAGTAGCTTGGCCTATAAGTATTTATTTGGCGTATTCTTGGTTAAATACCTTTGCTTATAGAATTTCAATTAATATCTGGCTTGTTCCTTTTTTGGGTCTTTTAATTTTCATGCTGGCTTTCGCCATTTTGTCTTGGGTGGCTAGCAAGTCAGCCTTAGCTAATCCGGTAAAAAGCATCCAAAGTGAATAATTTCTCTACATCAAAAATCCATTATCCACAGGGTAAGGTTGTGGAATTTCTTTCTCATCCAGCATTTCCAGCAAGTCTATTTCAATTACTCTGGTGATAGAGGATATAGGGACATCATTGTAGCCTGCTTCAAAAGGGTTTTCAGAATAATCTCCAATTCTGTCAACCAAAAAGAATATCCAGATAATGATTCCGGAAAAGGGTACCGTCAGCCAATAGTGGAGCTCTGTAGACTGCTCAAAAATATCCAAAAGACCCAAAGGAATTAATGCGCAGAAAATGTAAGTAATCCAAAGTCCGGTGGAGGCATATTGTCTTGGAAAGGGAAAGGTTTTTATTCGTTCGCTCATTCCCTGTGTATCATAAAATCTACTAATCAGCTGATGAAGCCAAACATGCTTGTATTCACTAAGTCCGTTTTCTTGATGTATTCTGTCCAACTCTAAGCTTTGTTTTTTGAGAAGTTGGGTAGGAAAGTTTGTGTATGCCTGCAATGATTCCCATTCCTCAGGATCCAGATATTTTCTGATTTCAGGTTCTAAGCCATTAGCCATTTCCTCTCTGAATCCCGGTGTAAAGACCATTTTGTCTACGGGTAAATTATGTTCCCAAGATTTTCCCTTACGAAGGTTATGCTTAAGAGAAACTAGCCAAGCCAGATGTCTGAAAATCATTTGTTTCTTCCAAGAGTAGGGAACGCTCTTATCAGGTAATGATAAAATGGCCGAGGCGAAAGTTCTACAGTCATTGACAATAGAACCCCAAATTTTTCTGGCCTCCCAAGCACGATCATAGGAGGAGTTGTTTTTAAAACCTAAGAAAAAAGATACTGCGACACCAATTACTGAAATAGGTTGCCAAGGCAATGAAAATGGCAAACCAGTGACTTCGTATAAGAAAACGATAATTGCAGAATATATCAGTCCATTGATCAGTGGCTTTTTAGACCAGCGGACAGTCATCCAGAGGCTATAGTTTCTTTTGACATACATAGGCTGATATTTTCTATAATCTACTGATTTATAGGATATTTTTCATTATTGAGTCAAATTGAATTTTATTTTGATGATTAACAATTTTATTAAAAGTCTTCATTTGTATCAGTAAAAAAGAGAGACAATGTTCAAGTTATGGCAAGGTTCAGCAATCAATTCTTGGGGAAGCCAGCGGTCACTTATGCGGGTAGCTTACTAAGAAATGGAGAAGAATGGTTTTTGTACATATTTGATTATTATGAATTTCGGTTTTCTTCTCAATAAAGAAATAATTATGGCTTAGTATCAGATGAATGGATTAGAATACCGAGCTTCTGTCTTCGGTTGCTTGTGCTGAGCGCCCGCCTCCCGAAGGGCAGGAACTCGAAGTATCCAATCGGTCAAGCAAAGAAAATAGGGTAAGTGGCCAGATTGCGCATAATTAGATTCATTATAATCTTCAACCCATGTTAAATTGGTGAGAGCCAATATTTTTAAGATTTATTTGCCCGTCAGCGGACAAAATTGTCCGAGGTAAATCCTGAATTTTTGAAAAATCGCTGTATTAAGGCTGTAAAAGTACTTTTGAAATGGCATAAAACTGGGATTATCTCTGGCAAATGATGTAAAGCTTTTCGTATATGTTAAAGAACTATTTCAAAATTGCAGTTAGAAATCTTCTCAAGCACAAGCTCCATACTGGGATCAACCTGATTGGCTTATCTTTAGGTCTGGGAGTAAGTATTTTGATTTTTTTCTTCGTTCAGTTTGAACTGAGTTTCGAGACTTTCCATCAAGATTTAGATCGGATGTACCGAGTCAAAACACATGAGCGGATAGACGGAGAAATGAAAGAATCCTACTCTTCTCCGGTAGTCCTTGAATCAGCTTTCAGAGAGGAGTTCCCCCAAATTGAGGCAATTACTGGAGTAACCAATGCAGACGTTCAGGCAATCTTGCCTGATCAGAGTACTCAAAATCAAAGAATCCGCTTGGTTCACCCAGACTTTTTAAAGATGCTCAACTTTCCCTTGATCAAAGGAGATATTTCTTCCCAGCTGGTGGATAAATACTCTGTGGTGATCACCGAAAAAGCTGCCAAGCTATACTTTGGGTCAGCAGATCCTATTGGCCAATCTCTCCAACTGAAAATGGGAGAGGACTTTGTAGACTATCGAGTTTCAGGACTTTTGAAAAACCCTCCTGCCAATAATTCCATTCCCTTCGAAATTCTGATGCCGATCGAAAACATGGATTTCTTTGCGGATAAGGAGAGTTTAGCCTCTTGGTACAATGTGTGGGGATTTAATCTGGTCAAGTTGAATAACCCGGAACAAGTAGCCTCCATTCATCAAAGTATGGAAGCTTTTATGAAAAAGTCTCTGGGTGAGGATTACGAGGAAGGCGGACTTTACTTCACGCTTACACCATTGGCTGATATGCACTTTGCTGAAGGAGCAGGAAATGGGGCTGTGCAGACTACCCAAAAATCTTTGCTCTGGATTTTGTCAGGGATTGCCTTTCTGGTTTTACTGATTGCCTGTATTAATTTCACTACGATGGCTATCGGAAGGGCAACCTCAAGAGCCAAAGAGGTCGGGGTAAGAAAGACCATGGGAGCCAGCTTTGGCCAATTGATCATTCAGTTTATGATGGAGGCCTTTTTGACAACCTTAACAGCCTCGATGATAGGGGTAGTGCTTGCTGAGTTGTTCCTGCCCACTTTCAATGATCTCTTTCAAAAAGAATTGGATATCGTCTATGGACCAACTCAGTTTGGGATTTTAGCTGGGCTGATTGTATTTATTTCAGGATTGGCTGGAGCCTACCCTGCCTTTTTTCTATCCGGACTGCGTCCAATTAAGGTATTGAAAGGAAATCTTTCCCTTCATTTTGGGAAGCAAGGCCTTCGGAAAGGTTTGGTTGCTTTTCAGTTTTTCATCTCTTTCCTACTCATTGCCACCACCTTGATTATGGTTAATCAGATGAACGCAATTCAGGAATATGACTTGGGTTTTGATCAGGAGCAGATTCTGATCGTGGACATGCCAGATTTTCCTTCCCAAAACTTTGTGACATCTTTGAAAGAAAGTTTTAGAACTGCCGAGAGTTTTCGTCAGACATTGGTCTCACGAACAGAGATTGCCTCCACAGCTTTGACTGTTGCTACTTATGGAGATGATGCCTTTTGGCAGGTTGGATTTCCTTTGGAAGATGGAACGATGTTTTCGTTCAAAGTCAACTTCGTTTCGGGGGACTACATGGAAACACTAGGCATGGAGCTTTTGGAAGGAAGAACCATTAACCCTGCTGTGGGAGCTGACAGTAGTGCCCTGATCATCAATGAGGCTTTTGCCAAAGCGTTTAATTGGGAGGATCCTATGGGAGAAATGCTTCCAAGAACCGATTTTGAACCCCATCAGATCATTGGAGTGGTAAAGGATTTTCATCATGCCTCTCTATACCAACCTATAGAACCCGTGATGATTGCTAAGTCTCCTATGGCCGTATTCAGTGGGATTACCAATCTTATGATCAACTCCAGCACCAATCCTAAGCTGCTTGTTCGTGCTGCAGGTGGTGATATCAATCAGGTTCGGAGCGTGATCGAAGCGGAGTGGGAAAAGCAGTTTGCTGGACTTCCTTTGGAAATTTCTTTTTTGGATGAAACGGTAGAAGCTCAGTACCAATCAGATCGGAGATTGGGGAAAATGGTATTTATCGCGGCATCACTTGCCATTTTGATTGCGGCCATGGGATTGTTTGCTATGGTTGCCTTGTCGATCGCCGGACGGACCAAAGAGATCGGAATCCGAAAAGTCCTAGGAGCATCAAGCTGGAGTATTTCGTGGCTTTTTGGAAAGGAGTTTATTGTCACTACGCTGGTTGGGGTAATAGTAGCGCTTCCGCTGAGCATCTATTTGATGAAAGGCTGGCTGGATCAATTTGCGGTCAAGGGTTGGCCTTCCTGGATCAGCTTTGCGGGACTGGTTATTGGGGGAATTGCTTTCACCCTTGTCCTAGTCTATGCTCAATCTCTCAAGGCCAGTTTGAGTAATCCGGTGAATACCTTGAAGGATGAATAGAGAGGTGGTATCAAGTACCATGTATCAAGTATTAGGTACAAAGTAGAAGGAAAAAAGATTGTATAATCAAGTGTCTAGACTATTGAACCTTAGCGCTATAAAACTTTCAAGCCCATGTGGAAAAATGACTTAAAAATCGCCTGGAGAAATCTATTAAAAAATAGAGTGGACACGATGATCAACCTGGGGGGGCTTACGATTGGTTTTTTTGCTGTGTTCCTGATTGCGTTGTACGTGAATTTCTCGAATAGTTTCGATAAAAACTTGGCCCAAGGTGAACAGTTGTATCGAGTCAATTTAAACTCCAGGGTTTCTGGTAAGGAAATGGACAAAAGCGCCCGTACTGCTCCAGCCATGGGGATGATTTTTAAAGAAGATTTGGCAGAAGTAGAGGATTTTTCCAGGGTAATTATCATGGGAGAGGTGATTGCAGGGCAGGATGATTCTTTTGTAAGAGAAGACCAAATTTTCATTACTGATGAAGCCTATTTCGAATTTTTTGACATCAATCTGATCCAAGGAAGTGAAGAAGGATTAGGGCAGCCACTTCAAGTCTATCTCTCTGAGAGTATTTCCAAAAGGATATTTGGGGATAAAGACCCAGTGGGACAGAATCTGGATATAAACAGTACCAATTTCGACGGAACGGTGGAGTTTCAGGTAGCAGGGGTTTATCAAGATTTACCTATTAATCGGCACCTTAGGCCCGAATTGATGATTTCATATGCAACGCTCCATCATTTTCTTGGCTCCGATATCGACAATTCCTATGATTGGCTCAATCAGTATACCTTTCTGAAGTTGGCACCGGGGGCGAACGTGGAGAGTCTTACTGATCAACTAAATGCAAGTCTTCAGACTCACCATGGGGAGCAACTAGAAGCCAGCGGTACGGAATGGGTTGTGGATTTGATTTCGGTGGGTAAAATCCATAATACCCTTGACTATTCAGGAGAGTACAATCAAGGGGTGGACGGGAAAAAGCTTGCGTATTTTGTTTGGATAGGATTTTTTGTACTGGCGATGGTATACTTGAATTCCATCAACATTGCAACTTCCAAAGGCCAAAACAGATGTAAAGAAATAGGAGTCAGAAAAGTATCCGGTAGTTCTAGTATACAATTGATTAGACTGTTACTCACGGAGTCCTACTTGACACATTTCATCGCTATTGCAATTGCCTGTTTTTTGGTTTTTGGTTTTGGAGATTGGATCAATCAGGTTTTGGGATTGGGTTTACCTACCGTAAGCCTTCAGCTAAGTCAATATTTGAGCTGGATAGTTTTCTTTTGGATTCTGGGTTCTTTCATTTCTGGAATTTACCCTGCATTGCTTTTGACCTCCTTCTATCCACAAAAAGCCATCAAAGGAGAAAGTAATCTATCTTTCCGTCAAGCATTTGGTAGTCCACTTTTGGTCGTTCAACTGATCTTCTGCTTGGTTATTTTAGCTGGGATTCTGACTACTTACAAGCAGATAGATTTCATGCGTAGCAGAGATTTAGGCTTGGAGCTTGAAGATAGAATAGTTATTCGATCCCCCATGCTGTTTGTGGATGGGAGTGGCAATTATCAGGAAAAAATGAAAGCCACCTTAGGAGCATTGCCAGAGGTCCAATTCATTGCTGCAGCAAATGAGATTCCTGGAAATGAAATCTACTGGAAAACAGAGGACTTTCATTTGGAGGGGAAAGAAAAGAGTGGAGTCATGTATAATATGTTGAGCGTCGGAGAGGATTACTTCAAACTTTTTGATCTAAAAATCTTAGCGGGAAGGCAATTTAACCCCATTGGACAAGGAGAGGAAGCAATTATCAATCAAAGGGCACTTGCCGGTTTAGGACTAAATAACCCGGAAGATGCACTGGGGAAAAGCTTAATTTCTGGTAGAGGTGAAGCAAGAATTGTGGGAGTGGTGGAGGATTACTATCAGGAGGCAGTCAATTCTCCCTTGGATCCCATTGTTCTTAATTATTCTCCCGGAGACCTGAATTATTATATTCTGAAAGTAAAATCTATGAATGAAGTGAGAAATTTATTATCAAAAATTGAAAGCTCCTTCCAGGCTAATTTCCCCCAGTCGCCTTTTGAATACTTTTTTCTTGACGAGTTTTTTGATAAGCAATACAAGGCAGAATTACAATTTCAGAAGCTTTTTGCATTAGCTTCTTTGGTTGCCATTTTCATTGCTATTATGGGAATTTTTGGAGTGATTTCTCAGGTGCTACTAAGAAGATTAAAGGAAGTAAGTATCAGGAAAATCTTGGGAGCTTCTGCCTCTTCGATTTTAATAATGATTTCAAAGGACTATCTCTATTGGCTAGGTGCTTGTTTTTTATTGGGTATTCCTTTGGCCTATTTTCTTTTTACAGAATGGCTTCAGGAGTTTCCGGTAAGAATCGAATTGGGTTGGTGGTTTTACACTCTGCCGGTACTGGCTATTTTGCTCATTTTCTTTAGTACAGCTCTGGTTTTGACGATTCGAACCGTTTTTGTAAATCCGGCGAAAATCCTAAAATCAGAATGAAATGAGGACTTGGATTCCAAAGATTGCTCTATGTATTTGTTTTTCAGGTATTCATCTGTTGACTTTTGGACAAAACCTCAATTCATCATTAGACAGCCTTTTTCAAAATGAAGTAATAACCAAATCCTTTGAGGGAACCCTATTAGTATCGCAAAATGGAGAGGTGATATATCAAAAGTCATCTGGTTTCAGGGATTTTGAACAAGAAATTCCAATTCAAATCGGAGATAGTTTTGGCATTGCATCAATCACAAAAATGATTACCTCTATTTTGATTTTACAGCTCAATCAAGAAGGAAAAATTCAGTTCGATCAAAGTCTAGAAGAGTTACTTCCAGAACTTAAAGTTCCAAATGCAAAAAGGATTACAATTCACCATCTTCTTCTGCATATATCAGGTTTACCAAACGAGCGAAATGATATTTACCTGAAGGAAGTCACGCCTCAGGAATTTGTAACTATGACCTTGGAAAAAGGAACCAAGTCCAGGGGCTTTGGTAAATTCAATTATGCAAACATAGATTATGTTTTGCTTGGATTAATTGCCGAAAAGATTGAAAGAAAACCTTGGCAGGAGATGATATCTGAACGCATTTTGGTTCCGCTAGAAATGGGAAAAACCGGGTTTTTGAAAAAAGAAAGTTTCCCTTCAAATTTTGTAAGAACATTTTCATTCTCGGAGACAGATGAAAGAATTTCTGATCCGGATTTCCAAATCGAAAACTTTTATGCAGCAGGCTCAATGTATTCTACAGTTTCTGATTTGCTAAAATTGGATCAGGCACTTTACGGAGAGCAACTATTATCCCAAGAATCTAAAAAAATTCTTTACACCTCTTATCCAGAGTATAATTATACCGGATATGGAGTTTGGACCTATTCTTATCCTTTCGCGAAAGGTAATCCGCTTATTATGGAGCGAAGAGGTGGAATTTTAGGTTCAAACAGTGTGCTAGTCAGAATGTTGGACTCCAATCAAACTATCATCATACTTAGTAATAACAATCGCTTTAATCCCGATTCATTTGGTGATAAAACAAATCTGAGAGAGGCAATCATTACTTTATTAGCTGAAGGAGAAAAATAACAACTAAAAGAAAGATCATATGCTCAAAAACTACTTAAAAATAGCCTGGAGAACCCTTCTTCGCCAAAGAATATTCTCCCTTATCAATGTTTTGGGCCTAGCAATAGGCTTAGCATGCTTTCTTTTACTGGCTTCTTATGTAAAATTTGAGCAATCCTATGATTCATTTCAAGAGGATTCTGACCGGATATTTAGAGTTTCTCAGCAAGTTCGTGATTTTGGGAATTCTGCCTGGGCTGGGGGAGCTGTGGCCCCTATGCTTCGTAAAGAGTTTGGGGAGCAGTTGGAAGAGATTGTCAGCTTAATTCAAATCAATACTTATCTCAAATCTGTCGATGGAATCAATCCCGAAGAAAGTTTCAGAGAAGATTACTTTTTTTACGCAGAGCCTGGATTTGAAAATATTTCTGGGCTAAAGGTCCTTCAGGGAAGTCTGAAAGGAGTTTTTGATGATCCTTTTACTTTAGTCCTGACCAGATCTAAGGCAAAGCACTATTTCGGAGATGAAAACCCTGTTGGTAAAGTGCTTCTGGCTACAGGAGATATAGCTTTTGAAGTAAAGGCAGTGGTAGAGGATCTTCCAGCCAATACCCACATGAAGTTTGACTTTTTATCTTCGGTTTCCACTTTCAAAAATCTTAATAATTTTCCTCAAAATGCTGATTTTGGTAGCTTTTGGTGGCCTCAAACATTTACCTATGTCAAAGTAAAAGAGGGTCAAAATGCCCAGGCGATCAGTGATAGAATACCGGAAATAAATGGGAATTACCGTGATCCTGAGGAAGCTAAAAACTACCAATATTACCTACAACCCATTCAATCAATACATCTTCAATCAGGATTTGGAGGCGAGTGGACGCCAGGAGTAGATCAAAAGACTTTGTGGATTTTTCTTTCAATTGGTGGATTTGTGCTTTTGCTAGCATGCATCAATTTCATCAATTTGGCTACGGCTCGTGCTATCAGAAGGATGAAAGAAATTGGTGTGAGAAAGGTCAATGGGGCTAAGAGAGGACAATTGATGGCTCAGTTTCTGGCTGAAGCATTTTTAACAAATGCATTTGCGCTTGTTCTAGGGTTGATTTTGGTGGGGCTGGCTCAACCAATTTTCACATCCATGCTGGGTTTATCATTTGAAGTTCCGCTATTTTCAGATAGTTCTTTGATAGGCATTGTTCTGGCTGTATGGATAATCTCCTCCTTACTAGCAGGTGTTTTTCCCGCATTTTACCTAAGTGGTCTCCGACCGGATGTCATTCTTAAAAACTCACAAATTTCTGGTGGAAAAGCCTTCCTGAGAAAATCTCTGGTAGTTTTCCAGTTCGCGCTTTCTTCCCTGTTGGTTTTCTGTGCCGGGGTAGCTTATATGCAACACACTTTCCTCAGAACATCTGATATGGGCTTTGATCACCAAGGATTATTGACCGTGAAACTCGGAAATGCTGCAAAAGCCCAAATTGAGCCCCTTAAATCTTCCCTTGAGCAACAATCAGGAGTGATTTCTGTCAATGCAATTTCCAATGCTCCCGGACTGGAAGGAGGTTGGAATCCTTCCGTAGCTTTCAGGGGAGTTGAAATAGAAGAAGCCTTTTCTATTTATGTTCAATATGTAGATGAATTCTACTTCGAAAATTTGGGAGTAGAGGTGATTGCTGGAAGAGAATTTTCGCTGGATTTTCAGGATCAGGGGGAGGTAACGGAAATGATGAGGGGACAATTTCCAAAAATGGAAAATCTTAGCGTAGTTGTAAATGAATCCGCAGCTGCCATAATTGCTCAGGCAGGGCAGGAAACTCTTGGAAATGCAGTCAGAGTATATACCGAAGAAAATGGTAATTTATTCTCTGATTACAATGGTAATATCGTTGGAGTGGTGGAAGATTACCATACTCAGGATTTAAAAACCACCATCAAACCCACTGTTTTCCTTCCTGTAAAAAATGCAGCTTTTGATGGAAGCAATATCTTATTAATTCGAACAGGAAATGGCTTTGATGAAGCTCAAATTACTCATTTAAAAAATGCATGGAATCAAATAATTCCAGGAATTCCTTTCGATTATTCATTCTTAGACGAGCGGATTGCCCAGAATTATGCTCAAGAGGCCCGAACGGGTAATTTGCTAGGCGCATTTGCTATACTAACCTTGTTGATCTCCTGCTTGGGGTTGCTAGGACTTTCCATATTCACGGCAGAAACTAAGCGCAAAGAAATTGGTATCAGAAAAGTCCTAGGAGCCTCCGTTCAGGGGATAATTTCTCAATTGTCCAAAGAGTTTATTTATCCTGTGATTTTGGCCTTACTAATAGCCTTTCCGCTTGGGTTTTATTTGATGAGCCAATGGCTAGAGCAATTCGCAACTAAAGTGAATATTTCTATTGGTTTCTTCTTGGCAACAGGGATGACTTCGCTGGTATTTGCCTGGTTGACTGTGACTTGGCAGTCCTGGAAAGCTGCCACTTCCAATCCAGTGAAATCAATTAAATCAGAGTAAGATCAATCATTTTTCAAAGACGCTAAGGTTATGCTCAAAAACTATTTTAAAATCGCCTGGAGGAATCTTCTCCGCAATAAGCTCCGAACAGCAATCCATATCCTCGGACTTTCTCTAGGGATTGCGATATGCTTTTTGATATTCAATATCGTATGGCACGCATACAGTTTTGATAATTTTCACCCTGATAAAGAGAGGATCTATAGAATCATCACGGAGAATGATTATGGGGAAATGAAATACAGTTATCCGGCTGCTCCAGGGCCATTGGGTGAGGTTTTAGGAGAAGAATTGGCTGGTATTGAAGAAGTAGGTAGACTCTATACCTTAGGACAAACACATGCCAGTATTCCGGAAGAAAATAAAAACTTTGGTAGAAAGGATTACATCAGTTTCGCTGACCCTGGTTTTTTTAAAGTTCTCCCAAGAACTTGGCTAGCAGGAAATCCTGAGACAGCATTACAGGAACCTAATCAGGTTGTGATTAGTGAAAAGAGTTTGAATACTTATTTTCCCAATCAACCTCTGGATCAAGTACTTGGGAAAGAGCTTCGCTATGTGGATGCTGATACCATCATGGCAACCATTGTTGGTGTTATCCAGGATTATGATGAAAACACCGATTTTATTTTTCAGGATTTCATTTCTTTTTCCACTATTAAAAAGAATGAGAAAGAAGACTGGTATGGGCTTCATTCATGGACCAATATCAATTCCAGCAGTCAGGTTTTCTTTAAATCAGGTAATGGAATCTCTGCCAGCAATTTACAGGAAGGGCTTAATGCAATAGCAGGTAAATACTATGCCGATGAAGAGGAGGGAAGCACCTCGTTTGGATTGGAACCCTTATCGGAACTTCACTTTTCTTATGGACTGCTGGATGAAACAGGTGCCTCAAAAGAGCTGATTAAGGGTTTGTTGATAGTTGGAGCCATCATTCTGATTTTGGCATGTCTCAATTTTATCAATTTAGAAACTGCCCAAGCAATCGGCCGAGCAAAAGAGGTAGGGATTCGAAAAACACTTGGAGGCAACAAATTCCAGCTGATGTTTCAGTTTTTAGCTGAAACCTACTTATTGGTATTAGGTGCAACTTTGCTGGGTTTGGTGTTTTCAGACTTGATATTAAAAACCTTCCAAAGCTATCTTCCAGACGGCTTCACGATGCCGTATTTAGCAGGATATAATTTAGTATTTATAGTTCTTTTCGGAGTCTTATTGACTTTGGTTTCAGGAATTTACCCAGCCTTGGTTCTGGCTAATTATCAGCCTCAGCGTGCCCTGAAAGGCGAGAAAATGGGTTCGGCGAAATTCTCCTTTGGGGTCTTTTTGAGAAAAAATCTGACGGTACTTCAGTTTACTGTGTCCATGGTCTTTTTGATTTTAGTAATGGTTATTGGCTCTCAATTGAAATATATCAGTAGTCAGCCAGTTGGATTTGAAAAAGATGCAGTGGTCTATGCTTACTTACCTTTTATGGCAGGTTTTGAAAAGGCTTCACTCTTTCAGAGCCAGGTGTCTCAAATGAGTTTTGTGGAAGGAGCCAGTTTAGGAGGAGATGCCATTTCCTCTAATGGGATTTGGACCTCTGATGTGAAAGTTCCTGTAGACAGCACAGAAATGGAATTTTTTACACAAGTGAAAAATGTGGATTCATCCTTCGTTCAAGTAAATGGAGTTGAGTTGCTGGCTGGAAGGAACTTAACTCAAAATCAAACAGAGGTTTTGGTAAATGAACGCTTTTTGAAGGAAGCAGGGATCAATTCTGCACAGGAAATTCTCGGTAGTTTCATAACAATTGGAGGAGGGCCAAAGTCTGTTGTTGGAGTGATGAAAGATTTCAATTCCCGATCGCTGAAAGAAGAGATTCTTCCTATGGTTTTTCTTCAAAACCCTGATTATTACAATGTCATCTCAGTCAAACTGGGGAAAGGAATCAACCTCGAGACAGCATTGCTTGGATTAAGAGAATCATACACGAGCGTATATCCTTTTGAGGAAATTGATTTCAAGTTTCTGGATGAGGAAATAGCGAAATTCTACGAAGAGGATCAGCGCATTAGAAACATTCTCGGTTTTTCCAGTATGATAGCCATCCTAATCTCTGGAATGGGATTGTTTGGACTTTCTTCTTTCACCATATCTCAAAGATTGAAAGAGATCTCTGTGAGAAAAATATTAGGTGCCAGTATTGCTCAGATTCTAGGACTTATCAGTAAGGAATACGTGATGCTGGTCAGCATTTCCTTTCTATTAGCAGCTTATCCAACTTATTGGCTCGCTAAAGAATTTTTGGAAAGCTATTCATACCGAATTGATATGCCTTACCTGCAATTTTTGATGGGAGGCATGGCATTATTGGTTCTTTGCATAGGGATAGTAGGTGCTCATTCCTGGGTGGCGGCTAAATCGAATCCTGCCGAAATTCTGAAAGACGAATAAGGGATTCGGTAATATTTTAAATCAATGAGTGATTCTGGTTTTAGTGGAAAAATCGTTCGCCAGCGAACAAAAATGTTCGAGAAAATATAGGGTTGTTTGATCAAAAAGGGCCTTTAGACTTGTTCTGAGGCCCTTTTTTATGGCATGGAAGTGGAAATGGTTATTGAAGCTAATTTTCAAGTATGATACAACTTAAAGAAATCGATAAATACATTGAGTCCCGTTTCCAGAGGATTTTTATTCTTAAAGGAATAAATCTTACTATCCAACAAGGGGAGTTCCTTACTTTGATGGGCCCTTCAGGAGCAGGGAAGTCCACCTTGCTGAATATCATAGGAATGTTGGACGAAGACTACGATGGGGAATATTTTTTTGGAGAAAAAAATATCCGTAAAATGAAGGACAAGGAGAGATCCAATCTGCACAAAAGTGAGTTTGGATATATTTTTCAGGCTTATCATCTGATAGATGAATTGACTGTTTATGAAAATATAGAAACGCCACTTCTTTATAGAAATGTAGCTTCATCCGAGCGGAAAAGCATTATTGCAGATCTTTTAGATCGCTTTAACATGGTAGCCAAAAAGGATCTCTTCCCTGCTCAGTTGAGCGGTGGACAACAGCAATTGGTGGGAATCGCTAGGGCTGTTGCCGGCCGACCAAGTTTGCTTCTCGCGGATGAACCTACAGGGAATCTTCACTCCACTCAAGCCAAGGAAATAATGGAGGTTTTTCAAGAATTGCATAAAGAGGGAACCACCATCATCCAAGCTACTCACGCTAGAGAGAATGCGGATTATGGAACCAGATTAATCAATCTATTAGATGGAAAAATTGAAAGTGATGAACAGCTATAAATTTCTAATTACCCTTTTGACTTTAGCTTGTTGCTCATTTGTAACATATGCTCAGGATACTCTTAGGTTGGATTTTCGTCAAGCAGTAGAATTCGGACTTGATGCAAATCTTGATTATAAAATTCAGGAGAATAATATGGAAATCCTGAAAAAGCAGAAGCAGGTAGCGGCACTATCTCATTTGCCCTCTGTGGGAATCAACTCTAATTTATTGAGGCAAAGTGGTCAGCAATTTCAACAAGTAGAAGGTGAAATTGTAGTTACCAATGTCACCAATGAAATTGTTTCCGGAGGATTAAATATGAATATGCCTGTATTCAATGCGGGCAGGAGAATTTTGGATACTCAATCGGCCAAGCTGGCATTTGAGGCTGGGGAAAAGGGCTTGGAAAGGGCCAAGCAACAGGTAGTATTCGATGTAGCCCAAAGGTATTTACAGGTGCTATTGGATCAGGAGTTATTGAAAATTGCGATAGAAAACCTGGAAAATCAGCAGGAGCAACTTCGGCAAATTGAGGGTTTCGTTGAGGCTGGATTAAGAACTGTTTCTGATTTATATAATCAGCAATCTGAAGTTGCCAGACTGCAATCCGTAAAAGTGGATGCGGAAATTCAGTTGGAAAATGATCTTTGGTCTTTATCAGAATATCTGCAATTGGAGGCGGGTAAAATTCCTGATTTGGAACCCGTTGATCCTACTAATTCATCGGTAAGCTTTGCCGAGCAAAATCTAGGAGAATTATACGAGTTGGCTATGGCAAACCGTGCTGATATAAAGCAACAGGAGCTTTTGGTAAGCTCTACCAAAAAAGATGTTCAGGCAAGAAAGGCTATGTACTTTCCTAGGGTTTCTGCTTTTTATAATTACAATACCTTTTTTACATCCTTAGATAGTAGAAGTCTTAGGGAGCAGTTATTAAGGATATATCCTCAAAATACGCTCGGCTTGAATCTGGTGATTCCCATATTTTCCAATTGGCAAACCAGATTGGATGTGAGTAGAGCTAAAGTAGCCTACGAAAATCAGCAATTGACCCTACAGTCTTTGGATAGAAGGGTGTACCAAGATGTGAGATTAGCCTGGCAAAATTATAAAGCAGCTAAATTGAAAGAGCAAAACACTGGTTTACAGGTTTTGGCGGCGGAGGAGGCAAGAAATGCAGTTCAGGAGCGCTTTAGATTGGGGATTTCCAATTTTGTAGATCTATCTGCGGCTAACCAGCAATTTGTGGCTGCCCAAGCAGATCAAGCTCAGGCAATTTACACCCTATATTTTCAGGAAGTATTAATGCAGTTCGCTTTAGGAACTTTAAGCACTGATTAAAGCCAATTAGGAGGAAATAAAAAAAGCAGACCCATAAAGTCTGCTTTTTTTGATTTAATTGTGGTAGTTGGTTTTGTTTATAACATTGCAAAGAACATATCCAAATCAGGGATTAGGACGATTCTAGTTCTTCTGTTGATAGCCATATTTTCTTTGGAATCATTGGCAACGATCGGCATATAGCTCGCACGACCCGCAGCGATCATTTTTTCAGGAGCTACACCAAAATCATTTTGAAGCTTTCTAACAATAGAGGTAGCTCTTTTTACAGATAGATCCCAGTTATCCTGAACAACTGCATTAGAGATGGTTCTTGGGTCTGTATGACCTTCTATCATCACCTGAAGGCTAGGCTCAGCGTTGATTACTTCTGCCAATTTCTTCAATAGTGGATCTGCTTTGCTGTTGATCCTGTAAGATGCGGTATTGAAAAGAAGCTTGTCAGAAACAGAGATCATCACCACCGTCTGATCAATGCTGATTTCTACGTCATCTTCTTCACCTCCGGTGTTTTCAGTGATGTTTTGCTTCAGATTATATTCCACTGCCAAGTTTACAGAATCCTCCAAAGTCTTAGCTTGAGCAAGCTTCTCAGGATCCACCTTTGCTAAAGTTTCAGTCATCTTTTGCTTTGAGTTTTTGGACATGACGGTTCCTGACTCGATTGAATACAATGAGTTATTGGACTGAGTCAAAGCATCATTGGTGTCTCTCAAAGAATTGATTCTCGCGTTGTATTCTGCTACTCTAGCCTCGATAGCTGCCATTTTTTCTTCCAATTCAGCCTTTTCCTGATTGGTCATGGCTAATTCTGTTTGAGTCTTGAAGAGATTACTCTCCAACTCGGTGTACTTCTTTTTAGATACACAGGATACTAAAACACTTGCGCTAAGTATGCCTGAAAGGATCAAAGAGTTTTTCATGGTTTTAAAATTTGTTTTTCAAGTCGATTAAAATCTGCCATGTTTAGAAATTCTTTTGTTTCCTGGCAGAATTGATTTCTAGGTTTATTCTTCTTGATCCAAAAGAACTGCCAGTGATTTTCAGAAATCTTATTATGACTTAATCAATTGAAAAACAATGATTTATACTTTTCAAATAAAAAAATCCCATCGAAAAGATGGGATTATTACTAAGCAAACTGGGGAATTATTCCACAGAATCTATTCCATGTAACGGTTTACAACTTTAAATTCATTCATCACCCGATAGGCAGCACGGGTAATGTCAGACTGAAAGCTAGGGGATTCAAAATCAAATTTAGCAGCGGTATAGCCTTGCCAAATAGTGTTTCCTCTTTTGTTGTCAATAACATAAATGACTAGCATTCCATTATTCTCCTTGTACTTGATTTGGTTGTAGGTTTCATCCTTCTCCAGTTCTTTGTCTTTGTCCTTTTCCAAATCCCTTTCCAATACCCGGCTTCCTGTTCTCTGCAACCAATAATCAAACTCGGGCTGCACATATCCTCTATAACGGATCGAATCGGTAAAAATCTTATAGCTGACCAATAAGTCTGGTTTATCCGTTTTCTCTACAAAGCCCTGAGATCCCAATCTAGCACCAATAGTAGCATTTAATACAGGAGTGATAGTTTCGATTTCAGGCTCGTTGATCTCAACAAATGCAAAAGTTTTATATCGTTTAAAGGTACCCTGGTAATTGTAATCATATTCTGTGACGAAATCTTTTTGGGTGAAGCAGCTTGAAATTACCAAAACAAGCAAGACTAGGTAATAGGTAGAGTTTTTCATATGATATGAATTTATGGTTGACTAAGGCCGATATTTTTAGATTCAAACAAGTCTTAGGAAAGTCGAGGTTTTCACTAGCTGCCTTTGATACTTTTTAGGGAATTCCTTTAGCAGAAAAGCAATTGTTTCTCGATTTATCCTCTTCTATGTTTGATCGGAAAAAGCTGAATTATCTAACTCAAAAACCAAACTGCTTTACCAATACTTTGTTTCAAGTTATTGATATTCAACTTCCTGTCTTATAATTTAAAAAGATATTTGCGTTTAATCCATATACTGGATCAATCATTTAAAATTTTACAGAAAATTCCCGAAAAATATCTTTTACACATATACGATGTTTTAAAAGCTTCTGGTTTTTAGAGAGTTAAGAAAAAATATTACTTGCCGCTGTATAATTGATGGAAAACAGAGAATTGAAGCTGATTTTTTGAAAATCGATTGGTTTTTTGTTCCATAAAACCAACCTGAACAGCCAACTGACTTTGAATTCGGTATCCTAATCCCCCATAAAGCCGATTTCTGTCGAAGTATTCCACCAAACCGTCTAACTTTTCTCCGTTGATGAATAATTCGTCATAAAGCTGTAAATACCAACTCCCTTTTTCACTCAAGCTTTTAGAATTGAGCGGGACATTTAGAAATAATGCATACCTAAATCTGCTGCGAAATGGAGAGGATTCAACCCATCTTTGTTCGTAACGGAAACGATGCATGATTCCTACTTTGGATACTTTTTGCCTTAAAATTGCTTCCTGATATATTCTGCTTTCAGGAACAGAAACCGTACTCTCTCCCGGTGGTTGTGTAGTGATATTTCCGTATCCAAGAGTGAAGCTTGCGCTTCCGTCTTTTAAATTATATTGTAATCCTGTTCTGATTAGAAGTTGCTCTAAATCCCCGACTATGTTATGGTTTCTATATTGTATTTCACCATGAATAGCCCAAGGACTTTCCCGAAATCTAAAGTTTCCAAAATACATATACCAAGAGCCTAATTCCGGATTATTTTGGCCAAATGAAGAAAAGCCAGAAATTAGAAATATTAATAAAAGGGAAAGGGGTAGAGTCTTTTTCACAATTCAAATTAAACCTAGAATTAGAAAAGGTCAATTTTTCATGGAAAATTTAAATTCAATTCTTCGGGAGGTTAGAAATTGCAAGCTTTGTGAAGCGCATCTTCCATTAGGAGCCAATCCAGTGCTTTCGATAAATTCTCAAAGTAAAATTCTAATTATCGGACAAGCACCAGGAACCAAAGTTCATGCAACAGGTATTCCATGGAATGATCCAAGTGGAAATGAGTTAAGAAGATGGCTCGATGTGGATAGCAATACTTTTTATGATCCTGAGATTTTTGGAATTATGCCCATGGGATTTTGTTATCCCGGCAGAGGTAGGGTAGGAGACTTGCCTCCAAGAAAGGAATGCGCACCTACCTGGCATTCTATGTTATCTTCACAGATGCCTAACCTGAAGTTGATTTTATTAATTGGTGCTTTTGCCCAATCCTATTATTTGGGAGAAAGAAGAAAAAACAATCTGACGGAGACGGTGAAAAATTTCAAAGAGTATTTACCAAATTATTTCCCTTTGGTTCATCCATCCCCAAGAAATAGATTATGGATGAGAAAAAACCCTTGGTTTGAAACTGAAGTGTTGCCCGAGCTTAGAGACAGAGTTCTCGCTCTTATCTGAATGGATTTTCTTTTTGCTCCAAGGCACAATTTTCCTCTGACAATTCCCACTCTATGGTGTAATGACTCAGAGGATATTTTTTGAGAGTCTCTTGTACTTGCTTTTTGGATTCAAGCAATTCTTTTAGGTTTTGAACTTGTTTCAAGCGCACATGAGCAGTAAAAACGTGGTGAGCGCCTTCCATTGACCAAAGATGGGTATGATGAATGGATTCAACTATTGGAAGAGCACACAACTCTTTTTTGATTTGGTCTAGAGAAATATCAGAAGGCACTGCCTGAAGAAATATATACAAGGTTTCTTTTAGATTTTTTAAAACATTCCAGAGAATGAAAAGCGTGATACCCAAGGATAAGACAGGGTCAATCCAAGGCCAATCGAAAAATAAGAGAAGTATTCCCCCAATTAAAACAGCTACCCAACCCAAAACATCCTCAATCAGGTGCCAACTGATTACTTTTTCATTTTGGGAATGTCCGTGACCCACCTTCCAAGCGGCATAGCCATTGACAATTACCCCGAAAATTGCAAAAAAGATCATCCCTTTTGCATCACTCAATTCAGGGGTTATGAGTCTTTGGATTGCTTCATTTATGATGAAAACGGAGCCAATGATTAGCACCATGGCATTGATTAGGGCGCCTAAAAGTGAAAATCTACCGTAGCCAAAAGAGAAACTATCGTTGGCTTTTTGCTTGGATTTTTCTTGTAATCCCCAGGCCAATCCTAATGAAAGGGAGTCTCCCAAATCATGAATGGCATCTGATAATATTGCCACTGAATTTACCCAAAATCCTCCAACCAACTCTAAAATGGTAAAACCCAAATTCAGAAAAAAAGCAATCTTTAAATTATTGCTATCCTGTGGATGGTGGTGATGTTCATGCATAATTATCGAAGACAGTTTTTAAGTCCTTCTCTAATTGGAGTAGGGTAGATTCCATATTTTTGCTGGATTTTTTTGGAATCAAAGCAATAATCCTGGCCTAGTTGATATCGAAGTTCTTTAACCTCTTTCAGTATAGACATAAATAAGGATAAAACAGAAATAAGCCAGGCTGGCATAACTTGAACCTGATGCGAGCTGTTCAATTCTTCATTTAGGATATGCACAATTTCTTCCAAGCTGGGATAGGAAGAGTCAGTTGGTAAGTTCCAAGCTTGATTCCAGGAATCTTCCTGCAATGCCAAAAAAGCAGTTGCTTTGCCTGCGTCGGGAACATAGGTAAAGGAATGCTTTTTGGAAGCTGAGTATAGCCATTGGGGTTTCTTACCTGACTTCATTTTTGAAATGACCATTTCATTCAACATGCTATTACCAGCACCTGGTCCATAAAAATCCGCTGATCGGGCTACAAGTGCTTTTAATTTTTTGGAAGCTACCTCTGACCACAGCATTTCTAATATCTGTTTCCTAACTTTTCCTTTTTTACTGCTTGCCTCCAAAGCAGTTTTTTCAGTTAGATGAGAAATTTCTTCCGGGTCTAAAGCATACATGTTATCAAAAAACACCAGTTTGGCTTGGTTTGCAATAGAAGCGTCTAATGTATTTCGCATGATAACAGGCCATTGTTTCGCCCAAGCTTTGCTAGAATACTGGATGCCTACCAGTAGGAAAATCAGATCTGCTCCTTCACAGGCTTTATGGACTGAATTTGAATCTAAAATATCTCCCGCAAATAGGATGTCAGTATGATTAATTTTTTGAGGCTTTCTGCTGAATTGAACCAGTTGATAATCAGTTTTAGCCAGCTCTAGGGAAACATATTTCCCAATATTTCCATTAGCACCAAGGATAACTGCTTTTTTCATAAGTTCTCATTTTGGATTAAATAGTTTTATGGCATCTAGCAAGGCTGAAAATTATTTTAATTTGGATTGCTTGTATCCTGCTCGATTTCATTTACTATATTTTTTTGGAAAAACTGTTTTTACTTTTTGGTTTCAAGATTTTCTACGAAAAAAACCAATGGAAATCTGGGTTTCTTATATGAATTTCAGAATAAAAATTGGGTTTTTCATCAAACCTCCAAGCTTTTCAGGAGGCAACTTACAGGGGAAGTTTCTTTGGCTTGGTAGCCAAGGATAAAAGTGCAATGGTGGAAAGGATTAGAAATGTTCCTAACCAATCCATAGCAGTAAAAGAGACTCCTAACCAAACTACAGCCATCATGGCTGCAGATAAAGGTTCCACGCTACATAGCAAAGATGCTGTTTGAGCTCCAATCAATGGAATTGCGGTGAGGAAAAAGAAAAATGACAACAGGCTTCCAAAAACAATGATATAGCCAAATGCGGCAAATGACTCTACATCCCAAATTCCGTTTATTTGCCACGGCTGAAGGTAAATGGCAAAGAACAAGCCACCCAAAAGCATTCCCCATCCCGAGACGGCTGCTGCTGAATGTTTGGCAAGTAACTGAACAGGATAGATGGTGTAAAAAGCCAAAGCAAGTGCTGATAGTAGCCCCCAAATCAAAGCTTGCGGTGAAATAACCAAAGTAGACCAAGTTCCGTGGGTGACCAATAGAAATGTGCCCAATACGGCAAAAATCATGGATGCCATTTCAGCTAAAACAGGCCACCTTCTGAACTTAATTGCATAGAAAGAAACCACGAATACAGGGCCGATATATTGGATGACTGTTGCGGTGGCAGCGTTGGAAAGTCGAATGCTGTAGAAATAGCTGAATTGTACTGCCCACATGCCCAGAATACTAAAAATTATCAGTTGGGTAATTGAGCTTTTAGATTTCCATATGGAAAGGGTTTCTTTTTTGGATTGGAAGAAACTAAAAACCAAAAGCAGTGCTCCCGCAAGGATCAGCCTCCAGCAAACCAACCAAGAAGGATCTATATTTTTTTGTTCGAATAAAAACTGGGCACAGTTGCCTGAAATTCCCCAAAAAATAGCTGCCGCCAAAGCAAGAAGCATTCCTTTGGTTTTGATCGAATCAGCCTTTTGGACAGTCATTGATAGCTTGTAAAAATTTCTTGAAATAGCATTTAGATTAATTAAAAAGCAATGGGTTTAAAAAAAATTGCAATGTTTTAGATGAGATGATAAAAAAATAAAAAGCCATCCGTTTTGGGATGGCTTTGTGGGCCCACCTGGGCTCGAACCAGGGACTTTCTGATTATGAGTCAGATACTCTAACCAACTGAGTTATAGGCCCAATAATTACTTTTAAACAAGAAAATTCTTGATAAAATCCCGCTTGGATTAGCTCAAATGCTAAAATACCTTGGTTTTGGGAATGCAATGTTACATATTTGAAATCATATTCACAACCATATTTACGGATGAAAAAAACACCGGACGCAGACTTTTTAATTTTCGATTTAGGTAATGTAATTATTGACATAGATTATCAAAGATCCTTATCTCTTATACGTCAGGAAGTTCCGTCTAATCTTCATCATTTGGTAGATGATTTTTACAAAACTGATTTTCATTATGCCTATGAAAAAGGTTTGATAGATTCTGTAAGTTTTCGAACTGAAGTCAGAAACTATTTTGATCAAGATTGGGAAGATGAGAAGATTGATTCACTTTGGAACTCTTTGCTTGGTAAAATCCCAGCTGAGAGATTGGAATTGGTCAATAGAGTGAGGAAGCACTATCAAGTTGGAGTTTTGAGTAATACCAATATGATTCATATTTTGGCTGTCAACGATATTTTAAAAAGAGATCATGGCCTTGCCAATTTTGACCCTGTATTTGACTGGGTATTTTTAAGTCATGAAATGGGATTGGCAAAACCTCAACCTGAGATTTACCATAAAATGATCACTGATTTGGGTACTTCTCCTGAAAGGGTTGTATTTTTTGACGATCTTGAACAAAATGTTCAGGGAGCTAGTGAAATAGGGATTCAGGCTATACAGGTAACTGGGCCTGAAGTTATTTTTGATTATTTAAAGCATGTACAGTAAGAAGGAGTACTTTATACATACCATATTATTTATCCTTACCCTAATCGCCAGCACTTTAGCAGGAGGTGAATGGGTTTATGGTAAATCAGTCATTGCAAAAGGTGATGATTTTTTGAGCTGGGACTATTTCTTGAGGTCATTTGCATTTTCGATTCCTTTCATCGGAATTCTATTGATTCATGAGTTGGGGCACTTATTCACCTCAATTCATCACAAAGTCAAATCCTCCTTGCCATTTTTCATTCCAGCTTGGTTAGGTTTCCTAGGAATACCTTCCATAGGTACATTTGGAGCCATTATTCAGATGAAAAGTTTCGTCAATTCCCGAAAAAAATTCTTTGATATTGGAGTTGCGGGGCCATTAGCTGGATTTGTGATTGCATTGGGAGTTTTAACATATGGATTTACAACACTTCCTCCAGCTGAATACATTTATGAAATTCACCCTGAATACGCAAATCCTGAATTTGAAGGTTATGGTGATCAGGTGGTAGATTTTGAGTTGGGTAATAATCTTCTTTTCTCACTGATGAGCTCCACGCTAGCTGATCCGGAAAGGATGCCTGAAATGTCAGAGTTAATCCATTATCCCTTCTTATTTGCAGGTTACCTGGCTCTGTTTTTTACAGCGCTTAATCTTTTACCAATTGGACAACTTGATGGTGGGCATGTGATTTTTGGACTTTTCCCAAAGAGGCATAAAGAAATCTCCCTTAGCGCCTTCACCTTATTTCTCTTTTATGCAGGTTTGGGGATGATCAGTCCTTTTTTCCCGGCTGAAGAACTCATTATTAGAATTCCACTTTACTTAGGTTTTCTTTATATCTGTTATCATAAATCGGGACTTACTGCTCAAACAAAATTGACTTTTGCCTTAAGTATAGCGGCAAGTCAATATTTAATTGCATATTTTTTTCCAACCATTCAGGGCTATCAAGGCTGGCTGTTTTTTGGATTTTTACTTGGAAGGGTGATGGGAACAAGACATCCAGAGGTATCAGGGTATAAAGAGTTGGACGCTAGAAGAAAGATTATAGGTTGGATTGCTATTATTATCTTTTGCCTTTGCTTCTCTCCACAGCCATTTATCTTCTCTGAATGATTATCTAAAAGAGTGTAAAATTTATAACTATACCTGGTTATTTTCTGATTTACCAAAAAAACAAAACCCTGAAAAGGTTGCTCTTCTCAGGGTTTAGAAATTTTTTCGGACAAAACTTATAGATCTCTGTAAGCCATGATTCCACCCAAAACATTTCTGACTTGGGAGAATCCCTTACTTTCTAGAAACTTTTTGGCATTTCCGCTTCTAGCACCGCTTCTGCAATGGATGATAATTTCTTGATCTTTGTAAGAATCAAGTTCCTCCAAACGATGGGGAAGATCTGCTAAGGGGATATTTTTTGCTCCAAGATTATCATCTTCATATTCCCACTCTTCCCGGACATCCAAAAAAAGAAATTTGTCTTTTTTCTCCAGTCTTTCTTTCAGTTCTTTTACGTCAATATCTTCCATAATTATTTCACTAAAATTCTAAACGATTCGGCTCCTTTTTCAGAAAGCAGGTGGAGCACATAAATTCCTGACTTCTGACCTCTAAAGTTAAGGATTTCTCCTCGCTCTGTCGATTCTCTCTCAAGTAAAATCTCTCTGCCAAATGAATCGAACACCTTAATGTCTCTAAATTTCCCCTCAATATTCAGTTGATTTTCGACAGGATTAGGGTAGATTCTGAATATCTCTGAAGGATTTTCGGATTGAGCAAAAGGAGGAGCCAGACTCACATGTGGTCTAATCATTAACGAACCTCTTACTTCAGTATTTTCTGCCCACGTACCATTAACATTATAAAAAATCTTATCACCTTGATCATTATTCTTATCCAGACCTATGTGTATGAAATCATTGGTAAACTGGGTAAAACCCACATAAAATTCCCCCGTAACCTGTATGTTGGTGTCCAAAGAGAAGTAGGTAAGTGAGTCAATTCCATTTTTAAATGGAATCAATTCCTCTCTTCTAAAAACAGGTTGATTATCCAGGTTTTGCCAAACCATGATATCTATAGGGAAATCTATTTGATCGGCGTTTGTAAAGTTGATGGTAAGCCCCTTGATATAGACAGGCTGATCCACTTGATACTTAACTGCAAGCATCCCCGAACGCTGATTGATTCCAGCTGCATAATCAGCCCTTCCATCGTCATAGGCAAAGAAATCCCTGATTGGAATAAGAGTCGTCACCGTATCATTGACCCGATAATTTACTTGGCTGAAAAAAGTGCTGTCACCGGAGTTGATTTCAAAGAGACTTTTATCTCCTGTGGTTAAATAAGTTTTTATTTCTAAATCTGTTTCCTCGGAAATTGCAGGTACCTGAGATGGTGAATTACTTGAAAATCCCCTTCTTTCCAGGGCAGTTGGAACAGGGTTGAAAGGGGTGTTTAAATTAATAGGAACTGAAGCACCAGTATTTGTATTGGTAATTAATACAGAGTACTCCATTGCCCGAAACCTATTTTCCAGATTGTAAAATTCGTTTTTAATAGACCCGATAGAGGAGGGTAGGGAAGAAGAGAAAACCGCAGGAACTGCCGTGTAATCCCCAAATTTCAATTCATTAGCTTGGGTTAAGGCTCTATCCAAATAGCTTAATTGATTAAAAGTTCTGCCTGTATTCAAATAGACATAATCCAAAATCCAGGTATCAAATGGTCCTGAAAGGCGACCGAAATTCACAAATCGAAACTGAAAAGCCTCATGCTGAAAGTCGGCTAGGACCTGCACAGATTCTTGAGAAAATTGGTTAGGATCTCGTTCTGGTCCACCGGATATTTCCCAAACGCTGATCCATTGTCCATTTCGGTTTAGAAACTGCAATACCAAGCGGTCGTTTTCATCGGGCATTTCAGCTCTTCCACCAGCCTGCCAAAAGAAGCTTAAAAAGAGACTTGTACTTTGAGCAACTGAAAGTGTAGATAAATCAAAAGGACGGGAAGTCAGGTAATCTCCGGCTCCTTGATCCCTAATTTGTCTTGAATAGGGCTTTCCATTGGAGTCAGTTCCATCCAGAATAATGACTCCTACAGAAGGAGCATTGATTCCAATACTTTCGCTATAGGAAGCTCCCTCGAAAACCCAAGCCAAGGTATCCATGCCTTGACTAAAATCATCCCAAAATGGAAGAGTGTTGGTATTGGTAATTCTCGAATTTGCCCCAAACTCTACCTGAGGTTTGAAGTTTTTGTGTGGAACAGTCCCCAATTCTACTAATTGGGCAAAAGAGGTCTCTGCGCCTATAAAAAGGAGAAAAATCAGAACATAAAAATTGGGTTTATTTCCCATATGGTTTTAGAAACTTCCTTCACCGGAAATCCAAAGATCTATAATATCGCCGGTTTTCACCATTGATTCAGCAGGAGGAGACTGACGAAACACCCTGCCTGATGCTAACGTATCATTTTTCATGTAAGTTTTTTGACCTACTCGAAGGCCTGAACCTAAAATAAGGAATTCGGCATCAATTTCATCCATCCCGATTAAGCTAGGAACATTTAAAACCTGATTCCCCAAACCGTTGCCAACAACCAAATCAATTTTTGCTCCTTTCGGAATCTCAAACCCTTCGGAGATACTTACTCCCCTGTATCTTTGTTCCAATACTACATTTGCTCCAATGTCAGGAACGTATATCAATTCTCCTCTTTCCAACCCAATATTGGCTAGTATTTCCTGTACGTTCTTTAACGGCATATTGACCAAGTTTGGCATCTTGATTATTGGTGCATTTCGGGCATTAAGCGTTAAATAAATTTTTCTTCCCCCTTTTACCTGTTCGTTGGCTGGAGGGATTTGCTTCAAAACCGCTAAAGGTTTTTCATCCATGTTGAAACCGGAATCTGGAGAAACCTGATAATTAAGACCAGCCTTTTCTAAAATATCCTGACTTTCATCAAAAGTATATCCTGATAAATCCGGTACAGACACCGTTTCGCCGTGATTTGTGTACATAGGAAGATAAACTTTTAGGAAAAGAAAACCCAAAAGAATTGCTATGCCTATGATAATGCCAAGGTTGATAAGAATTTTTTTCAGGGAATACTGGAAAGTGCTCATGTATAAATATTAATGCCTAAAGATAATTGGGATTTTTCATGCACCCAAAGATTGGAAATATGGAGGCTTTCTGAAAGGCAAAAAATAAGCCGAAGTGTACATCTTCGGCTTATTTAGCATTAATTAATTATCAATTTTTTTGTCTCGCTGATCGTATTGCTATTGATCCTGACTATATAAAATCCAGGAGGGAAAATCTCTCTGCTGAAAGAATAAGTTTGGTTCAATGTGTTAGGATATACGACTTGCTGCAATACTTGTCCACTTGCCGAAACAATCTGGATTGTCACGTTTTCATAACGAGGCAAGTTAAATGCAATATTGAAGTAGTCGGAAGCAGGATTTGGATAAAGAATACTCATGCCCTCTGTTGGAATTACAGGCTGTGGGTTAGCAGTCAGGAATAGCTCAATATTATCCAGATATATAGGAGTATTAAATCCTTCTCCAGCATCAAGAGCAAAAGCTAACCTGACAGATTGGTTTCCATTACCTGTGAACTCTGTAAGGTTCACGAATTCCCTTCTAAAGTCAGAGGCATTACTTGGGCTTGCTATATTTGCGGATGTAGTTCTTAGATCTTCTCCTACTGCCTCCCAAACAGGAATGTAAGTTTCTCCCGCATTAGAACTGGCAAATAGCGTCAATCGAGTAGAAGGGGCCATCTCTCCAACTGCATAATCGAAAAATACAGAGGCCTGAGTTCGATTGGATAAGTTGAATATTGGAGATCCAAGCCAGTAGGAATTCCCAGGTTGTGGGTTCTGCACTCCATTGACATTGTTGGAGGAATTATTGGTGGGGATTGTCCTCCATGAGTCCCTGTTTTCCTCTGGGTTGATTGTTCTCCAAGGATCAATGGATGTGGAGAAATTAAAGTTTTGTCTCCATGGAACCAAGGTGTTTTGGCTATCCTCGATTACAAACCTTTCCAACTCACTCTCATTACCTATGTTTTGGTCAAAATTTGGAAATATTACTCCATAATTCAATCTATTGACTCCTTCCCGAGTAGAATTTCCTCCGGTTAAATTAAAGCTTGCTCCAGGAGCTACTGGAGCCCCCTCAGCAACAAAAGCTTGAGTAGAAGAGCCATTAATACTTCTTGTAAATACAAATCGCGAAACCGGAAGATTCCCTGTATTAGTCACTCGAATTACCTCTTCCTCGTATCTTCCATCTGAAATCGGTGTAGGAAGAATTACCTCATTCATGGTCAACTCGTATTTGAACTGCTCTTCCTTAAGAATTCTAATATTTCTCAAGTAGATATTGTTACCATAAGAATTAACAGAAATGAAAGCAATTCTGACTTGGCCTAAATCAGCAAATGGGCTAAGGTTTACTAATTCGGTTCTAAACTGACTGTTTTGAGTTGGAATAAACTCATTTAATGTAGGGTTGGAGGTTTCCAATGAAACTCCAGATTTGTCATAGGTAGCATCCGCTATTTGAAATGTATTCCCACAATCTGTAGAAACTGCCACAATCAAGTCATCCTGAAATCCCGGCTGATTGTAAGGAGCATGGGCTAATTCAAATACCAATTGCGCATTTGGATTGGCGCTCAAATCAATGATAGGGGAGATAAAGTAGTCCAATTCACCCGGAGCTTCATATTCGTAATGCCGGATATAGATCAGATCTTGTTGAGTCCCCGAGATTGTCAATCTGGTAGGTTCCCAAGTAAAAGATCCATCAGGATTGGTGATTGACCAGGAACTCGGGATGGAAGCAAGATTCAAACTTAAAGGTAGACTTGCAGCTTGTTGCAAGACTGGACTGGAAGTCAATGAATTGTTTGCTGAGTTTTCATCACTATTATCATTGACTTGAACCACTCTGAATTCTACTTCATTTCCATCAGGTAAAAGATTGAAATTATTAAAACTCAAAGTAGCATCTGCTCCCGTCACCAAATTCAAAGTAAACCTTCTGCTTTCAATAACAGAACCATTTCTTCTCAATTCTACTCTAGCTGAAGTAATAGTTTGTTGCCCTGCATTTTTCACTTGTACAGAAGGAGAGATGATAGGGGAACAAGCAAAATTTCCCGGCTCAATAATTCTTGAAATCGCTAAATCCCTATCCACTAAAACAGGCTCCTGCGTAGCTCTATTATTTACCAAAGTCCTTCTTCTCGGACTATTAGCTAAGACCGCATTGAATCTTTCTACCTGTCCTCGTGTAAAAATATTCATACAGGCATCAGGAGTATAATCCATGTAATTTTGGATCATATCATTAGATCCACAGCTAAATCTGGAAGGATTGTCATTACAGGTATTATTTGAATTATCCTGTTCTGGAGTATCAGACACAAAATCATCTACGCCACAGCCTCCATCTCCCCAAATATGTCTTAGTCCGAAATAGTGTCCAACTTCGTGTGTGGCTGTTCTACCCAGAGATGCTCCTATGGCATTTCCACCACTTCCAAAAAATCTGAAATCAACTGTAACTCCATCGGTAATTGCTGGGGCAGGGGAGAAATTTAAGCCAGGTAAATCTGAAACAGGAAAGGAAGCATAGCCAATAAAAGGTTGGTTTAAGGGCACAACCCAGATATTGAGGTATTCGTCCGGATTCCATTGACTAAGCTGCCCAATCTGCGATGCATCTTGTGGGGCATAAGAGGTTTTGGGACCTTGAATTCTTACTATTCCATTGGTTGGCAGTCCATTAGGATCTTGCTTAGCTAACACAAATTCGATTTTGGCGTCGGCGGCTACCGGTAAAAACTCTGCTGGAGTACGGTTAGCATCTTGATTTAATCTCCTGAAGTCCTCATTGAGAGTTCTAATTTGCGACTCGATTTGTGATAAAGGTACATTAGCTCCCTGACCGATGGGCGTTCCGTTATGAATCACATGGACCACCACAGGAATCAATCTTATCTCTTCTTGAGTTCTTGCAATAGAAAGTGGTTGATTCCTTTGTGCTTCTATTTTGCTGTCTATCCAGTTTTCAAAAAAATCTTTGGTGCCAAAGTATCCCATTTCTTTCACCAGCATTTCCTCCAGCACACCATGAGCACATTTTTCATTATGTGCATGATTACTTTTTGAATTAGCCGTTCCTGAATAATCAGGCAAAGGTGAAATGGTGAAATTTTGAGAATTGGCTGAGGTATATGCAAAAATAGCTCCTAAAAGGAGCATAGTTGCTTTGTTGAAAAAGCTGGAAAATCTCTTCATTTAGTTCTTTTGAATTAGGCCATCGAAAGATTTACAGCCTCTACCCGTACAATTTCAGGTATGGCACGTTTGATGGCATCTTCTACTCCCGCTTTCAAGGTCATAGAAGACATTGGACAAGACCCGCAAGAACCCAACATCTCAATTTTCAAAACCTTATCATCGGTCAACTCCACAATTCTTACATTACCTCCATCGGCTTCCAAATAAGGTCTGATGGTATCCAACGCAAATTCAATCTGTTCTCGTAATTCTGCCTGCATTATATTATGCTTTTATTTCTACTACTTCTGTTTTCTTTTCCTGAGCGTTTCGGATGGCAATTTGTCTAGCAAGTGATTCTGCCAATTCCATATACGCATTTTTTGTTACTCCAGTTTTTAATACCGCAGGATAACCAGTGTCTCCACTTTCTCTAATACTCTGCACTATTGGTATTTCTCCTAAGAACGGTACCTGATACTTTTCTGCCAATTTTTTCCCTCCTTCTTTTCCAAAGAGGTAATATTTATTGTCAGGAAGTTCTTCAGGTGTAAAGTAAGCCATATTTTCAACAACACCTAAAACGGGAACATTAATTTGTGGCTGTCTAAACATGGAAAGTCCCTTAGTAGCATCTGCCAAAGCCACTTTTTGCGGTGTGGTTACAATCAGAGCACCTGTCACCGGCACTGTTTGAACCATGGTTAAATGAATGTCAGAGGTCCCCGGAGGTAGATCAATCAACAAGTAATCCAATTCTCCCCAATCCACATCTGAAATAAACTGCCTTAAAGCAGAACTTGCCATAGGACCTCTCCAGACAACTGCCGATTCGGCCGGTGTCAAAAAGCCAATAGACATTAGCTTAACTCCATACTGAGTGACTGGAATGATCACATTCTTATCTCCAACTTTTTTTACCGCAGGTTGCTCTCCTTCTACATTGAACATGGTAGGAATAGATGGACCTGAAATATCAGCATCTATCAAGCCTACTTTAGCTCCCAATTCTGAAAGTGCAACTGCTAAATTTACAGCAGTGGTAGATTTTCCCACTCCTCCTTTACCAGAGGCTATTGCAATGATATTTTTAACTTCAGGAAGGATTGGAGTAGCGTCCCGAACGGTGGTTACTTGAGAAGTCATATGTAGATCCCATTGGATTCCTTTTCCGAAATCCTCCTCCAAAGCTTCTAAACAATTGTTTTTAATGACTTCCTTTAGTGGACAGGCAGGGGTGGTAAGGACAACTTTCATTCGGATTACATCGCTGGAAATCTCTATGTCCTGTATCATTCCCAAGCTCACCAAATCTCGCTTAAGGTCCGGATCCTGAACTCTGGAAAGTGTTTTTAATATCGCTTCTTGGGTAATCTGCATTTGTAAATAAAATTTGCTGCAAGTTAGGGCTAAGACTTCGCTTTTGGAAGCTAATCCTATTCCTATGACTCACTAAACTAGCTCAGTGCTCAAATAGTTCTCCATTTGTCCTTTCTATTTGGCTGGGAACATTAACTTTGTTTACTCGGAAAAATTATGGGAATCAGTAAACTCACCACAGATAAGGTTAAAGAAAGAATGGACATAGAAGAGATCATCTCTGATTATGTTCCACTCAAGAAAAAAGGCCAAAACCTTTGGGCTTGCTGTCCTTTTCATGGTGAGAAAACACCTTCATTCTCGGTTTCACCAGCTAAGCAAATCTACAAGTGCTTTGGCTGCGGAAAGGCTGGCGATCCACTTCAGTTCGTAATGGATATTGAAGGGATAGGCTTTCAGGAGGCGATCAAACACCTCGCTGGAAAGTATGGAATCGAAGTAGAGGAAGATGAAACCCGTACTCCTGAGCAAGAGCAGGCTCAAAGTGAAAGGGAAAGTCTTTTGATCGCTTTAGGCTTTGCCAGAGATTTTTTTGTAAAAAACCTGCAAACTGAAGAAGGAAAAAGCATAGGCCTTAGTTATTTTAAAGAAAGGGGTTTTGGGCCTGCCATCATTGAGAAATTCGATTTGGGCTATGCATTGAATGGATGGGATCATCTTTTAAATGCTGCAAAAAAGGCAGGTTTCACCGAAGATATTTTACTCAAAGCAGGACTCATACTTCAAAAGGAAGGAGATCCTGATAGGAAGTATGATAGGTTTAGAAACAGAGTAACATTCACTATCCACAATATCAGTGGAAAACCTATTGGGTTTGGAGCAAGGATTCTGACTAAAGATAAGAACCAGCCCAAGTATATCAACTCTCCTGAAACGGCAGTATATCATAAAAGTGATGTGCTGTATGGGATGTATCAGGCCAAAAAGGCCATTCGTGATCAGGACAATTGCTATTTGGTCGAAGGGTATACAGATGTCATTTCTCTCCATTTGTCTGGGATTGAGAATGTGGTGGCCTCCTCAGGCACTTCGCTTACAGATGGGCAAATCAAATTAATCAAGCGCTTTACCAATCAGGTAACCGTTTTATATGATGGAGACTCAGCAGGAATCAAGGCATCTCTTCGGGGAATTGATTTGCTGTTAGAAGGAGGTTTGAACGTAAAAGCTGTCGTTTTCCCTGAAGGTGAGGATCCGGATAGCTATTCCAGAAAAGTTGGCTCAAAGGCTTTTCAGGAATATTTAAATAGTCAAAGCCAAGACTTTATCGGCTTTAAAATTGGCTTGTACCAAGATGAAATCAAACGGGATCCAATCAGGAAAGCAGAGGTAATCCGTGAGGTGGTTCAAAGCATTGGGAAAATACCAGATCCTATTGTTCGTTCCGTGTATGCGAAAGAAGCTTCTGGTCTCTTGGATATAGAGGAGGAAATTGTCCACGCGGAGCTGAACAAGGGGCTTCTCAAGAGTCAGAAAGATGCCTATAGCAAGCAAAATGAGCAGGAAGAGTCTGCTGATACACCTTTTGAAAATTTCCTCCCAACTCAAGAACAAACTTCTTTTTCTGAACTTCTCAGGCTTCAAGAGCGGGAGATGATCAGGCTTTTGTTGAATTATGGTTTGGAAAAATTGGAAGGTCAGGACCTGCAACTTTCAGATTATTTACTGAGCGAGACCCAGGAATTGGATTTCGAGACGCCTGTTTATTCAAGAATTTTAAAAATCTATCGCGAGAGGCTTGCCAGAAATGAAATTTCAGGAGTGGATTATTTTTTGTCATTGGATGATGCAGAAGTCAAGCAGGAAGTGATTGACTTGATCAGTCCTAGGTATGAAGTATCTGTGCACTGGGAAGAAAGACATCAAATTATTATTAATAAGGAGCAGGATGATCTAACCTTAACAGGCTTTAAAACTATTTTGAGACTGAAAAGGAAATTTGTCAAAAAAATGATGGAAGAAGCCAAGCAAAAGATCAAAAATGCTGAAACCCAGCAATTAGATGAAAAGGAGATCATTGAGCTTCAGGAAATCTATTTTGCTTTGAAAAAAGTTCAGGTAGAAATCGACCGGGAACTAGGGATTGTTATTGGGTAAAACCAAACTTTCTTTGGCATCATCCTGTTTTAAATCCGAAAGCACTTAAATTTGCTTTTCCTAATGAATTCAAACCCAAATCTTGTGGAAAAATACCAGTTGGATCCCATCGAGGATGCCATAGAAGCAATCAAAAACGGTGAAGTGATCATTGTAGTAGACGATGAAGACAGGGAGAATGAAGGGGATTTTGTTTGCGCAGCAGAGAAAGTCACTCCTGAAATCATCAACTTCATGGCCACTCATGGCAGGGGTTTGATTTGTGCGCCATTAATTGAAGACAGATGCGAGAAGCTGGGCTTGGAAATGATGGTTGGGCAAAATACCGCAGCTTTTGAAACTCCATTCACCGTTTCCGTAGATCTCATCGGACATGGTTGTACTACCGGTATATCAGCTTCCGACCGAGCTAAAACTATCAAAGCATTAGTGGATGATAGCATAGATCCGTCTGAATTGGGCAAGCCGGGACATATTTTCCCTTTAAAAGCAAAAAGAGGAGGAGTGCTCAGAAGAGCAGGTCATACTGAAGCAGCTATAGACCTTTCGCGTTTGGCAGGATTGCAGCCAGCGGGTGTATTGGTTGAGATCATGAATGAAGACGGAACCATGGCAAGACTTCCGGATTTAGTGGAGGTTGCGAAGAAATTCAAGTTAAAGCTGGTCTCCATCAAGGATCTAATAGCTTACCGATTAAAAAATGAATCTCTGATCAAACGAGAAATTGGCGTGGAGATGCCGACTGACTGGGGAAATTTTGATTTGATCGCTTTCCGTCAAACAAATACTCAAGAACTTCATTTGGCATTGATCAAAGGAACTTGGGATAAGGATGAGCCTATTTTAGTTAGGGTGCATTCTTCCTGTATGACTGGTGATATTTTCGGAAGTTGCCGATGTGATTGCGGCCCGCAATTGCACGCTGCCATGCAAATGGTGGAAAAAGAAGGAAAGGGCTTGGTCTTATACATGAACCAAGAGGGTAGAGGAATTGGTTTGATCAACAAGCTCAAAGCTTATAAGTTACAGGAGCAGGGAATGGATACTGTACAGGCAAACCTTGCCTTGGGACTGCCCATGGATTCCAGAGATTATGGAGTTGGAGCCCAAATTTTGAGAGATTTGGGAGTTGGGAAAATTCGCCTAATTTCCAACAACCCACAAAAGAGAGTAGGTTTAATTGGCTACGGACTGGAAATTGTGGAGCAAGTGCCAATTGAGATTAAGCCTAATCCTCATAATGAAAAATATTTAAAAACTAAGCGGGATAAAATGGGACACAATATCTTAAAGTAAGTTTCTTTAAGTAAATTGGTTTCGTCGGCAAGTTAAAATAGGCTAACCCAAACTCCCAAATACCGTTTAATCAAGCATGATAGTTAGCATGAAAAAAGCATTATTTACCATCACCTTGCTCTTTGTGGCTACACTTTCCTTGATTGCTCAGAATCAATTTCCTTCTCAGATTTGGCACAAGGGAAATATTTACGGAGCTGATGGCCAGACCTACTCAGGTCTTGTAAAATATGACCTGGAAAATAATTTAGTTCAGTTACAAACTGAGCGGATTTCCACTTTTACAGCTTCCAATGTCACCAATTTCGAAATCTACGATGAGATCTATGGAGGCATGAGAAGATTTTATAGTTTGCCTTATTCCCTGAATGGAGATTACGAAACCCCAATCTTTTTCGAGGTTTTGACGGAAGGAAATGATATTGCCTTATTGTGCAGGGAATACGTTGCGACGGATTCCAGAAATATGGGTGCTTGGGGTCCTATGGGAATGAATCCTTTTTGGGGACCACAAACCATGACTGGATATAGACTAGCTTTCAATTATTACTTTTTCAAAGACAATCAAATACAGAAATACAGCTTGAAGAAAAAGGACCTCTTCAACCTTCTTTCGGGTTACGAAGATGAAATCAGCCTTTTCATGCGAAAAAACCGATTGGAGCATGATAAAAGAGGGGATTTGCTTCGCATTACAGCCTATTACAACGAATTGAATAAAAACTAAATGTCCAAACCTTTAATTCTCGTCTCCAATGACGATGGCATTACTTCTAAGGGTATTAGAGTGCTAGTATCTATCATGAAAAAACTGGGGGAGGTGGTTGTTGTAGCCCCAGATAGTCCTCAATCTGGTATGGGGCATGCCATAACAATTGGAGAAACTCTTAGACTATACGATGAGGATATTTTTGATGGAATAGCTGCTTACAAATCCAGTGGTACACCAGCTGATTGTGTAAAATTGGCAAAGCATTATGTTTTAAAGGATAGAACCCCTGATTTGGTGGTTAGTGGAATTAATCACGGTTCCAATACATCGATTTCTGTTTTATACTCCGGTACAATGTCTGCCGCCATTGAGGGAGCTTTAGAAGGTTATCCTTCAATAGGTTTTAGTCTTTGCGATTATTCTTCCAAAGCAGATTTTTCTCATGTGGAAGAGTGGGTGGAGAAAATAGCACGGCAAGTTTTGGAAAATGGAATTCCCAAAGGGATTGCCTTAAATGTCAATTTTCCTCCAAAGCAAAATGAGGATATCAAAGGCATAAAAGTTTGTCGTCAGGCAGATGCAAAATGGCAGGAAGAGTTTTCAGAGCGATTTGATCCTACGGGGCGAAAGTATTTTTGGATGGCAGGAAACTTTGTGAATTTTGATAAAGGTGAAGACAACGATGAATGGGCGATTGCTAACAATTATGTTTCCATCGTGCCCTGCCAATATGATCTCACCGCATATCATGCCATCACGCAAATGAATAAAAATTGGGATTGGGAAAAATTAAAATAATTTCTAACCCCGTTTAATCTGATTTTCAATTTTCATCCGTATTTCTAGGTCAGGATCAGAATAAGTATGTTCATAATTCACTGATTCTATTTAATTTGCACTTGGAATCCTAACATGTCGTGAAGAAACTCAGATTATTTTGCGTACCGCTTTTTTCTTTTTTTCTGCTTGTATCAGCCGCTTTAGCCCAGAATGCAAGTATTGATAGCCTGAAGAACTCTCTTTCTATTTCCGAGGGAAAGGATAGATTGGACGTCTTGGTTGAACTTGCTTTTAGCTTACGAGAAATTTCTCAGGCAGAGGCATTGGTCTATGCATTGGAGGCTGAAAAACTTGCTCAGGACTTAAATGACCTTTCTGCGGAATCACAAGCCACAGAACATATAAGCTGGATTTATTATCGACAGGGCTTATGGCAAAAAGCTTTTGATTTTGCCAAAGAGTCTTATCAGCTTGCAAGAGAAGCAAACGATCTGACTCAAGTTGCCAGGGTTTTGAATAATATGGGAGCTCTTTATTATGAGCAGCAAAATTATTTAATGGCGATTGATCATTACAAAGATGCATTTTTAATTAGTCGAGAAGCTTCAGATGTTTATACCCAAATTAGGAGCTTGAACAATGTGGCAGTTAATTATTCACTTCTTGAGAACTATGATTCGGCGCTTTTTTATGCTAAAAAAGCGATTCATGTGAATGAAGAAAACGGCTCTCCATATTTGCCATCATTTTCCTATCGTGTTATCGGAGATATTTTATTTCAAAAGGGTGACCTAGATTCAGCACAGCTGATTTATGAAAAATCCTTGGATATGGCGCGTCAGAAGGGGACTTCTGCCTTCATGGCTAGCTTGCTCCATAGACTGGGAAGTACATACTTTCTTTTAGGAAAAAATATTCAAGCCGAGAAAATATTAGAAGAGGGGATAGCAATTTCGTCCAAGAATAATTTTAGGGATGAATTGGCAAAAAGCCATAAATACATGGCTCAGGTAATGGCTGAAAAAGGTGAGATAGATCTGGCTTTTCAGCACATGAATACTTATTCCAAAATCAATGATTCGCTGGTAGATAAGTCCAACAGAGATAGGATTGCCTTGATGCAGGGGATGTTCCAGCAAAATCTGGAAAAATCAGAACTTGAACTTCTAAAAGCTCAAAATGAAAATCAGGCGAACCGATTAGCCTTTATTAATAGGGTGGTCTGGATTATAAGTATTTGCGGTGGCTTGATTATCGCACTATTGGTTTGGCTGTTTAATCTTAAGCGGAATGTTGACAAGTATAATCGCGAATTAATCATTCAGCAAAACAAAATTGAAGAGCAAAATAGACATTTAGAACAAAGTGCTAAACAGCTGGAAGAAATCAACCAAACCAAAAATAAACTATTCTCAATCTTAGGGCATGACTTAAGAGGACCAGTCGGTCAGTTGAAGACAATTATCGATATTACTGTCAATAATCAACTAAGTCAAAGTGAGTTTGAGGAATTATTGCCTACTATGAAGCGTGATTTGGACTCAGTGCACTTTACCCTATCTAATACATTGAGATGGTCTACTGCTCAGATGGAAGGTTTCACTGTAAATCCAACGAAGGTAAACTTAAGGACAATTGTTGATGCCACCTTGTCCTTATTAGATGCTCAATTAAAGGCTAAGCAGATTGAAATTCTAGTAGAAATGCCTGAGCATTTAGAAGTTTGCCTGGATAAAGATTTGATGGAGGTGATAGTGAGAAATATCCTGAATAATGCCATCAAATATTCCGAAAAGGGCAATAAGATTTTGGTCACTGTCACAGAGAATCAGGGAGTATTGGAATGGTGTGTGAAAGATGAGGGAATTGGAATGTCAGAAGGCCAAATTCAGAAAATTTTGAGCGATGAATACAGTATTACTAATTCTCGATTAGGAACAAATAATGAAAAGGGTTCTGGTCTTGGACTTCAGGTTTGTAAGGAATTTATCCGACTGATTAATGGAGAATTATCCATTGAAAGTGAGCCAAATAAGGGATCAAAAGTTTGTGTAAATATTCCCGTGGAGGTTTTAGAAAGTAACAGAGAGTTAGTCAACTCTTAAAAACTCTGAAGCATTAGGGATTTCAGAGATGATTCCCAAATCCAGCATTTTTTTCATAGCCTTAATCATCTCATCTGAATTGACTTCTTTGGTCACAGCCCAATCAGTTTGGGAAAACCACAAGGTGACATCCTCTTTTTTCAATGAATATTTCTCAGAAATTTCAGATATCGTTTGGGATGGATTCGCCTTCAAATATTGAGATTCTTGATATACCAGGTCTCTTAATTTAAAAATCCAGGTATCAAATTCTTTTAAGGCCTTATCAGATGCTATTATTGAGAAGCATGGCCAAGGACTTGGAACCTCACCAATTCTTTTCAATTCATGGGAATCTACCCAAGGTTTGGTTGTGAATTTCTCCCATAAGAAAATTCCTTCAGCATTTCTCTGATAAGCCTCCAAAGCTCCGGGTAAGTTGCTAACTACCTCAAAACTTAAATCAGCTGCATTCCAAGATTCTCTTTCAGCCAAAACCAAGGCCATCAAATTAGATCCTGACCCTGGCCTGCTTATGTAAAAATGAGGTGATTGAATATCGGAAATCTGATTGATTGAACTTTTTCCTCCCACATGAACTCCCCAAATCAAAGGAGATTTGACATGATAGCCTATCATTTTGGAAGGATTGCCTTTTTGAAAATCCTGAATGAAGCTTTCGGTTAAAATCAAAGCCAAATCAGTTTCGTCGTTCCTCAATGCCTGATTCATTTGGCCTGAACCTCTACTTTCATCTATCCAGATCAATTCCACTCCTTCCTCGAGGAATGGCTGTTTTTCTATCACTCTTCTCCAGGGCAAGTTGAAATGTTCGGGAACTCCGGTAATTCTTAGGCTTTTCATCTGTTTATCCTTGTTTTCAATGGTCAGTAGAAATCTGGCTCAATTAATAATCCTTACCCTGTATGAAATTTTAGGCATCTCGATTTTATGACCTTATTTTCTACAAAAGTAAAAAGCCGGATCAATTTATTGTCCGGCTTTCAACATTTCTGGATTGAATCAATCGTGGATGGCTTTTTTGTCTGTGATGAGCAAATTTGAAAGCCCAGCTAAAATCAAAAGAGTTCCTGCCAGCAACATAGTGTTGATGACCTCTTCCCCGAAAAGTAGTTTATAGAGGAAATTCACTCCTCCCAAAGCTGCGATAATCTGTGGAATCACAATGAACATATTGAAAATCCCCATATAAACTCCCATCTTTTTGGGTTCTACCGAACTGGAAAGCATAGCATAAGGCATAGAAAGTATACTGGCCCAAGCTATTCCTACCAAAGAAAAGCAGATGTGAAGCATCCAAGGTTCACTGATAAAGTAAATCAGAATAAAACCGCAACCCCCTAATATTAAACTTGCCAAATGGAGTAATCTACGGTTGATTTTGATTTTGCTTGCTACAAAAGAGAGTATCAGAGCATAAAACATGGAGACTAGTCCATAAGTACCCAAATAATTTCCGACACTATCAGCCGCATCATTGTAAGCCACAGAAGTAGTGTCAGTCGCACCGAAAACATGTTCGGTAATAGCAGGAGTAGCAAAACTCCACATAGTGAAAAATGCAAACCAGGAAAAAAACTGTACTACTCCCAGCTTTTTCATTACCGAAGGCATTCCGACAATATTCTTGAAGATTTCTTTTACCCCGGTCAAAAAGCCCTTGCTTGCCTCTTTTTCCTTTTCAAACAGATCCATGTCTTCTGGAGGATATTCTTCAGTAGTCAGGATTGTATAAAGGATAGAAGAGAATAAAACGAATGCTCCAATGGCAAAAGCGTATTTTACAGAGTCAGGAACTACTCCGGCAGCCGCGGTATTCGGTACTCCCAGCTGGGTCATCATCCAGGGTAGGTTGGATGCAACCCAAGTTCCAATTCCAATGATCAAGGTTTGTACAACAAAACCGTAGGATCTTTGAGAATCAGGTAATTTGTCTGCAACTAATGCACGGAATGGCTCCATACTGATATTGATGGAAGCATCTAAAATCCATAAGGCCCCTGCGGCCATCCATAGGGCAGAGGAGTAGGGGGCAAGGAACAATGCGAATGTGCTGAATACTGCGCCTATAAAGAAGAAAGGTTTTCTCCTTCCAAATTTCGGATGCCAAGTTCTATCGCTTAGATATCCAACGATTGGTTGTACTAATAAACCTGTTAATGGTGCAGCAATCCACAAAAATGGAATGGCATCCTTATCTGCCCCTAGGGTTTGAAAAATCCGGGACATAAAACCGCCCTGTAGGGCAAATCCAAACTGAATTCCCAAAAATCCGAAACTCATATTCCAGATTTGCCAGAAACTCAGCCTTTGTTTGTTTTGGGTCATTGTTGATTTATTAGGTGGCTGGGTATTTTAAAATAAGCCTGATAGCTCAATTTTTTCTGGAAGATGCTCAAATTCTACAAACTTTAAAGAGCTAATTTCATGGTAAGGATGATCATGCTCCGGTAATGGATCAAATTCAGTCAATTTACCTAAGAAAGCATAATCTTCCGTGCTTAAAGCTTGAGATTCTCCATTAACAAAAATCAGGTCTGTGTTAAATCCATGCAGGTAAACTCTTACTTTATTAAAGCTTGATTTTTGCTTTCCACTTGCTTTTTCTAGCGAGAGTTTTGATTCTTCTGCCTGATAAATCAATTCCCTTTTGAAAAATGCCCCATCCTGATAGTCGAAGGTCTTTCCATCATCTTCATAATGAGTGAAATGACTTTCTCCCTCGTCTTGGGCATAAAGATGAATCCTCAAAATACCGTCATGCATCTCCTCGGTATTTGAAACATCTGACTGCATGCTGAAAATTGACCCTGCTTTTACAAATACTGGCAAGTAGTTTAGAGGACAGTCCTGATAAATTTCCTTTTCTCCAGCATATTTTTCATCTGAAAAAAGATAATACCAAGAACCTTTTGGCAAGTATACTTTGGTGATCTCTTTGGTGCTTTCTACTGGTGCAACTAAAAAGCTGTCGCAAAACATATACTGGTTTTGATAGGCTGATAGGTAAATTTTGGAATCTAGTGGATTGGAAATCGCCAGACTTGCATTAATAGGAAGACCAGTTTGAGCACTTGAATGAAACTTGGAATAAATAGTAGGTAAAAGTCTGTATCTCAGCTTCATATAATTCCTGGATATTTCTTCTACCTCTTCTCCAAAAGCCCAAGGCTCCGCATCATTGCTGTTAATCATAGAATGAGCTCGATATAAAGGGGTGAAGGCACCAATACTCATCCATCTAGCGAAGAGTGACTTAGAGGCTTCTCCTGCAAATCCTCCCACATCATATCCGGCAAAGGCCACGCCGCTTAAGCCCAGGCTATTAACCAGCCTGATTCCTGCAAGCATATGTTCCTCACTTGCCACATTGTCTCCTGTCCAAGCTGCCGCATAGCGTTGTATGCCAGAGAATCCCGAACGGGTTAAGACAAAGGGCCTTTCTTCTTTTTTATTCCAAACTGCGCCTTCTTGTGCACTTCTGGCCATCTGCATTCCATAAATGTTTCTGGCTTTTCTATGGGAAGATACATCGCCTTCGAAATCAAATTCGATTAGGTTGGGAGTATGTTGCCCCCAAGAGGCAGGTTCATTCATGTCTGTCCAAAAGCCATCCACTCCAGCTTCGGTATAAAAGGCCATTTTTTCTGCCCACCAAGTTCTAGTTTCTTCTTTTGTAAAATCAGGGAAAGCACACCAACCCGGCCAAACCTGCGCTTGATATTCTGCCCCATCAGGATATTTCACAAAAAGGTCTTTTTCTTTCCCCTCTTCATAAGGGAGATAACCTTTTTCAGTTTTTATTCCAGGATCCATGATGACTACCACCCGGAAACCTTTGGATTTCAAGTATGTGATCAGTGACTTTGGATCTGAAAATTTGATACTATCAAAGGTGAAAACCTTGTAGGCTTCCATGTGATGTATATCCAGGTAAATCACATCAGCAGGCATGTCTTTATCTCTAAAGGTCTGAGCTAGGGTCTTTACCTCAGAATCCGGATAATAACTATACCTACATTGCTGAAATCCCAATGACCATTTTGGGGGCAGTTGCATTTTACCAGTCAGTTCGGTGTACTTGGAAATAATCCCACCCACTACTTTTTCATGAATGAAATAATAGTCCATTTCCCCATCTTCTGCTGAAAAGTAAATGAAACGATTGGTGCTCGCCCCAAAGTTGAATACGGACTTATGCGTATTGTCAAAAAATATCCCATAAGCACCTTTTTGATGTACTCCGATATAGAATGGAATACTCATGTAAAGCGGATCATCTCCTGTGCCGTAAGCGAAATAGTCTGTATTCCAATTGGTATAAGCATTTCCAGCCCTATTGAGATTACCTGTTTTCTCGCCAAGTCCTATGAATTTTTCGTCTTCCTGAACTTTCTTGTAACAACTCACCTCAGTTCCGATCCAGGAAATCCCCAAAGAATCATCTTGATTGAGGAGATTTCCGGTCTTATCAAAAAATGAGACTGCAAATTTTTGGGAATCTACTTTAGCCTGAATTTCAGAAGTTTTCAAAATCAAAAAATCATTGCTTTCTGAAACTTCAAATGGTGCCTCATTAGGTTCCATTACCACGCTATAAGGATTGGGGTTGAATTCATCCAGAAGGCTGGCTTGAACGCGAATGATGCTTTGATCAAAAATACTTAATTGGAAAAATCCATTTTCTGTTTTCCCCTTGATCCCAATTGGAGTCCTTTCCCAATCCAGAATTTTTCCCATTCCCATGAATCTGGAAGAAGAGGATTTTTTTAAGAGTTCGGTCTGCTGGCTATTCATAGATTTATCCAAGTAAATAATTCAGGCTAATTGCTAAGTTAGAAACGAATATGAATGATAAAAACCGCATTTAAATAGGGTATAAGGCTATTTTATATCGCCTAAAAATTTAATATAGCCACTGTTGGAAATTTTGACCTATTCAATCGATTGCACTTTTTTTCCAAAAAAGCTTTAAAAATTTTTATCAGGGATAAAATTTTTCAAGGATAAGTGGTCAATAAGGTGTTTTTCTAGGTCAAATGATAAGGAGGTCTATCTTGATGAAGGCATATTTTGAAAAATATCTTTCTAAGCTGCTCGAGATTTGCAATCTCGAGCTCCTGTCGTAGGATTTGTAATCCGAAGAACCCTCCAAGGGTTTGTCAGAAAGATGGTAAAGTCATTTTTTTATCAATAACCTAATTTGATAAATCTCCTAGAGGGCCGAAATGAGATTCTCGAATGTCTTGCTGGGACGTTGATTTAGTTTCCAAACATTGATCTCGGGCCAGCGCTGGGGTATTTGTTGATTATATCTTTACCCCAGGTTTCACCTGGGGCTAATACGTTTCGCTCCTTTGGAGCTTTTGAAGCTTGTTCCATCGAAGATTTATCTCGCAGAAGGCATGCCTTTATCTATCTTTTAAAATTTCTTCTCTATTGCAATTCAAAAATTGTGTTGGGAATAAATAATTCTCTGAAGACATATTTCAATTTATTTCTACTGTACTTCAACTAAAATCCCCCTTGCCCCCTTTTACAAAGCTTTAGTCCTAAACCTTATTTACATTTTCAAAGGGGGAATTGACCCGTATCTTGCCGAAGGCATATCTTAATCTATCTTGAAAAATATCTTTTCTATTATTTCGCCGAAGGCGTATTTCAATATATTTCTACTGTATTTCTTTTTCTATTTCGCCGCAGTCGAATTTCTATCTATTTCTACTGTATTTCTCTAGACAAATATGTCGCCGAAGGCATATTTTGATAATATCTTTAAAAAGTATCTTATCAAGTTACCCCTTCAATCTCACAGATGACTTTCTGACCAATAACTCTGTTTCCAAGGTCAAGGCTTCTTTTACCTCCTCAGGATTCACTTTCTTTTCGATGATGTCTAGCAGCATCTCGGTTGCTTTGGCACCCATATTAAATCCTGGCTGGGCCACGGAAGAAAGGCTAGGTTCTATCATGGAACAAAACTGCCAGTTGCTGAAACCGACGATTCCTACATCTTCTGGAACTCGTAATCCTGCCGCTTTGCATGCTAGCATAGCCCCTACAGCTGCCATGTCATTATTTCCAAAGAAGGCATCAGGCGTTTGCTTGAGATTATCCAAAAGTGATTTGGTGATTTTTTGCCCTTCATCGCTGGTGCCGATAGGACATTCTACAATCAGATCTTCGTCAATGGCAATACCGTAATTTTTCAATGCATCTCTATATCCTCTTTCCCGTTCTTGGCTGATTTTTAGATTTTTGGGACCTGCTAAATGGACAATTCTGGAATATCCTTGGGTGATTAAATGGGAAACAGCATCAAAGGCACCCTGATAATCATCCACCATTACATTGATAGCATTTGGGATTTCTGGAACCCGATCGAAAAAGACTATGGGATATCCTTGATCCAATAATCTGGAGAAGTGATTGAAATCCTTTGTTTCCTTTGAATAGCTCACCAAAAAACCATCAATCTGATTGGAAAGCATGGTGTCAATACTGGACTGTTCCCGGTCTAATTTCTCATTGGTTTGAGTCAAAATCACATTATATCCCCGGGAGTAAGCCACCTCCTCAATTCCGGAAATTACAGTGGAAAAAAAGAAATGTACAACTTCAGGAATAATCACGCCTATGGTAAAAGACCGACTTTTTCTCAAGGAAAGTGCAATGGCATTGGGTCTGTAATTCAGTTTCTTAGCAAGCTCTTTTACCTTACGCTTGGTCTCATCACTGATTCCCGGATAGTCTTTCAAAGCTCGCGAAACAGTAGAGGAAGAGACATTTAGCTCCCTTGCGATATCCTTGATAGTGGCTTGTTCAATCTTCATAAAATTATAATATTCCCAGAATTGAATATATGGCTATTTGATCCAAAATGAATAAGTAAATAACAGCCATTTTTTTTGATTTTCACCAAAATACTGAAACCAAAGGAATTAAGTGAAAAAAATCTTTTGAAATGCAAACGTTGACGCAAACGATTGCAATAAAAAATTAGGTGGGTTCAAGACTCAGTCTATTGTTTTCTTTTTTTTACTCACTTATTATTTGAAAGGATTAAGACATAACTCCTTTTGAAAAACCCAGAATTAAAGAGTTGAAATTGTCTTTTTCCAAGAATTCATAAAACATTAACAAAAACACCAAAATCTATTACAAACTCTTACACACTATGAAAGCATTCAAAAGATTAAGCCTTATTGCAGCGATAATTCCTGTGATTTGGGGATGTGACAATTACGAAATGCCTCCAATTATTCCACAAACGGGAGCCACTTTGAGTAGCCCTGCGAATGGATCAAGTTTAGTTTTAAATTCCCAAGACCCTGAGGAATTGATTCCGTTTACCGTTACTGCTGCTGATTTTGGAATGCAAGGCACAGTAACTTATTCTTTGGAAATGGATTTGGCTGGGGCAAATTTCGCGAAGCCAATCGCATTGGGAAGTAGCACTTCTAATATTATCGAAGCACTTACATCCAAGATCAATGATGAATTAATCGCTAAGGGTGCAGCTTTTGATGTGCCTGTAAATGTGGACTTCCGTGTAAAGTCTACGATCAATCAGCCTCTTTCTCCAATTTTCGGAGAGGTGGTGACTCTTGCAGTTACTCCATTCAATACAGATGTAGAATTCCCTGTAATGTATGTACCTGGAGATTATCAAGGATGGAATCCGGAAAACGAAATGACGGTATTGAAGTCAGTGAATTTCGATGATGTTTATGAAGGATATGTTCACATTTTGCCAGGAGGTACTGGTGAATTCAAAGTAAATGAGACTAACAGCTGGGATGTTAATTATGGAGACAATGGAGCTAATGGTACGCTGGATAGAGATGGTGATAATATCAAAGTAACCAAATTCGGGACTTTTTTCATGAAAGTTGACTTAGCTGCTAAAACCTATACTTTAAGCGAACCACTTTATTGGGGAATTATCGGAGACGCTACAGCAGGTGGATGGGACTCTGAAACCAAAATGCAGTTTGACAGAGAAAACAATGTGTTGAAAATCACTGCTGACTTGAAGAAAGGCGAAATGAAATTTAGAGCCAATCAAAGCTGGAGCCATAACTATGGGGGAGCTAATGGTGAATTAACACCAGATGGAGCAAACATTCAGGTGGCTGAAGCGGGTAACTATACTGTGACGCTTAACTTTACTGAGCCTGGAGCTGTGACTTACACATTGACCAAGAACTAAAAGGCTATATTTATTCAAAAAAACCGACTGGAGTATTAATCAGCTCTGGTCGGTTCTTTCCATTTCAAGAATCCCATACTCTAACCATAAACTGGAGATTTTGGAGATTCTGAATAAATTTAAAATACCTTTTGGATTAGGCTATTTTGCCGCTGAATAGAAATTAATTCCCCAATGAAAAAAAGTTTACTCTTTCTCGTTTCCCTAGTATTTTTTGCCTTTAATCCTGGCCTGTTTGCTCAGGTTACTACCGAGCCGGCTGTACCCAATGCGTCTCAAAAAATCAAAATCATTTATGATGCATCAAAAGGTACAAGCGGTTTAAAAGATTGTAATTGCGATGTTTTTATACACATAGGAGCGGTTACTCAAGGTCCTGCTTCGACAACATGGTCTATTGTTCCTTTTCAGTGGGGAACCAATGATCCCAAAGCCAAGATGACTAAAGTGGCTGGGCAGGCCAATATTTACACTTACGAACTGACACCGGATACTTTTTTTGATAATCCAAATGGCCTTACCATTTACCGTTTGGGAATGGTTTTTAGAAATGTAGATGGCACCAAGGAAGGGAAAACTTCCGCAAATGGAGACTTTTTTGTTGACCTAGCACAAGGATTCACTGTTCAGATTACCAATCCAAGTGGGCCCTCCATTTCTTTGGAAGAAGGCGAAAATTTAACTTTTAAAGCACAAACTTCTGCTCCTGCTGATATCAGTTTTGAATTGAATGGCACAGAGGTGAAAAAAGCCAGTAATGTGGAAGTATTGGAGTATGCCTACACAGCTGCGTCTGCTGGAAATTATACTTTGACGGCAAAAGCTGTTCAGGGTTCGAATACGGATACAGAGTCTGTAAATATCGTCGTTTTTGGAGCCTCAGAGGTAGCAGCCTTGCCAAGCGGAGCGAGATTAGGGATCAATTATATTTCTGACACGGAGGTTATTTTGGCTTTGCAGGCGCCTGGGAAAAAACTCGCCCATGTCATAGGAGATTTTAACGACTGGAAAGTTTTGCCTGAGTATCAAATGAAAAGAACCCCGGATGGGGAAATATTCTGGTTAAAATTGGAAGGTCTGACTCCGAAGCAAGAATACATTTTTCAGTATCTGGTGGATGCAAGTATTAGGATAGGAGATCCATATGCCGATAAAACCTCAGATCCATTCAATGATCAGGAAATTATCCAACAAAATAGGCATCCTGGTTTAAAACCCTATCCAACCGGAAAAACAGAATTTCAGGCTACCTATCTACAAACTGCTCAGGATAAGTACGCTTGGAAAAACACCTCCTACACAAAGCCATCTCCTGAGAAATTGGTCATTTATGAACTTTTGGTCAGAGATTTTGATGAGAAAAGAACCTATCAGGCTGTAATTGATCGATTGGATTATCTAAAAGACCTGGGGGTCAATGCCATAGAATTAATGCCAGTAGGGGAGTTTGAAGGAAATTTATCCTGGGGCTACAATCCTTCCTTCTTTTTTGCACCGGATAAATACTATGGGACCAAAAATGATTTGAAACGCCTAATAGATGAGGCTCATGGAAAGGGAATCATGATCATATTGGATATGGTGTTAAACCATGCCTTTGGTCAAAATCCGATGGTTCGACTTTTTAATGATGGAGATTATGGAGCTCCAACTGAAGACAACCCTTGGTTTAACCGGGTGGCAAAACACCCATTTAATGTGGGCTACGATTTCAATCATGAAAGTAAATACACCCAGGCCTTTGTAGATTCTGTCAACAATTATTGGTTGACCGAATACAAGGTAGACGGTTTCCGTTTTGATTTATCCAAAGGATTTACCCAAGTCAACACGGGAGACAATGTTGGGCTTTGGTCTCAATACGATCCTAGTAGAGTCAAGATCTGGAAGCATATTTATGATAAAATAAAAGCCAATCACCCCGATGCTTATGTGATTTTGGAGCACTTGGCAGCCAATGAAGAGGAAAAAGAGCTGGCGGATTATGGAATGATGTTTTGGGGAAATATGAATTTCGATTTTCGTGAGATGGCCAAGGGAGAAAACAAGGACTTTTCCTGGGCCTCCCATAAAAACCGTAATTGGAACGAGCCCAACTTAGTTGCTTACATGGAATCCCATGATGAGGAAAGAGTAATGTGGGAATCTTTAAATTTTGGGAAAACTTCTCCAATTAATATCAAGCAATTGGAAAACGCCGTCAACAGAAATCAATTATTGACAGCTTTTTACTTTGCCGTTCCTGGACCTAAAATGATCTGGCAGTTCGGAGAGTTTGGCTATGATGTAGAGCTAAATAATGATCGATTGGGTATCAAACCTACCCGATGGAATTATTTGGATCAGCCACAAAGACAGCGGCTTTTCAAATTATATAAGGAAATGATCAAGTTGAAAAAGGATCATCAGGCTTTCAACAAACCCAATAAATCCAGTTTGAGTCTAAGCGGAGCGGTAAAATCCATTATTTTGGAGCATCCGGATATGGATGTGGTTCTTCATGGGAATTTTGGGCTTTCCAATGCAGGAAATGTCAGCCTCTCTTTTCCTAGAACTGGAACTTGGTACAATTACTTTACCGGAGAGGAATTCAATGTAAGCAGTACCACTGTAAGCTTTAATCTTAGACCTTCTGAGTTTGTGCTTTTCACTAGCAAGAAGCTCCCTAAGCCTAACCCAGGAATTGTTCAGGAAGATTTTGTGACTTCAGTTCCTAAGGAAATAATCCCGGCCGGTGAGTTCAAACTCTATCCGAATCCGGCAGCACAACAGCTGAATGTACAGTTGCCTGAAGGAATGACTGCTGCTAATTATCGCATCGTGGATATGAGCGGAAGAGTAATGTATTCAGGAGAAAGTAGGGGAATTGATCAGATTTTAGAATTCGATTTGGGTAATTTTAAGTCGGGTATTTATATCTTTGAAGCGTTTGACAACAGACGGGTGCTGCATCAGCGCTTTATTAAGGATTAACCAAACCTAAAAACATGAAATGCCCATGAGGAAAAATCTCACACAGGGGGATGATTATTTTGGGCATTCCATATGACCTCTAAAAAACAAATTATAAACAGATGAAATTTAAACCAGGAGTAAAATACGGACAGGAGCTCAGAGATTTGTATGCTTATGCAAAGGAAAATGAGTTTGCAATGCCGGCGGTAAATGTCATTGGTACCAATTCAGTGAATGCTGTATTGGAAACAGCCAAGAAAGTGAATTCCCCGGTGATCATTCAATTTTCCAATGGAGGAGCACAATTTTTCGCAGGAAAAGGATTAGCAAATGATAAGCAGCAGGCAAGTATAGCAGGTGCTGTATCGGGTGCGCATCACGTGCATCAGATGGCCGAAGCTTATGGTGTACCTGTGATTTTGCACACAGATCATGCTGCTTTGAAGTTATTGCCTTGGATTGATGGCATGCTGGAAGCTGGCAAAGCCTATTACGCAACTCACAAGAAGCCTTTGTTCTCTTCTCATATGTTGGATCTTTCAGAAGAGCCTTTGGAAGAAAATGTAGAAATCTCCTGCAAGTATTTCAGAGAGTTTGAAAAGCTTCAAATGGCTATAGAAATCGAGCTTGGAGTAACTGGAGGGGAAGAGGATGGAGTTGATAACACAGACGTGGATTCTTCCAAACTTTATACTCAGCCTGAAGAAGTGGCTTATGCTTATGAGCATTTGAAGCAAATTGGTGACTTGTTTACTATTGCTGCTGCTTTTGGAAACGTTCATGGTGTGTACAAGCCTGGGAATGTCAGTTTGAAGCCAATTATTTTGAAAAACTCACAGGACTATATTAATGAGAAATACGGCACTACCGGAAAGCCATTGAACTTTGTGTTCCACGGAGGTTCAGGCTCATCAGTTGAGGAAATCAGAGAAGCTAATTCTTATGGTTCTATCAAAATGAACATTGACACCGATATGCAATGGGCTATGTGGGAAGGTGTTCTTCATTATTACAAAAAGAACGAAGGCTATCTTCAAACCCAGTTGGGCAACCCAGAAGGTGCTGATAGCCCTAACAAAAAATATTATGACCCACGTGTTTGGTTGAGAAAAGGCGAAGAGAACTTTGTGAAACGCCTGGAAATGGCCTTTGACATGCTCAACGCGGTCAATAAAAACTAAAATAGACCTCAAAAAAGTCACTTTAATCGGTGACTTTTTTATTGACCTACTCCGACTGAATTGGAGGAAATAAAAGAATGTGATTATCCGCAATCATGCCAGTTACCTTATTTTCTTTGCTTGACCGATTGGAAGACCGATGACCGAAGACCGAAGCTTCGGGATTCTGATCCATTTAGCTGACAATAAGCCATATTTTATTGTTACTTGTAAGAAAGCGGATATCCGTATAAAAGAAAATCAAACGAAATAACTCAAAGTGTTCATTGTTCAGAGTTAAGAGACGCTGCTCATGAACCTTGAACTCTGAACTTTGAATTATTAATCCCATGAAATGCCCACGAGTAAAAATCTCACACTGGGAGATGACTATCCGGGGCATTCCATCTGACCACTGAAAAAAAAACATAAACAGATGAAATCATCCATCTTATTAACCTCCATGGTATCAATTGCGATAGCCTCTGCTTGTACTCAAAACGAAAAGCCTGAAGTGAAAAACTATTGGCCAGAAGCAGGAGTGACCTATGAGATTTTTGTTCAGTCCTTTGCAGATTCCAATGGGGATGGAATTGGGGATTTCAATGGAGTAACGGAAAAACTCGATTATGTCAAAGAGTTAGGAGCTGATGCAATTTGGTTTATGCCAATCATGCCTTCACCGACATATCATAAATATGATGTTACGGATTACAAAGCCGTGCATCCTGATTATGGTACTCTGGAGGATTTTAAGAGATTATTGGTAGAAGCTCACAAGCGGGATATTAAGATTGTGATCGATATGATTATCAATCATACTTCCAATCAGCATCCTTGGTTTTTGGAGTCTAAGTCTGGAAGAGATAATCCTTATAGAGATTATTATGTGTGGGCTCAAAAAGATACCATCGCTGAATTTTTGAATAAAAAGGTTATTACACTTGATTCTGACAATATCCGTCAATGGCACGATCCGGGGCAAGGAGAGGATTATTATTATGGATTTTTCTGGGGAGGAATGCCGGATTTGAATTTTGATAATCCCAAGGTAAGAGAAGAAATCTACGATATAGGAAGATTTTGGTTGGAAGAAGTAGGTGTGGATGGGTTCAGGTTAGATGCTGCAAAGCATATTTTCCCTGATGATAGGCCTTTGGATAATCATGCTTTCTGGAAGGAGTTTAGAGAAAAAATGGAGGCTATCAAGCCCGATGTGTACTTGGTAGGTGAGGTTTATGATAAGAAAGAGGTTGTTGCTCCTTATTTGCCTGGCTTGCCTGCATTATTCAATTTTGATTTTCACTACACACTTTTGGAAGCATTTGAGAAAGAGGATGGGATGCTTTTGGCGAAAAAGCAGAAAGATATCATTGACTTTTACCAAAATATCACGCCTAACTTTATTGATGCCACCATTTCATCCAATCATGATCAGCCACGTTTGTTGAATGAACTGGGTTCGGATCCATCAAAAATGAAGCAGGCGGCAGCCATTTTATTAACCATGCCGGGAGCACCCTATATTTATTATGGGGAGGAGATAGGAATGTTGGGTTTGAAGCCCGATGAGCATATTCGAGAACCGTTTTTATGGGATGTGAAAGAAAAAGATCAGTGGAGGGCTACTTGGATAGAGCCTAAATACAGTACTGATGAGACTGTGACCCCTTTAGCTTTGCAAAGAAAAGATCCAAAAAGCTATTTCAACCATTATAAGGAATTGATTGCTTTGAGAAATTCACATCCGGCTTTAGCAATAGGAGAGATGATTCTACCTGAACAAGAATTCCCTAAATCTGTGATGGCTTACTTTAGAAAGTCTGGCGATCAAGAGATTTTTGTTATTCATAACATTGGTTCGAATGATGTAGACGTAGAGCTTCCAGAAGGTTACAAAGAGGTCATTTTTGGTTTAGGAGATGGCTTAAATGTCAATGGTAATTTGAATTTGAAAGGATTTGCTTCAAGGGTTTATTTGAAAAATATATAATTGAGGAATAATATCTCGCAAAGGCGCAGCGACGCAAAGTTTTTTAAATCCCGTAGGGATTTAATTTTGGTTTTTTTCGGATTTTAAATCCTACGATAGGAGAAATACAGTAGAAATATTTTAAAATACGCCTTCGGCGAAATAATTGGAATAACTCGATAAGATCCAAAGATATTTCTCAAGATATTATCAAGATATGCCTGCGGCGAGATATTTATCTAGAGAAATACAGTAGAAATAGATAGAAATACGCCTAAGGCGAAATATTCCTAAACCCGAGGTTACCGATAAGATATTTTTAAAATAAGAGAAGATATGCCTTCGGCGAGATAGACTTCTGATTGTACTCAATCAAAAGCTCCAAAGGAGCGAAACGTATTAGCCCCAGGTGAAACCTGGGGTAATGATATAAGCAACAAATACCCCAGCGCTGGCCCGAAATCAACGTTTGGAAATGAAATCAAAATGCCAGCAAGACATTCGAAAACCTTAAATCAACCCTCCAAAGGGAATAATATCTCGCAATGGCGCAGCGCCGCAATATTCCCTAAATCCCGGAGGGATTCAAGATAGGTAGCTAATTGATTCACGTTTTCTATTCCATGCCGTAGGTATGGCACAAAAGAATAATGAAATCAATGACTGTAAGCCAGGAAAATGCGAATTGGGTGTTTTTCGGATTACAAATCCTACGAAAGAAGAAATACAGTAGAAATATTTAGAAATACGCCTTCGGCGAATTAATTGGAATAACTCGATAAGATTTAAAGATATTTCTCAAGATATGCCTTTGGCAAGATTAATCACTGGTTGTAATCGAATCAAAAGCTCCATTGGAGCGAGCTATCAAATAGCCGTGGGTTTTAACCCACGGAAAAGAAATCCGAACCCTCCCCCAGCGCTGGCCCGAGATCAATGTTTGGAAACTAATTCAAGGTGCCAGCAAGATATTCGATAACCTTAAATCAACCCTCCAAGGGATTTCTTTGGTATTGGAGTCGATGAAAAATACCTATACCATCTATCTGACCAACCCTTGGAGGGTTTCTTTATTTCAATAGCCATTAATAGATGTGATTTTATAGGATTACAAATCCTACGATAGGGCCTCGGAATTGCAAATTCCGAGGAGCAAGTAAATTTTCCCGGATTAAAAATCCTACGATAGGAGCTCGAGGTTGCAAACCTCGAGCAGCAAGGCCTCGAGCAGCAAGCGCAGCTAGGTTTAATTTTAGTTTATTCTACCAAATCAGAGTAATATTTTTTGGGATTTTGGCTATGTTTGCCCTTTGATTTTAGATCTGTCCATTAATAAAAAGTATATGCGGAAGATAGGAGCGTGGGTAGTTTATGCCCTGGTTTTTTTTGCAGCAATCAGCTGCGTTTCCAATGAAAAGGTTATTTACCTTCAAAATCTTGAAAACAATCAACCTATCAATGAAGGAGAATTGATCTCCTATGAAATTCCTGAATATAGACTTCAATACAATGATATTATTGATGTCAATATTCAAACAGCAGAAGATATGCTTCAATCTGGTTTTGGTAATAAAGTTGTTGCTGGAAATAACCAAATGCAAATGGCTGCACAATCAGGTGGCGATATTTATTACATGACGGGTTATACAGTAGATAGAAATGGTTTTATCAGGCTTCCAATTATAGGTGAAGTTCAGGTAAAAGATAAAACCATTGATGAAGCCAGAATTATAATTGAAAGCAAATTGAGAGAGTTTCTCAAAAATGAGCTATATGTAAAAGTTAAACTCGGGGGTATCCGCTATTCTGCCTTAGGGGAGTTTAGAAGACCTGGTAAATTTGTGGTTCTGCAGGACAGAATGACGATTTTCGAAGCAATCGCCAATGCCGGCGATTTGACAACTGTAGCTAAAAGAGATGAGGTCTTGTTGATTAGACAGTACCCTGAAGGCACCAAGCTTCATCGTATTAATTTAAATGACAGATCAATTATACAGTCTCCTTTTTATTTTATTCAGCCGAATGATCAATTGTATGTGGAGCCTATGAAAGTAAGGGAAGTGGGTGCCGGTGAAAACGCGGCCCAATCATTATCCTTAATTATCTCTGCAATCACAGTTGCAGTTCTATTGATCAATACCTTTACGCGTTAAGTTATGTATCCTAATCAAGTTCAAGGAAACAATCCCAACCCCAATCCATTTTTGGTTCAGCAGGAAGATGAAATAGATCTTAAAGCTCTACTTTTTAATTATTTGACCTATTGGCCACTTATTGTCATATTCGCCCTTCTAGGTGTTTTAGTGGCTTTTTTATTCAATAGATACACTACACCTATTTATAAAGTGGAGTCTACTGTTTTGGTGGTAGATGATAAACCTACGCTAGGTGCTGACCTTTTTGAATCCGCTGGATTGGGAATTCAAGGAAAGAGTAATATTGATAATGAAACAGGAATTATCAAATCCTATTCTTTGGCAGAAAGCGCTGTTTCACAAATGGATTTGAATGTTTCTTACTATAAAGAAGGCTTTTTAAAAGTTACTCAAGTTTATGGAAATGTTCCTGTTTACGTCTCAGTTGACTGGACTAAACCACAACTGGTAGGTGGAATGTTTAGGCTGGAGGTTATAGACGCATCCACTTTCGAACTTTCAGTTGAGGATGATAAATTTTCAGTTTTTCAACCAAAGGACCCATTCTACAAAAGTAATTTTGAAGGGTTTGAATTGCCTAAATCCATTTATTCTTTTGGAGAAAATATTCAAGGGGAATATTATGAATTTAAAATAAGTCAGATTTCAGCATTACCTGGCGAGGTATTCTTTTTCAAAATGATTGACACGCCTTCGCTTGCTCTGAAAATGAAGAATGATCTTCAGGTTAACCCCTTAAATAAACAAGCTTCAATTCTTACGCTAAGCCTGGAAACACCTTTGAGGAGGTTGGGAGAAAATTACATCAATACGCTGATGGATAAGTATTTGGAGCGAGAGTTGGAAGAGAAAAATCAGGCTTCAGAAAATACGATTCGATTTATTGAGCAACAATTAAGCGGTATTACAGATTCCTTGCAGTTTTCTGAAAAGCAATTGCAGGATTATAGATCCAAGAATAAGATTTTTAATCTTTCTCAAGAAGGTTCTATCATTTTTGAAAGGCTGAATGACTTAGAACAGGAAAGGAGCCAGGCTGAATTGAATCTGAAATATTATCAAACTCTCAAATCCTATTTAGGTAATAATCAGGTAGGGGATTTGGTAGCACCGTCAATTATTGGTGCGAATGACCCGCTATTAAGTGCATTAGTTCAAAATCTTTCCGAATTACAGGCAGATAGAGTTCGAATCACCGCTAATTTTTCAGATCAAACGCCTCAGGTAAGAGATATCAATGCCAGAATTGAAAGTACTTCCAAGGCTTTGATGGAAAATGTGAATTCAGCAATAAGGAATACCCAAAATTTATTAGCTGATCTTAATGGTAGAATTCGATCCATTGAAAGAGATATCAATGCATTGCCGGAGACTGAAAGAAACCTCTTAGGTTATCAGCGTCAGTTTACCATCAATGAAAACATTTATGTGTATTTGTTGCAGAAGAAAGCTGAGGCCGAGATTACCAAAGCGTCGAATATGCCCAAGAATAAAATCTTGGATTTTGCTAAGGCTTCACAACAACCTGTAGCACCTAAAACTAGCCTGAACTTATTGATAGGGTTGATTTTAGGATTGATTTTACCTATTGGTTTTATCACGATTAAAGACTTCCTCAATACCAAAATTGAAGATCCTAAAGAATTGGAACACCAGATTAAGGTGCCACTGATTGGGATGGTTGGTAGAAGCAATACAGAAGACAACCTTCCAGTATTGAATAGCCCTAGATCAACCGTGACAGAATCTTTCCGATCTCTACGTGCAGACATGTCCTATTTGAGCCCTAACAAGGATAAATTAAGCATACTGTTTACTTCCAGTATTTCAGGTGAAGGAAAAACTTTTGTTTCCATTAATATGGCTTCCGTTTTCTCTTTGATGGGTAAAAAGACCATTTTGATAGGTTTGGATTTGAGAAAGCCAAAAATCGCTGAGGATTTCAACTTGCCGAATGATAAGGGTATGAGTACTGCATTAAGTACCAATATCAACTGGCGAGAAGTAGTTAAGTCATCTGGACATAAGGATTTGGATGTGATCCTTTCCGGCCCTATTCCTCCAAACCCTGCCGAATTGCTTTTACAGGATAAATTCAGTCAGATTGTCAAAGAGATCAAGGAAGAATATGATGTGGTGGTATTTGATTGTCCTCCTGTAGGGCTTGTATCGGAGACCAAGGAGCTGTTTGCCTATTCTGATATCAACTTCTTTGTTTTCCGTCAAGGTTACTCCATGAAAGGAAATACCGCCATTCTCAATAATCTGGTTGAAAAAGGCGGAGTGTCCAAGATGTATGGTATTCTGAACGATGTTCATATTGACAAAGGATATGGCTATGGCTACGGTTATGGCTATGGCTACGGGTATGGAAACAATTCCTATGGATACCATGAAGAGATCCCACTTCCATGGTGGAAAAGGGCTTTGAGAAGAAGGGGTTGATATTTTTATCGCTCTTTTTGTCCGGAGAAATACAGTTGAAATATTTAGAAATACGCCTGCGGCGAAATAGGAAAAGAAATACAATAGAAATATTTAGAAATACGCCTTTGGCGAGATAGGAAAAGAAATAAAGTAGAAATATTTAGAAATACGCCTGCGGCGAAATATGGGTCAATTCCCCCTTTGGAATATTGCACAAGGTTGGGAAGACGTGTAAAATCAAAGGGGGTCAGGGGGATTTTTCCAAAAGATATTTTTCAAGATATTATCAAGATATGCCTTCGGCAAGATACGGGTCAATTCCCCCTTTGAAAATGTAAATAAGATTTAGGACGAAAGCTTTGTAAAAGGGGGCAAGGGGGATTTTAGTTGAAATACAGTAGAAATAAATTGAAATACGCCTAAGGCGAAATATTTATTCCCGACGAAATTTTCGAGTTGCAATAGAGAAGATATTTTTCAAGATATTATCAAGATATGCCTTCGGCGAGATAGACCTTTGGTCGAATTCGGATCAAAAGCTCCAAAGGAGCGTAATTTATTAGCCCTGGGTGAAACCCAGGGATATAATCGCCAACGAAAATTACCCAGCGCTGGCCCGAGATCAACGTTTGGAAACTATTCATTGTGCCAGCAAGATATTCGAGAACCTTAAATCAACCCTCCAAGGGGCTTCTTTGGTATTGGAGTCAATAAAAAATACCTATACCATCTATCTGACCAACCCTTGGAGGGTTTCTTCCTTTCAATATCCATCAATAGATGTGATATTATCGGATTACAAATCCTACGATAGGGCCTCGGAATTGCTCCCGACTCCTGTCGTGGATCCGAGGAGCCGATTGGGTTTAACCCTCCAAGGGATCTTCTGAATTAAGGAGTCAATCATTAAAAAACCTCATGCCATTTTCCTTATTAACCCTTGGAGGGTTTCTTCCTTTCAATATTTATTGCACACTTATTGTATTTTTAGTCACACTTATCAGCTCAAAAACTAATTTGTATTTATTTTCATTAAGATTGCATTAAATCTTGATAACACAATTAGTTTTCAGGAATAAAAAAATTACAAATTCCTCATTGAGCAATACCCAAAATGCTTGTCCATTTCCAAGGAGAAATTAGGACTTTTATCTGATTTATTATTTAAAACTAATTTTACTAAATAGCTAGAAATAACTGAAAATCAATATATGTAACAATTATGTAACTATGAAATACAATAGTTTAACACGATTTTTACCTAGATTTTCTTTTTTTCCATGATTTATCATTTTAGGTTTGTTTCAGCATTGGTTATCCATGTTCGTAGATTTGAAAAAATGAGATTCCTTTTTTGTTTATCCCTAACCTTATTTTCTTCTTCATTCTTTTGCCTTTATGCTCAGTCTTTACGATTGAATCCAGAGGCAATTCATCAGATTACTAACTTTGAACAGTTAGGCCCTCATTTCAATCAAGAAATGATCCAGCAGCTCGATTCCTTACCTGTGGGAATTGATGAAGAGTTCCAAATTCTAAAAGACGATTCAGGAATTTATCTTTTCGCCGGCTGTAGGATGGAGCTTTACCGATGGGAAGAAAATTCCTGGAAAAATCTTTACCAATTTCAAAATGTAGGTTATACCTGTAAAAGCAGGCTTATAATTAAAGAAGGAAACCCTTTTCTTCTCGGTGGCTATGGATTTTGGAATAGCCATACAGATTTAATTGAGTTTGATCCAAGATTGGGTTCTTGGTCCTTGGCGAGTGTAAAAGCACAACCGGCTAATTACAATTCTGAATACCTAGGAATTACCGAAAAATCGGCCTTTCTATTATTGGGTTTTCATAATAATCCAAGAGAGGATGTTCACCAACTTCCGGAAAATCAAGGCTATATTCTGGATTTTGAATCAATGGCCTGGAAACATTTGGGTTTTGATTTTGAAATGTCCTTGGTGAACCCAAATGCTGCCTATTATATATTTCAGGATGGAACTTTAGACTCTCAGGATTTCTTGGCTTTCAATGCTTTTGAATCAGCCTCCCAAAACAAAGGACTTTTAATTTTTGATAAAAATGAGTTGAACTTTAGGTTCTTTCCTCAGGAGTTGGATTATAATCCATTAGAATACTCCCCCTATTTTATGGTAGATGGAAACCAAGTTTACCTACAGGATCAAAAGAATTTTGCTATTTCCTGGAATCTGGAAGACATGTATGCGAAAGCAAAAATGGTGGGTAAAGCCGCAATTCTCCCGATGAGTGTGACGGAGGTTAATAGGATCAAACAGGATTATGTGATCATATCCCTTGTTTCAATCTCATTAATAGGCTTAGTATTATTTCCAGTATTCAAAAAACGGATAGCTTCTCCGACTCTGAAAAGAACAGATGAAAGGCAAGGAAAGGATCATATTCAGAATGAAAACTATTCAAAAGCCTACAGTCCTCAAGAAAGCCCAAATCTTCTGGAAATATTGGATCAGAATAAAGGGAAAATGTTTACGGTAGAAGAATTGGATGAGTTGTTCGATATTCATCAGATTCCCAACCCAGAAAACAAAAGGGTAAAACGATCCAGATTGATTAAAGAAATCAATACCCAAGCTGAGGAGAAAAGGGGCTATAAGATGATTAATAGAACAAGAAGCCCAGAAGACAAACGCTGCTTGCTTTACGAAATTAAATAAGTTTTATATGCATATTCCCTTTTATGATTGTATAAAAAAATAGGGCTTGGTATCTGCCTTGTGGATCAGAATCCGGAAACTTCGGTCTTCGGTCTTCGGTCTTCAAACCGCTCATTCAAGGAAAATATCTCAATTATGATGATTGCTTGAAATAAGGAAATTTTATTACCCAATTCTATTTAACCCAAACTATTTAATCCTAGCTATGAAGATTTTTAATTTTTTCAGGTCTGGAGGGATTTCCTACAAATCCAAAGGACGTCTTATTAGGAATCACCAGGTAAATTTCAAATACAAAGGAAAACTCTTGGTGTTTGACCCCTTTACCATGTTGGAGGAGCTCAATTTCAAGTTGAAACAGGTGAAAGGACTGGATTTCCAGCTTGATGAGATTTCCCAAAAAATTCTGAATCGCCATTTCCAAAAAGAGGCTGTGGTTCCCAATTCCATAGCCAAAACCAAGTTAGGGAGAGAAGAACTTATGGTAAAAAGAACAGCTATGAGCGCTACTATTCCCAGAAAAAGCTTGTATGAATTTATCTGGAAAGGAGAATGTGTTCTAAGTTTTTTACGGATTTACGATTATGGCAAAGAGTTTGAAAAAATCTCTGAAGAAATAAGGATAAATCATGGGGATTTAGATTTGTCCTCTTACGCTATTCTTCTGGAATTAGGATTAAACTCTAATATGCTCTTGGATAAATTCGGACAAACCCACGTCTGGAAGATAAATGATTTGGCTTTATTTCAGGATTTGATGTTGGCTATCGAGGAAATAAATATTGATGAAAAACAAAAAAGTAGCTACTAAAAAAATGATAAAAATTTAAGTCTAAAAATGAGTACTAAAACTACTCGTTTGATTATCTTTGAAGCATCTAAACCAACAAAAAGCCTTAAATTTTAAAATTTGAGGCCTTTTTTTCAATAAAGCCCAAAAAACCAAACTGTCAGCTTAGGCTAGTTTTTGCAGTAAAGATTATTGCTAAGATCATTCTGAGATCCGGAAAAAGAGATGTAGGCGATGCGAGTATTCTCAGCCTTTATACTTCTCCAAACCAATCTCAAAATGGGACTGAAAGGGCGAAGCTGTACCCGGTGGTGAGTAAGTGTGGAACTGGTTAATTGAGTAATTGATCGATTTAGGCGCGTGTTGAAAAGTGTTTAGCTCTCCAGTTTTTGAAGTGATGGTTCAGAAGTTCATGGTTCAGAGTTCAATAGGTCGACGTTAAAGCTTAAATTATTTTTCTTGAAAATAGCGCGCTTTGAAGATTTAGAAATTTGGAAAGAGGCTAGAGAGCTTTGTTTGGTAATTAGGAGAATGACTAGGAAAAATGATTTTTCTAGAGATTTTAAATTAAGTTCTCAAATTACTAGTTCATCTGGCTCCATCATGGATAATGTTGCTGAGGGTTTTGATAGGGATGGAAATAAAGAGTTTATTCAATTTCTATCTATCGCCAGAGGCTCAAATGCTGAAACCCGTTCACAAGGTTATCGCGCTTTTGATTATGAGTATATTAGTAAAGAGGAATTGGAAGAAATTTTAGAAAGAACGGAAAGGCTTAGGTCTAAAATAAATTCTTTGATAATTTACTTACGGAATTCAGATAAACGGGGGAACAAATTCTCTTAAGAAGGCAGACTTTCTTTTGAACATTGAACCCTGAACTCCACTATTTAAAAGCCTAAGCACTAACCCAAACAGAAATCTCATGTCAGTAATAAACGTTATCCTATCCGGCGGTGTCGGTTCCCGACTTTGGCCATTGTCCAGAAAGTCTAGACCGAAGCAATATCTTCCGATTTTTGATGGGAAAACTTTATTTCAAAAGACAGCCTTAAGGAATTCTGCGTTTTGTGATTCGGTTTTGGTAGTAGGGAATATTGATAATTACCAGCTTTCCCGAAAAGATTTGCAAGAAGCGGGAATTCAATCCTATCAGGAAATAATTGAAGCTTGCCCTAGGAATACAGCCGCAGCCATAGCCTTTGCAGCCTTTGCCTGCAATCCCGAGGATGTTCTTTTTGTTACCCCTTCTGATCATTTGATTGAATCAGAAAAGTCATACAAAAAATCTGTAGAGAGAGCTATAGCACTGGCAAAGGATGGATTTATAGTAACCTTTGGCTTAAAGCCCAGCAAACCAGAGACAGGTTTTGGTTACATAGAAGCAGATGGAGAAGAGGTGAAGAGCTTTAGAGAAAAGCCGGATTTGGTAACTGCAGAGGAATTTATTCAAAAAGGAAATTTTTACTGGAATTCAGGGATGTTTTGTTTTCAGGCGGGAGTTTTCCTGCAGGAATTGAAAAAGTTGGAGCCTAGCGTTTATGAAACTTCCTATACAACCTACCAAAAGGCAGAAGAGGGAAAATTAAATGAGGAGCTTTCCATGAAAATCCCATCTATCTCTGTGGATTATGCAGTGATGGAAAAAACTGACAAAATCAAGGTGGTTCCTTCTGCTTTCGACTGGTCCGATATGGGGAGTTTTGAAGCTATCTATGAATACAATCAAGCTCAGGGCTATACTATAGATTCCAATGGAAACATGGTCATCGGTTCTGAATTACACACTGAGTTTGTGGGGATGTCCAATAGTATATTGATCTGCACTGCAGATGCGATTTTGGTTTTAAATAAGGAAAAAGCCCAAGACGTGAAGAAGGTGTATGAGAGGTTGGAGAAGGAGAAGCCTGGTTTAGTGGATTAATGTGCTCGAGGATTTAGTTACACGGAGTAGCACTGAGTAGGCATAGAGGCTCACTGAGTTTGCTCGCAGGCTCGCGGATCTTTTGACACGGAGGAACACAGAGTAGGCACTGAGGTTCACTGAGTTTGCTCGGAGGCTTGCAGGATTTGTAACACAGAGGAGCACAGAAGAGGCACGGAGGTGCACAGAGTTTGCTCGCAAGCTCGCAGAATTTGTTACACGGAGGAATTCGGAGTAAGCACTGAGTTTCACAGAGTTTGTTTTGAAACCTGCTAAATTAAGATCCTTTCAAGGATTAATATCAATCTAAACTCCGCAAATACTCCGAGTAACTCTATGCTCCAAAAAAAACACTCCGTGAGACTCCGTGTAAACTCAGGTAAACTCCGTGATCTAAAATAACTCCGTGGGAACTCAGAGTACCTCCGTGTTCTAAAAAAGTCCATCAGCTCCAGTTTATAAAATTATCTTGCAAACATGCTTTTAAAAGAAGACTTAACGGAACAAATCTTGAATTGTGCCTTTAAAGTGCACTCAAAACTTGGTCCAGGCCTTCTTGAATCTGCCTATCAAGCTTGCCTAAAATATGAACTGGAGAAATTAGGTCTAGATGTTAGAGCTGAAGTTCCAGTACCGTTAATTTATGAGGAAATAAGACTTGAGTGTGGCTACAGAATTGATTTGCTTATCGAAGACCAAGTAATTGTTGAATTAAAAACTGTTGAGCAAATTACTGATGTTCACAAAGCTCAAGTTTTAACATATTTAAAATTTTCGGGATATAGAGTAGGTTTATTATTGAATTTTAGGACAAAGAGTCTCGTAAAAGGGATTCATCGGTTTATCCATTAATATATCTTATACTCCGTGGTACTCAGTGCGAACTCCTAAAAACTCCGTGATCCAAAAACAAAAACTCCTTCAATTCCTTTGTTCCAAAAAGAAATCTCTGTGTGCCTCAGTGTTTCTCCGTGAAACTCTGTGACCAACCGAAACCTAATGATATCTAAGAATACCAAAATATACATCGCAGGCCATCGAGGTATGGTAGGTTCGGCTATTTGGAGAGCATTGGAAGGAAAAGGTTATTCCAATCTGATTGGCAGAACTTCCAAAGAATTGGACCTTCGAAACCAGCAGGCTGTCCAGGATTTTTTCAAAAATGAAAAGCCGGAAGTGGTAATCGATGCAGCAGCAAGGGTAGGAGGGATTTTGGCTAATAATGATTATCCCTATCAGTTCCTGATGGAAAATATGCAGATCCAGAATAATCTGATTGACTCTGCTTTTCATGAGGGAATCAATAAGTTTATCTTTTTGGGTTCTTCTTGTATCTATCCCAAGCTTGCTCCTCAGCCATTGAAAGAAGAGTATCTTTTGACAGGGCCTTTGGAACCAACCAATGAGTGGTACGCGGTAGCAAAAATCACAGGAGTTAAAGCATGTGAGGCAATCAGAAAGCAGTTCGGAAGAGATTATATTTCATTAATGCCAACTAACCTATATGGGCCTTTCGATAATTTTGATCTGAAAACATCCCATGTTTTGCCAGCCATGATCCGGAAGTTTCACGAAGCAAGTCAGTTTGCAGTAGGCAGTGGACAGTTGGCAGAAAACAGTCCCGATAGTCATCGGGAGCAGTTGGCAGTCGGCAGTGCAGATAGTAGTATTGAGCATGCACCAGTGACACTTTGGGGATCTGGAAATCCGATGAGAGAATTCCTATATGTAGAGGATTTGGCAGAGGCAGTAGTTTTTGCATTGGAGAATGAGTTTAAGGATAACTTGTATAATGTAGGGACGGGTGAGGATTTGACAATTCGGGAATTGGCAGAATTAATTCAAAAGATCGTAGGGCATAAAGGGGAAATTATTTGGGACACATCCAAACCAGATGGAACACCAAGAAAATTGATGGATGTATCCAAGATGACAGATGCAGGGTGGAAAGCAAAAACCTCATTGGAGGAAGGAATAAAGAAAACATATCAGTGGTTCCTGGAAAATCAAGATACGTTCAAACAAGTTAAGATTTGATGCTCGCAAACTCGCGGACCTTGTTACACAGAGTAACACGGAGGATTCACAGAGGTGCACGGAGTTTGGCTCGCAAGCTCGCGGAGATTGTGACACAGACCTGCCTGACGGTAGGCAGGGTAACTTGGAGGAGACACAGCTTGTCCCGAAGTATTTCGGGAGAGGGGCAAAGAGGTTCACGGAGTTTTGACAAGGATTAGCAAGTAGTTCATAGTATTTGATTGAATGAAAAGCTACTTAAAGCCTGAATTATATATTTTAATTGTTAGAATTGATCTTTCTAAAAATGATATGTGAGACTCTGGGTCAAGTTCCTGGGTTTTCCGAGTAAATAAAAGTTTAAGAAAATAGAAGGAAAAATAAAGGTAGCGGTCTTACTTACCTGTTTTAACAGAGTAAAAACGACTTTAAAATGTCTTACTAGCCTTTATCAAACCACAGTCCCCGAAAATATTAAATTAGAAGTGTTTTTGGTTGATGACGCTTCGCCGGATCAAACTGGCAAAAAAGTCAAAGAATTATTTCCTGAAGTTCATATAATAAATGGTAATGGACAGCTTTTTTGGAATAAGGGCATGAGACTAGCCTGGGAAAGCGCGGTTGCCCATGATACTTATGATTTCTTTCTCTGGTTGAATGATGACACTTTTTTAAAAAAGGAATCCTTAATAAACTTATTGGAGGATTACGAGAGCATGCCAACAGAAGGAATTATTGTAGGAAATATTCAAAGCGAAGTCCATGGAGATTTTACCTTTGGAGGGCATGAAGAATCAGGACCATTGAAACCTAATGGAAAACCTCAAAAAGTTAAATATTGTAATGGCAATTTGGTTTTGGTTCCACAATCAGTATATCAAAGAGTAGGGATTTTGGATCAAACCTACACCCATCTCTATGGCGATATGGATTATTCTTTGGATGTCAGCGAGGCTGGATTTGATTGTTATGGTAGCTCCAAGTACTTAGGCTATTGTGAGGTCAATGAGGTTTCTTACTGGGGTGAGCCTTCACTTAGTTTCGTAAAAAGACTCAAACTGATGCATAGTCCTAAAGGGGTGGATTTATTTAAATGCTACTATTTCAAAAAAAAGCATAATGGGCAGTGGACAGCGATCAAAACTTTGGTTGATGGCTATGCAAAAGCTTTGATGCCTAAAGCATACAGAGAACTCAAAAAGTCCTTGAAATCAGTAAGTTGATTTGATAAACGGTATATCCCGATTTTTCCATTTTCCCTTTAAAGCCTTTAGGCAGACCAAAAAATAAAAAAACTCCGTGAGTCTCCGTGCCTAACTCCGCGGAACTCCGTGACCAAATAATATGAAAAAAGCATTAATAACCGGCATCACCGGCCAAGACGGTTCCTACCTAGCCGAACTACTTTTAGAAAAAGGCTATCAGGTTCATGGGATTAAGCGAAGAGCTTCTTCCTTTAATACCCAGAGGATCGATCACCTTTACCAGGATTTACATGAAACCCATGTGAATTTTGTCTTGCACTATGGAGACTTAACTGACTCCACCAATATCATCCGAATAATTCAGGAAGTACAGCCAGACGAGATTTACAATTTGGGTGCTATGTCTCATGTAAAGGTTTCCTTTGATTCTCCTGAGTATGTAGCCAATGTAGATGGAATTGGAGCTTTAAGAATATTGGAGGCAGTAAGAATTTTGGGTTTGGCGAAAAAGACCAGAATCTATCAAGCCTCTACCTCCGAACTCTATGGAGGAATGGAAGAGAATAAGAATGGTGCAGGTTTTTATGATGAGAGTTCTCCTTTTTATCCCCGTTCTCCTTATGGAGTTGCTAAAATTTACGGTTTTTGGATCACCAAAAACTACAGAGAAGCCTACAATATGTTTGCCTGCAATGGGATTCTGTTTAACCATGAATCTCCAAGAAGAGGGGAGACCTTTGTGACCCGAAAGATCACTATGGCGGCTGCAGCCATCGCAATGGGCAAACAGGATTGCCTGTATTTAGGTAACCTAGATGCTCAGCGAGACTGGGGACATGCAAAGGACTATGTGAAGGCTATGTGGCTGATTTTGCAGCAAGAAAAGCCAGAAGATTATGTAATAGCCACAGGTAAAACTACTAAAGTTCGGGACTTTGTTCAAATGGCCTTTGCCCATGTTGGTTTCACCATTCGCTGGGAAGGAGAAGGCGTCGACGAGGTAGGAATCCTAGAAGCGATTGATAAAGAGTTATATAAAAAAGCGACAGGCCTAGAATTAGATGTTCAGGGTTCAGAGTTCAGGGTTCAGGGGTCCAACGCTGAACGCCGAACTATGAACTTCAAAGAACGATCTCTAAAAATAGGCGACGTCCTTATAAAAGTAGATCCCGAATACTTCCGCCCCACCGAAGTCGACCTATTAATCGGAGACCCAACCAAATCCAAAACCCAATTAGGCTGGGAGCCGGAATATGATCTGGAAGGTTTGGTGGAGGATATGATGAGAGGGGACATACAAATGTTCTACAAAGATCTTGACTTAATCAAGAAAGGGCGTAAGGTGTTAAATCAGGCGAAGTAGGTGTCTAACAGTTTTATTGTCGAGCCGATTAATGACAAGCTATTTAACCAATTCGACAGTCCTACTATTCGACAATTTTCAGATATGATTTTGAAACAAAACATAGGATGAATATACTTGATATTTTTTATTTTTGAATTAAGCTGAAAAATTGAAACAGTTATTAATTACACTTTCTGATAAAGCAGGTATAAAAAGCCGAAGAACCAAAAATATCGTAAAGCATATTGGTTGGTCTTCATCTTATAAAATTGGCAGTATTATAGCTAATTTTATGTTAGTCCCACTTACAATAGATTATTTAGATGCTGAAAATTACGGAATTTGGTTGACCCTTAGTTCTTTTATTAGCTGGTTTTCATTTTTTGACATTGGATTGGGAAACGGGCTGAAAAACAAATTTGCTGAAGCAAAGGCATTAGGGAATTATAAAGATGCCCAGGCATTTGTGAGTACTGCTTACTTTACAATTGGAAGTATAAGTTTAGGAATAGTAATTATTTTTGTTGGTATAAACCAGTTTATAAATTGGACTCAATTATTTAATACAAATGCAAGTTTACAAGGGGAACTTTCGGTTTTATTTCCCATTATTTTTACTTTTTTCGGCATTCAATTAGTTGTAAAATTGATAACCAGCATTTATCTAGCAAATCAAAATCATTCCATTCAAGAAAAAGTTCAATTTTTGGGGCAAGCATTATCATTATTAGTCATTTTTATCTTGACCAAGACAGATCAAAGTTCTTTACTAATTTTCGGAATTGTTTTTTCAGCCTTGCCGGTTTTTATTTTGGCTGGACTTAATTTATTTGCATTCAATAATGAATTTAAGAAATTTAAACCTAAATTTTCCCTTTGGAAAAAAGAATATTTAAGAGAGATCACCGGGCTAGGTTTCAAATTTTTTGTAATTCAGATTGCGGCAACTGTACTTTTTTCTACCGATAATTTCATAATAAGTAAACTTTTTGGACCCAAAGATGTGGTTCCCTACAACGTAGCTTTAAAATATTTTTCATTAGCAATAATTGGATTTAATGTTATAATAACCCCTTATTGGTCTTCTTTCACTGAAGCCTATGCAAATAAAGATTTTGAATGGATAGAGAAATCGGTTTCCAATATTCAGAAAATTTGGTTAATTATTCCTATAGCTCTTCTTGTGATGGTTTTTTTAGCTGACTTGTTTTATCAATTTTGGGTTGGTGAGCAAGTTACTATTCCCTTGAAATTGTCTATTGCGATGGCACTTTTTGCTGCTCTGCATACATTTAGTATGATTTATGTAAACTTCATTAATGGTACTGGTATGATTAAGCTCCAATTATTAGGGAGTATTATACTAATGTTAATAAATATTCCTTTAAGTATAATTTTTTCAATTAATTTTAATATGGGATTGGCGGGGCCAATTTTGGCTACTTGCGTTTGTATAACTGGTTCTGGGTTTTTGGTTTTTATTCAATACAGGAAAATTATAAATAATAACGCAAAAGGTATTTGGTTGAAATAAATTATTTCTAAAAGATTGAAAAAATGAAATGTAAAATATGTAATACTGAAAACAAATCTTGTTTTTCAAGTAAAATATTAAATAAGTATGAAATAAATTACTTTCACTGTAGTAAATGCGATTTTCTTCAAACTGAGGAACCCTATTGGCTTGAGGAAGCTTATTCAAATCCAATAAACTTATCTGATACAGGATACATGGTGCGGAATTTAAATTATTCTAAAAAATTGACAATTTTATTACGCCTACTTTTTGACAAGAACGGAATGTTTTTAGATTATGCAGGTGGTTATGGTGTTTTTGTTCGTTTGATGCGAGATAGGGGATTCAATTTTAAGTGGACTGATAAATATACTCAGAATTTGTTTGCTGGAGGATTTGAATGGGATTTAAAATCAAATATTGAGGCAGTGACATTGTTCGAAGTTTTTGAGCACTTTGTTGATCCCATGTGTGAAATAAGAAATCTATTGAAATTTACAGATACTATTATTTTTTCAACCGAATTGCATCCAAATCCATTGCCTCAACCAAAAAACTGGTGGTATTATGGTTTGGAACATGGTCAACATGTTTCACTGTATTCCAAAGTGACACTTTCATTTATTGCAAATGAATTTGGATTAAATTATTATAATATAGGTTCATTACATATTCTTACAAAAAAGCGGATATCAAAAATTATATTAATCATCTCCAGATTAAATAAGTTTGGATTTGATAATTTATTTACAAAAAATATTCGATCAAAGACATGGTCTGATCATGAATTTATAAAAAAGAATCTATTCAATGAAAATATCCTATGATTATCAGATTTTTACAAATCAATCCCATGGTGGGATATCGCGCTATTATGCAATTCTTGCAAAAGAACTTTCGAAGCAAAATCAGGATGTCAGAATATTAGCTGGCTTTCATCGAAACAGTTATATCGAAGGTTTACCTTCGGATATTGTTAGTGGTCGAAGGATGGACAAGTATCCTAAGAAAACAGGTCGATTTTTTCAATTACTTAATCATGGTCTGAGCCAAGTTCAGATGGGTGTTGAGAGGCCGGACATCATCCATGAGACTTACTATTCAGATTGGCCCCGGTTTAAGTTCAGTGCCTGTAGGGTAAGCAGCGTGTATGATATGATCCATGAGTTATTTAGTTCAGATCTTTCTAAGCCTGACAGAACCACACAGTTGAAAAAAGCGACATTCTCAAGGATAGATCATATCCTGAGCATTTCGGAAAGTACAAAAAGTGACTTGATCAAATTATTTGAGATTCCTGAGGAAAAAATTTCTGTGGTACATCTCGGGGTTGATTTGGAATCTTTTCAGGTTCAAAAAAGAGAAAATAAAATTAATCGAAAGCCTTACCTGATGTATGTAGGTATGCGGACCAGCTATAAAAACTTTCTGGGTTTAATGAAGGCTTACGCTTCTTCTGAAAAGTTAAAAGCTGATTTCGATATCATTGCTTTTGGTGGAGGAGTTTTCAATAGACAGGAAAAGGAATTGTTTAAAAAGCATAATTTAAGTAAGGAGCAAGTTCGGCAGATCAGCGGTGATGACTGCGATCTTGTTCAACTTTATACCCAAGCTGCTGCATTTGTTTATCCGTCTTTATATGAAGGTTTTGGTTTGCCACCATTGGAAGCCATGGCTGCCGGCTGTCCGGTAGTTACTTCCAATACGAGTTCGATGCCTGAAGTCATCAGGCAGGCGGGAGAGTATTTTAACCCAAATGAATGTGAGGAAATGAAACATGCAATCGAGCGAGTGGTTTATTCATCTGAGCGGTGCAAAGAATTGATTGAACTCGGATACGAGAACATTAAGGATTTTTCCTGGGAAAAATGTGCCAGGGAAACCCTTAAGGTTTATCAGAATTTAATAGGGCTTAGATAACTGAATAGTGACATTAACCTTGTTTTCATGTTTTGATGGCGGGAAGTTGGAAGACTCTCTACCAGCAGGAAAGAGGTTAAAATGCTAAATAATACCTATTCTTAAAATGTTTTTTTAATACTGGTAAATAAGTACATACAAAAAAATTGAAAACCGCATTAATCACAGGTATTTCGGGTCAGGATGGAGCCTATTTGGCTCAATTGCTCCTTCAAAAAGGCTATAAGGTCATTGGATTGAGCCGACAAACTGACCGAAAAGCTTTTCATCGCCTAACCTATTTGGGCATAGAAGAGAAGGTAATCCTAGATACTTGCGATCTGGCAGTTTTGCAAGAAGTAATTGACTTCCTGGAAACCCATAAGCCAGATGAAATCTATAATCTGGCGGCACAGAGTTCGGTAGGTCAGTCCTTTCAATTTCCACAGGAAACTTTCACCTTCAACACTTTAAGTGTGATGAACTTGCTGGAAGGGATCAGGAGATTCGACAAGAAGATCCGTTTTTACCAAGCTTCCAGCAGCGAAATGTTTGGAAACGTGAGCTTGCAGAATCTTCCTATCAAGGAATCCCTGCTTTTTCACCCGGCGAGTCCATATGGTATTTCCAAGGCTTCGGCACATTGGTTGGCAGTCAACTACCGGGAAGCTTATGGATTATTTACGGCATGCGGCATCCTGTTCAATCATGAATCTGCCCTGCGGGGAGAGAATTTTGTCATAAAAAAGATTATCAATACTGCAGTTCAGATTAGGAACGGAGAAGCAGAGGAGTTGACGGTTGGTAATTTGGCGATAAGTAGGGATTGGGGCTATGCTCCCAAATATGTGGAGGCCATGTGGCGTATGCTGCAAAAGGATAGTCCTTCGGATTATGTTATTTGCTCGGGACAAGTGACCTCTTTGCTTGAATTATTGAATCAGGTTTTTCTCAAACTTGACTTAGACCTTAGAACCCATATTCGGATAGATCCCAACCTTCTACGATCCCTCGACTTGGCTATTATCTATGGAGATAATGCCAAGGCCAAGCAAGAACTGGATTGGGAATATGAAATGGATACTTTGGGCTTAATTTCAAAATTGATTGAAGATGAAAAAGACTGGATGAATTGGAAAAAAACCAGATTTGAATAAGCCTTTCAGAGTTTTTTTATATACAATCAGAGGTCAGAATTTCGGAATAGAGATTCTCTTCGAGGAAATTGAAAAAAAAAAATCTCCGTCAAGATTTAGGTCTAAAGTTATATTAACCAATGAATACGAAGTATTATAGTCACCCGTTATGTGATTCTGCTTATCTGACATTTAATCAAATGCAAATATAAGTTAGAGTGGGATTTAAATACAATTTGGCAAGAGATAAGATGTAGTTAGATATTAAGCTTTTTCTAAAAAGAAAATTAATTTCTTTTCATTTGAAGAATAGAATATTGCGGAGGGGAGATATTATTTTATTGTATAAGTAGTTTGTTTAAAAATCCTAAAAATCACTATCAATATAATATTTCCCTATCCGGTATCCGACAGACTCTATCTTTTCTTAGTTCAAAATCCATTAAAAATAATTAATAGCTTAGTAAATTTTACTTGATCAATAAGTTTTAACAATTTTAAAACTTTTATAAATTGATAATAAAGATTTTAAATTAATTTCTATCTATCCTTACTAGAGCTTTACTATTGGCTATAGTGAGTTATCCAGGTAGGATTAGATCAGATAATTAATATTAATTTATTACTTATTAAATTAATATCCTGATAGATTACTTTTTTCAAAATTAAAGTATTTAAAAAACTAATTTAATACGAAGTGAATAATAATATTTCAAATTGACTTTTAATTATTTGTGTTGTTTTGGATAAAAATTAAGATTCTTGGGGGTCACGAATGATCAGTCAAAGTAAAAAAAATATTCTAGCACTCTTCTTCATTAAGGGTTATAGTATTGCAGTGAGTTTAGCTTTAATTCCATTAACGTTAAAGTTGTTAAATGAATTTCAATATGGTATTTGGATTACTTTATTCAATGTTTTGTCATGGATCTCTATTTTTGACATAGGAATTGGCAATGGTTTACGTAATAAATTTACGGAGGCTTTGGCAAAGAATAAAATTGAGGAAGCAGGTAAGTATGTTAGTACTGCTTATTTTTAATGTTTGGAATTTCAATAATACTAATATTAATTATCATGCTTCCTTGGCTGATGTTGGATTTCACAAACATTTTTAATGTGCCAAGTAAATTTGGCAATGATTTTTTTTCCTTGTAGGAATAGCATTATTGCTTACAAGTTTTCAATTTTGTTTAAAATTGATAGGTACTTTACTAACAGCAAATCATAAACCAGCATGGTCTGCATTATTAGGTACTATTTCAAATACCTTGGTGTTACTTTTTTTATGGCTTGGAAATGCTTTAGTTGCCGATAGTCTATTTATCGTGGTTTTTATCTGCACCGGTGTACTTTTACTAGTTTTCTCAGTAGGTAGCCTAAATTTATTTAGCAATCAGTTTAAGAGGATAAGTCCTACTATTAGTTTCTTTAGAAAAGATAAGGTAAATAGCTTATTTTCTCTTGGGGTACATTTTTTTGTTATTCAGATTACTGTAGTTATTATTTTCTCAACTGATAGTATGATAATCACACATACACTAGGACCTAGGGAGGTAACTACCTACCATATTGTGCTACGTTATTTCGGAGTTGTAGCGATGGCTGCTGGTATTGTAATAACTCCATTTTGGAGTGCCTATACTGAGGCTTCATTAAAAAATGATTTTACTTGGATAAAATCTGCTCTTAAAAAGCAATTATTAGCTATGATATTTGTGGTTGCTATGATTGTAATTTTGTTAATTTTATCAAAATGGTTAATTCCTTTTTGGATACAAAAAGAGACTAATTTTAGTTATAATTTTCTTATAGTTATGGCTTTTTATGCTTTAATTCTTGTTTGGAATAATATTTTTTTTTTATTAAATGGGTTAAGTATTACAAATGTAAAAAATCTCACCTCCATTTTAGGAATACTCATTAATATACCTTTATCTATTTATTTTGCTCAAATGTGGGGTTATGGAGGAGTGATCTTAGCTACTATAATTTCTTTATCTTTTTTGCAGTATTTGGCCCTTTGCAAGCATTTTCATACTTAAAAAACAGAATTAAAGATATTAATTAATATCTTTTGCTATTTAATTGTGGAGTTTTCTTGATTGGCATGTCAAATGAATAGATGTATTATTTTAATCTTTTTAAGATATGGCAAATATTATTATTCATATTTATGATAATAAAAAATTAAAACTTTATTGTAATAGATTATATTTAATACATAGATAATTTTATTTGTTTCAAATTGTCTAAATTTAAAGCTAATTAAAATAGTCTATTTTATAATAATTATATAATATTAAAATGAAAAAAAATCCAAAAATTTCCATAATAATGCCTAGTTATAATCAAGTAGAATATTTAGAGCGTTCTATTCTTTCTATTTTATCTCAAGGTTATTCAGATTTGGAGTTAATAATAATTGACGGTGGATCAGAGGACGGTAGTTTGGAAATAATAAGAAAATATGAGAAACAAATTTATTATTGGGTAAGTGAAAAAGATAGAGGTCAAGGGAATGCACTTAATAAAGGATTTAGAATAGCCTCCGGTGATCTTATTGGATGGCAAAATTCTGATGATATTTATTTACCTGGATCTTTTGAATTAATAGCTGAAGAGTGGTTGAGAGATTCAAGTTATGATGTTTATTATGGTAATATTTATCATATTGATGAAGATGACCAAATCATTAATAAATGTTATTTCGCTCCCTTTTACTTTAATGTTTGGAAGTATTATGATATTAATATCGCAAATCAGGGATTGTTCTTTAACGTCAAAATAAAGGATGATTTAATAATTGATGAATCATTTAGATATGCAATGGATGCTAATTTATACTTTCAATTAGCTTCAAAAAATAAAAAGTTTCTTTTTATTAATTCTTTTTTGGGAGCATTTAGGATTCAAAAAGATAGTAAAACATCTAAGATTAAAGATGTTAGTTTAATTGAAGCTAAACAAATACGTGAAAAATTTGGAGTTAGTTTTTCTTCAATCAATTTTAAAATAAATCGGTTTAGTTCATTTATTTATGTTATAATCATGAAATTTCGTTATGGTGGATTTATTTATACAGTGAAAAAAAGGTTAAAGAAATGAATTTTTTTTATTTTATTCTTGTTATTTCTTTTAACTTTTCAGTTTATTTTTTGTTTTATCAATATATTCAAAAAACTGGAGGATGGAAATCAAACTTAATAATATTTATATTTATTGTTTTTTTATTTCATTTTACTTTTATTGTACCATTGTATTTCTTTTTTTCTGGAAGAACCCACATTTGGGATAATAATGAATTTCTTGTTGGTTTTGGGCCTGATATTTCTGACTATTATTTATATGGTTTCTTGGTATACGGCCTTGGGACGCTCTTTCTATTGTTTGGTTATTTAGTTAGAATTCCTAAGTTAAAATATATTTTTTCAAATAAAACTATATCAGAAGGAAAAGTAGTTTTATTTTTTTATATATTTTACTTTTTAATAATTTTTAATTTCTTAGTTTCAGGAATTAATCCTTTATCGACTTTAATTAATGGAAGTGATAATACAATTATTGGTCAAGAAACCTTTTCTAATTATTTAAGAAATTTTGCAGATTCATTAATATCTCTTCTTATTATTGCATATGCATATAAAATTAGTAGTAAAAAGTTTTATTTAATGATTATTTTGAGTTTTATTCTCTTTATTTTAATGGGATTTAGGTATCGTATTATTTTATCTTTATTAGGTTTTTTGTTCGTGTATTTGCTTGAAGGAAAAATGATTTCTTTTAGAAGTATAATTAATTTTTCATTTTTCTTTTTATTTATTCTTTTTATTACCTCTAATAGGTATGAATTTGCTAAAGGTAATTTTGATAATCCTATAGAAAATTTTAGAAAGTCAAATGTTGATTTAATTTTTGAACAAACTAGAAGTAGTCTTCCTGATTTAGCTGTATTTAAGTATATAGATAAAAATGTTAATTCTGAAATTTCTTATGATTATGGTCTAACCTTCTTATATACCTTTATTAGATTTTTACCTAGATCTATATTTGGAGATTTGAAAGACTTATTGTATCCACCTCCGGCATTTATCGTAATAGATAGAGCTTATGCCTTACCGAATCATTTTGGTTCTTTAGGTGAAACCCCTACGTTATTTGCATACTTTTACATTGCTTTTGGTATTATTGGGGTTTGTTTTTTATCGTTTTTACTTGGCTTCGTGATAAAATTTTTTAAAATGAAAACAGATTATTCAAGTTCTGGTGTTATTCTTCAAATTATTTTTGGAGTCAGTTTATTTCAATTTGTTTCTCGAGGTTATTTCCCTCAATATATGGATACTCTATTATTTATGATTTTGCCTTTGTTTTTATTCAATAAAAAGTTAAATATTTTATGGTAAAAAAAGTTGTTACAGCGCATACTGGTGCTAGAGATGATTATCAGCTTTCTTTAGCCTTTAATGAAGTTTATTTACTGGAAAAATTGGTTACCGACTTATATTTTAAGAAGCCTAGAGCCTTTTTTGGACTTGTTAATACGATCCGTTCCAAATCTGAATTAAGTTTAGCTAGAGTTAATAGTAATTGGGTATTAGGTTTGGATCTTATTAGAAAAAAAATTTTTAAAGGTTCTAACCATTCAAGGCTAGTAGATAGTATCTTATCAAATAAGGCTCTAAATATAGCTATTAATTCTAATTCAAATTTATTTTTGTATAGTTATTATGCATATGAAGCTTTTTTTAATGCTAGTAGATTTGGATTTGATGGGTCTAAAATTTTATTTCAATTGCATCCTCATCCATCTAGTATTAGAAATATTTTAGGTAATGAGGTAGAAAGATATCCTTTTTGTTTACAGTCAATAAATAGTGAACTTGAATTTCATTTAAGTGAAATGGACCTGTATAAATTAAAGAATGAATCTGTTATTGCTGATTATGTTTTTGTAGCTAGTTCATTTACCAAAAATACGCTCATGGAAAATGGTATAAATTCAAATAAAATATTTGTAGTTCCATACGGTGTAAATCATTCGATGTTTCCGTATGTTAAAAAACATAATACAAAAGGAAAATTTACAATTCTATTTATGGGCCAAATGGTTCAAAGAAAAGGATTAGCGGATTTGCTATATTCTGTTGAACTACTTAAATCCTCTAATTTAAAAGTTATAATATGTGGTAGAGGAAATATAGATATTGGAATATTAAATCATTTTTCTCATTTAGATTTGGACATTAGGCACAATGTTTCAAATTTTGAATTATTGGAGATTGTTAAAGAAGTTAATTTGTTTGTTATGCCTTCTTTAGTTGAAGGGTTTGGACACGTTATATTGGAGGCTATGTCAATGGGTCTGGTTCCCATCACAACATCCAATACATGTGGACCAGACGTGATTACTGATGAACTGAATGGTTTTATTGTAAAGCCAAAAGATCCACACGAATTAGCAACATTAATTGATTCTAAAATATCCAGAATTAATGATTTAAATGAAATGGGACATCTAGCTTCTATTAGAGCTAATGAATTTAGCTGGGAAAAATTTAGAAATTCAATAATTTTTAATTATCTTTCATTATATGAAGATTAAACGGTTAGCAGGACGATCATTGTTTTATATTTTTAAGTTCTTATTAAGACCTATTAGTATACTTAATCACAGGCTTTTCATGTTTTTTTATATCAAACTTCTTAAATTTGGTGGGATTAAATTCAAGGGAAAACCAAGGTATATAGGATATAATGTTATTTTTGATGATTTTAATTTAATTGAGTTTGGTGATCGTGTTGTTATATCAGATGATTGTCACTTTTTGACTCATGACTATAGTATCACAACAGTTCTTATCTATAAAAAGTATAATGTAGTTAATGATTTGGCGATTAACCGTGGTATTTGTGTTGGTAATAATGTTTTTATTGGTAAAAAATCAATTATTATGCCTAATTCAATTATAGGAAATAATATAATTATTGGCGCTGGTAGTATTGTGAGGGGTTATCTTGAAGATGGTTTTATTTATTCTGGTAATCCTGCAATAAAAGTAAAATCTTTAGATTCACAATATGAAAAATGGCTTCCTTTACTAGAGTCTGATTTTATAAGAATTGATAAATGAATATTTTAATTAATTGCTCCAATTTAAAGATTGGGGGAGGAATTCAGGTGGCTCATTCATTTTTAGATTTAATAAAAAATGAAAAAGGTTATAAGTTTTTTATTGTTTTGTCTGATTTTTTAAAATGCCAAATTGATTTAGGTGAATATGATGAAAATTTTAAATTTTATTATTATAATATACCTTACAAATTAAATGTTATTACAGGCATCGATTTTTTTTTGGATAACTTAATTTGCAATTATAATGTTGATGTTGTTTTTTCAATATTTGGTCCTACTTACTGGCATCCTAAGGTAAGGCATATTGTAGGTTACGCTAAGCCTCATTATGTATATTCTGATTCTCCATATTTTAAAATAATTTCATTTAAAGAAAGGATCTTACTTTCAATCAAGCGATTTTTTCATTTACGAGATTTCAAAAATAATTCTGATATTTTAATAACTGAAAACGAAGATGTGACAAAAAAATTAAAGGTTCTTTTTCCAAAAAAAAATATTTATACTGTTACAAATTTTTATAATCAAATATTTGATTTCCCTGAAAAATGGGATAGAAGCTTAAATCTCCCCAATTTTGATGGCTTTACATTGTTGACTGTTTCAGCTAATTATCCTCATAAAAACCTAAAAATTATTCTTCATGTTGCGAAGTTTTTTATTAGTAACCATAAAAATTTTAAATTTCGTTTTATTCTTACGGTTGAAAAAGATCAATTCCCTATTGATTACTTTAAAGAGGTTGAGGAACATATTGTTTTTTTGGGTAACGTAAATATTCTTCAAGTTCCGTATTTATATTCTAAAGTAGATGCTGTTTTTCTCCCTTCTTTACTTGAATGCTTCACTGCAACTTATCCTGAAGCAATGAGAATGGAAAAGCCAATTCTTACCTCAGATCTCGATTTTGCTCGAAGTTTGTGTAATAATTCTGCTTGTTATTTTAAACCTTTAGATCCCATTGATATTTCTAATAAAATTTTGCTTTTAGTTAATGATGTTAACCTCAAATTTAAGCTTGTTGATTTTGGTTTAAAACGTTTATCGTATTTTGATGATTATAAAATGCGAGCAAAAAAGTATATGGAAATTATTAAAAAATGAAACAAATAATCCAAGACCTTAAAAACGGAGATACTATCTTAGAAGAAGTACCAGCACCTTTGGTTAAACCAGGTCAAGTACTGATTCAAACTACCCGATCATTGGTTTCCCTAGGAACTGAACGAATGTTGGTAGAATTTGGTAAAGCTAACTTTCTTCAAAAAGCTCGTCAACAGCCGGATAAAGTCAAAGAAGTAATCAATAAAGTGAAGACAGATGGACTACAACCAACTGTTAATGCTGTATTTAATAAATTAGGCCAACCACTTCCATTAGGCTATTGCAATGTGGGAAAAGTGATTGCCATCGGAAAGGGAGTAGAAGATTTTGCGATAGGTGATCGTGTTTCTTCCAATGGTCATCATGCGGAATATGTTTCGGTTCCCAAAAATCTTGTAGCTAAAATCCCAGATGGAGTTTCAGATGAAGAGGCTGCATTTACTGTTATTGGTTCTATTGGTCTTCAGGGTATTCGATTAGCCAATCCTTCTTTTGGGGAGACGGTTGTAGTTGTGGGTTTAGGATTGATTGGTTTGATTACTGCCCAGTTGCTGAAAGCTAATGGATGTCAGGTAATTGGTTTTGACTATGATCCTTCTAAGGTTGCTTTAGCTTCTTCTTTTGGAATTATTGCAGTGAATCCGGGAGAAGGAATTGACCAAGTCGCATTTGTTCAGGATTATACTCAAGGGGTAGGAGCGGATGCTGTAATTATCACTGCCTCCAATAAAAGCAATGAGATCATTTCTCAGTCTGCCAAGATGTCCAGAAAGAAGGGACGGATCATCTTGGTTGGGGTTATAGGATTGGATATTTCCCGTGCGGACTTTTTTGAAAAGGAATTGACATTCCAGGTTTCTTGTTCCTACGGTCCTGGTCGTTATGATGAATCCTACGAGCAAAAAGGTCAGGACTATCCACTGCCTTATGTCCGTTGGACTGAAAAACGAAATTTTGAAGCGATTCTTCAAGCTCTTGCATCCAAATCTATCCAGGTAGAGCCTTTGATTACCGATCGAGTTCCCTTAGAACAGTATCAGCAGATTTATGGGGATATGAGCGGAAGCAAGTCCATCGCGAGTATTTTGCTATATCCTGAGAAATCAAGCGAACCACAGCGGTCCATTTCCATTACTTCCAACACTTTCCAAGCCGGAAAAGGAACTTTGGGAATCATTGGTTCAGGAAATTTCACTTCTGCCATGATTCTTCCTTGCCTGAAAAAGACTCCTGCCAAACTTAAGTTCATTTCCAGCTCGGCTGGACTTTCGAGTACTACCTTGGCCAAGAAATTTGGGGTTGCTCAATCTACCACAGACAATAATCTGATTCTAAGAGATGCTGAAGTGGACTTGGTAATGGTGACTACCCGACACAATGCTCATGCTCGTATGGTGATTGATGCCCTCAGGGCTGGAAAACATGTGTTTGTCGAGAAGCCCTTAGCACTCAATCAGGAAGAATTAGATTTAGTAGTGGGAGCCTATGTTGAATCCGGAAAAACGGTTTCAGTAGGGTTCAATAGACGTTTTGCACCTTTGGCCCTTCAGATGAAAAGAGCATTGGGTTCTGGAAATACACCTATGAATATAGTTGCAACCATGAATGCGGGTGTGATTCCTGCCAATGTATGGGTGCATGATATGCAAGTAGGAGGGGGCAGAATCATCGGTGAGGCTTGCCATTTCATCGATTTGATTAGCTATTTAGCTGGTTCAAAAGTCAAGTCCGTCTGCATGTCTTCTATGGGCATCAATCCGGAAGAGAACACCGACAATGCCACCATTTTGCTGAAATACGAGAATGGTACCAATGGGGTGATCAATTATTTTGCGAATGGTTCTAAGGCTTACTCCAAAGAACGGGTGGAAGTATACCATCAGGAGAGAACTTTGATCATGGATAATTGGAGAAAACTGAAGGGTTTTGGTTTTAAGAATTTCAGTTCAGCCTCATCCAGTCAGGATAAAGGACATCAGAATCAGTTTAATCTATTAATTGATTCCATTCAGAAAGGTGGAAATGCAATTATTCCTATGGATGATATAGTGAATACTACCAAGGCTAGTTTTGCGGCAATTGAGAGCCTTAAAACCGGGGCATGGGTTAGTTTGGATTAATTGAATTCTAGTTAACTAAGAAAAGTGTTTGAAGTGAACCCTTCACCATACCTTTAAATTTTAGGAAATAAAATGGGATTCTTATTGAGAGAAAGGGGCGTTGCTTCTAAATGAAAAATGCCCAATGCTCCCCAAGCTAAGTTTACTTTTTCGAACCCTTATTCATCTAAAGCCCATTCAGGCTATTTATCAGGTGAAAAATCGACTTTTCAAATCTGGCCCTCTTTCTTCTTTTCAAGTAGCTTTCACCAAAATTCAAAAACTTGATTTTTTTCAGGCTCCTGCAGTCAACACATTTTTAAGAGTAAATCCCGATCAATTCCATTTTGAATTTTTAAACCTTTCTCAAACCTATTCTAAATCCTCCTTAGATTGGAATGACCAATCTCACGGCAAACTCTGGAATTACAACCTTCAATATTTAGACTTTCTAAAACAGGATGATGTTCCCATAAAAATCAAAACTGATATTCTTAAAGATATTTATGCCTGGCTTTGGGCTGGAAGACTTCCTTTGGAACCCTATCCTGCTTCTCTAAGAATCATGAATATGATTCGGTTTTTAAATGAAAATGAGCTCGATTCGGAGGATGGAAATTTAGTAAAAACCTACTTGATTGCAGAGATTAATTACTTGTCCAAAAACTTAGAGTTTCACTTATTGGCAAATCATTTACTAGAAAATGCTTTTGCTTTTTGGATGGGGGCTTTGTATTTCAATAACGAAGCTTGGATAAATAAGGCGGGAAAACTATTAGAGTCGGAATTGAAAGAACAGACCCTATCGGATGGTGCTCACTATGAGCTAAGCCCAATGTATCATCAAATTATTCTTTTTAGAGTCATTGAAGCATACGTTCTTACTCCTGCTAAGTTTGGCATTAAAAATAAACTAAAACTGATTGCTGAGAAAATGCTCTGGTGGATGGATCAAATGACCTTTCAAAACGGTAGTCTTCCGCACTTCAATGATACCACAGAGCAAATTTCATATTCTTCTATCCAGCTTAAGAAGTTTGCATCATCAGCAGGGATCTTTTCTAGAAAGACTGGATTAAAAGAGTCAGGGTATAGAATATTCGAAACTGGTGGGTTTAAACTAATAGCTGACGTTGAAGGCATTAAACCTTCTTATCAGCCAGGGCATGCTCATGCAGATACATTTTCTTTCGTTCTTCACTATGATCATCAACCCTTAATTGTTGATCCAGGAATTTCTACTTACAATATCTCTTCAAGAAGGGATTGGGAACGTTCCACTATTGCTCACAATACTGTTACAATCGATGAAAGAAACTCTTCTCAGGTTTGGGCAGGATTCAGAGTTGGTAAAAGAGCGAATGTAAAAATTCAAGTCGATGAAAAGGATCATTTTTTAGGATTTCATACAGGTTTTGGGAATCAACTTCATCAGAGAGAATTTAGAATTCTAGATGACGAAATTTCAATTTTGGATCATATAAAAAATCCCATACTGGGCTCTAAGTTTGAGGCTAGATTTTACTTTCATCCAATGATTACTCCTGAAATTATTGATAATGAAGTGATTGCCTTGACTGAAAAAATAAAAATGAGAATTATAGGACATAAACAATTTTCAATTGAAGTCTATGATTATTGTATGGGGTTCAATTCATTAGCCCCTTCAAAATATTTAAAGGTGATATTTCAATCTGAAGCAATTTCCACAACAATATTTATCCAGGAATGAGAATATTATTTATTTCCGATAATTTTCCTCCAGAGATAAATGCTCCTGCCAATAGGACTTATGAACACTGTAAGGAGTGGGTTAAGTTGGGAGCTGAAGTAACCGTGATAACCTGCGCTCCTAATTTTCCAAAAGGGAAAGTTTTTTACGGATATAAGAATAAGTGGCGCTCAGAAGAAATTATTGATGGAATACGTGTGATCAGGGTCTGGTCCTACATTACTGCGAATGAAGGAATGCTCCGGAGAATTTTAGACTATATTAGTTTTGGTATTAGTTCTTTCCTTCAAGGATTATTTATTAAGTCGGATATTGTAATTGGTACTTCTCCTCAGTTTTTTAGTGCGATGTCAGCCTGGCAAATTTCGCTTTTTACCAGAAGACCTTGGGTGATGGAAGTTAGAGATCTGTGGCCAGAATCTATCATTGCGGTTGGTGCTATGAAAAACAAAAGAATTATTTCTTTTTTAGAGTGGATAGAAATGATGATGTATAGATCCGCAAATAAAATCATTGTGGTCACTGATACATTTAAGGTCAAGCTTTCAGAAAGAGGGGTGAAAGCTGATAAAATTTCTGTCTTTAAAAATGGTGTGGACTTAGGAAAATATTGGCCACAACCCAAATCTGAAAAATTAATCAGTAAATATAGTTTGCAAGGAAAATTTATTTTGGCCTATATTGGTACTCATGGAATGGCCCATGGACTTGATTTTATATTAGAACAAGCAAGGTTAATTCATGATGAATTAAAAAATGTCCATTTTTTGTTCATAGGAGACGGAGCAAACAAAGAAAATCTAGTAAAAAAGGCAGAAAATTATAGGTTGGAAAATGTGACATTTTTAGAATCTGTTCCTAAAAAAGAAGTATTAGAATATTTGAATTTAATGGATATTGCCTTAGTTAATTTGAAAAAGTCTGATACCTTTTTAACTGTTATCCCATCGAAAATATTTGAGGCTGCAGCAGTTGAAAAACCAATTTTATTAGGCTTGGAGGGAGAAACTAAAGGAATTATTCAAAAATATGGGGCAGGTATTTGCTTTGAGCCTGAAAACGCAATACAGTTTAGAGAGTCTGTTAAAGCTATGTATAATAAAAGAGAGAATCTTAGTGAGTACAAGCGCGGTTGTAAAAAATTAGCAATCGATTTTGAAAGGAAGAAAATTGCGAAAAGCATGTTAGAAAGTCTGAAAGAGGTAGGATGAGGGTTTTCCTTATATTTTTATTTTCGGCCGTTTGTTCAGGAGTATTTGCCCAGAGCTTAATTCCAGAATTTTGGGCCAACGAATTATTTAGAAGGAATCAATTAATTGGGATAGATTCTTTAGACTATAGCTTTTCACTTCGATCTATTGAAACGGATTATAATGATTTTGGGTATAATCAGAAGGTATTATTTGATTTAGGAGATCAATTTCGAATACATCAGTCTCCTGTTTTTATTAATTCTAAATTTTTGACAAAAAGGCCCTACGGTTTTGGAGATGGGAGCTTAATTCCTACACCTGGATTACAGATTTCAATACTTTCTGGCATCAATGCTAAATGGAGGTTTATTTATTTAGATATTCAGCCGGAATTATTTTTTTCTACAAACTCCCAATTTGCTGGCTATTCATCAGATTTTTCAAATACTGTTAACCGTGACAAATTTTATTTCTGGAACAATTCAGATTATCCTGAGCGATTTGGAAATGGTGTTTATTCTAGACTTGGTTGGGGACAAAGCAGTTTAACTTTTAGATATGGAAGCTTTGAAACTGGAGTTTCAACAAAAAATTTGTGGTGGGGTCCTGGTCAGTGGAATTCATTGATTTTCTCCACAAATGCGCCCGGATTTCCACATCTTACTTTTAAGACCTTTAAACCAGCAAAAACATTCCTTGGATTTTTTGAGGGAGAAATAATTGCGGGTAGGTTGGAAAATTCAGGATTCGATGCGGTTCAAGATGAAGAATTGAATGACTTATTTTTTAGGCCATTTACAGGTGATTGGAGGTATTTAAATGGAATAACTTTGACTTATTCCCCAAAGTGGACAAAAGGACTATCTTTTGGGTTTAGTAGAACCTTTCAAGTATACAGCCAACAAATGGGGAATACTTTTTCTGATTATTTACCAATTTTCGAGGCATTTCAGAAAGAAAGCTTTTTTCAAGATGGCAACTCTGTGATATTCGATGGGAATGGGAGAGATCAACAAATATCTATTTTTGCAAAAGTGGTGATTCCTAAAGTCAAGACAGACTTATATTTTGAATTTGGAAAAAGAGATCACAATTTTAATTGGAGAGAATTTATTCTAAATCCAGAGCATGCTAGAGCTTTTATTTTTGGGTTTAATCAAATGCTCAATTATAAATACAAAGATTATCAACTTCAATTAAGAGGTGAAATAGTTCATCAGCAGGAATCTGTAAATAGAATTGTCAGGTATGGTCCAAAAGGAGGATTAGCTTGGCATACACATACGAGAGCGAGAGGGTTTTCACATCTAGGTCAGCCTCTAGGGGTTGGCTTGGGTATAGGTTCCAATTCTCAGACTCTAGAGGTAGCAATGGTAGAAAACCTAAACAAGTTTGGTTTTTTAATTGAGCGTTTGGAGAATCATCAAGATTTTTACTATCGTGCATTTGGAACGGATTCTGAAAGAAAACCTTGGATAGACCTCTCCCTCGGTTTCCTCTACGACAAGAAATTCAAAAACCTACTTCTTAGCTCTAAACTTCAGCTCATCCATGCCCGAAACTACCAGTGGCAGTTAGATCCGGCAAGTTCTCCTGACTTTCCGAAAGGGAAAAATCTTACTTCAGTGATGGGGCAGGTGTCGGCGATCTATTTCTGGAATAAGAAGAAGGATTAGACGCTTGCTGTTTGTTGAGTAAATGTGTAATCGAGTAACTGGTTAATTGAGGGGAGAGTATTTGTTATTGGTTATTAGTTATTGGGATTGTCGCGCTATTCCAAGTTTATCTGCTCTGAAGCTATGTTTTCTATCCTCTCTATGTGGTTTAATAAATTTTTCTCCGTGATATCCCTAGTGGTCTTTGCGGCTCTGCGGTGAAAGAATGAAAGTCTCTCGCGGTGACGCGGCGGCGCAGCGGTTTTTGATCTCCCGCAAAGAGTGGAAGTGGAGAAGAAGGGATGAGAGTTGATAGTTATTGATTATTAGTTATTAGGGTATAGGTCCATTGAAGGGAGTTTTTTGATTTAGACTATGTGATCTATAAAATCTCCTATGTTAGCATCGGATTAAAAATTCACCTTTCAATCGATTAAATTTATTGAAAAGTGGTGAGGGATGAGAGCCAATATGTGACTAAATAATCAAAAGATATATTCTCACATAGATACCGCCTCATTCCTTTCTTTCTCTTTGAGTTTAAACAGAATGTAAGACGTAGCCGATTCGGGTACAGTCAGAATATCCAACCGGGAGACAAAACGAAGGGAGACATCCACTTTGATTGATTACTTCACTTTAACCTTTTAACTCTATGAAAGCGATCAAACAGACTCTCGGCGTGGATGTGGCTCAGGATGAATTGGTGTGTTCCTTTGGAATCCTTTACCAAGATCTGAATTGGCAGATTAAAGCTCGAAAAACCTTTGGGAACCACTCTTCCGGATTCAAGGCCTGTCTCAAGTGGGCTGAATCAATGAGAGATGCCAATTCCGAAGTTCTTTTTGTGATGGAAGCCACCGGGGTATACCATGAGAAGTTTGCCCACTGGCTGGTTGATCAGGGACAACAGCTGTCTATTGTCCTTCCCAACAAGATCAGCAACTACATGAGAACCCTGTCGATCAAAACGGTGACAGACAGTACCTGTGCCGATGCGATCACCCAGTTTGGATTGGAACGAAAACTGGATCTTTGGGCTCCTCCCAAACCCATTTTCAGAACCCTCAGACAGCTTACCAGGGAAAGAGACCAGATTGTAGCCGAACGGGTTACTGTTGACAATCAGATCCATGCCGAAAAAACTGAAGCCTTTCCCAATGCGAACAGCCTGAAGCGCTTGAATGTGCGAAGAAAACTGCTCTGCAAGCAGGAACAGGAAATCAAAAACGAAATCCATCAACTAGTGAAGTCTGATCAGGGGCTAGACCAGGATTGCAAGCGAATCACTTCCATTCCTGGAGTGGGAGAATTGACCGCAGTAATCGTTTTGGCAGAGACCAATGGATTCGAACTGGTAAGAAACAAGCGACAGCTCAGCAGTTATGCAGGGCTGGATGTGAAGGAAAAGCAATCGGGAACCTCTGTAAAAGGCAAGGCCAGAATCTCTAAAAAAGGAAACCGAAGTCTGAGAAAAGCAATGCACTTGCCAGCCTTAGCAGCCATCCGGCATTGCAATATTTACAAGGATACCTTTGCCAGACTGGTTGGAAGACATGGTATAAAAATGAAAGCTGCGGTAGCTGTTCAGCGAAAACTCTTGGAACTGATATACATCCTTTTTAAAAACAAAACCATCTTTGATCCCGACTATGAACAAAAAAGGGAAGACTGTAAAAACCATTCTTCCCTTCACAGTCTAGCTGGTGCCGACTTAAGCAACCAAATTTAAGAAAATCTATATTTCTTCTTGACTTTAAACACAGAATCTATGTGGTTTAATAGATTTTTCTCTGTGATATCCTTAGCGATCTCTGCGGCTCTGCGGAGAAAGAATTAAAGTCTCTCGCAGCGGCACAGCGACGCGGCGGTTTTTTTGATCTCCCGCAAAGAGTGGAAGTGGCGAAGAGGAGTGGAAGTTAACAGTTAATAGTTATTTGTTATTGGTGCTCGGTTCATTACAAGGTGTCTAAACTCAGTTAAACAATTACCCTATTACTCTTACAATTACCGATAAACACGAAAGTGGACCTGAACGTTGAACGTTGAACTCTGAACAAAGAAGCGTGTACATCCCTAAATAACGTTGACCGTTTGGTTCAACATTCATTTATAAATTCCATCGGGCATATATGAGCCAGAGGTTCTTCTCTTGGGCAAACTACTTGGGGGCTCGATGCCCCCGAGTAGTTTTTCTTTCCTTCGGTATAAACATTCACCGTCGGTCTTTCTTGGGCAGGTAAATCTAGTGTTTTTTGGTAGAATCCCATTGGTGTATACTTCATATCAAAGGCTCTGTGCAATCTTTTTGTATTATAGTTGTTGACCGCTTTTTTCACCTTTCTCTTTAGCTCATTTATATCTTTGATCTTCCATCTTTTGAGGTATTCATTTTTGATGA
>NZ_FOVW01000012.1:64182-142886 GCF_900115305.1 Algoriphagus ornithinivorans | reverse complement strand
AAGGAAAGAAAAACTACTCGGGGGCATCGAGCCCCCAAGTAGTTTGCCCAAGAGAAGAACCTCTGGCTCATATATGCCCGATGGAATTTATAAATGAATGTTGAACCAAACGGTCAACGTTATTTAGGGATATACATTTTTCAGATTTCTGACTTAAGAATTCTGAATTCCTAAACTGCCTATTGCCTACTGTACACCACTTTTCCCCACTGTATTTTATATTTTACATAGTGATTTTAGTTTGATGTTTCTTTCCCTTTTTTTAAGAATGAATATATAAATTTTAAAAATAGAGAAAGAATGCTTATAGCGTAGAACCAATTATTGAAATTTACAATTTCAAGAAAGTAGAGAAAGATATAAATAATCAGAATCAATCCTGAAATAACAATAATCACACTTAGAGCTTTCATCAGAATTTTGAAGCAATCCAATCTTTACCATAATATATTTCACAACCTATTCCTGCTGCGGCAGTGGCTCCCATAAACCAACCAGCAGGATTCTACCAATTTAAGGCAGCACCAACTCCCATAACCCCGGCTGAAACAGCTAATCCATGACATATTGCCTCTCCGGTCGTTCCTCCTTTAACATTGACTAATTGATCGAAATTTAGCTCTTTCATAATTACATCATTCCACATAATAATACACCCATGGTTCCAAAGTAACCAGATAGTCCAGCCGCTACGCCTAATCCTAAACCACCTGTTGTAGCGGTTAATGCACCAATAGCTAAAACACCTGTTACTGTAATTGCAAAAACTGCAACATCTTCACAGTCTTTTCCCCCACTCACCATCTCCATCTTTTCAATGCTCAACTCTTTCATAATTGTGTTGTTCTTAGATTTAGAAATTTGATTTAGGATACCCAAACATAAATTTGACTAGGTGACATTTCTTGTCACCCAATTATTTTTTTTAGAAAAAATGTAGCTTTTCGATTCTCTACAAAAAACAATCTCAATTGACTCGGAAAGACGAAGATCGTCAATGATCCGAAAGACAGTTCGTTTATGGACCTGAAGCTTTTTAGCCAAATCCTCTGGACTGCCCGTCTTTTCTTTTCAATCAGCTCAATCAGGAGCTTGGTGAGCTCATAGGACTTCAGTCCTGCCATGATGTGTTGGTTTTGGGTTGAAGAATATACCGATAGGCAGCGGAGAATGGGTTTTCTGTGGCTAGAAGTTGATGAGAGGTACCGGAAATACTGAACTTGCCCTGCTCCAGAATCAGGATACGATCCAAAGTATAGACCTTGGTGGGGATTTAGGCCAATTTCATCACGATAGCTATCGGTATTGTAAGAATGCGAGTGTGGAATTGCAAATCTCAAAAAGTGCCCAATTGAATTTCAATGGATCAGAGAGGAATCTACACCCAGGGATGAAACTTCAAATCCCTTGAAATAAAAAAGCGTAGAATTAATCTACGCTAAATTGCCTTTTAAATTGAAGCCTCCTTTTATTTAGGAAGCCGGCTTTTTTTTATCGCCATTTTTTAAGAGAATGAAGATAGATGTAATCAAGGTGATCACTGAGATTAAAATGATTGAGTAAAATTGACTTTTCTCATTTTTTATATTCGGACTAAATGCCAAGTAAAAGAAGTACATAGAAGCACCCATACTCGCAAGAATTCTTAACATCTTAGGTACCATTCTCTCTCCAATCAATTTACCCATAATCACCAAGCTGCAAAACAATTCCCAACTGTTGCCACTGTCAGTGCACCACCTGCGACTGGCCAGATTTGACCAAGCGCAAAACCAAAAGAAATTATTCCTAGTTGCAAACACTGCCTATTGGAAAGATCACCACCTTTAATGTTTTCCAATTGAATTTTATTTAATTCCTTCATATTTATTTTAGTTAAGTTAGTAAACAAGCTGTTACAAGTGAGCCGGATTTTATTGCCAACGAACCAAGCACTGCCGTTTCAAGAAGCCAGTATGGTCCAGCTAAAAAACATCTACCATTTCCACTCCCACTCACAATCTCCATTTCTTCGATACTCAACTCTTTCATAATCATGTTGTTTTAAAGTTAGAAATTTGTTTTAGAATACTCAAACATAAATTCAGGTCACTGCAATTTCCTTGCAGTCTATTAATATTTTTCAGAAAAAAAGTAAGATTTTTTCTCTTTGCAGTAAGATATATCTTTTCCCAAAGCAAGGCGCAAATCATCCAACACATTATAGATCATTCGCTCTTTCAATCCAAGCTTACCAGCCAGTTCTCCCGGACTCCCTGTCTTCCTCTTTTCAATCAACTCGATCAGAAGCTTGGTGCGTTCGTAGTACTTCAGTCCTGCCATGATGTGTTGGGTTTGGGTTGAAGCATATTCTGGTAGGCTGCTGAGAATGGGTTTTCTGTTGTCAGCAGTTGGGCTGGGGTGCCGGAAGTATTGATCTTTCCCTGCCCCAGGATCAGGATGCGGTCTAAGGTAATTGCCAGAGTGGGCTGATGGGTAATCAGTAATAGTCCGGCGCCGGTATGATGAAGGTAGCGCCGGATCAGATCCATCAACGCTCGCTCCATGCGGTAGTCCATCGCTGCTGTGGCTTCATCGAGTATCAGTATCTTGGGTTGCTTCACCAAGGCTCGAACCAAGCCGACGAGCTGACGCTGCCCTCCAGATAGGTTTCTTTCTTCTTCTCCGCATTGAGCTGATTGAAAAAAAAGACCTTCCAAGTTTTGAAACCTGAAAGGTCTGTGAGTTTTTCAGATTTCTGACTTAAGATTTCTGAATTCCCAAACTGCCTATTGCCTACTGAACACTACTTTTCCCCCCATCACCGTCATGGCAACCTTTGCTTTTAAAATATCATCCTCTGGTACTTCCATGATGTTTTGATCAAAGACGGTGAAATCTGCGGCCTTTCCAACGGCAATTGAACCTTTGAAATCTTCTTCGAACTCGGCATAGGCACCGTCTAGCGTGTAGGACTTCAAAGCTTGTTCACGGGTCATTTTTTGATCGCCTTCATAGCCTCCCTCAGGAAGTCCTTCCAATGTCTTACGGGTTACGGATGCAAAAAAGGAAGGGATTGGATCTACTGGCTCAACAGGCGCATCCGTTCCATTACAGATTCTAGCACCGGTTTGGAAAAGCTTCTGCCAAACATAAGCTCCATCAATGATACGTTTTTCTCCAAGTCTGTCGATGGCCCAAGGGCGGTCGGAACTCAAATGAATGGCCTGCATGGCTGCTATCACTCCCAATTCACCGAATCTCGGAATATCATCCGGATGCAAATGCTGGGCATGCTCAATTCGGAATCGGTGATCTGTTGCATCAGGGAATTTGGCAAAAGCTGCTTCATATCTATCCAAAATCTCCTGATTAGCGCGATCTCCAATAGCATGTGAACAAACCTGAAAACCTAGCGGCAAGGCCTTTTCTGATACCTCAGTTACGACAGACATTGGAAGCGTCTCATGTCCGCGATGCCCCGGTCTGTCAGCATAGTCTTCCAGCAACCAGGCACCTCTTGGCCCTAAAGCTCCATCACAGTTTAGCTTGATAGAACGGACTGTCAGCAAGTGATCTTCGGAGTCTATCATCGGACCTTTCTTGTACCATTCCTCCAAAAGCTCCGGCTGTCGGCCGGTAAGCATGATGTATTGGCGAACGGTAAGTTTACCCTCGTCTTTGAATTTTTGAACCAAATCAATCACATCCTGACCGGAACCTGCATCATGGAATGAAGTGATTCCTTTTTCTACCAATTCCTGCAATGCTAAGGTCAATGCCTCCTCGGCTCTTTCGGGAGTTTCTTCAGGGACTAATCTTGCCACTAGATTGGAAGCCCTTTCGGTCAATACGCCAGTTGGATTTCCCAAGTCATCCACGATAATTTCACCACCTTCTACTTCTCCCGGTCTTTCACCTTTCAGATTGGCGATACCAGCCAATTCCAAGGCTTTTGCATTGGCAAAGGAAGCATGGCCAGAAGCATGCCTGAGGAAAACAGGATTATCGGGGGATACTGCATTCAAAGGCTCATTGGTTTGGAAACCTTTGACCATTTTCTCGGGCTTTTGGATCCACTTGTCCTGATGCCAGCCTCTTCCGGTAATCCAGTCGCCCGGTTTGGCCTTGGCAACTGCCTCCGCAACTTTTTCTACCAGTTCATCATAGGTTTTGACATACATGAGGTCCAGCTCCAGCTTGTTGTAGCCGATTCCCATCAAGTGAGAATGGGACTCGATAAAGCCAGGAGTCATGGTTTTTCCTTCCAGGTCGATGACTTCTGTATTTTCCCCTATGTATTCTTGAATTTCAGCAGTAGTGCCAACAGCCAGGATTAAGCCGTCTTTTACAGCTACTGCCTCTGCCTTGGGATTGGTTTCATCTACCGTGTAGACTATTCCGTTGATAAAAACGGAGTCAGCGGGATTTTCAGGCCCCGAAGCACAAGCCCATGCAAATAGGGCTGCAAAAAGGAATAAGAATATTTTTTTCATTGGATTTATAATTCTGACCCTAAGCTAGATGATTTGAAGCATTGAGACAAATGGAAAAGTTTAAGGATGAAAGCTGAAAAACTTAAAATTGTAAATTCTAATTTATATAGAGCAGTTAGGAAGTATTAGAATCTGTTATTAGTTCTATTTATTCAATTCAGGATTTCCTAAAGTCGATTACCTGATAAGGATTTTCTTCACTAGGACTTCTCTATCGAGAGTTTCTAATTGTAAAAAATAAACTCCAGGCTGAAGGGCTTGAGCCTGGATTTCTACTTCCCTATTGGCAGGAATGGTTATTTCATCTACTAAGATTTGTCCCATTGCATTGACAAGTCTTGCATTCCCAGGCTTGTTGGAAATCACCTTAAATGGTCCTGATGAAGGATTGGGGTATACCTTCGCTAAAAAACTTTCCTCTTCGCCTGAGCTGGAATTGACAGCTTTTAAATAGGAAATACCACCGGCCCGACTTCCAAGGATCAGATCTGCATTTTCATCAAATCCGGGGTTAACAATCGAAATCCATGTGTTTCTTCCCAGTCTGAATGGGATATTTTGATCTTCAATTTTGACCAGAACTTCCTCACGAACTTCCGAATTCATCATGTCTTTGACCAGAAATACACGACCTGTTTGATCCACAGTATATAAATCCGGCTTTTCTTGAATTCTTACCGCAACACTGAGGTTTCGATTAGCAGGATTGTCTTGGAAACCCAAGAAATTATTACTTTTTAAACTGGCGGTTTTCCCTTCCAAGTCTACTTCATAGAGTGTTAAACTGCCATTTTGCGAAGCTATGAGTAAGTGATCTTTTCCCTGATAGGGAAAAAAAGTGAGTTGATCACCAACCCGAAGCGATAAGCCAGAAAGACTAAAATCCGGATAATTGCTACCCTGATTTTGGAGCAAGACTTGGGATGGTATTCCATTGATAGTACGTTGGCCTGAAACCAAAAGGTAAGACTGGTTTTTGACACTTCCATACTCTATGACTTGCAGGTCCAGTAAGTCCAAACTGGACAGATTGAGATAATCTGAATTGAGTACCTGAAATTGATTTCCAGAGAAACTTAATCTAGAAAGCTCACCTCTCACTTTATTGGCTGCATTTTTATTGGCACTGATCCATAATTCTCCTGCAAATATATTTCCTTTAAAAAACGGCCTTGAGCTTTCCCCTAAATCCAAAAGTTGGTTTTGTAGAATTGGATTTTGTGAACTTGAATTTTTGGAAAGGGCTACGATGGAGTTGGAAAAATCAATTTGGAATGGAGCCGAAGTTTCATTGGTGTTTAAAGATATGATCAATTGATCATCAATCTTTTTTCCGACATGGAATATGGGAAATACAGGGAGTGGTCCGTATTCTGGGATAGTATTTGAAAAAGTAGAAAAAACAGGCTGAGTATTACTGCCTTGGTTGGGTAGATAAAACAAAACACTACACTCATCTCTGCCCAAAACCAAATCGAAAATTCCATCCCCGGAAAAATCCTGATAGAGTACACTGTGCCCTCCCGCATGTTGGATACGGTTAGTTTCAGGGTTTTCTCTAAAATTGATGGGATTTCCGTCGCAGCGAGTTCCAAAATTGATTCCCTCACAACTGCAAAAGCTGATATTTCCCCAGAAGCTTTCTGGAAAAGCAAAGCCATCCACATCAGGACTGCCTTTTCTTTCTATTGAAGTGTTTTTATAAAACTCCAAGTAGTCACCTTGAGCAAAGTTGAAAATGACCAAATCCAAATCTCCGTCATTATCCAAGTCCTGAATCAAAGGAGTGTCCAGATTATTTGCAGGAATATTTCCAGCCCCATCCAGCCTCATGAAATTTTGTGCGAGAGTCCAAGAGATCTGATTACCTGAAGAACTGTTTTTGTAAACTTTAATCCCAAGCGGAGTGGAGGTGAAAAGGTCTTTTTTCCCATCTTGATCGAAATCCGCTAAAACCAAAAAACCACTGATATCAGTTGGGAATAAATAGGCCAATTCGGGTTTATGAATGAAGTTTTCTCCATTTTTTTCAAAAACGCTTAGTATGCGTGAATTAATGTCCCAGACGACCCATTCATCTTTTCCATCATTTGTCAGGTCAATAGTCTGAATTTGCGCGGAATTGATCCCCGGACCCAGACCTGCAGGAAGGATTTCATTGTTTTTACTTATGCTTTTGCTAGAATCAAATGAAAAAACAGATTGAGCGCTGGTATAGAGGGAACTGAAAAATAAAAAGGCAAAAAGGATAAATCTCATAAAGGCAATTGATTCCGAAGACTAAATTTAATACGAAGAGATGGCTTCAAAGATGTAATGATTGCTTTATTTTGAGTGAAATTTCTGAAGCTTATGAACATCGCCATCCTTTATCAGCTCTTTCTAAAAAGTACAGGGGTCAGTACAGATACCCGAAAAATCGATCCCGGAAATATCTTTTTTGCACTCAAAGGGCCAAATTTCAATGCCAATGAGTTTGCTTCAAAAGCTTTGGAAATGGGCGCCTCGGCGGTAGTGGTTGATGAAGCAGCCTATTTTGAGGAGGATGATGAGCGATATTTTATCTGTGAAAATGCACTAGTTTGCTTACAAAAATTAGCCAACTATCACCGACATCAGTTTGATATCCCAGTTATTGGTTTGACTGGGAGCAATGGGAAAACTACTTCTAAGGAATTGTTGAATGCAGTCTTGAGAACCAAATTCAAGACCTTAGCTACTGTTGGCAATTTGAATAATCATATTGGAGTGCCTCTGACTTTACTGGCCTTAAATCAAAGCCATGAATTGGCGATTGTTGAAATGGGAGCCAACAAGCAGGGAGATATACAGGAGTTGTGCGAAATCGCAGAGCCAACTCATGGGTTTATCACCAATATTGGAAAGGCTCATTTGGAAGGAATGGGTGGGCCGGAGGGGGTTCTAAAAACCAAAACTGAGCTCTATCAGCATTTGAGAGAAAATAAAGGAACTGTCTTTATAAATTCTCAAGACCCGATTTTATCCAACATGATCAAGCGCTTTGAGGAGCCTGTTTTGTATCCTGCCAAAGGTGATTTTTGTGAGGTTTCTTTTCATGGAGCTGATCCATTTGTGAAGTTCTCGGTGGAGGGTAGTCAGGAAGTTTTTCTTTCCTCTCTAATAGGTGCTTACAATTTTGGAAATATTGCCACAGCCTTGACAGTTGGGAAGTTTTTTGGTGTAGACATGAATCAAGCTGTGCAGGCAATAGTCGATTACAAGCCATCCAATATGCGCTCTCAGTTGGTGGAGAAGCGAAGCAATTTGATCATTTTAGATGCTTATAATGCCAATCCATCTTCTATGGAAGCTGCCATCCGAACCTTCGGAACAATGCAAGGGAAAAAGCATAAGATGATCATTTTGGGGGATATGTTTGAATTGGGTGAGCATGCGGAAGCGGAGCATAGAAAGCTAGGAGAAATTGTGAGCGAGTATGAAATTGATAAAGTTTGCTTCACCGGAAAGTTGGTCGTGTCTGCCTTGGAAAAAGCGCCCAAAGCTTTGTATTTCCCCGATCCTTTTTCCTTTAGAAATTGGCTTCAGGATAGTCAATTGGAGGATTACCTGATTTTAATTAAAGGCAGCCGGGGGATGAAGCTTGAAGGTTTGGTGGAGTTCATTTAAACCACTAGCTCCTCGAAATTTGAAATTTCGAGAAATTATCCTAAGATTTTCAATCTTTTTACATTTGATTATTTACCTACTAATAGTATTTTAGTAGTTGGCTGTTTGTTTAATTTTTTGTGATGGGACGAGAGTATATTGTAAAAGATCAAGAGGCTGTCCATTATGTCACTTTTACGGTGCATCAATGGGTAGATGTTTTTTCGCGAAAGTGTTACGCTGAAATTTTTCTAGAAAGTTTAAAATACTGTCAGTTATATAAGGGCTTAGAAGTTTATGCTTGGGTAATTATGACTAATCATTGTCATTTGATCATTCAAGCTAAGAATAATAATCTGTCTGATATTATCAGGGATTTAAGGAAGTATACTTCAAAAATGATTTATAAGGCTATAATAGAAAACCCAAAAGAAAGTAGGAAAAAATGGTTGGCTTTGACCTTATCATTTAAAGACCATATTTGGTTTTGGGAAAAAGGTTATCATGGAGAAGAGATATTTTCGAATCAATTTTTTGAAATTAAGGCTAATTATATTCATGAAAATCCGGTTAGGGCTGGTATTGTAGAAAAACCTGAGGATTATTTAATGAGTAGTGCAGGGGACTATTTAGGAATTAGAAAAGGCCCTTTAGATTTAGCTGTTTTTGGATGAAAAAGCAGTTTTTTAAAAGAGGATTTCAAATCCTTGGATAAGTTCTCGAGGTTACAAACCTCGAGAAGCGAGTTTTAATTAAAGGCAGCCGGGGAATGAAATTGGAAGGCTTAGTTGATTCTATTTGAAGCTAGAAAGGAAGGTTTCTGGCGTGAAAATCGGAATTTGAGACTTTTTATAATTAGCCAAGTTTCGAGTGATAATAGCTTTGATTTCCGGCTTTTGAACAGCTGAAAAGTACTGAATAGCATCTTCAAAATCAGAAAACCCACTTTTCATTGCTGCAAAAATCTCTTTTTCGGAAACAGGGAGGATTTTACAGAAGCTTACCAATTCGGAAACCTTTTTTAATGCTCCATCATTTCCATATAACTTTCTTAGAAGGTAATGTACATTAGCGACTGTCAATGATGAAAGAAAAATTTGGATTTCACCATTATATCCCAAGCCAAATATACTCCTTGCCGGTACATTAAAAGGTTCCCTCTTCAAAAGGAAATCTAATATTACGTCGGAATCTAAAAAAATATTAGAGCCCATGCTTTTCCATTAATGCTTTAGTCAGCTCCTCTTTGTAATCAAATTCTCCTTCATGCTTAAGGCATCCTTCTAATTTTAAAAAACTTTCTGGTAGCGTCTTTCTTCCTTTTTGTATAGGATTTTCCTTTTTCTCGAGTATTAAAATCCTAAAATAATTTTCCACCAAAGATGATAAGCTTTGACCTTGTTGGGAAGCATATTCCTTTGCTTTTTTGATCACGTCTTTTTCAAGGGTGAGAGTTAACTTGGTATTCATAACACGTGTAGACTTTAGGAATTAAACACGTGTAATTTATCAAAAAGTTCAATTTCTCCAAAAGCATAAACTTCGTGCCTCCAAATACAGTTATGTCCAAATAATTTATACTTCTACCTTTAGCTTTCAAAATTTAGCTTTCTCATGCGACCCTACCTTTCTTTCCTCTCAGCTCTTTCCGAAAACAATCACAAAGAATGGATGGATGCCAATAAAAAGTGGTATCAGGAAACGAGAGCGGAATTTTTGGAAGATGTTTCAGTGATCTTGAAGCAATTGTCTGAAGTTGAACCTGAATTATCAGCTTTCAAACCTAAGGACTGTGTGTTTAGGCAAAATCGGGATATTCGCTTTTCAGCTAATAAAGATCCTTATAAGACCAATTTTGGAGCTTACTTTTCCCCAAAAGGGAAAAAATCAGAGGGTCCTGGATATTATGTGCAAGTTCAGCCGGGAAACTCTTTTTTTGCGGGAGGCATCTGGATGCCGATGGCGGAGACCTTGAAAAAAATTAGAAAAGAAATTGATTATTCAGGAGCTGAATTGGAAAGAATAGAGGCTGATCCAGAGTTTAAAAAATTGTTTTCTGGTATTGAAGGAGATAAGTTGAAAACCAGTCCCCGAGATTATGAAGTTGATCATCCTCACATAGAATATCTACGGTTGAAGAGTTTCACTGTATCACACCCGATTGCTGAAAAAGATGTAAACTCCGGCAACTTTATCAATTTAGCCTTAGATGGTTTTAGGAAGATGAAGCCTTTCAATGACTTTTTAGCCAAGGCCATCGAAGATGTGGAGGATGGTTCAGGAATTCTGTAAATCAGAAATTTGAAGTCAAAATGCTGAAAAATCAGCCAATAAGTTTTTCCAAAACTGCAGCGACTCCATCTTCCTTGTGGTGCAGTGTGACTTCCTTAGCCACTGCTTTCACTTCCGGTCTAGCATTACCAACTGCCACACCCCAGCCGACAGATTGTAGCAAGTCAATATCATTGTAATTATCTCCAAAGGCTATTACATCCCCCATGCCGAAATCATAGTATTTATTTAAAATCATTTGTAAAGCGGTTGCCTTTGAAATCTTTTTGGGAGCGATTTCTATGTAGGTGTCTTTCGATCTGTACAAATGGAGTTGGTCTCCATAGAGGAAGTGCAGTTCCCCAAAGAGCCAACTTATTTCTTGCGAGTTTCCCATACACATGACTTTATGGGCTCCTGATTGGGAGTTTTCCCACTCATTCAAAACCAAAGTAGTCTCCTTCCATGTTGGAGTCACTTTGGTGTTTTTGATTTCTCTGGCTGACCAATAATCCTCCTTGGGTTCAAACCAACTTTCACCTTGGTACAAACTGATATGAATGCTGGTGGATTGGCTTAATTCTAAGATTCTTTGAACTAGGTGAAGAGGAATCTCCACTGAATCCACGACTTTTCCATCGGAATCAATGACAAAGCCTCCATTGTAACAAATGAGGGGTTGTTTTTCTCTATTCAAATCTCTGAGCAAATGCCGCATCGCATCAGGCATGCGCGAACTTGCCAGAATCAATGGTATTTCCGGAGAAAAGGCTTCTATGACCTTCTTGAGTCGAGGAGATAAATCCCTCTCGGAATTCAGGAGTGTACCATCAATGTCGGTACAGATAGCTTTAAACTTCATTAATCAATCTGTGACCAATCTACCTCATCCGCAAAATGGGTAAAGAAACTGAATCCAATTATTGAAATGATAATCACAGCTATTGCAAAGCCGATCAGCTTCATGATTAATTCCGCTTTTGCCCAATTTGCTTTATTGGGCTCTGTGTCTTTGTCCACAGCCCATACGATTAGCATGATAAATCCTATCAGAGGAAGTTTTGAGATTAGCACGTTAATTACCCAATCACCAAGTGTTTGGGGTGGTTTTTTAAATTCTTCAGGAATATTCATTTGGTTAGGGTTGAGGGTTAGTAAAGAAATCAGCTACCTGAAATTCATACTCTTGCATTGCGAAATTATCAGGGTTACTTGGGTCTCTCTGAATAAACTGCACAGTAATTTGCTGATAATCTGAGGCATTTTCAAAATCTCTGACATAAATTTCAGCACATTTTCGGGCTAAAATTTCAGGTTGCTTTCCAATTAAAAGTGGATCTCCATTTTCTAGAAGGAGAAAAATTGTGCTTTGCTCACCATCCTGGGTGGAGCTTTTGCTTAGCTGAACACTCAGGTTTTGAAAATCTCCTAAAGCCCGAATTTCATGGGACGGCATGAATCCTTTCCCCATCACATTTTCCATTCCGCTAAAAACTAATCCTGCAACTTTTTCAGGATCACATGTGCAAGAGCTAGTAAAGAGAATTAAATAAAGTAGAAATGAAAAAGAAATTGCTTTGCTTGAATTCATAGGGGAAGATACGATTACTCTTCCACCTTATCAATGAGTAAATAGGCTTGATAGTCCTCAATCCTATATTTTTTAGTGGTATTTGGATAAGGTTTGAGGTCCACTAATGCGATTTTATACCCTAAATAAAAAATTTCTGAAGGAATACCTTGATGAGGAGGATAGGTACTTAAGTCAAAAGGCTTCTCTTGTCCGTTGACAGAAACCAATATTTTGATCTGCGCCAATCCTTGCCAGACGCATGTGACATTTTCCGGGCAGCGGGAGTCCTGACTCAATTCCAAAAATGTAATAGATATAGGTTCTGTGCAATGAGTTACTTGTTCTTGGTATGAGAATTCAAATGTTTCCCCCAATTCAAAATTTTGACATGGTCTTTCGTTAAGGCAAGAAATTAAGGATAGTATACATACTAAAAAGAGCATGGATTTCATGGATAGGCGATTAGATCAAGTACAGCATAGACGTAAATAATTATTGGTATGCTACTATTATTCCACCGAAGAAATAGAATTCTTTCAAGGTATTTGGAAATCCTCAATTTTGTGAAAAAATCAAACTCATTTAGTATTTGAGTGGGAAGATTTAGCCTTCTGAGCTAACTGGGGAAATATAAAAAAAGCCTCACATTTCTGTGAAGCTTTGAGTGGAGTCCCGAAAGCTTTCGGGACGAACCGATGACTTTCCCGCATGCTTACGGTACGCTCTATTCGGCTGAGTTGATTGGAAAATAAAAAAGCCTCACATCTCTGTGAAGCTTTGTGTGGAGGATAACGGAGTCGAACCGATGACCTCTACACTGCCAGTGTAGCGCTCTAGCCAGCTGAGCTAATCCCCCAAACGGAATGCAAATATAAGCTGAGGATTCAATTAGCCAAACAAAAATTAATCAGTGTTGTAATTAATCCGAGTCATAATACTCCTGCCCAAAGTGACCTCATCTGTAAACTCCAATTCGCCACCCACAGGTATACCTCTGGCTATTGTACTAACTGATACGCCTTTTTCTTTCAGACGCTTAGCCAAATAAAAGGCCGTAGTATCACCTTCCATGGTTGCGCTTAAAGCTAAAATAACCTCTTTTACTGGTTCGGATTCGGAAGCCTTTTCAATCCGTTGGATTAAAGATTCAATCTTTAGATCCTCTGGACCGATCCCCTGAATGGGAGAAATCACGCCACCTAGCACATGGTACTTTCCCTGATATTGATTGGTATTTTCAATGGCGAGCACATCTCTCATGTCTTCAACAACGCAGATGATAGAGCCATCTCTTCTATGGCTTTTGCAAATACTGCATTCCTCTTCATCAGCAACGTTGTGACAAATTTTACAATACTTGATTTCTTGCCTCATTCTCGACAATGCAAGAGCTAAGGCCTCAGTATGTGCTTCACTTTGCTTCAACAGATGTAAAGCCAAGCGCAATGCAGTTTTTTTTCCGATCCCAGGCAATCTGGAAATTTCGGTTACTGCATCTTCAATTAATTTGGAAGGAAAATTCACAGGGTGATGTTTATACTATTGTGGCTTGAATACCTTCATCTAAGATAGCTTCACACATGGGTTTTAGCTCTTCTTGACTTCCTTTTTTTACAGCGCATTCCCCTTTGTAATGGATGATGATTGTGCACTGTTCGGCCTGTTCTCTCGTGTGTTTGCAAACTCTAATCAACACATTGATTACATGATCGAAGGTGTTGACATCATCATTGAACACCACCAGATCATGAGACTCAAGATCCAGTAATTCCTCTACTAATACGTCTTCTTCTTCTACTTGAGGGAAAGGTGTACTCATTTCAATCATTTTGCAAAATTAAGAATATTAGACAAATTTGGCGACTCACCAACGATGCGCTATGAATCCTCAAATTGTTCTGCTTGTCATTTCCTGTTATTTTTTGATGTTGTTCCTGATTTCTTGGTTTACATCCAGAAAAATCACGGCAGATACTTTTTTTACCGGTGACCGTCAATCTCCTTGGTTTTTGGTCGCCTTCGGTATGATTGGCGCCTCTTTATCCGGAGTAACCTTTATATCAGTTCCCGGTGAGGTAGGTAATTCTAACTTCTTTTACTTCCAGGTTGTTTTGGGATATACCCTTGGATATTTTACCATTGCCAAGGTTTTATTGCCTCTTTACTACAGACTTAACTTAGTATCCATCTATTCCTATTTGGAAGATAGATTTGGCTTTTGGTCGTACAAAACGGGTGCCTTTTTCTTTATTCTATCAAGAACATTAGGTTCCTCGCTAAGAGTATTTTTGGTTGCTTCCGTTTTGCAGTTGATTTTATTTGACTCTTTAGGTATTCCTTTTTGGGTTTCAGTCTTGATCACTGTCGGTCTAATTTGGCTTTACACGCATAGAGGAGGGATCAAAACGGTAGTTTGGACAGATACGCTTCAGACATTTTTTATGCTATTGGCTGTCGTAGTCTGTATCAAGCTTGTTGGAGATGAATTAAGCTTCTCCGGTATTTCCGATTATTTCACCGCTGTTTCACAAGATTCTCGCTCGGAGATTTTTAATTGGGATTGGAAAGCAGGAACCAATTTCTTCAAGCAATTTATATCGGGAGCATTTATAACCATCGTCATGACGGGGTTGGATCAGGATATGATGCAAAAAAACCTCACTTGCAGGAATATAGGTGATGCACAGAAAAACATGTTTTGGTTTACCATCATTTTGGTGATTGTAAACTTGCTTTTTCTTTCTCTAGGAGTAATGCTCTACCTCTATGCTGAAACCAAGGGTGTTCAATTGCCGGCCAAAACCGATGAGCTTTTTCCCCTTTTGGCCACTCAGCATTTTTCCGCCTTTGCGGGAATTATTTTCGTTTTAGGAATCACAGCTGCAGCTTATTCGAGTGCTGATTCTACACTGACAGCTTTGACAACTTCATTTTGCATTGACTTCTTAGAGATAGAACGGAAGTATCCTAAGGAAAGAAGAGTTGCAATTAGAAAGCGAGTCCACATTGCATTTACCTTCGTGATGTTTGTTGCCATTCTGATCTTTCATTGGATCAATGATCAGAGTGTGATTAACTCGGTTTTTATCATAGCCGGCTATACCTATGGCCCATTATTGGGCCTCTATGCTTTCGGGTTGTTTACAAAATTGAAAGTAAAAGACCGTTGGGTTCCTTTAATGGCAATAATGGCTCCATTACTGACTTTTATGATCAGTTATAATTCTGAAAAATGGCTCTGGGGATACAAGTTTGGCTTTGAAGCCTTGATTCTGAATGGACTCCTGATGTATTTGGGGCTCTATTTGGGAAGAATTAAAAAGTGATCAAAAACCTAATTCCTTTTCAGGGTCCCAAAATAGGTTTTCAAAGTTTTGTACCTGATCATTTTCAACTTGAACGCCTTCTGATTCTAAAAGCTCCTGCATTTTAGTTGGGGTTTGAAAATGATGTTTGCCAGTGAGTAAGCCGTTTCTGTTGACAACACGATGCGCAGGTACATCTGGTAAAGTGTGAGCGGCATTCATGGCATAGCCTACCATTCTGGCACCACTTTTTAGGCCCAAATAATTGGCAATGGCCCCATAAGAGCAAACTCTGCCTTCAGGTATCTCTTTGACAACCTGATAGACAAGATCAAAATAATTAGGCTTTTCTGTGTTCATTACTCCAATTTAGGAATGCCTGATTGATGGTTTTTCTAACTTGAGATTCAACCAATTTCTCACCGGATTTGATAGGGAATTGATAGCGTACCAATACATTATCCGACTTTCTTTCCAGTACATTCAACTGAGCTCCTTCCAATATCACATAATCAGAAAATTGCTTTAAAACCTCGACTAGTTTTTCTTCCAAATTGATCAACTGAAGATCTGTAGAATAGGGCATTTCTGCATCAAAAACTACCTGGTGAGTGTTATTTTTTGAATAATTGATTACGTCCGAAGTAAGCATCATGGAATTGGGAATGATGATGATTTCCCCGGTCTCACTTTTTAGGACAGTATTCATTAAGGTAAAATCTCTAATAAACCCTGTGTTCTTCCCAATCGTGATTTTGTCTCCAATTTCCAGTTGCTCAGAAAACATGATGATCAAACCATTGACAATACTGGTGATATAGTCTTTTGTCAATAAAGCAATCGCTGCCGCTACAATGGTGATGGAAGTTAGAAACTCTAAAGGCCGAATGCCAAAGGCTAGCATCAGTGAAATGAGGAGTGCCAGAGAATTGAGTATTCCGGAGATCCTTCCTATTCCAACCACAAAGTTGGGAAGCACTTTGGTTTCCGCAGTTTTTTGGAGGTAAAGTCTTAATGTAATGATCCTTCCTAAGGAGATAATCAAGTTTGCACTGAGCAGAAATATCAATGCTCTGATTACATGATTTAGGAGTGAGTAGTTATCCAAAAGAGGTCTCAAATATGTTTCCCCTTCATAAATAAATTCCAGTAAAATCAAGAGAATCAGTTTGATGGCGAAGTTCCAGCGCTTTCTATTCTCCTTGGTTCGTATACTAGTTTTTAGGTGATTCATAACTTAATCGAAAAATAAAGCCTAATTTTAGCAATAATCAATCGTGTTTTTAGCATATGAGTAGAAATATCATCATTACCGGTGCTGCCGGAAACTTAGGTTCAGCTGTTGTAGAAAAGTTTAAAAGAGAAGGATATCATGTTATCGCATTACTTCAACCAGGGAAAGACGAGGAAGTGGAAGATGCGGATGATAGCTACGAAGTAGATGTAACAAATGAGGAGTCTGTGGCCGAGTTTGTCAAGGAATATCAGCTTCAATACAATGAGTTGGATGCCTTGGCCATGATAGTAGGAGGATTTGCGATGGGATCAATTGAGGATGCCAAGCAGTCTGATTTTGAAAAAATGTTTTCTCTCAATTTTTTTAGCGCATATCATCTGGTAAGGGGATTCCTTCCTTTTATGAAGAAGCAGCAAAAAGGCACTTTCTTGTTTGTGGGTGCGCGTCCTGCTTTGCAATTAGAAGACGCTTCTGCTACGATCGCCTATGCGATGAGTAAAAGGCTGATTGTGTCTTTGGCAGAAATTTTAGCGACCGAAACCAAAGAGACCAATATTCGTTCTCATGTTTTCGTTCCAAGTATTATTGACACTCCGCCAAACAGAGAGGCTATGCCCGATTCGGATTTTAGCAAATGGGTAAGTCCTAAAGAAATTGCTGAGGCGATGCATTATGCTGTCAATAATCCGGCCTTGAGAAATATGACTTTCAAACTTTATGGAGAAGCTTGATTTATGAAAAAATTACTTTGCCTTTTGGCCTTAAGTTTTGGTGTTTTATTTCCGTCTTTAGCTCAATCTGAAGAGCAAGCCGTCAAAGAAGTAATTATGTCGCTTTTTGACGGTATGAGAGCAAAAGATGCTGAAATGGTTATGAAATCTTTTAGCTCAGAAGCAATGATGCAAACCGTGATAGCTGACCCATCAGGTACAAGAGTTGGAAGTAATTCTGTGGAGGACTTTGGGAAAAGGATAGCTAGTACACCGGTTGAGACAGAATTGGATGAACGAATCCTAGATTATCAAATTAAAATAGACGGAAACATGGCGGCTGCATGGACGCCCTATGAGTTTTACGTCAATGGAAATTTTAGCCACTGCGGAGTCAATTCTTTTCAGTTGGTCAAAATGTCCGAAGGTTGGAAAATAGTTTACATCATTGATACCCGTCGTAAAGAGGGATGTTGATTTTATGCAGGAATTAAAAGAAAAGATTTTTCAGGCTGCTATCAGACAGCTGAAAGAAAAAATTAGCCTACTTCAGCAGGAAAGAAAGGCTGTTTCTGAAGGTATTTTAGAAGACACGAAAAGTAGTGCAGGTGATAAGTTTGAGACTGGAAGAGAGATGATGACTCAAGACTTAAAAACCATAGAGAACACCATTGAAAAGCTTCAGGAGGACTTGGAGGAGATTTATAGGGTTCAGTCTATCAAATCCAATTCGGAGGCAGTACGGGAAGGGTCTTTAATTCAGTTGGGAACAGACTTTTTCCTGATTTCGGCTTCAATCGGCCAATTGGAAGTAGACGGAAAGAAATATTTTCTACTGAGCAGAAATTCCCCCTTAGGACAATTACTAATTGGGAAAAAGAAAGGAGAGAATGTCCTTTTCAGAGGAAAGCCACAAGCCATTTTAGATGTTCAATAAGCTTTGCTAACAATATAAGTATACCATTGCATCAGCCTGATTCCCCCGGATATCAGGCTTTTTTATTTTTCATGATTATCGGATAAACCTGAGGACTTCTTGTGAATAGAAATATTTTTTCAAAATAATACTAAAGACATATCGCTTATAAGCTTTTTTTAAATCCTAAAATAAGCTGCTTTAATAAAATTATATTTTGAAAATTAGATGTTATTCAATTAAAAAGACTGATTTAAACAATATTAAAAATTATCAAATTTCTATTTTTCAATCCCTTTTGATTAAATAATTGAAAATTAATAGTGGATTATTTGGCATAAAAGAAATTACTGCCTAAGATTGTAAAGTCAATTTCTAAGTCATGGTTTTTGCAGCAAGAAATATTTTTCACACTTGTAAGGGCATTATGTCAATGTCCGGCATGACTTCTATTTCTACTTTTTTTACAGGAATGACCACGATTACGGGGTAATCCCGTTTAATCTCAAAGTACTCGCCCCTGAGCCTATTAAGGCATTTTATTCATTCAAAATCATTCTATTTACTTATGAAAATCATCAAGTTTGGAGGTTCCTCTGTAGCAACTCCAGAAACGATTCGGAAAGTTTTTTCAATTATTCAGGAGAAAAATAAGCAGCAAGATGTAGCAGTTGTTTTTTCTGCTTTTGGCGGTGTGACAGAAAGTTTGTTGACGATTGCCCGCCTAGCTAGAGAAGGTGATCAGGTCTACAGAGATCTACTCCAGACATTGGAGGAAAAGCATCTGGATATGGTGAGGCAGCTAATAGCAGTACAAAACCAATCTACTGTCATGACTTATGTCAAGGTCAGATTCAATGAATTGGAAGATTTATTCCACGGGATATATCTGATCAAGGAAAATTCTGATCGGACTTTGGATTATGTGGCAAGTTTCGGAGAGCGTCTTTCTACTTTTATTTTGGCCGAGGCTTTAGCTGCCAAAGGCATTAAAACCCAATTTTTGGATGCAAGGGAGGTAATTCGAACCAATGACAGATTTGGTCAGGCCAGAGTGGATTTTGAAGTGACCAATCACCTGATCAAAGAATATTTTCTAAAGCATGATGGAATCAAAATCATCACAGGATTTATTGCTTCTACTGCAAAAGGGGAGACTACCACGTTAGGAAGATCAGGTTCAGACTACACTGCGGCAATTTTTGCGGCCGCCTTAGATGCGGAGGACTTAGAAATATGGACTGATGTATCGGGGGTCTTGACTTCAGATCCCAAGCTGGTTTACACCGCATTTAGTATTCCTCAGCTGAGCTATAATGAAGCGATGGAGCTTTCTCACTTCGGAGCGAAAGTGATTTTTCCGGCCACTATGCAGCCGGCGATGAAGAAGAATATTCCAATCTACATCAAGAATACCTTCGAACCTTCCAACAAAGGCACGCTAATCAATGGGGAAGTGACTCAAGGAGGATTGATCAAAGGGATTTCATCCATGTCCTCCATTTCCATTGTCAATGTGCAGGGAGCATCTCTATTAGATGGGATTACAGGAAGTAGGGTGTTTAAGGCTCTTGCAGAGGCCAAAGTGAATATTGTCTTAATTTCTCAGGCATCCTCCGAACATAGTATCTGTTTGGCTATCAAAACAGCCGAGGCATACTTGGCGAAAGAAGTGGTGGAGCGGGAGTTCTATTACGAAATCAAATCCGGTGAGATGGATGAGGTTACGCTTATGCATGGTTTCTCCACTGTTGCGGTAGTAGGAGAAAATATGAAGCAAAATCCAGGTGCTTCTGGAAGGATGTTCCGTGCATTGGGAAGAAACAATATCAACGTGGCTGCTATCGCCCAGGGTAGCTCGGAGTTGAACATCTCTGCGGTCATACCACAGGCCGACTTGCAAAAAGCCCTCAATGCCTTACACGAAGCTTTTTTCCTTTCAGAAAATAAGGTGCTTCACGTTTTCTTGGTTGGGGTAGGCTTGATAGGCAAGGCATTGATAAAAATGATTGCAACTCAGCAAGAGAAACTGAAAGGTGATAATGAACTGGATATTCAGATTCACGGAATGGCCAATAGTCGCAATATGGCTTTCCACGAGGATGGATTTGATTTAAAAAATCCACATGAGTTAAGTGATCAAGATCAGAAGATGGACTTGGAGGAGTTTATCCGGACTATGGAAGAAATGAACTTCTCCAACTCAGTTTTTGTGGATTGCACCGCGAGTCAGAGCGTTGCAGATGCCTATTCGCGAGTTTTAGGTGCAAAGGTGGCTATCGTAACCCCTAATAAAAAGGCGAATTCCAGCTCAATGGAGCAATATAAAGAGCTTAAAAAACTGGCGAAAAAGAGAGGAGTGAAATTTCTCTATGAAACCAATGTTGCAGCAGGATTGCCGGTGATAAACACCCTTCAGGATCTGATGCTTTCCGGTGATAAAGTAATTCGAATTGAAGCCGTGTTAAGTGGGTCTATGAATTTTATTTTCTCCGAACTGGAAAAAGGAGATCCTTTTTCTAAGGTAGTCAGAATTGCCAAAGACAAAGGCTACACCGAACCTGATCCAAGAGACGATTTAAGCGGAATGGATGTGGCTCGAAAAATTCTGATTTTGGGAAGAGAGGCCGAACAAACTTTAGAATTTGAAGACATTACTATCCAGAGTATGGTTCCGGAAGATTGCAGAGAAGCTGCTACGGTGGAGGAGTTTTTCCAGAAGCTTCAAGCACACGATTCGGAGTTTGAGAAACTACTAAAAGAAGCAGAATCCAAAGGAGAAAAGCTTCGCTTTATGGCAACTCTGGAGAATGGAAAAGCTAAGGTTGGACTGAATTCCCTTCCAAATGCACATCCATTCAGCAGTTTGAGTGGAAGTGACAATATGATCCTTTTGACTACTGAAAGGTATCTGGATAGACCGATGATCATTCGGGGCCCAGGAGCTGGAGCTGATGTGACGGCTGCTGGAGTTTTCGCTGACGTGATTAGGATTGGTAACTATACCCGCGAGTAATGAAAACCGTAAAAGCCTTTGCTCCTGCTACTGTGGCCAATGTATCCTGCGGCTTTGATATTTTAGGATTTGCCATTGAGGGCATGGGAGATATTGTGCAGTTGAATGAAAAGGAAAGTCCCGGCCTGGAAGTAAGTTCAATTTCAGGAGACGATGGAAAACTGCCTTTGGATGCTGCTAAGAATACCTGTGCGGTAGCTATTCAAGCTATGGTAGAGGACTTGGGAATAAACCCTGGTATTTCTATTCAATTGGAAAAAGGATTGCCGCTTGGATCGGGCATGGGTTCCAGTGCGGCAAGTGCTGTTGCTGCTTTGATTGCAGCAAATGAATTTTTGAGCAGTCCCTATGAGAAAAAAGACCTTCTTCCTTTTGCAATTGCTGCTGAAAAAATTGCCTGCGGAGCCGGCCATGCAGACAATGTAGCCCCGAGCTTATTGGGAGGTTTTGTACTGATCAGAGACTATCATCCCTTGGATGTGATTAAGCTGAATGTTCCTCAGGATCTGTATTGTACCTTATTGCACCCACATTTTGAATTGAAAACAGCTGATTCCAGATCAGTTTTGAGAGAAGCTATTCCCTTGAAACACGCTACTATTCAATCAGGAAATGTGGCTGGATTGATCGCTGGTCTATATGAAGAAGATTATGAATTGATTTCAAGGTCATTGCGAGATGTCATTGCGGAGCCTTACAGAGCGGTATTGATTCCTGGCTTTTATGAAGTAAGAGAAGCAGTAAAAGGTGCCGGGGCCTTGGGAATGGGAATATCGGGCAGTGGTCCAACACTGTTTTGTTTATCCAAAGGCAAGGAAAAAGCAATCCAAATTGCAAAGGCCGCGGAGGAGGTTTATCAAAGTATAGGGTTGGGCGTGGATGTGTATTTTTCTGCCATCAATACAGATGGTGGTTATGTTTTAACAGAATAATTGATGAAATATTATAGCACCAATAACCCAAAACACCAAGTCAGTTTACCAGAAGCTGTGATTAAAGGACTGGCTCCAGATCAGGGCTTGTACTTGCCCGAGAGGATTCCTGTCTTACCGCAGCAACTGATAGAAAGTTTTTCATCCAAGAGTTTTCAAGAAATTGGATACGATGTGATTGAGGCCTTGTTTTCGGAAGACTTGACAAATGAGCAAATCCGAGCCTTGGTGGATCATACTCTTGTTTTCGATGCTCCAATAGTTGAAGTGGAGAAAGGAGTTTACAGTTTGGAGTTATTTCATGGACCTACATTGGCATTTAAAGATTTTGGAGCACGCTTTTGCTCCAAATTAATGAGCATGCTTACTGCCAAAACTGATCAAAAAGTCTATGTTTTGGTAGCGACTTCAGGAGATACGGGAAGCGCTGTGGCTAATGGTTTTTTAGGAGTGGAAGGAGTCGAAGTCATTGTTCTTTTTCCGAAAGGGAAAGTCAGTAAGCTTCAGGAAAAACAGTTTACCACCCTCGGACAGAATATTACTGCGATAGAAGTGGAAGGAGTTTTTGATGATTGTCAGACTTTGGTCAAACAGGCTTTCTTGGATCCGGAATTGAATAAAAGCTTGCTCCTGACTTCAGCCAATTCTATCAATATTGCCCGATGGATTCCTCAATGCCTGTATTATTTCTACGCCTATTCAAGACTGCCTAAAGATGGGAAAAAGATCGTTTTCTCAGTGCCAAGTGGCAATTTTGGTAATTTGGCGGCTGGAGTTTTGGCTTGGAAAATGGGATTGCCAATAGACCATTTTGTCGCTGCAACCAATCTCAACAAAATAGTCCCTGATTATTTAAAGGGGTTACCTTTTGAAGCCAAAGCATCTGTACCTACAGTTTCCAATTCTATGGATGTGGGGAATCCCAGTAATTTTCCTCGACTTCAGGCGCTTTATGATGGAAATGAGGAGCTGTTTCGGAAAAATGTCAAAGGTTTTTTCTACACCGATGCTCAGACCATCGAAGCAATACAGGATGTCAAGCCCAAAGGCTACACTCTTGATCCACACGGAGCAGTGGGATATTTAGGCTTGAAAGATTTCATGGCTGAAAATCCAGGGTATGTTGGTGTGTTTTTAGAAACAGCCCATCCAGGAAAATTCAGAGACGTGGTGGAAGACGCATTGAATGAAAAGTTGGTTTTGCCGGATCGATTGGCAGCTTTTCTGGAAGGAGAAAAGAAGGTGCTCTCGATGGGTAAAAGGTTTGAAGAATTTAAAGGGTTTTTGGGAGGATTGTAAAAAAAACTGATTAGCGCATCAATTCATATTTGCTCCATTTGCTCCAAAATTTAGAAATCCACTCCTCTTTGAGTATTTTCATAGCAATCAAACCTAACCTAACCTCATATGAAATTTTCAAATTACCTTTTGGGAGTTCTATTTATTGCTTTTGCTTGCTCTAAACCCCAAGAATCTTCTCAGTCTGCAGAAGTAGAAACAGAGGAGTCTAAATTTGCGCATGCTCCACTTGTGGAACATATTTTTACAGCCGATCCATCAGCTCATGTTTTTGAAGGAAAGCTATTTGTTTACCCTTCCCATGATATAGAAACGGATGTGGAAGAAGATGATATGGGCTCTCATTTTGACATGAAAGATTACCATGTTTTCTCAATGGAGAAGGTGAATGGGCCTGTCACTGACCATGGAGTGGCTTTGAAATTGGAAGATATTCCTTGGGCAAGTAGACAGTTGTGGGCTCCGGATGCCGCCGAAAAAAATGGCAAATACTATCTCTATTTCCCAGCAAAAGATAAACAGGGGATATTTAAAATTGGAGTCGCCGTTTCAGATCGCCCGGAAGGTCCATTTAAACCAGAAGCAGAACCAATCAAAGGTACTTTCAGTATGGATCCTGCTGTTTTTCAGGATCAGGAGGAGTATTTTTTGATTTGGGGAGGAATCTGGGGAGGACAGCTTCAATGGTATGAAGATCAAAAACTCATAGAAGGAAGAAAGGGGCCAATGGATGGGCTACCGGGGCCAGATCAAAAAGCTTTGATGCCATACATTGCCAAATTGGATGATGCTATGACCGGTTTGTCAGAGAAGCCAAAGGAGATTTTGATCCTGGATGAAAATGGTGAAGCGATTAAAGCAGGAGATAATGCTCGAAGGTTCTTTGAGGCTGCCTGGATGCATAAACATGATGGGAAGTACTATTTATCCTATTCAACGGGTGATACACATTTTATAGCATACGCTATTGGAGATAGTCCCTATGGTCCATTTACTTACCAGGGAAATGTCTTGGAACCCGTAGAAGGTTGGACTAATCATCATTCTATTGTCAATTTCGAGGGGAAATGGTATCTATTTTACCATGATACAGAGCTTTCAGGTAAAACACCCTTGAGAAATATCAAAATGGCAGAATTGGTCCATTTACCTGATGGAAAAATTCAAACGATCAATTCTTATCAAAAGCCATAAGCCTGACTTGAAAGCGAACTTTGATGAGATAAGCTGAGTCAAAAAGTGTTTTAGAAAAAAATAAGACCTTCGAAGAGGTCTTATTTTTTTCTTTCTATTGTATAGCTGACTAAAGCTGAAAGTGAGGCTCGGTATTCTGATTCTGGGAATCCTTCCAAAATGCCCAGAGCTTCCTGATAAAACCCATTCATTTTTTCCTTGGCATACTCTAATCCTCCGCTCTTTTTTACAAAATCTATGACCTGATTTACAGCTTTTTTATCGTTGGATTTGTTTCGGATGAGGCGGATGATTTTCTTTTTTTCTAACCAATCCGCCTTACTTAAAGCAAATATCAAAGGCAAAGTCATCTTTTTCTCTTTGATATCAATCCCTACAGGTTTCCCGATTTCTTCTTCTCCGTAATCAAAAAGGTCGTCTTTGATTTGAAAGGCCATACCTACCTTCTCTCCAAATTCACGCATTTTGCTGACCATTTCTAGGTCTCCATTTACGCTAGCGGCACCAACAGCACAGCATGAAGCAATTAGACTGGCTGTTTTTTGACGGATAATTTCATAATATACTTCCTCGTCTACATCCAGTTTTCTGGCTTTATAGCTCTGAAGCAGTTCGCCTTCCGACATTTCTTTGACTGCATTGGAAACAATCTGGAGCAAATGAAAATCCCCATTGTCCACTGAAAGAAGTAAGCCTCGGGAAAGCAAATAATCTCCGACAAGAACAGCGATTTTATTTTTCCATAATGCATTGACGGAAAAAAAGCCCCTGCGATAATTTGCATCATCCACGACATCATCATGAACAAGGGTTGCCGTGTGAAGCAACTCTATCAAAGCCGCACCTCTGTGGGTGGAATCGTTGATTTCTCCACATACGCCAGCCGTCAAAAACACAAACATGGGCCGCATTTGCTTGCCCTTCCGCTTCACGATATAATTGGTGATATGATCGAGCAGCTTCACCTTGCTTTTCATGAAGTCGCGGAATTTTTGTTCGAAAACAACCATTTCCGACTCGATCGGCACCTGTATTTGTTTGAGATCTGGTTTCATTGGGATTTGCTGGCGTAAAAATAATACCCTTTAGTTCCTAGACAAGGGATTCTATTTGATACCTGAGAAACAACAGAAAAGTATAAACGTTTCTGAAATTTTGTAATTTGTATAAATATCGCCCCATCACCTAACCCAAATCACTATGAAAAACATTAAGATAGAGCTCAAATGGGCATTTATTTTCATTCTGACTATGCTATTGTGGATGTTATTTGAAAAATCCATGGGCTGGCATGATGAAAAAATAGCTGATCACGCTACCTACACGAACTTCTTTGCTATTCCTGCGATCCTGATTTATGTTTTTGCCTTATTGGATAAAAAGAGAAATACATATTTTGGGCGAATGAGCTACAAACAGGGAGTGGTCACAGGTCTGATTATGACCCTAATTATTGCTTTACTCAGTCCCCTAGCTCAATATGTTATCAGTACCTATATCACTCCCGAATATTTTACCAACGTAATCGAACATGCAGTTACGAGTGGGAAAATGACCCTGGCTAATGCGGAAGCCTATTTCAATTTAAAAAGCTATATGGTTCAATCCCTGATTGGCGCTATAGTCATGGGATTGATTACCACTCTGGTAGTGGCTTTATTCCTGAAGTCGAAATCAGAGCCCTCTGTTCCTAAGGCTTAAGATTCCCGCTACAAGTTCATTTTCCTTATCTTTGGCATTCACTTTTATTAAACCCACTTTCCATTTTGGAGGAGAAATATATCAAACATCGGTACGAGCCAATTTTGCCTAGCAAGGATGAATGGCCTGTCGTAAAATTGGCAAGGGAGAGAAAGGAATTTGTTTCCAGAGTTTCAGCCAGCGCACAGGATAAAATCCTTACGCTGACTGGCAAAAACCCTGATATTCTCAAAGAGGAGTTGGAGACTACCCTGTACCGGGAAAAGCTTAGAATTAAGCAAAATCCCTGGGTTGTTGACCCGGATGATGAAGGAGATTTCTGGGGAAAAGTCAAAGCTGCATTATTGCAGATCAACTCTGAGACCAAGCTGAATAGGAGTAAGAGGCTGGAGGCCTATAAGGAGATTCTGGAAAGAATTACCAATCGTTATTCTGAGGAAATTGCCAGTAATTTCAATCACCAACATTATAAATTTACCAGAAGCGTAGTCACTTATGGCTTTTCCAGATTACTGAATGCTGCCAGGGTAAAAGGGTTTAAATCCATATTCAGTAACCAATATACACTTCAGGATAAAATCCAGATCACGGGCGAAACGGATCAATTAAGAGATCTGGCGACCAAAGGCACTATAGTCATGGTTCCGACTCACTTTTCCAACTTGGATAGTATCTTGATTGGTTGGATCATTTCTGTTTTGGGCTTGCCTCCCTTTATTTATGGGGCAGGTCTTAACCTGTTTAATATTTCGATTTTTGCTTATTTCATGAATGCCTTGGGTGCCTATAAGGTGGATAGGAGGAAAAAGAATCTCATGTATCTGGAAACCTTAAAGACCTATTCCAAAGAGGCTATACAGTTTGGATGCCATTCCTTATTTTTTCCGGGAGGAACCCGGAGCCGAAGCGGTATGATTGAGTCCAAGTTGAAATTAGGGCTATTAAGTACTGCCATCGAAGCGCAAAGGACTAACTATCAGAATGATATTAATGATATCTCTGGCAAAATCTTCATTGTGCCAGTGACTATCAATTATCATTTTGTCTTGGAAGCACCAAGTTTGATCAAGGATTATCTCAGCATTACCGGACAGGAACGCTATTACAAAGAGAATGACGAGTTTTCTAATTCTTACAAGATTTCCAAGTTCTTGGTAAAATTCTTTACCAAAGGTTCTGATATTTCAGTTTCTGTAGGCAAAGCCATGGATGTGCTAGGGAATTATGTGGATGAACATGGAGATAGTCTTGATAAATACGGACGAAAGATTGACCCCCGAGATTATTTTATTTCCAACAACCAAATTACTGTAGATCAGCAGCGGGAGGAAGAGTATACCAATATGCTTGGAAAGCGCATAGTTGAGGAATTTCATAAAATCAACCGGGTTTTCAGTTCACACTTGGTGGCTTTTACTGCCTTCGAATTGATCAAACAGCGGAATAATAAACTGGACCTTTTCGATTTGATTCGCTTGCCTGAGGAAGAAATATTTTTGCCCTATCAGGAATTTAAAGAAGCCTGCGAAATGGTCTATGAAAGGATTCTAGCACTAAAAGCAGAAGGGAAGATTAATATTGCTCCGCACATGAAAAGGTCTATGGATGAGATTATTTCCCATGGATTGGATAATGTGGGAATGTACCATGCAAAAAGACCTTTAATCAAAAATCGTCAGGGAGACATAGTCACTGAGGATATGAGTTTATTGTATTTTTATCACAACAGATTACACGGATATGGCCTTGAAAAACTCTTCTAAATCTAGTACCATAGGCGTAGTAGGAGTAGGTAGCTTTGGTACGGCCATAGCCAATATGCTTGCTGAAAAAAGCAAGGTGATGGTCTATGCCAGAAAGCCAGAAGTAGTTGACGAAATCAATACCCAAAGTAGTGCTCATGGAAAGGCCTTGCATGCCAGCATTCAGGGGACTTTTGACCCAGAGACTCTCTGCAAAGAGTGTAACATCTTGTTTTTCATGGTGCCTTCTTCCGGTTTTCAGGAAGTGGCAAGAAAGTTCGCTCCATTCCTACATCCTTACCATTTGGTGATTCATGGTACCAAAGGACTTTGTTTGAATCTTCCCGAAGGTCAAACTTTAGACACGGTCAAAAAAATCAAAAGAAGCCAGATTTTGACCATGAGTGAAGTAATTCAACAGGAGACAGTGGCTGTCAGGGTGGGATGCCTAGCAGGCCCTAATTTGGCTAGAGAGCTCAGCAAAGGTCAGCCGGCTGCTACCGTAATTGCCAGCAAGTACAATGAGGTAATCATGGAAGGCCAGCGACTTTTAAGGTCTGATAAATTTCAGGTATACGGTAATTCGGATATCATTGGGGTGGAACTTAGTGGAGTATTGAAAAATATCATTGCAATCGCTTCAGGGGCTTTGGCAGGGCTTGGTTTGGGAGAAAATGCCAGAGGACTTTTGATTTCCCGAGGCATGGTGGAAATGGCCCATTTAAGTAATGCCTTAGGAGGAAGCTTAAAATCCGTCATAGGACTTGCAGGAATAGGAGACTTGGTAGCGACTTGTAATTCCGTGGATTCCAGAAACTTTACGGTAGGATATAGATTGGCCAAAGGCGAGAGTTTGACAGAGATTCAAGCCAGTATGGAGGAAGTGGCAGAAGGTGTCAATACTGTAAAAATTATTAAAGGGTTTTTGGAAGCAGCAGATTTACGCGCTCCGATTACAGAAAACTTGTATCGCGTACTTTTTGAAGATTTGGAAATTGAGGAGGCGCTCCAGTTTTTGATGAAGTACCCATTCAATGTGGATGTTGATTTTGTTTAAGTATTTAATAGAAAAGAAAAAAGCTCTCAGTATTTGAGAGCTTTTTTTGTTATCGAATTGGAATCAATTTGACTAAGAGTCCAGTGCCTTCTGTAATGGCATACAAATAACCATCCGGGCTTTCGGAAACCTGTCTTACTCTACCGATATCTTGCAGCATCACTTCCTGCGAAAGGGCTTTGGTGCCATCCATATCTACTCTATTGATGTGCATTTTAGCTAATGCTCCAATTAAAATATCTCCTTTCCAAGCTGGATATTTATCGGAAGTAACAATAGTCATCCCGCATGTGGCAATAGAAGGAACATAGTAGGTTACTGGTTGCTCCATTCCTTCTTTTTCTGTGATATCTGTGATGGGAGTTCCATCATAATTTTGTCCGTAGGTGATTACTGGCCAGCCGTAATTTTTTCCTTTTTCGATCAGGTTAAGCTCATCGCCACCCATCGGCCCGTGTTCAGCCTCCCAAACTCTGTCATTAGCTTTATCATAAACCAAGCCTTGTGGGTTTCTATTTCCGTAGGTCCAAATGGATTTGATAGCATTCGGCTCATTCACAAATGGGTTGTCAGAAGGGATTCTGCCATCATCATGGATTCTGTGAATTTTACCATGAGAATTGGTCAAATCCTGCGCATTGGAAGGAGTGTCTCCTCGATCTCCGTTGGAGAAAAACAAATAATTGTCTTTATCAAAAACAATTCTGGATCCATAATGTCTTCCGCCTTCCCACTCTGGAGTAGTTTCAATCAATTCTTCCTGTTGAACTGCTTGATTACCCTCCAGCTTGAATCGCATGATTGTTGTAGCACCTTTATTTCCTCCTTTTGGTTTGGCATAAGAAATGTATATCCATCCATTTTGAGCATAATTTGGATGAGCTTGAACATCCAGTAGCCCAGCTTGATTTACCTCATGTACCTTGGGTAGCCCCTGTACTTTTTGACCGGTGAATTTATCGTTTTCAAAAATCAGGATTTCTCCTTTTCGCTCAGTCAAAAGCATTTTTCCATCAGGTAGCCAGGTCATTCCCCAAGGACTTTCCAAATCAGAATAAAGCGTGTCTACATTGATCAACATTTTCTCAGTCTGAACCGCAAAAGTTTCATCAATTGGCTCATCACTGGCTATGTCAAGATCATCTTTCGAATCACATGCATAAATGGATAGAGAACTGGCAGCTAGTGCTAGTCCCAAAAAGGTTTTGTTTAGTTTCATATGTTAAGAATTTGGAGTGTGAAGATAAAAACATCCAATTTACCTAACCTCAAAACCCAGCCATTAGTTCTACAGATTTACAGCTTCCCTTTTCTTACTTAAAAATCCCATGGCTTCGTTTACCATTTTCTCAGACCCAATCCAAAGTGGAGTTCTCTGGTGAAGTGTCTCAGGCTGAATATCTAAAATTCGCTGTGTTCCATTCGTTGCTTTTGCCCCTGCTTGTTCGGCAATAAAAGCCAAAGCATTAGCCTCATATAGCAGCCTTAGTTTTCCATTGGGATTTTTTTGGGTTGAAGGATAGGCATAAATTCCCCCTTTCAATAAATTTCTATGAAAGTCTGCCACCAATGAACCGATATATCTCGCAGAATATTGAGACCTTTTGCAATAGTCAACGTAGTTTTTTACACCTGGGGCCCATTCTAATTCTGAACCTTCATTAATGGAATAGATTTTTCCATCTTTAGGCGCTTGTATAGCTGGGTGAGAAAGGAAAAATTCTCCCAGGGAGTTTTCGTAGGTAAACCCATTTACACCAAACCCTGTGGTATAGACCAACATAGTGGAGGAGCCATAAAGCACATACCCAGCAGCAACTTGCTCTTTTCCAGGCTGCATGATATCTTCTTCTTGAATAGGGCTACCCACAGGTGTTTTTCTTCTGTAAATTGAAAAAATGGTTCCTATGCTGATATTTACATCAATGTTGGAGCTGCCATCAAGAGGGTCTATCGCGACTACATATTTTCCCGAACCGTTTTGTAAATCTATGACTGAATCTTCTTCTTCAGATACAATTGCGCAAACTTCCCCGCCTTTACTGAGAGCTCTCATAAAACGTATATTGGCTATTACGTCCAACTTCTGTTGCTCTTCACCTTGTACATTGGTTTGACCAAATGCACCTCCGATATTGGCAAGGCCTGCGCGATTCGTCTCTCTATTGACTATCTTGGCAGCTAAAGCGATGTCTCGAAGTAGTTGGGAAAGTTCACCGGAAGCAAAAGGGAAGTCACTTTGCTTAGATTTGATAAATCGGTCCAGAGTTGTTCCGACAGAATAAGCCATCCCGCTTTGGTCTGGCTGATAAGGAAGAATTTTCATGGATTAGAAAAGTACAATATTTGGGTTTATATACTCTCGAAATTAGGAATAATATTTTATGACCAAAACACAAATTTTCAAATTTGGAGGAGCTTCTGTAAAAGATGCCTCAGCAGTCAAAAACTTAGCTGAAATTTTGCGTAATCGATTGCGAAAAAATATGGTAATCGTAGTTTCTGCCATGGGTAAGACCACTAACGCATTGGAGAAATTACTGGAACTGAGAATGAAAGAAGAAGATATTTCTTCAAATAGTACAATTTTAAAAAATTATCATTTAGAGATATGTAAAGATTTGTTCCCCGCAGATCACACGATATTTTCTAAGTTGGATAATTACTTTTTGCAATTGGAAAAATTGTTAGTGAATCCTATAACCAAAGATAATTACGATGAATATTATGACCGGGTAGTGGCATTTGGGGAGTTAATTTCCAGTAGAATCGTAATGGAATATCTCTGTGAAATTGGCTTGGTCTCAGTTTGGCAAGATGCCAGAGAATTTATTTCCACCAATAGTGATTTTAGATTTGCGAAAATCAACTGGGAAAAGACCAGACTGAATTGCCAAAAAAATCTGAAGTCGATTCTAGATCAGTTTCCAGTCGTTACCCAAGGTTTTATCGGGGCTGATCCTCAAGGTCGAACCACGACATTAGGAAGAGAGGGGTCTGACTTTACCGCAGCCATACTTGCTACAAGTTTAGATGCCGGCTCTGTGACTATTTGGAAGGACGTACCAGGAGTATTAAATGCAGACCCTAAGCTGTTTGAGGACACGCAGCTTTTTGATGAACTTGATTACCAGCAGGCTGCTCAAATGACCTTTTATGGAGCTTCGGTGATTCATCCCAAAACCATCAAACCCTTGGCTAATTCTGGTATCCCCTTATTTGTAAAATCCTTTTTGAAACCAGAAGCTGCCGGTACCAAAATCTTTCAGCTAGGAAAACAAAATCCAATTCCTACCATTGTTTTGAAGCAAAATCAGATTTTAGTCACGTTTCGGGTTACGGACTTTACCTTCATTGAAGAGGAGCAAATTCACACTATCTATGAGCAATTGAATGCACTCAAACTTCGGGTAAATTTTCTTCAGACTTCGGCGATATCAGTTTCGATTATTATAGATCAGCAACTTTTCAAATTAGAGCAGCTTGTCAATTCCCTGAAAAATAAATTTATCATTCGATACAATGAAGGATTAGAGCTTTTGACTGTACTGCATCCTGACAGAAAAGATTTCAGCGATCTCAATCCGGGATATGAAATCTTGTTGGAGCAAAGTACGAGAAACACAGTCCAGTTTGTCAGAAGAAAAGAGTAATTCCGAAAGGTGGATTTTATGGATCTTGTTGATAAAATGAATTTCGCCGTCTTAAACTTACCAATTAGAAGAGAAATCATTTTTTATCCGTATTTTTCAATAAATCAACCTATTAATCCATGAATTCCAGAAGATCTTTTATCCAAAAGGCAGGTGCAACTGCTATAGCGCTCTCGACTCCAGCAATTTCTGTTTTTTCTAGCCCTATTTCCGAAATATTCGATCAGGATAAAATTTTGCGGGTTGCCATTATGGGATTGGGAAGTTATGGTACCAGAGTCGCAGAAGCGATGCAGGATTGTAAGCGGGCAAAACTGGTAGGTGTGATCAGCGGAACTCCGTCCAAAATTGCCATGTGGCAATCTAAATATGGAATTCCTGCCAAAAACTGCTATAACTATGAAAACTTCGATGCCATTAAGGATAACCCGGATATAGATGCCGTTTATGTGATCACACCAAATGCCTTACACAAAGGACAGACTATCCGAGTAGCCAAGGCAGGCAAGCATGTGATCTGTGAAAAGCCTATGGCTGTGAATGCTTCAGATGCAGCTGAAATGGTTTCTGCTTGTGATCAGGCTGGAGTAAAGTTATTGATCGGATACCGAATGCACTTTGAAGCCAATACGCTGAAGGCGGTAGAAATGCGAGAAAAAGGAGAGTTTGGAGATATCAAATTTTTTCAGGGATTGAGCGGATTTAAAATTGGGGATCCGACTCAATGGAGGCTCAATCCAGAATTATCAGGAGGGGGTGCAATGATGGATATCGGTATCTATTCTATCAATGGTGCGAGATATATGGTAGGGGAGGAACCGATTTGGGTAACTGCTCAGGAAGTAAAGACCGATCCGGTCAAGTTCAAGGATGGGATTGACGAAACCATCACATTTCAGATGGGCTTTCCTTCTGGGGTCGTGGCTTCATGCCTTTCTACCTACAGCATGAATAATTTGGATAAATTCTTCTTAAATGGGACCCAGGGTTTTGCAGAAATGCAGCCTTCCACAGGCTATGGTCCTATTCAGGGAAAAACCCATAAAGGTCCTTTGAATGAGCCCCATGTCACTCATCAGACGACCCAGATGGATCAGATGGCTGCTATAATTTTTGATGGTGTAACTCCCAAAATCCCTGTAGATGGAAGGGAAGGCTTGAAGGATATGGTAATCATTGATGCGATTTTCGAAGCTGTAAAAACAGGCGAGAAAGTTCTTTTAGGCTAAATTTTCCAGGTTCAGCTGCATAAAAACCAAGGTCAGCCACTTATCAAACTTAAATGATACTTCAGGAAGTCTTGCAACTTCCTTGAAGCCCAACCTTTCATGAAATCGATAGCTCCCATGATTTTCAGAGTCCATACCAGCTATCATTACATGATATCCTTGGTCTTTAGCCAGATAAATCAATTGTCTAAGCATAGCAGTACCTAAGCCTTTTCCTTGAGCGGAGTGATCCAAATAGATACTGTGCTCTATAGTTCTATCGTATCCGGGTTTGGCCCTAAACTTCCCATAAGTCGCATAGCCCACTACTTTCCCATTCATTTCACCCACTAGAATTGGGATATTGTCATTTAGTTTTTGATCAAAATTCCGGGAAACTTCCTCGAGCGTTTTTACATGGTAATCATAATTAAAAAATGTATTGAGGATACTATCATTGATTATTTCCAAAATTGCTTTGCAATCTTGGGTTTGATAGGGGCGGATCAAAAAGCTCATCAACGAAATCGGTTTACAATTTTTTCTATTCCAGGTAAGTAGGCGACGCCAAATAGATTCAAATGTACCAATAAAGGATACAAATTGTATATGCCCATTCTAGATTCAAAACCTGGTTCTAAAGGTAAAATCGATTCATAGGATTCATAAAACCTGTTGTCAAAACCTCCAAAAAGTCGGCTAAATGCTATATCCATTTCCCGATGACCAAAATATACTGCAGGATCAATCAAGCAAGGTTCACCTTGACTGGTTGCGATTACATTTCCAGACCACAGATCTCCATGAAGAAGCGCCGGTTTTTCATCCGGAAAAACAGATTCTAGTTTGGGATATATTTCTTGAAATCTTTTTAAGAAGTCGAGCGGAATCAAGCGGTCAAAATAAGCTTTCCCTAACAATGGCTCCAGTCTTTGTTCTATGAAAAAATCCAACCAGGAATCTGATGTCAAATTTTTCTGATGAAGGGAGGCGATGTAATTGTCATTTTCCAACCCATATTCTTTTTGATTGGTCAAGTGTAAATGAGCTAGACCCAATCCTAAGTTTTCCCAATAGTCGAGTTGATATCTTCCGGAAGGGATAAATTCTGACAATAAATAATTGTAATCACCCACTCTTCCACATCCAAAGACATTTGGGATTTTGATAAAAGTAGATTTCCTAAGTAAGTCTAAGCCCTCTGCTTCTTTGTAAAGAATGTCCTTCTCATGGTCAAAATTGAGCTTGAGAAAAAAACTGCCTTCATTACTATCAAGCCTTATTCCTTGGTTGTGGCTGCCAGCTGCAATTAATGAAGCGGACTTGAGTTCGGCTAAGGGTCCTAAACTGTCAAAAAGTACTTGTTCATAGATCTCATTCAGATCAAGCATAAAGCTGATGGGTGACTTTTACTTGATTCAAAAAGTGGTCTATTGCCTCATCCAGTATTCTATAAATCTCCAAGAAACCTTCCTCGCCTCCATAGTAAGGGTCAGGAACAGAAAGGCCTTCATCTCCTGGCACAAAATCTCGCATCAGATGGATTTCCTTGTCGGGAAACCCACACTTACTTTTCATAGAATTCAAATTTTTGAGATTGCTCTCATCCATCGCAATGATGTAATCAAAGTCCCTGAAATCAGTTCTATTTACTTGTCTTCCTCGGTGTTTGATGGGAATTTTATGCAGTTCGGCGCATTTCAATGTTCGTTCGTCAGGAAGCTCTCCTATATGAAAATCAGAAGTGCCAGCGCTGTCAGATTTAAAGTGAACCTCTAAACCGGAATCTTTAATTTTTTGATTGAATATGGCCTCTGCCAGGGGCGATCTACATATATTTCCAAGACAAACAAATAGTACTTTAATCATTTGAAATAACAGTCTGAATTTGGTGGGTGGCTTAACAGTAACATTGAAAATAATTAATTTTTGGTGGAATTTCACCCTTCGCTCTCTCTTTTTTTGAAGAAACCTGAAGAAACTCCTTTTCCAAAAACGTGAAACAAAGGAATTTTGGGATTAAAGCCTAATTTTGAAAGATGAAGTGGGTATATAATCTTGGAATGCATTTATTGAGTTTTGCATTGCCTCTGATTTCATTGTTTTCCGAAAAGATTCAACTTTTTTACAAAGGCCGTAAAAATCTATTTACAGATCTGGAAAGTTTTAGAAAAGCTAACTCTGGACCCTTAATCTGGTTCCATGTTGCCTCGCTGGGAGAATTTGAACAGGCTAAACCTGTCATCTCCGGATTAAAGCACAGCTTTCCTAATCACTTGATATCGGTAAGTTTTTATAGCCCTTCCGGATTTATTCCAACTCAAAAAAAGTCCCCAAACGAGGTGGATTACATCGGTTATTTACCGATAGATACAGCAAAAAATGCCGCAACATATCTGGGTATTCTTCAGCCGAAGATGAGCTTTTTTGTGAAATATGACTTGTGGTTTAATTTTCTTCAATGTTTGAATCAAAAGAAGATCCCTACATTTTTGATTGCCGCATCATTTAGAGATGATCAAATTTACTTTAAGAGGAAAGGCTTTTTTCGGGCGCCTATTTTTAGTTTTAATCATATTTTCTGTCAAAATGAGCACAGTCAATCCCTTTTGAATCAAATAGGCTATACAAATCACAGCCTTTCAGGTGACACCAGGTTTGATAGAGTTGCTGAGAATGCGATGATGGCAAAAGAGTTCACAGAGATCACTAAATGGGTGGGAGGTTCAAAGGTTATGGTGTTAGGTTCTGTTTGGGAGGAGGATATGGACTTATTGATTCCGCTTATCAATTCCAATCCGGACTATCAATTTATCATTGCTCCTCATGATATTAAGTCAAAGCATCTTCAAACTTGGGCTAATCAAATTCAGACCAAGACGCTTTTTTATTCTCAATGGGATCAGACTGAGAAATCTCCTATTTTAATTATCGATAATATTGGGATGCTCAGCAGGCTTTACCAATATGCCACAATCGCTTATGTAGGAGGGGCTTTTGGAGAAGGGTTACACAATATCCTCGAACCCATAGGTTTTGGTGTTCCTGTTATCTTTGGGGAAGTAAGAAAAGTAAATAAATTCCCGGAAGCTGAAGAAGCAATAGCTCAGGGCTGTGGGTTTTCTGTAGGGAATGGAGAGGAGTTAAATGAAAAGTTTGATGCTCTCAAAAACCCCTTACTTATGCAAAATACAAGACAAGCAGCTAAAAACTGGGTTGAGTCTCAGCTAGGGGCGTCTGCTAAAATTCTTGCCTATACCTCTAAATATCTGAAATCATGAAAGGGAGAGTGATCAAGTCTACAGGGAGCTGGTATACTGTACAGGTTGAGGAAAAGATGATTCAGGCCAGACTTAAAGGAAAGTTCAAACAAGATGAACTCAAACTAACCAACCCCATTGCGGTGGGCGATTGGGTAGGCTTGGATTTAGAAGAAGGTCAGGCTACTGGAGTGATTCGGGAAATTTTTCCCAGAGAAAATTATGTGATTAGAAAATCCACCCGGAAGCAGCATTTTTCTCACATCATTGCCAGCAACCTCGACCAAGCCATGTTGGTGATAACCATGAAAAACCCCAGAACCTCTCTTGGCTTTATTGACAGGTTTTTGGTAAGCACGGAGAGTTTTAGAATTCCCGCCATTTTAGTGGTAAACAAGATGGACTTGATGGAAGGGGAAGACGCCCAAGATTGGCTGCAGGATATTCATGAAATATATGAACCATTGGGATATCCTGTGGTCGAGGTTTCAGCCCTGGAAAACCAGCAATTGAAGGATCTTCTGATTCCTCACCTTCGAGGAAAATCCACCCTAATTTCAGGTCATTCGGGTGTGGGGAAATCTACTTTATTGAACAGGTTAATTCCTGATGCAAGACAGGAAACCAAAGAAATCTCAGGCTACAGCAGTAAGGGGGTTCACACAACCACCTTTGCGGAAATGTTTTTTCTCCAAGAAGGAGGAGACTTGATAGATACTCCCGGAATCAAAGAATTTGGAATATTAGAAATTGAAGAATATGAGCTTTCTCATTACTTTCCTGAGATGAGGGTGCATTTGGGAGAGTGTAAGTATAATAATTGCCAGCATGTAAATGAGCCGGGATGTAAAATTCTCAAACAACTGGAAGAAGGTTACATTCATCCTTACAGATACGAAAGTTATGTGAACATTTTAAATGAAGAAGATTCACACCGTTAAGTCATAATTTTGAAAGCAGGGTAAATTGGCCTAATTTTCATTTTTAAAACAAATCATGAGCGAAGTACTCAATCACCAACAAATCCGGAAAAAGATCACCCGGATGGCATACGAAATCTACGAGAGAAATCTCTATTCATCTGGAGTTGTCTTTGCAGGTATCAGCGGAATGGGGCTAATTCTATCCCAGCTTCTGGCAAAAGAGCTTAAAAGTATCTCGAATTTAGCAGTGGAAGAAGTGGAGATAGTTTTGGATAAATCCGACATCGCACATTCTAAAGTAGAATTGTCACAATCAGTAGTTCTTTCCGGCAAAACCCTTATCGTTGTGGATGATGTATTGAATACAGGTAGAACGATTGTCTATGCAATCAAGCCATTTTTGGAAGAAGATATTGACAAAATGGAATTGGCCGTATTAGTGAATCGTGCTCATGGCCTTTTTCCAATTCGACCTGATTATACAGGTTATGAGCTCTCTACTACCCTTAACGAGCATATTAAAGTAGATTTATCCGAAGAAAATTATTTCGTTCACCTTCACTAATATTTCATGTCTGTTCACTCATCGGCTAATATCAAAAGGATCACCACCCATATTCTGCAGGAAATGAAAGAACGTGGAGAAAAAATCTCCATGCTCACAGCATATGATTTTTCCATGGCCACTATTGTTGATGCTGCTGGAATAGATATCATTCTTGTGGGGGATTCCGCTTCCAATGTGATGGCCGGGCATGAGACTACTTTGCCAATTACGCTGGATCAGATGATTTATCATGCAAGTTCAGTAGTTAGAGCGGTCAAAAGATCTTTTGTGGTAGTGGATATTCCATTTGGAAACTATCAGGGAAACAGTTCTGAGGCTTTGAGATCTGCGATTCGAATCATGAAGGAATCTGGAGCTCACGCAGTAAAAGTCGAAGGCGGCGCTGAAATCAAAGAGTCTGTGAGTAGAATTTTGAGTGCCGGTGTGCCGGTGATGGGACATTTGGGTTTGACTCCTCAATCCATCTATAAATTCGGGACTTACACTGTTCGTGCCAAGGAAGAGGCAGAAGCTAAAAAGCTATTGGAGGACGCAAAAATTTTGGAAGAATGCGGATGCTTTGCCATTGTTCTGGAAAAGATTCCAGCCTCCTTAGCGAAGAAAGTTGCAGAGTCAGTACAGATCCCGGTTATAGGTATTGGAGCTGGACCGCATGTAGACGGGCAGGTTTTGGTAATGCATGACATGCTGGGTATTACTCAGGAGTTTAAACCTAGATTTTTGAGGCAATATGCTGATTTGCAACAAGTAATGACCGATGCATTTAAAAATTATATCAGGGATGTTAAAAACAAGGATTTCCCGAATAAATCTGAAAGTTATTGATTTAGGAAAGTCTATTAAGATAATCTGATTATCCGCGATCATGCCAGTTGCCTTATTTTCCTTGCTTGACTGGTTGGAAGACCGAAGACCGAAGCTTCGGGATTCTTATCTTTTCAGCAGACAATAGGCCATATTTTTGTCAATACTGGTAAGAAAGCGGATATCCGTATAAGATATTATTGAAATTGAGATCAAAAAAAGGCCGTCATCGACGGCCTTTTTTTATGCTTTTTCTAATCCCTTAACTTTTCCTTTGACTCTCAATACAAAGTCACTCAGTACATTCATATAGTTGATAAATGCATCATAAGGAGTGTCATAAGGGCTAAAGTAGGAGTGTATATCTCCGTCAGAGAAGAATTTGGTACACATGTAATAAAAGTGATCCGAAGTCTGTAAATAATTCCAGTCTCTCATCAAATCCGGGTCCTTGGTCTTTTTGACCATGGCTTCTAATTCATACAATCTGTCAAAAGCCTCGTCCTGTAGGTCATTTCCAAGCCAGGCAGTCAAATCTCTTTCTTCATCTGCCCATGAGATAGGAATCGGCACGTGAATAGGGCTGACTGCAGGGACTTTATCTATTACCTCAGAAGGAGTAGAGAAACCAAAATTTGTATGCTTGAATACAGCTTCCGGCAAAGCTCTCATGAAATCAAAAATCCCGGTTTCGGCCCACTGATGTTCTCCAAAGGTTTCATAGTCCATAAAGAGGTTTAAGACCTGCTCGCTTTGAGGAATAGCATTAATCCAATTGATGAATTTGTCTGTAGTCAATGGATAGTCTTCCCATGTTTTATTGCTAAAACGGAAGGCAATATCATCTGAAAGCCGGAAATTCTTAAGCAATACTTTGAGGTCGGGATTGATGGAGTTTTGGTACACGTAATTGGGACTTTTCCAGCCCAGCACGTGCTTGGCACCTTCCGTCAATATTCCTTTGTAGCCTAAATCAGCCACCATAGCCCCAATTTTATCAGAATAAATCAGCTCAGTGTTTCTGAATACTTTGGGTTGGTACCCATTGAAAAGCTGCTTGATTTTATCCTGATGTTGCTTGACCATTCCGGCAAACTCTTCCTTACTTTTCAGAGCTGCCAAGGAGTGACCATAAGTTTCATTCAGTAATTCTACTTGTCCGGTTGCCACCAAACGCTGGAAGCTTTCCAATACATCGGGTGCATAAGCCTCCAATTGATCCATGAAAGTTCCTGAAAAAGAAAAAGTCACTTTAAATGCCCCGTGATGCTTCTGGATTAATTCCAATAGTAAAGCATTCATTGGCAGGTAGCATTTTTGGGCTACTTTTCGAATTACACTTCGATTCAGGAAGTCATCCCAGTAATAGTGGTCCTCTCCAATATCAAAAAAACGATAAGGTTTTAATCGGTAGGGTTGATGAACCTGAAAGTAAAAACAGATAGTTCTCATGGTCTCGTGGATAAAGTTTTTTCATAGACAGTGACCAATTTGGCAGCCACATGTTCCCATTTTAATTTTTTAAGTTCTTGGCTTCCCATTTCCTTGAACATCCTGGAAATACCATCATAATGCAGTAAGGCAAAAATGGAATCCGCCATTGCGTCAATGTCCCAGAAATCAATTTTGATTGCATTGACCAAAACCTCTGCAACACCTGACTGCTTGGATATGATAACGGGAGTATTGTGCCTCACAGCCTCCAGGGGAGATATACCAAAGGGTTCAGATACAGAAGGCATCACATACACATCCGAAATGGCATACATATGATCCACATCGTCCCCTTTTAAAAATCCGGTAAAGTGAAATTTGGAAGCCATCCTCAGCTCGGCTACCCGATCAATCATCCTATTGAGTAAGTCTCCGGATCCTGCCATGACAAAGCGCACATTTGGATCTCTGTCTAGTACCTTCTTTGCGGCTTCTACAAAGTATTCAGGGCCTTTTTGGAAAGTAATTCTTCCTAGGAAGGTCACGATTTTTTCAGGAACCTTCTTGTTGTATTTGGATTTGATAATGCTTGCATCCAATACCGCATTGTGCAAGACACTGACTTTCTCAGCAGGAATTCCGTATTTATTGATGATAATATTTTTGGTCAGTTGGCTTACTGCTAAAACGTGGTCAGCAGCTTCCATTCCTGCTTTTTCTATATCATAAACAGGCCGGTTAACAGATTGGCCTGAGCGGTCAAATTCTGTAGCGTGCACATGAGCTACCAATGGCTTTCCTGATATCTCCTTGGCCGCGATACCGGCAGGGAAAGATAACCAGTCATGTGCATGGATAATTTCGAAATCATCTCTGTCTCTGGCGATCTGAGCCGCAGTTAAAGCATATCGGCTTACTTCCTCCATGAGGTTTTTGCCATACTTTCCGCTGAACTCATATTTGGTAGTAAAAATACTTTCGTCTACATCTGTTCTGTCATGAATGGCATAATCCGTGAACTTTTTATATTCCTCAGGGCCCAGATAAGGCACCAAAAAACTACTAACCTCCAGATAGGTCAGATTCTTCCAGATTTTCTTGAATTTTCGTTCCCGATAATCGATGGATACATCACTTGCATTGACAAAATCAGCCAGGGGTTCTTCATCCCCCCATAATTTTGGGACTACAAAAATGATATCCTGATTATAATGGGCCAATCCCTTGACTAATCCATAACAGGCTGTTCCTAGTCCTCCAGAAATATGTGGTGGGAATTCCCAACCGAACATTAAAACTTTCATAATTTATTTATAAACTCTTGACCAATTCCATCATTCTTAGCAATTCCCCAACACTCCAGGCTTGAGATACAGCTCCCTTTGGTCTATGAGGAGGATCTCCATCAAAGATCTCGGCAACTGTTCCAACACCATATTGTGTCATGACACCATCAAATCCTTTAATAATTTTTCCTATAAAATTCTTGGCAGACTTCCCGTGAAGCTTGATATAGCCTTCTACGAAATGACCCATCGGCCAAACCCAAACCGTTCCATTATGATAAGCTTGATCACGGCTGATCTGGTCTCCAAAATAATACCCTTTATATGCCGGGTCATCCGGAGCTAAAGTTCTCAGGCCTCTGGTTGTTAAAAGATTGGACTTTGCCAGTTCCAAGATCTGATCATTCTGCCCTTCGCTGAGCATAGTATAAGGTAAGGAAGTGGCGAAGACCATATTGGGACGAATGGACCAGTCTTTTTCATTTCCTTGAACCACATCAGCCAAATAGCCTTTTTCCTCATCCCAAAATTCGGCCTCGAAAGATGATTTTACTTTTTCCGCCAACTCGGCTATTTCCTGATCTCCTGTTAATTCATGATAAAAGCATAAGGCATTGTACCACAAGGCTTGAATCTCAACAGGACATCCTGTTCTTGGCGTAACCGGACCATCTGGAGTTACCGCATCCATCCAAGTGAGACAGATTCCTTCTTCTCCTCCATAAATCAGCCCATTATCCAGCATGTGGATATTGAAGTCAGTTCCAGCCCTGTATCCGTCTATGATTCCCTTAAGTTTATCAAGGTATCTCTTTTTAACGGTTTTACTGTCTCCAGTAAATTGAATGTATTGTTGCAATGACCAAAAGAACCAGAGAGGAGCATCCATGGAATTCATATTGGTGTAGGTTCCGCTTCCCACATTTGGGAATAAAGGACCTTTGAGGTCTTTGGACATGGTATCCATGATTTCCAAAAATGTTTCAGAATCTCCATTAGCTAGTGTCAATCCAGGAGCAGCAATGAATGTGTCTCTTCCCCACCAACCAAACCATGGGTAACCTGCAATGATCCTGGTGTCCCCGTTTCTTCTTCTGATAAACTGGGAAGCAGAGTTTTTGAGACAGTTTTCAAAATTACTTCTTGGGATTCTTCTTGCTATTTCTTTTGCAAAAGCCCTTTCTCTTGTCTTGGGGTCTGCCTCTGTCAAGCCGGCAGAAAAAATCACTGACTCTCCTTTTTCTATGTCAAATTCAAAGTATCCGGGAACAAACAGATCTTCTTGGTATTCGTAGCCCCTTTCTCTTTCCAAAATGTATTCTACATTGTGATACCAGTTTGGATCCGAGACAAACTCATTCTTTTTGGAAAGCTGTAAATACAATGGGTCATACACCGGGTAAAGTTTGAATTTAGCCCCATTGGGTACCTTCTCAAATTTTTTGTTGATATCATTATTTTCCTTGCAAAGTGTGTGGTAACCTCTGAATGCCAAGAAAGGAGAAATCCTGATTTTTGTAGGAGAATGAGCTTCCAATAAGGTGTATCGGATCATTACCCGGTCTCTGTTGGTGTCCAGAATAAGCTCTTTTTGTAACAATACTCCGCCTACTCTATAGGTGAGTTTTGGAATAGGCTCTGAATCAAAATCTTCCAGATACTTGTGGCCTCTAGGAGAGTAATTACCAGGATACTTGCTGATACCTAGATTGAAGCTTGCACCTCGTTGAATAACTGTTTCATGTACCGTTGAAAGGAAAACATGATTTTGGGAATCGATTTGAGGCTGAGGAGCAACTAAAAGTCCATGATATTTTCGGGTGTTGCATCCGATTATCGAGGTGCTGGTATAGGTTCCAGATCGGTTGGTCCGAATGATTTCTCTATCTAGAGAATAATTCAGATTAATCAACTGGGTTTTATCAAAATGGATATAACTCATAGGGGCTAATATTGTAGCCCGTTAAAATAGAATTTTGTATTGATAGAAAAAATGAAAAGGGCAAAAATTAAGGTTATGTTGCCATAACCTTGGTTGATTTTTTCAATTAGGAGTGAACTGCCTCTTTTTGAATCTCTTCAAAGTTGCGCAAGGACTCTTCAAACTTTACCATGTAGCTTCTCACCTGATGAATATTCACAGGCTTTACCACAGGGAATTTTGGTGAGGATTTGAACAAAGTAAACATCTCAAGTTGGTTTAGTTTGGTCTGAATTTGTCAAATGTTGTGCCAAATGCACCCTATTTAAAGCAAAAACCCCTCACTAGGAGGGGTTATGGGTGAAAGACCGGGTTCGAACCGGCGACCTCTGGTGCCACAAACCAGCGCTCTAACCAGCTGAGCTACAATCACCATTTGTTTTGGATTGAGAACTCATTTCTCAATCGGTTGGCAAAGGTAAGTATTCGCTTTAATCAGCGCAAGGATGGCCCTAAATATTTGTTGAAAAAGTTAGCCTCTCTCCTTTTTTACTTTCGTCAAACTGTCCGTTTGCATACGCTAGATGTCCAGAAACGATCGTATGCGTCACCTGTGACTGAAATGTATGTCCTTCAAAAGGAGACCAGCCACACTTTGCTAGGATATTTTCTTTGCTGACTGTCCATGGAGCATTGAGATCAACCAAGACTAAATCCGCAAAATACCCTTCCTGAATAAATCCTCTTTCCTCGATCCTGAATAGTTGGGCTACTTTGTGACTCATTTTATCAGCGATCTTTTCCAAGCTAATTTTTCCTTGATGATAAAAATCCAACATGGCTACCAAGCTGTGTTGAATCAATGGCCCTCCAGAAGGAGCTTTAGTGTAAACCTGATCTTTTTCCTCTAGGGTATGAGGAGCATGATCTGTGGCAATTACATCGATTCTATCATCCAACATCGCTTGGAAAATCTGATCTCTATCATTGGCTGTTTTTACAGCAGGGTTCCATTTGATCAAGGTGCCTTTGGTGTCGTAATCTTTTTCCGAAAACCACATATGATGGATGCATGCTTCTGCTGTGATCTTTTTTTCTTCCAATGGAATACTGTTGTCAAATAGGCTCAATTCCTTGGCAGTACTGATATGGAGAATATGTAGTCGTGTTCCAAACTTTTTAGCCATAGCAACTGCTCTGCTGGAGGCATCGTAACAAGCTTCCTCAGAACGGATTTTTGGATGTGCCTGAATAGGAATATCCTCTCCATATTTGGCTTTGTACTCCGCCATATTGGCAGCGATGATGTGGTCATTTTCAGAATGGATAGCCAGAAGACCTTTATATTCTCTGAAAATTCCTTCCAAAGACTCAATATTGTCGACGACCATGTTTCCGGTAGAAGATCCTTGGAAAACCTTTAAGCCGCAGACATTCTTCAAATCAAGCTTCAGGATTTCCTCTAAATTGTCATTGGTTCCTCCGAAAAAGAATGAATAATTGGCCAAAGACACTTCCTTGGCTCTGGTATATTTTTCCTCGAGAAGGGGAATGGTTACAGCCTGAGGAACAGTATTGGGCATTTCCATATAAGAGGTGGTGCCTCCTGCTACTCCAGCCTTTGCTTCAGTATAAATTTCACCTTTGTGTGTCAACCCCGGTTCTCTGAAGTGTACCTGATCATCAATCACCCCGGGGAAGAGGTATTTTCCATTTGCATCAATATGTTGGTCTACTTGTTCAGGAGTCAGTTTTTCGCCGATTTTGGCGATCCTTCCTTTCTGGATTAAAATATCTCCCCGAAAGATCCGGCCCTCATTGACTATATTTGCATCGGTGATCAGAATACTTTTCATCTTCAATCTTTTAAGTTTTCCCAAAAATAAGGAATCATGAGCAATGAGGCAGTAGGATTTGATGCATTTAAGCTGAATAAGCAATTGCTAAATGCAGTGGCCGAAGCTGGCTACACTTCTCCAACGGCTATTCAGGAAAAAGCAATTCCTTTGGCATTGGCAGGCCATGATGTGTTGGGAATTGCACAAACCGGAACAGGTAAAACGGCAGCCTATGTCTTACCTATCCTGATGAAGGTCAAATATGCTCAAGGGAATCTTCCGAGAGCCCTGATTCTGGCACCTACCCGTGAGCTGGTCATGCAGATCGAGGAAGTTTGCCATCAATTAGCTACTTACACTGATTTACGAATCGTGAGTTTATATGGGGGTATTGGTCCAAAAACACAAATTGAGCAAATCCAGGCAGGTGTGGATATCGTGATTTCTACTCCTGGGAGATTTTTGGATTTATACAAAAAAGGAGTGATGATCACCAAGGAGCTTAAAACCATGGTGTTGGATGAGGCAGATAAGATGATGGATATGGGGTTTATGCCTCAGATTAGGTCTATTTTGGAAGTGATTCCTGTCAAAAGACAAAATTTGCTCTTTTCAGCCACCTTTGCGCCTCGAGTAGATCGCTTGGCTGCTGAATTTTTAGAATTTCCGGAAAGAGTGGAGATCACGCCTTCTGCAACTACTGCTGAGACGATTGCACAAGTCAAATATTATGTACCAAATATCCGGACTAAAATCTACCTCTTGGAATATTTGCTAGACAGTGAATCTGTAAAGCGGGCGATTATCTTCACCCGTAGCAGAAAAAATGCCGAGGAGGTTTATAATTTTCTAAATAAGAATGAGTTTGGTGAAATCCGGGTGATCCACGCTAATAAGGGTCAAAATACCAGAATAAACTCCATGGATGAGTTTAAATCCGGAAATGTGCGGATTTTGGTTGCGACTGACGTGGCTTCCCGTGGTTTGGATGTGACGATGGTTTCTCACGTAATCAATTTTGATGTGCCGCTGATCTATGAAGATTATGTGCATAGAATAGGTAGAACCGGCAGAGCAGAGAAAGAAGGAAAGGCCATCACATTTATTAATCCTGCGGAAGCTTGGCATTTTGAGAAAATCGAAGAGCTGATTCGTATGGAAGTGCCTGAATATGCAATTCCCAAGCCTGTCACTATTACAGAAACTCCTTTTGCGGAGAATCAGATTTATGCCCGCGAGTTAGACAAGCTGAAGCAAAGAGACAATCCGGATTATAAGGGAGCTTTTCATGAAAAAAAGGCCAAACCCAAAAAGAATATCGGCAAAGGGGAAAAAGTAAAGGCTAAGAAAGCTGGTAAGAAAAAGAACAGGAACCAATTGAAGACGAAGAATAGGAAGAATTAAACAGATTTCGTTAAAAGAATCTAATTCCTTTTTAGAAGAACTAACTTTTGGTATTTAGCAGTATGAAAAGATTTCTTCTAATTATTCTGATTGTGATTGGATTGTATTCATGTGAAGAACCAATTGCAGAAAGTTCAATTCTAAAATACTCAGTTGAAAATTTAGAAATTCCTGTTTCATCTAATCAATTGAATTCCTATCAAACACAATCAAGTTACAAACAGAATGGAAATTCTATCTTGATTGGATATAATGATAAACGGCATAGCTTGGATTTTTTTAATCTGGATCAAGGTGAAGTTATAGCCTCAAAAAAATTAGAATATGACGGTCCGGATGGAATTGGAAAAATAGAGTCACTTTATATTCAATCTTCAGATTCTATTTTTGTTTACGAACAAGGTAAGCTACATCTGATTAATAGTGAACTTAGTAACAAGCAATCCTGGGATTTATTTCAGATTTATGGGGATTTGAATTTAGGGGTACCACAATGTAATTTTTACTTTAAGTTATACTACGATAGAGATCGTAAATCTGTGTACTTTTTCATGAATCCAATAGGTAAAAGCCCCGAAGAAATAGCTATTCTACCACTGATGACTGCTTTGGATTTGGAGACTTATGAGGTAGATATACTCCCCATCTATCATTCAGAATATTTCAAATCTGTCTCTGGTCAGGTAGGTTTTATGACGAATTTGGGCTTTTATGGGGCGCTTAAGAACCAATTGATAATCAATTATCAATATGAGTCTTCAATTAGTGATTATCATTTGGTTGATGATATATTAACCGCAACTATCAATTCTAAATTGCAAGTGGTTCCAAGCATTCCTAAAACAGATGATCATATAGCCTATGATGAACATGCCATTGAGAATGCTCAATATTTATCTCCGATTCCAGATCCTTGGAGAAACTTGATTTACAGCATTGTATGGGATAGACCACGCTCTGCTAACTCTAACAATTCTTATTTGGACAAAAGCCAAGTTCTTAGAGTTTTTGATGAAGAACTAAAGTTAATAAAGTCCATTCCTCTTCCTGATCGTACCTATCAAATTAACAATTGGTTTGTCAATGAAAACGGACTATACCTGAATAAAGCACACCCGGGAGACTCTTTGTTAAATGAGGATTTTTTAATATTTGATGTATTCAAGTTTGAGGTCAATTAATCATGGGTATTTTTTGTTTTCTGCTTAGTCTTCTATTTGGCCAACCTCAGTGGATAGAAGTTCCTTTAGACCATCTTGACCCTTTTTCTAAAAAAAATTAAAATAGAATATACTATCCAGAATCCATTTGACCCTGAAAAGAAGACTATCATCACCCATGAAGATCCTTTTGATAAGTACTTAGGAGTGGGAGATTTGTTAAATGTAGAATTAAAAGATTTCAATTATATAAAAATCCATGGACGGTATTTCTCTTCTGATTTAAGTCGATTTTTAAAAGAAAATGAATCAATAGAGTCAGAAAAGAAATTTCACTGGCTAAGTAGAACCCAAATAATTAATGATATAGAGCTTGTCAGAAAAGAAATTCTAGGAGATAGACAAGTGATATTGTTAGGATTTGGAAGTGGAGCAGGACTTATTCACTATTACCTTCATGAATATCCAACCAGTGTGGAAAAGGTGGTAAGTTTGAATCCCCTGCTTTTTGACATTCCTAAAAATCTTAGCTTTTGGGACCTTTTAGGAGGCTTTGAATCTATCGTAAATGAGTATTCAATCAATCAAATAATTAGGTTCTCCATCCAATCCTCGCAACCTTACTTCTTTATGGATAAGACCATTAGAGATAGTGTTTTAAAAGCTAACATTGAAGAATTCACCAGGAGATTTGATTTGAAAAATCTAGAGGAAACTAATCTAAGTTTAGGAGTACGGGCTTTTGAACATGAATTGGATAATGGAATTTATGATCTTGGACCATTTAGACATTTTTTAAGTTTACTTTCAATAGAATGGCAATTTGACTTAAACTCTTTTGATTGGTTTAAAGGAACAAATTATGATCTAGGAAGGGAATTTAAATCAAAATTAACCTTGATTGGGGGAGTATACAATTTGGTTCTAGATCCTAAATCATTTGATGTCATAGGAGAATTTTACCCCAACTCCAGTGTTTATCTTCTTAAAGATGGATTTGATTTTTCAATAACTAGAAACAAAGAAATGTGGGCTGAAATGATTTCTAGTTTTTGTTCAGATGATATTTCGGATCAAATTAAAATTTTCAAATTACTTCAAGAGAAAGACTTATTATTTCAAGGAAAGAGTTATAACTCAGTTCGAGTCGGCAAATAAAAAAGGGCCTCATTTGAGACCCTTTTAATAATTTTTATCTATCAGTTCTAGTATTCGTCCCGTCAACCCGAGTTCTGTTTTCTCTATTTGCTAGATCCCAAGCGGTGTGGAAAATCAGATGAGCTCTTTTTTCCATCAATGGGAATTCAATTTTATCCACTGTATCGGTTACTTGGTGGTAATCATCGTGAACTCCATTGAAGAAGAAGATCACAGGAATATCAAACTTTGCAAAGTTGTAATGATCTGATCTGTAATAAAATCTATTTGGATCATCCTCCGCATCATAACGATAATCCAAAATCAAATCGGTGTAGGTGATATTATTATACTCGTTGATTTTTTTCAAATCGGTAGAAAGCATCTCTGAGCCAATTACATAGACATAGTCTTTGTTTTCAGCATTTTGATATTCATAATCAATACGTCCCACCATATCGATATTGATATTATTCACGGTATTTGCGATTGGGAAAATAGGATTCTCAGAATAATGCTGAGAGCCTAATAATCCTTTTTCCTCACCGGTTACATTTAAAAATAAGATTGATCTTCTTGGTCTGTGACCTTCTTTGGCTGCTGTGGCAAATGCTTCAGCAATTTCCATCACAGATACAGTACCTGAACCATCATCATCTGCACCATTGAAAACCTCGCCGGTAGAGCTTACACCCACGTGATCGTAATGCGAGGAGATAACCAATACTTCTTCTTTTTTGTCGGTACCTTCCAAAAAGCCCAATACATTATAAGCTTCCAAAGGAGTTTTATCTTTCACTACCTGATAAGACGCTTTTTGAGATTTGATACTGGAAGGATTTGACTTGGCAGCTTCTTTCAAAACATCCACCGGCGTACCAAATAGCTCGCCCATTTTTTCGGAGCTGACCATGAATACCGGTCTTTGGCTGGTGGCTTGATCAAACCCTACTCTTCCGCGACCGGCTAATGATTTATATCTGTTGGCGATTCTGTCAAAATTTGCCTGACCTTCCATAGTTACAATTACAGCACCTGCCGCTCCTGCGTCCATCACTGCATTCAGCAAATTATTACTGCGTTCACCCACAGCCCAAATACCAACGAGCTTGCCTTTTACATCTACTTTGGCCAAATTTTCATCATTGACAAGGCCTAAAAATACCAATTCAGTTTTGGAGGCTTTTTTCATATTGGCATCACCCACGAATACGAAGTCCTCATTCTCAACCAATTTTGATTTCCCTACCTGTAAAGTCACTTTGTCAAACTTGCTGCTTACCAAAGGAACTGCCTGAAAATAGCTGCCATCTACTGGTCCTGTTAATCCCAAGCTTTTGTAAAAATCCGCCAAATAGTTAGCGGCAATCAATCCTTCCGGGGAACCGGTATCTCTACCTTTCATCTCATCGGATGCCAAAAAGGTCAGATATTCTTTCAAGTCTTCTGCCGTAATTGTATTGGCATATTTCACCTGTACTGGATTTTGTGCAATTGCTCCCAGACTCAAACCCAAGGCAAGCGCTCCAGTCAACGCAAATCGTTTGTTCATATAGTTTTTAATTTGATTTTAATTCAAAAAAACCGTCGCTTTAAAGCTTCGATTCCTCTTACATGATCGATTATTAAGCACGGATCATGCTCGATTTTTTTGATAAAGTTTTATTTAGGCCTCTAAGCTATACAAAAATTTGAGCCTCCCACAAACTGTTTACAGGAAAGGAGTGTTGAGAGGGTGAATTTCTACTGGTTTAGAGAAGATTATCTGTTGATAAATATTACCTTTGCCGCCAGAAAGACAAAGTATTTCTAACCCAAATATTCATTACAGCTTCCATTCAATTCGTATGAAGATTAACCTTTCTAATGCTGTCAAGTTTGAGAGCAGACACAATGGCCCGACCGAGGCAGAGATCGCAGAGATGTTGGATAAAATCGGAGCCTCTTCCCTGGAGGAATTAATCAACCAAACTGTTCCAGAATCCATTCAATTGGAGAGACCTTTGGATCTTCCCAAAGCTAAGCTGGAATCCGAGTTTTTGAGAGACTTCAAAAAACTCGCCTCCAAAAACAAAGTTTTCAAATCCTTCATCGGAATGGGCTATTATGATACCATTGTTCCTGGAGTGGTTTTGAGAAATGTCCTGGAAAACCCGGGATGGTACACTGCTTACACACCTTACCAGGCCGAGATTGCTCAAGGTAGATTAGAAGCGCTTATCAATTTCCAAACAGTGGTCAGCGAATTGACCGGAATGGAATTGGCAAATGCTTCTTTATTGGATGAAGGTACAGCTGCAGCTGAGGCGATGACTATGCTTCATTCTGTGAAGCCAAGAGAAAAAAAGAATGCTAATAAATTCTTTGTAGACGAGAAAATTTTTCCTCAGACCAAGGCGCTTTTGGAAACTAGAGCTGAGCCTGTAGGGATTGAATTGGTATTTGGGTCTATCGAGCAAATGGATGTGACTGATCCGGAATTATACGGGATCTTGTTCCAATATCCGGACGCGGATGGTGCTGTAAGAGATTATTCAGCGATAGTGGCTGCTGCTAAAGAAAATAAAGTATTGACTGCTTTTGCATCAGACTTACTGGCCTTGACTTTACTGACACCTCCTGGAGAAATGGGAGCTGATGTTGTCGTAGGTTCCGCCCAGCGATTTGGAGTACCTATGGGTTATGGAGGTCCTCATGCAGGATTTTTCGCCACTAAGGAAGAGTTTAAAAGACAAATTCCGGGTAGAATCATCGGTGTTTCCATCGATAGAGCTGGAAATAAAGCCTATAGAATGGCGCTCCAAACCAGAGAGCAACATATAAAAAGAGAGAAAGCAACTTCCAATATTTGTACTGCTCAAGTATTATTGGCAGTAATGTCTTCCTTCTATGCAGTATATCATGGCCCTAAGGGATTGAAGGATATTGCTTTGAGAACGCATGGATTTGCAAAATTAACTGCTCAGGCTCTAAAGCAAGTTGGACTCCAGGTAGGAGAGCAGACATTCTTCGACACCATTGAGGTGAAGATGAACGAGGTTTCCCGCGAAAGAGTTAGAGGCTTGGCTTTGGGTGAGAAGATGAACTTCCGTTACGAGTCAGAGTCCATCTTCATCTCTTTTGACGAAACCAAGACTTTGGAAGATGTTAAAACCATCGTCAATATTTTTGCTACAGAAGAAGGTAAGCATACCTTAAACTTGGATGAGTTGGTAAGCAACTTGAGCTTGGAACTTCCAGAGGCTTTGAACAGAAAGTCAGCCTACCTAACCCACCCGGTATTCAATAGCTTCCATTCCGAGCATGAAATGCTTCGCTATATCAAGCGTTTGGAAGCAAAAGATCTTTCTTTGGTTCATTCCATGATTTCATTGGGCTCTTGTACCATGAAGTTGAATGCAACTGCAGAAATGATTCCTGTGACTTGGCCGGAATTCGGGCAGATTCACCCATTTGCTCCAATGGATCAAGCTTTAGGCTATCAGGAGTTATTTACCAATTTGAGAACTTGGTTAACAGAAATCACTGGTTTTGCAGATACTTCTTTGCAGCCTAATTCTGGAGCTCAAGGAGAGTATGCAGGTTTGATGGTAATCCGTGCGTATCACATCAGCCGTGGCGAAGGGCATAGAAATGTAGCCTTGATCCCAACATCAGCTCATGGTACCAACCCAGCTTCTGCTGTAATGGCAGGGATGAAAGTAGTTTTGGTGAAATGTGATGAAAAAGGAAATATTGATTTGGCTGACCTGAAGGAAAAGGCGGCAGCTCATGCAAATGACTTGTCAGCTTTGATGGTTACCTATCCTTCCACTCACGGAGTATTTGAAGAAGCGATTCAAGAAATCTGTGCGACCATACATGAATTTGGTGGTCAAGTGTACATGGATGGAGCGAATATGAATGCACAAGTAGGTTTGACTTCTCCGGGTAGAATCGGAGCGGATGTTTGTCACTTAAACTTGCATAAGACTTTCTGTATTCCTCACGGTGGAGGTGGACCTGGGATGGGACCAATCTGTGTGGCAGCTCATTTAGCACCATTCCTTCCAGGAAATCCTTTGGTGAAAACTGGGGGTACTCAGGCAGTATCCTCTATCTCAGCAGCTCCTTATGGAAGCGCAAGTATCTTGCCTATTTCCTATGCCTACATTGCGATGATGGGAGGCGATGGACTGACTAATGCTACCAAGATGGCGATTCTAAACGCCAACTACATCAAAGAGCGATTAGACGGTCATTTCCCTATTTTGTATATAGGAACCAAAGGCAGAGCAGCTCACGAGATGATCATTGACTGCAGAAGCTTCAAAGAATTTGGAGTAGAAGTAGAGGATATCGCCAAGCGTTTGATGGACTATGGTTTCCACGCTCCTACGGTTTCTTTCCCAGTAGCGGGTACCATGATGATTGAGCCAACTGAGTCTGAGACGAAGGCGGAATTAGATAGATTCTGTGATGCCTTGATTTCCATCAGAGAAGAAATCAGAGAAATCGAAAGGGGAGAATCAGACAAAGAGAATAACGTTTTGAAGAATGCTCCGCATACTGCCAACATGGTATTGATCGGAGAATGGGATCTACCTTATTCAAGAGAAAAAGCTGTGTATCCTTTGGGTTATTTAAGAGACAATAAATTCTGGCCTACTGTCAGGAGAATTGATTCTGCCTACGGAGATAGAAACTTGATGTGTAGCTGTATTCCTGTGGAGGAATATGCTAATCAAGAGGAAATGGCTTAATTGAAAATAGATAAAAAAAAGAGGTTAGTGGAAACACTAACCTCTTTTTGTTTTACCAAATCCCGAATTGGCCAAAATGGTGTTTGAAATGCTTATGATGAAATTTTTCCCATTCATCGAATGTGAGATATCCAAATCGAGGATGTATTGACCTGAATTTGGGATTGTTCTCAAAAGCCTCCTCATATTCTTGAACGCTTTGTACTAATTTTTCTTTGGCAGTTTCCAAGTCCGGAAATCTCAAATCAGGCAATTCCCCATTTGAATTGGGTGCTCTGACTCCTTTGGGAAATTCTATGTCAGTATAAATCAAGGCCTGTTTCTGCATCAGCTGCTTTTCATTCGGCTCAAATTCAGGGAGTTTGATTCTTCCACTGGAAAGTTTCATAGTGATGGTCATATGCTCCACCATATGCTGAGGAGTCATGATACCGAATTGGGCTGGAGTATCAGTGCTGAGATTTTGAAGTTGAGATTGGATTTTAGACGAATTCAACATATTGTGGTTATTTGAGTTTTTTTCTGAAAAGTAAATTTTTGATTTCAATTGTATCGCTGTCAATCTAATATTTTATTATCAATTAATTTCTGAGTTGGAGACAGTCAACTAGGCTTTTGCAAAAAAAAGCGTCTGAGATTCCCAGACGCTTTTTCCAATTGACGAACTCTAAAATTTAACTTCCGCACATTTCGCAGTCATCCGGATTGTCCAAAGAGCATTGTACTGCCTCTTGTTTGGTGGACTTGGTTACGGTTTCTACTTGTGCTTTATCTTCTTTTGGCTCCAAGGCGCTCTTATCCAAAGTAAACTTGATCGCTGCAGCTGCCGCCTGAGATCTTAAGTAATACATACCGGTCTTTAATCCCTTCTTCCAAGCGTAGAAGTGCATGGATGTAAGCTTACCAAAGTTCGGGTCTTGCAAGAAGACGTTCATACTTTGTGACTGACAGATATAAGCTCCTCGATCTGCTGCCATATCGATAATCACCTTCTGAGAAATTTCCCAAACAGTCTTGTAAATATCTTTGATGTGCTGTGGAATCGCCGGTACATCCTGAACAGAACCATTGGTGGAGATCAATCGGTTTCTCATGTTATCATTCCACAAGCCTAACTTGATCAGATCTTTCATCAAGTGCTTGTTAACTACAATGAATTCACCTGATAATGTTCTTCTAGTGTAAATATTGGAAGTATAAGGCTCGAAGCACTCATTATTTCCTAAGATTTGAGAAGTGGAGGCAGTTGGCATAGGAGCTACTAGCAGGGAGTTTCTCAAACCAAACTTCTTCACTTTCTCCTTCAATTCCGTCCAGTTCCATCTGTTGGATTTTGGCGTTACTCCCCACATATCAAACTGAAGCTCTCCTTTGGATGCTGGTGAACCTTCGTAGGTTTCATAAGTACCTTGAACTTTGGCCAACTCCATGGATGTTTCTACAGCCGCATAATAGATGGTTTCGAAGATGTCTTCATTCAATCCTTTTGCTTCAGGTGAGTCAAAAGGCATTCTCAGCATAATGAAAGCATCCGCCAATCCTTGCACACCCAAACCAATTGGTCTATGTCTGAAGTTGGATCGTTTCGCCTCTTCTACCGGATAGTAATTAACATCGATTACCTTGTTGAGGTTACGAGTCGCTACTTTGGTGATTTCATATAATTTCTGATGGTCGAAGAAAAGCTTTCCATCAGGTCCTTGTGTCACGAATTTTGGAAGTGCTAAAGAAGCAAGGTTACAAACAGCCACCTCATCCGGAGCAGTGTATTCTATAATCTCAGTACAAAGGTTTGAAGACTTGATGGTCCCCAAGTTTTTCTGATTGGACTTTCCATTCGCTGCATCTTTGTAGAGCATGTAAGGAGTTCCGGTTTCGATTTGAGATTCCAGAACTTCAAACCACAATTCCTGAGCTTTGATGGTTTCTCTTGCTTTTCCTTCACGCTCGTACTTTTCGTATAGCTTTTCAAATTCCTCTCCATAGCAATCGGAAAGGCCTGGGCACTCATTAGGGCAGAACAAAGACCAAGTTTCGTTTTGTTCTACTCGCTTCATGAATAGATCTGGAATCCAAAGTGCGTAGAACAAGTCTCTGGCACGCATTTCTTCTTTTCCATGATTTCTCTTAAGCTCTAAGAAGTCTTTGATATCAGCATGCCAAGGCTCTAGGTAGATGGCAAAAGAACCTTTTCTTTTTCCTCCTCCTTGATCCACGTATCGTGCGGTCATATCGAAGTTTCTCAACATCGGTACGATTCCGTTAGATACGCCATTGGTTCCTTTAATATAAGAACCTTTAGCTCTTACATGGTGGATTGAAAGACCGATACCTCCTGCAGATTGTGAGATTTTAGCACATTGCTTTAATGTATCATAAATTCCATCAATACTGTCATCCTTCATAGTCAGAAGGAAGCAAGAGGAAAGTTGTGGCTTAGGAGTACCTGCGTTGAAGAGGGTAGGAGTCGCATGAGTAAACCATTTTTCAGAAAGGAGATTGTAAGTTTCGATTACAGATTCCAAATCTTCTTTATGAATACCTACGGCTACCCGCATCAACATATGCTGTGGACGCTCTACTACTTTGCCATCCAAACGAATCAAGTAGGATCTTTCTAAGGTTTTATAGCCGAAGTAATCGTATCCAAAGTCTCTTTTGTAATCAATCGCCGCATCTAGCTTTGCCGCATTCTTTTTAATAATGCCATACACTTCCGGGTCAATCAATGCCGCATTCTCACCTGTGATCGGATTGACATAAGTGTAAAGTCTTTTCATGGTATTTGAAAAAGACTGACTGGTTGTTTTATGCAGGTTAGAGATGGCAATCCGTGCAGCAAGTATCGCATAATCCGGATGCTTCACTGTCAATGAAGCGCAAACTTCTGCGGCTAGATTATCTAGCTCAGAGGTAGTTACTCCATCATACAAACCATCAATTACCTTTTTGGCAACTTCGATAGGCTGTATAAATTTAGGATCCAGCTCATAGCACAGATTCTCTATTCGTGCTGTGATTTTGTCAAAGCGAACTGATTCGCGTCTTCCGTCTCTTTTTATTACTAGCATAGTTCAGGTGAGGTTAATGGTTGGGTAAAGTGGTTTTGGTTAAAAATCTTCCCCTAAAGAGAAGCGTGCTGATTCTGTTGCATCATTGGACTTCATCACCCCGGCTTTTTGATAATCACCTACTCGCTTCTCGAAGAAGTTGGTTTTACCCTGAAGGGAGATCATATCCATGAAATCAAATGGATTTGTACTATTCCATACCTTATCGCATCCTAGTTCCATCAATAATCGGTCCGCAACGAATTCGATGTATTGACACATCAAATCTGCATTCATTCCTATCAATCTTACCGGAAGTGCATCGGTCACAAATTCCTTTTCGATGGCAACTGCGTCCATGATAATTTCTTTGACAGTTTCTTTCGGAAGCGGGTTTTGTACGTGTTGAGTATAAAGGTGACAAGCAAAGTCACAGTGAAGACCCTCGTCCCGTGAAATCAGTTCATTAGAGAAAGTAAGTCCTGGCATTAGTCCTCTTTTCTTCAACCAGAAAATCGAACAGAAAGAACCGGAAAAGAAGATTCCTTCTACAGCTGCGAAAGCAATCAATCTTTCCTGGAAGCTTCCATTGTCAATCCATCTCAATGCCCAGTCTGCTTTTTTCTTGACGCAGTCAATGTGCTCAATGGCGTTTAACAATTTGTCTCGCTCAACCGGATCTTTGATATAAGTATCGATCAATAAGCTATAGGTCTCTGAGTGAATATTTTCCATGGCAATTTGAAATCCATAGAAAAATTTAGCTTCTGTATATTGAACCTCTGCGACAAAGTGCTCAGCCAAGTTCTCATTTACTATACCATCACTTGCAGCGAAGAAAGCCAATACGTGAGAGATAAAGTGGCGCTCCCCATCATTCAGGTTTTTCCAGTCTCTCATGTCTTGTCCTAAATCAATCTCCTCAGCCGTCCAGAAGCTGGCTTCTGCCTGTTTATAAAATTTCCAAATGTCTGCGTGCTGGATGGGGAATAAAACAAAGCGATTCTTATTCTCTTCTAAAATTGGTTCTGCTTGCATCGTTCTCTTTGGTTTATTTGATAATGTTTTAAATAAGTTAAATTCAGACAAATAGCTCTTCAGTAATCGTTGCCGGGGATAGAAAAGGCTGCCTTTTTAGAACAGCCTTTGAACAAATATGTGAACCAAAATCCAGAAATAAAACCCCCGGAGTACTGAATTATGGTGTTTTTTGAACAATAGTCAAAAACTATTTAAATATCATAAATACAATGCTTTATATGTATTCAAATAAAGTAAAAGATAAGCTGAAATGGGCATTTTGAGGCGTTGAAACTTTTTTCAGTTTTTTTGAAAAAAATATTTTTAACAAAATTCAAGTGATTTTTGACCGAGGTTCAATTCTATTCAATCGATTTAAAATGAAATAAACAGCTGAAAATCAGGTATGAGCAGCTGTTTGAATTTTCTACCGATAATATTACTGTCTTTTAAAATTGCTTGAGTCCAACGATTCCTTGCCCTGTTTCTCGGTACTTTTTATCTTTGCGAAGCTTTGAATGTGTTGATACAAATCTTGGCTTTTAAAGCTCCTGAAAAAAGGGATTACTGATAAATACTTTTGGCGCAGCTCTAAGTTGCTGAAGTAGGTAATTCTTAAGGTCATAATAATTTTATGGAGCCATTTTTTTCTTCAAATACTCTTCCTTATATTTGCATTCCGATTTCGACAAAGAATCTAGAAAGAAACACATGTACGCAATTGTAAACATCGCAGGAAAGCAGTTCAAAGTAACAAAAGATCAGTTTGTTTATGCTCCAAAGCTAGACGCAGAAACTGGCGCTTCCGTGGAATTTGACCAAGTACTATTAGCAGAAGCTGATGGGAATGTGTCTGTTGGTGCACCTTTAATTAAGGGCGCTAAGGTATCTGGCAAGGTGCTAGATCATGTTAAAGGTGATAAAGTCATCGTCTTCAAAAAGAAGCGTAGAAAAGGCTACAAGAAGAAGAACGGTCACAGACAAGACTTCACCAAAGTATTGATTGAAAATATTACACTCTAAGTTTTCTATTAGAAAACCATAAACGAATCAGACCATGGCACACAAAAAAGGTGTAGGTAGTTCCAAAAACGGTAGAGAATCACATTCCAAAAGACTGGGTGTGAAGAAATTTGGAGGCGAGCAAGTTATCGCCGGTAACATTATTGTAAGACAAAGAGGTACTAAGCATCACGCTGGAAACAACGTAGGTGTAGGTAAAGATCATACCTTGTTTGCACTTTCTGACGGTGTTGTAACTTTCAAAAAGAAAGCAGACGGTAAGTCTTACGTAAGTGTTTTGCCAGCTGAGGCTTAATACCTACTAAAACGAAAATCAAAACCCTTTCCTCGGAAAGGGTTTTTTTGTTTCTAGCCAAAAAAGAATTCCGACCACTGATCAATTTTTTAGCAATAGAGTCGAAGACTTATCCTAATTTTTTATCTTCAAGAAACCACCAAATATTATCCTTATGAGAAATCGATTTTCATTGGGTTTATTGGGAATTTTGCTCTGTTTTATTTTTCAGGCAAATTCTTCCCAAGCCCAAAATGTACCTAATCCTTCTGTTTACAAAGCCCTGGAATGGAGGCTGGTTGGCCCTTTTCGTGGAGGCAGATCAGATGCAGTTACCGGAGTAGTAGGCTCTGATCATACCTACTATTTCGGATCTACAGGTGGAGGTGTCTGGAAAACTGTTGACTCCGGGAATACCTGGAAGTCTGTTTCTGACGGCTTTTTCGGTGGCTCTATTGGCGCTGTAGCTGTTTCTGAAAGTGACACTAGTGTAGTGTATGCAGGAGGAGGAGAAAAAACAGTCCGTGGAAACGTGTCTTTTGGCTACGGAGTCTGGAAAAGTAAGGATGCTGGCAAAAGCTGGGAAAGAGCGGGTTTGGATAAAAGCCGATTTATTGCAAGGCTGAGAATTCATCCAAGCAATCCTGATGTAGTTTATGCTGCGGTTTTGGGTGATTTATTTAAGCCTGATGCTACAAGAGGTGTTTACAAAACCACCAATGGAGGTGCTACTTGGGAAAAAGTTCTTTTTGTTTCCGACGTGGCCGGTGCTGTTGATTTGATTTTAGACCCCAATAATCCTGATATCCTATATGCAACAACCTGGGAGATCAAGCGAACTCCTTATTCATTGGAAAGCGGTGGACCTGGATCAAAAATGTTTAAGTCCATAGATGGCGGTAAAAACTGGGAAGACCTTACATCCAAAGAAGGGTTTCCTCAAGGGATTTTGGGAATAATGGGGGTAACTGTTTCTCCATTAAATTCTAACAGGCTTTATGCCATCATTGAAAATGATAACGGTGGAGTGTATACTTCCACGGATGCAGGACAAACCTGGTCCAAAACGAATGAGGATAGGAGCTTAAGACAAAGAGCTTGGTATTATTCCCGAATTTATGCAGATACTCAAGATGAGGAAACAGTATATGTGCTAAACGTGAGCTATCACAAATCGACTGATGGCGGGAAAACTTTCAAAGGAGCTAATGCACCTCATGGAGATCATCATGATTTGTGGATAGATCCCAATAACAATCAGCGAATGATAATCGCCGATGACGGTGGAGCTCAAGTTTCCGAAGATGGTGGAGCCAATTGGACCACTTACATGAATCAGCCGACTTCCCAATTCTACAGAGTGACCACAGACAATTCTTTTCCATACAGAATTTACGGTGCGCAGCAGGACAATTCAACTGTCAGAATCCGCCACAGAGTAGACGGAAGAGGAGGAATCACTGAAGATGACTGGGAGCCTACCGCAGGCGGGGAGTCTGGTTGGATCGCTCCGGACCCAAAGAATAATGACATTGTATATGGTGGGTCTTATGGTGGTCTTTTGACCAGAGAGGATCATGATAAAGGAATCAGCAGGACAGTCAATGTTTGGCCTGATAATCCAATGGGACATGGTGCGGAAGACATGAAGTATAGATTTCAATGGAACTTCCCGATTTTCTTCTCCCCGCATGATCCTAATATGCTTTACACTACCAGTAACCGCTTTCATAGATCCACTAATGAGGGACAAAGCTGGGAAGTGTTTTCGCCTGATTTGACCAGAAATGATGCTAGTAAATTAGGTTCATCCGGTGGTCCAATTACCAAAGACAATACTTCTGTAGAGTATTATGCCACTATTTTCACAGCTGCAGAATCTCCTGTGAAGAAGGGAGTAATCTGGGCTGGTTCTGATGATGGATTGGTGCATGTGACTACAGATAATGGGGTAACGTGGGTGAATGTGACTCCATCCGCCATGCCGGAATGGTTACAGATCAATAGTATTGAGGCGAGTCCATATGAAGCAGGAGAGGCTTATTTTGCTGCAACAGGTTATAAAAGCGGGAATTTTGAGCCTTACTTATATAAGACCAAGGATTATGGTAAAACCTGGACTAAAATTACCAAAGGAATAGATGCAGAGCATTTCACTCGGGTAATTCGTGCAGATCCTGTTAAGAAGGGAATGCTTTACGCAGGTACCGAAACTGGAATGTATTATTCAAAAGATGATGGTGCAAATTGGCATTCCTTGCAGATGAATCTTCCTATCGTTCCGATTACCGATTTGGCCATCAAGGACAATAATTTGATTGCTGCAACGCAGGGCCGTTCATTCTGGATTATCGATGATCTAACTGTTTTGCATCAGGCAGAGCCAGGTATTGAGAATAAAAAGTTGCATCTATTTAAACCTCAGGATTCTTATAGAATAGATGGTGTGAAAAGGAAGTCTCCGACCATGGGGACCAACAGACCAGGAGGAGTTTTGGTGTATTATTATATCAAAGAGGAGCCTAAACAAGAGCTTAAAATTGAGTTTTTGGATAATGGGAATAATGTTTTGAGAACTTTCTCAACCAAAGGCTATCAAGGGGATACTTTAAAAGTGAAAGCTGGTAGCAATGAATTCAATTGGAATTTGAGAGTAGAAGATGCAGAAGGATTTGATGGTCTCATCATGTGGGCTGCTAATCTTCGAGGTCCAAAGGTTGTTCCTGGCGATTATAAGGTAAGAGTTACCTTGGATGGGGAAAGACAGGAGCAAGGCTTCAAAGTTTTGGCAGATCCTAGATATGAAACCACTCAGGCGGGATTGGAAAAACAGTTTGAGTTTCTCATGAATGTGAACCGCAAGCTGACAGAAACGCACCAGACTATTAAATTGATTCGTCAGTACAGAGCTGAACTGGATAGTATGGAAAATAAGCCAGCCAACCTGGAGCAAATCAAAGCTCAAATGCAGGAGATAGAAGAGACCTTGTACCAGACCAAAAACAGAAGCGGACAAGATCCTCTAAACTATCCGATCAGGCTGAATAATAAATTGGCTCATTTAAATAGCGTGGTTGGAAATGGAGATTATCCTCCAACTGATCAATCTGTAGAAGTGAGAAAAGAATTAACTCAGCAAATTGATGTACAACTTGCGAGATTCAAAAAATTGGAGCAGGAGGAGATTTCGAAGATTCTGAATATTGAGGAGCTTCGAACCAAACTGGATATCAAAAAGTAATTCAATAAACCTTAAATGATGAAGCCCCGGAATTTTCCGGGGCTTATTTTTTTAACTCAGGGGATACCTAAGAATACCAGCCATGATATCATTTCCAGGGAGTGAGTCTGAGTTCATTAGAAAGACCTTACCTCCATTTTTGATGGTTTGGCTGATTGTCAAATCAATCAAACAGTGACTGTGCTTATCCCTTGATTCCTGATAATTTACCTGATGTTTTTGCGTATCGAATGTACCCCAAACATGCTCATGTTTTTCATCAACAAAAAGTGTGTCCAAGGCTCCTGAATGGGCAGCTTTAATCAATGCGGTTTTATCATTTTGAATGGATAAGCCCTCGCTTTTCTTTTCTTCGAAATCATTCATTCTCTTTCTTCTCTCAGAAGAAAAATAGTTTGAAGCTAATTGCCAGGATTTTTGATGAAGACTCATCACATCTTTTTCGGTGAAGGCTCCACTGACATGGCCATCTTGTAAATGATTGTATTTGCTAGCCTCACGGAATAATGGAATCAAATAGTCAACTCCTGCGAGATAAAGAGGAAGTGGATTTTTATTGAGAAGAGGTTCCAGCATATTGGTCATACGGTGAAAATAGTTTAGGATTGTTGTTTTCTTCTCTTCATCCGATCCACCATCATGTCCATGATACATGGCTCCTGCGCTTCCTACGCCACCTTGTCCCTGTAAATGATCTTGATTTTCGGCTATTTCCTCTTCTACAGTAAATGAAACGGCAACTTCTTCTTCGTCAAGAATAATTTCCTGAATGACATCTCTTGTTGCTTCATATAGACGAATTCTATCCAAATTAAGCAGTAATAAATAATAGTGACCATCATCATTGAGTTCTGGGACTAATGGCATTGTAAAAGCTTTGGTTCCTATAAAATTCATAGATTCTACTCCTGGGATCGGAACCTGGAAATACTCCATTTCACCACCAGCTAGAAATACCGCTAATAGGTCAGAATTATGTTGCCAAAAATTAAAGTCTTCCAATAATTGATGAGCAGGACGAAGTGCTTTCGAGATGCTTTTTTCATCCATACCCCAATTCTTTTCTAAATCTTTTTCGACTTGTGATAATTGATTTTTAAAACGTGTTTGGTCGTCTTTGTAAGCGTTTGTGCTTTTACGTGATGTAGGCACGTAAATAGAAATGAATGGCTCACTTTTTTTCTGAGTGAGTTCCAAGAATAAGTTTTTATCAAAAATTTTCATAATTGGTTATTTATTTTGAGTTTTAAAAAGGATTTATACTAAAATTTCTATATATAATATAAAAAGAAATTCTTATATTATCAACTAAAACAACAATCAATTGTTTCCATGAATTACACAGAAAACTATAAAGCCATAAAAATAGACGTACAGGCAGTTGATTTTGATATTGACTCTTCTATCCAACAACTGATTAGGGACCAGATAGATAAGATTGGTCGCCACTCGTCCAAAATCAATGCAGTCGACATTTATTTTTCCACGGAAGGGCATGGATCATCTGCTGTCAAAATCGTAGGAATGAGAGTGGGAATCCCTGGGCCGGATGTTTATGCGGAAGAGAAAGGGGATAACCTTTCACAACTTTTAAAGTCTGTTGCAGATAAAAATATCAGACAATTAGAAAAATTGTAGCAGATAAAGTCTTAGTCAAGGATCTAGTTTTTTCTTTAGAAAATCCTCCAATTCCTGATTTGATCTATAAAATGCACAGCGCTGCTAGGAGAAAGAATCAGGATAAAAATGATTCCGAAAAGCGCTCCATAAAGATGGGCATCATGGTTTATTCCATCGCTGTCCTGTTTTCCTTTGGTGTAGGAATAAATCAGAAATAATGCGCCCAAGATAAATCCTGGAAGACAGATGATCCCGAAAAGACAAATATCTGCCAAAGGAAGAATGATGATACTGGAAAAGACAGTCGCAGCAGTTCCTCCCGATGCTCCCAAAGCTCTGTAATAACTGTTATTCTGGTGCTTTAAGTATGTGGGGATATCCGCGATAATTATTCCCAGAATATAAAACAGAACAAATACAACACCTCCGAGACTGCTCCCAAGTTGGTAGGCCAAAAACTGTTCTACTACCCTCCCAAAAAAGTAGAAAGTAAACATATTAAAGAGGAGATGGATATAATCCTTATGGATAAAACCAGAAAGAATAAATCTATCCCACTGCTTTTGATGTTTGATTTTGTAGGGAGTAAACATCCACCTTTCGATGAAGCTGTGATTATTGAATCCATAAAAGCTGCTGATTACTGTGATAATAATCAGGATTACAGTTATCGAAAGTTCCATATTACTTTTCCCTGTGAATCAGGTCTTCAGTGATTTTTCTGAGGTTTTGATAAAAATCCTCATTCTTAAAATGAAGCGTATCCAACTGCCGGAAGCCTTCTGAGAAATAATGATTCATTTTGTCCTCCGTCTTTTTTCGGATTCCTAATTTCTCATAGAGTCCCTTGATGGCTTGAACTTTTTCTTCCTTATCAAATTCGCTTTGTGTTAACCAAAAATCAAGCAAATCTTTATCATCTCCTTCGGCAAGTTCCAGTGCTTTGATAAGGAGGTATGTTTTCTTGTTTGAAATGATGTCGCCGCCCACTTGCTTGCCGAATTTTGCTTGGTCTGCAAATACATCCAAGAGGTCGTCTTTAAGCTGAAAGCCTATACCAATATTTACCCCAAAATCGTAAATTTTTTGGCAGTCTTCTTCGGATGCCTCTGCTAGGATTGCTCCCAATTCTAAAGCGAAGCCTAGCAAAACAGCAGTTTTTAACCGAATCATATTGACATACTCATCCTCATGAACTTCTTCCCTGCTTTCGAAATTCATATCATGCTGCTGCCCTTCGCATACTTCTGCAGCGGTTTTATTGAAGAGACGAATGACTTTGGGAAGAAGGGTAGGAGGCGTAGGAAGCAATAAATCATAAGCTCGCACCAACATGACATCCCCGGAAAGAATAGCTACATTCTCATTCCATTTTTCATGAACAGTAGCTTTTCCTCTTCTCAATGGTGCCTGATCCATGATATCATCATGCATCAGGGTGAAATTATGGAACACCTCGACTGCACTCGCTTGGCTTAGAATTGTTTCAGGATCTTTTTTATAAAGTCCATAGGCCAGCAAGCTCAAAAGAGGCCTTATTCTTTTTCCTCCCAAGCTGAGAATATAGGTGATCGGTTCGTAAAGTTCCTTGGGATCTTCTCCAAAGTTTTGTTCCCTGATAAAGGACTCTAATTTATCTAAAAGCGCGTGCGCGAGGCTTTCTTTCGTCATTGTTCGCAAATTCCAAATCGATAGTTCTTCGGTCAATATCGGTATTAACTACGCGGACCTTCACTTTGTCACCCAAAGTGATCATTTTTTTTGTTCTCGACCCAATAAGTCGCATGTTTTTCTGGTCGAAATCATAGTAATCATCGTCCATATCCTGTACTCGGATCATTCCCTCGCACTTGGTTTCAGTGATTTCTACAAAGACTCCCCATTCAGTCACCCCAGAGACGATTCCGTCATAATCTTTCTCTTCAGCCAGAGCCATATATTCTACCTGCTTGTACTTGATAGAAGCTCTTTCTGCATCAGCTGCGCGCTTTTCCCGTTCGGAAGAGTGTACGCATTTTTGTTCCCAGGCTTCTGCGTCTGGTGATTTGCCTCCATCCAGATAGTGTTCCAAAAGTCTATGCACCATCATGTCAGGATATCGACGGATTGGGGAGGTAAAGTGGGTGTAATGTGGAAATGCCAAACCAAAATGACCTTTGGGCTCAGTGGTGTATTTAGCCTTAGCCATACTTCGGATAGCAAGTTGCTCTAATACATTTTGCTCCGGCTTGCCTTGGATTTCATCCATTAATTTATTGAGAGCGGAAGAAATTTTCTTTTCGTTATCTAAGTCCATTTGATGACCAAAACGCTTAGCAAAACCCGAAAATGTTTCAAGCTTTTCCATGTCTGGAGAATCGTGGGTTCTGTATACGAAGGTGTCTGCACCACTTCTCTTTTTGAAGATAAACTCAGCAACGTATTTGTTTGCCAAGAGCATGAACTCCTCAATCATTTTGTGGATGTCTTTTCGCTCTTTAATCATCAATCCGAGTGGAGTGCCATTTTCATCCAATTTGAACTTGACCTCCACAGTTTCGAAATTGACAGCACCATGTTGGAACCTTCTTTTTCGTACCTGCTTTGCAAGGTCATTTAACAACGTTAACTCCTGAAAGAAGTCTCCGGATTGATTATCTATGTTCTCTTGTGCCTCTTCATAGGCGAATCTTCGGTCTGAATGAATGATAGTTCTTCCAATCCAATGATTCACCACATTGGCATTGGAGTCCATTTCAAACACACAAGCAAAGGTTAATTTATCTTCATGAGGTCTAAGCGAACAAAGACCATTGCTTAGCCTTTCAGGAAGCATTGGGATGGTTCTATCTACCAAGTAAACCGATGTAGCTCGGTCATAAGCTTCTTTTTCCAAAGCTGTTTTAGGCTTCACATAATGGGTAACATCTGCGATATGGACTCCAACTTCCAGATTTCCATTTTCTAATTTTCTATAAGAAATGGCATCATCAAAATCCTTGGCGTCTGCCGGATCAATAGTGAATGTGGTCACGTCTCTGAAATCCCTTCTGGCATTAATTTCTTTGGAAGTAATTTTTTCAGGAATTGCGTTTGCTTCCTGATCTGCTTCTTGAGGATATTCAAATGGCAACCCAAACTCTGCCATAATGGAGTGGATTTCTACTTCATGCACACCCGCTTTGCCAAGCACTCTGATGACTTTTCCGGTAGGATTTTTATCTCCTTCTCTCCATTCAGTCATTTTGACAATGACCTTTTCATTATGCTCAGCTCCCATAAGATCACCTCTGTGAACAAAGATGTCTTTGTGCATTTTTTTGAAATCAGGCACCACAAATGCAAATCGTGGAGAAATTTCTACTCTTCCGACGAATTCATCTCTGTCTCTTTCGAGAATCTCCAACACCTTTCCTTCAGTCCTTCCAGTTTTTCCCTTTAGAGGATATACCATCACTCTGACTTTGTCGCCATCTAAGGCTTGCTTGAGGTCGGCTTCTTTGACAAGAATGTCTCCATCTACTTTTTCCGGATTATCAGGAATTACAAATGCAAATCGTGGATTTACAAAATCTACAGTTCCTTCTATAAAATCCGGGTCTTGAGTAGATGAAAAATAGTTTCTCGGACTTTTAGAGACTGACCCGTTTTCCACGAGTTTATGAAGAACTGGCTCCACTCCACCTTTAGTAAGAGAGTCTCTTATATCCAGTTTTTTGATAATCTGTTTGGCATTAAATTCCTGCCCGTAATTCGCATCTAAAAATTGGAGAATTCTACGGGCCAATGATGCGGCATCCGTTTTCTTTCCTCCGTTTTGCTTGTTAGAACTTTTTCTATTTGATTTTCTTCCCATGTTTTGGGTGTTTGTTTTGGTTAAGGTAAAAAGAAATACACCCTATTTTTTATGTTCTTTTTTTAAGTCGTCCAGTTGAACAACTTCAAGGTTCATTTCGTCAATCTGTGGATTCATAGCAAGGTAAACTCTTGCCGTGACCTCTACATCTCTTAGACAATATTTTTTGATTTTTTCCAGGTTTTTCTCCAAATGAAAAGTGGCATTGACTTCACTCCCATCCAAATCTTCCTTGGAAGAAGGTATTCCAAAAACAGAAGCTAGTAACTCAAGTCGGGTGTAGTACTTGTAATCGCCAAACTTCCACAGCTCCATGGTGTCGAGGTGACGTATTTCCCATGGTCTTTTGCCTGCAATCTGTAAAGGCTCAGGAAGCGGAACTCCCTGAATCAGCATGCGCCTGGATAGATAGGGAAAATCAAACTCTTTCCCATTGTGTGCGCAAAGAATCCATTTTTTCTTCTCTAATAAGCTAGAAAAGTCAACAAGAAGTTCCCTTTCATCGGGATCTGAAAAAACTTTGGAACGAAAAATCAGTTTTTTGTCCTTCTTTTTCCACTGGAAATAACCCACACCTACACAGACTACTTGACCAAATTCCGCATGAATTCCTGCTCTGTCAAAATACAATGAACCTGGTTCTATTTTGCCGTGATCAGTATTCTTGATGAGTTTTTCCTTTTTGACCCACTCCTCTTGCAACCGCTCCCCAAGATCTTCAAATTTCTCGGTCAGAGAGGCGGTTTCAATATCTAAAAACAATATGTCGCCTAATTGCTCAAAAAAATCAGCCATACTTTATTCTAACTATGTAAAACCCCTTCCAAACCTAATTCGGGGATCATGCGCTGCAGTGAGGGGTCAAAACTGCCTGGAGTAAATATAAACTTTTTGTCAAATATCTGGTCAAGAATATAGTAGCTTACCCAAAACTCATTGGTCAGAGCAAAAACCTGTGGGTCTATCGGCTCAATCTTAGCCACACATTCTGGTCCCAATTCTTTGATCATATGTCTCAGAATTGAGGTCTTTTTTTGCTCTCCGTCAATTTCCCCATATCCTTTAGAAGTAATCATGACGGTGTTGAGTTCGATTAGGTTGAGGTTAATGATATAAACTCCCCATTCAGTTCCACTTGCTGTTTCTTCTTTTGCAATAGCTAGTTTGACTCCAGTTACCGGAGAAAAGTCAATATCTTTTTTCATCTGTATAAATTTTCAATGGCTTGGGGAAATGAGGTAATTGCTCTTCTTCGAAAGAGGAAATCCTTTTCCGCTAATTCATTTTTCGAATAAGTCCATCTCAAAAAGCTGTCTGAGATGCCTTTTAACTTTTTCTTTTACTTGCTCCATAGGAATTGGCTTTCCTAATTCCTTGTTAAGAGATGTGACTGCCTTATCGTCAATCCCGCAAGGGATGATGTGTCCAAAATAACTGAGGTCAGCATTGATATTAAAGGCGAATCCGTGCATAGTGACCCATCTGCTGGATTTTACTCCCATAGCACAGATCTTTCTTGGGTTTTTTTGTTCGATATGATCTAACCAAACACCAGTGAGGCCTTCTATCCTGCCAGCTTCAATCCCATATTCAGCTAAAGTTAAAATAATGGCTTCTTCTAATAAACGGAGGTACTTATGGATATCAGTAAAAAAGTTGTCCAAATCCAACAGGGGATACCCAACCAACTGTCCCGGTCCATGATAAGTAATGTCTCCTCCTCGGTTGATTTTATAGTAGGTGGCATGATGACTTTTAAGGCCCGTTTCATCCAATAATAGGTTTTCTTCTTTACCGCTTTTTCCGAGAGTGTAGACATGCGGATGTTCTACAAAAAGGAGGTAGTTGTCGGTTGCTTCCTGTTCAGCAATCGGGAGGTTTCTATTCCGGATTTTCCGGGCAACGGTCTTAGCAAAAAGCTCTTCTTGGTAATCCCAGGCCTGCTGATAATCCATCAAGCCTAAATCGCGGAACTCAACCTTTTTATTAATTACTTCGTTCATTCAAGTCTCCAAATGGATTTTTATTCAACCGTCAATGAGTTGAATTCGTTCTTCGATTTTTCAAAATTAAGCAATTATATAAGATGGCTGAGCATAATGATAAAGGCAAAATGGCCGAGGAGCTTGCTGCCGAATGGTTAATTGGGAAAGGCTATGAGTTAATGGACAAAAATTACCGCTTTAAACATGCCGAAATCGACCTAATCATGAAATTTAGAGGGATTTTGATTTTTGTGGAGGTGAAGTTTCGTTCAGGGACTGGTTTTGGCTTTGCAGAAGAGTTTGTGGATTTTACCAAAAAGAAGTTACTGGTCAAAGCAGCAGATGCTTATGTCCATGAAAAAGACTGGCATAAGGATATTCGCTTTGATATAGTGGCTGTTTACAAGGATAAAAGCGGAAACATCAATTTCCGTCAATTTGAGGATGCCTTCTATTAATTATTAACAGCTCTCGGGTTTCTGTAAACGAGATTTCCATCCTTGTCCCACTCTGCTCGAATGTAGGGTTTGAAATTGTCAGCAAAAGGAGTTTCTGGATATTGAATCTCCCTTTTTCGGATGGTTTTACTATTGTTGGTGTCCCAATATTCAGTCCATAAGCCAACTTTCTCACCATATTGGAATTCTCCTGTGACGGCGATTTGTCGGTCTTCATAAAAATAGAAGTAATTCCCCTCTTCCAGTCCATATTGGATAGGAGTGATTTCCTCTACGGTTTGGGTGCTTCTGTTATAATAAGTGATTTTGGATTCTCTTGGCCAGCCTTCTGTAAAGTGGTCTTTGTCCTGAAGGACATTTTTACTGTCAAAAAGCATCCAGGTTTTATGCTTTGTGCCATAATAATACATCCCGCTTTCCACCACTACATCATTGACTCTTCTTTCGTAAGGTCCATGCAATAAGTAACCCTTGCCTTTGGCGAAACCTTCTTTTTTGATACCACGATCTTTAGGGTCAAACCAGTACACATCACGGATATAAGGATCTAATTTTCTTTCCAAATCCGTGTAATTGAAGAACTCATAAATCTGCTGTCCCCGAATATTATTTCGGATGAAACCTTTTTGAGTTTTTATTCCAAACCAGATGTTTTTACGGGCCTTCTTCTTTTTTTCTTTTTTCTCTTCTTTTTCTTTAGAATCATCAAAAAGCAAAAGAGGCATGGTGGTCGGTAAAAGGGAAGAGTCTACTACTCCCGTAGAATCAGGATCGGCTTTTTTCTCCTTGCTTTGGGCAAAAAGAGCTGACTGAAAAAACAGGGTTAAAAGAAGAATGGAATAAATTCTATTCATGTAATAAAAAACGGAAATCCGCTCTGAGTATTTTACTCAAAAATAACATTTCAAACGATTATTATCAGTTTTTTGCAAGCAATCTGAATGACGCTGGATATTCCTGTCATCGATATGGTACTTTCATAAAAGCAATTCATCATCAAATCAGCTTCTTTGTTTAGAATTAATAATCTTCTGCCTATTTTTGAGGAATTTGTAAAAAACCTACTGTAAAAATGAATTCTATTCTATCAGATCGCATCTTGAATATGGAGGAGTCAGCAACCCTTGCAATGGCAAAAAAAGCAAGAGAGCTGAAATCCCAGGGAATTGACATTATTGGATTGAGTCTCGGCGAGCCGGATTTCAAGACTCCCAAACACATTCAGGAAGCAGCTAAATCAGCTATTGACGAAGGAAAGTACTTTTCTTATCCTCCTGTAGCTGGATATCAGGATCTGAGAGAGGCTCTGGCTAAAAAGTTGAGAGATGAAAATAATATCTCAGAAGCTAAAGCGGAGAATATTGTAGTTTCTACAGGAGCGAAGCATTCCATTGCCAATACCTTCATGTGTTTGTTAAATGAGGGAGATGAGGTGGTTATTTTTTCTCCGTATTGGGTGAGTTATGCTGAAATCATCAAGCTAGCGGGAGGAGTTCCTGTCTTGATTGAGGGTACTTTAGAAAATAATTTCAAAGCTACTGCAGCTCAATTGGAAGATGCATTGACAGATAAAACCAAAGCAGTTATCTACTCCTCTCCTTGTAATCCTACCGGTTCGGTGTTTAGCCAAACGGAATTGGAAGCTATAGCAGCAGTGATTAAAAAGAAGCCAAACTTGATGGTGATTGCAGATGAGATTTATGAATTGATCAATTTCACAGGAAAAAATTTCAGCATTGCATCTCTTCCTGGCATGTTTGAAAGAACCATTACGGTCAATGGATTCTCCAAGGGCTATGCTATGACTGGATGGAGAGTAGGATATATCTGTGCTCCTGTAGAGATAGCAAAAGCTGTGGAAAAAATCCAAGGTCAATTTACCTCTGGGGGAACAGGAATTGCTCAAAGAGCAGCCTTGGCCGCCATTGCCGGTGATCAGACTCCTTCTAAGGAAATGGCGGAAGCATATTTCAACAGAAGACAAATTGTATTGGACCTATTGAAAGAAATTCCGGGTATCAAAACTCATATTCCAGAGGGCGCATTTTATTTCTTTCCGGATGTGACAGCATACTTTGGGAAGTCGGCTCATGGGCATTCCATCAAAGATGCTGATGATTTATGTCTTTATTTATTGGATGTTGCTCACGTTTCTTTAGTGACAGGAGGTGCATTTGGAGCTCCTAATTGCGTTCGCTTGAGTTATGCTGCTTCAGAAGATGAGCTCAAAGAAGCAATGAAAAGAATTAAAAAAGCATTGGCTGAGTTAGCCTAACTATACAGCCCCGGCGAAAGTCGGGGTTATTTTTTTGCCCACAAGAATGGTTTACTTTTGTTCAAAAATCGATTCATGGCAGAAGTCTTAGTAATAACGCCGGTTAAAAATTCCATAGAAACCACATTGGACACAGCTAGAGCTATTTCCAAGTCTGATGTTGATGTGCATCATATCATTTTTAATGATTTTAGCACAGAAGAGACAAAAGTGGAATTAGAGAAAAAGAAAGCTGAAATCGGCTATGAATTGATTCACTTAGAAGAAATCACAGATCACCCTTCTCCAAATTATAAACTGGTACTTCAGACTTCTCAGAAGAAAGCTTTGGAATTGGGCTTGCCACTATTGGTGGTCGAATCGGATGTGGTGGTGAAGGCGGATACGATAAGCAAACTTTTAGCGCATCAAAAATCCCATTCAGGCTCTGGCTTGACCGGGGCTGTTACTGTTGATGAAGCAGGAGTTGTCAATTTTCCATACTTGAAATTCAAAGGAAGAAAAGAGACTGAGATCAATACAAAACGGAGTTTGAGTTTCTGCTGTACGCTATTTTCTCTTCCATTTCTGAAGGCTTATGATTTTACCGGACTGGATGATGCCAAGGATTGGTACGATACATTCATTTCTACAAAAGCCTTAGATTGTGGATTTGAGAATTTCGTGCTTATGGAAGCACCGGTATGGCACAGGCCACATGGAAGTAGACCTTGGAAGCAGTTGAAATATAAGAACCCATTGAAATACTACTTTTTAAAATACTGGAAGGGATTGGATAAGATTTAATTCGAACTCAACACCAAATGTGCCATTTCAGTATTGGAGGAATGAAGAGCTAAGGTATCTCTCCCGAATTTTTTCAATAGGTAGTTGTTGTTTTTCAAAAGTTGAAGACAGGCTTTTAATTCATCTTCTGGTAAGTTCACATTTTCAAAAATGATAGCTTCGGGTTGAGTTTTTTCAATTTCAAAAATTTTAATCACCTCTAGATCATAACCTTCTGCATCAATTTGGAGAAGATTGATTTTTGGGATTTTAAACTTTTCCAATAAAGTAGCAGGACTTATCACTTCTACTTCTTCGGAAGTGATTTGCTTCTCAGGATCTTTTGGAATCTCTATTCCAAACCGATCGCAGTTTTTCTGTACTACCCCTGATGCAAAGTTTTCCTTTAGCTTTTCCAAAGAAAATGAAGCAAGTCCCGTGGCCCATCTCATGGTGCTAAATCCAATTTTATAAAGTTTTTGCTTACCATCCTTTTCTCCAATTGCAGCGCAGAGCGTATGAAGGCCTTTGTTTTTGACATAAATTTTGGAAAGGTAATTCCTGTAAACATCTGGTTGCGGCTCTAATAAAACTCCCTTCCATCTGTCTCTTTTAATAAATTTATGGATCGGGTCATTCGTTATTCCGTCATTGGCCCCTATTTGAATCACATGAAAGTCACCTTGCTTACTCAAAGAGTATTCCGATAAAAATTCAGCAATGCTCCCTTTTTTTGGTTGATAAAGATGCTTATAAAAATTCATGAAAAGCGGGTTTTCGGTGGCACTCAGGTTAAACCTGAAATCCTTCCAGAATTGCTTTGCTTTGTTCTTTAAAGAGTTTTTCATTTAAGTAATTGAAGGTTTTTGATAAAGAAATTAAAGAGTCAAGAAAAAAAATTATTTACCCATTTTAACAGCGTATTGTAAGGTTTACTCCAGGTTCTTTGAAATCTAAGAGGCCCGTTTAATTCTTTCTCGAAGAAATCGCTGTGTTTAGAATTTAAATAAGCGATGCGCTTTTTTTTCATTTCGTTGGTACCAGTTCTTTTTCGCTTGCTATTTGGACTAAGCCTGTAAAAAAATCCCACAAAAGGTAATTGAACCACTTTTCCTCCGTTTTTGAGCATTTTGATCCAAAATTCCCAGTCTTCCCTTCCCATTTTCATATCTTCAGAAAAGCCGCCGCAATCCTCCCAATCTGATTTCCTGAATAGACCAGAAACATAGATCATGTTATCCCTTGCCAATGCTTTTCTGCTGAATTTTTTGAGATTCCAGGGCTTAGTCCCTTGCTCATTGAATTTCACAGCTTGGGCATAAACCACTTTTACCTCTGGATCTTTTTGAAACTGCTCGACGGATTTTTCTATATAATCTTCAGCAATAAGATCATCTCCATCCAGTGGTAAAATCAACTCTCCTTTTGCTTTTTGAATACCATTATTTCTGGCAGCAGCTACTCCCGAATTTTCTTGGTCAATCACATCGATTTGCTGATTGGTAGAAGCTGCTTTGAGGGCAACTTGCAGACTATGGTCAGTACTTCCGTCATTCACTATGATTATTTCAATCTTAGAATAGGTTGATTTCAGGACTGACTCAATGGTTTCTTTCAAAAAAGAGGCTTGATTGTAGCAGGGGATTACTACAGAGACTAAAGGCATATCGGAATCCATAATTCTGCAAACTAACTCAAAGAAAGTCTATTTCAAACTCCATAAATTGAATCCAAAAATTTTGAAATTTATTGACTAGTGCTAATTATGAATTAGATTATGCAAAAAATGCAAATTTTAATTTGGATAATTAAATCCTATTCTTAACTTTATTCCGGTGATTAAACAACTTTTGTCAACTATTCTTTTTAAATCTCGAGGTTTTATCGCCTCAATTTTCGAACTCTAACAGTTTTCTAAAGAAATCCGGGTCCTTGCGATCCGGATTTTTTTTTGGATATTTTGAAATTATCAAGATGAATAAAAATGGCTTTTCGGCGAATCCTCCTTTTCCTTATTTTTTTCAGTGTACTGGTTTTTGAACCTGTAATAGGGCAAAAATTTAAATTGGACTCCAATTATGTTGAGGAGACTCCTGAGCTTTTCAGTCTTCGATTTTATTTCTCAAAAAAATATACTGACCTGATCCAAAAGACTGCGGATGGAAGTACTTATCGATTTCAACCAAATTCAGGAAATAATTTGGGTATAGGCTTTACTTATCAAAAGCTTACTTTAAATCTAGCTATGCCAGTAGGCTTTCTCAATCCAGACAGGCAACAAGATTGGCCATTGTACCTGGATTTACAGGCACATCTTTATCCAAAAAACATGATCATAGATGTATTTGGACAGTTTTACAATGGATATAGCATCCCGTCAGATTTTCTTTCTAATTCTGATTCACCTTATCTCCGCGAAGATATCAAGTTGCGGAAATTGGGTTTAAATTTTAATTACTTATTTAATGGGGAACAGCTCTCTTTGATGGCTGCATTTAACCAGTCATTTATTCAAAAGAGATCAGCCTTCTCACCTTTTGTAGGATTTGAGGTTTATGGTGGATCTATTAAAGGTGATTCATTGCTTTTGCCGGCTTTCGAAAATCAAAGAGAAAGTAATTTTTCAAGTAACCGATCTTTTCAGGTTGGTCCTAATGCAGGATTGGCAGGTACGCTTGTTTTCGGAGGAGGTTTTTTTCTTACAGGAGTATTTTCTGGGAATCTAAGCCTGGCTTACGCGCAATGGAATGGATCCTCTGATTTAGATCAATGGGGCATAGTACCCACCTATTTCTTAAGAGGCTTTTTTGGGTACAATTCCAGAAAGTTTTCTATCAATGCAAATTATGTCCTGAAAAACAATCAGATGGTTCGCTTGGATAATTTTGATTTAAGCAAAGAGACTGGGAATTATAGGATAAATTTTATCTACAAATTTCAGCCTGGAGAAGGTTTTAAGCGTGGCTTTTCCAAAATCAATCCATTGCGTTTAATAAAGAAAGATTGATCGAATTCTTGGGCTAAGGTTGCTTTTATTTTAGCTTTGAAGGTATTCCTAAAATTCTAAATGTATGAGTAAGCAGTTTGGCATAGCCGTATCCCTAGCAAGACTGGGTATTAAATCAGAAAATTTGGGCTCTTCTACCGGTGAAAACTGGATGGATTCCGGAAAAGAATATATCTCCTCTATTTCTCCTGCTGATGGTACTTTAATCGGAAAGGTACAGGTGACTGATGAGGAAACTTACGAGAAAGTGATAACAACGGCCCAAGTTGCCTTTGAAAAGTGGCGTCTTATTCCAGCTCCTCAAAGAGGGGAAATCGTTCGGGAAATTGGAAATGCGCTGAGAGAAGTAAAAGCTGATCTTGGAAAATTAGTTTCCTATGAAATGGGAAAATCCTATCAAGAAGGCTTAGGAGAAGTGCAGGAGATGATTGACATCTGTGATTTTGCCGTTGGTCTATCCCGACAATTGTATGGCTTAACGATGCACTCGGAAAGACCTGGTCACAGAATGTATGAACAATGGCATCCATTGGGGATTGTGGGAATTATCTCTGCATTTAATTTCCCTGTAGCCGTCTGGTCTTGGAATACAGCTTTAGCTTGGGTTTGTGGGGATGTGACCGTATGGAAGCCTTCAGAAAAAGCGCCACTTTCCGGAATTGCCTGTCAATTGATAGTTGGAAAAATATTCAGAAAACATGGAATGCCTGAGGGGATTTCTTCTTTGATTGTAGGAGATTATAAAGTGGGGGAATTGCTCTCCCATGACTCCAGAATCCCTTTAGTTTCTGCCACTGGGTCTACCAGAATGGGGAAATTGGTAGGTAAAGCAGTTGGAGAGCGATTGGGAAGATCTTTGCTTGAGCTTGGCGGGAACAATGCTATAATCATCACGGAAGATGCGGATATGGATATGGCGATCAGAGGAGCACTCTTTGGAGCTGTAGGCACAGCAGGACAAAGATGTACTAGTACTCGTAGATTAATTATTCATGAATCTGTTTTTGATGCGATTAAAGAGCGTCTGGCATCGGCATATAGCAAATTGGTGATAGGGAACCCTCTGGACGAAAAAAATCATGTTGGGCCACTGATAGATCAGGATGCTGTTAAAATGTATGAGCATGCTCTCCAAAAAGTAAAAGAGGAGGGAGGTAAAGCAGTTGTTGAAGGAGGAGTTTTAAAAGGTGAGGGCTATGAGTCTGGATGCTATGTCAAGCCGGCCATTTATGAAGCGGAAAACCACTTTGAAATTGTGCAGCATGAAACATTTGCGCCAATTTTATATCTGATCAAGTATAAAACTTTAGCGGAGGCTATAGCCATTCAAAATGGAGTTCCTCAGGGACTTTCTTCTGCAATTATGACTACGAATATGAGAGAGGCTGAAGCATTTTTGTCAGCGGCAGGTTCTGATTGCGGAATTGCAAACGTCAACATCGGAACCTCAGGTGCTGAAATTGGAGGTGCTTTTGGAGGAGAAAAAGAAACCGGTGGTGGACGTGAGTCTGGCTCAGATGCTTGGAAGGCATATATGAGAAGACAAACTAATACGATTAATTATTCAACTGCATTGCCTTTGGCGCAAGGGATTAAGTTTGATATATAATTGAAATAGAAAAGGCTGTTGAAAGTCGATCCGCCCCCAATAAGTGTATAACTTTTTGGGGGCATTTTTATTTCCAATGAAAAACCAAGATTGACTTTGATTAAAATTTTGAATCAATAATAAAGTCATAAATAGCGCTAAAGGCCTTT
>NZ_FOVW01000012.1:0-63121 GCF_900115305.1 Algoriphagus ornithinivorans | reverse complement strand
ATGTGGGAGCTGAGGGATTCGAACCCCCGACCCTCTGCTTGTAAGGCAGATGCTCTGAACCAACTGAGCTAAGCTCCCAGAATTTTATTATTTCCTTAAGGGAAGGCAAAAGTAATCTGATTTTTATTTGCGACAAAGAGTTAGAAAAATATTTTTCCCAACACTTAATTAAAATGTTGATTATCAATTGAAAACTTTTAAATGATAGCTTCATTTCTAGAAAGTAGCATTATAGATTTCATAATTCATCAATTTCTATTTGTTGACAATAAACTTCTTCATTGTTTCAAAATACTGTCCCATCGTAAAATGCCTTAAATATGTGGCTCTGGCTTGTTTACATAAGGTTTGATAATCTTTTTCGGTTAGTTTTTCGATAGTTTCAAAAGTATTTCTGAGGTCTTTTTCATCAGATACATTAAAAAATAGGGAATCCTTCTTATTGTTTAAATAATCGATTGAACCGATATTTTTTGAAACCAGAGGTGGAACAGATAACATTAATGATTCTGTGACCACTGTTGGAAGGTTGTCAGCTGTAGATGGAATAATGGTGAAATTCAATGAATTTATAAAATCATCAACTTGATTGTATGTAAGATTCCCTTTGTAGGTAATACATGAGTTACCTCCTATTTTTTCAATTAGTTCTTCCTTTTGAAACCCATCCCCTGCAATTTCAAGTACAATTTTAGTTTTTGGGTTTGAAGCTTTATAGGAAATAAACTGATCTACCAACCATAAAACATTTTTGCAAGGGACAATTCTACCAAGATATCCAATAATTATTTTTTCATACCTCAATTGATGGCTGAATCCTTTAAATCTATCTGGTAAAGGATTTGGAATTAATGAAGTGTTTTGAAAATTGAAATTATTCTTAACGTCCTCAGTTGCCTTTAAAGAAGGACAAATCACCCAGTTACAAAACAAGTTGTAAAGAAGTTTTTTTCGGAATAAGAAAAAGTTTATTTTCCATCTGGGCCCTGTGTGGTCTTGAAGGAATGAATTGGTGCAGACATGATGATAATCGGCTGTTTTTACTCTTTTTTTTAGAATTAGTTTTGAAACAATAACCGATGTGATTGCACCATTGTGATGCCCAATAACAACTTCAGGAGTATACTTTTTAACTAGTTTTAGGCAGAATACGAAGTCTTTGAAACTTGTAGACTTAATGGTTTTTGGCCAAGAGTATAAAATCAACTTACCTTTTCCAATTCTTTTTTCTTTTGGAGAAGTGAAGTATGGATCTTTTGATATGAAAATGATTCGGAAACCTTCTTCGCATAAATAGTTAGCAAGGTGATAGCTCATACTTGCAAAAGATGTCTTATAGTAATTATGAGCGATCAAAACCGTTTTCATTACTTGTCGTAATCTAAATTTATCATAAACCCAGCTCTAAACCAGCGTCCAGGCATCTGAACAGTTCCTGCTTCTATATAGTCAGTATTAGTCATATTGGAGGCTTCCGCAAAAAAGCCCAATTTCCCTATTCTGTTGTAATCCAATCTCATGTCTAACAAGAAATAAGGATCTTGACTGATTCTTTCTACATATCTCATTTTAGTATTCAACTCAGTCTTGGAGCCTAGTCCCACCAAAAAGCCACCTATTATCTGGTTTCTCAATGCGGTAAATGCATATCTGGTTTCCACTCCCGGCTGATTTACTAAACTGGCATCTATATAATTATAGGATAGCATCAATTCTTTTAATTGTAACATAGAACTTCTTCTTTGCCATCTATAAGTAAAAGCTGCTTCAATTCCATTAAACCTGACTTCGTTGAAGTTTTGTGGCTGCCAAGGAGTGTTTGCATCAGGGCGTACCCACTCAATCAAGTTGTCGGTGTTTCTACTGAAATAGACCAATTCAGCAAATAATCCAGCCTTTGTCCACTTTGCACCAATTTCAAAGTTTTGAGCTTGCTCAGGTTGTAAGTCTGGATTTCCAATATTAGTTGGCCCTACATAATACAAATCTGTATAGGTGGGGATTCTAAAGCTTTTTCCATATCCGGAATACAGTCGTATTTCCTCGCTTGCCTGGAAGCCTAGCTCTAAGCCGGGAAAATGTTTCCAACCATAATCATTATAGTAATTGCTATACACACCGGCTCTTAAATCTGTTTTTGAGCCCAATTGGATCAAATGTTCCAAAAATAAGCCAGCCAAAACCCGTTCATGGTTTCCAAGATTATTGCTTTCAATCTTTTCCTGCCTAACCTCAGCTCCAAATCCTGTTGTTCCTATTTTGCTTTCATAGCTACCATTCAATTCAATAGCATAGATGTCTGAAGTATGAAAGTTTTGATAGAAAGAAGGTTCATTTCTTCTCAATCGGTACTCATCTTTGTTTCTCCTCCAATAGGCACGGCTATTTAACTTGAATCTGTTTTGGGTATAAGTGTGGCTCAGTGCACCTAAAGTAGTTTGCAGACTTTCCCACTGATCTGGAAATGCACTTGTATAAAAGCCGTTCGCTCCAAAACTTCTGTCAGTATAAGCAATCATGCCTCGGAGAGAATGATTGTCATTTAAATCCAAACCTCCTTCGTAGAAAATATTGCTGACCTGATAGTCTGAGTTGTACCAATGGCCATTGGAGTCATCGTAGGAAATTGAAAGGTTTTGCTTGTACTTTCCACTTGGCAAAGAACCAGCAAAATTCAGCCCTTTCATTCCAAAATCTCCAGCATATCCTTGAACCCTTAAACTTTTTTGATCGGAAAGCTCTGTGATAATATTGATCGCACCTGCATAGGCGTTTTGCCCAAAAATCCTTGAAGCAGGACCTTTTAATACTTCTACTCTGTCAATATTGATTAAAGGCACAGGAATATTCATCATATGATGTCCTGTTTGCGGGTCTGTGAGTTTAATTCCATTCAATAGCATCAAAGTCTGGTTGAATGAACCACCTCTAATGCCAATATCTGCCTGTACGCCTGTGACTCCTCTCTGTCTCACATCCACTCCTGGTACAAATGCCAAAACTTCTTGTAAGCTTCTCGCAGGAGTTGTCTCTATTTGGGGTTTGGTAATTACAGATATATTTCTGCTTTGTTTAGAGAAAGGAATTTGAATCCTGTTCTCTTGAATGATAACTTCATTTAAGTTTTGGGTAGTACTGTCTGTTTGAGCATTTGCATGATACAGGTTGAAACTGATCAAGGTTGCCAAAATCAAAATTCTCATTGGTGATTATTTTAGGATGCGTAAAATTGACTTCAAAAAATCCTAATTCCAATTTTTAGGCATTTGTAAAAATTCGTTAATCCCTCACCCGCTTAAAAGAATTCCGCTTGAGGAAATGCAGATAGTGCGTATTTTTAAGTCAAACAAAAAATCGAATATGATCAGAAAATTATTTTCAGGTCTGTTATTATCAGGCTTGTTGCTTGGAAATTTTACCTATGCGCAGCAAGGTTTGGATAATAATCAGGCGGATTTTGGAGAATTTATGGACCGGAAAGGTACTTATACCAGAACGGCTTCCGGTAAACCAAGTGAAAACTATTGGCAGAATAAGGCCGACTATCAAATCGAGGCAACTCTCGATGAGAACGCTCATGTATTGACTGGGAAAATTACCATTAATTATACCAACAATAGCCCGGAAAACTTGGACTTTGTTTGGTTGCAATTGGAGCAAAATCGCTTTACACCAGATTCCAGAGGGACATTGACTACTCCTGTTCAGGGAAACCGCTACAATGGAGATACCGATGGAGGCTTTGATATTTCTGCTGTACAAGCAAAAGTAGGATCAAAAGGAACTGTCTCCTCAAAGCATATCATTACAGATACCAGAATGCAGGTTTGGTTCAATGAACCGATTCCTGCAAAAGGAGGGAAAGCGAGTATTTCTATGAATTTCTCTTTCAAGGTTCCTCAGAAAGGAATGGATAGAATGGGAAGATTGAAAGTTAATGATGGCTGGATCTATGCTTTTGCGCAATGGTATCCAAAAATGGCTGTCTTTGATGATGTAGAGGGATGGAATGTGGAGCCTTATCTAGGTGCAGGAGAATTTTATCTAGAATATGGAGACTTTGATTATAAAATTACTGTGCCATATGATCATGTAGTAGTGGGGTCAGGAAAATTGATGAATCCTAAGGAGGTTTTGTCCAAAGAACTTCAAAACCGCTATGCTAAAGCCATGCAAAGTGATACCACGGTTTACCTGATTGCTCCTGATGAAATTAAAAATACCGCCTTGACACGGCCTAAACAAGATGGTACGATCACTTGGCATTTCCAGATTAAAAATTCCAGAGATGTGGCCTTTGCTACCTCTAAAACATTTATATGGGATGCGGCTAAAATCAACTTGCCTAGCGGCAAAACGATTCTAGCACAATCAGTTTATCCTAAAGAATCAGACGGGCAAGAGGCGTGGTCTAGGTCTACGGAATATTCCAAAGCTTCTATTGAGCACTATTCTGAGATGTGGTTCGAATTCCCATATGAGACAGCAACTAATGTGGCTGCTGACATTGGAGGTATGGAGTATCCTGGGTTGAACTTCTGTAGATATACTTCTAAAGGTGAAGGTCTATGGGGCGTGACTGATCATGAATTTGGACATAATTGGTTCCCGATGATTGTAGGGAATAATGAGCGTAGATACGCTTGGATGGATGAGGGCTTCAATACCTTTATCAACCATTATAGCACTTTAGCCTTCAACGAAGGAGAGTACTCTTCAAACCTTAATCAAACTAGGAGATACAATAATTATTTTCAAAATGAGAACAGAGAGGGAATAGATACTTATCCAGACGTGGCAAATACAGGGAACTTGGGAATGGTTGCCTACATGAAGCCAGGAATTGGTTTGATTGTGCTGAGAGAGTATATTTTGGGGCCTGAGCGATTTGATAATGCATTCCGCTCCTACATTAACACTTGGGCTTATAAGCATCCATTGCCTTCAGACTTTTTTAACCATATGGAAAATGTAGCTGGTGAAAATTTATCCTGGTATTGGAAGGGATGGTTCTATGGAAATGGAAATATTGATTTAGGGATCAATGCAGTCATTCCATATGGTGGTAATTATCTAGCTATCCTAAGTAATAAAGGAGAAATTCCAATGCCTGTATTATTGGAAATTGAGTTTGAAGATGGAAGCAAGGAAAGACAAATGCTTCCAGTAGAAATTTGGCAAAGAGGTGATTCTTGGAATCATTTGATTCGAACAGATAAAAAAGTAACCAAAGTGACAATTGATCCAGACAAGATTCTTCCTGATATCAATTTGGGAAATGATAGTTGGCCTCAATTGATTTACGAGGATTAAAAAAATGAGCCCCGAGTGATCGGGGCTCTCTTTTTAATAATCATCATTAATTTCCAACCAATATCCATCAGGATCTTGGATGTAAATTTGTCTGACTCCATCAGGACGAGTTGTGATTTTTCCTTTCTCTCCCGGCCAATCTTCAAATGGATAATTTTTACTTTTCAATCGACTGATGAAAGCATCCATATCATCCATGCTAAAGCAGAGATGATTTGTTTTAGAAATTTCTGTGGGTGTATTGGCAACTTCAATTAAGTGCAAAGCGGCGCCACCTCCTATATCATACCATGCATGCAGCCCATCTTTGAAGGGTTCTTCTATTTCCTCCAAGTTCAAGATTGTTTCGTAAAAATTCATGCTTTTTTCAAGATTGGAAACATGAACAGCTATATGATTAACTTTTATCTGAGCGAATGCGGAACTAGCCATAGTTAGTAATAGAACTGAAAGTAAGGTTTTCATAGGTGGGTAAATTAGGTTTATTATTAGGAAGGTAAGTTTTTCTTGCCTAATGAAAAAAAAGAGCAGCTCTGCAGCTGCCCTTTTGATTGATTAGGAAAGGATTGGGTTTATTCTTCATTGACTGATCTTAGATTGCTAGCCAAAGCAATTCGCTCGGCTTCATCAAAGAGTTTGATTGCTTGAAGGTATACTTCATTGATATCATTTACGACCATGTAGAAAGCATCATCATCATAAATTTGTCTTCCCAAATGAGCTTTTACCAAGGTTTTTAAATAGCTTTTTGACTTCGAGAAATCTGCGGCATCATACTTTACCTTGTTTTTCTCTCCAACTTTAATCAATTCCTGAAGCATGGCATCTGAAACTTCAAAGCTTTTGTAATATTCCTCCAAACTCATTCCTGTAAACTTGTCCTTGTTTTTGTTGGAATAGTCTAGGATAAATTCTCTGGAAGAGTCTGAATTAAATAAGCGACTCACGTAAGCTGAACTGTAGGTGGTATCCAATGGTACGAAGTAATCAGGCATGATTCCTCCGCCACCATACACTATTCTGCCTTTTTTGGTCTCGTATTTCAGACTGTCATTGAATTTGATACTATCAGCTGAGAAGAATTCTCCATGCTCATATCTCTCCATCCAGTCTCTTTCGTAGGCTTGATAATCCGGGCCATATGGCTTTTGAATTGATCTTCCGGAAGGCGTAAAGTATCTAGCGATAGTTAATCGGAGTTCTGCTCCGTCAGAAAGGTCAATTGGCATTTGAACCAAGCCTTTACCAAAAGATCGTCTACCCACAATTAATCCTCTATCATTATCCTGAATCGCACCGGCCAGAATTTCAGAAGCAGATGCGGAGCCCTCATTGACCAAAACAATTACAGACCCTTGTTCAAATATTCCTGGTCTGAAGGCATAGGCCTTTTGACTGTATTGTTCAACTTTTCCTTCTTGAGAAACAATAAGAGCACGATCTCCCAAAATTTCATCTGCGATATTGATGGCTGCTCCCATATATCCTCCCGGATTTCCCTGAAGGTCTATGATCAATTTTTTCATTCCCTGACCTTTCAAATCCGCTACTGCCTCTTTGAACTCATCGTAGGTGGTTGCTGCAAATCGGGTGATCTTTACATATCCGATTTCCTTATTGACCATATAAGAAGCATTGATGCTGTATTGAGGGATTTTATCTCTGGTAATTTCATAGGAAATCAGCTCGGGTTGATTTTTTCTTTTAATATCAACCATCACTTTCGATCCTTTTGGACCTCTCAATAAATCAAAAACATCACGGTTGGTCACTCCAGTGCCCGCCACTGTTTTACCATCTACCTTAATAATTTGATCACCAGATTGAATTCCAAGAGCTTCCGAAGGACCACCAGTCAATGGGGCAACCACGTAAATTGTGTCCCTGATAATCCCAAATTCAACACCAATCCCATCAAATTCTCCATCTAATTGGGACTGCGCCAAGGTGGCATCCCTGGCAGGAATATAGCTGGAGTGGGGGTCTAGCTGTTCCAGCATTTTATTGATGCCATACTCTACGAGCTCGTTGGTATTGACGCTATCCACATAATCTCTGTTGATATAGGTCATGATTTCCTGAAGCTTGTAAAGAGCGGCTCTTAAATCATTTTGATTGCTTTTGGGTTCAGCAAAAGTAGCTCCGATCCAAATTCCCGCAGATATAGCCAAAGCTAGAATAATTGGAAGTCGGATCTGTGCTTTTGAATTCTTTGTCTCGCTCACGATATTACTTTTTCAGTTGGTTATTTTCTCCCTATAAACTACCGGATTCAACCAGTGTTTAAAAGTTGTTTTGGATAAACATAGTAAATGTTTATACGAGGGGAACAGATAAAGGTCGGATTAAATCCCCATTTTTCTGTTAAAATAATTTATTTTTGTCAAATGCAGGCGAAGCAAGATTTCAATAAAATCTTAGTAGGTGATTTAGTATCGGAAAACTATGTGTTTGCTTCCGTGCTGCATTATTTTGGAATCAGTTTTTACCAATACGAGACACATTCCCTGGAGCAGGTTTGCAAAAAGCATAAAGTTAAACCAGGTCAGCTGATCACTGAATTGGAGGCCTGGGCTGCTAAAAAGGAACCTACAAATGAGGAGCTTTATCTCAATCCCATCGAAGTACTGGTAGCCTATCTGAAGAATAAGCACTATTATTTTGTTAGACAGGAACTCCCTTTTCTTTCCAATTTGATTTCAGGGATTCAGGTTGATAAAACCTATCAAGCTTTGCTGAATGATTTGAGGATTATGTTCCCGCTGTTTGTGGAGGACTTTATCCACCATATTCATGAGGAAGAAAGTAGACTCTTCAAACGCATAGAGTTATTGCAGGATGTAGAAGAGGGGAATTTTGCCCTGCATGATGCACTGAAAATATTGAAAAAGGACCCTATTCATCTTTTGGCAGACGCTCATGAAATTCATGATGATGAAATGGAAGGGATTAGAAAATTAACTTCTGACTATACACTGGAAGAAAATGCACCTTTGACTATGAAGGTGCTTTATCATGAATTACAGAATTTTGAAAAAGAATTAGTCATTCATGCACAGATTGAAGACGAACTTTTATTTCCAAAAGCAATTGAACTGGAGAAAGAAGCTGTCAGAAAAATCACCAATAAAATCCGAATCAACTAATGCCCAGAATTATCGCCATTGATCTGGGAACTAAGCGCACTGGCTTAGCGGTCACAGATCCCATGCAGATGCTGGCCAATCCTCTTGAGACGATTGAGACCTATCGACTCATGGATTTTCTCAAGAATTATTTTCAAAAAGAAGAAGTAAGCACAATAGTATTGGGCTATCCCACCAAATTGAACGGTACGGAAACGGAAATGACTCCAAAAGTGTTGGCTTTGAAGGAAAAGCTAGAAAAAGCATTTCCCAATTTGAAAACTGAATTGGTGGATGAGAGATTCACTTCTAAAATGGCTATGCAATCCATGATCACAATGGGGAGCAAAAAAAAGGACAGAAGAGAGAAAGCAGGTAATCTGGACAAAGTCAGTGCAGCAATAATTTTACAATCGTATTTAGAAAGAAAATGATATATCCTATCGTCGCATATGGAAACCCTATCCTGAAAAAGGAAGCTGAAGAAATCGAAGAAGGAAAAGATATCCAAAAATTAATCGAGGATATGTATGCCACTATGGATCATGCTAATGGTGTAGGTTTGGCAGCTCCCCAGATAAATCAGGGTGTTCGACTTTTTGTGATTGACAGTTCCTTGATGCTGGATGAAAATGATGAGGAAAAGGGGATTCGCAGAGCATTTATCAATCCAATCATTCTTGACGAGTATGGAGATGATTATGGCTTTGAAGAAGGTTGCTTGAGTATACCTGATGTCAGAGCTGAAATCATCAGGCCTGAAAAATTAACCATTGAGTATTTTGATGAAAACTGGAATCTGAAAGAGGAAGAGTTTTCGGGAATGACAGCAAGAGTGATTCAGCACGAATACGATCATTTAGAAGGAATCTTATTTGTGGATTATTTAAAAGGCCTGAAAAAGAGGTTGGTGCAATCCAAATTGATTGAAGTAAGTAAAGGGAAAGTTTCTACTGATTATAGAATGATTTACCCGCTTAAATGAGTCATTCCAGCTCTTTGAAAATAGCGCTTATCCAAACGGATCTTTACTGGAAAGATAAGACTGCAAATCTTTCCATGTTGGAGGAGAAAATATGGGGTATCAAGGAAAAACTAGATCTCATTATCCTTCCGGAAATGTTTCCTACTGGTTTCAGTATGGATGCTCCTGAGCTGGCAGAGCCTATGAATTTGACCATCTGCAAATGGATGAAGCAAATTTCAGCTCAGACCAAAGCGGTAGTAACGGGTAGTGCGATTATTCAGGAAAATGGAAATTACTATAACCGTTTGATTTGGGTTACCCCGGATGGATCAGTGAAGCACTATGATAAAAGACACCTTTTTCGGATGGCTGATGAGCATGATCATTATGCAGCAGGGAAAAGTCAGCCTATTTTTGAGTGGAAGGGTTGGAAAATTTGCCCGCAAGTCTGTTATGATTTGAGGTTTCCAGTTTGGTCAAGAAATTATCGTCTGTATGATCAAATGGCTTATGACCTGATTTTTTACGTAGCCTCCTGGCCTGCGCCGCGAGCTTCAGCCTGGGATCAGCTCTTGCCTGCCAGAGCAATTGAAAACCTGGCCTATTCAGTTGGAGTAAACCGGGTAGGGACTGACGGAAATCAGGTTCCCTATGTGGGACATTCCGCAGTTTTTGATTTCAAAGGAAAGGAACTTATTCATTTAGGAGAAAAAGAGAGGGTGGAGGTAATTGAATTAGAAAAAACCGAATTGGAAAATTACCGTTCTAAATTTCCGGCTTGGATGGACGCAGACGATTTCACGATTGACAGAAGAGTACAGGAATAAGGCCTTCTATTCCACTGACGGGATTTGATGCAAGGATATTTTCCGTATTTTAGCCCCATAATTTTCAGGTCTTTTTTCTCTTTTTTCAAAATTCACCTGTTGGAATTAGAAACTTCAAAGGTTCAGGGAAAAATGACTTTTACACCTATTTCGTATAGTTCTTATCATGAGCAATCAAACCCCAAAAATTCTTTACACATTAACTGACGAGGCACCTGCCTTGGCCACTTATTCTTTATTACCCATAGTGCAGGCATTTACGAAATCTGCTGGAGTGACTGTAGAGACTCGGGATATTTCCCTTTCAGGAAGAATCATCGCAAATTTCCCTGAATATCTTAAGCCTGAGCAGCAAATCAATGATGCATTGACTGAACTGGGAGAAATAGCCAAGACACCTGAGGCTAATATTATCAAGCTTCCGAATATATCTGCATCAGTTCCACAATTGAAAGCGGCAATTAAAGAATTGCAGGCAAAAGGATATGCGCTTCCAGATTATCCTGAGGAACCTAAAACCGAGGAAGAAAAAACGGTTAAAGTTAAATACGACAAAATCAAAGGTTCTGCAGTAAACCCGGTATTAAGAGAGGGTAATTCTGACAGGAGAGCCCCTCAAGCCGTAAAAGCATATGCAAAAAAGCATCCTCATAGCATGGGAAAATGGTCTGCTGAGTCCAAGTCTCATGTAGATAGTATGACAGAGGGGGATTTTTACGGAAGTGAAAAGTCGGTCACTTTACCCGAGGCAACTGTCGTTACAATTGAGCTTCATGGAGCAGAGGGGCGAAAAGAAATTCTAAAAACAGGCTTAAAAATTCAAGCGGGTGAAATAATCGATGCTTCAACCATGAGCATTGCTGCTTTGAAAGCATTTTTGAAAAAGGCCAAGCAGGATGCCAAAGAAAAAGGAGTGCTTTTTTCACTTCATATGAAAGCTACCATGATGAAGGTTTCTGATCCTATCATCTTTGGACATGCAGTAAAGGTTTTCTTTGAACCTGTATTTGCAAAACATGCAGCAGCTCTAGAAGCGGCTGGAGTTGATGTCAATAATGGGTTTGGTGACTTGCTTTCTGCTATTGAAAAACTTCCAGCCGCCGAAAAAGCCGCTATTCTGGCTGATATTGATGCCTGCTATGCGGATAGCCCTGATTTGGCTATGGTGAATTCCGATAAAGGCATTACTAATTTACATGTACCAAGTGATGTGATTATCGATGCATCTATGCCAGCAATGATCCGAAGTTCAGGTCAGATGTGGAATAAAGCTGGGAAACTTCAAGATACTAAAGCGGTAATTCCAGACAGAAGCTATGCAGGAGTGTATCAGGCTACGATAGACTTCTGTAGAAAGCATGGAGCATTTGATCCTGCTACTATGGGATCTGTTCCTAATGTTGGACTGATGGCTCAAAAAGCAGAAGAGTATGGATCTCATGATAAGACTTTTGAAATACCTTTCCCGGGAACTGTGAAAGTGGTGACTCAGGAAGGAAAAGAGCTTCTGAGCCATCCGGTAGGGAAAGGAGATATCTGGAGAATGTGCCAAACAAAAGATGCCCCTATTCAGGATTGGGTGAAATTGGCTGTAACTAGAGCAAGACTTTCCAATACTCCTGCAGTATTTTGGTTGGATCCTCAAAGAGCTCATGATGCAGAATTGATCAAAAAGGTGAATACCTATTTATTGGATCATGATACGAATGGATTGGAAATTCATATCATGAATCCTGTGGAAGCCACCAATTTCTCTTTATCCCGAATCAAAGAAGGCTTGGATACCATTTCTGTGACTGGGAATGTATTGAGAGATTATTTGACAGATTTATTTCCAATTCTTGAGTTGGGTACCAGTGCAAAAATGCTATCTATCGTGCCATTAATGAATGGAGGAGGTTTGTTCGAAACTGGTGCAGGAGGTTCAGCGCCGAAGCACGTCGAGCAATTTACCGAGGAAGGACATTTAAGATGGGATTCTTTGGGTGAGTTTTTGGCTTTGGCTGTTTCTCTAGAGCATTTGGGACAAACATTCAATAATGAAAAGGCGCTTTTGCTGGCTGAGACTTTGGATCAGGCAACAGGAAAGTGGTTGGAGAATGATAAGTCTCCGGCAAGGGTCGTTGGAAAGTTGGATAACCGAGGAAGTCATTTTTATTTGGCGCTTTATTGGGCTGAGGCCTTGGCTTCTCAAACAAAAGACACAGATCTCCAAACCAAATTTACTCCTCTAGCTAAGTCACTCCAGAATAAAGCTGACCAGATCGAGTCTGAACTCAATGGGGCTCAAGGAAAGCCAGTAGATATTGGAGGCTACTACAGACCAGATGAATCCAAAGCATCCACAGCAATGAGACCGAGTACCAGTTTCAATGAGCTGTTGAAGCAGTTAAGCTGAACGATATAATAATGAAAGAAAAGCCAGGCAAATTGTCTGGCTTTTTTGTTTACTACAAACTAGGAATGCTAATCTGGGGGGCGTTTTTGTAGGAATAATATCACTTAAGGAGAAAATTTAGACACTCATATATTGATTGAAATTTTTTAAATCTTAATTTCAATATTAATTTTTTATTAGAAATATGAGGTTATGATTAAGACCATCCTTGTTGACGACGAAAAGCATGCCCTAGAATCTCTAAGTATTCTATTGGAAATGAATTTTCCGGGAAGATTTGAGATTTTGGCAATGTGTAATTCTGTCGATCAAGCATTGCCAGCTATACAGCAGCATGAACCTGACTTGATTTTTTTGGATATACAAATGCCACAAAAGAATGGCTTTGATTTATTGGAAAAATTTCCTCAGAGAGATTTTGAAGTCATTTTTACTACTGCCCACAAAGAGCATGGAATTGATGCGATCAAAAATGAGGCTTTTGATTACTTGCTCAAACCCATTGATATCGACGAATTACATAAAACAATTTCACGCTTTTTTAAGAAGAATAAGCCAATTGATGAAACATTACTTCTTATCGAAAAACAATTAAAAAAGCATCAAGTCATTGTCTTAAAATCTCAGGAATTAGATGAGTATATCCCTTTAGAAAAGATTCTTTACTTAAAAGCAGAGGGCAATTACACTGAATTCTATTTGGAGGGTGGAGAAAGGAGGCTTATTTCAAAGTCAATAGGGTATTTCGAAAAGCGATTAGAAACCAGCAATCTTTTTGTAAGACTTCATCATTCCATTTTAGCTAATTGTACAAAATTTCAGAAATACGAAAAGAAAGAGGGCTACATGATCCTAAAAAATGGAGATAAAGTCTCAGTGTCTGTCAGAAAGAGCGCTAATCTCAATGAGGGCTTTTATTAAAAAACTCGCGTTTCTTTCATTCCTGTTTTGGTTCGTTTCAATTTCAGGAAATTCCCAGCAAGTACCTTCCTATAATTATACTACAGTTGATGGACTTCCAAACAATGCAATAAGATCCCTTTTTGTTGACTCTCGAGGGATAGTCTGGATTGGAACCGAGAATGGACTTTCCAAATTCGAAAATGGGAGGTTTAAGAATTTTTTTGAAACAGATGGACTTGCATTCAACAGTTGCTGGGCTATCGCAGAGGACAAAAATGGAAATTTATGGTTCGGAAGCTACGGTGGAGGGATCTCGGTTTTCGATGGAAAAAAATTCCGCGTTTTTACTCAGAAAGATGGATTAGCAGATAATAGGATTAGGCATTTTTATCCTTACGAGGATAAAATGTTGATTGGGACTGAAGACGGGGTGAGTGTGGCGGATTTGCAAACATTCCAAATCACATCTATTCCATCTACTATCCGAGGGAATGATTTGAATTATACTGCTGGATTTTTTGAATATGAAAATAGGATTTTCTACTCGACCTATAGAAGTGGAAGCTTTGAACTTAGGTTGAAAGGAGGAAGTTATGAAGCTGTAAAAGTTAATGATTGGCTTCCCATTTATTCTTTTTTTACAAAAGAAAATCAACTATTCTTAAGTGACAAAGGCTCTATTCAGCAGTTGAGTATAGACCAATTTTTACAAGGGGAAAAACCAACTCAAAGTTTTGGGCAATCTGTAGTTTGGGGGCATTTGAATGGAGTAAATCAAGAAGACTATTTGATTGCGGCCAGTTTGTTTTCAAAGGATGGAGGTGTTTTTCTCCTTGATAAAGGGCAAATTAAAGATGTGGGAGAATGGTTGGGTGTAGATTCCAAATTCATCCTTGCTGGTGCGGTCGATCAAAAAAGGAAAATGCTTTATCTAGGATCTCAGGACAAAGGCCTTTATCAAATCAGGCTGGATGATGTGATTACCTATAATAGCTTTGAAGAGAGGGAAGTAAAAGGAATAGCTGGGGATGGCGATATATTGGCAATTTTAAGTCAAGACGGACTCCAAATTCAAAAAAAGGAAGGAAGTTTTGCCGAGGTTTATTCAAAGGATTTCAAAAAAGTACAATCCGAATTCTATCGAAAGTTTCCCCATAAAATACCTAAACATTTGGATGGATTTTTTGAATTAGATCCGGCTATTCCAGCTGAGGAAATTGAGTATTACGAATTGCATAAAGAAGGGGAATCCTGGTGGGTAAATACCAATGTGGGAATTTTCGAAATGAGTTTGGAAGGGCGAATTCGGACTTATCTACCGGTACATGCATATAGTATAGGCTTCACTCCGGATGGGCTGCTTTTGGAAACCAACCCATATGCTGGTGTAAGAATCTATTCCAATCCTGGAAATTTTGAATACACCTATTTTGAACCCGAGCTTTCCAATACTCCATTGCAGATCGCAAAGGTAGTCAAGGGGGACCAAAGGACTTATCTGGCTTCAGTTTTTCATGGTTTGTACCATTGGGATGGTCAGACCTTTTTCTCCTATAAAAATGAGGGCCTGTGGAAGGAGTCAAAGTTTAAGACTATGCACTCCTTAGGTAATGGGATTTTGCTTTTGGGGACGGAGTTTGGCGACTTATATCAGGCCCGAGTTCATCCCAAGTTTGAGATTCTTAAAAAATGGCCTAAAGAGGATTTGTTGGGTAGTTCCATTTTATTCATAGAGGAATATAAAGGGGTGATTTTTATAGGTACTGAGTTGGGACTTCATATTCTGGAGGAGGGTGAGCTTAGATTTTGGTCCGAGGAAAAAGGGGTTTTCAATAGGATTTTCAAAACTGCAAAAAGAATTGAGGATAAGCTTTATGTAGGACTAGACGAAGGATATTACGTCATCAATTTACCTGAATTGATTGCAAAAGAATACCCGCCTATTGAGTTGGTAATAACGGATCTCAAAATAAATGGAAAGGCCGTCGATCAGGAAAATTTTCGATGGTTCGCTTATCAGAATAGCAGGTTGAACCTTGGCGCAGAGGAAAATTCTTTAAGCATCAGATTTCAGCCAAAAGCTAACTTAAGTAATGGAAGATTGCGCTATCATTATCGAATCAAGCCTGGAGCTGAATGGACAGAATTCAGCGAGGATGCATTGATCGAATTGCCTTATTTGCCTGCCGGGAGTTACCAATTGGAGGTGGAGGTGCAGGATTTGTTTTCGGGTAAAATCACTTCAAATCAATTATTGAGATTTGATATTGCCAGGCCTTACTATTTGCAATGGTGGTTTTTCCTTTTGATGGCTGTCTTACTTTCCGGGATATTTTTTATGATTTATAAAGTTAGGCTAAATCAAATTAGAAGTGAATCATCGCTAAAGCAACGCATTGTGGAAATCAAGCTGGAGGCTTTACAATCTCAAATGAATCCACATTTTATTTTTAATGCCATCAATAGTATCCAGTACTACATTCTCAAAAAAGAAACCAAGCAGGCCTTGTCTTATTTGGGTAAGTTCAGTAAGCTGATTCGAAGTACTTTAGATCAAAGCAGTCAGGCTCTTATCACTTTGGAGGATGAAATCAACTATCTCAAACAATATATAGAGGTAGAGAATATCCGTATGGAAAATCGGGTGAAATGGTCCATAGAGGGAGATGCATTAGAGCGAAAGCAAGATTTGAAAATTCCGCCAATGATTATTCAGCCATTGGTGGAGAATGTGTTCAACCATGCTTTTTCAGTAGACCATCCCAATCCAGAGCTATTGGTTAGGTATGAGATCTTATCCAGGAACCAAATTCTTTGCACAGTAAAGGATAATGGAGAAGGTATCAAGGCAAAAAAAGGATCTTCCCATCAATCCAAGGGCATGGAGATGATTCGGGAGAAGCTCAGTTTATTACCCGGCTATACCGAACAAAGTGTAGAGTTTGTATCCGGTAAAAAAGGCACTGAAGTTAGGGTGATTATTTTTTGTGGGTGAAAAGGTGACGGTTATATATGGTTTTTGAACAAATATAAATTAACATTAAACGTTAGGTGGTAATTTATTTTATTTAATAAAAAAATATGTTGCCATTATTATTGACTGTTTTATTAGCGGGATCCACAGGATTCTTCTTGTTGAAAAAAGAAGGCTTTGGTTTTTGGGGGAATGAAGAATCAAAAAAATCAGAAGGATCACCTATAAAAGAAATTAGACTTGCTATTCTAGGTCCTTCATCCAGTGGGAAAACTACACTTTTTCATTATTTGACGGAGGGGAAGATCTTGAAAAATCCCGACCCAACATCGCTTACTGGTGAAAAAATTAAAGAAAAAATAATAGAACAAGATAATAAAAGAATAAAATTATTATCAACTGAAGATATCCCAGGTAGCGAGAGTTCTATAATGGCTTATTGTGAAAATTTAATTATAAAATCTGATTTTATATTCTTTATTTTTAATTGTTATCTTTTCCAGATAGACGAGAAATATTGTTTAACAACAAAGGCCTTTATTGATTTTGTTTTCAGGCATAATAATAATAAAAGAGTAATATTAATAGGATCGCATGTTGATAAGCTGCATAATCAGCAAGATTCAGAGAATTCTAGGAGAAAAGATACAGAAAATATTATAAATATTTTATTACCAGAATTTGAAATAGATAAAATTAGAGAAATTGAATTAGTCAATTTGACAAGCAGTAAAGAAATTTCCAATCTGAAAAGTATGTTGTTTAAATGAAAAATACTTTATTCATTCAGGCAGATAAATGGGGCCAAATTGACTTTTTGTTTGTGGATTCCAATAGAGTTTTAGAAAAGAGTGAAATTATAAAAATAGTTTCAGGCCGTAAACTTCTAAGAGGGAAATATGATTTTACAATTTCTAAAAGTAAAGAAATTTTCTCAGAGGTCATTAAAAAAATCCCAAAAGGTGTCCTTATAAAAGGACAATTAAATGAAAGAGATAGTAGCGGTAGAATAGCCAATTTCACCTGCTTTTATACTGGGAAACCCAAATATTTAGAATCTTATTTAGAGTCCTGTCTAAGTCAGATTGGGAAGTCGTATAATCAGAAAAGTATAGTTTTTATTAAGAACTCACTAATAAATTACCATTATTTTCAAATATTTATATACGTTTTTTCAGCAGCGTTACTAAGTTTTATTATTCTTAAAAATACTTAAACATTTATTTATGAAATCAAGTATAATTTTACCGAAGGCCTATCTTATTTTAAATGAAATCCAAGCTATGTCGGCTAAATGGGAAAAGAGCTATTTGAAAAATAGTGAGTATGAAATTATCTCAATAAATGAGGCAGAGTTACTACCTGTTAAGTTCGAAGAAGGCGAAAAGATTAATCAGGTCTATATTCAACATCCGTTTATTGATGACATTTATGTATTACCAAATCATAATCAAGATGATTTTGAATTAAAAAAACTTAATAATCTATCGCAATTAAGTGCTATTTTAGGCGCAAAGCGTTTCAAGACAACGCTTATTAATAAAGAAAAATTAATTGATCAAACAGATTGGGGTATTGGTGGAAGTCTTCCTGCGGGAAGTGGACATATCAAATCAAGTAATAATAATAATGTGCTAATGTTTAGTATGTACGAATTGGAAAATGAATATACTGGTAATATTCCACAATATGAAAAAGCTTGTGACTTTGCCTTGAAATCTGGGTTGTCTAAAGATAAAATTATTTGGTCTTTGATTGAAAAAAGAAATCCTATCCATAATAATTTATTGATAAGTGAAAAGATGAAAGTCAATGTATCTAAGGAAATAAATAAATCCTTAGAAGTAGGTGCTAGTTTAAGTCTCTTTGCAAAAAAAATTGGGGTAAATGCATCATTCAATTCACGAAATGAGAAAAGTGTGTCCAAAGAACTTGAAGTTGAAATATATTTTTAATTTCGATGAACACCCACCTCTGCGAATATTGCGGTACTAAATTCAATTCCATTGTTAACCTGACAAGCTCACCTTGTTTTAGGCATCCTTTGGGGCCAAATAAAGGAAAACATAAGCTTTATGAAGGTTCAGAAAAGGCTGTTTATGATTGTAAATATTGTGGTACAAACAATCGCAGTTTAGCTGTTTTAACTTCACTTCCCTGCTATCGGCATCCCAAAGGATCCAACAAAGGAAATCACGCACCAACTTTATAATCTACTTTATCATGTCCAGACCCTATCATCGAGGAGAAATTAATAAAGCTTTTGAAAAAGTGAAGGCCGAGCTTCATGCTCAGGCCGTCAAAAAAGGAAACGGTAGAGCATTTTATATTGACAGCTACACAGGGCAGGAACTCTGGGGGGGTGATGCGTATGACTACGATCATATCTATCCTTCAGAATTGATCCATTCCCGGTACAAGGACAGCTTGGATGATATGCAAATAGCCCAAATCGTCAATCTTCCTGAAAACATTGCTGTAACTACCCGAAGCATTAATCAATCAAAAGGGAAAAAGGACCCGGAACGATGGCTTGAAGAAGAAAATCAAATCGGAAATGGAATGGTAAAAGCTGATTTAGTAAAACATGCTATCCAAAAGGCAAAAGCGGCTATTGAATGTATGGCAAGACAATTAACTTGATAAAGCCACACTTATTTATAAAAGCATCACACTTATCTATCAAAATGAATCAAAATTAATTTTTCAACTAAACTTGATTATTGTTTGATATTTAAAGGCGTTAAGCAACTTTTCAGGAACGGATCTTTTTCAGGGGTGATAAAGGGTCCGTTTTTTATTTTGTCTGAAAAGAGACCTGATTCTTGCTTAAAAACTCCTTGATTACTTTTACATGAATACATTCACCTAGGTGAATAAAAGCGTAATCATTGATTTTTTTGGTTTTGCCATGAGCTACTACTTCCTTATCCTCGATATCAAAACCCAGGTGCAAATGCTTCGTTCGGGATTGCATTCCTATGACCCTTCCATCTGAATCAAATAAAGGACCGCCGCTTTGACCTCTTAGGCCAGGTGTGCTCATTTCTATTCCATAAACTTGCCCTTTATTATCTCCCAAAAACCGGGTAATCATGCCTTCTATTGGGAATCGGGGAGATCTTGCATTTCCTTCATTGGTCCAAACCAAAGTCTGGGATTGTGCATCAAATTTGAAATTTGAAAATTCCGGAAATGGAAAGCCCAGACGACAGAGTATGGCACCCTGCTGAACAGCGCTCTCATCTTCCATGAAATAAGGGAAGTTTTTTACTAATAGGTTGCCGACTCCCTCAAATTTGATCAAAGCCAAATCATAGTCTGGATGAAGAATAAACTTCAGGTTATTCATGGAATCCACACAGTCCACAAAAGTGATTCTCATTTCTGAAGCTTTATCAGGACCAAGTCCCAAGTTTTGAGCTAGCTTGTTTTGTTGCTTTCCACTCATTCCTTGGCTCTGCTGAAGAAAGGAGGTATAGTTTCTGTTTATCTGATCAGCTTGGGAAAGCCATTGAGCAACATGCTTACAGGTAAGTGCCCAGCCTTCTGAATTGACAAAAAACAGGGTGGCAGATCCACGATTAACCTGAGTGCCTCCGAAATTTCTGGAAATGGAGTGTATAGCCCGGGTGTAGCCCGCAACTTCATTGATGGCATTTACAAACATTTGATTTTTTCTTGATCAGTTTTAAAGTACTCAAAAGCTCACTTAAAAAACTAATCTTTAAAAGAATTTGAATTTTCATTTTTCGAAATCGTTTGAAAACAGGGAATTTAAAATCATCCATATCTTGCTGAATATTGCGTTTGGGCTAGCCGAAAAATTGTAATAACTTAGCCAACCCAGAAGTTTTTTAGCCAAAAGTGGCTGGTTCCGGGAAGATTTAGGAATCAAACCTATACAATAATCAAAATAATTATGAGCAAAATTAAAGTAGGAATTAACGGATTCGGAAGAATCGGTCGTCTTGCCTTTAGAGTGGCACAAGAAAGAGATGATATTCAAGTTGTGGGAATCAACGATTTGATCGACGTGGACTACATGGCTTACATGTTAAAATACGATTCTACCCATGGCAGATTTAAAGGTACTGTGGAAGTAAAAGACGGTCAGTTGATCGTAAATGGAAACGCTATCCGTGTGACCTCCGAAAAGAGTCCTGCTAACCTTAAGTGGGGTGAAATCGGTGCAGATTATGTAATTGAGTCTACAGGTATATTCTTGACAAAAGAGACTGCTCAGGGTCACATCGACGCAGGAGCTAAAAAGGTGATCATGTCAGCCCCTTCTAAAGATGATACCCCAATGTTTGTAATGGGTGTCAATGAAGATAGCTACACAGATGATATGGTGTTTGTATCCAATGCATCTTGTACTACAAACTGTCTTGCTCCAATTGCCAAAGTATTGAATGATAACTGGGGAATTGAAGAAGGATTAATGACAACTGTGCACGCTACTACTGCTACTCAAAAAACGGTAGATGGTCCATCCGCTAAGGATTGGAGAGGCGGAAGAGGAGCTGGTCAAAACATCATCCCATCTTCTACAGGAGCTGCTAAAGCTGTTGGTAAAGTAATTCCTGAATTGAATGGTAAGTTGACAGGTATGGCATTTAGAGTTCCTACTCCGGATGTATCTGTAGTTGACTTGACTGTACGATTGAAGAAGCCTGCCAAGTACGCGGAAATTTGTGCTAAAATGAAAGAGGTTTCCGAAACTACCATGAAAGGTGTTTTAGGATATACTGAGGATGCAGTAGTTTCTAATGACTTCATTGGAGATCCAAGAACTTCCATTTTTGATGCTGAGGCTGGAATTCAGCTTTCAGATACTTTTGTAAAAGTGGTTTCTTGGTATGATAATGAGTGGGGCTATTCCAACAAGGTAGTTGACCTCCTGACTTTCATTGTAAAGAAATAAACCTCAAGGCCCCGAAAAATTCGGGGCTTTTTTTTGATGAAGCCGAAATAACTAAATCCCCGTATATATGGTTACCATCTAAAATTCAAAAAGATGTACCTTCCTTTATTTCCACTTAAACTAGTAGCTTTCCCAGAGGAGAAATTGAATCTCCATATTTTTGAGCCTAGATATAGGTAGCTATTGAATGACGTGGAAAAGGAAGAAATCACTTTCGGCGTTTGTTCCTTCTTCGATAAATTGACCGGGTTTGGCACTGAGGTGAAGCTGGAGCGAATATATCAACGATATGAAGATGGAAGGTTGGATATTATGACCAAAGGCCTGAGGGCTTTTAAAATCCTGAATTTTGACAATCCCATGGAAGGAAAGCTCTATGCTGGAGGAGAGGTTGAGTTTTTGCCCAATAATCCGGTGGTGACAGATGCTCTGAATTTTGAGTTTCTCTTTTATCTCAAGGAGATTTTATACCTCTTGAACTATCCTCATGAAATCAATGAAAAAGAAGTCACATCCTTTACTTATGCCCATAAAGTCGGTTTAAAGTTGGAAGAAGAATTGGAATTACTTCAGTTGACCAATGAAGAAGATAGGATGCGTTATATGATCAGTCATTTTAAAAGAATGATACCTGTTATCAAGGCTGTAGAACAAGCGAGAGAAAAAATCAAGCAAAATGGTCACTTCAAGCATCTGGATCCATTGAATTTTTAGGTAGATATTTGACTGTGATTTTGGCAGAATCAATATATAAAGAGGCTGTCTCAGAATTAGCTCTAGTGTCAGCCTGAGCGCCTGCCTGACGTCAGGCAGGGAGTCGAAGGCCATTTCTATCGATGTGGCCAACATTTCGATCCCGTACAATTTTCGGGACGCTCAATGTTACAGTTTGCACTTTTGAGATAGCCTCTTTTTTGAATCATATAAAGCCATCTTTCCAAGTTGAATTACTCCTTTCTCCCAGGATAAACTTCTCGCCCTATCAAGCTTTGTGGAATGATTTATAAAACAAAAAAGCAGACTATTTCTAGCATGCTTTTGTGATCCCGCTGGCCCCGATATTTTCGGGGCGATATCACTTCGTTCATCGGGATAAACTTCTCGCCCTATCAAGCTTTATGGAATGATTTATAAAACAAAAAAGCAGACCATTTCTAGCCTGCTTTTGTGATCCCGCTGGGGCTTCCCGATATCACTTCGTTCATCGGGATAAACTTCTCGCCCTATCAAGCTTTATGGAATGATTTATAAAACAAAAAAGCAGACCATTTCTAGCCTGCTTTTGTGATCCCGCTGGGGCTCGAACCCAGGACCCTAACATTAAAAGTGTTATGCTCTACCAGCTGAGCTACGGAATCAAAGAAAAAGCGGAACGTAATTCCGCTTGCGATAAAGTGATCCTGTCAGGACTCGAACCTGAAACCTACTGCTTAGAAGGCAGTTGCTCTATCCAGTTGAGCTACAGGACCTGGATAAATAAGTCGGGGTGGCAGGATTCGAACCTACGACCTCCACATCCCAAATGTGGCGCGATACCGGGCTACGCTACACCCCGAAGACTTTAATAACTCTATCCTTTCAAATTGAAGTTGCGAAATTAGAATTATTTCGCTTCTCCACAAACTCTCAAGTAAATCCTTGAAAAACTTTCTTTTTAACTTCTTGCAAGTTAAATTTTTGTTATTCCGCTGGGGCTTTCCGATTTCGCTTCGCTCATCGGAATAAACTTCTCGCCCTACATGAGAATCAATTTTTTGTGATCCCGCTGGGGCTCGAACCCAGGACCCTAACATTAAAAGTGTTATGCTCTACCAGCTGAGCTACGGAATCATTAGTGAGATTTGACGTTTTTTAACGCTTTTTTCTCTGTTTTTATCTTTTCAAATCGACTACCTAACCTTGCTTTTTGTTAGATCATTGCCGTAATTGGACTGCAAATTTATGACTCTGATTTATAAATGCCAAACTCAAAATCAATCTTTCTCGCAAAACTTTTATTATTTTTCACAATACTCTTGCAAAGTATTCATTGTCAGGCTGATGTAAATGACCTTCAAAAAGCAGATTCTTTGTTTGAACTTCGAAGTTACAAGGAAGCCATGGAAATTTATGTTCCAAACTATCAATCTGGGCTTTATTCTCCTTCAATGCTTCTGAAAATGGCCTTCATTGCAGAAGGTATGGGAGATAAAGAGCAGGCTACACTCTACTTGAGTAAGTATTACGATCAAAGCCCAAATTCACAGACTATTTCTAAAATCAAGAGTCTGACCGGTCAAACTACTTTATATGGTTATGAAGTAAGTGATGGGGGGCGTTTCCTCTTATTTCTGGTGGATTACAAGGAGATTATTGTGGGGCTTCTTTCCTTATTCTTGGTTTTCTCTATGATTACTACCTGGTGGACCGGACGAAAAGAAGAGAAATCTACTTCTTATTGGCCTACAGTTTTGTTGATTTGCTCCATATTTCTTGTTAATAATTTCTTGAAAGGCCCTTCAACTGGCTTAATTACCCATAGCCCTACATTCATCGTGTCTAAGCCTACTGCTGGTGGAGAATTAGTGGATCAAGTTGAACCCGGTCACCGGATTAAAATCAAGTCCAGTAAGGATATCTGGTATGAAATTGAGTGGAAAGACAAAATAGCTTACATCAAAAAAGAACATACGACCAGATTATAAAAAATTAAGAGGCTGTCTCATAAATAGCTCTAGTGTCAGCCTGAGCGGAGTCGAAGGCCATTTCTATCGTTGTGGCCTAGATTTCGACTTCGCTCAATGTGACATATTGCGCTTTTGAGACAGCCTCTTATTACTTAGAGCTTTTTCAGCATGATATTTCGATAATGAACCACATCACCGTGATCTTGAAGAGCTATTCTGCCTTTTTTATACTTGCCGAAGCCAGGCATGTCTTTAAACTTGCTGTCTGCAATCAAGGCTTCCCATTCAGGAGTCCACATAGTTGTTTCTACCACATTCACTCCATTTAGAACCAAAGTAAGATTTCCGTTATCAGCAATAATTTCAGCTTGATTCCATTCTCCAGCTGGTTTTACCGTTTCTTCCTTACTCACTATTAAGTCATAAAGGTCGCCTGCTCTATGGCTGATGATCTTTGCGTCAGGATGGCCTTCATTATCCAAAACCTGCATCTCAGGGCCTGTCTGCCAGCAGTAGTCGTATTCTGGAGATTCATGCACGAAGAAAATGACCCCGCTATTTCCATTTGGAGCAATCTTCCATTCGTATTTCAGGTGAAAATTCTCAAATTCCTCGTCAGTAACGATATCTCCCCCGTCTCCTGTTTGCCATCCGTCTTTATTAGCAGCGTCCAAATAAAGAGTTCCATCTGCTACTTTCCAGGCTTTTCCTACTTCACCGCCACCATACTTATGCCAGCCACTGAAGGTTTGTCCGTCAAATAGACTGATCCACTCTTCAGCAGGTGCCTCAGCTACAACTTCTGTATTTTCGGTTTCTTCTGTTTTTTGACCAGAACAGCCGATCATTAGACCGGCTGCCAAAGTCATTATCCAATAACTTTTCTTCATTTTCTTATTTTTTCAAAAGCAAAACATATCTCACCATATCCTTGGCATCTTCCTCACTCAATCCTGGATGCGCTGGCATTGGTACCTCTCCCCAATTTCCAACACCACCATTGATGACTTTCTGAGCAAGCATAGCTACATTTTCTTCGGTGCTTTCATATTTTGCCGCTACATCTGCGTAAGATGGCCCTACAATTTTTCTTTCTACCATGTGGCAAGACTGACAGTCGGAAGCCTTAATTTTCTCCAAGCCTTTGATGTATATAGGATCATCTTGGTATTTTTCTTCTAAACTGATCTCTTTCGCTGGCTCTGGTGCAGCAGCTGTTTCAGTGGCCGCGCTCTCAGAGGATTTTTCTCCCCCTCCACAAGCAAAGGCTAATCCTGCCAATGCCAACATTCCAAGGCTTAATGGTTTTGTAATTTTCATGTTAAATTGATTAAATATGGTTTTCTAAATTCCTAAAATCTTTTTGTTGAAGGATTCATCTGCTCCAGTGCCGGCAAAATCATCAAAAGCCTTCTCTGTAACTCGAATAATATGAGCATCAATAAATGGAGCACCTTCAGCTGCACCTTGCTCAGGATGCTTGATTGCACATTCCCATTCTAATACTGCCCATCCATCAAAATCGTATTGCGAAAGTTTGCTAAAAATTCCGCCAAAATCAACCTGTCCATCACCTAAAGATCTGAATCTTCCAGCTCTTTCTACCCATCCTTGGAAACCTCCGTAGACACCTTGTTTTCCGGTAGGGTTAAATTCGGCATCTTTTACGTGAAACATTTTGATTCTATCATGATAGAAATCAATAAACTGTAAATAGTCCAAGCACTGTAATACAAAATGGCTTGGATCATAAAGGATATTTGCTCTCTTGTGGTTATTGACTTTTTCCAAAAACATTTCAAAAGTAATTCCATCATGCAAATCCTCTCCTGGGTGCAATTCATAACAGACATCCACTCCATATTTGTCAAATTCATCCAGGATAGGAGTCCATCTTTTTGCAAGTTCCGTGAACCCGGTGTCTACTAGTCCCGCAGGTCTTTGAGGCCAAGGGTAAACAGTGTGCCACATCAATGCACCAGAGAAGGTGGCATGCGCTGTCAATCCAAGGTTGTGAGAGGCCTTAGCAGCATATTTTAACTGCTGGGTAGCCCATTCAGTTTTTCCTTTAAGATCTCCTTTGAGATTGGCAGGAGCAAAGCCATCGAATAATTCATTGTAAGCTGGATGAACAGCTACAAGCTGTCCTTGAAGATGGGTAGAAAGCTCGGTGATTACTAAGCCGGCTTCTTCTACCGTGCCGGCAACTTCATCTGCATAAGTTTTACTTTCAGCTGCCTTTTGAAGGTCTATCATTCGAGCGTCCCATGATGGAATCTGAACACCTTTATATCCCAGATCTGCCATGTAATGACAGATATTTTTGAGGTTATTAAAAGGAGCTTTGTCATCAGCAAACTGTGCAAGAAAAATTGCAGGTCCTTTGATCGTTTTCATTTTTATAAAGGTTTTTTAGGTTATGAGTTTACTTTTCTACTATAAATGGAGTCCATTTAATTTCTGATTGGGTGCTTGCCAATACATGGTCAATGAATGCCATTCCTCGGATTCCATCTTCAATTCCTGGATAATCTTCCCATTCTGCTTTAGGAGTTTGTCCTGCTCTTTCAGCGTAGATACATCTTGCGAAATTCCTGTACAAATTTGCAAATGCCTCTACATAGCCCTCAGGGTGTCCTGCAGGAGTTCTGGTGTTTTCCTGAGCCAATGAACCCAAATACCCAGTCCCTGCTCGGAAAATCTGAGCTGGTTGATTAGGGTATCTTACAATCAGGCTATTATTATCCTCTTGCTGCCATTCTATCCCTCCTTTGTCTCCAAATACACGGATTTTAAGATTATTTTCTAAACCAGTATCTGTTTGTGAGGCCATCAAGACTCCTGAGGCTCCATTATCAAAACGCATGAGTACCACGCCGTCATCATCAATAGGTCTTCCTTTTACTTTGATATACAGATCTGCACATAGCTTTTCCATTTTCAAGCCTGATACATACTCTGCTAAGTGGAAAGCATGGGTTCCAATATCTCCCATGCAGCCTGCCAAACCATTTCTTTTAGGGTCTGTTCTCCATTCTGCCTGCTTGTTATCTTCAGTTTCCAGTAGTTTGTAGAGCCATCCCTGAGGATATTCCACATATACTTTCCAGACTTTGCCGATTTTACCCTCTTCTATCATTTGCTTTGCCTGCTTAATCATAGGATATCCCGAATAGGTATGCGTTAAGAGGAATCTTTTGCTGCTGGATTTTACCACATGATATAACTCTTTTGCTTCTTGGTAATTCAGCGTGAGAGGTTTGTCCAATACAACATGAAAGCCTGCTTTAATGGCTTTCACACATGGGTCAAAGTGTACATTATTAGGAGTGACAATGACGATCACATCGATTCTTTTCTCTTCAGGAAGCTGTAATTCCTTTTCGATCATTTCATCATAGCTTCCATAAACTCTGCTAGAATCTAGCATCAGTTCTTCACCTCTTTGCTGGGATTTCTCCGGATTGGAAGAAAAAGCTCCAGCGGCTAATTCAAAAAGACCATCCATCAGAGCGCCATTTAGGTGGATTGCTCCAATGAAAGAGCCGGGTCCGCCTCCGATTAATCCGATCTTGAGTTTCTTGTTAGTTGACATAGGTCAGGTGTAGGTTTTCAGGTTATTTTTCTTGAAATAATTGATTCTAGTGCAAAAAATCCTCACATCTTAGACCGAATTAGAGGATTAATTGATCAGTAGTTGCATCAAGTTATGAGTGGCTTTGCCAAAACTTTTAATCGCCTTATTTCACAAAGTCAAAGGACTTGCTTAAAATACGGTAAAAAGCCCAAATTCTAAACAATCCTCCCAATTTCCATCTAAATCCCCCAGTATATGGCAGCTTTGATTAAAGTTCGATTGTCCTTGATGATGTTTCTCGAGTTTTTTGTCTGGGGGTCTTGGTATGTTACAATGGGGACATTTTTAGGAGCGAATCTAGGCGCTAGAGATCAGGAGATTTCTTTGGCATTTTCCACTCAATCCTTTGGGGCCATCATTGCCCCTTTTGTGGTGGGGCTGATAGCTGACAGGTATTTCCATGCGCAGAGAATTTTGGGAGTTATTCATTTGATAGGTGCTGTCCTGATGTATTTCCTATACCAAAGCCAAGATTTTAGCGAGTTTTTTCCAATTCTATTAGCCTACATGATTTTATTCATGCCTACTCTGGCTTTGGTCAATTCCATTTCATTCAACCAAATGCTGAATCCGGCTAAAGAATTTTCCGTGATCCGCGTTTGGGGGACTATTGGATGGATAGCTGCAGGCATATTAATTTCTGCTTTCGCCTGGGATAGTCAGGCCGGATTGGTTGATGGTTTACTGAAAAATACCTGGTTGATGGCGGCAATAGTTTCGCTGATTTTGGGGATTTTCAGTTTTACACTCCCTCATACTCCTCCCAAAGCAAAAACAGAGGGAGATTTCAAACTTTCGGAAGTTTTAGGATTGGATGCATTATCCTTACTGAAGGATAGAAATTTTGCCATATTCTTTCTTTCCTCCATCTTAATTTGTATCCCATTGGCATTTTATTATCAAAATGCCAGTCCTTTTCTAACAGAAATAGGAGTAGAAAACTCAACTGGAAAAATGACAATAGGTCAGATTTCCGAGGTCTTATTCATGCTAGCCCTTCCCATTTTCTTCTCTAGATTCGGAATTAAAAAGACATTAATTGTAGCTATGTTAGCCTGGGCATTGAGGTATGTTTTCTTTGCTTTTGGAAATGCGGATGAGGGCGTTTGGATGCTTTTGGTGGGAATAGCTCTTCATGGTGTTTGTTATGACTTCTTTTTTGTCAGTGGACAGATTTACACCGATGCTCATGCAGGGGAAAAATTCAAATCTTCTGCTCAGGGGTTGATTACCTTAGCTACTTATGGAGTTGGAATGCTGATTGGCTTTTGGGCCGCAGGCATCATATCCGATTTTTACCTTTTATCAGAAGGAAATCATGACTGGAAGTCTATTTGGTTAATTCCTTCTGGTATTTCAGTTCTGGTTTTACTATTTTTCATGTTCCTTTTTAAGGATGAAAAAATTAAACCTCAAAATAACCTCTAATGTCCAAACCTATTAATCCCGGAAGAAGGGAAAGCTTTAAGAAAGTTTTGTTGGGAGGTGCTGCATTGGGCACTCTCAGTTCCTTCGAATTAAATGAAAAGAAAAATCTCCCTCTGAAAGGAAATATCAACCATGGTGTTTGTCTTTGGTCTATGAGGCCGTTGACTCTGGAAGAGCTTTGTGTTGGAGCAAAAAGCTTAGGCATTAAAGGAATAGATATCATTGGACCATCTACTTGGGATACCCTTAAAAAATACGACTTGGAATGCTCCATGTGTAATGGGGCAGAAATAAGCATTGCTGATGGCTGGAACGATCCTAAGTTTCACGATCAATTGGTGAAAAATTATTTAGAGATCATTCCAATTGTAGCTAAGTATGGGTTCAAAAACCTAATTGCCTTTTCGGGAAATAGAAGAGGTATGGATGATGAGACTGGATTGGAAAATTGTGTCACTGGCTTAAAAAAGGTTTTGGCAGAAGCCGAAAAGCATGGGGTAATCATTCAGATGGAATTATTGAATAGCAAAGTGGACCACAAAGATTATATGTGTGATAAATCTCCTTGGGGAGTTGAGCTTTGCAAAAGATTGGATAGCGAGAACTTTAAATTGCTCTATGATATCTATCATATGCAGATAGATGAAGGAGATGTCATAAGGACCATTCGCAATAACCACCAATACTTTGGTCATTATCATACAGCCGGAAATCCAGGAAGAAATGAGTTGGATGAAAATCAGGAGATTTATTATCCGGCAATTATGAAGGCTATCGTGGAAACAGGCTATAAAGGCTTTGTTTCACATGAATTTATCCCAAAATCAGAAGATAAACTTGCTGCGCTTGGCCAGGCGGTTCAGGTCTGTGATGTATAAAATTAATAAACCAAAAAACCATATTTATGGCAAATCAATCGTATGATGCAATCGTAGTTGGGTCAGGGATTAGTGGCGGATGGGCTGCTAAAGAGCTGACGGAGAAGGGGCTGAAAGTATTGCTCCTGGAGAGGGGACCTAACGTAGAGCACGTAAAGGACTATAAGACTGCCACACTTCCCCCTTGGGAAGTTCCCCATAGAGGACGTAGAACCCAAGAAATGTTGGAGAATCATCCCAATCTAAGAAGGGATTATGTTTTAAATGAATTAAATCTAGACTGGTGGGCTCACGAAAGTGACTCTCCCTATGTAGAAGAAAAGCCTTTTACCTGGTTCAGAGGATATCAAGTAGGTGGGCGTTCTCTATTGTGGGGTAGACAGTCTTATAGATTGGCAGATGTTGATTTTGAGGCAAATGCTAAAGAAGGAATCGCTGTGGATTGGCCAATCAGATATAAGGATTTAGCTCCATGGTATTCTTATGTAGAAAAATTCGCAGGTATTTCCGGAAATAAGGATGGGTTAGATATTCTCCCTGATGGTGAGTTTATGCCTCCTATGCCTATGAACTGTGTCGAAAAGGATGCAGCAGAAAGAATCAAGGCTCATTACAAGGGAGCTAGACATTGGATCATGGGCCGTCCGGCGAATATCACCCAGCCATTACCGGGAAGAGTAGGCTGTCAATATAGAAATAAGTGCTCTTTAGGATGTCCTTTTGGAGGATATTTCAGTACTCAGGCCTCTACTTTGCCAGCAGCAGTAGCTACCGGTAATTTGACTCTAAGACCATGGTCTATTGTCAGAAGATTGATTTATGATAAAGACACACAGAAGGCCACTGGAGTAGAAGTGCTAGATGCTGAAACAAATCAAACAGTGGAGTATGATGCAAAAATCATCTTCCTATGTGCTTCAGCTTTCAACTCAACGGCAATTTTGATGAGAACTGCTACCGATATTTGGCCGGGCGGATTAGGTTCCAGTTCAGGAGAACTAGGTCACAATGTAATGGATCACCATTTCCGTTTGGGTGCCAGAGGTACGATCGATGGATATGAGGATAAATATTATTTTGGTCGAAGACCTACTGGGCTTTATATCCCAAGATTTAGAAACCTAAATGGAGAAAAAAGAGATTACCTGAGAGGTTTCGGATACCAAGGAGGTGCAAGTAGAAGTGGATGGAATAGAGATGTAGCTGAATTAAACTTTGGGGCACCTATGAAAGAAGCTTTGACAGAACCAGGACCGTGGAGTATTGGGTTCACCGCTTTCGGAGAAATCCTTCCTTATCATGATAATCATATCCGATTGAGTGATTCTGTGAAAGATAAATGGGGCATGGAGGCATTGGTGATGAATGCCGAGATCAAAGAGAATGAGAAAAACATGCGAAAAGATATGATGGCGGATGCGGCTGAAATGTTGGAAGTAGCAGGTTTTAAAGATGTTCAAACCTATGATTCAGGCTATACTTTTGGACAAGGTATCCACGAAATGGGAACAGCAAGGATGGGTAGAGATCCAAAATCCTCTGTTTTAAATGGGAACAACCAAGTGTGGGATGCGAAAAATGTATTCGTGACTGATGGTGCTGCGATGACTTCTGCTGCCGCACAAAACCCTTCACTTACTTATATGGCTATGACGGCTAGGGCTGCTGCTTTTGCAGTGGAAGAGTTGAAAAAGCGTAATCTCTAATTCTAAAAGAAAAAGACATGACTATGAATAGAAGAGACGCGTTGAAGAGCGTCGTATTGATGATGGGAGGGACTATGGTTGGTGCAACAGCCATCTTAACTGGATGTTCTCCTGATAAGCAAATTGAAGGCTTGAATTTCGGTCCTGACGACATTACATTCCTAGATGAATTGGGAGATACAATTATTCCTGAGACAGATACCCCTGGTGCCAAAGCAGTTGGCATTGGTTCCTTTATCGTCATGATGGTTAAGGATACATATAATGCTGACCAACAAAAAGCCTTTGTGGACGGATTGAATATGATTCGCAAAGAGTTTAAATCTGAAAAAGGGACGGATTTTGTAGGCGCTCCAGCAGAGGACAGACTGGCTTACCTTAATGGTTTATATGAGCAATACAAAACCTCAGAAAATAAAGAGCCTCAAGTGATCAATATGCTTCGGGATTTGACGGTTTTGGGTTACTTCTCATCTGAAATAGGAGCTACTCAGGCCTTGAATTATGTAGAAGTGCCAGGAAGATACGATGGCTGCATAGATTACAATAAAGGCGATAAGGCCTACGCAATAGGGTAAAAATAAAAAAGCCTGCTTCGAAGCAGGCTTTTTTTATATCATTCCTTTCGTTTCTTCTGATTTCCGAAAAACCAAAAGAAATAATACCACAATTAAGATGATAAGTAATGCTACTTCAAACTGAGCCCAGATTTGAGAACGATTAATCATCACCTTGGCTTTACTGATTAATTTTTCTCCTTCGACCATTTGAATTTTACTAAGGTTATCCAAATCACGCCTAGCTTGCGATATTTTTTGATCATAGAGCTTCACCTGATTTCTATTCACCCCTGCACTGTCTGTATATAGCAAGTCGTAGCTTTTGATGCTAAGATCATTGACAATGATTTTTTTGAAATCTCCCAAAAGCTCAGATTCCTGAGTCGTTAGTTTAGTGTTTTCAAAATCTTCCACTATTTGGAGAATAGCCTTTTCATTGGACTCAATTTCATCGATTACTTTGGAATAATCATAGTCCAAATTACAATGGTCAATTAACTTTTGTATCTGGAAGAGACCTTCAGAAATCTGAAAAATATATCCCTCCACTAATAAGCGGTCATTGTAGACTTCGGTAAATGTGGAACTTATATCCCTAAATGACCTTCTCTCAATTAGATTTTTTGCATATATCAATAATAATAAGACACTTATGATGAGGAGGGCTCTCATTTTCCGTCTTTTCAGGGAGTAATCTTGCATAGAGATAGTATCACTAACGATTTATATTTGTCATTTTAGGAAAAGTTCGAGATTTTCCCAAGTAATTAAGCAGTCTTATTCTTGCGTTGGTTTGTATTCATAGACGCGAATGTAGTCGATTTCCATTCTTTGTGGCCAAATGTTTGCATCTACGCCCTCTTTTCCTCCCCAATTTCCTCCAACAGCAATATTCAAAATAATATGGAAAGGCTGAGAAAATGGCCATTCTTCAGGCCCACCTCCGGTGTTTTCAAAGGTGAAGTAAAGCTGATCATCAATAAAGAAGTCTATCTTTTCTTCACTCCAATCAATTGCATATGTATGGAATTCAGAATTGAATGTGTCAACTTGCCTTTGAGCTCCCTTCTGAGTGCCTTTGACATGATTGAAGGATTCGGTATGAACTGTCCCATGGACAACCCCCGGATCATACCCTACATGTTCCATGATATCTATTTCTCCATTTTTTGGCCAGCCTCCGTAGCGGTTTTCATCTGCGAGCATCCAAATTGCCGGCCATGTACCTTTTCCTTCTGGTAGTTTGGCCCTTACTTCAATATACCCATATTGCCAGCTAGCCTTTTTCTTACTCACTAATCGGGCAGAGGTATAACCTTTGGGATAATCTGAATCTTTATGTGCCTCAATGATCAATTTTCCATTTTCAACTCTGGCGTTTTTTAATTCCTCCTTGGTGTAAAATTGCAATTCTCTGTTCCCCCACCCATGGTCTCCTACATCATAAGACCAGCTGATGTCAGCAGGAAATCCTTCATAATTAAATTCTTCATTCCAAAGTAATTTTTGGCTAAAACCTTGAGTGGACATTAGGAAAAATAGGTTTAATGTGATAAGTCGATTTATTATGTGTTTCTTCATTTACTATTTAGGTATGAAACTATTTTACATATTTTCCGTTATATATATTGTAATCTTTTTATAACGAAAACTATTTATTTTATGTCATTGCAACTTAAAGGAAACTGGAATCAAGTTAAAGGTCAATTGAAGCAGAAATATGCCCAACTTACTGACGACGATTTAAAATTCACAGAAGGTCAGGAAGATGAGATTTTAGGGCTATTGCAAGAGAAGACCGGTGAAAAAATCGAGAATTTAAGACAAATGATTTTTGAGGAAGACTCTCAAAATAGTTAATCAAAGATAACCAATTTGGTGAAGGTCAGTTGTATATTCAGCTGACCTTTTTTTATCTGGTAGTTTCAAGCTTGATTATTCAATTGTAACTTGCCCTCATAAACCCAAATAGTCATGGCATATTATTACAGATTAGGATCTATTCCGCCAAAAAGACACACTCAATTCAGACAGCCGGATGGAAGTTTGTATAAGGAAGAGCTAGTTAGTTCTAAAGGTTTTTCGGGAATCTATTCCAATTTATATCACATTTACAATCCAAATGAGGTGAAATCCATAGGTCAATCCAAGCCATTTAAATGGCAAGTTGCTGACCAACATGGTTTAAATCAAACACATCTAAAAACTTCTGGAGTTGAATTTACAGGTGAAGATTACCTGGATGCCAGGAGGATGCTGATGATGAATAATGATGTGATGATGGGAATATGCTCTCCCAAAAAGCGTAAGATGGATTATTATTTCAAGAACGCTGACGGAGATGAGCTGTTATATATTCATGATGGTGAAGGAGTAATGTATTCTCAATTCGGAAAACTTGAATTGAGAAAAGGTGATTACATCGTGATTCCTCGAACAACCATTTACAGGCTTGAATTTAAAGAGGAAGGTCCATTGCGTCTTTTGGTGATCGAATCACACGGACCCATTGAGACAGTCAAACGCTACAGAAATGAAGTAGGACAATTGTTGGAACATTCACCTTACTGCGAAAGAGATATACGCCCACCCCATGAGCTTCACATCGAAAAGGAAAAGGGAGATTACCTTGTTCAAATCAAAAAGCAGGGAATGCTTCATCATTATTCATACAATCACAGTCCATTGGATATCGTAGGTTGGGATGGGTATCTCTATCCTTATGCATTGTCTATTTATGATTTCGAACCTATAACAGGTAGAATCCATCAGCCACCACCCGTACACCAGACATTCCAAGCTTGGGGTTTTGTGATTTGTTCCTTCGTGCCGAGATTGTTTGATTACCATCCATTAGCAATTCCGGCACCATATAATCATTCAAATATCGATTCTGATGAGGTCTTATATTATGCCGAAGGAGAGTTTATGAGTAGAAAAGGCATTGACAGAGGTTCATTTACAATTCACATGGGAGGTTTACCGCATGGACCTCATCCAGGAACAGTTGAGAAATCGATTGGCGCTAAATCCACAGAAGAATATGCAGTAATGTTAGATACCTTTAAACCACTGCAAATAACCACGGATGCATTGGAGTTTGTTGATAAAAACTACCCGATGAGTTGGTCGGAATAAAAATTGAAGGCTGGTTAATAGACCAGCCTTTTTTTTATAAGCCCAAAAATTTCAATTCCTCTTTCAAAGAAATTTCCTTGTGCTTAATGTCTTGCCTTTCGATCAGACTTTTTTCCATGGAAAGGCGATTCAAACTAACAGAGTGCGCATGGTAATCACTATCCCATTCTAAAGTATCTGGATCGAACCCTTCTTGTCTTAAACGCTGCGAAATCAATTCTTGAATCTGTTCTGCTAGTTGATTGACTGAAAGGTTCTCTGGCAGCTTGATTAACATGTGAAAATGATCTACGAGAACACAAAAAGTGCCATGTTGATCTGGAATAGACGCGATGAAATCCCCAAGCCCTTGTTTGATTATATCCACTTTTAGTGAATCTATTGAGGGTTTGTGACCTTTGGTACTAAAAACCAAATGCGTCCATATGTCTGAGTGTGAGTGGCGCATATTTATATATGAAAGAATTGAATTTAAGGATAAAAGAATTTTTTAAAAAGTTTTTCAGATTTTGTTTTCATTAATTACCAATAAAAAATCCCAGAATTGTACTATTCTGGGATTTTGTTTAGGCTTTGGTTTTTCTAATCAAACAGTTCATGGATCGGCTGTCCGGTTGCTCCATTTGGAAGTCGGATATTCAATAGCATCGAAAGGGTAGGAGCTATGTCGGTGACTGTAGCATATCGTGTACTTTCTCCTGATTTTACTCCCCATCCAAAAAAGACGATAGGAACGTGAGTGTCATAGGTGAATCCAGTTCCGTGTGAAGTACCTCTTGCTCCCCCAGTCAACCAAGATGGTTCCAAAATAATTAATAGGTCCCCAGAAGCTTTATGGTTATAGCCCATCTGCAATAAATGAGGTCTATGCTGTGTGAAGGCCGTACTTCTCATCGCTGAGGCAGTATAAACCTCTTTTATCCCATTATATCTTAGGAGGAAGTTCGCCAGCTGTTCCTGAATATCGTCTAGTTCTAGCCCCTTGTCCTGAATCAGCTCATGGTTTAAAAAAATCTGGTCGTTTGACCCGTTTAAAATCCAATTACCTTCTCCATATTTCACAGTCATATATCCTCTGGCCTGACCTAAAATATACCCGAAATTCAAATTTCCCGCAGGTACTCTTTCACTTTCCATATAGGTAGCGATGTCTGCCACGCCATGATCTGCAGAAAGAAATACCAAGTAATTCCCTTTACCATAAGTTTTGTCGAGGTAGTTTAAAAACTGCTCAATTTCCAGATCAAGTCGCAGATAATTATCCTCCAATTCTTTGGAAGTAGGTCCAAATCTGTGTCCTATATAATCGGGAGATGAGAAACTAACCGCCAAAAAATCGGTCTCTTTTCCCATTCCTAATTTTTCACCTTCTATAGCTGCGTATGCAAACTCCAAAGTCAAAGTATTTCCAAATGGAGTGGCGGCAATCAAACCATAATTCCCGTTGTTTTCTCTCAATTCAGGAAGATTATAGGGAAAAGTTGGGGTCTCTTTTCCGATAAAGGGTGCCTCAAATTCATTGTTATCATCAATGCTATTGATATATGAATCTGCGGAATAAAGTGGTTGCCAAGTTTGGTTTAGTAAGGAATCAGGTCGTTTTAAAGCGTTAAAATTACTTACCCATGTCGGAAGTTCTGACTTGTAATAAGTAGAAGTCATAAACTCTCCATTATCGCTGTCAAACCAATAGGCATCTCCAAGATGACCTGCAGGTAAACTTGCTCCACGATCTTTGATGGCGATTCCAACAACCTTTGAGCGCTTATTTGTGGCAAACCTCAATTCATCGGTTATGGTTGTTGTGAGCAAATTTCTCGGACTGATTTGACCACTCATGACTGTTCCTCCCACATTACTTACGGTAGAATCCTCTGCACAGTAGATCATTTTATTCAGCCTTCTTACATACCAATTATTCCCGATGATTCCATGAGTAGCTGGTGTAGTTCCTGTATAAACTGAAGCATGCCCAGGCCCAGTGTAGGTAGGGATGTAATTATAATGCCCGTTTTTCATCATATAACCTTCAGAGGCTAACCTTTTAAAGCCTCCATCAGAATAGCGGTCTGCAAACTTGTAGAAGTATTCTTGCCGCATTTGATCGACAATGATTCCAACCACAATTTTGGGTTTTTCTGCCTGCTGCTGAGCAAATAATGCCAGAGAAAAAAGCATGGAAAATAGAAGGGCAAAACTGATTTTTTTCATTTTAATAATCTTTAAGCTACCAAAGATAAGCATATGAGGCTTTTAAAGGATTAAGACTTTGTTAAATGGCTAAAAGAATAGACATTGTAACCAAAGAATAAATTCCCTTTATATGAAAAAACTCACGTTCCTTTTTCTCTTTTTGAGCGTTTCTTGGTGCTCTTTTTCCCAGTCGTATTTTCAGGATGGTCTCTCGGCTGAATGGCATAGATCCAGAAGAGATGCTCTTAGAGAATTAATGCCGGCTAATTCTGCAGCTGTGATTTTCAATAACCCTGTGAAAAATCGTTCCAATGATGTTGATTTCATCTATCATCCCAATACAGATTTTTATTATCTGACTGGATTGAGAGAACCTAACTCTGCTTTGGTTATTTTCTCAGAGCCTAAAGAAGTCAATGGAAAGGAAGTGGATGAGGTAATCTTTGTTCAGCCTAGAGACCCAAGGGCAGAAATGTGGAATGGGAAGCGATTGGGAGTTGAAGGAGTCAGAGAAAAACTTGGCTTTCAGGAAGTATTTCTTTTCGAGGAATTTGTTAAGTCTCCTTACATAAATTTCGATTCAACGGATAAAGTCCTTTCTTTCAATCTAAACGAAGATATTGAAGGAGGAAGCAGTAATGCTCCATTGAAGCGGATGATTAATTCCTTTAAAAAAGAAGCCTCCTATCCTGAAGAAGCATCTGAAGCTAAATTGCAGCTTTATGAATTAATCAGAGCCACAGATATTGAAAATTCGGCCAATGTAGCGCAAGTAATAGGAAGATATAGACAGCGTTTTCCTGAAGTAGCCGATGACCAAGTAATTAAAGATTTTTTGGCAGCGGATACTCCGGAAAAGAGGATGGCTGTGAAACAAAAAGTGCCTAACTCTAAGACAGATATTTTTGCACTAGCTCAGATGATGGATGTGTTGAGAGAAGTTAAAACTGAAGAGGAATTGGTTCTATTGAAAAAGGCTGTAAAAATATCTGCAATAGGTCAAATTGAGGTAATGAAGGCAACCAAGGTGGGCATGTCTGAGCGGGAAATTCAAGGAATCCATGAATTTATATACAAAAGGTATGGAGCTGAAAATGTAGGATATCCATCCATAGTAGGAGGAGGAAATAATGGCTGTATTCTACATTATATAGATAATGATATGAAGCATGTCAATGAGCGTTTATTGCTGATGGATTTGGGTGCTGAATGGAGGGGTTATACTGCAGACGTAACTAGAACCATACCGGTTAGTGGAAAATTTAATGAAGAAGAAAAGGCTATTTATGAATTGGTTCTAAAGGCTCAGGATGCCGGAATTGCGCTATGTAAGCCAGACGTAGATTTCGGTCAAATCGGACAAGTAACTCGGCAAATTATAGATGAGGGATTAGCTGCCTTAGGAATTATCAAGCCTGGCCAGAGACATAATTATTTCCCTCATGGCACTAGTCACCACTTGGGCTTAGATGTACACGACCGAGGCGGTTATGGTGTATTAAAAGAAGGTGTGGTACTTACTGTAGAGCCTGGGATATATATTCCAGAAGGAAGTGACTGTGATCCAAAATGGTGGGGAATTGCAGTAAGAATTGAAGATGATATTCTGGTGACCTCTGGTGATCCTATCAATTTGTCTTCTGATGCTCCGAGAACTATTGCTGCTATTGAGGAAATGATGCGGATTCCAAGCGTCTTGGAAAACTGGGTGCTCCCGGAAATTGAATAATAACTCCCGCAAAGAATAGAAGAATGCAAAGTAATTGAGAGTATAATTATTTAAGAGATTATATGTAGATATGGAATCAGTTAATTTTGATTCCATATTTTTTTACTAGTTATCTTAGCGAGAAAGAAAGAAATTAATTTTTTGAAACCTAATTTTTTTAAGATGACAGAAAATCAAATTTCAAAAATAATTTTAGACTCGGCCTTCGAAGTTTATTTTAAGCTAGGTCCAGGATTACTTGAATCCATTTATGAAAGAATCCTTGCAAAGGAGCTAAGAGAAAAAGGTTTAGAAATTCAAACTCAGGTTCCAGTTCCTGTTTTTTGGAAAGGGGAAGAAATCGGATTAGGCTATCGAGGAGACCTTTTAGTGAATGAGAAGGTGTTGGTTGAGCTTAAGTCGGTTGAAAAAATTCTCCCTATTCATCCAAAGCAGTTGAAAACTTACTTAAAGGTATTGGACCTTAGGTTAGGCCTTCTTATAAACTTCAATGAAATAAAGCTTGTAAATGGAATTGTAAGAGTTGTAAATGGACTTAAAGAATCTTCATAATCCTTCACTTCACCTTTGCCTCTTTTAATCTTTGCGGGAGATTGAATTTAATCACGGCTTTTCAAGTCGCCTCTCTTGATCGACCGAATAAACTGTGCCCAAGCGAATGGATCTAGCAGCCTCAAAGGTCTAGGTCCATATATATCCTGATTTTGCTGCATCACACCCTGTTGAAAGTATCGGAAATTTTCATTGCCCGATGCAGGCATGGACTCAGCCCATCTCAATAACATTTCAGGACTCATATTAGCTCTGGAGATGGACATTGGATCCACCACATTCATTGCCAAGACAGCTTTCTTGAACTCCTCTTCCGTTGGATAAGGCATTACTTCTACTTCCGCCAATGCAATCTCATCTACCTCCATGGTAAGAATAAGGCTAATCCTATCATTTTCCACATTATCAGGAACTTTGAAAGTCTGTCTTTTTAATCCGATGAAGCTGAAAACTATACTATCTCCTTCTAACACTGGCATCGAGAAGTAACCAAAACGACCACTGCTTGTGCCACGACCTTTTTTGGGTACATATACGTTGACCCCCGGAACAGCATCGGTACTGTCAGCGTTAAGGATGACACCGGATAACTGAATCACCTTTCTTTCACGCTCTTGGGCATGAACTGACGAGAAGGAAAAAAGAAATCCTACAAAAAGTAGCGATAGAAATGGGAGTAAAATTGAATTCTTCACAAATAAATAACTTATTGGACGGCCAAAGGTTGGCTTTTGGATGCGATAATACCCTAATTTCGGGTGATTTTTTATTTTCACCGAGAAATAAGCGTTAAATCTTACTAATGCGACTCAAAAATATCAGTTTAAATTATGGTTTGCGAATCTTCAAGGCTCTCAGTGAAGAACCTCGGGTAAGAATTATTCATCTATTAATGTTGAATAAGGAGCTGACCATCTCAGATTTGGAGCATATCCTTGACTTTACCCAAACAAAAACCAGCCGTCATTTGATTTATTTAAAAAACGCGGGTCTACTGGGAAGTCGAAGGGTAGACCAATGGATGTTTTACTACATTTTAGAAGAGTACCTTGAAATCATTCAGCAGATTTTTAAGTTTATTCAAAAAGATCCCAACTTAATTCGCGATCAGGAAACATTTGAAATTCTCAAATCTAACCGGGAGCTTGCTATCAATAAAATTCAGAATAACCAATACAGAAAATAGACCCTTTGAAAACTTACCAACATATATTCTTCGATTTAGACCATACACTTTGGGATTATGATAAAAATGTCACCGAATCTTTAGCTGAGCTATATGAACACTACAGTTTGGTGGAATTAGGTATCCCTAGCTTCCAGCATTTTTTTGACTCTTTCCATGCAGTCAATTTTCAGTTGTGGGATTGGTATAATGTGGGGAAAATCGACAAGGTCAATCTCAGAAAGGAGCGCTTTCCTAGAATATTTTCTCATGCAGGAGGCCGGGCTGATGCCATTCCTCAGGAGTTTGAAGAAGATTTCATGCATCGTACTTCCTCAAAATCCCATGTTTTTCCATATTCTAAAGAAATTTTAACCTATCTGAAGGAAAAATATAGAGTACATGTGATCACGAATGGGTTCAATGAGTCCCAGGCAAAGAAAATGAAATCTTCCGGTTTGGATGTATTTTTTGAATTAGTAGTGACTTCTGAGACTACCGGACATAAGAAGCCGGATCCAAGAATTTTCCATTATGCATTGGATCAGTTGAAAACCCAAGCAGAGCATTGCCTGATGATTGGAGATAATCCTAACTCTGATATTTTAGGAGCTCAAAATGCCAATATCGATCAAGTTTATTTCAATCCTGAAGGGAAGGTCATAGAATTAAAGCCTACTTATGAAATTAAACATTTGCAGGAGTTAGAATCCCTTTTGTGAGTAAAATCCCTTTCTCTTAGCGGGGGATGACTTATCTTTGAAAATCAGAAATCATATAAACACCAAATAGTATGTTAAAAGGATTTTTCAGCGTACCGACTCCTGTCAATGAGCCGGTAAAATCATATGCTCCGGGAAGCCCAGAGCGAAAAGAGTTACAGGCAGCTTTGAAAGAAGCAAGGTCCAAGCAAGTGGACGTGCCTATGTATATCGGAAGTGAGGAGGTACGTACCGGAAAAACCAGACCCATGTCTCCTCCTCATGATCATCAGCATATTTTAGGACATTTTCACGAGGGAGACGCATCCCACGTCAAGCAAGCTATCAATGCAGCTTTGGGAGCCAAAGAAGCTTGGGAAAACCTGGCTTGGGAACAAAGAGCAGCTATTTTCTTGAAAGCTGCAGATTTATTGGCCGGACCATATCGTGCTAAAATCAATGCTGCTACGATGTTGGGTCAATCCAAAAATGCCATGCAAGCAGAGATCGACTCAGCTTGTGAATTCATCGACTTTTTGAGGTTCAATGTGAAATACATGACCGAAATTTATGCTCAACAGCCGCCTGTGTCCGGAAACGGAGTATGGAATAGAGTAGAGCAACGGCCGCTTGAAGGTTTCGTTTTTGCCTTGACTCCTTTCAATTTTACAGCGATTGCAGGGAACCTTCCAACATCCGCAGCGATGATGGGCAACACCATCGTTTGGAAGCCTGCCTACACGCAAATATATTCTGCTCAGGTTTTGATGGAAGTTTTCAAGGAAGCGGGAGTACCGGATGGGGTGATCAATTTGATTTATGTGGATGGACCTACTGCTGGAGAAATCATTTTCAAGCATCCTGATTTCGCCGGAATACACTTTACTGGTTCTACAGGGGTTTTCCAGCACATTTGGAAAACTATCGGCGAAAACATTCAGCTTTATAAATCCTATCCAAGAATTGTTGGTGAAACAGGTGGAAAAGACTTTGTATTAGCCCATAAATCTGCTGATGCGAAGGCTGTTGCAGTAGGGTTGGTTAGAGGTGCTTTTGAGTATCAAGGGCAGAAATGTTCAGCTGCTTCAAGAGCCTATATTCCATCCAATCTTTGGGAAGATGTGAAAAAGTACATGCTGGAAGATTTGGCCAGCCTGAAAATGGGTGGAACAGAAGACTTCACAAACTTTATCAATGCAGTCATTGACGAAAAGTCATTTGATAAAATCGCTAAGTATATAGATAATGCAAAGGCTGCGGAAGGGGTGGAAATCATTGCTGGCGGAAAATATGATAAGTCTAAAGGTTACTTCATAGAACCGACTGTAATCTTAACGCAGGATCCGATGTATACCACCATGTGTGAAGAGATTTTCGGACCGGTGTTATCCATTTATGTTTACAATGCAGAGCATTTCGAAACTGTTTTGGAATTGGTAGATCAAACCTCGCCTTATGCCTTGACGGGAGCTGTTTTCTCTCAGGATAGATATGCGATTGAGTTGGCAAGTACCAAGCTGAGAAATGCAGCCGGAAACTTCTACATCAATGACAAGCCAACCGGCGCTGTAGTTGGTCAGCAACCATTTGGTGGAGCTAGAGCATCAGGAACCAATGATAAGGCAGGTTCCATGATAAACTTACTGCGCTGGGTATCTCCTCGCACGATTAAGGAAACATTCGTGTCTCCAACCGACTATCGATATCCGTTTTTGGGTAGCGACCTTTGAGGTTTCTAAAACCTCGAAGGTCTAATTGAGACAAATCAATCAAATTTCAAAAACCTTCGAAATCCCTAAGACCTTAAAGGTTTCAAAAGCCTCGATCCCGATAAAATCGGGATCGGGGCTTTTGTTTTTAAATATATTAAATTTAAATTAGTTTAATTATGTGATGCAAATAGAGATATGAAAAAAATAATTTTTATACTTTTTCTTTGGACTTTTATTTCCTGTGGACCTGAAAAGTCTACTCATGTATTTCAAGGAGATTTGGAAGATTTCGTTGTTGATAGTTTGAGTTTTGAGCGAAAAGAGGGAGTTGGATTTATGGGATTTCACAAAACGACCATTCGAAATGGGAAAGAATTGCTTTATACCAAATGGAATGAGACTTTTCAATTTTTTGATGTTCGATCAGGTAGAAGAGTTGATTTGCTAACTATTCCTACTGAGGGCCCTAAAGGGATCAAGGGAAGAGCTGAAGTTGGAGGATTTTTGGAAGATGATATGTTGTTGGTTACAAACTCAACGGGAAATACAAATATTTACTTCAGAGACACCTTGATGACTACCTTTAGACGTGAGATGGATTCATTTGCAAATGGAAGGTATATTTATCTCGGTGATGCTAGAAATTCTTTTCATTCACTTCCATCAGGAAACTTTGAGTTAACCTTCAACCCCTTTGAATTTATGGCATTTCGAGAGGGAAGAGATGGCTTAGATTTGAGTTTTACTTCCTGGATTGGTGAATTTGATAGAAATGGGAAGCTTGTTTGTGAGTCAGATTTTCTTGCTCCATACGATAAGAGTTTTGGAGAGTCTACTCAGGGTGGAAAGTTGGTTAGAATGGTGGAAGAAGGAGGATCTTGGGCGATGTTTCCTTATTCTGACTCATTATATCAAATCAAAAATTGTGAAGTAATTCAAAGACTAAAGCTTAACTCTCTTTCTTCCATTTATTATTTTCCTGAAAAATATGAAGGAAACAAAAATTCAGGAAGGTGGGTTAAGCCGGAGGATGGAGCTTCTAATCTATATCTGATCAAAGATGTTAGAACAGGTTTATTTATAAGATTTATCCATTTGAGAGAGAAAAGAAATGAAACCGACAAAGTTGATTTACATCAAAAGACGGTATCGAAGGAGGTTACCTATTTAATGCTTATTTATGATGAGGATTGGAAGCTTTTAGCAGAATTGGAACAGGTGTATTATCCTGGGACTAAATTTGAAAATTTGTTCAGCACTTCCGAAGGTCTTTTTATCAACAAACCCGAGCAAAAATCCGAAGACGAGTATGAGTTTTATAAAATAGATCTATCAAGGTTTAAAAATTAAATTCTACTTTATCTAGGAAACCAACCCTCATCTATTTTCTTAATGAAGACCTTCTAGAAACATGCTTGTATGGGGAGCGTAAAAAAAACCGCTAAGTCTCCCCAGCCGCACCCCTGACCTTTGAGGTTTTTAAAACCTCGAAGGTCTCACAAATACATTTGCTTTAACTTCATTATTTTTGAGTATAAACTCTTGTTCTAGGATTTCATATTTAAAATCTCACTATTTATGAGTGACCCATTTTTAGCTGGTGATTTTTTCCATATTTACTCCAGAACCAATGGAGAAGAGTTACTTTTTCGAAATGAGGAAAACTATAACTATTTTTTAAAGAAATATCAAGATCATTGCTCAGGTTATTTTTCAACATTAAGCTATTGTTTACTTCCAAATCATTTTCACTTTATGATCCAGGTAAAAGAAGATACAAAGCCAGAAGCTGCTCTTGGTTCATTTTCGAACTTTTTAAATAGCTATGCGAAATCCTATAACAAGCTTTATGATCGGCATGGTGGATTATTTCAAAGAAAATTTAAAAGGAAACGAGTCGGTCAAGAAAGCTATTTATCCCAGGTGATAATATATATTCATAAGAATCCTCAAAAGCATGGAATTGTGAAAGACTTTAAAAGTTGGAAGTTTTCATCTTTCAATGCCTTGATCTCACAAAAACCTACGAACATTGAAAGGGATTTTGTCCTAGATTGGTTTGGTGGATTAGAAGAATTTAAAAAAGTCCATGAATTGGAACAGGTGTTAGATTTGATAGAAGATCTTTCATTAGAATAAAAAATTTTCCTTTAGATATTTGAAGACTCCAATAACCTCGAAAGCCTCTATTATTAAATAAAAACCTTCGAGGTCTTGAAGACCTCAAAGGTTAATTAAGTATACATCGCCCCATTCACATGTAACACCTGTCCTGAAATATAAGTACTCATATCTGAGCCCAAGAAAACACAGGCATCCGCAATTTCTTCAGGCTTTCCGCCACGCTTCATAGGAATAGCATCTCTCCATCCTTGTACCGTTTTTTCATCTAATACATCTGTCATTTCAGTTTCTATAAATCCAGGAGCAATCGCATTGCATCTGATATTTCTAGAACCCAGCTCCAATGCAACTGACTTGGTAAAACCAATGATCCCCGCTTTGGAAGCTGCATAATTAGCCTGTCCTGCATTTCCTTTTAAACCAACCACAGAAGTCATATTGATAATAGATCCGGATTTGGCTTTCATCATGGTGCGGGTGGCAGCCTTGACAGTATTGAAGCAGGATTTTAAGTTGACATTCATGATTTCATCCCAAGATTCTTCAGTCATTCTCATCAACAAGTTATCACGAGTGATTCCCGCATTATTGATTAAAATGTCTAAAGTTCCGAATTCAGCGACAACTGCATTGACCAAATCTTCTGCTGCTTTGAAGTCAGAAGCATCGGATCTATACCCTTTTGCTTTGATGCCAAAGCCTGCCAATTCTGATTCTAAAGCCTGTCCTTTTTCAACAGAGGATAAAAATGTAAAAGCCACATTAGCGCCTTCTTGTGCAAATCTAATGGCAATTGCTCTTCCAATTCCTTTGGAAGCTCCGGTGATCAAAGCTGTTTTTCCTGAAAGTAAACCCATGAATAGTAAAATTTTGTTTTGTCAAAATTAGAAAAAAAGCTGTAAGAATCGTTTCTCCGGAAAGCGACAATTAAATTTTCGCTGATTTTCAAGGAATAAAACTGACAATTCTGATGATTTAAAAATTTTATAAATGTGAATAGGGTAAGAGCAGGATTTCATTTGGAAATCTGCTTTTGTATTCTAAAACAAGTCTTTTTAAACCTGTTTGATCCAAATAATCCAAATTTTTTTCTGAACCCAAAAGGCCTATTTTTGCATAGTTTCAAATCGTTATTAAACAAGTATATAAGATATGTCTTCGACCAAATTTGATTTAATTGTTTTGGGAAGCGGTCCAGGTGGTTACGTTGCCGCTATTAGAGCTTCTCAGTTAGGACTGAAAACTGCCATCATAGAGGCTGAAGAGTTGGGAGGGATTTGTTTGAACTGGGGCTGTATTCCTACCAAAGCTTTATTGAAAAGTGCACAGGTTTTTGAATACATCAATCACTCTTCTGATTACGGTATCACGGTAAAAGATGCAAAAGCTGATTTTGAAGGAATGGTCAAAAGAAGCCGAGGTGTGGCAGACGGAATGAGCAAGGGCGTACAGTTCCTGATGAAAAAAAACAAAATCGAAATTATCGCAGGTTGGGGAAAAATCCAGCCCGGTAAAAAGGTCGAAGTAGCAGATAGGGACGGAAAAAAGACAGTTTACTCTGCAGATAATATTATCATCGCAACTGGTGCAAGATCCAGAGAATTGCCTTCCATGAAAATTGATGACAAAAAAATCATCGGTTATAGAAAGGCTATGACTTTGGAAAAGCAGCCTAAGAAAATGGTGGTAGTTGGTTCAGGTGCTATCGGAGTGGAGTTTGCATATTTTTATAATTCCATCGGCACAGAAGTGACTATCGTTGAGTACATGGATAGAATTGTGCCTGTTGAAGATGTTGAAGTTTCCAAAGCATTGGAAAAAACCTACAAAAAAGCAGGAATGAAGATCATGACCTCTTCTGAAGTGACTGCTGTAGATACAAAAGGATCTGGCTGTAAAGTGACCGTAAAAACATCCAAAGGGGAAGAGACCTTAGAATGTGATGTAGTGCTTTCAGCAGCTGGTGTTGTTTCCAACTTGGAAAATTGTGGATTGGAAGATGTTGGAATTTTGGTGGAAAAAGGAAAAATCAAAGTAGATGAGTACTATAAAACCAATATGCCTGGTTACTATGCGATTGGAGATGTTGTTCCAGGACCGGCTTTGGCTCACGTTGCATCTGCTGAAGGAATTATCTGCGTTGAGAAAATTGCTGGACACCACCCAGAACCTTTGGATTACAATAATATCCCCGGATGTACCTACTGTTCTCCTGAGATTGCTTCAGTTGGCTATACTGAAGCAAAAGCAAAAGAAGCAGGTTATGAAGTAAGAATTGGTAAATTTCCTTTTTCAGCTTCTGGTAAAGCTTCTGCCGCTGGAGCTAAGGATGGATTTGTGAAATTGGTTTTTGACAAAAAATATGGAGAGTTACTAGGTGCCCATATGATCGGAGCCAATGTAACTGAAATGATTGCTGAAATCGTTGCTATTCGCAAATTAGAGACAACTGGTCACGAATTGATCAAAACTGTTCACCCTCACCCTACTATGTCTGAGGCAGTAATGGAAGCGGCAGCAGCTGCTTATGATGAAGTGATCCACTTGTAATGCGAAAAATATCTAGTATTTTGGCACCAGACTTAAACAAAAGTCTGGTGTTTTCTTTTTAACCAATTCAACCAACCGCGTTTCACTCTTGCAGGAAGAACAACTCATACAAGGGCTTAGGGCCCGAGATAAAAAAACGGTAGACTACTTATACGAAAAGTACTCCCGTGCGCTGCTGGGTGTTATTTTTCGAATTATATCTGATCAGGATATTGCAGAGGAAGTTTTTCACGATGCATTTATCAAAATCACTCGAAAAATTGACTCCTACGAAGAATCTAAAGGCCGCTTATATACCTGGATGGCCAATATTTGCAGGAATTCTGCCATTGATAAACTTCGATCTAAAGAAATTTCTCAATCCAGTAAGACCAATGGAATAGATGATTTCGTATATGGTCTTGAAAGTCAGTCAGGAACTGAGGAACATGTCGAAGGCATAGGAGTAAAAGAACTGATGAATGAGCTCAATGAGGATCAAAAATTTGTAATTGAGTATATTTATTTCAAAGGATACACCCATTCTGAAATCTCCGAAGAATTTGAGATCCCCCTCGGCACTGTTAAATCCAGAGTCCGGGCTGCGTTATTAGTATTAAAAAAGAACATAGACAGAATCTAGTGAACATTCAAGCATACATAGAATCAGGTAAATTGGAGCTCTTCTTATTAGGAGAGTTGTCTGATCGCGAGCGTGAAGAGGTTCTGGCCTTAGCTAAACAGCATCCCGAGATTCAGAAAGAGTTAGATGAGATCGAGGAAGCAATGTTAGCTTTTGACCAAGCAAGCGCTCCTATACCTTCTGCAGGGTTGAAAGAGAAAATTATGGCCGACCTTGAAAAGGACTTTGCTCCTGGAAAAGAGTTGAAGCCTACAGTTGCTCCGGAAGAGACCGGAAAGGTTGTGAAAATTTCTCCTTGGAAACCATTTGCAGTAGCGGCAAGCATTGTGGCAGTAATTGCCTCAGGTCTCGCAATATATTTTGCGAGTAAATTTTACGAGACAGAAGAACAGTTCCTTGCCTTAGTTCAGGAACAGGAAGTATTGGCTGATAATCTCAATCAAGTAAAGCTCCAGTACGAGGAAACCGATTCGAGACTTGATCGTCTGGTTGCAGGCGATTTTAAAAGAGTCGAGATGAAAGGTGAGGCATTTGAAATGCAAAAGGATGCTAAAGTTGATGTCTTTTGGGATCAAGGGCAGCAAGAAGTATTCATTGCAGTGAATAAACTTAATTCTCTGGGTGGAGAATATGATTATCAGCTTTGGGCTATAGGACCGGATGGTCCTGTGGGAATCGGTCTGGTCAATCCAGGAGAGCGATTTACCCTGCAGCAAATGCAAGCTGTAGCTGAAGCAGGAGCCTTCGCGATTACCATAGAACCTAAAGGTGGTTCGCAGTCCCCAACCTTAGAGAAGTTGGTGGTATTGGGTGAAGTCGCCTAATTGATTTAAAATTAAATTGAAGCCCGTTTTGAAAAGAACGGGCTTTTTTATTGTTTTTTCTGAACTTAGAGACTAGCAAATCATTTATTTACCCATGGAACTCCAACTTTCTACTCCGGCATTGCTTTTCTCGGCAATTACATTGCTGATGCTTGCTTTTACTAATCGATTTTTGGCCATAGCCAGTCTTATAAGGGGGCTTCACAAAAACTACATGAAGTCTCCTGACCAAGAGATAATAGTTGAGCAAATTCATAATCTGAGGAGAAGACTGACATTGATCAAAAACATGCAGCTTTTCGGAGTATTCAGCTTTTTATTATGCATCATTTGTATGTATTTGCTTTTCCAAGGCTATACCGTAGCCGCAAATTGGGTGTTTGTAGGTAGCATGGGAGCTTTGCTTGTTTCTTTGGGGCTATCTCTGATTGAAATTCAAATTTCTACCAAAGCTCTCAATTTGGAACTTTCAGATATGGAAGAGGTCTTCGAGAAGCGTATAAGCAGCTTGGATGTATTTTTCAGAAAAGAAAATAAAAAGAATGAATAAACTATTCCTGGCAGTAAGCTGGATACTGCTGTTTACCGCATGTGAAAATAAACCGGTTGAATCGGCTGTTGAAACTTCCGATCAGAGTGAAGTTCATCAAATTAAGCTGATCAATTTAGAAGAAACACGACAGTTTTATTCCTGGACTTCCGATCGGATTCCCTTGGTTTCTGCACATAGAGGAGGACCTTACCCAGGTTTTCCTGAAAATGCCATCGAAACTTTTGAAAATGTATTAAAGCACACTCCTGCAATAATCGAATTGGATGTGGCTATGACCAGAGATTCAGTCCTTGTTTTGATGCATGATGATGACTTGGATCGGACAACCAATGGAACCGGAAAAGTTAATGAGGTTACTTTTGAATACATCGAGGGATTATTCTTGGAGGATATGGATGGTAATTTGACTGAATTCAGAGTTCCTACCCTAGAAGAGGCTTTAATCTGGGCGAAAGGAAAAGCACCTTTGACAGTAGATATAAAACGTTCTGTTCCTTTTGAAAAAGTAATTGAAACGGTTAGAAAAACAGAGTCTGAAGCCTACGCTGCTTTGATTTCATATACTTTTCCAGCTGCCAAAAAACTTCATATGCTAGCCCCGGATTTAATGCTGTCAGTGACTATCCGAAATGAAAATGAAATCAAGCGCTTAGAAGAAACAGGTATACCTTGGAACCGAGTTATCGCTTTCACAGGGGTAACTGAAAGATCAAAAGAATTTAATCAGGCCCTTCACCAAAGAGGAGTTTTTACTATTCTCGGTGTGATAGGAAACCTGGATAGAAGAGCCGAGGCTCGAGGCGATGAAATCTATGCTTCATTTATTCAGAATGGGGCAGATATCTTAGCTACCGATAGACCCATAGAAGCAGCTCAAATTATCAAGAACCTAAGCCCAAGTAAAAGCTCAAAATCCCCCTATTTTACCCATGTTAATTGATTTAAGAAGCGACACAGTAACACGTCCTACTCCAGGAATGAAAGAAGCAATGTTTGCTGCCCCTGTAGGAGATGATGTCTTTGGAGAAGATCCAACAGTAAATGCTTTAGAAGAAAAAATAGCCAAACTATTCGGCATGGAAGCAGCGCTGTTCTGTCCGTCTGGAACCATGACAAATCAGATAGCGATTCGATTGCATACCCAGATTCAGACAGAGGTCATTTGCCACAAGTACTCACACATTTATTTATATGAAGGTGGAGGGATTATGGCTAATTCTTTGGCTTCCGTGAAATTACTTGAAGGAGACTTGGGAAAAATCACAGCGGCGCAAATCGCTGAATCCATCAATCCAGATGATGTGCATGCTCCTGAGACAACTTTGGTTTCCCTGGAAAATACGATGAATAAAGGAGGGGGAAGTATTTATACTCTGGATGAGGTCAAGCCAGTTCAAAATCTCTGTCAAGAAAAGGGGATTAAGCTTCATCTGGACGGCGCGAGACTTTTTAATGCATTGGTAGCCAGCGGTGAAAAAACTCAAGAATGGGGAGCTACTTTTGATACCATTTCTATCTGCCTTAGCAAAGGATTGGGTTGTCCGGTGGGTTCAGCTTTGGTTGGAAGCAAATCGGATATTAAACGAGCTAGAAAAGTCAGAAAAGCCTTTGGTGGAGGAATGCGCCAAGCCGGATTTTTGGCTGCGGCAGGAATTTATGCATTGGACCATCAAGTAGATAGGCTAAAAGAAGATCATTCTCGTGCAAAGTCTTTGGGAGAAATGCTGGGTGATTTGCCTGTAGTATCAGAAATTTTTCCCGTAGCGACCAATATTGTCATTGCTAGATTGGAAGGAACCACTCCCGAGGAATTTATGAAAAAGCTTTCCGATCAAAATATCAAATCAGTCAAATTTGGAAAAGATCTGGTTCGTTTTGTTACACATTTGGATTTCACAGACGATCAACTGGAGGAGTTTGGGAAAAGGATAAAAAAAGCAAAGTGAAGGCAGACTAGGATATTTTACTTCTTTAATAATTCATAAGGCCTGAAAAGGCCTTTTTTTATGTTATTTTCCCATTTCAAATTGAAAAAACACTCAATTTGAAACTTTATAATACTGTGAAAATTGATGTGTGAATCTTTATAGTTTCATACTTCTAATTTCTTGCTTCTGAAAAAATGAATTCTACTCCCTTAGCCGAACGCATGCGACCCACCAGATTGGATGATCTGATCGGTCAAGAGCATTTGTCCTCTCCCAAATCTTTTTTGTACAAGGCAATTAAGTCCGGGAATGTGCCTTCTTTGATTTTATGGGGACCTCCTGGGGTAGGAAAAACAACTATTGCCAATATCATCGCCAATGAGATCAAAGCTCCTTTTTATACCCTGTCGGCTATCAGTTCAGGTGTAAAAGACATTCGAGAAGTTATTGAAAAGGCAAAGTTTCAAATGGGGGTGGTTCTTTTTATCGATGAAATTCATCGCTTCAACAAGTCGCAACAGGATGCGCTTTTAGGGGCAGTGGAAAAAGGCATTATTCGACTGATTGGGGCAACTACTGAAAACCCATCTTTTGAGGTAAATGCTGCATTACTATCCAGATGCCAAGTATTTACCTTGAATTCCTTAGGAAAAGCAGAACTGGAGGCTATGATTCAGCAAGCTTTAGAACAAGATATCGAGCTCAAAAAAATAAAAGTAGAACTGAAAGAATCAGACGCTTTACTTCGAATTTCTGGGGGAGATGGACGAAAGCTTCTGAACCTTCTTGAAATAGTAGTTGATGGCATCAACGAGGATCCCTGCGTGATCACTGATGACAAAGTGATGCAGATTGCTCAGCAAAAAGTTGCGCTTTATGATAAGTCCGGTGAGCAGCATTATGATATCATTTCCGCTTTTATCAAATCCATCCGAGGCTCTGATCCCAATGCAGCCGTGTATTGGTTGGCAAGAATGATCGAAGGAGGGGAAGATGTCAAATTCATAGCACGCAGACTGGTGATTTTAGCTTCTGAGGATATCGGTAATGCTAATCCGAACGCCTTACTTTTGGCAACCAATTGCTTTGAAGCAGTCAAAATCATAGGTTATCCTGAGGCTCGGATCATTCTTTCTCAATGCGTGACCTATTTGGCAAGCTCGCCAAAGAGTAATGCCGCTTATATGGCGATCAATCAAGCTCAAAGCCTAGTTCGGGAAAAGGGGGACTTATCTGTACCACTTCACCTTAGAAATGCACCCACAAAATTGATGAAGGATTTGAATTATGGAAAAGCCTATAAATATTCCCATGATTTCCCGGGCAATTTTGTAAATCAGGAGTTCTTACCAGAAGAGATAAAAGGAATGAAGCTATATGATCCAGGTCAAAACGCCAGGGAGAATGAACTTAGAAGATACCTTCAGTCAAAGTGGGGCGAAAAATATGGCTATTGATAGGAAAATGGCTGTTTTTGATTTAAGATAATTTTTTCAACGAAAATTTTTTTATTCCAGCTATTTATGATTTTTTAAGGGCGAATTTGTGTTTAACGGCATATTTATCAACAATATTGAAAAATATTGTCCATTAGTGGACATGTTAAACAAATCCCAAGAGTTTACAGATTTAACTTTAGTAAGAAAACAAACCCTTAATTTTTACCATGAAAAAACTAACTGCTTTAGGCTTGGTAGTTGGACTGCTAGGCAGCCCAGTTTTAGCCCAAAACAAGATTGAGTTTAAGGAATTTACTTTGGATAATGGCTTGCACGTCATTATGCACAAAGATAATTCCACTCCAATCGTCAACACCTCAGTATTGTACCATGTTGGTTCGAAAAACGAACAGCCTGACCGAACAGGTTTTGCGCATTTCTTCGAGCATTTGATGTTTGAAGGAACAGAGAATATCGAAAGAGGGGAATATATGAATATCATCCAGGGAAGAGGGGGAACTTTGAATGCCTTCACCAGTAATGATATCACCTTCTACTATGAGACTGTTCCTTCAAACGAACTGGAATTGACTCTATATATGGAAAGTGAGCGGATGTTGCATTCCAAAGTAGATCAGGTAGGAGTAGAGACCCAGCGCGAGGTAGTTAAAGAAGAATATCGTCAGCGCTATGAGAATCAGCCTTATGGTACCATTCTTCCTGAGACCCTAAAACGAGCCTATTCTGTACACCCATACAGATGGGCGCCAATTGGATCTTTGGATGATTTGAATGCTGCGAAAATTGAAGAATTCCAGCAATTCTATAAGGACTTTTATGTGCCTAATAATGCCACTTTGACAATTGCAGGTGATATCGATTATGATCAGACTGAAAAGTGGGTTAGAAAGTATTTCGCCGAAATCCCAAGCAGCAATAAAGATATCTATAGACCAAAAGTCGCTGAACCTAAAAAGACTGCGGAGATTAGAGATGTTATCTATGACAATATTCAGATTCCTGCAGTAATTCAGGCATACAATCTTCCTCCTCAGACGCATCCGGATTCTTATGCTTTGAGCATGCTTTCAACTTACCTAACTGGTGGTAACTCTTCTTTGATGACCAAAGAACTGGTTGACAATCAACAAAAAGCTTTGGCGATAGCTGCTATTCCTTTGGAATTGGAAGATGGAGGTTTGTTCATCATGTATGGAATCACCAATATGGGAGTTGAGCCGCAAGCATTGGAGTCGGAAATCGATAAGTTGATTCAGCAGGTACAGCATGAAGGTATTTCAGATAGAGATTTTGAAAAACTGAAGAATATTATTGAGAACAACATCGTCAGCAGTAATTCCTCAGTATCAGGTATCGGACAAAATTTGGCAGAAGCCCATGTGATTTATGGAGATACAGATTATATCAATAAGACCATGGACTATTACAGTAAAGTGACGCAAGCGGATATCAAAAGAGTAGCTAATGAGTATCTTAATCTCAATGGAAGAGTGGTACTGTATTATTTGCCAAAACCAAAAGACGCCACTGAATAATTGTTTCAACTTTAAATCAACAATGAAATGAAAAAACTAATTGCAACATATATCTGCATTCTTTTGGCAAGCACCATTGGCTTTGCACAAGTAGATCGAAGTCAATTTCCAGAATCAGGACCTGCTCCTGAGATAAAAATTGCCGATGCAGAAACTTTCAAATTAGATAATGGTCTGAAAGTTTTTGTAGTAAAAAATGATAAACTACCTCGAGTAACTTTCAATCTTGTATTGGACCGAGATCCATTAATGGAAGGAGATAAAGCTGGTTTGACTGGTTTTGTCGGCCAAATGATGATGGCTGGAACAAAAAATAGAACAAAAGATCAGCTAGATGAAGAAATTGACTTCATTGGAGCCAGCCTTTCAGCAGGCTCAACTTCCATCTTTGCTTCTTCCTTGAAAAAGCATCAGGATAAAACCTTGGAGTTGATGACTGATGTTTTGTTTAATCCTGTGTTTCCGGAAGATGAATTGGAAAAGCAGAGAAAGCAAACATTGACTGGCCTTGCCACAAGTAAGGATAATCCAAATGCTATTTCTAGCAGATTAAGTTCTGCAATGGTTTATGGCAAAGATCATCCGTATGGAGAGGTAACGACTGAAGCAACCGTCAAAAATATTTCAGTCGAGGATGTTAAAGAGTATTACAATACTTTCTTCAAACCAAATATCGCTTACTTGGTGATTGTGGGTGATATGGAAAAATCAGAAGCACAAAAAGTGGTGAGAAAGTATTTTTCCAATTGGAAAGTTGGAAAAGTTCCATCATTTGAATACAAAATGCCAACAAGATCATCTGAGAATGTAGTGGGTTTGGTAGATAGAAGCTCTTCAGTTCAAACCGTAATCAATATTGCGCAACCAGTTCAATTGAAATTGGGGGATGAGGACTATATTCCAAGTAGGCTGTTGAATCAAATTTTAGGAGGCGGATCTTCTTCAAGACTATTTGTAAACCTTAGAGAGGATAAAGGCTATACCTATGGAGCTTATTCTTCCATTGGTTCTGATAAATTGGTTTCTCAAATCTCTGCCAATGCTTCTGTCAGAACTGAAGTGACGGATTCGGCAGTAGTTGAATTCCTACATGAGTTCAATAAGATTGTGGATGAGGGAGTGACTGAAGAGGAATTGGAGAAAGCAAAAGCAAACCTTTCCGGTTCTTTCGGTAGATCATTGGAAAGCCCTTCCACCATTGCAAACTTCGCACTTAACATCGAACGCTATAATCTACCTTCTGACTATTATAAAACATACTTGCAGAAGCTCAATGCGCTTACTGTTGCTGATATTAATGCTACTGCCAAAAAATTAATAGAGCCAGATAAACTCTATATCACTGCTGTAGGTAATGGTTCAGAGATAAAAGACAAACTAGCTCGTTTTGGGGAGGTGAAAATGTATGATAACATGGGCTTCCCGGCTAAGGAATTAACAGCAGATGCAGATATGACAGCAGAGATGGTGATGGAAAATTATCTTTCTGCAATTGGCGGGAAAGAAAATGCCAGAGCGATCAAAACAGCTTCTATTTCAATGGAAGCAGATGTGATGGGTAATAAATTGACTCTTCAGGCTGTTTATGATGCAGAGGGTGGTAAGTATGGACAAAAAACGCTCATCATGGGAAATGTGATGCAGAGCACAACTATCCTTGAAGACAGTGGATCTATCAGCGCCCAAGGCCAAACAATGGAATTGACAGGAGAGCAGTTTGAAATGGCAAAAATCAATTCTTACTTATTCCCAGAGGCTTGGTATCAAGAATTAGGTTACTCTATTGAATTGGATGGATTAAAAGATGTTGAGGGAACTCCTGCTTACAAAGTAATTATCAAATCTCCCTCAGGAGCTCAGTTGGTAAACTATTATTCAGCTGACAGCGGTTTGAAAATCAAAAATGAAAATCCTGCATCAGGAGATACTTTCTATTCAGAATATCAAGAAAAAGGAGGGGTTCTTTTCCCTATGGTTTGGACTATCAAATCACAGATGATTCCAGTTCCCCTAGAAGCAAAGATTACCTCTTTGGAGATAAACCCTGAATTGACAGCAGAAGACTTTCAATAAGAGTACTTCTCTTACAAAATTAGAAAAGCGGAGATTGTTCTCCGCTTTTTTTATTTTCTCCATTTTTGCATCAGTAATGTTTCTTCCATTTTTTTCACCTGAACTACAGGAAAGAAATTCCCACCCTCATCAAAAGACAATTGATGCTGTCCTCCGTTTAGCCTTTTTACTTTCAGAGTTATTTGTGAAGATTTGATTTTGCTTTCAATGATCTCATCGCCTACCATCAAATTAAAGTAGGCTGGACTTTCAGGATGGATCTTCTGAATCTTACCTTCCTTTAAAATGATTCCCAGTTGCTTGGTTAGGATTTCTTCATTTGGACTCTTTGTAATTTTCATGCCAAAGGGCAGAATTAACTGCTCCAACAACTTGAGAATATCCTCATTCCCTGCAATAAATTTTCTAAAAAAAGTTTGGCTGTCCCAATGACCTTCTCGCTTTTGGATCAGCTTCCAGAACGTCTGTAAATCATAACCGATATTAGGTTTACCGAATCGCTGCCAGGCCTCCTTCATGACTTCGGTTAAGGATGAACCCTGTTGAAGCAATTCCAAATCAATAGCAAATGCAACCAAACAGCCATTTGCATAAATGTTTTGTTTCCTATCGGGAATACCTTCTTGATAGCCGTCTAGCCATAATTCCAGAGATGAATCCAGTAAGTTTTTATTCCTCCAGCCAAAATTTGAACTTACTCGCCAAATTATTTTTTCAAGTTCTTTTAAATATTCATCCAGATTAAAAAAACCGGATTTTAGCAGATAAAGGTCACCCATATATGTGGTGATTCCTTCCAAGATCCATCCAGCTTCGCTGTAATTCTCCTTTGAAAAATCATAAGGCAATAATTCCTGTGGCCTTATTCGGCAAACATTCCATGCGTGATACATTTCATGACAACTCACCCCCATCAAATCCCCAAATTGTTCCGGGTTGGACAATTCCTGAGCTGGACCAAATGTGATGACTGTTCCTTTTTTATGCTCAACTCCATGAAAATGCTTATATGGCAATAGCTGAAAGATGAAGTGGTATTCTTTTTCTGGGAACTCTCCAAAATCAGCAATTAATTTATCTGTAAAGTTTTTGAAAGCTTGAAGTAATTCTGTTTTTGAAAATGCTATTTCTCCATTTATCCAGATATGAAATTGGGCATGATTGGACTCATATTCCCAATGTGTTAATTTTTCTGAAGTAAGAAAAGTGGAGTCTGCGAGTTCTTGAAAGCTATCTGCCAGAAATTGTCCACCTGATCTTTTGGATAAGGTGCAGACAAAATCCTTAAATCGTGAATCTTGTATTTCAATTGAATATGGAAAATCATCAGAGGATTTTACTTCGAAGCAACAATTGACGAAGTTGATATAAATCTGCTGATCGTCCACCCAGCAAGATCCCGCATCCATTTTTCCAGCATAATATTCATAGTTTAAAAAATATGTCTGAATTTCTTTGGCATCGAAAGCCCAACAGTCTTTACTATTCTTCCTAAGCTGTATTGGTTTTCCTTGTTGGTCAGAAAGACTGATTTTTCGAATATTTTGAGCGTAATTCGCAAATTGATAGCGTCCTGCGCGCCATGATGGCAGTTGTAATTGTACTTCGCCCGATTGGGATACAGGTATTTTAAGTTCAATTTCGAGGAACTGTGATAGTGGATTTGAGCTTTTAAATAGAAATTCGAACATGAATTAAGGTATTGACTTTCAACAATTGTAAAGGTACAGTTTGTATTTAAAAAAAGGCTGCATATCTTTGCAGTCCTTTTTGGAGGGTAAGCCGGAAGGCCAATTCCAAATAGACCATAAAGAAAGCAATCAGTTAAAGATATTCCATCATGAAAAGAACATTCCAGCCTTCTCGCAGAAAAAGAAAAAACAAGCACGGCTTTAGAGAAAGAATGTCCACTGCCAACGGTAGAAGAGTTCTTAAAGCCAGAAGAGCAAAAGGTAGAAAGAAACTATCTGTATCCTCTGAAAAGACCTTGAAGAAGTAATTCTTCAAGGTAGTTTTCGTATTTTTAATGCGAATCCTTACCTGATGATGAATTACAAACTTCCCAAGAGTGAAAGGCTTCATGCCCAAAAGTCTATTAAGGAACTTTTTAACGAAGGTTCCTCTTTTTTTTTATACCCTTTTAAAGTCTTGTATTTACCCAAAAAGCAGGAAGGGGAAACTATTCAGGTACTTTTTTCCGTTTCAAAAAAGAAAATCAAAAAGGCGGTTGATAGAAATTTGATTAAGAGAAGGATGAAAGAAGCCTACCGTCTTAACAAACATTCACTTACAATTTCAGAGTCAGGATTGCATATTGGTCTGATATATGTAGCTTCAGAGCCCATAGATTTTGCAACTATTTCCAAGAAAGTTGTGTCTATTTTACAACAAATTTCCACCCAAGTTTCCGAACATCATGAGTAATCAATTAAAGCGATATATGGTAATCATCCTTTGTGGAGGATTGCTTTTGACAGGATTTTTTGCATTCAAAGCGAAAAATGACAAGTTATTCGCTCTAGCCAAAAACATAGATATTTTCGCAACCTTAGTTCGAGAACTTGATTCCTATTATGTGGATGAGATCGATCCTGACGAATTGGTTTCAATTGGAATTAATGCCATGCTTGAGGAATTGGATCCTTACACTGAGTATGTTCCAGAAGAAGAATCTGCTGATTTCAGGATGTTAACAACAGGAGAATATGCAGGGATTGGTGCTTTGATTGGAGGAAGAGGTGAAGGGAATATTATTATAATGCCTTATACTGGTTTTCCTGCCCAATCTGCGGGGCTGAAAATCGCTGATCAGCTTTTGAAAGTGGACTCAGTTGATGTTTCAAAAAAGAATACCTCAGAAGTTTCTGATTTACTGAAAGGTCCTGCTAACACCCCTGTCAAAATAAAAGTCAAAAGAAATCTCGACACCTTGGAGTTTAACCTGGTCAGAAAGAAGATTTCCCTCAAGAACGTACCATATTATGGTAAGCTTGATGAAAAGACGGGTTATATCAAGTTGGGAGACTTTACTACCAATGCTTCCCTAGAAGTGAGAAATGCATTGATTGCTTTGAAAAGCCAAGGAGCTGAGAAGCTTGTGCTAGATCTAAGAGATAATCCAGGGGGTCTTTTGAGTGAGGCAGTGGAGATAGTCAACCTTTTTATTCCTAAGGGAAAAGAGGTCGTAAAGACTATAGGTAAGCTGGAAAATGTGAATTTTACCTACAAAACGACTAAAACTCCTCTAGATAAAGATATCCCACTAGTCGTACTCATCAATGAAAGAAGTGCTTCTGCCTCAGAAATTGTGGCAGGGGCTCTGCAGGATTATGATCGAGCCGTATTGATCGGTAGGAAGTCTTTCGGTAAAGGATTAGTACAAACCACTATTCCACTGACATATAATGCTCAAATGAAAGTTACCACCGCTAAATATTATATTCCAAGCGGCAGGTGTATTCAGGCAATAGATTATGCACAAACTAGAGAAAATGGTGAGGTATATTCCATTCCTGATTCTTTGAGAAAAGAGTTCAAGACTAAAAATGGAAGAATAGTTAGAGACGGAGCAGGAATTGAGCCTGATGAGATGATAGAATCTAAAACATATGCTCCTATCACTTATAGTCTGGTAGCGAGAAATCATGTTTTTGACTATGCCACTGAATATTTTTATAAGCATCCATCCATAGGTAAGCCTAGAGAGTTCAGCATAACGGATCAGGAATATCAGAATTTCATTAAGTGGCTTGAAGGCAAAGAGTATGATTACACAACTTACTTAGAAAAGTCTGTGTCGGATATGAAAAAGAATGCTGAAAAGGCGCCTTATTATAATGAGATCAAAGATCAAATTGAAGCTTTGGAAAAAAGGGTGAATCATAGTAAGGAGCAAGACTTGATCACTTATAAGGACGAGGTGAAAAAAGTAATTTCTGAAGAAATTGTATCCCGATATTATTTCCAGGAAGGAATGATCGAAGCCGGGCTTTTGAAGGATAAGGATGTGCTGAAAGCTTTGGAATTGATTAAGCAACCTTCTCAATTGGGCAAGATTTTGACTGCATCTGCAAAATAAATTACATGGCATATATTCTTTCTATAGAGACAGCTACGGACAAACTATCGATTGCTCTTCATCGATCAGGACAATTGCTTTCTATGAAAGAGCTCAACGAAAAAGGAGTTCATGCTGAAAAAATCATGGAGTTGATCGATGAGGTTTTAGACTCCGTAAAGCTTCAATCATCAGATTTAAACGCAGTTGCAGTTTCGGAGGGCCCCGGCTCCTACACTGGCTTGAGAATAGGAGTTTCTACTGCAAAAGGAATTGCTTTTGCTTTGAACCTGCCCCTAATTACTGTGAATACGCTTCAGGCTTTGGCTTATCAGGCTAAAGAAGAAAATGAAGACTTCCGTATTATCGCAATGCTTGACGCCAGGAGAATGGAAGTTTATAGCCAGGTTTTTTCAAATGAAGGAAGTGTGAAAAGAGCATTAGAGGCAGAGGTTTTGACAGAGGGTATCTATCAATCTTATTTGGATTTAGGAAAAGTTTGCTTCATAGGAGATGCTGTAGGAAAGGCTAGTCAAATTATTTTGCATGAAAATGCCGTTTTTTTAGAGAACCAAGTCAGTGCAGAATCTGTTGGTTGGATTGCATGGGAGAAGTATCAGAATAAGGAGTTCGCTGATTTAGCATACTTTGTTCCCAATTATCTGAAAGAATTTAAAGCGCTTCAATCCAAAAAAAATCCACTATTGCAATGAGTGAAATAGTCAATAGAGTTGCCCAAAGTGCCATTGTATCTTTAAACTTAGAAGAAAGTTATCCAAGAGAGGAACGACTTGAATTTGATTTGAAGCCTTTTTTATTTCAGGAATTGATTTTAAAAGAAAAGGACTTTAGAGCCTCCTTGAAGGAATTGGATTGGTCTGCTTATTCAGATAAATGGGTTGCGATTAATTGTTCTGCTGATGCGATTGTTCCTACTTGGGCATATATGTTAGTCGCTACTTATTTAGAAGGAGTTGCCAAAGGTTTTGTAGTAGGAAGTCTTTCTGAACTTGAAAATTTCATTACCGAAAAGTATTTGGAGAATTTGGATTTGGATATGTTTGACGACAGACCGGTTGTTGTCAAAGGCTGTAGTGATTTACCGATTCCTTTATATGCATACGGAAGATTAATTTCCTTGTTGAAGGCGAGGGCAAAATCAGTGATGTTTGGTGAACCATGCAGCACGGTGCCGCTTTATAAGAAGCCAAAACATTGATTTTTAATACTCTGGAAATTTTTTGAAAAAACTTGAGTTTTTTTGTGGTAAAAACTCTTGCGTAATCTCATAATCTGACCTATGTTTGCACTCCCAATTGAGGAAAAGCCTCGGGAAAAACAGAAATTTGAAAGGGTAGCAAAGAATTTTTTGAAAAAAATTCGAATCGGTTTTGAAACCAAAAATTAATCCCGATATTTGCACTCGCTTTTGGGGAAGCTGGTCCTCACAAGCTCTTGAAATGTCAAGAGAATAAGTTCTTTGAAGTGATGTAAGGCGAAAAAATAATAACCTGAGAAAGAAAGACAGGGAGGCTGGTATATATGCTTTATATATCAGTTGTGTATAGTTAGATAATTTACAATGGAGAGTTTGATCCTGGCTCAGGATGAACGCTAGCGGCAGGCCTAATACATGCAAGTCGAACGGTAGACATCTTTCGGGATGTTGAGAGTGGCGCACGGGTGCGTAACACGTATGCAACCTACCTTTTACAGGGGGATAGCCCGGAGAAATTCGGATTAATACCCCATGGCACTATTGATTGGCATCATGAGATAGTTAAAGATTTATCGGTAAGAGATGGGCATGCGTCTGATTAGCTAGTTGGCGGTGTAACGGACCACCAAGGCGACGATCAGTAGGGGTTCTGAGAGGAAGGTCCCCCACACTGGCAC
>NZ_FOVW01000014.1:64710-82779 GCF_900115305.1 Algoriphagus ornithinivorans | reverse complement strand
ACAGATCTGCCTCCAGTGATTTACGTCCCAAAGCAGCTTCCAGCTCCTTGATCCTACTTTTTAATACCTGAACCCTATTGTCCTGACTGTCTTTTTCCATAACCATTCTTGTCCCCTTCTTCAAGGTAGTCGAATATTTGTAAAGCCAAGTATATACAGTCTGTTTTCCGCCTATTCCGTATTCACGAACAGCCTGGAGAACTGTTAACTCTTTCCGTTCTATCTGACCTACAATCTGCCTACGCAAATCCTCACTGAAAATCCGCTGAGCTTTAAGTTGAAATCTTTTTGTCATCTTATTTGGTTTATCGTCCCAACAAAATGTGTCAACTTTTTTCAGGCATTGTCATCACGTCTCTCGTCTCTAGTCTCTCGCATCTCGCATCTCGCTTCTCGTCTCCTACCCCTCCATTTTCCAAAAAGCATCCTCCACGACAGTTCTTTAAAAATTTTTATAAACTTTAAGCCGATCTCAGAGTTAGCTTCGTAAGTGCAGATGAAATAGGACTTCGTGAGTCAATAGTCCTTATATTCGTACTTAAGCTCAACTGATGGATCAGCCAGTTTTAATGATTTATGCCCTTTCTCCTGCTTATCAAGCTAGGAGAAAAAGCCTTTTTGGGGCAGCTCATTACACAGACGCGGTTAAACTTTTCCAAGATCTTCACCAGAAAACAGAATCCCTAGCTCAAAATTCAGGTTTAAAAACCTTTTGGTTTTTTGATCACCTCCAAGAAGGAAAAAGTTTTGGAGAGCGTTATGCCAATGCTTTCAAAGAAGTTTTTTCCAAGGGTTACCAAAAAGTTATATCTATTGGAAATGATATTCCCGAACTGGAATTATCTCATATTGAGCAAGCTAGTAATTCTCTAACCCATTCTAAGGTAGTACTCGGGCCTGCTGCAGATGGAGGAGATTACCTAATTGCGCTGACCGAAGAAACTTTTTATGAAGAGGAATTCAAAAATCTACCTTGGAATAAAAGTAGCTTACATTCCAAGTTATCAGAATTACTCTCTTCTTATACTTCAGTCGAGCAACTCGAGTGCCTAGTAGATATAGATGACTTTCAATCTTTAGTTATAGTCAGAAAGAATGTTAACTGGATTGCAATCCTGCTTTTTAGTTTAAAATCATTCATTCTCTATACAAAAACTGTTTTCGAGAAATTACTCCTACCAAAGGATAATCCCCTAAGGGCACCTCCCCTTTCCATTTAATCAATTATCAATCTTTTCTTCAAATCAAATCTTCTCTGGAGCTATTCCTTCAGGGACATCTATTCATTTATTCAATTGTATATGAAATTTTCATTTACCCTTTTACTTCTGCTCAGGATTCAGCTGGTTTTTGGCCAGTCTATGACCTATGAGAGTAGAATTTTGGATGTAAGTGGCATTCCTATTCCAGGTGCCACTGTTACCGAACTTGGAACTTCCAATGTGGCTATCTCTGACCAAGATGGTAGATTTAGAATTAGTTCTTCCAAGCAAAATCTGACCTTAAGGATCAGTTTTATCGGCTTCGAAACTCAAGATGTTGTCATCAACAACGGAGTTTTGGAAAAGGAGATCAGACTACTCGAGTCCACTGAAAATCTGGAGGAATTTGTCGTAACTGCTTTAGGGGTAGAAAGACAAAGGCAATCCCTTTCTTCCGCTGTGACCACCATCGGTGCAAGAGAGCTAAGTGATGTGCCTCAAACAAACTTGATCAACTCTCTTTCTGGTCAAGTTGCAGGAGTTCAAATCACCAATGGATCTTCAGGTGTTGGGTCAAGTTCCAGAATAATTATCCGAGGTGAAAACTCCATCAGTGGCAACAATCAGGCCCTAATCGTAATTGACGGTGTACCTATTATCAATGAGCAAATTACCAGTGATCTTTTCAATGATGGAGCAAATATCCAGGAAGTAGACTTCGGAAATGGTGCTGCCGAAATCAACCCAGATGATATTGAGTCCATCACCATTTTGAAAGGACCAGGTTCTGCAGCTCTGTATGGCGCTAGAGCTGCCAACGGAGTTGTCTTGATTACTACCAAAAAAGGCAGAAAAAAGCAGGGAATAGGTGTTACAACCAGCTCCTTGCTAACTTTTGATGGTCTTTTGACACTACCTGATTACCAAAATGAATACGGAGGAGGATCTAATGGACAATACTCTTTCCAAAATGGTATTGGCGCAGGGGTCAATGATGGAGGAATTTCCAGTTATGGTCCAAGACTTAATCAAGGCCTTTTAATTGCTCAGTTTGACAGCCCATCTGTAGATATTAATGGGAATCCGGTTAGAGCAGGCGATGTGATCAGCAGAAGAAGACCTGATGGAACCTTTACCGCTATCACTCCTACCCCTTGGATTGCGAGACCTGATAATGTGAGGGACTTCTTTAGAACTGGAGTTACTTCCCAAAATAATATTGCTGTTACTTCAGGAAATGAAAAAGGAGGAGCCAGAATAGCTTATAGCAATTTAAGAAATGAGGGTATTCTACCTAATACAGACCTCAAAAGAGACGGTTTGGCCTTGAGCATTAATCAAGCATTGACGGAAAAATTCAGAGTAGACTTATTTACCAACTTTATCAATTCCAGAAGTGATAATCGTCCCAACTTAGGTTATGGATATGAAAACGTCATGTATGGCTTCAACTGGACAGGTAGAAATTTTGATATTTCTTCTTTGAGAGATTACTGGCAGGCTGGGCAAGTAGGTATTCAGCATTTTGATTTCAATTACCTATGGTTGACCAACCCTTATTTAACACTGTTTGAAAACACCAACAGCTTTGTTAAAAACAGGGTTTTAGGAAATCTTGCTCTTACCTATGATTTCACCAATAAGCTAAGTCTTCGTGTAAGAACAGGAATTGATAATTCATCAGATTCCAGAGCATTCAGAAGAGCATTCAGTACCAACAGAAGAGTTTTCGGAGGCTATAGAGAAGATGATGTAAGGCTATTCGAAATGAATTCCGACATTCTCCTTACCTACTCTGATCAATTCAATTCTGACTGGCTGTATTCAGTATCTGCCGGAGCTAACCGCTTAGATCAGAAAATCAACTATTCTTACACCGAAGCCAACCAATTGGCCTTACCTGGTATCTATACCATAGAAAACTCAAGGGTGCCTTTGAGAGGAAGCAGTCAGATTTTTGATAAAAGAATCAACAGCGTGTATGCCTTCGGTAACTTCAGCTATAGATCGGTTCTATTTATTGATCTGACCTTGAGAAATGACTGGAGCAGTACCTTACCAGCTGAAAATAACTCTTTCGCTTATTACTCAGGCGGATTGAGCTATGTGCTTTCAAAAGGTCTTCCGCTTCCAAAATCCATTTCAAATGCAACAGTTCGATTCAACGTTGCAAGTGTGGGTAATGACACAAATCCTTATCAGCTAAACAATACCTTCCAGTTTAATCAGAATTACGGTTCATTCACGCGAGTAACCAATGGTACTGTACTAAACAACCCAAATCTAAAGCCTGAAAGACTGAACTCTTTGGAGGCAGGAATGGCATTTGGACTGTGGAGAGACAGAATTCAAACAGATATTGCCGTTTTTCAAAACACCAGTATCAATCAGATTATCGGGCGACCAATTTCAACGGCTTCGGGTTTCAGTAATATCATTGAAAATGGAGGAGAAGTAAGAACCCGAGGCTTGGAAGCAAGTGTTCAGGCTTTGATGTTTGAAAGAGGAGCTTTCAGCTGGAGCTTGGGAGCAAATTTCACAACTTACAGAAGTGTGGTAACTGAACTTCCGGAAGGAGTGGATCAGTATGTAACCGGCGAGGCTAGCGTATTTAGAGGAGCTGGAGGATCAAATTCTGTTTTCTACATCGCAAGAAAAAATGGAAGAATTGGAGACATGTATGGATCCGGTTTCCAAGAGTTTGAAGGCCAGACCATTTTCGGATCTAATGGTTTGCCAATCCAGGACGGAAGATTGAGGCTTTTAGGCAATTACAACCCTGATTTCTTTGTGGGTTTAACCAATCAATTCCGTTACAAAAAACTTCAGTTAGGATTTGTTTTCGATTGGAGACAGGGAGGAACTATAGTTTCCAGAACCAGAGCATTGGGCAGTACATCAGGTGTCCTTAAAGAAACTTTGGAAGGAAGAGAGACTGGAGTAGTTGGACAAGGAGTCATGAATGTAGGAACTCCTGAAAATCCTCAATATGTGCCAAATACAACTGTAGTACCCGCCAGCTCATTTTACAACAACTTCTTTGACAGAGGAAATGAAGCTTCAGCTCTTTACGATGCTTCTTATCTGAAATTAAGACAATTGAGCTTGTACTATGACCTACCTCAGCAATGGGTAAATTCTATCGGGTTCAATTACATCAAAGTGGGTTTTGTGGGAAGCAATCTTCTTCTATTCACCGAAAATCCTCACTTCGATCCAGAACTCAACGCCATGCAAGGAAGAAACTTGACCTATGGAGTTGAAGACATGTCTTACCCGTCTACCAGAAGCTTTGGTTTTAGCATCAAAACAGAATTTTAATCATGAAGAATTTATATAAAGTAGGAATATGTGGAATGCTTTTATTTTCACTTTCCTGCACCGAAGATTTTGAAGAAATCAATACGAATCCGAATTCACCGGAAGCGATTGGTCCACAGTTTTTATTATCCAATGTGATTTCTGTGGCAGCAGATGAAAACACCTATGATCAGGGTTTCAGGCTGGCAAATTATCTTGCACAGTTTGCTGCAAGTGTGGAATTTGAGCGAATTGATCGATACGAAATGGGGAGTAACGCCCAGTATTGGAATCAAAATTTCCGTTTGTTGAACGATATTAGGTCAATCCAGACTAATCCAGCTACCAACGAGGCTTACAATGCAGTAGCTGACATTATGAAATGCTACTTATTCTCTCAATTGACTGATATGTGGGGAGATATTCCTTATTCTGAAGCATTGAAGGCGAGTGATGGCTTGTATAGCCCAAAATATGATACGCAGGAATTTGTATATACAAACCCTGAGATCGGGATTTTGGCTACTTTGAAAAAAGCATCTGAAACTTTGGCATCTACCACCAATGGTATTCAGGGAGATATGATGTTTAACAATGATTTAGTGAAATGGAGAAGATTTGCCAATTCATTAAGGTTCAGATACCTGCTTAGAATCAGCAAAAGGTTGACAAATTTCTCTGAGATGCAGGCACTAGTGGATCAAAACGATATGATGCAAGGTAATTCAGACAATGCGGTAGTTCCTTACTTGGCATCAGCACCAAACCAATGGCCTATGTCCCAGTCTGCTTTGGGCTTATACCAAGAACACAGAATGACTCTTACCGTTGATTCTGTATTGAAAGCTTGGAATGATCCAAGACAGGCGGTTTTGTATAAACCAACTCAGCAAAGTGTCATCAATGGAAATCCTCAGTTTAAAGGTTTGCAAAATGGCCTTAATCGAGAAACCATTAATGAAAGAGGAATTCAATTAAATGATATCTCTCTCTTTGGAGCGGTTTTCAGAGATGTGCCAAATGGCGTTGATGGACAGTTTATGCAGTATGCTGAATTGCAGTTTGCTCTCGCAGAAGCCGTGGCTAGAGGATACATTCAGGGAGATATGAAAGCATACTATGAAAAGGGTGTTAGAGCCAGCTTTGCCTATTGGAAAGTTCCGGTTCCATCCGATTATTTCCAGCGGGCTAATGTATCTCTGGATACGGGAAATGCTTTGACCAAAATTCTGACTCAAAAATGGTTAGCCTTGATAAATAATGGTCATGAAGCTTGGTTTAATGTAAGGAGAACTGGTATTCCTGCACTCAAGCCGGGACCTGATAATTTAAATGAAGGCCGCTATCCGGTGAGGTATCTTTACCCTGAATCTGAGCAGGCAGTTAATAAGTCAAATTATGATGAAGCTGCGGCAAGAATGGGTGGAGACAACATCAACAGCAAGGTCTGGTGGGAAAAATAAATTTAGCGAATTGACCTAAAAAAAAACTGCCTCCAAAAGAGGCAGTCTTTTTTTTATTTTAAACCATAATCAAATCTTAATGGAATGGCAAGACCAACTCAGAGGTCTTGTTCTCAACCAAAATTCTATTAATGTTATGTCTGATGGTACAGATTCCAGCAGCAGCATCGTAGTCAAAGGCATCTAATTCATCTTTGATAGAATCAATGAATGGAGGGATTACAGGTGAAGTACCAGGACTTCCCGCATCGATATTTGGATTGGCCAAGTATTCCACTTCAGATATCACCAATTTGATTCCCATATCTGCCAATCTTCTACCTTCAGCGATAAAAATCTCCTGACGCATCAAATAAAGAGTTTCCAATGCATCATCCAGATCATTTAAAGCATCGATATCTGCTACAGAAACTGATGTTCCAGAAATAGTCGGAACCGTTACATTTCCGGACTTTCTATCCAAAACCAAACCTTCGATCAAAGGAGCACCTGGAGAAAAACGCACCTGAACATCCGAGTTGTTAGGTCTTGAGCCAGGATTCAATTGAGTTCTGTCTTGCTGATTGTTATTGAAAGTTGACCGCTCACGGCTTCCTACCAAATTAACAATGTCAGTCATTACAGATTTAGCTGAATTCAGATTGCTATCGGAAATCGCAGCTTCAGCTAGAATCAAATGAGCTTCTTCAATTTTAAATATTGCTACAGGGCTGGCCTGACTGGCTCCTCTGAAGTAATACTTTGGATCCAAAAAGTCCATTCTTGGCAATACCTGCAAATCATCAAAATTACCTCTGTCATAAAGGGCTGTTTGCATAGTGTTCACAGGACCTTGCGCCTGATCAAACTGTGCATAATAAACCAAATTTGGAGCTTTGGAAATCGCTGAATTAGCAGCCTGAACTGCTTCAGCTTTATTTCCTAAACGGTAGTTAGCTCTCGCTATTCCCAAGCTTGCAGCAGCACTGATTTGAGTATTGGAAGAAGATTCCGCCAAACGGAATGTCTCAACTGCCATACCAAGGATGGATCTCCATTCTACTGCCTCTCCTCCTGCCGTCACCGGAAGGAAAGAGAAATACTCACCGCTCAAGAGGTAAGAATAAGCTTTGTAGAAATTCAATTCAGCTTCCTGATCTGCTGTTGTCAGAGGGTCGGCATTTTTTACGACAGTCAAACCGTAATCTGCCATTTCTCTCAAACGACCCAACTGAAACTGGAACCCATTGATATCTGCGTCCTGAGGACGGATAGTTAAGTTATCCAGATTTTGGTTATAGAAAGTTTGAACGTTCTCATAATTATCCGATCCTATTTCCAGAAAGGTAACGTGAGCGTTTACCGTCAGAGCCAATTGTCTTTTCACCCCAGCCACCCATGGAGTCATGGGATTATTGGTGTTCAAGATGGCCTCTTCTGTAAGATTGGGGTTGGTAACTTCCGTTGGGTCTACCAAATCACAACCTGAGGACATCAATATTCCTCCCAGTAATAAATATGTTAATGCTGTTTTTTTCATGTGTTTAAAATTTTTCTCAAAGGATAGTTGAAACCCTGATTCAAAGAGGAGATATATTCCTGCGAATAATTGATTGCTTTGGATTTCATCATTCACTTTGATTAGAATGAAATTCTCAAAGTTCCTAGGTAAGTTCTTGGCAATGATTCTGTACCAAAGCCGAAACCACCACCACCAAAGCTATTTTGAGTACCGAAACCAGCACCACTGACTTCAGGATCTACATCTGCTTTGAAAAAGTTGATAGGGTTCAACACATTGAATCCAATAGACATGGACTGGATTGCCTTTCCATAGAATTGACTTGGGATCTTATAGGAAAGGGCGATGTTTCTGATTTTTAGATAATCAGAGCTTTGAACCCATAGACCTGCAAGATCGAAGAAGTTTCCTCCCACCAAATTCTCAGGAATAACAGTAGAAGCTCCAGCGAAATAACGAAGCACATCATCCACTGCTACTGTTTGTCCACCATGCTGATAATCACCGGTAGCAAACAAGCTCAAACCTTTGTAATTCACATTCAAGGACATTGAACCGAATCTTGGAGCAATTGGAGAACCCAATGCAGCATTAGGGATCACCTCAGTGATGTTATTATTCTCATCCAAAATCGGTCTGTTACCTCTAAAGTATCCTAAAGGCTGACCTTCTTTGATGAAAGAACCTAAGAACTGGAAACCTCCCACGTTGAATTCAGGAGCTCCACCTGAGGACAATACTTCGTTTTGTACTGTATTGTAAGAAGCAGTGACATTTACATTCCAGTCATTAGTTTCCAGAACTACGAAATTGGCTCCGATCTCCCAACCTTTGTTTTCGATCTCACCGATATTTCTCAACTGGTTGCCCTGACCGAAAGAAGGCGCAAATGGAGCTGAGAACAAGGCATCTTCAGTCAATGCCTGATAGTAAGTCACCTGGAATTTGATGCGATCAGAGAATAATCCCAAGTCAGCACCAACTTCTGTAGTGGAAGTTCTTTCTGGCTTCAAAGTAGGATCACCCGGGTTTCCGAAAGTGAATGAAGGAGCGTTCAAATAAGTATTGGAATTGATAATTCTATCATTCGCAAATGGTCTAGGGAAATTACCCGCCACACCATAGTTTGCTCTGAACTTGATCGTAGAAACAGAATAGTTCGGGAAAGCTTTTCTGAAGAAATCTTCATCAGAAAGATTGTATGCCAATCCTACAGATGGGAAAAATTGAAGTCCAATTTCATTACCAAATGCAGTGTTCCCATCTACGCGAAGACCAACCTCAGCAAATAGTTTATCTCTAAATCCGATATTCTCTTTTAAGAAGAAACCATAGTTTGTCACTGCACTCAAGAAGTCAGTTACGTTTTTCTCACCCGCATTATTGATGGAAATAGACCCTTCTGTTACTTCGCTGGCATTAATCTGGATTTGCTCATCCTGATTTCTGAAAAACTGACCACCACCAATGGTGAGGAAGGAGAATTTCCCTACGTTTTCTTCCCAGCTTGCATCAATTTGACCGGTTAAGGAAAAGAAGTTTCTTTCAAACAAATCAATTGTACCACGGTCAGTAGTTCCCTCAGGAACGAAACCACGCTGAATCAATTGAGCATTGGTTGTGATATCCTGCTGTCTGGTTGATCTTGCATCGATTCCAAAAAGTGCTCTAGCGGATACTTTCTCAGAGAATTTGAAATCAAATTGCTGAGAGTTGGTAAATCTTCTTACACGCTCAGTGATATTGGTCAATTCGATTGTTCTTCGGATTCTTTGAGTGATTGAATCCAACTCATTGCGGTTTAAAGTAGTTAGGTCTCCCCATCGCCCTACAGTCTCCAAGTTACCGAACTCACTAAAGCTACTGTTTGCATTGTAATCTCTGGTAAACTCATTGCTGGAGAAACCTGCAGTGGATGAATAAGTAATCCAGTCATTCACTTTGGCGGAAATACCTCCACGGAAATTTCTTCGTGTTTGACCTAAACCATATCTATAACCCTCATCATCATAAAGATTTCCGGAGAAAGAATAAGTGAACTTGTCATTTCCTCCATCTACTCCCAATCTATAGCTTTGCTGCAAACCAGGTCGGAAGATGATATCAGCAGTTTCTTTGAAAAACAGGTAATCCTCTGTACCTACCTGAGAACCGATTTGAGTTTCAAAATTTACTCTTGCAGCACCGGCAGTACCTTTTTTGGTAAAGATTTGAATCACACCATTCGCAGCATCCGCACCATATAAAGTAGTGGCAGCACCACCTTTTACATATTCAATACTTTCGATGTTTTCCACTGGAATATCTGCGATCGCAGAACTTTGCGCACCACCTGTTCCCAATGATAATTGTGCAGCTGAGTTTAGGTTATCCACTCTGACACCGTCAACATAGATAACAGGAGTTGTTCCTACAGCTGCTGAAATAGGCCCTCTTGAACGAATCAAGGAGGCGGTTCCCGGCTGACCAGAACCAAGTCTCACCTGTGCATTAGGCATGTTGGCTCTTAGAATTTGATCCAACTGCACGACAGGCATTTTACTGATCTTATCTTCACCCATCTGATCCACAGTAGTTGAAAGTCTTCTTTTCTCAACCCCTGCACCCTGACCGGTGATGACAATCTCCTCCAATGCTTTCACATCAGACTCCATTACCACATTGATCACGGTTTTATTTTCAACAGGAACTTCTTTGGTACGAAGTCCAACAAAGCTGAAAACCAAAACCGCATCGCTACCTGGTACTAAAAGACTATAGTTACCATCCAAATCGGTAACTGTCCCTTGAGTAGTACCTTTTACTACTACGCTTAATCCCGGAATCCCCGCGGGATCCTCTTTACTTGTCACTTTTCCCGTGACAGTCCTTGATTGGGCCCAAACCAATGATGAACTCATCATCAGCAGGACAAAACCCAGTAAAACTCTTCTCATAGGTTGATTATTTAGTTAATTCAAAAGCCTAAAATGATGAGTATTTACTAGACATAAAAATTGAAAAAAGTCTAAAATGAGTCAATTTAACGTATAAAATTTGGCATTAATGATGAAAATCCAAATTACCTATATTTTAAACCATTCTATTAAAATTTAATAGAATAATAATTAATAGTATACTAATTAATTTAGTTTATTATTCTCTGTTTCATGGTAAAAACTGAATGATATTCTGATTCTTTAAAAAATACTATTTATTTTAAATTTTGCTTTTTGAATAAACACAGCATTTTATTCTGAATTAGTTAAAATAAATATTTATTAACAGAATTAAATTCTACGCATTCATTTCAAGCCTGCTATAAAAACTAATTTTAATTTGGAGAATCTTATAATTAAAGAAATAATATTTTATTTTCTATTTTTCTATTTACATAGAGTTTTTATATAATTATTCTAATTATCTATATAACTTTTTACATTCTAAAAAACAGACTTCTAATTTTCGCAGCTCAAAATTTAGCCTACCTTACCTCCAACATTGATCAAACACCCAATTCAGTCCTTCCCTCCACTCCCTTTGAACTGGTCTTCTTTATAAGCGAAAAGGACATTGAAGGTGGTCAGGGAACCGTAACAACGCGTGATGTATTGTTGCAAATGAACCCGATCTTCATCATCCAGCTTGGGGTGATTGTTAATATTCTGCTCCAGGACCCGAAGCTTTTCTCTTACCATGACAATCTTATGAAAAAACGTGTCCATAGGAATATCTTTTTCCTGAAGGCTTGCGTCACCCGGGTTTAGCGTAATCGAACCTCCGATCCATTTTCCTCCCAAAGGGACGATAGGGGCTCGTTCGGAAGTTTGGATTAAAGCCTCCCGAATAGCTTTCTCTACATCCTTTTGTGTCAACATGGGGAAATCCGGTTTTTTCGCTTCTTCAATTTCAAAACCTTCGTAATCCCTCGCTAGGGTTTTCACTTCCTCTGTATCATAAAAGTAGATTTTGTAATAAGTTGCATCTGCTGATACAATCATTCCAGAACCAAATTTAGGATGACGTAATCTGCTGCCTGGGGCTAGTTCACTTGCTGACATAATTTTTAAAATAGTTAAATTCAGTAATACCAAAATAGGAAAAAATTAATCTGGTTTTCCGTAATCATGACTTCTTACATAATTTCTTTTGCCCGTTAGCAATTGCGTGGAAGACCGTGGATCGAAGCTTACAGATTCGATCCTAAATACTGATTCGACACAGTAATTCTTTCTTATTTGAAAATAGGCGGTTTTAGATCTAAATTAAATTGTATTCAGCTACAGGAACAAAATGTGTAACATTCATTATTTGAATTCATCAAGTAAATACTTACTCCAAACAGCACAATGAAATTATTCTCAGAAAAAGCAATTGTACAACTATTGGCCATATTTCTAGGTTTCACTTTCTTCGGTGCAGGAATGGCCAAACTTTACGATGGACACTCCTATTTTGGTTGGATTGGCCCTGTTTGGCTAATAGAAAGACTGGAAGAGTATTCTCTGGGGCTTTATGCAAAATTCATAGCCTTATCACAAGTACTGATAGGTTATCTACTTCTCACAACCAGATTTAAACTATTGGGAAGTATCATGATGGTGCCCATGATCCTCAATATTTTGATGGTCACTATTTCACAACAATGGCGAGGTACTCCCTTTGTTTTAGCTGTCTTATTGATTTTTAACTTGATCATTATTTGGCATTACAGAAGTTTTTTCTCTCCGCTTTTAAATGAAAGCCTGAAAAAAGTAAAATCTAACTCTGTTTCATTAAAATCCTCATTGGGTCATTTAGTCTGGTTGAGCGGTCTTAGCCTACAGTTCTTTTCAATCGCAATCTCCTATTATTCTCTTCGCTTTGCTTTCTTGATTTCATTTGCCGGCTTATCCATTTCTATACTCAGCTTTTTGGTGGATAAAAAAATAAATCTCCGTAACTTAAAATAGGCCAAACAGACAAAATCATGATCATTTACCCACACCTAAGCTTCGACGGCAAGGCTGAAGAGGCTTTTACCTTTTATCAATCGGTACTCGGAGGAAACTTTGAAAGTGGTTTCCATTATTTTGAAGATATACCCGGAGCCCAAATCCCAGACGAGGAAAAAAGGAGAATCATGCATGTGAATTTGATTTTATCACCTGACCAACAAATCATGGGCAGTGATAGTATGCCCAGTGCAGGTCATCAAGTTCATATGGGAAACAATAACCATATTTCTTTAGGAGTAGACAGCAAGCAACAGGGTAAAGAATTTTTTGAAAAGCTTTCTGAAGGCGGAGAAATTGAGTCCCCCTATCAAAAGATGTTTTGGAATGCTTATTTCGCAAGTTTTAAAGACAAATTTGGGGTGAGCTGGATGATCAACTACAACTTGAAAGAAAACGAAGAATGAATCTTATTTCAACATTTAAAAAGAATAGACTGAGAATCAACTGAGTACTTCCTTTGTGATCAAAGAACTCTTCTGAGTATTGGAATCAGCAAATTTTACCGTACCTTTGAGGCCTAGCGGCACGACCAGCTCCTGCTGAATCCCCCAGGTCCGGAAGGAAGCAAGGGTAGGCGGTTGTAGCGGTGCGATGCCGCTTCTTTTTTTGTTTTATTTTCGAACCTTTCATTTTTAAGGTTCCGTATGCTGATTAATCTTTTAACTTTGTCTAGTAGAATAGCTTCACATCTATTCCTCAAATTCAATAATTAAGTAAACCTATTCCTCGGGAAGTAAGTATGAGAAAGGTTTTACCATTTTGGTAAAGTCTATTTGCTACGATTTTCCCATTAACCTAAAATTCAAACCTAAACTCATGAAATGTCCAAAACCGACTTCTGGAAATATGAAGCTTGATTTGGAACAATTCAAAAACCCTTAAAATTACAACCCTATGAAATTCTTTATTGATACTGCAAATTTGGACGAAATCCGCGAAGCCTATGATTTGGGCGTTTTAGATGGAGTAACAACCAACCCTTCTCTCATGGCAAAAGAAGGAATAAGCGGAGACGCCAATGTAAAGGCTCACTATAAGGCCATCTGCGATATTGTAGATGATAAAGTGAGTGCTGAAGTCATTGCTACTGATTTTGATGGCATGATTAAAGAAGGAAAAGAATTGGCCAAAATTGATGATAAGATTGTGGTGAAAATCCCCATGATCAAGGAGGGAGTTAAAGCGATCAAATATTTCCACAGTGAAGGAATCCGTACAAACTGTACTTTGATTTTCTCTTCAGGCCAAGCTTTGCTGGCGGCAAAAGCCGGAGCTACTTATGTTTCCCCATTTATAGGGCGTTTGGATGACATCTCTTTTGACGGATTGGAGTTGATCGAGCAGATTGTACATATTTTCCAGACTTATGGCTTTGCAACAGAAGTACTTGCAGCTTCAGTAAGACATAGCATGCATTTAATCAAATGTGCCGAAATAGGAGCCGATGTAGTTACATGCCCATTGAAAGTAATTACTGGCTTGTTGAAACATCCACTTACAGATTCCGGACTAGCACAGTTTTTGGCAGATCATGCCAAGGCAGCAGGTAAATAAGCAAATACAAGGAAGGAGGATAATCTCCTCCTTCCCTACTTATACAAAATATGTATATCATTAAGGTAAAGGGAAAAGCAAAGATTCCTGACTACATCCAAATCAGGGACGAAAATTTCGTGTTGGTAGCTTATTTTAGAGCAGATAGACCCATGAAAAACATTGAGAAATTTGGATTGGAGGGAAAAGAAAAAGAGTTGGCAGCGCTGATTGAGCAACTGCCTTTTGGAAAATTGCAAAAACTGGAGTTATAATATGGATTTTAGCACGCAACCTGTACTGCAGGTAGAGAAAGCTACTATTTTTCAGGGCATAGATCCTGTCCTCACTGATGTGAGCTTTTCTGTGGAGCAACATGAATTTGTTTTTTTGATTGGGCAAACAGGAAGTGGAAAGAGCTCCTTGTTAAAAACCCTCTATGCAGACTTGGCCCTTAAAAGCGGGAAAGTGGAAATAGCCGGTTTTGATCTGACCAAGGTTAAAACATCCGAAATTCCTTTTTTAAGAAGAAAGCTGGGGATTATCTTCCAGGATTTTCAGCTATTCAATGATAGAAGCGTAGCCGAAAATCTAGACTTTGTCATGAAAGCAACTGGCTGGAAAGACAAAGTAAAAATCAAGGAGCGAATGGCCGAAGTTCTGATGCTTGTAGGTCTCAACAATGCTTCTTCCAAAATGCCCCACCAACTTTCGGGTGGAGAGCAACAAAGGGTAGTGATTGCGAGAGCTTTGTTAAATGAGCCTTCAATACTGCTAGCTGATGAACCAACAGGAAACTTAGATCCAGACGTAGCGGATGGGATATTCAAACTTTTTCAAGAGATCAATAAGAAAGGAACTGCAATCCTCATGGCAACCCATAACCATGAATTGCTTCGTAAATACCCTTATAGAGTTTTAAAATGCGAGGGAGGAAAGTTATTGGATAGCCAAACCCATAATGTCTCCTTCGGGACATCGTATTGATTTAGAGCGCTTAGGAAAAACATCTTAACGAATCCCTCGTTAATTCTGCACAACCAAATGATTATGAGACTACGAAAAATTTTCCCTTTTTTCCTTCTAGGCTTGATGACCATTTCCTTTTGGTCATGTAAAGATGATGAGGATACCTTGCCTGAAGTGGAACCGGGTTCCAATGCGGCTATCAACCGATGGATTTCGGAAGTAATGGAGGAAGCTTACTATTGGTTGGAGAACTTAGGTACTCCCATCAGCGAAAATTCAGATCCTGAAGATTACTTTGAATCCTTATTGTTCAGACCTACTGATAGATTTTCTGTAATCTACCCTGATTACCAAGAACTATTAAACTCCTTGAATGGAGTTACGCTTGAAGCAGGTTATGAATTTATTCTTTTCCGGGAAAGCCAAAATTCAGATAATGTCATTGCAGAAATCACCTATATCAAGAAAAATAGCCCAGCCGCTACAGCCGGCTTAAGAAGAGGTGATATTATCAGGACAATCAACGGTCAGCAAATGACGGTTACTAATTTCAGAGAGGTAATTGGGGCTATTTCTTCTCAACATACAATTACTTATCTGAGATATAATGAAGGAAGTCAAGCTTTTGAAAATCAAGGCCAGTTACAACTTACGCCTGTACAACTAGCTGAAAACCCGAATTTCCTTGACACGATTTATACTATAAATAATCAAAAAATAGGGTATGTAGTTTATCATTTCTTTGCTCCTGGACCAGGGAACAATAGCAATGCCTATGATCAAGAAACAGATGCCATTTTTGCCAAATTTAAAGCAGAGGGCATCAACCACTTGATTGTTGATTTTAGATACAATGGCGGAGGATTTGTCTCTTCAGCCATTAATCTGGCAAGCTTGATAGCTCCCGGAGTCAGTACAAACGACATCTTTCTGAAAAGAAAATTCAATAGTTTTTTAAGTCGTTTTGACGAGTTCAAAAATGTCAATGCGAAATTTTTGTCTAAATCACAGAACCTTGGAAATACGCTTTCGGGAAATAGAGTATATGTACTCACATCCAGCAGAACAGCTTCAGCATCTGAACTCATTATCAATGGTCTGAAACCTTACATGGATGTATTTATTATTGGCGATGTGACGACTGGAAAAAATGTGGGTTCTGTTCCTATTGAAGATGAGGACAACCCACAAAATAGTTATGGTTTACTTCCCATAGTTTTTCAAAGCTTTAATAGTCAAGATAAATCAGATTATTCCAATGGTTTCACACCTAATATTACAGCCAAGGAAACTGCTGAAAGATTGAGACAATTTGGGGATGTAAATGAACAATTACTTCGAACTGCAATAACCCAAATCACTGGGACCCCACCTTCAGGAAGGTTTGAAAAGCTAGACCGAATGGACTTGGGAAGCACCTTGGATCTTAAAGTCAGGTCAGGAACCATGGTTGAAAATTTCGAAATCAATTAATTGCAAGTAAGCCTCAAGAAATTGAGGCTTATTTTTTTTGGGCATATTTTTCAATTTTTATTTAGGATTATTTTGCTTTTAGCCCCATATTAAAACCGTTTATTCTTTATAAACACCACTAATCCTTAAATTATTTTATTCAAACAATCAAAAGCAAAATGAAAAACATCTGGAGAAAACCAGCAGCGTGCGCAGGAATCCTACTAGGAGCTCTGACGTTTGCCTGTGCCCCTCAAGAAGAAAGTCCACTACTTCAAAGTGATGTATTGGAAGTGATCAAGTACCAAAACGGTGATATTATCCCTGGGAAATACATCGTCAGATTAAACCCAAGCAATCTTAATTTTAGAAAAGGTACAGACTATGCAGCTAATCAGGCTGCCATGCGAAAAGTTGGCAATGAGGTATTAGCCAAATACAGAATCGCAGAAGCGAATTTGGGCTATGTATACGGAGATGCCATAGAGGGATTCTCTGTTGCCTTGACCGATGAGCAATACATGGATCTATCCAAAGATCCGTCAGTGAAATTTATTGAGCCAGATAGAGTAGTGATGCTAGCTCCTCCTCCGGGTAAAGGACCGGGTGGTGGTGGAGATGGAGGAGGTAATGAGCCTACTCAAGCTACCCCTTATGGAATTACAAGAGTAGGAGGCGGAGCAACCTACACAGGAACTGGAGTAGCTTATGTCATTGATTCTGGGATTGATGCCAGCCATCCGGATTTGAAGGTGGATGTTACTAAAGGCTTTAATGCATTTGATAAAGGAAAAGACTCTAACCTATCTGCAGACGGAAATGGTCATGGAACGCACGTTGCAGGAACGATTGCAGCCATTGATAATAGCATTGGAGTAATTGGAGTGGCAGCAGGTGCCACTGTAGTTCCGATTAAAGTATTGGACAGCAGAGGTTCAGGATCTTATTCAGGAGTAATCGCAGGAGTAGATTTTGTGGCTGCAAATGGTAAAAATGGCGATGTTGCTAATATGAGTTTGGGCGGACCTCCTTCAGCGGCTTTAGATGCGGCTGTAATAAGAATGGCTCAAGCAGGAATAAAAGTAGCATTGGCAGCAGGCAATGAATCTCAAAATGCCAATAATTCTTCTCCAGCGAGAGCAAATGGAGCCAACATTTATACCGTTTCGGCAATTAATAGCAGTGATGTATTTGCATCCTTCTCTAACTTCGGAAATCCTCCTGTTGACTTTGCTGCCCCTGGAGTTGCGGTATTGTCTACAGTACCAGGTGGGTATTCTAGCTTTAGCGGAACTTCCATGGCAGCTCCACACGTAGCTGGAATTCTATTAACTGGAAATCCAAGAAACGGGGGATCAGCTATTAATGATCCTGATGGAAATGCAGATCCTATAGCAATCAAATAATAGAGTTTTAAATCAAATTATTTAAAAGCGACCAATCGGTCGCTTTTTTTTGTTATTGGGCTAAAGCCCCAATATCAAACATCATCCATGGATTAAACGGGCTAAAGCACCGTTCCTATTTTTTCAAATTATTAATCACCCAAACCTATTCAAGCAATTTCCATCAGCTTCAGCTTGTGGTCAGCGGTATAAACTGAAACCACCCAGGCTTTAGCCAAAACATAAACCCATTAAGCTAAAGCCACAATATCAAACATTATCCATGGA
>NZ_FOVW01000014.1:0-64285 GCF_900115305.1 Algoriphagus ornithinivorans | reverse complement strand
TATTTCCACCAGTTTTAACTGGTGGTTAGGTGGTTATGCGCAAATCTGAAACTATCCGGCTTTAGCCAAAACCTAAACTCATTCTGCTAAAGCCCAAAGATCAAACATCATCCATGGATTGAACGGGCTAAAGCATCGTTCCTATTTTTTCAAATTATTAATCACCCAAACCTATTCAAGCAATTTCCTCCAGTTTCAGCTTGTGGTCAGCGGTATAAACTGAAACTACTCTGGCTTTAGCCAAAGCGGAGATGGAACGGGATTAAAATCTCGTTTCTTTTTTCACTAGAATCAAAATTTTATTAATTACAAATTCCTCTATGGAAAAAAGATTCTTGCATATACAGATGCAGAAAGAAATCAATCCTTTGAATTTATATCATGAAACAAAACAAACGATGCTAACAAAATATTTATCAAAAAGATATTTTGTTCATTATCAAATCGTTAACTTTTAAAAAGCGTTTTTAAAGAAATGGGAAATAATGTACTTTCGCAGATATGGAGGCGGTAGCAAGTTATGTGCTTTTATTTTTGGTCTATTTTCTAGGTACCTTATCCCTCGTGCAGGAGGTAATCCGTCCCAGGATCATCCCTGTAAAAATCCCCGGAAAAAACGTAAAAACATTCGTTACCAATTACGCCAAGATCATTTTCTTGAGCTTTGGTATTTCTATCATTACCAGCACTCTGGCTTACAAACTTTTGCTATAAAAAAAACCAGCTTTCGCTGGTTTTAATTTATTGTGTCTTTTTCAAATTCTCTTTGGCCAATTCGAAATTCGGCTCCAGTTGTACCGCTTCCTGAAAAGCTGTTTTTGCTTCTGTCTTTGAACCCTTATCTAAATAAATCATTCCTTTTAAATTCAAGGCCGCAGCTTTCATTCCAACCTCAATAGTCTCAGTTTGGCTTTTTGGGAAACCGATTTTTTCATCAGGCTTGGCATTTTTAATCAACATATTTGCCGAATTCATTGCCTCATCATAGCGCTTCAATTGATACTGAAGAAAACCGGACTTATATAAACTGAAATTATCACCTGTCAATAGATGTAAACTTTCAAAATGAGGCAAAGCCCGATCAATCGCTCCTACTTGTTCCAAGGAATACGCGGCAATTTCCAAGGCACCTACATTCTTATCATTGATTTGAAGAATATCCAAAGCAACCAAAGCGGCAGAGGTGGATTGGCCTGTTTCGAAATACAGGGAACCCAAAGCCTCTTGGAACCTTAGATTTTCAGGGTTTCTTACGATTAAGTTGTAAAGCATGGTTTTGGCCATCTCAGGATCGTTGTACCTCATAGCCAACTGATAAGCAGCCTGATCTTGGATGTTAAGCACGCGCTTAGTTTTAGGATCCAGCTTAGGAATAGAATCATTGGAAGTTTGAGCATATAAGCCTTGAGCTGAAACAGCCAAAAGCAGCATCAATAATACTTGCTTCATTGTTTTACTAGGTATTTAAATTAGAATTATTTTTTAGGTGATAAGCCTTTGGCAATGGCAATTTCAAGCATCAGCTTTCTTGCTTCCTCAGGCTTGTTGTGAATTTTGCCCTCCAATATAGCTTCTTTAATTTCTTCTTTGATATCTCCAACGATTTTTGAAGGCTTCAGATCAAAAGTTTCCATTATTTCTTCACCGCCGATAGGTGGCTGAAAATTTCTCACCTGATCTTTCTCCTCCACCTCTTGGAGTTTCCGCTCCACTTTATCGAAATTTTCAAGGTATCGTTTTACCTTTTTATTGTTTTTGGAAGTAACATCAGCCCTGCAAAGTTTCATCAAATCATCTATAGCATCTCCTGCATCAAATAAAAGCCTCCTCAAAGCAGAATCCGTAACCTCATCTTTCACTAGAGCTATTGGACGTAAATGAAGCCTTACCAACTTTTGGACATATTTCATTCTTTCATCCATTGGCAGCTTCATCCTCTTAAAAATACCAGGAGTCATCCTTGCACCTTTATCTTCATGCCCATGAAATGTCCAGCCTACTTTAGGATTAAACCTTTTAGTAGCTGGCTTAGCAATGTCATGCAGAATAGCTGCCCACCTTAGCCAGAGATCCTCACTGACAGTGGCTACATTGTCTAGCACCTGAAGGGTATGATAAAAATTGTCTTTGTGGGATTTATCATCCACAGAATCTACTCCCTGCAATTCAACCATTTCAGGAAAAAATTCATGTAATAGCTTACTCGCAAAAAGTAGCTTAAACCCATAAGAAGGCTTTGGTGTCTGAATAATTTTATTCAGTTCCGTAAGGATCCGCTCAGCCGAAACAATTTTCAACCTATGAGCATTTTGGCTGATTGCATAAAAGGTATCCGCTTCTATATCAAACTCCAATTGAGCGGCAAAACGAATTGCCCGCATCATTCTCAATGGGTCGTCAGAAAAAGTAATTTCAGGATCTAAAGGAGTTTGAATGTTCTTCTTTTTAAGATCATTCAAACCATCAAAAGGATCCAACAAATCCCCATAATCTTTGGAGTTAAGGGAAATCGCCATCGCGTTGATTGTGAAATCTCTTCGCTCCAGATCTTCCTGTAAAGTTCCATCCTCTACGATAGGCTTTCGACTCTCTGATCTGTATGATTCTTTCCTTGCCCCCACGAATTCCAACTCTGAATCTTCTAGCTTCAGCATGGCTGTTCCAAAGTTTTTAAAAACAGACAAAGGAACATGGTAATCAAATTGCTTTACTACCTCTTCAGCTAAAGCAATTCCGCTTCCCACGCAAGTAAAGTCAAGATCCTTACAAGGTCTTCCTAAAATTAAATCTCTGACATATCCACCAACCACATAGGTCTCTAAACCCAGCTTTTCTGCAGCTTTGGCGACTTTTGAAAATATTGGATCTTGATCTAATTGGTTTTTAAAATTCATCCTTTGATGATTTTTACGTCTCCTTCAGGTCCTAAGTAGAGCTCTTTCAAAGAAGGGCTAAATAATGGAAATAGTTTTTTGGTCTCCACTTCTGCAGGTCTATCACTTTCAAGTTTAACCAAAACAGGTTGAGAAATCTGAAAAAGTAACTTATTCCAATCCGGTTCACGGATTAATGAAAAACGGATTTTCCCCTCAACTGGCAAACCCTCAGGTATTAAAATATTAGCCGGGCTGGTATAAATCGTGGGCTTGCTTGCAAACTCAACGATATCCAGGGAAATTTCAGAAAATTGCTCCGAAACTGACCGAATTTGAAATAAATCAAATAATAGGTAAACCCAGTCAGTGCCCATCTCAGGTTTCCAATGACTAGCCTGCAAAAGAGTGATGACTTTGCCATTTCCCTCTTTAATTGACAAAAAACCCTGATCTCTAAATTGCTTTACAAAGACTGAATGATCCAAAACGCTTAAATTTTTTACAAAAATAATCAGATTATTGAGAGTGCTTAGAAAACAAAAGGCAAAGGGCTTCAAGCCGTATCCTAATCAGAGGAGGAAAACTTATGTTAAAATCAAAAAATCTTAATTTATAAAGAAGACACAAAGCTAGTGCGAAAGTATACGGCCAATAATAAATTCGTGGTAAAAAATAGGGATAGGGTTGCGGAAAGTTACCAAAGTATTAACATACTTACCTTAAATAAAAAGCTGTTTCGATAAGTATTTTTTAGAAGAAATAAAAAAGGGTGGAAATACCACCCTTCTATTTTTTTACGAGTTGATAGATTAACCTCTCAACCAGTTGATGAAGGTTTGATAACCTACACCAATTTCTCTAGCAAAAGCTGCTTTGGTTTTTTTACCTGCAGCTTCCACTTTTTTCCATTCTTCTAGAATTTTGCTTTTCTCAGCATCAGTAAATGTTCTTCTTTTACCTGATTTTCCAGAGGAGCTTCCGTTGATTAATGATACAAGCTCATTCAAATCATTCATAAATCTACCATCAGTTAGATATAAACCGGCAGATTCTAATTTCTTGATCACATTATCTTTGGGATTCACTGGAGTTACCGCAATACCTCTTGCAGCAGCTTCATGAAGGTCTATTTTTTTTCCTTCTGAGGTTACATAAATAAAACCTTCATTCTTTTTTAGGTCAGCAATAGCTTCTTTTATCAAATCTCTCATAGTAGACAGTTTATTATTTTAAAAACGATTTGCAATATATATAAATTATGTATGTGTTTAGATTAATTAATATTCAAAAATTAAAATTAATATACTGGATTTACTTATAAAAGGTTTTAGTTTATTAAAATCTCTTTTTTAAATTTAAAAATTTTCAGATTATTCAATAAAAAATCAAGCAATATGATCAACCTAAAGCCTGAATTAAAAATTATATAATTCCATTTTCCATGGGTATGAAAAATCATAACCCTATTCTGCAATATTTAGCGATAAGTAAATAAAGTCCAAAAATCTCAATCAGCTAAGCCAATGAATTTGACTAATTTTTAAAAGAAGAAATCAATAAATATTTTCTTCAAAATCCTTAATCCCAAATGTTCGCGAAAATATAAAATCATCCTTGAGCAAACCGATTATTTTCGTCTCCACTATCCTCTGATTACTCTGTGACTTTTTCAAATTTTGAAATTCCCTTCAATGATATTCCAAAAATCTCGGAGAGGTATCAGATAATTTTCCTAATTTTGAGCCCCATAAGAATCCAATCAAATATCATCTCTCACCATTCTTATGGCCTCACCCACAAAATACATATTCATTACCGGAGGAGTAACTTCTTCCCTAGGAAAAGGAATCATCGCTGCCTCATTAGGTAAATTACTTCAAGCGAGAGGTTTCACGGTTACAATCCAAAAATTCGATCCTTATCTAAACATCGATCCAGGGACCCTCAATCCCTATGAGCATGGAGAGTGTTATGTGACCGATGATGGTGCAGAGACCGATTTGGATCTTGGACATTACGAAAGGTTCTTAAACACTCCTACTTCCCAAAGTAACAATATCACCACCGGAAGGATCTATAACAATGTCATCACCAAGGAAAGAAAAGGTGAATTTTTAGGGAAAACCGTTCAGGTAATTCCTCACATCACAGACGAAATCAAGTCAAACTTCTACAAGCTGGGAGAAGATGGAAAGTACGATGTGGTCATTACTGAAATTGGGGGTTGTGTAGGTGATATAGAGTCCCTACCATTCATAGAAGCAGTAAGACAGGCGAGATGGGATCTGGGTCCGAACAACTTTTTGGTTATTCACTTGACGCTTATCCCATATCTAAAAGCAGCAAAAGAACTTAAAACTAAGCCTACCCAACATTCTGTTAAGCAATTATTGGAGGCAGGTATTCAGCCGGATATCCTGGTTTGTAGAACTGAATATCACCTTCCATCAGATGTCAAGAAAAAATTAGCTTTGTTCTGCAACGTTCAGTTGAATAATGTCATCGAAGCAATGGATGCTGACACCATTTACGATGTTCCTCTTTTGATGAAGAAAGAGAAACTGGATGAAAGAGTCATGTCCAAGCTTAAACTTTCCAGCAAACAGAATACAGACCTTGAAAACTGGAAAGATTTCTTAGGAAAACTTAAGAACCCAACTCAGGAAGTAAATATCGGTTTGATTGGAAAGTATGTTTCCCTGCCTGATTCCTATAAATCAATCATTGAAGCATTTACTCATGCTGGAGCTTCCATAGAATGTCATGTCAATTTAAAATTGATTTCATCCGAAGAGATCAACATGGATAATTTTGAGTCCAAGCTGAAAAATCTGGATGGAATTTTGGTTGCACCTGGGTTTGGTGAAAGAGGATTTCAAGGAAAATTGGAGACCGTCAGATATGCCAGAGAAAAGCAAATCCCATTTTTTGGCATTTGCCTGGGGATGCAAGTTGCAGTTATCGAGTATGCAAGGAATGTCTTAGGACTTGATGATGCAAACAGCACTGAAATGGACCCTCTAACGAAAAATCCGGTCATTGCTCTGATGGAAGAGCAAAAGAGAATAGACCAAATGGGTGGAACAATGAGATTAGGGGCGTATACTTGCGAACTGAAAAAAGGAAGTAAGTCCTATTCAGCCTATGGAAAGGTTAAAATCCAGGAAAGACATAGGCATAGATACGAGTTTAACAATAGCTATTTGGAGCAAATGGAAGAGGCTGGCATGAAGGCGACAGGAAAAAATCCTGAAACCGGATTGGTAGAAGTAATTGAAATCAAAAACCATCCTTGGTTTGTAGGCGTTCAATTTCATCCAGAGTACAAAAGTACTGTTTTGAATCCTCAGCCACTTTTTGTCAAGTTTATTCAAGCAGCTATTGATCATAAAGTAAAATAACTAGTTAAATCCTCTCAGTGAGGTATTATAATTATGGATAAAAATCAAGCGACAGGTTTGATCCTATTTGCGGCGGTAATCCTGATCTATTCCATTTTCTTCGCAAGTGGTCCGGAAGTGCCCGTGACAGAAAACGAAGTGGCTGTTCAAACGGTTGACACCGCTTCAGTTGCAAGCCCAGAGGAGACTCCGGTTTTGGCAGAGAATGACAGCATCGTTGAAGCTGGGAAAGTTGCCAAGTTTGGAGTATTGGCGGGTATGACTCAGGGATCTGAAGAATTAGTCACTCTCGAAAATGATAAAGTTTTCATCAGCATCTCCTCAAAAGGTGGTCTGATTAAAGAAGTTATATTAAAGGAATATAAAAATTGGACTCAGGAACCTTTAAAGCTACTGGATGAGGAATCCTCTAAAATGGATTTCTCTTTGGAAACTAATAGAGGTCCAGTTTATTTAAGCGACTTTTATTTTACCCCAAATGTATCTACTCAGCAGAATGAAGAGGGTGAGACAGTTCACATTCTAACATTAAGTGCTGAAACTTCCAACGGAAAAATCACTCAAAAATATAGCATCACTGATGGTAGTTATGTGGTTGAAAAGAGTTTTGCAATAGAGCGCTTTTCCGGAGTATTTACTTCCAACGCGGTTCAGTTTAGCTGGGAAGATCAGGTAAGAGCACATGAAAGAGACTTGGCTGAGTCCAGAAGAAAAACGCAAGTCAATTATTACACCTCTGCTGGGTCTTACGAAAACCTAGGTGTGAGCGATGATGCAGAAGCCGAGGCAGTTGCTGAACCTGTAAAATGGATTGGTTTTAGCCAACGATTTTTCACTGCAGGAATCATTGCAGACAAGGAGTTTCAGAATGTCAATTTAAATCAAAGCACTCCTTCTGACAGCCTTTTCGTGAGAAATATGGGGGCTAATTTTAGCCTACCACTGGAGAATGGAACCACTTCTTTCAGTTATTATTTCGGACCAGATCAATACAAAACACTCAAGCGAGTAACCGATGGCTTTGAGAAAAACGTAGACATGGGCTACTTTTTTGTAAGCTGGGTGAATAAATACATCATCGTTAATCTTTTCGAATTTCTGGAGAAGTTCTTTGACAACTATGGTGTGATTATCATTCTAATCGTATTGCTCATCAAACTAGCCCTATCGCCACTTACCTATAAATCTTATATAGGAATGGCCAAAATGAGGGTGATCAAACCGGAAATTGATGAATTAAAGGAGAAATACGGAGATGATCCAACTAAAATGCAACAAGAGCAAATGAAGCTTTTCTCGAAATTGGGGGTAAGTCCAATTTCAGGATGTCTTCCGCTTTTGCTTCAAATGCCTTTCCTATTTGCGATGTTCTTCTTCTTCCCAAATGCAATCGAATTAAGGCAAGAGTCTTTCCTTTGGGCTAAAGATTTATCAACCTACGATGAGTTCATCAAGCTGCCATTCACCATTCCGTTTTATGGATCCCATGTCAGTTTGTTTACATTGTTGATGACAGTTTCTCAAATTGTTTATACGCACTTCAACAATCAATTGACTACGGCAACTGGCCCGATGAAAAACTTGGGATATATCATGCCTGTCATGTTTATGTTCATCCTGAACTCCTACCCTGCCGGATTGAGTTTCTACTATTTTGTATCAAACGTGGTAACCTTTGGACAGCAAGCCTTGATCAAGCTATTTGTAGACGATGAAAAAATCCGTCAGAAAGTAGAAGAGAACAAGGTGAAAAATGCCAACAAGAAAAAATCTAAATTTCAGCAGAAATTGGAAGAAGCTATGAAGGCAGCAGATAGCAACAGAAAGAAATAAGATTGGGCCTTCGGGCCCTTTTTTTATATATTGGAAAATGGCAAGATTGAGAAAATCAGTTTTGATCTGAGCCAAAAGAAATACATTCAGTAAAGAAAATTTAACAGGCAAAAACCAAGGACTTATTCCAATAATTAAATCTTTGTAAATCTGAAGATTAGCTCCACAATTATTAAGGTTTAAAAATAGATAATGACATCAATTGTCACAGGGCTTTAATTAAAAAAAGCAATAGACAAGGATAAATAAGACTGGAATTTGCTTAATATTGAGATTAAATTTTAAACTAAACCATGGGAAAAATTATTGCTATTGCCAATCAGAAGGGAGGAGTTGGAAAAACCACCACTGCCATGAATTTGGCTGCCAGTTTAGCGGTGCTGGAGCATAAGACCCTGGTCATCGACGCAGATCCGCAGGCAAATACTACCTCAGGCTTAGGACATGATCCTAAATCCATCAGTACTAGTATCTACGAATGCATGGTGGATGGAATCGATGTAAAGGAAATCATCATCAAGACAGAGATTGAAAACCTGGACTTGGTTCCTTCTCATATTGATTTGGTCGGAGCTGAAGTAGAAATGATCAATATGGACAACAGGGAAGAAAAAATGAAGCACGTCATTTCTTCGCTGAAAGATCTCTATGATTACATCATTATTGACTGTTCTCCTTCCTTGGGATTGATTACTATCAATGCATTAACTGCCGCAAACTCCGTGATCATTCCTGTGCAATGTGAATATTTCGCATTGGAAGGATTGGGGAAATTATTGAATACCATTAAAATCATCCAAACCCGACTCAATCCGGATTTGGAAATAGAAGGTATACTGCTTACCATGTACGATATGAGGTTGAGACTTTCCAACCAAGTGGTTGAAGAAGTTAGATTGCACTTTAAAAACATGGTTTTTGAAACAATCATCCCTCGAAACGTTAGACTTTCCGAGGCTCCAAGTTTTGGAATGCCTGCCATAGCGTTTGACGCTGATGGTAAGGGAGCAGTCGCATATTTAAATCTGGCCAGCGAAATCGCAGAAAAAAACGGCCTACAAAAAGTAAGTTAATCCATGGCTGATCAAAAACCCAATAGAAAAAAAACTGTCCTCGGAAGGGGTTTAGGAGCTTTGCTTGAAGACAGCCCTGCCAAAAATAAATCCGAGGAAATATTACCAGAAGTAATCAAAACAGGGATTTTTGAAATTCCTTTGGATCAGATTCAAGTTAATCCATATCAGCCTAGAACTTATTTTGATAAGGAGGCTTTAGCGGAATTGGCAGAATCCATCAAAATTCAAGGTATCATTCAGCCTATCACAGTTCGTAAACTGGATCAGGACGAATACCAGCTTATTTCCGGAGAAAGAAGATTTCAGGCTTCCAAAATTGCAGGTCTTGAAAGGGTTCCAGCCTATGTGAGAACAGCCAATGATCAGCAAATGCTGGAAATGGCTTTGATTGAAAACATTCAGCGGGAAAATCTAAATGCTCTTGAAATTGCTCATTCCTACCAGAGACTATTGGCAGAATGTGACCTCAAACAAGAACAACTTGGAGAGAGAGTAGGTAAAAACCGAACCACAGTAAATAATTACCTTCGACTTCTAAAATTACCGCCTACGATTCAGGCTGCTATCAGAGATCAACAAATCTCCATGGGACATGCCCGAGCCCTCATCAATATTGAAGATGTGGACAAGCAACTGGCTATTTTCAAAAAGACAGTTGACGAGGAGCTTAGCGTAAGAAAAGTAGAAGCTCTGGTAAAAGCTTTGAACGAGGGAAAACCAGAGAAAAAAGAGAGCTCTAATCTAGATCCGGTTCGTAAATACGAACTCAATAAGATACAGCAGAGATTGGCTTCCCATTTTGGAACCAAAGTAAATCTCAAAACCAATGAAAAAAACAAAGGGGAAATCAAGATTCCTTTTTCCTCTGCTTCCGATCTGAATAGGATTCTGGAAATATTGGAAATAATTTGACCGTGAAAAGTCCTGCTTTTTTTTCACCAACAAAATTCAAATACCCATGGATCATCCTGGGTCTTTTGCTTTTTAGTGCCTTGTCTTTTCAGCCTCTCTGTGCCCAGAATCAAGGTCAACCTGAGGAGCAAAATCAGCGGGATAATGACAGACCGAATTTTTCTTCTCTTCCAAAAAACCCTAGAAAAGCAACCATACTTTCGGCTGTGCTTCCGGGCGCTGGACAGGTTTATAATGGAAAGGCTTGGAAAGTACCTATTTTATACGCTGGCTTTATAACAGATATTTATTTCATAAACTTTAACAACAAGCGGTATCAGGTTTTCCGTCAAGCTTTGTTTAATTTGGACGACGGTGAACCAAATATCTTCCCCAATCTGAACCGACAAGCCTTGGTTAGAAATGTGGATTATTGGAGAAGTAACAGAGATATGACCATCTTATTATTGGGAGCTATTTATGCACTGAATATTATAGATGCAAATGTGGATGCTCATTTATCAGGTTTTGATATCTCAGATGATCTGGCCCTGGGAATAGAGCCGCATTTTGAAACCTTTTCTGCCCAAAATCAATCCTTGGGCATAACCTTAAAGTTAAAATTCAAATAATGAACATATTATTACTAGGATATGGTAAAATGGGACAGCTCATCGGAGAAATAGCTGAATCCAGAGGCCATAACCTCGCAGGAAAGATAAACATTGATAACCGAGAAGACCTTGATCAGCTCAACTCCTCTAACGTGGATGTTGCTATAGAATTCAGTCAACCTGAAGCTGCTGTTGAAAATATCAAATGGTGTCTTGAAAAAGGAATTCCTATTGTATCAGGCACTACAGGTTGGTTATCTCAAAAGCCTGACATCGAAGCAATGACCAAAGAAAAAAACGGCACCTTTTTCTATGCTTCCAATTTCAGTATTGGTGTCAATGTGTTTTTCAAGGTAAATGAATTCTTAGCAAAGCTGATGAATGAAACCTCTGGCTATAAAGCCAGCATAGAGGAAATTCATCATACCGCTAAAAAAGATGCTCCTTCAGGAACTGCAATTACCTTGGCAGAAGGGATATTAAACAATAACAGCAGTCTAAAAGACTGGTATTTATTGGAAGGAAATGGAGAAAAGGAAAATGAATTACCTATCGTCTCCAAACGAATTGACCCTGCTCCCGGGACACATATTATCAGATATCAGTCCGAGATAGATGACATTGAAATTAGCCATACTGCCCATAGCAGACAAGGGTTTGCCCTTGGTGCGATTTTGGTTGCAGAATGGATTAAGGATAAAAAAGGAGTACTTTCCATGAACGACTTTCTGTCTTTTTGAACAAATGAAAAATGAGTACTAAAAAACAAAAGAAATCAGCTGCCCGAGAATGGGTAGACGCCTTGGTATTTGCAGTAGTTGCAGCAAGCTTAATACGCTGGTTATTACTGGAACCTTTTACTATTCCTACCGCTTCGATGGAAAAATCCCTACTAGTTGGTGATTTTCTTTTCGTAAGTAAAATGCACTATGGAACCCGAATTCCTAAAACTCCTTTGCAAGTTCCACTAACACATCAGAAAATTTGGGGAACTGAAATCCCATCTTATTCTGATGCCATTCAGCTCCCCTATTATAGATTACCAGGCTTCTCTGAGGTAAAAAGAAATGACGTTGTAGTTTTTAATTATCCGGTAGAATTTCAATATCCGAATGATTTAAAAACCAATTATATCAAAAGAGCTGTGGGTGTTCCCGGTGATGTAATAGAAGTTAAAAACGGCGATTTATATGTGAATGGTGAGCCTGGAATGCATCCGGAAGAGATGCAATATTCTTATGATGTCATCACGAACAGACCATTGAATCAGGACTTTTTCAATGATTATGGAATTAACCCTGACAGTTACTGGGCTTACACAGATGGTGCAGGATATGTAGTTCATGCTACCGATGTAGTCATTGAAAGACTTAAATCGTCTCCGGTGATAACCAGTGTTACCAAACGAATCAGAGGCATTGGTGCTGAAAGAGGGATTTTCCCAGACGAAACCAAGCTTGCTTGGAACAGAGATCAATTTGGCCCTTTAACCATTCCAGGAGAGGGAATGACCATGGAAATGACTCCAGATAATGTGATTCGCTACGGTTCAACCATCAAAAATTACGAAGGATTGGATCAGGTGGAAATCAGGGGCGAACAATTATTTATTGATGGAAAGCCTGTAGACTCCTACACTTTCACCCAAAACTATTACTTCATGATGGGAGATAATAGACATGATTCTTTGGACTCTAGATACTGGGGATTCACTCCGGAGGATCATGTGGTCGGCAAAGCTTGGTTCTTGTGGCTATCCCTAGATCAATTTGAATCCATGTTCAATAAGATCAGATGGAGCAGAATTTTCAAAGGAATTGATTAAAGATCAAAACCATCAAAAAAGCCTCGGGATTTAGATTTCGAGGCTTTTTTGTTGGAATTGGAGATTAGAGACGAGTTGAAAGATATAGGAATTACAAACAGCAATGAAGACTCTATCCTCATTAAACTTTAAAAATATTGAACATCGAACATCGAATGGTGAATAGCAAAGTATTTCTGGGCAGAGTAGACTTAATTCTAATTCGAGACCTTTTAAGCGAGCTTGTAGATGAACAGTGCCTGCAAGCCGAAAGAGGGAAAGGTGAACTGTTATTGCTTTTTACTCAATTCCACAATTACTCAGTTACTCAATAACCAAATACATTCTCCTCACCAATTGATAGGTCTGATCCCTTTGGAATTCAAATACTCATTAGCTTTGGAGAAATGACCACAACCCAAAAACCCACGATGAGCCGAAAGGGGACTTGGATGTGGAGCTTTTAGAATCAAATGCTTATCAGAGTCAATCAACAGCTCCTTTTTTTGAGCATAGGCTCCCCAAAGTAGAAAAACCACATGCTCCTTTTGATCGCTGATTGCTTGAATCACTGAATCGGTAAATTCCTCCCATCCTTTTTTCTGATGAGAGCCTGCTTGATTCGCCCTTACAGTTAAAGTGGCATTCAGTAAAAACACTCCTTGTTTTGCCCACCTGGACAAATCTCCATTAGCTGGCATATCTTTCCCTAAGTCAGCTTTGATTTCTTTGAAAATATTCAAAAGACTTGGTGGAAAAGGAATACCTGGCTTCACGGAAAATGAAAGACCATGAGCCTGACCTTCTCCATGATAAGGGTCTTGTCCTAAAATCACCACTTTAACTTGATCAAAAGGACAGTAGTCAAATGCATTAAAAATTTCTTTCCCTGGAGGATAAACCTTGGAGGAAGAATACTCGTCTTTTACAAACTGAACTAGCTCATGAAAATAGGCTTGCTGAAAGACAGGGGTTAAAATTTCTTTCCAGCTTGTTTCAATTTTTACATCCATTAGTAATTTTATTGATATTCAAAGAGTTCATTGTATATTTGCTAACTTTTAAAGGCTATAATAATGGTAACTGCAACCACCAACGGAATAGAAGTAAGTGTTGAAGTAACATACCAGGCTGAATTCTCCAGCCCGCTTCAGCATCATTATGTTTTTACTTACAAAGTAACCATTCAAAACAAAAGCGCACAAACCGTCCAATTGTTAAGAAGAAGGTGGGAAATTTCTGATGCAGCTGAAAACACCAAAATCGTAGAAGGAGAAGGAGTAGTTGGTCAACAGCCGACCCTTGAGCCAGGTGAAAGTCATTCTTACGTTTCCGGATGCAATTTAAAGTCCGGTTTGGGAAAAATGAAGGGCGTTTATACCATGCAGAAACTTTTTGATGGAAAAATCCTGGAAGTTGCAGTTCCCGAATTTCAAATGATTGCCAATATTTTCCACAATTAATTTTGTATAGGAAGGTATTTCCACTCCTCGCATATTTCCGATACTGGTTAACAAAAGAAGAGAAGCACTCTCTTCAAAGTCCCGCTGTATTTCAAATTTATACCGGTTTAAAAAGCTTTGTTCAAGGAAGAAAACAGCAGGATCTTGATTTAGAAGACTTACGTAAAGAATTTCTTAGCAGTAAATCATTAGTTCCTGTACTGGATCTAGGTGCCGGATCCAAAAAAGTAAATGGAAAGACCAGACCTATTTCAGAAGTAACTAGGTATTCAACAAGTTCCAGAAAGTTCAACCAGCTCTATCAATACTTTGTAAATTTGACTCCCGCTAAAAAAGTGTTGGAACTAGGAACATGCATGGGTATCAATACCCGATATTTAAGCCGAATCTGCAAAGGAGATGTTTTTACATTTGAAGGGTCAGAAGACTTATTAAATGTGGCTTTTGAGAGAGAAAAGCCCCAAAACCTGCATACCATTTTAGGGGATATAGCTCTAACCCTACCTGAGTTTTTGAAAGAACATACTCCTATTGATTTTGCATTAATAGATGCCAATCATACTTATGAGGGAACCATCAATTCATACAATTTAATCAGTCAACATTTACAAGCTTCAAGTATTGTCGCAGTGGCTGATATCTATTGGTCACCGGAAATGCGGTCCGCCTGGGAAGAAATCAAAAGCCGAAAAGAAGTGACACTTAGTCTGGACTTTTATGAATGCGGAATTTTGATTTTCAATTATCCCGGTAAAAAATCCCACTACGTACTCTCCTACTGAGCTGACAGATTGATGAAAATCTCAGTTCCTCTTCTTGGAGCAATGGAATTAATGCAAAGCTCCAGTTTGTGAATTTTAAAGTATTTTGAAAACAGCGATTGGTATTCCTCCAGACTTCCACCAAAAGGAGGTCCTTGTTTTGAAAATTGCACTCCAAATAACAGACCTACCAAACGGCCACTAGGCTGAAGTAATTCGAGCATCTTTTGGCAATATGCCTCTCTAAGTGCTGGATCCAAAGCACAAAAGAAAGTCTGTTCCACTATCAAATCATATTTTCCTTGATGCTGAAAAAAATCTTGGTGGAAAATTTGAGCTTGGGGAAAATTAGGGTGATTTGTGCTAAATTTTGTTAATGGATCTTTTGAAATATCCAGAATATGTGTGCCCACAAAGCCCTGATCCCATGCATACGCGGCCTCGTAGGCATTTCCTGCACCAGGAATCAGTATACGGCAATTTTTATTCTGAATTTGGTCTAAATATTGTACTATCGGGGTAGATGGATAACCGATGTCCCAGCCGGTGTAGCCTTGTCTATATCGCTCTGTCCAAAAGTCTTCATCTAATTTAATCATCATACAGCCCTATTAAGTCAAACACATGAACAGCAATTTTGAAAAAGAATCTAGCCAAAAAAAGGATCAGGGAAAAAATATTATCATTATAGTCCTTGTTCTCTTGGTCATCATCAGTGGAATTAAATTATACACTGACTATGTAGACCGAACTAAAAAGACGGAGGAGATCCTTCTTCTCTCCACCGAAAACAATGAGTTAAATCAAAGATTGGACTCAGTCACTTACCAACTAAATCTCAGAATTCAGGAAATTGAAAAACTGGGAGGAGATATCGCTGCCTTAGAGCAAGTGAGAGATCAGTTGATTGCAGAAAGAAACTCGGTTAGGCAGAGAAGTGCCAATGAGATCGCTGCTTTGAATAAGAAAATCAACAGCTACTCCGGCTTACTTGAACAGAAGGATCAGGAAATTTTGGAACTGCGAGCGATGAATCAGCAGCTTTATGCAGAAAACCAAGATCTAAAAACTACTCAGGCACAGATAGAGGAAGAAGTAGCCCAGCTCAATATCCAAAAGGAGAATCTGCAAGCAAAGGTCAATGTGGCTTCCATGCTGAAAGCTGAAAACATCGAAATTGCTGCTGTTAATTCCAGAGGAAAAGAGCGCGTAGAGACTACCAAAGATTTTAGAAATCGTCAGATTGAGAAGATCAAGGTAAGTTTCAATTTGGCAGACAATAAGGTAGCTGAAAAAGGCCCTAGAAACGTTTACGTTCAAATCATGGCTCCTAATTCCCAGCCAATCTTTGACGTAGCCAAAGGATCCGGAACTTTCCGTGTCAATGGTGCAGAGCAGTTTTACACGGTGAAGCAGGATATCCTATTTGAAAACTCTGGCGAAACCTTAACATTCTTCTACGAAAAGGGATCAGATTACACTTCTGGCGATCATGAAGTAAGGATATTCGTGGATAATTACTTAGTAGGTTCCAAGACTTTCAGCGTCAAATAAGAGAACTTATTTCAACTTAAGCCTCTTCTTTTCAGGAGAGGCTTTTTTTATGCCATCATGCTATTTTAGAATAGATATTCATTTGGATAACAGAAGTTTTTAACCTACTTTTGCGGTCTGTTTATTCAAATTCCTTAAACACATTAAAAAAATGTTCCAAAGAAATTACGAGACGGTATTCATTTTAACTCCCGTTTTGTCTGATGTTCAGATGAAGGATACTGTCGACAAGTTTGTGAACTTGTTAAAAGAAGAGGGGGCAGATGTAATCAATGTGGAGAACTGGGGTCTGAAGAAAATGGCTTATACCATTGACAAGAAGACAACAGGGTTCTATGTATTAGTTGAGTTCACGGCTGATCCAACTATCATCCGCAAGTTTGAACTTGAGTTCAGACGTGATGAGAAAGTAATGAGATTCCTTACTACTGTTTTGGACAAGCATGCTATTGTTTATGCCGAAAGAAGAAGAAAAGGAGAGTTTAACAAAAAATCAGAAGCTAAGGAGGAGCAAGCCTAATGACACTATTCAACGAGCCAATCAACAGAGGCGAAATCAAGAAAAAGTATTGCCGATTCAAGAAGCACGGCATCAAGTACATCGACTACAAGGATCCTAATTTCTTGTTGAAGTTTGTAAATGAGCAAGGAAAAATCCTTCCTAGAAGACTGACTGGTAACTCTGCAAAATATCAGAGAAAAGTAGCTCAAGCAGTTAAGAAAGCAAGACATTTGGCTTTGTTGCCATTCGTAACCGATGGTTTGAAATAATTCGGTCTTGTATCGTCCAACCAATAAAGATCATTACAAATGGAAATCATATTAAAAACAGACATCAAAGGTCTTGGCTATAAAAATGATTTGGTAAGTGTAAAGCCTGGATACGGCCGAAACTACCTAATCCCTCAAGGCTTCGCGGTACTAGCTACCGGTTCGAACAAGAAAATCCTTGCTGAAAACATAAAGCAGGCAGCTCACAAAGCTGAAAAGATCAAAACTGAAGCTGAGAATATCGCAGCTAAACTTGCTGAAGTAACTTTGGAGATCAAAGCGAAAATCGGTGAGTCAGGAAAAATCTTCGGTAAAGTAACTACTTTACAGATTGCTGACGCTTTGTCTAGCCAAGGATTCGACATCGACAGAAAGAAAATCTCTATCAATACTCCAGTAGACGGAGCAGGAGAATTCACTGCAGAGGTTGATCTTCACAGAGAAGTTAAAACTGACGTTAAATTTGTAGTAGTAGCTGAATAAGCAATACTCAGAAAATAGAAAAGCTCGCCAATTGGCGAGCTTTTTTTGTTTGGATTAGTTTAGAAATTTTTCCAAATCCTCCACTAGTTTCTTAGAGACAGCACGGCTGTTTTTCTCTCTTACTTCTTTGAAAAGTTCTACAGCCTTCTGGCTCTTTTCAATCAAACCAACTGGATTCTGATCATACTTGTAGCTATTCCAGCACCAAGATAATTCAGCAGCCAAAGAATCACCGATCTTTAACTTCTCCAGTTTGCTAACCGTTTCGATCACGGTTTTTTCCATCTTTTCTGTTTGCATGGTTTAATAAGGTTTGTGTTTTCTTAAAATTTGAAACAAATCACGGTATTTATTTTAAAATTAACAAAATAAGTATCGAAAATTTAACACAATCACAATTTTCAATCGATTTCGAGATATATTTTTCAATCGATTTTTCCCAAAAGCGCCCAATAAATCCTCCGCATTTCAAAAAATTTCCTCCTGTTATTCAGCACCTTTGGAATAAAGCCAAAATTCTTCCGAAAGGGATTTGGAAAAAAAAGAATGGAATTCTACCTTTGTGACACTTTAAGGAAAGCAGAAGCGTTTTCCACCTAAATTGACCCATGGTGTAACTGGCAACACGTCTGATTTTGGTTCAGAAGAGTCTAGGTTCGAGCCCTAGTGGGTCAACAAAAAAGCCTCATTTCGAAAGATTTGAGGCTTTTTTGATTTTTATAGCTGAAACTATTGAGTCAATAGGCGTAACCTGAAAGCATTCATAGCATTTCTCCCCAACTGTTCAGTAAGCCTATAATTGGCGATTGCTCCGACACCTGCTCCTATCAAAGGGATCAATTGAGCTAATTTGGCCAGATCTATATAATCGCGGTAATCTAACTGGAAGGTCTTCCAGTCAAACTCATCCATGCTTGCTGGTAAGGATTCCTTATAGGATTCCCAGTTTTCTATCAGCTCTATCAGATTATTTTTTCTTTGCTGACTGGAAAAAGTTAACTGGAAAACATAAAGCAAAAACAATCGCTCCTGATACTCTTTAGTATTCACTCCGTAAAGTGCCGCTATATCGAAGAGCATTTTCATTTTAATAGTCAGGAATGCGGGGAAATCAGCGAAGCCCATGAGTATTCCTCCCGCACCTGTTACAGCACCTTCCACCGAGGCTGTATTTCTATACCATTTGATTCTATTTCGCACCTTAAATTCCCTCACCTTAAATGGCATATTTTCTTCAGGTCTAGGTACAATCCAAGAGGATCCTGTTGAAACAGCCTTAACCATATTTTCAATAGCTGAGGTGATAGCCTTGTGCACTTTTTCAGGAATCCAATCATTTATTTTCTTCTGAACTCCATGCGTCATCTTACTTCCCAGCGAAGGAGGCTTCTTCATTTGAAACAGCCAAGAACCAACCTCAGCTTGTATGTACTGATCATAATTATCCATGCAAACTTTTCATACCAATTCATGTTATTCAAGGTATCAATTCCAAAACAATCATCCCATGATCAAGCCAGTTTATTTACTTATTTTAAGCCTGATTGGAGCTCTTTATTTCGGTAATGAAACCAAACCAGCTCAAGACCCTTTCAGCTCCATCACACTTTGCCATAATCCCTCGGATGATATGGCGCAATTCATTGATGCTCCTGGGTTCCTTTCTTTTCATCCTTCTCCTAATGCAATAAATTTCGATGGAGCTGGGGATATGATCAGCTTTCCAACTCCAGATGGAGAAGATGCCAATGCATACTTCATTCCTGCTGAAAACCCTTCAGATCAATGGCTATTCGTGTACCAAGAATGGTGGGGACTGAACGATCATATCAAAAAAGAAGCAGATAAATTCTATGCTGATTTAGGAAAGTCAGTCAATGTACTGGCATTGGATATGTACGATGGAAAAGTGACCAGTAATCCCCAAGAGGCTGGTCAATTCATGCGAAATGTGAAAGAAGAAAGGCTACAAAACATTGTAAAAGGGGCTTTGATGCATGCAGGTGAAAATGCTGAAATAGCAAATGTAGGCTGGTGCTTCGGAGGAAGTTGGTCTTTGAAGTCCGCACTTTTGACAGGCTCTCAAAATATTGGATCCGTCATGTATTACGGCATGCCTGTCAGAGATGTGGAAACATTGAAAACACTTAACTCAGATGTGCTGGGACTATTTGCCACAGAAGAATATATATCCAAGGAAATCATAGAAGACTTTGCTTCAAAAATGCAGCAGGCAGACAAGAAGTTGACTTACAAAATCTTTCCGGCAGTTCATGGCTTTTCAAACCCAAGCAATCCAAAATATGATCCCGAAGCAAGTAAAGAAGCTTATGAAATGGCTATTACTTACTTGAAAAACAAATTTCAGCGATAATTGAAATGAAAGAATAGGCAGAGTTAAGCAACACTTTGCCTATTCTTCATCAAAACCCGGTCTGATAAACTGATCCAAGTTCGGAAACTCCTTCTCCAATAACTTTCTGCTTTTTTCCAGAAGCGCCAAGATTTCCACGATTCTATCTTGATCCTCTTGCATCTGATTTAACAAATGGATCCATGCCTGCATGCTTCTTTCTATTGCGATTTTGGTGATTTTTGCTGTTCCATTATAGGATTTTTCTGACTCTGGATACTCATCCCAAAAATCTTCCTGTTTCTCCTTGAGTGCTCTGCTACTTTTTACATGGATAAAAAACAAGTACCAATGTATCACCTCTACAGCCTCACTTAAGGCAATGACTTTATCTTCAGCTTCAGAAATAGTAATCAGGCCTAACTCCCCTTTTTCCTCCAGCTTAGAAATAAATGCTTTGAAGCTATCCGATTCCAACCAGGCTCTAGCCGTTTTCAGATAGCTATTAGTTACTTGATACAGGGCTTCCTCCCCAACTTTATACTCTTCTTCTTCCTCCTCTTCCAAGGGTATTTCCTCTTCTATTTCATCCAAATTTATTCCGAATTCTTCAGCTGTATTTTTGAGTAAATCAATTGTTTCTTGAAAACATTGAGAAAGATTCTCCCAAAACTCCTCAGGTTCGGAATTGCTCGTGTTTTCTGTTTTTTCATAGACTCTACAGCGGGAAGTAAAAGAGCAACGTTCACACCATCGATCACACCAATTATAAATGCCAGGTATAAAATTCGAATCCATCTCTTAATTTTTTCTTTTAAGATAAAAAATGAATTTCAAAAAATAAGGCCATACCGAAAATCGATATGGCCTTCTTAAGAATTTTTAGATTAATTACTTGTATAGCCCGTTGAAAAGCATCTTAAATGTTCCATGGGATTGAGCTCTGAAAGTAATCTCAGGACCGAAAGCATAGAGCTTCCCTTTCCCGATTTTAGCTTCAAATGCTGTCACTCCATTTTTCAGGTAGGATTGACCCCAAGCCCAACCACTTCTTAGTGGTTCTTCTTCTCCAAACCAAGCAATAGCTTTTACTCCTTGGTTTGCCGCTTCAGGATCCAATCTGAAGACAGGAGACCTATTAAACATGATGTAGGACTTCTCTCCCATTCCATAATTGATCGGCTGGCTATTATCCACATGCATTTCCAAGACAGAACCCGGGATGTAATATTTTTCCCCTGATAGAGGAGTTTCCTTCCCATCTGATCCCATCTCTACCAAGGCATCAGAAACCGGAAGACCGAGATGAAAAGCCAATTCCGTAGCTGAACCTACAGTCAAGACTTCTCCTCCGTTTTCCAAGAAAGCTTTAATCTGTGGTAAGGATTTTTCAGCTGAGAAATTCCCAAGCATGTGGTGGTATTGAGGGTCAATTTCAGAAGAATCCGGCTGAGATCTTCCACCACCTCTGCTTCCTACAGAAGGTATGCCCGGACCGATAAACAATAACACATCATACTTGTCTTTAAGATTGCCCTGATCAATTTCAAGAGGGAAGACTTGCTTGTAATCAAAATGGAATTGCTCCAACATCCATCTCACCCAACCGGAAGGCATTGAACCCCCATAATAATCGTATAGCCCAATTCTAGCAGGCTTGATTTCTGTCGCTCCTTTAGGCATGGACGCTGGCTTGGCATAGACTCCATATTCTTGAGCTGCTTTTTCCAACATCTTTTTACCTGATGAACCTACATAAAAGGATCCCGCAGGCAAACCATTTACTTCTTGCTGAGTTCTGTACACTTTTACTTTTGCCTTCAGTAAATCATTGACTGCCATGAATGCATTATTCCCTCTGATATCGATTAGATAACCAGATCCATTTGCCAGCGGCTTGGCTGGTGGGGTCTGAATTTGTCCGTAAGGGACTTGCTCAAATGGCCCATCAAAGTCTTGCATGATCCTATCAATTTCCGAACCCATCTGAAATGCCAATGTCCAACCAGCAGCATCATAAGGCCTAATTGGAGGACCTCCAGGATACAGGAAGTCATTTGGATGATCTTGTGGTTCAAACATATCTAAGACATGCGGTCTAAAGGCCTGATCCGTCTTTACAACATAAGAGCCTACAGGGTAGGATTTCCCATTTACTGAAAAATCAGCAGTTGCCTTTTCGACTCTTATTCCTGATTTAATCAATGCATTTAAAAACTTGATGGCAGTAGGAAAATCGGCCTGGTCTGCCGGAAGAATATAGCCATAAGGATCTTTTCGGGCAGGATCCTGGTACACCTGCTCATAAAATTCAACTGGCAAGCCGGATCTCCAACCTGTAGGCCTTTTTGCTTTGCCTTCTTTTCTGGCTTTTTCAAAAGCGTCTTCTATGGCCTGTGCGTTTTTTGGATATAAAGTCCAAGTATCTTTTTGACCTTTCTCGATTGATCTTCTGCCCATCAGATAAATGTTTCTCAAAAGTTCATCACCATGTCTAACAGCGTGATTTAGAATCGCATAATTCAAGGACACTGAATACTCTATGGAAGACTTAAAATGCCATTCTCTAGGAGTGATTGGGTAAGGTGTTCCATTATTTGGAATTAGCCTTTCCGGCACCAGAGGAACCTCAGATGGTGTAGGATTTCCAATAATTTCGGTCAAAATACCAATTTGATTATGATAATAAGGAGTAGTTCTTAAGCCGCCATTCCACCAAGTAGAGAACACTGATCCATCCAATCTGGTATATCCGGGTCTATCTTCTTGATGCAGGCGATTAATCATAGCAGCCCCCACAGCATCCAAGCTGGTGATAATTAGCGGATCAAAAACATGGTTGAAAGGATCTCGGTAAGGTGGTCCTGCTACGACTGTCCCTGCAGGACCTGACTGATGGTGATTGTAAATAATTTGAGGAATCCATTCCACATATTGCTGAAGTGACATATTAGTCGCCTCAGACATATTATTCATGTAAAAATCACGGTTATTGTCATGCCCTACATATTTTTGATAAAGAACCGGAATGTTCTGATCTCTTTTTGTTGGGTCTTCTTTTCTCATATACCAATCCGACATGATTTCCATTCCATCAGGGTTGGCATGTACCAAAAGAATAATCACTTCATCCAAAATTTTGAGAGTTTCCTCATCATTTCTGGATGCTAGTTCATAGAGCGTTTGAATTAATTGATGGGGGCCCACCACCTCATTGGCATGAAGTCCACCATCGATCCAAACCACGGGCTTACCTTCTGAGATTAATGCTTCAGCTTCCTCTCTAGTAATTTCAGCATGAGCAAGTTTTTGAGAAATTTCTTTATACCTGGCAAGCTGAGGAAAATTCTTTGGGGCTGTAACAATAAGCATGGGTTGCTCTCTGCCAAATTCCGTTTTTCCAATACTTGTCATTTGCACTCGATCAGAGGCATCTGCTACTTTTTTAAAATAGGCTTCTGTTTGGCTGAAATTTGCCAATTTGTAATCGTCCCCGATTTCAAAGCCAAAATGTGATTTGGGAGTTGGGACCTGCTGGGCATGAACTTGAATGATCAAGAATGAAAACAGCAGACCCCAAAGGGTAATTTTACTTCTCATAAATTTCAGATTGGTGGACAATGTATTTTGCTCTAAAATAAGATTAAAAAGAGAGCTACTCAGGAGAAAGTCGCTCATTCGTCTAATTTTTACAGGATCGGAGTTTAAGAGAGATTACCTTCCGCCCCACTTATCAAAATAATATTCGGATTAAAGCTATCCCAACTTCCCAACCCATCAAAAATTATTACTTTTGCAATGAAATCCTTATCAAAACTTCCTCCTTAAAACCAAGACTTCATGATATCTGAGGTAAAAATATTTGCAGGGTCCAACACTCAAAATCTCGCTGAAAAAATCGCTAAGAATTATGGTAAAAAACTGGGTGACATCACGCTCTCCAAGTTTAGTGATGGGGAAATGTCCCCAAGCTTTAATGAGTCAATCCGAGGTTGTACCGTCTTTGTCATCCAAAGCACCACACCTCCGAGCGATAATATCCTAGAGCTTTGCTTGATGATAGACGCTGCCAAAAGAGCAAGTGCTTACAAGGTGGTAGCAGTGATCCCTTACTTCGGGTATGCAAGGCAAGACAGAAAAGATAGGCCAAGAGTTTCTATTGCTGCCAAGTTGATTGCAAATATGCTTACCTCGGCTGGAGCTGACAGAATTGTGACTTGCGATCTGCATGCTGGTCAAATTCAGGGATTTTTTGATATACCATTGGATCATTTGAATGGATCAGCTATCTTTGCACCCTATTTGAGCATGCTCAACCTTCCGGATATGATTTTCGCAGCTCCGGATATGGGCGGTGTAGCCAGAGCAAGGGCTTATGCCAAGCATTTTGAAGTAGAAATGGTAGTCTGTGATAAGCACAGAAAAAGAGCCAACGAGATTGCCTCTATGCAGGTAATCGGGGATGTAGAAGGAAAGGATGTGATTTTGGTAGATGATTTGGTTGATACAGCGGGAACGCTTTGTAAGGCCGGAGAAATCATCATGGCGAAAGGAGCTAAATCTGTTAGAGCCATTGTAACACATGGTGTCCTGTCAGGAAAAGCTTATGAAAACATCGAGAATTCTGTTTTGGATGAATTGGTAATCACTGATACCATTCCTTTGAAGCAAAAATCATCCAAAATCAGAGTACTGACAGTAGCAGACCTATTCGCCAAAGCAATTCATGCAGTGACAGGGAATACTTCCATCAGTTCTTTATTTATCTAAGAACCAATTTTAAATAAAATACATATGAAAACGATTGAGATTATAGGGTTTAAAAGAGCAAATCTCGACAATCAAAGTTTGAATGAGATCAGAGAATCCGGTAACGTACCTTGTGTGGTTTACGGACCAGGTATCCCTGAGCAAATTCACTTCTACAGTCCGATTATCCTTTTCCGTGACTTGATTTACACTCCGGAAGTTCACTTGGTAGAGTTAAATATCGAAGGTACTATCGTAAAGGCAGTATTGAAAGATGCTCAATTCCACCCAGTAAGTGATGCATTGCTTCACGTAGACTTCATGGCTTACACTGAAGACAGAGATATCAAATTTGAAATCCCTGTGAAAGTTGTAGGAAGCTCTCCAGGCTTAGCAAAAGGGGGTAAATTGGAAATGAAAACCAGATCTTTGAAAGTAAAAGGTTTGGCAAACAACTTCCCTGATTTCATTGAAGTTGATATTTCCAACTTGGATCTTGGAAAATCATTCAAAGTGAGTGAATTGAAGCCAGAAGGATTTGAAATCCTTACTAGCCCAAATGTTTCTGTAGTTACCATCGGTATCCCAAGAGCATTGAGAGGCAAGAAAGGCGAAGAATAATTCATAGAGCATTTCTTAAAATCCTGCCCTCAAAGGCAGGATTTTTTATTTTTAAGCCAAATTTGAATCATGAAATATCTAATAGTAGGCTTGGGCAACATAGGGCCTGAATATGAGCTGACTCGACATAATATTGGATTTCTGACAATAGATCGACTGGCAGATCAATACGATGCCAAATGGGAAAGTGGCAGGTTGGCATTTAAGTCCGAATTCAAATACAAGGGACGAACAATCCATCTTATCAAACCCACTACTTACATGAATCTCAGTGGTAAGGCTGTAAATTATTGGATGAAGGAGCTCTCAATTCCCAAAGAAAATATTCTGGTCTTAGTTGATGAGGTAGCCATCCCTTTTGGAAAACTCAGAATGCGAGCAAAAGGAAGTGCCGCAGGTCATAATGGTTTGAAAAATATTGAAGCTTTGACCGGAGGACAGGATTATCCTAGGCTTAGAATGGGGATAGGTGACGATTTCCCGAAAGGACGTCAGGTTGACTATGTGTTAGGCAAATTCAAGCAGGAGGAATTTGATCACCTTCCGGAAATCATGGATAAGGCCATTGACATGGTTTTGGGTTTTTGTACTATTGGAATAGCCCAAACTATGACTCAGTATAATGATTGATTTTTTTATTTGGATTTGAATCCCTTACGCTATTTATTTGTAGCACTTCAGGCAACTGATTTATAAAGAAGAGGCGAGAGACTAGGCTCTGAGACCCTCTGGCAACCATCCGGTTTAGATAAAGGAAAGGTGCCAAATCCTACCCGATGCGGGAACTATAAATTGGCATTAACTCATCCTTATTCCTTTTTAGTTCGAATCTGACTCGGGTAGATCTATCGGTTTACTGAATAACCTTAAATCTATTTAGACTATGAGTCAACATTTCGAGACCAATTCCATCAGGATCAACCCCTCCAAGTCCAATCAAAAGGAACATTCCTCTCCTATTTATTTGACTTCAAGCTTTACTTTCGATTCTGCAGAAGAAGCAAGAGCAACATTTGCAGACGAAATTGAGGGCAATATTTACTCCAGATATGCCAATCCCAATTCCTCTGACTTGATTGAAAAAGTCTGCGCTGCTGAAGGCACGGAAGATGGAATAGCAACCGCTTCCGGGATGGCAGCCATGTTTGGAAGTATAGCATCACTTTTACAGCAAGGCGATCATGTATTAGCTGCCCGATCTCTTTTTGGGTCAACCCACCAGTTATTGACGAGGGTGTTCCCGAAATGGGGAATTACCTCTACCTATGGAGATATCTCGGACTATTTAAATTGGGAAAAGCTTGTACAACCTAATACCAAAATGCTATTCATAGAAACTCCATCCAATCCAGGACTAGAGATTATTGACTTGGAGTGGGCTGGAAATTTTGCTAAAGCACATAATCTGATTTTGGTTGTCGACAATTGTTTTGCAACTCCCTATCTGCAACAGCCAGCCAAGTGGGGGGCACATATTGTTACGCATTCAGCTACGAAGTATATAGATGGACAAGGAAGGGTTTTGGGAGGCTTAATACTTGGCACACAGGAATTAATCAAGGAGGTTCAGTTTTTCACGCGTCACACTGGACCAGCCATATCTCCTTTCAATGCCTGGATACTATCCAAAAGCATGGAAACATTGGGAGTTAGAATGGATAGACATTGCAGCAATGCGCTAAAAGTTGCTGAATACTTTGAAGGTAATTCTCAACTCAATGCGGTCAAATATCCATTTTTAAAATCCCATCCTCAATATGATTTGGCCGTAAAGCAAATGAGTCAGGGAGGAGGTATCATCACTTTAGACTTAAAAGGAGGGGTAGAAAGAGCCCAAAGCTTTATCGATGAACTGAAAATGATTTCTGTTACTGCCAATTTGGGAGACAGTAGAAGCATCATCACCCACCCTGCATCTACCACCCACAGCAAGCTTTCGGAGGAGGAGAGAGAAAGAGTGGGAATTAGCAATGGATTGATTCGCCTTTCTGTTGGATTAGAGCATTATGAAGACATTATTGCTGATGTAGAAAGAGCCTTGGATCTTAGTAGAAAGTAAAAATAAAAAGGTTGTCTCTCGACAACCTTTTTACATATCTACCAGGTTGTATGTTTGAGTTTAGGAAAAGCACGTATTACATCTGAAAGACTTATTTGACCTATTAACCTTCCATCCTTCAAAACAGGAAATCTTCTAATTTTTAGTTCTAAAAATTTTCCTGCAGCATCAAATAATGATAAATCAGGAGTTAGGGTAATCACATCTCGGGTCATATACTCACTTACCTTTCCGGGAAACCCAGGGGTATTGGTATATTTTCCTTTGATTATTTCCCGAAGACAATCGACCTCAGAAATAATCCCAACCAAACCTCCAGACTCATCGACCACAGGCGCTCCGGAAATTTTTTTCTTAGTCAAAACTTCCATTACCTTATCTATAGTGTCATTCGGCCCGAATGTCACAAGGTTGGTACTCATATGATCTTTTACCAAAATTTGATGAATAGGAGACTTCTTTGGTTCTACTTCCCTTACTCCTTGAAAACTTTTTACCATAGTCGAAAGAATTTTAGATGAACTAATAAGATACTGAAATTTAATGAATTTTAAAACTCAGTATTGATAAAAAGATATATTACAATTTATTATTCCGCTATTAATGTTTATCGCATTATATTATTTTTCAACAATAAAATTGGGGTCCATTTTTTATTGGCAGTGGTATACAAATCATCAAAATCAAATGTTCCAGCCAAAATATCCAAATCTCCATCTTGATCAATATCTCCACTGGATACCACCAAAAGGTTCGCTTTAAAATCAAGTTGAGTTGTGTACGGCTTAAATTTCATTCCTCCATTATTTTGGAAATAAACCAAATCCTGTCTTGGTTCTTGGGCTTTATCTGGAAAAAATGAAATAGCAACAATATCTAAATCTCCATCTTGATCAAAATCGGCAACTTCAACGCCGCTAGCTCCATACATGGGATAAAACCATTCTTCAGAGAATTGATAATCGCCTTGATTAACAAAAATTCTCAAGCCATGGTAGTTTTTTAAAATTGGAGAAAGGTCTGCATTATCACCATTAACTAAAATAATATCTAGTAAACCATCCCCATTAATATCCTTCAATTTAAAATCGCTACTTCCAAAAGCTGGCTGAAATCGTAGGATCTCTTTTTCTTGAAAGTTAGCCTTTCCATCATTTTCCCATAAATAAATTCCCTCTTGAGCTTGAGTCATTAAGCCAATAATATCCAAGTCTCCATCCTTATCGTAATCTAAAATATAGGTTTTCCTAGCACCCGGAAGGGCCTTCAGTATTATTTCTGTTTGCTCATTTCCTTCAGAGATATAGGCACTCAACTTTCCCAGATGATCGCCAAACTGAGCAATTACCTGGTCTTCTATGCCATCTGCATTTAGATCACCAACACTTATATGAACAGGCCTGATCAACTGTTGATGAAGATCTTCCGAGGTCCAGTTTTGTCTAGATTTCTTGAATTTCTTGAAGGTTCCAAGTGAATCATTGGCAGGATCCATTAAACCCATGGATAAAAGTTCAAAACTCTCATTTCCTTCTGAAATAATTGATACTGGAGCAACAGGTGTATCTATTGAGTCAAGAATCAAAGGCTGTCCATTCAGATCCAATTGGAATAATTTTTTAAATCTGTGTCCTAACCAAATTTTCCCAGAAGACTCTACTTCCAACATTGTGGCAAGGTTTGAAAATATAAATTCAAAAACAGGCAATGATTCTTCAAATCCAGGTATTCCTTTTTGAGGTATTTCCTTTTTTAGTTGGGGCAAAGGCGATTCTGGAGCCTCTTTCAAGTAGTACTCCTTCAATTTATTCCAATCCTTTTCTTTGATTAGCGGGATTTTGGAATAGATGCCATCTGGAATACCTCTATCTTGAGGTAAGGTTATCCCAAAATCTTCCTCCAAATAAAGCCCCATCCGCATCCTCATATCCGGAAGCACGCTGTTTTCCCAAGTAGCTTTATCCAACACCTCTGGTTCAGGTTTTAGATGGCAATTGCCGCAATAGACTTCAGCAAGTTGCTTTCCATCCAACTTTAAGTCCATTTGTGAAAGCTGATAAAGAGTTGGAATTGGTTGCTTTCGCTCTGAAATAGGATCACAAGATGAACCTATAGCTAGTACTGCAAAAAGAAGTAAGGTAATCCTCATGAGGCAAATGCTTTCAAGAAACTCTGAACTTTAGCAGCGTCAATTCCTAAATGCTCGAAGAATGAATTTTCGTCAGGAGAAAACTTTACTTCTGAGTTTGTAAACTGATTTTCGGATCTCACTTTAACCTTACATGAAGCATGGATTTCCTTGAAATTTTCAAAAGATTGAAGCTCTTTCACATGTGCTGGTTCTGAGCCTCCCCCAGGCATTATGATGATTCGATTTCCAGCCTTTTCGAGCATTTGCTTGATGGTATTTATACCCTCTGAAACCGAATTTTTTGTACCTGAAGTAAGAATTCTGGCAAATCCACATTCCACTATATCCTCCAAGCTTTCTAATGGATTTTTACTGACATCAATTGCTCTATGAAAGGTACAAGGTTTACCAACTGCTGATTTCAAAAGTGTTTTACATGCTGCTTTATCAACTTCGCCATTTGGCTTAAGTGCTCCAAAAACAAATCCGTCTGCTCCCATTTCTCCCAATATTTGAATATCTCTCTTCATCACCTCCAACTCTCCTTTGCTATAACAAAAATCCCCACCTCTTGGTCGAATCATTACAAAAATTGGGATTTGAACCTTTTCTTTCAAAACCTTCAATATACCTGCTGAAGGTGTCTCCCCTCCTTCCAAGAAGCTACCACACAACTCCAATCTATGAACTCCAAAATCAGCTGCATCTAAAGCAGATCTCAAATTGAAAACGGGCGCTTCTAAAATATACTGATCCATACTAATAATGACTTTTTGAGTCAATCAAGATATTTTCTTGAGTAGTTCCCTTGGCAAAATTGAAACCTGGATGAACTGCATAAGCTCCGATCTGCCCTTCCTTATTGATAGCAAGAAACCCAGCCTGAATATCCTTGATGTCCTTTTTATTTTTGGCTATCAATCTTCTGACAGCTTCCTCACATGCTTCTTGAGGAGTTCTTCCTTGCCGCATCAGCTCCACAATCAGAAAACTCCCACAAATTCTGATAATCGATTCTCCTAATCCGGTAGCAGTAGCTGCTCCCACTTCATCGTCTACATAAAGACCCGCACCGATTATAGGACTATCCCCCACTCTGCCATGCATTTTATAAGCCAGCCCACTGGTTGTACAACTTCCCGCCAGCTTACCTGAGGCATCCATACCTATCATTCCAATAGTATCGTGATTTTCTATATTGATCACCGGCTTGTATTGGCTGGTCTTTTTCCACTCCTCATAGGCTCTTGTGGCTTTGGGACTTAAAATCTCTTTTTCTATCGGGAAACCTTCAGCAATAGCAAACTGCCTAGCACCCTCACCAGCCAACATTACATGTGGCGTCTTTTCCATCACTGCTCTAGCCAAACTAATAGGATGCTTAACCTGCCGTACAAATGCAACAGAACCACAAGAACCGTCACCTTTCATAATGGACGCATCTAAAGTGGTAATCCCTTCTCTATCAGGTAAACCCTGGAGTCCAACAGATAAATTATCAAGATCCAACTCTGTGTCTTTTACGCCTGCTTCTACTGCATCTACTATACTCCCTGACTCTTGAAGTTTCTTCAAAGCGGCCTCATTGGCAGGTAAGCCATGATTCCAAGTTGACAAAATCAAAGGCTTCTCTCCATTTACTAATCCTTGTTTTTTTTGAGTAAAGGCTTGAGAAACTCCAGGTATAAAAATAGCAGAACCTAAAAGGGATTGCTTGATAAATTTTCTTCTTTGGGACATTAGGCTTAATTTAGGTTTTGGGGTTTAAAATCTAATTCAAATCCCTAAATAAGCCTTTTTTCGCACAAATCCTTATAAAATTCCATGAGACCCTATATCCTAAAAGAAGCAAATTGGAAAGCTCTAAAGACACATCGATTTGACCTTGCTGTTCTCCCTTGGGGAGCCACCGAGGCTCATAATTACCATATGCCTTATGGCACAGATGTGTACGAAGCAGATGCAATAGGCGAAGAAGCAGGAAAAAAAGCTTGGGAAAAAGGTGGCAATGTTGTGATTCTCCCCACCATTCCATTTGGGGTCAATACAGGTCAGTCTGATATTTATTTGGACATGAATCTAAATCCAAGCACTCAGTTTGCCATTTTGAAGGATTTGATTGAAGTATTGAATCGACAAGGCACAAAAAAGCTCCTTATTCTCAACAGTCATGGGGGAAATGACTTTAAAACTGCACTTAGGGAACTGGGTCTCCAATATCCAGACATGATGCTCTTTACCTGCAATTGGTTTCAGGCTTTAGACAAAACTCAATACTTCGAAGAAAGTGGGGATCATGCGGATGAAATGGAGACCGCATTGATTATGCATTTGCATCCTGAATTAGTATTGCCGCTTGAAGAAGCTGGAGATGGAAAAGAAAAGAAATCCGTAATAGCCGGAGTCAGGGAAAAATGGGCGTGGGCAGAAAGAAAATGGTCTCAGGTAACTGAGGATACTGGAATTGGGAATCCAAAAAAAGCCTCCCCTGAAAAAGGAAGGCGCTATTTTGAGGACGTTACAGACAAAGTTGCGGAGTTAATTTTGGACATTTGCTCTGTCAACTCCAATGAACTCTATCGCTAATTAATCTAAAACAGATAAGTCAAAGTCTTTTACTGCTCCAGTATAGTCTACTACTTTAAGGGATTTAAGGCCTTTAGGAAGAATAATTTCTCTGGAAGATTGGGATAAAAACCCAGAGCCATGATTTACTTCTATGCGTTGGGTTTTCCCATTTTCAAGTTCAACCAAAATAGCTGATACTTCCTGACTAGGCTCAATAGACTGAGATTCTTGATTTTTGCCACGAAACACCTTCAATTCTCCTCTATTTTGAGAAGCAATGTATAGTGGGCTTCCATTAACGGAGCTTAGTTTGACCAATGCCTTAGCATCTCCCGGCACTATGAAACCACTCTTATCCGACTTGGCTGGAGTGAAACCACCTTTACCATCTCCTAATAATACCAAGCCATTCAGGGCATCCAACCTTCCAATAAAGATTTCATTCCCAAAATCATTTCCGACCAGGAGTATGTCCAAGTAACCATCTTGATTTATATCTTCGGCCAAAATACCATTTACAGGAGCTAGTTGAGCTAAACTTGGCAATTCATGAATTTTAAACTTTCCATTACCTAGATTTTCCACATAAGAGGATCGATCATAATTTCCTGTCAAAATCAAGGCATCTTTTCTTTCTTCTTCAGAAAAAAGAGTTTGCTCAGTACTCAAAGCATATAGCTTATATCTCTCAAATTTCCTTCTGAATAGAGTACTTTGTCCGTACAGATCATCCCAAAAATGACTTGGGAAAGATTCATATGCTCCTTGCCTATTTTTATACCAAGCAAAAGTTACAGGATCTACACTTCCATTTTTATCAAAGTCTTTGGCATATATTTTCACCGGCCTTTCGAAGGTTGGATGAAAATGATTATTTGCTCCAAGATTCCCCACCACGAAATCCATATCTCCATCTTGGTCAAAATCACCTGACTGAATGGAATTCCACCAACCTAGATGATTTTCCAATCCCGTTTCAACTTTTTTAAGTTGGGATCCATCATTTTTAAATAATGTAATCGGCATCAATTCACCAACTACTATCAAATCCATCAATCCATCACTATCCACATCAGACCAGATTGCATCTGTAACCATTCCTACCGTCCTTAATTCCGGTGCAATTTGATCAGTCACATCTTCCAAAATTCCCTGATTATTCTGCAACAGATAACTATTCTCAGGATAAGGATATTGTGCAATAGGAGTTCGGCCACCAACGAAAAGGTCGATAAACCCATCCTGATTAAAATCAGCGGCCCTAACAGTACTGCCACTGGCTTTGATCGCGTTAAAATTCTTATCGAGGGAGAAATTACCAGCTCCATCGTTGAGATAGACCCTATCCGTGTATTCTGCAGAATTGGTTGGAAATTCATTACTACCGCTGACTAGGTATAAATCCAAATCTCCATCATTATCCAAGTCTATTAATAAAACCCCCATTTCTTCGAAATTTGGATTTTCTCCCGGTAATAAATCTCTTTGAGAGAAAGTGCCATTTGCACTCTGTAAGAATACTTGAGGATGGAATCCGGAGGAAGAACCAATAATCAAATCTTCCATTAAGTCCCCATTGATATCCCCTACAGCCAAGGCCGGTCCATATTGAGTTAACTTATGAGGAAGAGTTCTCTGGACATTGAAATCTATTTTATCATTTTCTTGATGAACATAAATAAGCCCAATATTTTCAGAAACCTCTTCAAATAAGGAGTCCTCAGAGCTTTCATCAAGAATTGCCAATTGGTTGGGTCCTTGATTTGCTGTTTTGTATGAAACCTCGACTTTGGAATTTACTTCAGGAGATGACAATTCATTTACTTTTCCATCAGACCAAATAACCTTTAGGCTTGTGATACTTTGGCCGGCTGGAATTCCAAAATGTAAAACCTCCTCGATGGAAGACATATAGCCCCTGATAACTTGTTGCTCCTGGAAAAGCTGATTGCCATCCAATAAGCTAACAATGACCTTACTGCCTAATCCTTGGGAGTTTTGAACAGGGCCTTGAAGTTTGACTCTTAAATACCCGCCTTTTTCTTTTTTCTCATTCAGTTTGTTTTCAAAAACAAAAGCTGGATCATTGATATTATTGATTACGTAATCCAAGTCTCCATCTAAGTCCAAGTCCACCAATGCTGCTCCATTGGAAAAAGATGGTTTGTCCAAACCCCAATCCTTCCCAGAATCTTTGAAAGTCAGATCTCCTTGATTTTTGAAAGCATAGTTAGGGATTTTAACAATCGGAATTGAATCCAGAAGTTGCCGGACGGTAGCAATACTCCCCACGTCAGCCCGATAATTTGCAAAGTCCTTATCAGTGATGTCCCTTGGAAAACCGTTAGTCACCAATAAATCTCTTTGTCCATCATTATCTACATCTCCAAATAAAGGGGACCAAGACCAGTCTGTTTGATAAATCCCTGCATACATCCCAATTTCACTAAATGGGGCTTTTTCTCCATTATTGAGATGTAGCATATTTCGCACATGCTGATATTCATAATCCCATTGTTCATTGCTGATATACACCTGGTAAGAGTTCTTACCTATCGTAGTCTTTTTCCTATAATTATCCTCTCCCAGCATGTCTAAGGTGATCAAGTCAGGTTTGAGATCATTATTAAAATCTGCAATATCTGATCCCATTGAAAACTGGCTTTGATGTTTTAGCTTTTGAGAAGATTGGTTTGAAAAAGTCCCATCCTGATTATTGATATATAGGATATCATTAGTCACATAATCATTAGAAACATGAATGTCCGGCCAACCATCATTATTGAGGTCAGCGATTAAAAGTCCTAGACCGAAACCTTCAATGGTGATACCAGCTTCAAGAGTAACATCGGTAAAGGTTCCATCTCCATTATTTCTATAAAAAGCATCATTATTGATAGCAGAACCATCAGTAATTTTTTCTCTATAATTAGAAGGAATGATTTTGCTTTGCTCATTATTCAAGACATATAAGTCCAGATCACCGTCCAAATCATAGTCGATAAACGCAGCTCCCATGCCATTACCAGCATCAGCAATACCATAGCTTTCTGCCATTTCTTTGAAAGTGATTTGCCCTTCTGAATTTTTTCCTTGGTTGACAAAAAGTAGGTTGTTTCGTTCTCCCGGTCCTGTTTTCATGGCAGAAACAACATAGATGTCCATCCATCCGTCGCCATTGATATCAACCACGGCTGAGCCCGTACACCAAAAGTTTGCTGCTTCGATTCCTGCCAAAGCAGATACGTCTTCAAACTTGAAATCTCCCTGATTGAGGTATAATTTATTGGAAACCTGATTTCCTGTAAAAAATAAATCTGGGTATCCATTTTGATCAAAATCCGCAACTGCTACACCTCCACCATTGAAAATATATTCGTCTGTTAATATGTTGAATGAATCGGTTTCTATAATCTCATTATTAAATGAAATTCCGGTTGATTCTGGTGATTTTAATTCAAATAAGGTATCGGACTTTTTGCAGGAAAGGAGTAAAATTCCTCCAAATAAAGCCAAATAAAAGGATAGGTTCTTCATAGGTAAATTGGGTGAATGAGTCAGCTATGAAATTAGCATATCTCTGGAAAGTCTCGAAATAAAAAAGGGCTTTTAACAAACAAAGGACAAAAAAAAGAAGGCCCGAAGGCCTTCTTAATTATTATAGTTTCCAGAAAATTAGAAACCAGGGTTCTGAATAAGTATATCAGATCCTACCAAGTCAATTTGATCTTGAGGAATTGGTACCAAACGGAATTTGTCGGTGAACTTAGCTCCACCTAGAGCTCCAGTAAGGATAGTTCCATCCAAAGCTAGGTAGAAATCAAGCTCTGCCTGAACTGTATTCCATCTAACCAAATCATAGAATCTATGACCTTCCATACCCAACTCAAGCATACGCTCCATGCGAACAGCTCTTCTTGCAACGCTTGCGTCAGTCCAAGGAGCAGTGTAAGTAGATACTACATAATTAGCAGCCATAGTACCATCAGCTCTCATCAACTTAGAGTTCATTGCTCTTGTACGAACTCTATTAACTTTAGCTCTAGCGCTTTCCAAAGCACCTGTTTCGATATCAGCTTCTGCAGACATCAATAACACATCAGCAAATCTGATGATCATGAAGTTGATACCAGTATATCCTGGAGTCCAAGAAGAGTTATCTTGGAAAGAACCTTGCTCAGATCTCTCATAAACATACTTTTTAGGAGAATAAGGTCCGCCATTTGGTTGATTTCTAATCCAAGCAGCACCTGGATGATCTTGCCAATCCAAATAAGGGATTCCTCTTCTACCTACTGTATGATCAAGTCTTGGATCAAGGTTTCCAGTATCTGGAGTAAATGCCTGATCGGAATTTAAGCCCATGTCAGATTTTACTCTGTTTCCTGGATTATTGTAAGACTTATCCAAAAGAGGAAGACCATTAGCATCAGTTCTAAATGCATTCACAAAAGTGAAAGATGGCTGGAAGAATCCGCAACAGTTACCAGGACCAGAAGGACCAGTATTGTATGGGAAGTTCAAGTCAAACTCTGGGTTTGCATTTGCTACAGAACCAGTACCTGCTGCAGACTGATAAGCCCAAACAGACTCCTGATGGTTGTCATTAGCTCCTCTGAACATGTCATCATAATAAGGAACCAAGTCATACTTCAATCCATTGGAAGTAACACCATTTGCAATCACATCGTCAAACAAAGACTTGGCTGGAGCAAATTTTCCTTGATAAAGCAAAGCTTTAGCCATGTAAGCTTTTGCAGCCCATGAATTAACACGACCTACTTGAGGTTGAGTAGCTGGCAAATTGTCAATAGCATATTGGAAGTCTGCTTCGATAAATGGCCAAAGGTCTTTATCATTTTTCACATCTTCCAAACCACTACCATAATCCACAGTCTCGTCTACGTAAGGAGTATTATTATAATCCCTCTTCAACTCGAAGTAGTAGTGTGCTCTCAAGAATCTAGCTTGTGCACTAATCCTCTTTTTATCAGCCTCAGTTACATCTGGGCCAGGATTATTCAATAGTCTTAGAACGTTGTTAGCTCTAGCTATTCCTTCGTAACATACATTCCACTTAGATCCCATTTCACCGCCAGCAGCATCATTTTCATAACGCTGAATTGGGTTGATGGTCGTGAAATCACCAGGGTCGGTACCTTTATTAGCCTCTCCCCCTCTAATACTTCCCCAAACCCAGTTGGATGGGGATCCCAAGCGGTTTCCTCGACCATTCACCTGAGAATAAGCTGCTATCAAGGAAGCTTCAATCCCCGCAAGGGAGGAAAGCTGTGCTTCCGCTAGCAAGCCTGTAGGCGCAACGTCTAGGAAATCATCGCTACAACTCACTGCTACCATCATCATCGCTGATGATAATAGGGCTCCGATTTTTAATTTAAAATTGTTCATTTGATTTAATCTATTATAGTTTCTATAACTCGATTCGCTTTAATGTGTTTAGCTTAGAAGCTGACATTCAGACCTAAAGTATAACCTCTGGTAACAGGATAGTTACCTACGTCGATACCAAATGTCAAGTCAGCGTCACCACCTACCGCAGGGTCAAGACCCTGATATCCTGTGATTGTAAACAAGTTGTTTGCAGATGCAAATACTCTCAATCTTTCTATTCTCCATCTCTGAAGTAAGTTTTGAGGAAGCGTGTAACCTAAAGTCACGTTCTGCAATCTCAAATAAGATCCATCTTCTACATAGTAGCTATTCTCAACTGTTGAAGTAGAGAATGTAGAAGAACGGTCTACGATTGGAATAGTAGCACTGGTATTGGATGGGCTCCAAGCATTTTTCAATCTTTCAGAAATAGCTGCTCCTTCGAATGTAGAGAAGAAGTCAGTAAACCACTTAGACTGGTTCCATACTTCGTTTCCGATAGAAGTATACAAGTAAGCTGATAAGTCAAATCCTTTGTAACCTACTGTGAAGTTTACACCACCAGTAAAGTCAGGAATTGGATTACCAAGAACTTGTCTATCCTCAGGAGTAATTACGCCATCACCATCTGTATCTTCATACTTGAATCTACCAGGAGCGGCACCAGCCTGAGTAGCGTGAGAATTCACATCCTCTTGGCTTTGGAATAGACCTACTACTTTATATCCGAAGAAAGTAGACAAAGGCTGTCCAACTTGGTTACGGATAGGACGAATACCTCTATACGCTGGGTTTACGGAAGTAATGATTTCCAAACCTGGAGCAAGAGATACGATCTCATTTTTCAAAGTAGATCCTGTTACTGTCAACTCATAAGTCAATGAAGAAGAAAGGTTACCTCTGGTTGTTACCAAAAGGTCTAAACCTCTATTCAACATTTCACCGATGTTTACCGCAGGCGCTGCCGCGTTACTACCAGCTGTCAATGGAATTGGAACAGTAAACAATAAGTCTTTAGTATCTTTTCTCCACCAGTCAAAAATTACATCCAAACGACCGTTGAAGAATGTACCATCAAAACCGATGTTTTGAGTAACAGCAGTTTCCCACTGTGCATTAGGGTTACCGATTCTTGTTCTTCTGAATCCAATAATCGCAGAAGAGTTAGTACCACCTATATCGTAAGAAGAAGCTCCCACTGTTCCTCCAAATAGAGAGAACTGGTTGTTTGGATCCACGTTATTGGAGTTACCCATTTGTCCCCATCCACCACGGATTTTCAAATCATCAATCCAAGTAGCTGATTGCAAGAATTGCTCAGAAGAAAGTCTCCAAGCTGCAGAAAACGCAGGGAATACACCATATCTGTTGTTTGCACCGAACCTTGAAGATCCATCTCTACGCACAACAGCACTGAATAAGTACTTATCGTTGAAAGTATAATTCACACGACCAAATAGAGAGTAGAAGTTTACACCTCTAAATAGTCCAGAGTTTACTTGTCTGGTTGAAACAGGCAAGTTGGAGATATTTACGAAGTCTGGATCTCTTGAGAATGGATTCTGACCAGAAGCGTCGATAAATCTACCAGCACCTGTATTCAAGGCTTCCTGACCTAAGATCACGTCAAATGCGTGCTTATCAAAGGTTTTCTTCCAAGATAAAGTATTGGTAAAGGTCCAGGCAAAATTGAATCCTGAGCCTTCGTTATATCCAAATGCAGAGTTGTTTTCAGAGTTTTCATACTGCAATCTGGAATAACCCCAGTAGTAATAGTTGTTATACTGACCACCGATGCTAGATCTGAATCTCAAATCTTCCATCAAATCGTATTCAGCATAAATATTACCGAAGACATTCGCGTTAAAGTTTCTGTTGTCTCTCTGACCGTCTCTGTTAGCAACTGGGTTTCTTGGGTTGTTGAAACCTCTTGCCGCAGTACCTGCATATCCACCAAATTCATCGTAAACCGGAATGATAGAAGGCATACGGAAAGCTTGAAGAATATCATTTTCATCATCTGATACACCACGACCACCGGTACCACCTTGCTGACCTAATACCTGACGGTAGGTAGCTTGGAAGTTTTCACCGATTCTGAATTTCTTGGTTACATCAAATTCAGAGTTAGCTCTGAATGTCAATCTTCTAAAGTTATTCACGATCATGATACCAGCTTGATCCTGATATCCCATACCGATGAAGAATCTGCTTGTTTCAGATCCACCATTCAAACCAATTGAATGTCTGTTCAAAGGAGCATTTCTCGTTAAAGCCTGATACCAATCGGTACCTTCTCCTGTAGCAGCTCTTACCAACTGGTAAACTGGACCTTTTGTAGGGTCAATATTGTATTTTGCTCTTTCTTCTTCAATTCTTTGAGGAGAGAAAGGACCAGAGACACCTGCAGCTCCACCCACATTAATATAATATGGCAATACAGGTGTTGCTCCTGTTCCAAACTGAGGGTGTCCATAATTTGGAGTTCTACCGTCAATTCGAGCTTGGTTTGTTTCAGCTAGCCAAGTATAGGTTGCAAAATCCTGAGGATTCATCATGTCAAGTCCTTCACCCGGAGTGGTCAAACCGAACATACCATTATAATCTACTCTTAATTTTTGGTTACCTCTTCTACCTCTTTTAGTAGTATAGATAATTACACCGTTTGCTGCTCTAGCACCGTAGATAGAAGCTGCTGCTGCATCTTTCAATACAGTAGTTGACTCGATATCATCCGGATTTAAGAAGTCAGTTGATCCAACTGGAACCCCATCCACAACATAAAGTGGCTCATTACCTCCAAAGGCACCGAAACCACGAACACGAATGATAGAAGAAGTACCTGGCTGACCGTTTGTAATTACGGTAACACCTGAAACTCGACCTTGAAGGGTTTGCTCAATATTACCAGTTGGTATTACTGTCAAGTCCTTTGGATCGACTGTGGCGATAGCACCTGTAGTTTCTCTACGGCTATCAATTGTATAACCTGTTACAACCAACTCCGTAAGAGTTTGCTCATCAGGTTTCATTTTGACATTAACAACACTTCTATTTCCTACAACCTGCTCGATTTTGGCGTAGCCGATGAAGGAGAAAACTAGAACTGCCTGATCATTAGGCACATTAAGGGAGAATTTCCCGTCAATGTCTGTGGCGGTTCCCGTGGTTGTTCCTTTCACTAAAACAGAAACACCCGGTAGCCCCACATCATACTCATCTAGCACAGTACCAGTAACTACGCGTTGCGCCATGGCAACCGAACTGGCAAATACTAAGAGCAATATTAAAGCGCTTAGACTTTTGTAAACATTTTTCATAAACATAGATAGATTGGGTAACAAGATTAATCTCAAATACTTGTTTGTTAATTGATTTGTGCAATCGTTTGCGATTATTCTTAAAATAATTGCAATAGGTATTGTCTGAATTTCAGAGCTCTATTGCCGTTATACCGTGGTACGAATACCTGCAAAAGGAGAGATTCCTCTTAGGTTTGAGAGCATCCAGCGATGCCATTTGAGAGATGGAAAATAGCTAGGTAGTATAGGTCATAGGCAGAATTTTGGGTTTCATTGTAATCTTAATCATCAATGTTAATTATTCTTAAACAAATATCAAATTTCTAGAGGTTAAATATTATTTGGCGATTTGAGTCTTTCAGAAAGACATTATTCCACGTTTTTAGTAATACTCATAACAATTTAGATGTTTTATAGCTGAAAGAAAACCTGTTTTCAGCCTTTTTTGAAAAATTTCTCCAAAAAAGCGAAACTTTTTAACCCAAAACAGAAAATAAAACTATTTCAAAAATTTTATTTATTCCTTCTCAGTATCTGAAAAAATTCAGGAATTCCTCTTAATTCATCGAAATTTGGATCTATCAAGGCTTTTAAATAAATGGATTCATTGGCAGCTACTGCTTTTTCCAATTGGATCATGGCGATTTCTTTTTGTCCACTATTTATGGCAACCAGAGCCAAGCCATAATAACCATAGCCAAAATCTCTACTTCGAATCACAGATTCTTCAAAGGCAAGGGAAGCCTCTCCGTAATTACCCGCTAAAAAATAAGCCAGCCCCTTATTAAAAAAGTCCGCAGGATCAGTAAATGCATAATCATATCTCAAGGTTGCCAACTTATAATCACCCCTCAAAATATCCAGAGCACCTCTCAAGCTTTCGTTTACCATCAAAAACTCAGGATCTCTAGTTAAAACAGAGGCCTCTGAAAGATATTTATATGCTTCCCAATAATTTCCTTTCAAGGCATAAATCTGACCCAAGTTATGAAGTGAGTAGGGATTATTTTCAAGTTTAATGGCCTGTTGCAATAACCACTCGGCTTCATTCCAAAGATTTTCCTGAACATCTCTATCCAAGGTTCGCTGAGCCTCTCTTATCCTTACCAATCCTAAATTATTATAAGGAAGTGGCGACCTAAATAACGTAGTCATTTTAGAATAAATCCTCGCTTTCTCTTCCAATCTCGGAGCAGTCTCTCCAGCAATAGCCCAGTCTAGAAATGAAAGTTTGGAGGTTGCAATATTCTCTTCTAGCTCTTGCCGTAAAATGGCAGTCTTTTCAGTTCCCAATCCTGATCCAGGTTTTGCTATTATTTCTACTTTCGCTACTCTTAACTTGGGAAACAACTGACGGGAAAGCTGATCGAAGCCATTAATTGATCTCAATTGTTCCTGCTGCGTTAAAAAATCTTCCCCATTCATCAAAATCGCATAGTAGCTGTCTTTTTGTGAGGTCGAAAGTTCAGGGAAATCCCTTAAGAGAAGTCGAAGATCAAACCAATCATTCCATCGTGAGGAGACTTGAATTATGGTATCTCTGAGTAATAAATTTCTTTTGACAATTTCGTTTTTTATGGTCGTTGCCCTATCCATTCCCAAACGACTGCTTCTTCCCTCTTTTTGTTCCGGGGATTGCAAACCCGTAATTTTCACTGAAACGATAGCAGGATTTTCAGTCAAAAAGGAAGTCATATCCCCAAAAACTGATTCATTTGAGGAGTTTTTTAAATAAGTCGATTCACCTGGATTGAAAAAAAACTGAAATTCTCTGTTTCTAACCGCTTCTCGTCCTGTCACTCCAACCGGAATAACCAATCCAACAGTAGGGATCTGTTCATCAGGAACTACTCTTCCTATTTTTGCTAAAAAAGGAGTTGTGTCAACCCCCTTTTTTAAAACCTTAATTTCGTAGGGTTGATTACTGGCTTTTTTACCTTGAAAAAATCGAGCCTCCAAAGCCGCTGATTCCATCCAGGGCTTAAATGGGACCTTGAAATCCTTCTCTACAGAGTAGTCAGAAAGGTTTTTCTTTAAACTCAACATTCCAAAATTGATGCTATCTGTCTCAGATTTCCACACAAGCCTCAGCTGTGGGTTTCTGGGAGTCATTACAGATTCAATTGGAATTTTTCCTTTCACTGTAAATCTCACAGAGTCTCGCAGATAAACCAGTTTTTCTTGCTTAACATCAATATCATTGAGAAAACGTAAGTCCTGCCCGAAGGAGAACTGAACTAACATACTCAAAATGAGAAAATTGAATATTTTTATTTTCTTTGAAAACAATCGGGCAGACATTTTGCTTTTGTTATCCTAAATTGAATTTTTGTAACTTACAACCAAACTAAACCATCAACGTCATGCAAAAACTGAAACTGTTTTTCGAAGAAAGCGCCTTCGGTGTTTGTTCCAGACTTGGAGAGAAACTTAATTTCCCCATTGATAGTATTCGCTTATTTTTCATTTATTCATCCTTCATTACTCTGGGTTCGCCGGTGATCATCTACGTATCCATGGCAATGATGATGAAAATTCGAAAGTACTTTAGAAAAATGAACAACCCAGTTCTTTTTGATTAAAGTCTATCAAAAGTTTTCTTTCGGTTCACCCAAAAGTCCCAATAAATCCAATATGAGGGACCTTTTTTGCTAAATTTCTTCTTCCCTTTAGTTTTCAAAAACTGTTCCTTACTTTCAAAAAAATCATCATATCCTCGTAGGATAGCTTTACCAAACTCTTTTTTCCCATTCAGGATATAGGCTAGGGCTGCCAATATTTCTACTACAAACTTAAGAATAAAAATTACAGCAAAATTGAAGGTCGATTCTGCCTTATAAATCAATGTGATGCTGTTCTTGATGTTTAGGTAGAGTTTTTTGGGGCTGCTTCTGTCAAGAGTCGCACCGCCTAAATGATAAACAACAGAGTCGCCTGTATATGCAATTTTCCAACCTGCCTGCTGCAACCTCACACAGAGATCAATTTCTTCCATATGCGCAAAAAAGTGAGCATCAAAGCCTCCATGTTCAAAAAAACAAGCTGATCTAATCGCCAAACAAGCTCCGGAAGCCCAATCTACCAGACAAAAATCATCATATTGCCCTTGGTCCTCCTCAATTACATTCCAAATTCTCCCCCGGCAATAAGGATAGTATAAGGTGTCTAAAAAACCACCTCCTGCACCTGCATAATCAAAAACTTTGGGATTTTGGGCAGATAAGATCTTTGGCTGAAGAGCTGCTATTTTTTCGTCTCTTTGAAAAGCTTCCAGCAGCTTGCTATCCCAACCTTCTGTAACCTCCACATCTGAATTGAGCAAAATGAAAAATTCGTACTTCCCTCTTAGCTGCTCCAAACCCCAATTGTATCCACCAGCGTAACCGAAATTTTCAGAAAGAGAAATGAGTTGAACTTTGGGAAAATCCTTCTCAAGGATGGCTCTGGATTGATCCTGGCTGGCATTGTCAATTACCCAAACATCAGATAGGGAAAACTTTATAACAGAAGGGAGGAAACGTTTGAGCATTTCCTCCCCGTTATAATTTAAGATGACAATTGCGCAGTTTTGCATCCTCCTGATGATAGGTTATTGAAAAAAAAATCTATAAATGGTCACTGAATAAGCCTTGACTTTTAAGGCTTTTCATTTTCTGACCTAATCTCATTTTATCCAAACATGCTGCCCAAGTCCATTCCGGGAATATTAGGAATCATCCCTTCAGTCGCTGACTTCATCTCAGCTTTGATTTTGACCTCAATTGCTTCTAAAGCAATATTTGTGGCTGCTACCACCAAGTCACTGAGCATTTCCTTATCATTAGGGGTTAACAGTGACTCATCCATTTCAATTTTCATCACTTTACGCTCCCCGTTGACTGTTACTTTTACTAATCCACCACCGGATTCTCCTTCAGCAGTCAGATGAACAAGCTTGGCTTGGGCTTCTTTTATTTTAGCCTGAGCCTCTTTTACCTTATTCATCATGTTCATCAAATCAAACATAGCTCTATAATTTTATTTTATAATTTCTTGAATTTCAAACTTTTATTTCGAACTAAACTCTTCGGAGAATTTTCAGTGTAAAAAACGCAACATTAACCAAGCAATCTCTGTCTGTAGGAATATCAAACCATTTAGTTATGAAGTCGATAGTCCAAATTGATAAAGAGCAGGTTAAGAATCTGAGCTTTTCCAAAAAAGAGGTGATCTCTACCCCTGAAGAAAGGAAAATTCGATCTCAAAAACTGGAGAGATCGCAGACCCTTGGCAATTTACTGCATTCGAAAGTACGTATCATTTTCTGTACAGCCGAAGATCAAGTTTACGAAGTCAATACCACTGTTTGGGCTGTTGGGCCGGAATACATAGTACTAAAAGGAGGAGTAACCATCCCCACCAATTCTATCCTTTCTGTGGAATAAACTCCAAAACTGTCTTTATAGCATCCTCAACTCCCAAGTTTTCCTGAACTCCTGTTTCAAGATTCTTTAGCGCAATAGTTTGGGATTCTATTTCTTGGTCTCCACAAATTGCTGCAAACTGAATCTGATTTTTACTCGCATAATCCAGTTGCTTTTTCATTTTAGCCTGGTCTGGATAGATTTCAGAAACAATCCCTGCTGAGCGTAAACGGGTCAGAATACTTAAGGCATATCGATACCCTTTCTGATCAAAATGGGTCAATAATACCTGTGTGCCCTGTGCGGTTGACTGAGGAAATATATTCAGCTCCTCCATCACATCATAGATTCTATCTACTCCAAAGGAAAACCCTACGCCGGAAACCCCGTCCATACCGAAAACTCCGGTCAAGTTATCATATCGTCCACCACCACTAACGGATCCTATGGAAACATGATTGACTTTTACTTCGAAAATTGCACCTGTATAGTAAGACAAACCCCGAGCTAAAACCATATCCAGTTCCACATGACTCAAGTCTTCACCCATGGCCTGTAGAATTCCGAAAGTATCTTTCAACTCCTCCACTCCCTGCAAGCCTACTTCACTGCTGGCTAGGAAATTTTTGAGAAAGTCTAATTTTTCCTGCACTCCGCCAGTGAAATTAATCAAAGGACTAAGCTTTTGGATGGATTCATTTTGAAAGTCTCTTTGAGCCAATTCTTCCTGTACTTTTTCCCAGCCGATTTTATCCAGCTTATCAATAGCAACACACAATGGGCCTTCTTTTCCCGCTTCGCCGATCACCTCTGAAATCCCGGTTAAAATCTTCCGGTTGTTTATTTTGATATCATAGTCAGCGATATTCAGCTTGGAAAAAACCCTACGAATCATCAAAACAATTTCTGCTTCACAAACCAAGCTATCTGTGCCTACCACATCGGCATCACATTGATAAAATTCTCTATACCTGCCCTTTTGAGGTCTGTCTGCCCGCCAAACGGGTTGGATTTGAAATCTCTTGAAAGGGAATGTCAATTCATTTCGGTTCATCACCACAAACCTCGCAAATGGTACGGTCAAGTCATATCTAAGCCCCTTCTCAGAGACTTTTGACAAGGTAGCATTTGCCCCATTTTGCAAATCTTCAGGACCTACATTCTTTAGAAAATCTCCACTGTTGAGGATTTTAAATAGCAATTGATCCCCTTCGTCTCCATATTTTCCTGTCAGAGTACTCAAATTCTCCATAGCTGGAGTCTCTATCTGATTGTAACCAAACAACTGAAATGTATCCTTGATTGTATCTAGGATGAAATTTCTTCTGGCCATTTGAAGAGGTCCAAAATCTCGGGTTCCTTTCGGTAAACTCGGCTTTTGCATGCAAGTAATTTTGGTGATTAAAGCCCAAATTTACCGAAAAAAAGCAGAAATATCCCCGAACTCAGAGATAATACACAATTTATTCGCGCAGATTAATAGGCAATCAAAAAATGTTTCTTTACCTTTGCGTTCCGTTTCGAAACAAAAATCTTTAAACACATATAGTCATGGCAGTTACTACTCTGAAAAGAAAGCTAAGAAGAAAAAGACAAAGCCAGAATACACGTATCATCAAAATTAAGCAATTGACTGCTCAGCCGGTGATCAAAAACGTGGATGTAGAGGAATTGAAAAAGTCTTTCGAGAAGAAATAATTTCCCTTCTAGATATTAAGCGGCCTTGAGCCGCTTTTTTTTGCCTATTCAGTAAGCCTTCCTCTCCTACCAAGCTCTATTACCCGAAGATTGGCTATTTTTCCTGAATTGATTTCAAAAAGGAGCATAGTTCTCATCTGGTGAAAACCTTGCTGCCCAATAGCCCCAGGATTCATATAGAGGCAATTCAAGTCTTTATCCATCTCCACTTTGCAAATATGTGAATGGCCACAAATAAAAACTTGAGGCCTTAATTGCTTGATTTTACTTTTCACTCCGTTTGCATAGCGGGGAGGTTTCCCTCCGATGTGAGTCATTAAAAACCGAACACCTTCAACTTCCCATTCCATCCATTCTGGATATAAATTCTGAGTATTAGTATCATCTATATTTCCATAAACAGCTCTGATGATTTTCCCATCAGGTAATGCATTCATGACAGTCAACTCACCAATGTCACCTGCATGCCAGATTTCATCTACTTCTTCAAGATGTTGAAGAGTTTTGTGATCAATGTAACTGTGAGAATCAGAAATCAATGCGATTTTAGTGGACATTTGAAACGAAAGGCTTTAATTTTTCCTTGATAATGTAAGTCTTACCCCAAAACAATACGATCACTATGAAAAACCTAGCATTTCTTGGCCTCATTTTTCTGCCAATACTTGGAACCTCCACAATTTCTTATGCTCAGTCTCCTGCAGATTCAGCCAAAGTGGTTTCAGTTGAAAAATTTCAAAAGCTAAGCTCAAAGAAGAAAAACATCCTAATCGATGTAAGAACACCTGAAGAAATGCAGGAGGGTCACTTGGAAGGTGCCTTGAATATCAATTTCCTTTCAGAGGGATTTGAAAATGAAATTAAACAATTGGACAAGACTGAAACTTATTTATTGTACTGCCGAACTGGGAAAAGAACAGCCAAGGCAGGTGTTGCGATGAAAGCAGCCGGATTTAAAAAAGTAATCATGTTAGATGGCGGAATTACCGCCTGGAAAGAACAAGGAAAACCCATAGAAGAATGAGTCAAATAAAATCTATTAATCCCTATTCCGGTGAAATCCTGAAAGAATTTCAACTTTTGACGGAAAATCAAGTTCAGGAAAAACTTCAAAAAGGCGAGAAAGCCTATCAGAAATGGAAAACTTCTCCCTTTTCTGAAAAATCAAAACTGATGCACAAAGCAGCAGAGGAATTACGGGAAAACAAGGAACATTATGCGAAAATTATTTCCCTGGAAATGGGGAAAATTATCAAGGAGTCAGTTTCAGAAGTTGAAAAATGCGCTTGGGTCTGTGAATATTATGCTGACAATGCAGAGGAATTTTTGAAGCCTGAACCCATCTCTCTTCCTGATGGAAAAAATGCCAAATTACTTCACCAACCAATAGGAACTGTTTTGGCAGTAATGCCCTGGAACTTCCCATTTTGGCAGGTATTTCGTTTTGCTGCTCCTACCCTGATGGCAGGGAATACGGGTTTATTGAAGCATGCATCCAATGTACCTCAGTGTGCTTTAGCGATAGAGGAGGTATTTACCAAGGCCGGTTTTCCAGAGGGGGTTTTTCAATCACTTTTAATCGATTCGAAGACAACCACGGCAATTATAGAAAACCCAATCATCAAAGCCGTTACCCTGACAGGAAGCGAAAAAGCTGGTGCAGCAGTTGCCTCAGCTGCGGGCAAACATATCAAAAAATCCCTCTTAGAACTGGGAGGCAGTGATCCATTTATCATATTGGAAGATGCTGACATAGAAGAAGCATCCAAAACTGCTGCTAAAGCTAGAATGATCAATTTTGGCCAAAGTTGTATCGCCGCTAAGCGGTTTATTATTCAGGATACAGTCTATGATCAATTTTTAGAAATATTTTCCAATGAAATAAAAAACCTTAAGGCCGGAGAGCCTCTGGATGAAAATGCAGACTATGCATGCATGGCAAGACCTGATTTAGCACAGGAGCTCTATGAGCAAATTCAAGAATCTGTGGACAAAGGAGCTAAGGTTTTACTGGGAGGAAAAGCCCCTGAAAAAGGAAGTGCCAAAATTTCTCCTACTATTTTAACAGATATTCCAAAAGATTCTCCGGCATATTCAGAAGAATTATTTGGACCGGTTGCTATCGTTTTTCGGGTTAAATCAGCCGATGAAGCTATTCAAATAGCCAATGATTCTGAATTTGGATTAGGATCATCTCTCTGGACGAAAAATCAGGAAAAAGCCGAAGCATTGGCTTCAAGGATAGAAAGCGGTGCAGTCTTTATCAATTCATTGGTGGCATCCAATCCACATCTTCCCTTTGGAGGAATCAAAAAGTCCGGTTATGGAAGAGAACTGAGCCGCCATGGAATATTGGAATTTGTAAATACCAAAACAGTATACCTTGGCTGATAGATAAGGGATAATCAATCGGTCTATTTTTGCAATTGCCCGATTCCTTCCTATTTTTACGAGCCAAAATTTTGTCTTTAACTAATGAGAGAAATACAATTTCGCGAAGCCCTCAGAGAGGCCATGTCCGAAGAGATGAGACGTGATAAGAACGTCTTCCTGATGGGTGAAGAAGTAGCTGAATATAACGGAGCTTACAAAGTTTCACAGGGAATGCTGGATGAATTTGGTCCAGAGAGAGTTTATGACACTCCAATCTCTGAATTGGGCTTTGCCGGTTTGGGAGTAGGTGCTGCAATGAATGGACTTATTCCAATCATTGAATTCATGACTTTCAACTTCTCCCTAGTTGCGATCGATCAGATCATCAACTCTGCTGCTAAAATGTTAGCCATGTCAGGCGGAGCCTATTCAGTTCCTATTGTTTTTCGAGGACCTACAGGAAATGCAGGTCAGTTAGGAGCTACACACTCTTCCAACTTTGAAAATTGGTTCGCCAACACTCCGGGTTTGAAAGTTATAGTACCTTCTAACCCTTATGATGCTAAAGGCTTATTGAAAGCTGCAATCCGTGATCCAGACCCAGTGATTTTCATGGAATCTGAATTGATGTATTCAGACAAAGGAGAAGTTCCTGAATCAGAATACCTTTTACCAATCGGAGTAGCTGATATCAAAAGAAAAGGAAAAGATGTTACGTTGATTTCCTTTGGTAAAATGATGAAAGTGGCTTTGGAAGCTGCCGAAGAAATGGCAAAAGAAGGAGTTGATTGCGAAGTAATTGACTTGAGAACTGTCAGACCTATAGATTACGCAACCTGTGTAGAGTCATTGAAAAAGACCAACCGTGCAGTTATTGTAGAAGAAGCTAATCCATTGGCTGCTATTTCCTCCGAATTGACTTACCATTTCCAGAGATATGCATTTGACTATTTGGATGCTCCTGTGATTCGTGTGAATTCAATGGATGTACCTTTAAGTTATGCTCCTACTTACATTGAGGCGACTATACCTAATGTAGCGAGAACAGTAGCTGCTATCAAAAAAGTAACTTACCAAGATTAATCATATAATTAATCCAAAAAAAAGCCCTGACTTACCAAAGTCAGGGTTTTTTGTTACCCAATCTATCTATCTGTTTACTTATTACTAAATCGATAATTCATGAGAAATGTTTCACGATATTCAAAAAAAGAGGCTGTCTCATAAATCGTTCTAATGTCAGCCTGAGTGTAGTCGAAGGCCAATTATATCATCCTGGCCTACATTTCGACTTCGCTCAATGTGACAAAATCACTTTTGAGACAGCCCTTATTTTAAGTTCTTTTAGCGGTTGTTTTGAATCATCTCTCCTCCACCTTCTTCACCGCCTTTCAAATCATCATTAGATACTGACCTTCTTCTTCTTGGTCTATCGTTCATACTTAGCTTACCTATTCTGTAGCTGAAGTTGATCTTGAAATTCATATTTCTCAAAGCACTTGTACTATTCTGTACAATGGTAGGCGTGATGGTCTCATTTCTGATGATAAATTCCTTCGCTAAGAAGTTTTCAGCTCCAAACCCAATACTTCCTCTTTTCTCCTTGAATTGCTTATTAAAGTTTAAGCCATATGCCGCGAATCCTCCGCTTGAACCTTGAAGTTGTACTCTTCTACCTCTTGCAAAGGTGAATAGTTGAATCTGCCAGTCTTTTGGTAAAGAGTAGTTTCCAAACATTCTTCCACTGACTACCCATCCCTGATTAGATGCCGCAAAAAGCGGATCTGTCAATCCATTGTCCAACATGGCATAGTAAAGATCAAAACCACCATTTAAAGAGAACTTGTTGCTGATGCTAACATTGGCAAAGATGTTAGTACCTAAAGCCTGCTCCTGACCAATATTCTCGTAGGTCGTATAGATGATATCATCATCCTGAACAGTTCTTACTGCCTGAATCGATCCCGTAGTATTTCTGTAGAATCCGGTGAAGTTTAGCATAGTACCTTTGATGAAGGTGCTATATCCCAATTCATAATTATCAGTCAATTCAGGATCCAAAATAGGGTTACCCTGAGAGATTTGAAGTGGGTTGGATGCTTCAATGTTTGGATTCAAAAATCTCAAGGATGGTCTTTGAATTCTTCTGTTGTATGCAGCCTTGATCATGTTGCCATTTTTCAATTTGCGGCTAGCATTCACACTTGGTACCAAGGTTCCGTAAGAAGGAATATCAACTTCCAATTCATTGGCAAAATCAGCGGAAATGGTTGTATACTCATATCTCAATCCCGGCTTCAAAGTGTAATTTTTCAAGAAGCTGAAAGTATAAGAAAGGTATCCTGCAGTTACATTTTGATCATAACTGAATTCATTGCTTAAGGATGGATCTTGCAATTCTACATATGCTCCATCAGCACCTTCTGCTTGGAAATAAGCAAAGTCAGAATAGGCTTTTCTCAAAATGTTTTTAGCCCCGTATTCCAAAATTTGATTTCCTTTATCTCCCAGAGGATTTACAAAATCCAACTGTACAGTAAATTCTTCATTTCGGCTTGGGTTATCGTTTCTCAGCCTTGAGTCAATTGTTTGAAAATCCTCATTGAAAAGGGTATTTACAAAATTATTTTCTCTGTTGTTTCTACTATAAAGAGTCAATAAACTTACCTCCTTACCTTTCTTCTCGTAGGTTTTGGTGTAGTTCAAACTCACATCAATGGAATTGGACTGATCCTTGGAATTAGTTTCTCTCAAGGCTTCTCTAATCAAATTTCCTCCTACAAAATTTTGTGTCAGGAAGTCATTTTGCCAGTTATTAGAATTTCTGATCCCGAAGTTTACTGCACCTGTGATGAAATTGAACTTATCGATTTCATAATCTATCCCGAAGTTATATCTGCCGAACAGGTCTCTTCTTTCCGTGTCTGCTGACTGCAGAATTGTAGTCGTGTTTCCTGATGGGTCAATCAACTGCTGTTCGTTGTCGAATCTTCCCAAGATATTATAGCCAGAGCGGCCAAAACCTCCTAGCGAAAATCCAAACTTTCCGATTCTGGCACTTCCGTTCAATCCCAAGTTAGAACCTCTCAAACCAGCACCACTGTTGATACTCATGGTCACGCCCTGTAAATTATTCTTCTTAGTAACAATATTGATTACACCGGAAGTACCCTCTGCATCGAATCGGGCTGATGGAGAAGTAATAACTTCCACTTCTTTAATTTGATCTGCAGGAATTTGCTTTAAAGCATCAGTAATACTGCTTGCAGCGATTGCTGAAGGTCTGTTATCGATCAGCACAGTAATGTTACTGCTACCTCTCATAGAAACATTACCATCCAAATCTACAGATAGCATTGGAACTCTTCTCAACACATCCGTAGCATCTCCACCGGCAGTCGTTCTGTCATTCTCTGCTTTGTAAATCGTTCTGTCAACACGCTCTTCAATCAATTGTCTTTGACCTTGAACGGTCACTTCCTCCAATGCCAAACCCTCATCGCTCATTGATAGATTTCCGAGGTTGATATCACCAGTTTTAGATTTTACAGATATGTTGTCAACTACCAGCGTTTCGAACCCGATAAAAGTCAATTGAAGGGAATACTCTCCTGGGTCGAAACCTGTAATGAAGAATTTACCTTCCCCGTCAGCAACGGCACCGGCTAAACTCACATCTGACCCTTTTCTGTATAAGGCTGCGGTAGCATAGCCAACAGGTTCGCCAGATTTAGCATCTTTAGCCACACCGATAATTCTGGCTGGCTGTTCTTGGTTTTGCTGGGCGAAGGTTTGATTTAAACCGATGGCTGCAAAAAGAATTAATAAACTGAATAGATTTTTCATCTGTTTTAGATAAATGATTTCAAAATTTTAATGGCACTCGCATAATTCCTTATGATTCATTTTGCGAGCTTCACCTCAAATTTGATTTCGTGGTTTGTTTTCAAATATTGGGCTGTCACCTCATTGATACCCCAAAATTGAAGGCTTTGTTCAGCAATATTTTAGGTAATAGACCATTCATTGGTATTTGTCGACAAATAGGTCGATTTACCTGATAAGGCAGAAGAAATCATCGATTAATCGATTCATCCGCTCATCAGGGAGTTTCGCCGTGAAAAACAGCAGATTGGTAGATTTTCTAACTGAAATACTATTCTTTATATTAGTTTGGACCTGAAAATCAGACGTATGCCATCAATCACCTCCAAAAAAAATCTTTCTTTCCTAGTTCACATACTGGGATGGCTGATGCTATGTATAGTCCTTATCCTACTATCTCCTCTATCCTGGAGAATGGGAGAAAATGAATTGCCCACAGCTTTCTGGTACAAACAGGTTTTCTTGGTAGCAGTTTTGGTATCCATCTTTTACACCAATGCCTCGATTGGTGTTCCCAAAATATTACTCAAAGGAAAAAATTACATATACCTCCTTTTGGTAATAGCTGGAGCTGTAGTCTTTTACTTCACAATTATTTATTTCGAGCAACTCATCAAGTACCCGATGAGAATGCACGAATTTTTTAACCCTGACAAACCATTCGTACCTGGAAGAAGATGGCTGCCTGGAGACGTATTTCAACTTCTACTTTACACCGTTTCTATTGGCTTGAGTACTTCTTTGGCACTGGTTCAAAAATGGCAAAAAGACGAAACTGTACGACAGGAACTGGAAAAACAGCGGATCAACACAGAGCTCTCATACCTTAAAGCTCAAATCAATCCCCACTTTTTCTTCAATACATTAAATAATATCTATTCATTAACCAATCTGGATATTAAAAAAGCACAGGAAGCTTTATTGAAGCTTTCCCGGATGATGCGCTATGTGCTTTATGAAAATCAAAAAGAATCTACTTTGCTGAGTAAAGAGGTAGATTTCATCAGAGACTATATTGAATTGATGAAAATGAGATTGACTGATAAAGTCACCTTAAATATCAGTATGGACGAACCCAAAAACAACCATACTATTGCTCCAATGATGATTTTACCTTTTCTGGAGAATTGTTTCAAACATGGAATCAGCTCTCAACATCCCAGCAAAATTGACATTAAAATGGAAATCATGGGAGACACCTTATTCTTTGAAACCAGAAATCAGATTTTTCCTATCAATCAGGATAGCCCAGAAGCAAAAGAAAGTGGAATAGGATTAGTCAATACCCAGAGAAGACTAAGTCTATTATATCCCAACAAACACCGCTTGAAATTTGGCAAAGTTGAAGACAAGGACGAATATTATGTCAATCTGACAATCAACTTGGAATGAAACTCAAATGTATAGCCGTAGATGATGAGCCACTTGCTCTCGAACTAGTATGCAAATACATACAGCAGACGGCTTTTCTTGACTTGGTTGGCAAGTTTTCCAGTGCCATTGATGCGCTGGCATTTCTAAATAAGGAGGAGGTTCAATTGATTTTCATGGACATCCAAATGCCCGATCTTTCCGGAATGGAGCTCGCAAGGGTGCTAGATGGCAAAAAGACTTCGGATAAAACCAGAATTATTTTCGCTACGGCTTATCATCAATTTGCAATAGAAGGATATAAGGTAGACGCTTTGGATTATTTGCTTAAACCTTACAGCTATGAGGATTTCCTGAATGCTGCTACCAAGGCCTATAATTACTTTGAAAAGCTGGAAAACAAGATTCCAAATCCGGCTGCTACTCCGACAGAGAGCAGTCCCGAGTATATTTTTTTGAAAGTAGAATATCAACTGGTCAAAGTAATGCTTTCAGAAATCACGCATGTGGAAGCATACAAGGACTATGTGAAAGTTCACTTAAAATCAAAACCCAATCCACTACTTTCTCTGACCAGTTTAAAAAGCATGGAGGAGCTTTTGCCCACTTCCAAATTTATGCGGGTGCATCGCTCCTTTATCATTGGATTGGATCATATAGAGTCCGTTTCAAAAAACGTGATCACCATCGGCACACATCACATCTCTGTGAGCGATAATTACAAGGAACCCTTCTTGGAGTTTATGGGGAAATGGATGAATTGATTGGGGAAATCTGAAAGCAAAAATTAGAAGTCTGAAAAACGGTAGCGTCACTGCGAGGAGGAACGACGAAGCAGTCTCATAAATCTCATCGGCGCAAAGTTTTAATCTCCCGCAAAGGATGAAAGAGGCAAAGTATAGTAGGCAGTAGCAGTAGGCAGCAGGATACTTGCTTGTTACAAATCTAAAGTCGTCACCTCGAGGAACGAAGCGGTCTCAAGGAGACTAAATTCTAAAATCAGATAATTGAAAATCGTCCGAAAAGAATAAAGATTTTTTTAATCCTCTGTGAATTCTTCCCTTAGCTCTGTGGTTAGATTTGAAGCTCGCAACGGCGCAGCGACGCAGAGTTTTTAATTTCCCGCAAAGGATAGAAGAAGCAAAGAAAATTTAAAGTCCCCCTCAAGTCTAACTTTAAAAATTATATCCGCGAAAACCTCTGCGGATTTTGCGTCTTTGCGGTAAAAAAATAGATCAAATGATCAACTTGCACCTCTGGTGCTCCAAACAGGTTTAATTGCTCAAAGCCTCGGAGAGGCATTTTGATTGTAGAAAATTGAAGTGAGAATAAACAAGAGCTTCGGAGAAGCGATTTGAAATGAAATTGGACTCCATTGCTAAAAAAAGCTCACAGCGGCGCAGCGACGCAGAGTTTTTAATCTCCCGCAAAGGATGAAAGAGGCAAAGTAAAGTAGGCAGTAGCAGTAGGCAGCAGGTTACTTGCTTGTTACAATCTAAAGTCTTCACCGCGAGGAACGAAGCGGTCTCAAGGGGAATAACTTCTAAAGTCAGAAAATTGAAAATCGTCCGAAAAGAATAAAGATTTTTTTAATCCTCTGTGAATTCTTCCCTTACCTCTGTGGTTAAAAAAAGCTCGCAGCGGCGCAGCGACGCAGAGTTTTTAATCTCCCGCAAAGGATAGAAGAAGCAAAGAAAATTTAAACTCCCCTTCAAGTCTAATTTAAAAAATTATATCCGCGAAAACCTCTGCGGATTTTGCGTCTTTGCGGTAAAAAAATAGATCAAATGATCAACTTGCACCTCTGGTGCTCCAAACAGGTTTAATTGCTCAAAGCCTCGGAGAGGCATTTTGATTGTAGAAAATTGAAGTAAGAATAAACAAGAGCTTCGGAGAAGTGATTTGAAATAAAATTGGACTCCATAGCTAAAAAAAGCTCACAGCGACGAAGAGTTTTTAATCTCCCGCAAAGGATAGAAGAGGCGAAGAGTATATGAAGCTATGTTCCTGTGTTCTCTCTGTGGTTTTTTAAATTGCTCGGGGAGGCAGGAAAAGTTATTGGTTATTAATGCCGCCCCACTATTCCAAAGGCAAGATGGCTTTCCTAGTTCTAAGTCTGACTCTTTGAGCATCAAAGGAAAGTAGGATAAAAATAACCTTATGCCCTGCGCGTCTCAGCGGTAAAAATTATCTAGCAGCGACGCAGAATCACAGAAATCAAGCCTTTTTCTTGATTTATTTATTCTATAACCAACTACACTGTTCTTAATTTTTTAACTTTACTTCATGACCGAATCTCAAAAACACTTTTTGCAATTAGCTATAGAACTGGCTCAAAACGGGATGGAAGCAGGGCATGGCGGACCTTTTGGTTGTGTGATCGTCAAAGACGGAAAAATCATCGGAAAAGGCTCAAACAGCGTTCTTAAAAATAACGATCCCACAGCCCACGCAGAAGTAGTCGCTATTCGGGATGCCTGCAAAAACCTCCAACATTTTCAACTCGAAGGCTGTGAAGTCTACACTTCCTGCGAACCTTGCCCCATGTGCTTGGGAGCTATATTCTGGGCCAGGCCGAGTAAAGTTTTTTATGCCTGCACCAAAGAAGACGCAGCCGATGCCGGTTTTGATGATGATTTTATCTATGAGGAAATCAAGATAGATCCTACGCAACGCAAAATTCCCATGCTCAACGGAATGCGGAAAGAATCCCAAAAAGTCTTCGAGCTTTGGAAGAAGAAAGAGGATAAGAAGGTGTATTAGAGATTAGAGGATAGAATTTAGAAGCGAGAGGCTAGAAGCAAGAAAAAACCCGATCCTTTCAGACCGGGTTTTTCAGATTTCTTACTTTATACTTCTGCCTTTATCTTCTTCCCATTCCAGGCATCATTCTGCTCATAGCAGCTTTGGCTCCGCCCATTTTGTTCATTTGCTTCATCAACTTGCGCATATCGGCAAATTGCTTCATTAAATTATTCACTTCTGTAATCGATCTACCAGAACCATCTGCGATTCGCTTTCTTCTGCTGCCATCAATTACATCCGGGTTTTCTCTTTCCAAAGGCGTCATACTGCGAATAATCGCTTCGATCGGCTTAAATGAATCATCATCTATATCCAATCCCTTCATCGCCTTACCCATTCCAGGGATCATCCCCATCAAGTCCTTGATATTTCCCATTTTCTTCACCTGCTCCAGCTGAGATAGGAAGTCATCAAAATTGAAGTTGTTCTGACGAATTTTAGCATTGATCCGCTTGGCTTCGTCCTCATCAAAAGACTGCTGAGCACGTTCCACCAAGGAGATCACATCACCCATACCCAGAATTCGCTGGGCCATACGATCCGGATGGAACACATCCAGATTCTCCATTTTTTCACCAGTGGAAATAAACTTGATAGGCTTATTGACTACGTGACGGATGGAAATAGCAGCACCACCACGAGTATCACCGTCTAATTTGGTCAATACCACCCCGTCAAAATCCAGACGCTCATCAAATGTCTTGGCAGTATTCACAGCATCCTGACCTGTCATGGAATCCACCACAAACAAGGTTTCAGATGGTTTCAAGGCATTTTTCAAAGCCTCGATTTCATTCATCATTTGCTCATCTACTGCCAAGCGACCCGCGGTATCGACGATTACCGTCTTTTTCCCGCTCTTCTTCGCATAGGCAATCGCATTATTGGCGATTTCCAGCGCATTTTTATTCTCAGGCTCGGCATATACTTCCACGCCGATCTGCTCACCTAATACTTTCAACTGATCGATCGCAGCAGGACGATAAATATCGCAGGCAACTAGCAAGACCTGTCGACCCTGCTTTTTCAAATAGCTTCCCAGTTTTCCGGTAAAGGTTGTTTTACCAGAACCCTGCAAACCGGAAATCAAAACAACCGCAGGCTCTCCGCTGAGTTTGATATCCGCCTTGGTACCGCCCATCAATTTGGTCAGCTCCTCTTGGGTGATTTTCACCAATAATTGACCCGGAGATACAGAGATCAACACATCCCGCCCCAAGGCTTCAGTCTTGATGGTATCGGTGACTTCCTTCGCTACTTTATAGTTAACGTCAGCATCGATTAGGGCTCTTCTGATTTCCTTAACCGTGGTTGCAACGTTGATTTCGGTGATTTTTCCGGTTCCTTTCAGGGTTTTGAAAGCCCGGTCCAGTTTCAAACTTAAATTATCAAACATGTGGTTATTCCGCTATTTGCTGCAAAAGTACTAATTTTCACGCCCGAACGAAAGCCTAAAAGACGCTAATCCATCCACTTTTCAGTTCTTCTTTGCCTTTTAATTCCTAATTTGCATGCTTTCTGTTTCATATACGAAAATCAATTCATGCAGCTGAATTTTCAAAAACAAATCCTCCCGCATCTAATAGGCGTTGGGGTGTTCTACTTACTGATCGTTTTTTACTTTTCTCCATTGGTTTTCGATGGAAAAGTCATCTTTCAAAGCGACATACTTCAATGGGAAGGTTCTGCCAAAGAAGTCTTGGATTATAGAGCGGAGACTGGCGAGCAGGCACTTTGGACCAATTCCATGTTTGGAGGTATGCCCGCTTATTTTATCAGTTTGGAATTTCCCGGCGACATCACCAATGCACTGGTATCTGTTTTGACTTTAGGTCTTCCTCACCCTATAAACGGGCTGTTTTTCGGAATGCTGGGCATGTATGTCTTATTGTTGAGTTTTCGTGTTCGACCCATATTCGCCATTGCGGGAGCTATTGCTTTTTCATTTAATACCTACAATCTACTTTCACTCGAAGCAGGACATAATGCTAAAATATGGGCTGTATGCCTAATTCCGCTGATTCTTGCAGGTATTCATTTGGCTTTTGAAAAGAAGCATATTTTGGGAGCCGCTTTATTGGCTGTCGGACTTTTGCTACAACTTAAATTCAATCACCTTCAAATCACTTATTACACCTTAATCGTCTCTGTGATTTATGTTTTAGTGAGGCTTGCTTTTGATTGGAAAAAAGAAGGAATCGCTCCTATTGCAAAAGCGATTGGATATTTAGCTATTGGAGCCATTTTAGCAGTTGGCGGGAATTTGGGAAGACTGGCTACGGCCTTGGAATACAGTCCTTACTCAACCCGCGGAAAAGCGACTTTGGAAACGGAGTCCGCCGGGTTGGATAAGGATTATGCATTCAACTGGTCTAATGGTAAATTGGAAACACTCACTCTTTTGGTCCCTGATTTTTACGGTGGCGGAAGTCAAACTCCTCTTCCCAAAAATTCAGAGGCTGAAAAGGCCTTACGAAGCAATGGAGTGGATCCTGCGCAAATCAATGGATTTATTAAATCTGCTCCAACCTATTGGGGCGATCAGCCATTTACGGGAGGTCCTATCTATGGAGGAGTGATTTTGATATTTCTGGCAATCCTGGGTTTTTGGGCCGCTCCTAAGGAAAGTTTGATCGCTTTCGGAGTCATCATCATTTTTTCACTGATGCTTAGCTGGGGCAAGAATCTAGCTTGGTTTAATTATCTCCTATTTGATGTACTTCCGGGATACAACAAGTTTAGAGCTGTGTCCATGGCATTGGGAATGACGCTTTTTGCCATTCCTGTCTTGGGAATGATTTCTCTGGAAAGGTTGGTTCAAAAAGGTGACTTGAAACCCTTGTACCTATCGGGTGCCATTGTAGGAGGCCTGGTATTGCTTTTGGCGGTAGCTTCAGGTGCATTTTTCCGTTTTGAGGGGGCAGTAGATTCAAGCTTACCGGATTGGTTAGCATCCGCTTTACAAAAAGACCGTAAAGCCATGCTCTCTGCATCTGCCTGGAAAAGCTTTGGCTTGATTGCAGCTGCTTTTGCCTTGGTTTATTTCAGAATCAAAGGAAAAATATCGGACATGATTCTGGGAGCAGCATTGATTCTATTAGTCAGCATAGATTTGTGGAGTATCAATAGAAGGTATTTAAATGAAGAATCCTTTCAGGGAAATCCATCCAGACAGTTTTTCGCTGAAACTCCTGCAGAAAAGGAAATCACTGCAGATCCTGGATACTTCAGAGTTTTGAGTCTAACGGAGTCTTTGACGCAAGGAGCGAGAACCAGCTATAGGTTATATAGCTTAGGAGGATACCACGGTGCTAAATTGAGACGATATCAGGATTTGATTGATTATCAATTGCAGGATGAAATTCAGGCCTTTGTTGGAAAAGCTCAGGAGGGTAATTTTGCTTGGGAAAGCATTGGAGTTATCAATATGCTCAACACCAAATACCTGATAGCTGGACAGGAGGCTAATGCTGTTTTTCAAAATCCAGAAGCAAACGGTCCTGCCTGGGTACCGCTTCAAGTTTCTTCTGTTAAAAGCAATGAAGAAGAAATAAAGGAAATTGGGGAGATTGACACCAAAACCCAAGCTACTCTGAATACAAGTGAGTTTGGATCTGTTGGTGCAGGAGTAGGACAAGTGACTTTGACCTCTCAAAGCCCCAACGAACTCCGGTATCAAGCGGAAATGGATCAAGGAGGATTGATTGTTTTCTCCGAAATATATTATCCAGAAGGCTGGACCGCTACCATAGATGGAAAGGAAACTCCTATCCTGCGAACCAATTATTTATTGAGGGGGTTGGATGTTCCTCAGGGCAGTCATGAAATAGTCTTTACCTTTGCACCGAGTAGCTATCTTTCCACAAAAACTCCAATGATCATTTTCCAGTACCTTATACTGGCAGCTTTGATCGGTGGAGTAGTGATGACATTCAAAGAGAAAAATGGAAGATCCTAAAGATAAAGTAGTCAGTTTTTACGACCAGTTTTCCGAAAAGCAGGAGAAAACCGGAATCAATTCCCGGCATCTCAGCATTTTGGATAAGGTAGTAATGGCTGGTTTGAAATCACATCACCGAGTTTTGGAAGTTGGTTGTGGGATCGGAACAGTATCTTATTTACTGGCCAATTTGGTCAAAGAGGGAGAAGTTTTGGCTGTAGATATTTCCCCGGAAAGTATCGAAAAAGCCAAGGCTATATGGAAAGATCAAAGCAACCTGAAGTTTGAAGTATCTGATATGTCAGACTTTCATAAAGTCGGAGAAAGCTTTGATTTCATAGTATTCCCAGATGTATTGGAACATATCCCAGTGGACCAGCATCAAAGGCTTTTTCAGACCATACAACAACATGCAAACCAAGACTCTGTAGTTTTTATACATATTCCCTCGCCGCGTTATCTTCAGTGGATGATTGAAAATGAACCGGAAAAACTACAGGTGATCGATCAGCCTTTAGACTCGGGAGATCTGATCAAAAGTCTCACAGCAAATGGTTTCTATTTGGAGAAAATGGAAACATACTCCGTTTTCTACGAAGAAAAAGACTATCAATATTTCGTTTTCAAGGCTACCAAACCTTTGGAAAAATCAACTCCCCGCAGCAAGTGGGAAGTATTAAAAGAAAGAATCAGCATTCGCCTGAAATACGGCATAATCAAATAAGAAATGAAAATCACAGAAAACGCAGTGGTAGGATTAACCTACGAACTAAAAGTTAGCAAAGTAGAAGATGATATAGAATCCGTGCCATTCAGCGTGGAAGTGAGAGATGAAGAAGATCCATTCTACTTCCTTTTTGGACAAAGTGGACTTCCGGAAAAGTTTGAAGAATTATTAGCCGGTAAAAAAGAAGGCGATGATTTTAACTTCAGCCTTACAACAGAAGAAGCTTATGGAGAGCCTGATGACGAATTGTTGATCACTCTTCCCAAAGAGCAATTTTCAAAAGAAAGAGGCTTTACAGAAGAAATGATCAAAGAAGGAGAGTTTTTACCTTTGATGGATGAAAACGGTTATTCCATGCAGGCAAAGGTTCTCAAGGATTTAGGCGAGAATTTATTATTGGACTTTAATCATCCATTGGTAGGTTTCGATCTGCACTTCGAAGGCAGCGTGATTGAGGTGAGAGAAGCTACAGAAGATGAGCTTTCTCATGGACATGTTCATGGAGAGCATGGAGAACATGAGGAAGGCTGAAAGCTAAATTCAGAATGCTAAATTTTGAAAGCTGAAAAATAGACAATTGGCAGTACCGACATTCGATTTGGAAGTATTTGCTCAAAACCCTTCAAGGGATATTTAACCTTTGGAGGGTTTTTTATTTTTTCAAAAGCATCACCTTCTCTTCATCCCAAAGCAAATACACACGATCGCCGACCTGGTATTTTCTGGCAGGATCATCCACCTCCCAGATATCTCCACCATTTTTTAATTGGATTCGAAGAGAATTGTAATGAACCAAAAAACGAGAGTCTATCACATGGCCCAACAAACCTCCCTTAGTCCTCAATTTGACTTCATTGGGCCTTAAATAATTATTGATCCTGTCTGGAATCAAATTGATTGGAGAGAAAAGGCGGGCCACATATCTTGTTTTCGGATGCTCACAAAGTTCTCGAGAATTACCCTTTTGTATCATTTTACCTTTCTGAAGAATGATCAGGTTATCAGTTAATCTAAGCGCATCATCCAAATCATGGGTCACGAAAATCACCGAGGAATTCATTTCCTTCAAGGATTTCCCCAAATCTGCTATTAATTGATGCTTTTGAATGGTGTCTAAAGAGGAAAATGGTTCATCTAACAATAAGACCTCAGGTTCAATGGCCAAAGCAGATGCTATAGCTACTTTTTGTTGCTGTCCCCCTGAAAGTTGTCTGGGTAGTCTTTCTCTGAATTCTTCCAGCCCGAACTGTCGAAGCAAGGTTTCAAGCCTGCTTTTCGCATAAGCTTTATCATAATGCAAAAGAGGCCGGAGTATATTTTCCTCCACCGAACTATTAGGATATAAGTGATAATCCTGATGGATCAACTTGACTTCATCATATCCAGCAACCAGCTTTTTCTTAGGGTTGAGAATTTTTTCACCATTTAATAATACTTCACCCTCATCCTCTGTCTCCAAACCAGCCATGATTCTTAGAAGTGTAGATTTACCAGAACCACTTTCACCTACTATCGAAATGAAATCTCCCTTTTCCATCTGCAATGAAAAATCTTTCAAAGCGGGGATAGACTGGTATGATTTACTGAGTTTGGAAACTGAAAAAAATGTCATGGCAGGATTTCGGCTTTTAACTTTTTTGGTAAGGAGGCAAATATCAACTCATAAGATTGGTCTGCCAAATCTAAAATCAATTGATCGGGAACGTCACCTAAAACAGACACTGAATTCCACAGCTTTTTATTCATATGGTATCCCGGAGTAATTCCAGAAAAGCGTTCTCTTAGCTCAATAGCTTGTTCAGGATCACATTTTAAGTTGATAAAATCAAACTGCTCGATATCCGTTATCGCAAAAATCTTCCCTCCCACTCGAAAGCAAAGCGTGTTGGCATCGAAGGGAGTATCTTCTGATACACCCGGTTTGGCAAGGCAATATTCTCTGAAATAGGCTAAAGTCAATGATTTTTTTTTATGGATATCCGCTTTCTTACCAATATTGACAAAAATATGGCTTATTGTCTGCTGAAAGGATCAGAATCCGGTGACAATGCCTGAAAAAAGTTGACACATTTTGTTGGGACGATAAACCAAATAAGATGACAAAAAGATTTCAACTTAAAGCTCAGCGGATTTTCAGTGAGGATTTGCGTAAGCAGATTGTAGGTCAGATAGAACGGAAAGAGTTAACAGTTCTCCAGGCTGTTCGTGAATACGGAATAGGCGGAAAACAGACTGTATATACTTGGCTTTACAAATATTCGACTACCTTGAAGAAGGGGACAAGAATGGTTATGGAAAAAGACAGTCAGGACAATAGGGTTCAGGTATTAAAAAGTAGGATCAAGGAGCTGGAAGCTGCTTTGGGACGTAAATCACTGGAGG
>NZ_FOVW01000001.1 GCF_900115305.1 Algoriphagus ornithinivorans | reverse complement strand
AGTTGGGTTACCGTGTCAAATATCCCAAACGTTATGGGAGAGCCACACAATCAGGTACCCGGGAGTTTTCTAACCTGCTGGTTCAGAAAGATGTGAATGGAGTAAATCAAGTCTGGCAGGCAGATATGGCCCATTATCTATACGGAGACACTAAGCTTTACACGATCTATATCACCGATGTGTACAACCAAGAAATCGTAGGCTATGGAGCTTATGATTCCAATCATGCACTCAATTATAGAGCAGTGATGCGAAAAGCAATCAGCAGAGCCGTGGGCAATGGAGTAAAACTCAAAGGGATGATTCATCATAGCGATGGAGGCAAGCAGTATGAGAGCGAGGTATACAAGGAGTTGTGTAATCGACACGGAATTCTTCAAAGTATGTGCATGTATTCTTACGAGAACCCCTATGCAGAGAAAACAAACGATCTGATAAATAGTGGATACTTGAATTACTGGAAGCCAAAGAAACTTGAAGAATTGAGAAAATGTCAGAAAAAAGCAGTCGCTGACCACAACAAGAAAAGAAGAAAGAAAGTACTCAATGGACTTTCTCCCCTCCAATATAAATCGATGTTGCAAACTCAACCTTCAATAGCATATACCTTGAAATTGAAGCCCAGAAATCCTGAACAACCAAGAAAAAGAGTACCTCAAAATGTAAACAAATTAACAATCCACAAGACGGAATTGTGACAACCAAAATCAGGCAAGGTCATTCGGTCTTCTGTCTTCCGTCTCCCCTCTTCTATCTTTGACCTACCTTTTAAACCATTCCATTTTTGATTCCTTGATTCTTCTCCTATTTTCGGAATCAATTCACCTATGGAAAATCACCTCAAAAGACAGCTGGGTTTGTTGGGCTTAGCAGCTACAGGAATTTGCTCCATGATAGGAGCATCTATCTATGTAGTACCCTTTATGATTCAAAGGAATGTACCGGGTATCGGGCCTTATGTAATTCCTGCATTCTTATTTGCTGCCATTCCAGCACTTTTAGCTGCTTTTGCCTATGCCATACTCAGTACGGCCATGCCTAGAGCAGGTGGTTCCTACTTGTATGCCAGCAGATCTTTACACCCCTATCTTGGTTTTATCGCCAGTTTTTCCCAATGGTTTGGGCTATCTATCGTAATTGGGGTCATTGCTTATGTAGTCATCCCTTTTTTTCGGGATGTTGTATTGGCTTTGGCTTGGACTTCAGTTGCAGGTTTTCTGGAAATCGGAATAGTTAGGGTTAGCTTAGCCCTATTTCTGATTTGGTTTTTCACCTTAATCAATATCCGAGGACTTAAGTTTTATGAGAGAACTCTCATCCCCTTGATGTTATTAATGTTTGCTTTGGGTGCTGTTGTTATTTTCTCAGGTTTGAGTTTTGATCATCAGGATTTTCTGCAAGCACTTTCAGAAAAAGAAAATAGAAGCATTTCCCTGATCGATGCGGAATTCAGTTGGGGTACATTTTTAACTGCTGCTGCTCTTTTATTTTCGAGCTTCATTGGCTTTGATTCCATAGCCCAAGCCGGAGGGGAGGCAAAAAACCCTTCCAAAAATCTTCCTAAAGCCATTGCATTGGCCATATTGGGCGTAGGAATTTTCTACATCGCATTTACTTATGCAGTCTACCATACGGTGCCTTGGCAGTTTGTAGCTGAAGAAGCCCTGCAAAAAGATATTTCGGCAGCAGGTGTTCTGAGTTATGTACTCAACCCAACTGTCGGTATCCTGATTCTCGCCGGGGCCGCCATAGCCTTATTGAATGATTTACCGGCTATGATTTTATCCGTTTCCAGACTGGTTTTTTCCTGGGCAGAGGACGGCATATTTCCCAATAAACTTTCACTGATCCACTCACAATTCCAAACGCCTTATGCAGCCTTAATTCTCAGCGGAATTATGGCAAGTATTGGAGTATTGGGAAGTCATTTTGCGGGAGATTTCTTTTTGGGAATAGACATTATGGTAACTTCCATGCTGATCAATTTCTTGCTGATGAGTTGCTCCCTGTTTTTCTTGCCCTTTCGAAATCCAACTTTGGCTGGAGAAATCAAAACCATCAAAAACCGAAAGTTTCAAAGAATATTGGCCATTTTAGGCATGCTGTTTTTGGCAACATTCCTCATTATCCATATTTCAAAAGATCTAAATGCTCAGGTAAGCGATTGGTACTTCCATAGTACTTGGGTCTACCTTTTGGTTTTGCTAATCGCATCTCTCTTATTCTTCTACCAATGGGCACAACTGAAAAAGTCAGGAGTAGATGTAGCAAAACGATTCTCAGAATTACCTGATTAAGTCCTTTAAAAATTATGAGCAAAGAAAATTACACTGTAGAACTGGCTCCTGGGTTGAATATATGTCCTGTTTTGACTGGATTATGGCAAATTGCCGATCTGGAAAGAGATGGAAACAAGGTAAATCCCTATGAAGCTGCAAAAGCTATGAAGTCCTATGCAGATGCTGGTTTTACCACTTTTGACATGGCGGATCATTACGGTTCAGCGGAGGAAATCACCGGCACTTACATTCAAACATACGGAAAAGAAAATGCCCAATTCTTCACCAAGTGGGTACCCTCTCCCGGAAACATAAGCAAAGATCAGGTAAGGGAAGCAGTAGGACGAGCTTTAACAAGAATGCATTCTGAGCAAATCGATCTGATGCAATTTCACGCCTGGCAATATTCGCATCCTTCATGGGTGGATTGTCTTTTTTGGTTGCAGGAGCTGAAAGAAGAAGGACTGATCAAGCATTTGGGATTGACCAATTTTGACACCGCACATCTGAATATTGTGGTTAATTCAGGCATCAAGGTGGTTTCCAATCAGGTTTGTTATTCTCTTTTGGATCAAAGAGCTGCAGGGAAGATGACCGAACTTTGCTTGCAGCATGGAATCAAATTATTGGCCTTTGGAACCGTTGGAGGTGGATTTCTTTCAGAAAAATGGCTGGGAAAAGAAGAGCCTTTGTTGAATGAGGAGCTGACTTGGTCTCAGATGAAGTACAAGCGATTTGTAGATCAGATCGGTGGCTGGAATAAACTCCAGGAATTACTTCAGGTCTTAGACCAAGTTGCAAAGAAACAGGAGGTAGGCATTGCTAATGTGGCCAGCAGATATATGATGGATCAGCCGGCCGTAGGAGGAGTCATCATCGGAGCCAGACTTGGAAAAAGTGCTCATATTGAGGACAATCAAAAGCTTTTTAAACTACAAATCGAAGATCAGGACAAGAAAAAAATCAAGGAGATCTTGAATACCTTTGATCCTATCCCTGGAGATTGTGGGGACGAGTATAGAAAACCTCCTTTTTTGACTGCTTCGGGAGACTTAAGCCATCATGTAGAGTCTTTTCCTGCCCCCTATCCTACTGTGAAAGGAAACGATGGAAGAACCAAAGCTCTTAGCGGAACGATATGGGAGGATATTGCAGGCTTTAGCAGAGCTGTGAGAAAAGGAAATCAAATCTCTGTTTCAGGTACCACCGCTACTCATGGCTCATTTGCCATGGGAGGCTCTGATCCTGCTGCCCAAACACATTTTATCATTGACAAATTGGAAGGGGCTATTCAGGCTTTGGGAGGAAAATTGGAAGATGTGATCAGAACCAGAATTTTCATCAGAAATATCTCAGATTGGGAAGCAGTGGCCAGAGCTCACGGAGAACGCTTTGCAGAGATCCAACCTGCCAATACCATGGTTAGAGCAGAATTGATTGGAGATGAATATCTGGTAGAAATTGAGGCAGAAGCTGTCGTTCAGTAAAAAAGTCTTTATCTCTTATGACTGGGAGTTTATTTACTTGGGAGCTATCATCCCAATTGAAATTTTAATTGTTGATATGAAGTTTAGGTCAGTCCGAGCAGAGTCGAGGGCCCTTCGACTCCCTGCCTGACGTCAGGCAGGCGCTCAGGGTGACCCTAATAATTCTCCATTATTAAGATTTTTGACTTTTATGTTTTTGAACATATTAGTTTCTGTATTGAAAAATCTAAATGGATTTGGGAAAGTATCAGGATTCATAATAAGCAAAATGAATCCTTACATTATATTCTGCTAAAATTGAGGATCATCATAAAACCTAAAAAACATACTCCCTATGAAAAAATGCCTGCTGATTTTCGCTATTATATATTGCTGTAATGCACCATTATTCGCTCAATCCAAAACCGAATTGGAGGGGAAAATGAATGAGCTGACGCAGGCACTACTCTCAGAAAACGTGGAAAAACTCCGAGCTCTCACCTCTCCCCAACTGAGTTATGGACATAGCGGTGGGGTAATTGAGAGTCAAAAGGCATTTCTGAAAATATTCGAAGAGAAAATTAACGATTATGAAACTTGGGACATAAGCGAACAGGAAATCAGCTATGCCTCAGAAGATTTGGGTATTGTTAGACACTTGGTCAATGGATCCATCTGGGTTGATGGGGAACTTAGGAAACTCAATTTAGGAGTGATGCTGGTTTGGGTAAAGGAAGAAGGGGAATGGAAACTTTTGGCTCGCCAAGCATATAGAAGACCTTAAGATGAAAACAATCATTACTCAAACCTATCAATCTCCTGTGGGAGAGCTTCTCTTGGGAGTTTTCGGGGATCAACTTTGCCTTTGCGACTGGAAATACAGAAAAATGCGTCAGGCTATAGATCAGCGAATTCAAAGCGGATTAAATGCAGCATACCAGGAAGGGAGTCATCCTGTTTTGGAAAAAGCAGTAGTCCAGTTAAATGAATACTTCAACTCCGAGAGAAAAACTTTCGATCTTCCCTTGCATTTTGTCGGGTCTGTATTTCAAAAATCGGTTTGGAATGCCTTGGTTCAGATTCCTTTTGGAGAAACCAAAAGCTATTTAGCCTTATCCCAACAACTCCAAAACCCGGATGCCATTCGGGCTGTTGCCTCAGCCAATGGAGCTAATGCAATATCCATCATTGTGCCTTGTCATAGAATTATAGGTTCAGATGGAAGTTTGGTAGGTTATGCAGGAGGATTGGAAGCCAAGAAGAAACTTCTCAGACTGGAAGGCATTCAGCAGTTTTCCAAGCCTGGACAGATTCAGCTGTTTAATTAATATCCTACAATATCCCCGCCACCATAAAACCTAAATAGGTTCCCAAGGCATTTCCTAAGCTTCCTACCAAAACACCAGGAATCAGCAGGTCAGGCCTGTCCAAACTTTCCGCAGCTGCAATGGCGGTAGTATTCCCTCCCACATTTGCTTGAGAGGCCACAGCTATTACATCCCAATCCATTTTGAATAAGGCTCCCAAACCGAAAATCACGACACCATGAATCAGCACTAGTAAGCCCACAAACAAGATTAGAGTACCTGCTAAAGATCCTACTCCCGAAAGTGCCCCCACATCACAGAGAGTTCCTATTACAGCGAGAAAAACCAGAATAAAGAAAAATCCCAAAGTATGCTTCCCGTGCAACTGCTGCACTGAGGGAAACTGTGCGAGGATCAAGGCAATGGTCGTTAAAGTGATGATTTCCGGAATTTGGGGAATATAATATTCCAAAACTCGACTAATAGCCATAGCCAAAAAGCCTAAGGCTAAAATCGAAGCCAAGGAGGAAAGTGAAATATATTCTACACTTGGAATTTGCTGAGCCTGCTTGGCAGATTGCAGCTTTTTTCGAGGGAAAAGTTTTTGTAGATACCTCGGCAATATCAAAGTGGCAATGATCCAAGGAGTTCCGATTAAGTTATCCACTACGGTAGTTGCAGCATACAAAGTTCCGTTTTCATTGACTCCATAGCTGAGGGCTACCGCATTGAAATTGATACTTCCGCCTATGTAAGTGCCCGTAAACATGCCCGCCACAGCAGAAGCCATATCTCCTATTTCGGATTGAGGCTGAACCACAAACCAGGCTACAAATACTCCAATGACTGTTCCTAGTGTGCCCAAACCAAACATCATTAAAAGAGGTAATCCAGCTTTCTTGATGCTTTTCAAATCGACTTCCAAAAGAGCGATAAAAATCCCTAATGGTGCCAAATAATTGAAAACTCCATTGTAAACCACATGACCACCCATGGCACTGGGAATGATACCTACATTGGATAAAATGGCACAGATTAAAATCACCAATATGGGAGTTCCTATGGTTTTTCCCCATGAAAATCGGGTTAACCAGATTGCAAAAAAAACAGCAACACAAAGCGCTCCTGCGACAAAGAGCGGGTTTTGATTAAAAGGCATTTTTGAAAATAGGAAATTGAATTGGAATTTTCAGAACCCTTTGCAAATTCGGGGTTAGATTATCTGGTTATTCAATATAATTCCATTCGCCATTTTTGCTTTGATGATCTGGCTGGAAGACAGATGACCGAAGACCGAAGCTTCCGGAATCTAATCCTTTAGGCTGATAATAAGCCGATTTTCAACTAATTGGCAAAACCAGATTTTAATATGGAATTATAAAGAGCGGTGCATGTTGATCTTGCTTAGGTTTACTTTAAAAAAAGTCTTTAATCAATTTGCAAACCCTGTAAACCTCCTCTTTTTTCATCCAGGGGTTCAAAGGCAAGGAAAGACATTCTTTACTTAATTTTCTTGCATTCATATAATTACCCTGATGTTCGTAAGGAACCATATCAGGCAAAATAGTAGGATAATGAATAGCTGTTCCTACCCCATGCTCTTCCAAGTATTGCTTCAAAGAATCTCTTCTTGGAGACTTGATCACAAATAAATGCATATTCGAACTTGGGTCTTGGGAATTAAAAGGCAATTCAAGGTCTGGTAAACCTGATAGTTCTTCGCAGTAAATTCCCGCAAATTCCTTTCTCAATTGCTGATGCTTGAAAAAATCCTCCAGAAAAATTCTCAAAAAGGCAGCCTGCAAAGTATCCATCCGACTGTTTCTTCCAACCAAATTATGCTGATCTCTTTCTGGTTGCCCGTGATTGCTGATCAACCTTATCCGCTCCGCCAAACCAGCATCTTGACATAAACACATCCCCGCCTCACCTAAAGCACCCAGATTTTTTGTCGGATAAAAACTCAGGCATCCTACATCACCCCAAGTTCCGGCAAAGCTCCCATCGTAGAAAGATCCAAATGCTTGGGCTGCATCTTCAATAACTTTCAAATGATGGTGTTTGGCTTTTACCATCAAATTATTCATCTCCAGCATTTGGCCATATAAATGAACCGGGATCACAGCTTTGGTCTTTGAGGTGACGGCCTTTGTCCAGTCCTTAGCCAAGAGTCCATTTTCATCCGTATCCCAAAAAATGGGTTTTGCCCCTACCATAATCACGGCTTCCGCTGTACTTACCCATGTCATGGCGGGAAGGATCACCTCATCCCCCGAACCTATATTCAATGCCCGAAGTGCCAATTCCAAAGCGTCGGTTCCATTGGCACAGCTTATCGCATGAAAGGTATTTAAAAAGTCTTTGACTTCAAATTCAAAACTCTCCACCTCCTGACCGAAAGAATAAACTCCTCTTTTCAAAAGCTTAGCAAACTTCTCTTGCAGCTTCAGTTGAATTTCATTCGGAATCTTACTTAAATCTAGAAAGGGTATTTTCATCTAAAATCTCTGCTAATTGAGCGGAAAGATATTTTCTGGAATATTGATTGGGCATGCCTTCGGATTCAGACTGCATGTTTTCATCCATCAATTTCCGTAAGGCTATTTGTATTTGAACATGATCCTCATGGGAAACTACCTGAGCCATTCCTGTATTTTGAAGTATTGCTGCCGAATCTCCTTTTGGATCACCCAAAGCCAAAACTGGAACTCCGATCGCTAAATATTCAAATAATTTTCCGGGAATATTGCCTTTGGCATTTTTAGTATCGGTTAGAATCAAAACCAAAGCGTCTGCTTGGGCATAAAATTCAAACACCTTTTGATGGGAAACATAACCTGCAAAATCTACAATGGATCTTAGCCAAGTGTCTGCCTCCACAAATTTTTTCACTTGCTCGCTTACTTTCCCCACAAAGGTAAATTTCACCTTGTCCTCTGTGGTGGAAAATTCCTCTTTCAAAGCTTTAAATAAAGGAAGTGGATTTCTGATCGCATCGATAATTCCAGTATAGACCAAATGAAGTTCCCCTTCTTTCTTCTGCTTGGGCTGAAATCCTTCCGGTAAATCGGCAGGATCAAATCCATTGGTAAGTAATCTTACTTTTCTTTTTGAAAGCCGCTCCAAGTCCTTCTGAAAAGTAGGCGAAATGGTCAAAACCTCGTCTGCTTCTTTCAATACAGACTCTTCCAGCTTTTGGTGCTTTTTCCGAATGTTTGGGCTCATCGGCATGGTATCCAAAAACTCCCATTCCGACCAAGGATCTCTGAAATCAGCAACCCATTTAACTCCTGTCTTCCGTTTTAAATCTCTCCCAATCAAATGCATGGAGTGCGGAGGTCCTGTCGTAATGATTGCCTCAAACTGCCCTCCCTTGACTAATTCTGAGAGAAATTTCACTGAGGGCTTTACCCAAAAAACTCTAGGATCAGGTACTAGAAAATTGGCTCTTAACCAGATTGCGGCCTTTTCCAGCATTCCCTTTTTCTTCTGCTCCATAATTCTGGCTGGATGCGTTTTCCCCTTTCCCCGGAGTTTATCCAGTAAGGAATAAGGTTCCCAAATCGGAAACTTCATCACTTCCAGTGATTCTGGGATTTCCTTTAGGAGAGATTCATCTTTCAGATCAAAATCGGGGTTTTCGGGAGTAAAAATGACAGGTTCCCATCCTGAATCCGGAAGGTACTTAGCAAATTTCAACCAACGCTGAACTCCAGAACCGGCACTAGGCGGCCAATAATAAGTGATAATTAAAACTCGTTTGGAAAGTTTTTGATCCATAGGAATCCGAAATTGGAAAAATTATAGGACAAAAAGAAAGGGGAAGAAATCCTCCCCCTTTCAAAATTAAAATATGTACTTGATGATGATTATTCTCCTTGTGCCAAAGAATAACCTCTCGCACCATCAAATGTGTATAGATGCTCGGTTTTGATAAAGTCAAAGCCTAACCCTTGGATTTGCTTCAACAATTCCAACACTGTGTCATGAGAAATTACTCTTTGATCAGCAGTCTTAAATCTACATCTCCAGTGATCAGTACAGAAGGTTTCCTTCATTCCCTCAGGGAATACTTTCACTCCTCTGTTGGTGATCAATTGCAACTGAAGACCATCAGCATTCGCTTTTCTCAATCTTTCTCCAATTACATTAGGGTCTCTGTTGTCCTCATCCCAATCGATGAATACGTCCACCCCGATCAATTCTTTCTTTGACTTAGTTTTTGGACTCAATTTGATGTTCATTGGTTCAGTCGCTTCTTTGTCGAAAGAAGCTTCAGCCATCTTCTGAGGCTTCTGACCCAATCTTTCGATTACCGCCTGAGCAAACTCTTGAGTACTTGCTTTTTTGCTTGACAAACCTTCCTGATAAATATCTCCTGTATGGATTCCATCCTCCAAAGTTCTCATCCAAGCGTTAGAAATCTTCTCAGCAATTTCAGGTTGGCCGATGTGAACCAGCATCATGATAGCACCATTCAACAAACCTGAAGGGTTGGCGATGCCCATTCCTGCGATATCAGGAGCAGAACCGTGGATCGCTTCGAACATGGCTACTTCCGCACCAACGTTAGCAGATCCGCCTAGCCCTACAGAACCTGTAACCTGAGCTGCTACGTCGGAAATAATATCTCCATACAAGTTTAAGGTCACGATCACATCAAAAATTTCCGGTCTTTCAGCAATCAAAGCTGTTCCGATATCGATGATTTTGTGTTCAGTTTGGATCTCAGGATATTCCTTGGCTACCTCGTCAAATTTCTTGTGGAAAAGACCATCGGCCAATTTCATGATATTGTCCTTGGTCATACAAGTCACTTTCTTTCTGCCATACTTTTTAGCGTATTCAAAAGCGTAACGGATGATTTTCTCGGAACCCGGCTCGGATACCAATTTCAAAGTTTGGTAAACCTCCTGAGTCTGTCTATGCTCGATTCCCGCGTACAAATCTTCTTCATTCTCACGAATGATTACCAAGTCTGTTTTTGGGAAGTGGGTTTTAATAAATGGAGAATATGCCTTACAAGGTCTTACGTTGGCATATAGCCCGAATGACTTTCTGGTAGTCACATTCAGGGACTTAAATCCACCACCTTGAGGAGTGGTGATTGGTGACTTCAAAAATACTTTGGTCTCACGAAGTGAATCAAATGATTTAGGTTCCATACCAGAGGAAATCCCCTTTAAGTATACTTGTTCACCGATTTCAATCACATCATATTCCAGTTGCGCACCTGCTGCATCCAGGATATTCAGTGTTGCTTTCATGATTTCTGGCCCAATACCATCACCATAGGCTACGGTGATTTTCTTTTTTGAAGACATATATATTGTGGATTTAGTTTTTATTTTACCAGTGCAAAAGTAAATAAAAAATGGCGGATGGGCCTTTGAAAATGACTAAATTAGATTGATGATATCCATAAAATCAATTTGGAATCAGATCTTGAGCCAGGAAATTTCCCAAAGGGAATTTGGGATTGAGTACCCTGCTCGTATATTTGTTTGCTACTCAAAAAATAATTTATGGGAGATTATCGAAATATTCTGACCGAGGAAAAAGAAGGAGTTCTTTACCTTACCATCAATAGAGAGGATAAAATGAATGCCCTCAACTTTGCCACCTTGGAAGAGTTGAGAGAGATTTTTGACCAGGTCATCGATGACAAAAGCATCAAAGCAGTCATCTTGACGGGCGCTGGAGAAAAGGCCTTCGTAGCAGGCGCTGACATCAGCGAAATAGCCGAATTGAATGAGGTAAATGCCAGAAAATTTGCGGAAAACGGTCAGGAAATTTTTTCCATGATAGAAAATTGCCACAAGCCGGTAATTGCTGTAACCAACGGATATACCTTGGGTGGTGGCTGTGAATTGGCTATGGCTTGTCATATGAGAATTGCTACTGCCAATGCCAAATTCGGCCAACCTGAAGTGAACTTGGGAATCATCCCAGGATACGGAGGTACACAAAGAATGACCATTTTGATAGGCAGAGGCAAAGCCAATGAATTGATGATGACGGGAGATATGATAGGTGCAGACGAGGCCCTGAGTCTCAAACTTGTCAACCATGTGCTCCCAACCAAAAATGATGCAATGGCTAAAGCCGAAGAAATCATCGGTAAAATTATGTCTAAAGCTCCTTTGGCAATCGGAATGATTGTAGACTGCGTGAATGCGGTTTATTTAGCTGAGGAAAATGGCTACCAAACTGAGGCAAATAGTTTTGCCAGATGTGTCAAATCAGGCGATTACAAAGAAGGAACAAGCGCGTTTTTAGAAAAAAGAAAGCCTGTGTTTAAGGGAGAGTAATTCCCTGACTCCTCATGAGTAATTTAAAAAAACTGGCCGGGCAAACCGCGATTTATGGACTGAGCAGCATTTTGGGCCGGTCCATTAATTTTTTACTGATCATCGTATACACCCAGTATCTCAGCAAGGAATCACTGGGTTCATTTACAAGCATCTATGCGCTAATCGGTTTTATGAATATCGTTTTCACTTACGGAATGGAAACGAGCTTTTTTCGATTTGCCACAGGAAAAAATCTGGATTCCCATCGGGTTTATTCCAACAGCCAATCTTTACTCATTTTATCCACCTTATTATTGGGTTCGGGGCTTTATTTATTGGCTCCTTTCTTAGCTGATTGGATGGACTATCATGGGCAAGCCTATTTATTCAGATGGACTGCCTTGATTTTATCCTTCGATGCGATTTTGGCTATTCCATTTGCCAAACTTCGGTTGGACAACAAAGCTATTTCCTTCGCCTCTGCTAAGCTGATCAATATATTTCTCAATGTTGCGCTCAACATTGTCCTTATCATCTTATTTCCTCAATGGATCGAATCGGGGCTGATTTCCGATGGGTTCTTAGGATATAGGTTGGACTGGGGAGTGGAATATATTCTGCTCGCCAATCTCTTTGCCAATGGATTGATTATTCCCTTTGTTTGGTGGAAAGCGGGTCTTTTTTCTTTTAGACTAGAAAAAACAATACTTCAACCCATGTGGACTTACGCCTTGCCCTTACTTTTCATGGGTTTGGCGGGAGTAACCAATGAACTCGTTTCCCGATTATTGTTTGAATACATACTACCGGAAAATTTCTACCCTGGATTGAGCAGCCGGGGAGCTGGGGGTGTTTTTGGAGCGAATTTCAAATTAGCGATCCTGATGAACTTGGTGATCCAGGCCTTCAAATATGCGGCGGAACCATTTTTCTTTAAAGAATCAGAAAACAAAAACTCTCCAGTCATCTATGCAAAAGTGATGCATGCCTTCATTATTTTCTGCAGCCTGCTGATGATTGCTATTTCTGTGAATTTATTCTGGCTCGGCCCAATGGTGCTTCGAAGCTCAGGCTATGAAGCAGGTTTATTTATTGTACCTATTTTATTGATGGGCTACTTGTTGCTGGGCATTTACTTCAACTTGTCCATTTGGTTTAAAGTCACTGATCAAACCAAGTACAGCTTTTGGATCACTCTGGCTGGAGCCTTGGTCAGCATTTTGGTGGTTTGGATTTTCGTTCCTATTTATGGGTACATGGGCGGAGCAATGAGTACCCTACTCTGCTACCTTCTGATGTGTATTCTTTGCTTTTATTTTGGGCAGAAATATTACCCCATCCCCTATCAAACGGGTAAAGGACTCTTTTACCTAATATTGGCTTTCGGCCTAAGTTACGGAGGATTCTATCTGAGCACAGACAACTCGGTTTTAGACTTTTTCATCAAAAATGCCCTCATCATCCCATTTGCAGTATTAATTTTCATTTGGGAAAAAGAAACGTTAAAAAACCTTGTAAAAAGGAGAGGCTAGAAAATTCGGGATCATTTTTTGCAAAAATTTGTTTGACAAGAGAAATCCAGAGAAAACCCGCTTTCTCTTAAGCCTTTTCGTAAAAGGCATTATGTTTGTGTTTTGATCCCATTATCCTATTATCCGTGAGTTCCAAGAAATTCCTAATTCTATATATTTCCCTATCCCTGTTTGCTTGGGATGGCTTTAGCCAGCAAAAGCTCTCCAAAAAAGAGCGCAAGCAGCAAAAAAACGAAGCTTTGGCCAGTAGATATTTTATCGAAGGCACCAAGCAGATGAATCTGGGTGATTTGGAAAAAGCCTTTTTTTACCTGCAAAAATCCGAGGAATTGAGTCCGGATGAGCCTGCAATCAACTATAAAATTGCAGAGGTTTATACTAGAGCAAATCAGCCAGAAAAGGCTCTTCCATTTGCTCTAAAGGCTGTGGAACTGGACGATGAAAATAAGTACTATGCCTTGATGGTTGCTGAAATCTACACCAACCTTAAGCAACCTTTAAAAGCTGCTGATATCTTGGACAGGCTGACTGCCGATGGGGAGAGCAACCAGCAGTATAACTTGGATTTAGCCTCCATTCTATTGAATGCCGGTGAATTCGACAGAGCATTGGTAGTATTGGACAGAGCTGAGGAATATTATGGAATCATGGAGCCTATTACGGTTCAAAAACAAAGAATCTACCTCAGAAACAACAATTTAGCAAAGGCAATAGAAGAAGGTGAACGTCTGATTGAGGCCAGACCAGGAAATCCAAATTATGTCTTAGGCTTGGTAGAAATTCTTTACAATAACAATCTGGTAGATGATGCGCTAAATCTGGTCAATGAGGAAATCAGCAAATATCCCAATCAGCCAGAATTACAAATGGCTGCCCATTCTTTGTTAAAAGAGAAAGGTCAGATTCAAAAATCAAATGAATATCTCATTCGCGCTTTTGCCAGTCCAGACTTGGATCCTGAAGTAAAATCCAGGGCTTTCGTTTCTCTCCTCAATGAATTCAAAACTCCTGAAAGAGAAATCTTGCTTGATAGCTTAGCTGGTTTTATGATCAAAACAGAGCCCGCAAACGCTACAATATTTGAAGCTTTGGGAGAAAGAGAGGCAAAAAACGGAAAGCAGGAAGAAGCAAGAAATTACTTTAAGCGCTCCTTAGATCTCAACGCAAAGAATGCCAAACTCCTCGAGCAAATCATCCTCGGTTCTTTTGGAGAAAACCCGGATTTCCAGGAGGCTGAAAAATACACTACCATGGGTGTGGATGAATTTCCTAAAAATCCTGAATTCTGGTTTTACGACGGGATAGTAAAATCTGCTGTGAAAAAGGATTCCGCTGCCGTTGAATCTTTGAATAAAGCCATTGAACTTAATGCCAACAAAAATCCTCAATTGGATCAGGTAGCTTTTGGCTCCTTGGCTAGCTCCCTTTATAACCTTGGGAAAAAGGATTCAGCATTTCAGTTTTTTGAAAAAGCCTTAGTGCTCAACCCCAATGACGAACAAGTCCTAAATAATTACGCCTATTTTCTCTCCTTGGAAAAAAAGGATTTGGAAAAGGCCAAGACCATGTCTGAAAAAGTAATTAAGAAATTTCCAGACAATGGCACTTTTTTGGATACGTACGCATGGGTATTGTTTCAATTAGGGGATTATGAGGGAGCTAAGAAATACATGGCTCAAGCCTTAGAATTCGAAAGCAAGCCTAGCGGAGTTATGTTGGAGCATTATGGAGATATTCTCTACCATTTAGGAGACAAAAACGAAGCGATTTCATTTTGGAAAAAAGCAGCCGATAGTCCGGAGGCTTCAGAAAAATTACCTTTGAAAATAAAAGAAGGAAAATACCATGAGTAGACTTTTGAAAATCTTTTTTCTGGGAATGGCAGTGATTTTTTTGAATGCCTGTTCCAAAAAGGTCATTCCTTTTGAGTCAGATGGAAAAATGAGTGAATTCGCTCCATCCTATGCTGAATATGATTTTATCAATGCCAAGGCAAAGGTCATCATCGAAGAAGAATCCGGAAAAATCACCCGGGGTACTTTAAGCTTGAGAGCAAAAAAGGACAGTGTGCTTTGGTTTACAATTTCTCCGGGAATGGGCATGGAAGCAGTTCGGGGATTAATTACCAAAGATAAAATTCAGATCAAAGACCGAATTGGAAAAGAAGATATTAATTTGACTTTCGCGGAATTTGAAAATTTCTACGGACTGAGTCTATCACTGGATTTATTTCAAAACATGTTTTGGGCAAATCCCCCTCATCCTTTTGATTACCAGGATCGATTAGTTCGAGTTGGAAAGTCCTTTGAGTTGACTCAGGTACGAGAACAGGTCCGCTACTTTAGTAAAGTGGACGTGAATGTCGCCAAGGTTTCTGAATTGGTTAGCAATTCCTTGGATGACAGGGGAAGTTTACTGGCTAGCTATGCTTCTTTTCAGGATGTAAATGGTCAGGCTTTTCCATCGGAAGTACTTTATAAATTGGCTTACAAGCTTCCGGAAGGAAGTCAGAACACCATCATAAATTTGGAATGGGTGTCCATCAACCCACAGTCAGAACCTTTGAGTTTCCCATTTAGATTTTAGAATCAGCATGCGTCAGCAGTTCGTTGTAGTAATTACTCTTATTCTTTTAGCCTTTATCTCATTGGAGGCTCTAGCTCAAACGAGCAAAACCCGGGAGGAATTGGAAAGGGAAAAAGCCGAAGTTCAGGCCAAATTGCGGGAGTTTGATGCAATTCTTAAGCAAACCGCAGCTACTAAAAAGAATACGATTGGTGAGTTAAACGCCATCACGCAGCAGTTTCAGACCCAAAACCGCTTGGTCAATACACTAGACCGGGAAGTAAAACTCCTAAATCAGGAAATCTCCACCACAGAAAACAGAATTGCCAGCTTAGAACAGCAACTCAAAGATCTTAAAGCCGAATATGGAAGAATGGTCTACAATGCTTCCAAGTTGAATAGAAGCTTATCCATTGTAGCTTTCGTTTTCAGTTCCTCAAGTTTCAATCAACTGTATATGCGATTGAAATACCTCAAGCAATATTCTGATAGCAGAAAACAACAGGCCGAACAAATTCAAAAAGTAGCAGCAGAACTGGCGGAAATCAGAGTTGAATTGGATCTGAGAAAATCAGATAAAGAAAAAGTATTGGCTGAGGAAAGGCTGGAAAGAGCCAAACTAGAGGAACTCCGAAAGGAACAGCAGACTATGGTCAATACACTGACTAGGAAAGAAACTTCTATCAAGAGGCAGATAACTGCTACCAAAAAGCAGCAACAGCAGTTGGAATCCATGATCAGAAAGGCCATTGAGGATGAAATCCGACTTGCAGAAGCTGCTGCCAAAAAAGAAAACAGCAAAGCAACCAAATCAGCTGGAAGCAGCATGCCGATGACTCCGGAAGTAGCTGCACTTTCCAGTTCTTTTGCAGGAAATAAAGGCAGACTTCCATGGCCTGTAGAAACAGGATTTGTAACCCAGACATTTGGCGATAATCCCCACCCGACTTTGAAAGGTATCACAGTGCCGAGTGATGGTTTGAACATTCGTACCCAACCCAACTCCAATGTAAGAACGGTATTCGATGGAACAGTAGCCAAAGTAGCCTCTATGCCTGGCTATGGGGAAACGGTATTGATCAAGCACGGAGAGTATTATACCTTATATAGCAAGCTTAAGTCCGTTTCTGTAAAATCAGGTCAAACTGTCAAAGCAAAAGACGTAATTGGAACTGTAGCTACCGATGCAAACGGCGAAGCTGAGGTTCATTTCCAGACTTGGAAAGGTCTTCAAAAAATGGATCCAGCCACCTGGATCACATCGAAATAGCTATAAAATTCGTATATTCAAGAAAAAGATTCATAGAGTCGCAAAGCTTCTTTGTCTAAGCCGATGACAGTTATATCTTTGTGACCACATTTACCCTAAACAAATTAATCATGACAACATTGGGTTTTATTCAAAACATGGGCGGTGGCTCGATCATCTTGATCATCTTGGTCATCCTCCTATTATTTGGAGCAAAAAGAATCCCTGAATTAGCAAGAGGCCTTGGCCGCGGAATCAGAGAATTCAAAGATGCTACCAAGGATATTCAAAACGATCTCGAAGAGGGACTGAAAGACAAGAAAAAGTAATCCCTTAAGCCAATAAGCTTTGGAACGATTCATTTCATTCGAGGAAATCAAAAAATCGCTCGATAAAAAAGAGACTGACTGTCAAACGATTGTCAGTCATTATCTACAAAACATTCAGACGAAGGCGCATCTCAACGCCTTCGTCGAAGTTTATGAGCAATCCTCTTTAGAAAAAGCCAAGCAAATCGATGAGAAAATTGCCTTAGGAAAAGCGGGTAAACTTGCTGGTATGGTAATCGGTATCAAAGATGTATTGTGCTATGAAGGACATGAATCCAATGCTTCCTCAGCAATACTCAAGGGTTACGAAGCCCAATTTACCTCCACTGCTGTTCAGAGACTCATACAGGAAGACGCCATCATCATAGGCCGTCTCAATTGTGATGAATTTGGAATGGGAAGTTCCAATGAAAACTCTGTCCATGGCAAAGTTCTCAATGCTCAAGACGAATCCCGCGTACCGGGAGGATCCTCAGGGGGATCTGCAGTAGCTGTACAGGCTAATTTATGCACAGCTTCACTGGGAACAGATACCGGCGGCTCCGTTCGTCAACCAGCAGCGTTCACAGGAGTTATAGGCATGAAGCCTACCTATTCCAGAATTTCAAGATGGGGTTTGATTGCTTATGCCTCCTCTTTCGATACAATTGGTATTTTTTCAAAGTCTGTGAAAGACAATGCCTTGATCATGGAAGTCATTGCCGGCCATGATGAGTTTGACAGTACTTCCTCGAGAAAACCGATTTTCCCTTACTCTCAATTATTACATTTCGAGAAAAAGGCTAAAGTAGCTTATTTGAAAGAGACTATTGAGTCACCAGCCCTACAACCGGAAATTAAAGAGCAAACTCTCAAAGTGCTGGATCAACTTAGAGAAGAAGGCCATGAGGTAGAAGAGGTTAGCTTCCCATTGCTAGACTACATTCTTCCTACTTATTATATTTTGACTACCGCGGAAGCCAGTTCCAATCTTTCCCGTTTTGATGGGGTAAAATACGGTTACCGAAGTCCCAATGCTCATAATTTGGAAAGCATGTATAAGCTGACGAGGACAGAAGGATTCGGGGAAGAAGTAAAAAGACGGATCATGTTGGGAACTTTTGTCCTCAGCGCCAGTTATTATGATGCGTACTTCACTAAAGCTCAGAAAGTCAGAAGATTAATTAAAGAATATACTGAAAATCTTTTGCAGGATTTTGATTATATTTTGTTGCCTACTACGCCATCTACTGCTTTCAAATTTGGTGAGCATAGTGATGATCCTGTTGCCATGTATTTAGAAGACTTATTTACTGTGCAAGCATCCGTGTCAGGTGTTCCGGCTATCTCCATTCCAAATGGAAAAGATAAAAATGGCATGCCAATTGGACTACAAGTCATTGCAAATTCGTTTAAAGAAGCGGAGCTCTATGCTTTTAGTAATTATCTAACTCAATTAACCGACTAAATCCATTTTCATGATGAAAAAGACTTTGCTCAGAACAATCACACTTTCAGTTTTTTCTTGTTTGATTTTCCTGACAAATGCTTATTCACAGGACGATGAGCTTATCGCTGCTGCTCCCTTTTCAGGAGATGATGTGCAGCCAAATTATCATTACGAGTACATCCCTGACTTCACATACGATCAGATAGATAAGCGAATTAAGGCAATGAAAACCGATATGCCTTTTGAGCTGAATGATAGAATTTTTTCATTTATCCAATATTTCACGGTTAGAAATAGAGATTACACCAAAATGGTTTTGGCCAGAAAAGATCTATTTTTCCCACTTTTTGATGCAACCATGCGTAAGCATGATATGCCTGAAGAAATAAAATACCTCTCCATCATAGAATCGGGTTTGGATCCTCAGATTAGATCTAGAGTTGGAGCCATGGGCTTGTGGCAATTTATGCCAGCCACTGGAAGAATGTATGGGATGGACGTCAATCCTTATGTGGATGATCGCATGGACCCTGAAATGTCCACTGATGCAGCAGCAAAATACTTGAAGTCCTTGTATAGAATGTTTGGAGATTGGGAAGTAGCCATGGCTGCTTACAATTGTGGTCCCGGCAACGTAAGAAAAGCCATCAGACGATCAGGAGGGAAAAAGACATTCTGGGAAATTTACAATTACCTACCAAGAGAAACTCGTGGATACGTACCGCAGTTTCAGGCAATGCTGTACATCTTAAATCATTTGGAAGAACATAACTTTCATCTTGAAGAGCCTACCTACTCCCCTGCATATGAAAAAATCAGATTTGATCGAGTAATGACATTGGATAAGCTGGCTGAATTGACCAACCTCTGTATCCCAGATTTGGAGAAGTTGAATCCTTCCATCAAAACCAGACAAATTCCGGAAGCCAATAGAAGCATGGCGATCAGAATCCCAAAATCGAAAGCCCTTTTTGTAAAGGAAAATCTGGCTTGGATCAGTGATTCTTTGGGTAATGCACCCCTAGATTTGGCCGCTGGAGATAAACTTATAGTACAGTCTGTGGAATCTATAGCAGAGGAAATCCAGAGAAATGGAATTACCTATCGAGTAAGATCTGGAGATGTTTTAGGAACAATTGCCAGCAGACACGGAGTGACAGTATCTCAAATCCGAGCTTGGAATGGGATTTCCGGCAACTTGATCCGCGTCGGACAAACCCTTACACTCTACACCTCTTCGGGTTCCAACTCAGGTGGAATAGCACAGGCAAGAACCAATTCAAATGGACAAAGAACTTACACAGTGCAGCCTGGAGATTCCCTTTGGATTATTTCCAAGAGACATGCAAACCTCACTGTGGAGCAGCTCAAACGCTTGAATAATTTGAATTCAAACAACATCAAGCCAGGTCAAAAACTCATCATCGGATAATACAATTTCGAGATCTGCGGCTTGAAAGCTCCGGAAACTGTTAATTTTTTTTAACAAAGGCCAAAAGATGGGCTTGCATTCAGGTTTCCGATTGGAAAGTATTTATTTTGAATCTCCCAAGAATCAAACCAAATCTGAATGAAAACCCTTTCACAAATTATAGGAATTCTTTTGCTAGGAACTTTATTGATTTCCTGCTCAAGCGAAGGAAGCAATTCCAACAGTACCAAACCTAAAGCCCGGGGTTCTATCGGGGAAATCATCTTAGTAATAGATTCTGCCAAGTATGCAGGACCTGTTGGAGATGCATTAAAAGATATTTTTGAGGCAGACTTGCCAGGTATGGTCAGATCTGAGAGCAAGTTCAAAGTAAACACTGTGGATCCACGAGCAATGACCAGAATGCTCAAAATGTCCACTAACCTCATTTATGTAACCACTTTTGATGACAGAGGCTCATCTTCTCAGGTAATCAATGCCCAGTTTTCCAAAGAGTCCAAAGAAAAAGCATTAAATGACCCTTCATTATACTCCTTAAGAGTTGAGGATGAATATGCAGTTGGTCAGGAGGTATTATACCTTTTTGGAAATACGGAGGAGCAACTGGTGAAAAATCTCAAAAAGAACGGAGATAGATTGCAGAACCTTTTCGAGGTAAGAGAAAGAGGCAGATTGGAAAAAATCATACTAGCCAGAAAAAATACAGCTGCCAATGCTGAGGCAGAGAAAAACTTAGGAATACAGATTAATATTCCCGCTTCTTACCAAGTTGCCAAGTCTGTTCCTAACTTTTTATGGGTAAGACAGCCAACCCCTACCGCCAATCGTGCAGATATCAGCCTGTTTTTTCATGTAGAAGATTATGTCTCAGAAGAGCAGACTTTTCCGGAAAACATCCTGAAAATCAGAGACTCAGTAGCAAGAAACCATATTTTCGGTGATCCTGATGATCCTACCTCTTATGTAGTAACTGAAAAACAAATCGTTCCAGCTTTCCGAAACATGGTGATAAATGATAATTTTACCACCGAAATAAGGGCTTCTTGGAAGACCAACAACATCAGTATGGGCGGTTCTTACCTGGGTTATCTCATGGTTGATGAGAAAAAGGGTAAATTATACTACATTGAAGGCTTTGTATTTTATCCCAATGAAGTTCATCGGGACGCCCTTCGTGAAATTGAAACCATTTTGCTCAATACAGATGTAAGCTGGATTCCGGATCAAGGGGCCTAAAACCCAAATAATTCGGCTTATATGGCAATTAAAATTCGCAAGGAGGACGCACTAAATTATCACACTCAAGGTTCTCCCGGGAAAATTGAAGTAATCCCGTCCAAACCCCTTTCCAGTCAAATGGACTTGGCTTTGGCTTATTCTCCAGGAGTAGCTGAACCATGTAAGGAAATTGAGGCTGATGTAGAAAATGTCTACAAATACACGGCTAAAGGAAATCTTGTCGCTGTCATCTCAAACGGTACTGCAGTGCTGGGATTGGGAGATATAGGACCAGAAGCTTCCAAACCCGTAATGGAAGGAAAAGGCGTTCTTTTCAAAAAATTCGCAGGAATTGACGTTTTTGACATAGAGATCAATGAAAAGGATCCAAAAAAATTAATCGAAATTATTCGATCCTTGGAGCCTACTTTCGGAGGAGTCAACCTGGAAGATATCAAGGCTCCTGAATGCTTTGAAATCGAGCAGACTCTTAAGCGGGAAATGAATATTCCTGTCATGCACGATGATCAGCATGGAACAGCAATTATTTCCGGAGCTGCACTTCTCAACGCTTTGGAAATAGTTGAAAAAGATATTTCCGAAATCAAGTTGGTAGTAAATGGTGCTGGAGCATCAGCTGTTTCCTGTACCCGATTCTACATGTCACTGGGCGTGAAGCGTGAAAACTTGGTGATGTGTGACAAAGAAGGTGTAATCCGTCAGGATAGACCAGAATTGGATGATATCAAGAAAGAATTTGCTACCCATAGAGACTTGCGCACTTTGAGTGACGCACTTGCAGGAGCAGATGTATTTTTAGGTCTTTCGGCAGGTAATATTGTGTCCCAGGACCAAATCAAATTGATGGCAGCAAATCCAATTGTATTTGCCCTAGCCAACCCTGATCCGGAAATTGCCTATGATTTGGCAATTGAAGCTAGAGAGGATGTGATTATGGCTACCGGCCGATCTGACCATCCTAATCAGGTAAATAACGTATTGGGATTCCCATATATCTTCAGAGGAGCCCTGGATGTAAGGTCTACCGCCATCAATGAAGAAATGAAATTGGCAGCTGCCAAAGCAATTGCCAAGTTGGCGAAGGAGCCAGTTCCAGATATCGTTAACAAAGCTTATGGTGAAAGTAAACTAGGGTTTGGTCGATTCTATTTGATTCCAAAACCACTTGATCCAAGACTAATCACGACTATTGCTCCGGCAGTAGCAAAGGCGGCAATGGACTCAGGAGTTGCTAAGAATCCAATTAAAGATTGGGCTGCTTACGAACTGGAACTACAGGAAAGAATTGGTATCGATCAGAGATTGATGTCAGTGGTTATTTCCAGAGCTAAGAAAGATCCTAAGAAAGTCGTATTCGCAGAAGCCGATAACCGCAAAATATTGAAGGCTGCCCAGATCATTCGGGATGAGAAAATAGCCAACCCAATATTACTTGGTAACAGAGCTAAAATCTTGACTTTGATCGAGGAAAACTCATTAGATCTGCAAAATGTAACCATCATTGATCCATTGGAGGAAAGCGAGAAGCTTTCTCAGTTTGCAGATATTCTGTATAAAAAACGTCAGAGAAAAGGTATGACCTTGGCTGACGCTTCCAGACTGGTAACTCAAAGAAACTACTTTGGTGCCATGATGGTGGAAACTGGCTTGGCGGATGCATTCATCTCTGGTTTGACTAGAGATTATCCAAAGACTATTCTTCCATCGCTTCATACAATTGGAGTAAAGGACAAAACCAAGAGGGTGGCCGGTATGTATATTATGAATACCGATAAAGGCCCTTACTTCTTTGCGGATGCAACAGTAAACCTGAATCCTACAGCGGAAGAATTGGTGGAAATCATTGGATTGACTGCAGACGCGGTTAGATTCTTCAATATTGAGCCTAGAGTTGCTGTTTTATCATACTCCAATTTTGGATCAGCTAAAGGAGAAATCGCTGAGAAAATGGCAAAAGCAACAGCCATGGCAAAACAAAGATTCCCAGGCTTGATCATAGAAGGTGAAATGCAGGCAAACGTGGCTTTGAATGAAGAGATCCAAAGAGAAGTTTATCCATTCTCCCAATTGATCAACAAAAAGGCCAACACCCTGATTTTCCCGGATTTGGGATCTGGAAATATCGCATACAAGCTTTTGGCTGAACTAGGAAATGCTGAAGCAATTGGACCGATTTTGTTGGGTATGAACAAGCCTGTACATATTCTTCAGTTGGGAAGTTCCATCAGAGAGATAGTCAACATGGTGGCAATAGCGGTAGTGGATGCACAAATTGCAGGTAGACCATGATAGATTATTTGAGAGGAAAATTGGTTTTCAAAGACCCTACCTATGTGATCATTGACGTAGGAGGAATTGGATATCATGTCAAAATTTCCCTTCAGACATACAGTAAAATCAAGGATGAGGAGCAAATCAGGCTCCTCACCTTTTTACATATTAAGGAAGACGCTCACACTCTCTACGGATTTAAAGAAGAGGATGAAAAGCGTCTTTTTTTATTGCTGATTTCTATCAACGGAGTAGGTCCAAATACTGGCTTGATGATTCTGTCATCTTTGAGCTCCGAAGAAATCGAACAGGCAATTTTAGCTGGTGATGTAGCTACTATTCAACATGTCAAAGGAATTGGTGCTAAGACCGCTCAGCGGATTATTCTTGAGTTGAAAGACAAAGTCAGCAAATCCGGATCAGATGTTTCTACTAGTTCTTTGGGATTTTTAAAATCAAGCAATAAATTACGTGAGGAGGCGTTACAAGCCTTAATTACTTTAGGTTTTCCAAAAGCGGCTGCGGAGAAAAATATCACTCAGGTGCTCAAAAAAACCACTGGAGAAATTTCTTTAGAAGATTTAATTAAAGCATCTTTAAAGACCACATAATTTAAACTTGGATTGAACTTTCGGAGGATACTGACTTTTTGCAGGGGAAGGTCTCGAGGCAGTTGGCCTGTTTGCTTCATCCTGTTTGGATTGTTTCTGAGTTTATCACCCACTCAGGCCCAACAAACAGAGGCCGACACGACACAGACTCGAATCGACTCACTCAACAAGAGACGAATGTCTCCCTCATTTTTGCTTTGGCAAAACATGAGGACCAATCCTTTATTCCCCAGTAGGAACCCTTATTTACGTCCCTCCTCTCCTTTTTTACCGAGCCCTATCATCAATCAAAATGTAGAGGTCAAAATTGACTCTACCCTGAGATACAATATTGTAGATGAACTTGACAGTACCCGTGTAGGAAATGAACAAGAGTACGATTTTGACCAATTCTCAAAAATTCAGGAATACAAAGTCAGACAAGATTATTGGAGAAGCCGTGCCAGAGGTGGAGATGGAGAAAGTGCTGTAGAAGGAAGAGGATTGATACCTCCCCTGACAGTAAGCCCTAACTTTGACCGAATTTTTGGTGGCAGTGAAATCAACATCACTCCTACAGGTTACGTCAATCTGGATTTTGGAGCCATATTCAGAAGAATAGATAACCCTACACTTCCAATCAGGCAGCAGCGTAATGGGGGATTCAATTTTGATCAGCAAATCCAAATGGCTGTCAATGGCTCTTTGGGTGAAAAGATGAAAATCGCCGCAAATTTTGACTCAAACAATTCCTTTGATTTCCAAAATCAAATGAAATTAGAGTTCAACGGCTTTGAAGAAGATATCATCCAGTCCATAGAAATCGGTAACGTTTCTATGCCGGTTCAAAATAGACTAATTCAGGGAGCTCAAAATCTATTTGGTGTTAAAACCCAAATGCAATTTGGTAGGCTAAACGTCACTGCTGTAGCATCCACTCAAAGAGGGAGAAGGGATAATCTGGTGATCGACGCAAATGGTCAGGGAAGGTCCTTTGAAATTCAGGCCTCCCGCTATGATGAAAACCGACACTTTTTCCTATCTCACTTTTTCAGAGATAATTATGAGCGCTGGTTGAGAGGATTGCCTCAGGTCTTATCGGGAGTAAATATTACCAGAATTGAGGTGTATATCATGAACCGGGCGGCCAATACTGAAACCCTGAGGAATTTCGCTGCTTTCATGGATTTAGGCGAGGGACGCAGACTTTTAAGTCCTAATAATCCAAACGTTGGCCCGGGAGAACCTAATGCTCCGGCAGGAAATAGAGCTAATCAGCTTTTTGGAAATATCGCAAACAATCCATCCTTTAGACCTTTTGACACTGGTTCCCGAGCTATTGAAAGTTCATTGGGGCTGAGAAAAGGTGTTGACTTCGAGCAAATCAACGGTGCCAGAAGACTGGAACAATCAGAGTATTTTTTCAATCCGCAACTAGGATATCTTTCCCTATTCAGAAGACTTCAAAATGACGAAGTCTTGGCTGTTTCTTACGAATACACCTATAATGGACAGGTTTATAAAGTCGGAGAACTAACAGAAGATTACCAGAACAGGCAGGAAGATGAGTTGATTTTCCTCAAATTATTAAGACCTGCAAGAATCAATACCCGAGTTCCAACTTGGGATTTGATGATGAAAAACGTCTATAGCCTCAATGCCAGTCAAATTTTGAGAGATGGCTTCCAACTTCAGGTGATCTATAGAGATGATAGAACAGGCTTGGACAACCCTTCCTTGTTAGAAGGCCAAAATGTAAAAGATATCCCACTGATTCGATTGACGGGCTTGGATAATCTCAATCCACAAAATGACCCAGCTCCAGATGGAAACTTTGATTTTGTAGAAGGACTGACGATGATTTCAAGTCGGGGACTTTTGATATTCCCCAAACTGGAACCTTTCGGCTCCAATCTTGCCTCCCAATTCCTTCCGAGCGAGGCAGTTTTGAGGGAAAAGTATGTTTACGATACGCTTTACGCTACCACCCAAGCAGACGCCGAGCTAGTTACCAGACTGAATAAATACTTTATCAAAGGTAGATTGACTGCAGGTTCGGCCAGTGAAATTCAGTTACCGGGCCTGAATATTTCTCCTGGATCAGTTATAGTCATGGCTGGTAATATTCCTCTAACCGAGGGAGTAGACTTTACTATTGATTACAATGTAGGTCGACTTGTTATCATCAATAATGCGATTTTAGAATCCGGAAAGCAATTAAATATCAGCTTTGAAAAGGCAGATTTGGTTTCATTCCAGACACGAAGTTTGCTCGGTACCCGATTGGATTACCTGTTCAATGACAAGTTCAATGTTGGCGGTACATTCCTTTATCTTAATGAAAGGCCTAATGTCACCAGAATAGCTACCGGTAATGAGACTCTGAGGAATAGCCTTTGGGGATTGGATGCCAATTTCTCCGATGAGTCAAGATTCTTGACCAAGCTGGCTGATGCATTGCCATTTACTGATACCAAAGAAACATCCTTGGTTCAAATCAGCGGTGAGTTTGCGCATTTGATTCCGGGTACATCCAATAGAGTCAATGGAGAACAAGCATCATATATTGACGATTTCGAAGCAGCAATCACTCCATTCAATTTGGGCGGTGCAGCGAACCAAAACTGGAAACTAGCCTCCACTCCTGCTACTCCGGACAATAGATTTGATTTAAGCAATCAAACTGAAGATAATCTCGGAGCTGCTTATAGAAGAGCAAGAGTGGCTTGGTATAATATTGACAATATTTTCTACAGAGAAAATGGACCGGGAGTCCCTTCCAACATCACTCGGGAAGATCGCCGAAACCACTATGTCAGAAGAGTAGTTCCTCAGGAAATTTTCCCTCAACAGGATAGAGATGTGATCATCACACCTGAGCCGCTTTTTGAAATGGCATTTTTCCCAAGTGAAAGAGGGATGTATAATTACAACCCTAACTTAACTGCAGATGGACTTTTACCTAATCCGGAACTGAATTACGGAGGGGTAACGAGGGCAATTACCACGGAGGTGGATTTTGACAGAACCAATATAGAATATGTTGAATTCTGGCTTTTGGATCCTTTTATTCAAGGTGAAAATGGTCGGGTTCTGGATGGAATTTTCAATACCAATAACACCACGGGAGGAAAGCTATTCCTGAATTTAGGTGATATTTCTGAGGACATCATGAAAGATGGAAGCCATGCCTTTGAAAATGGATTGCCTGCAGATGGAGATCCTTCAGAAACCCGAATCAATGAATGGGGTAGAATTACAAGAAAACAGTTTTTACTTCCTGCATTTGATAACTCTGAAACAGCTAGACAAAATCAGGATGTAGGATTGGATGGCTTAAAGAATGAAGATGAAGCTGTATTTTTCCAATCCAGATTTTTGGATAGGTTGAATGTAAGTCCACAGGCTTTGAATCAAATCAGACAGGACGTTTCAGGAGATCTTTTCCAGTACTATTTGGACGAGCAGTTTGACCAAAACAATGTCAAAATTCTGGAACGTTACAAAAAATTTAATGGTATGGAAGGCAACTCTCCAGTTACCGCCAACCAAAATTTACCTTACACTCCTTCAGGTTCCAATAACCCTGACAACGAGGATTTGAATACCGATAATACCATCAACGAACTTGAAAATTATTACGAGTACGAAATAGACTTGAGACCAGGAAATCTGGAAGTAGGTCAAAACTATATCGTAGACAAAGTAACCCATACTGAGGCTGGAGAAACTGTGAATTGGTACCTCTTTAGAATTCCGGTTCGCCAGCCTGACCGCACACAGGGTGATATCACAGGTTTCAAGTCTATTCGATGGATGCGAACCTATATGACAGGATTTAGTCAGCCAGTTGTATTGCGTATGGCTAATTTTAGAATGATTGGAAGTCAATGGAGGGTATTCCAGGAATCTCTTTTTGAGAGAGGATTTTTTGAAATTCCTGAGCCAGACAATTCTAATGTCACTGTGGATGTGGTAGGTATTGAGGAAAACTCTCAGGGAAGTGATACTCAAAGCCCTTATGTACTTCCTCCAGGAATTGTCAGAGACAGAGACAATACTTCCACTGTGGAGAGGAGATTGAATGAGCAGTCTTTGAGAGTTTGCGTGGAAGATTTAGCTGCCCGAGATGCCCGCGCTGTATTCAAAAATGTCACTTTGGATTTGGTTCAGTTTGAGCGAATCAAAATGTTCTTCCATGCGGACAGTGAAGATGCTTTGGATGGTGAACTGACGGCATTCCTGAGAATTGGAACAGATTATACTGATAACTATTATGAGATAGAAGTCCCTTTGATTATCACTCCAAAGGGAACGAGAGATCCAAGGCAGATTTGGCCACTGGAAAACGAGATTGACATCGCCATTCAAGAAATCGTGGACGTAAAAATTGAGCGGGATAACATGAGAGTTCCGCTCAACCTGCCCTACTCTAAAACAGTAAGACAATATAAAGTGACTGTGGTAGGTCGACCTGAACTGAATCAAACTCAAGGCAGCATGATTGGGGTGAGGAATCCAGGTACCGGAGTGGGAGGAAGTAGAAGTGTATGTATTTGGGCCAATGAATTGAGAGTAACAGGATTTACCAAATCCAATGGCTGGGCTGCCAATGCTTATATCAATGCCAAGATCGCTGACTTGGCTGTAGTTTCGGCATCCATTAGACATAACAGCATTGGCTTTGGAGGGCTGGAAACCCGTCTTTCTCAAAGAGCTAGACAGGCCACTACTCAATATGATATTTCCACCAATGTCAATGTAGACAAGCTTCTTCCAGAGCAATTGGGAGTTAGCATTCCCATGTATTTCAGTGTAGAAAATTCTACCACCCGACCTGAATATGATCCTTTAAACCCAGATGTTCCATTTGAATTGGCCCTTAGTAAATTTGAAACCGATAGTGAACGCGAGGAGTATAGGCAGATTGCTTTGGATCAGTTGAATCGAAAAAATATCAGTTTCAACAATGTCCGAAAACTCAAATCCAATCCTGAAGCTCCGGCACGTTTTTATGATATCAGTAATTTCTCTTTTTCATACGCTGTAGGAACAGTCACTCAAACCAATGCCCAAATCCAGCAATATGATTTCAAGACCAACAGGGGGAATGTCACCTATTCTTATTCACCTAAACCTCTGAATTTCGAGCCTTTCAAAAGCTCAGGGGCTCTCAACAAACCTTACTTATCATTGATCAAAGATTTCAATCTGAACCTTTCCCCAAGTCTGATACTTGCAAGGCTGGATGTAGATAGAAGATTCCTGAGATCACAATACAGAAATGATCAATTGAGTACCAGTGGAGTGGATCCTTTATTCCAAAAGTCATTTTTCATGAATAGGTTCTACACCTTGAATTGGGATTTAACCAAAAATCTAAGGGTAGATTATACCGGAACTGTGATGGCTGTCATCGATGAACCCCAAGGGGATTTGGACACACAGGAAAAGATTGACTCAGTCCGAACCAATTTTTGGAATTTTGGAAGAAGGACAAATTATAATCATACTGTCAATCTAAACTACACCATTCCATTCTCGAAAATCCCTGCTCTAGATTGGGTTCGCTCAGATTACCGATACAATACCACTTATTCTTGGCTTACAGGAGCCATAGGCCAAAGGGATACCTTGGGAAATACTATTCAAAACACCCGTGAGCAAACTATCAATGGGAAATTGGATTTAGTAAGGCTATATAATAAAAACAAAAAACTTTCAGCACTGAATGCTCCTGCGAGACCGAGAATTCCGGGCAGAACTACTGTTAATGCTGAGGATACGATCGGAACCCCATTCACCAATAAAATATTGAAGTTATTGATGATGGTGAAGGAAGTAACTTTCAATTACGGGGTGATTGAAGGAACCTTCCTCCCAGGATATCTTCCCAACACAGGATTATTGGGAATGGACAGAGCCTTTACCAATCCTGGATTAGCCTTCCTTTTTGGAAGCCAAGACCCTAGAATCAGAACAGAATTAGCCATGCGGGGAGTCATGGCTCCAAGCGCCGAATTAACCCAAACCTTCAAGCAAAATAGAGCTGTGAACATGAGGTATGGTGCTTTGGTAAGGCCTGTACGAGATTTCACGATTACATTGAATGCTGATAAACGGGAAGTTGGGGATTACCAAGAAATATTCAGGAACTCCATGGAGAATCCGGGGGAATATTTATCCATTAGTCCTACCAGAAACATGCAGTCTTATTCTGTGACTACTATACTTCTTGGGACTAGCTTCGCAAGAGATGATGAGCGAAACAACTCAGCTATTTTCAGTCAGTTCGAATCCAATAGAGCTATTTTCAAATCCAGACTGGATGCTGCCAATCCTGCTGCTGGAGAGTATGGAATTAATGGTCAGGATGTATTAGTGCCTTCTTTCTTGGCTGCCTATAAAGGAAAAGATCCAAATGAGTTTGATTTGAATCCATTCCCGAAAATCCCTGTCCCTAACTGGAGAGTCAATTATACCGGTTTGTCAAGACTGAAAGGCCTAAGCGATATTTTCAGCAGCATCAATATTTCCCACGGCTATGCATCTACTTATGATGCCAGCAACTTCTCCAATTCATTGCAATATCAGCAAGGACTGGAATTATTTAACAGTTTACAGCAAACCAGATTACCTAACGAGATCAATGATGAAGGACTATTTATCCCAATCTATGTCCTCAATCAGGTAGTGCTTTCAGAAAGATTTGCCCCATTGATTGGAGTTGACTTGCTAACCAAAAACAGATTGAACATTACAGTCAACTATAATAAGGAGCGGAATTTAGGTTTGAACTTCTCCAACGCGCAAGTCACAGAGCAGCGTTCCAATGATTTTGGTATCAACATAGGCTATATCAAATCAGGAATGAAGATTCCATTTAAAATACAGGGAAGAGAAACTATCCTCAAAAATGATTTGACGCTAAGAATGGATATGAAAGTTGTGGACACGAGACAGGTGCAAAGAAAAATTGAAGAGAGCAGCACTGTCACAAATGGAAACTTGAACATTCAGATCAGACCGACGATTGGCTATGTCATCAACCAAAACCTGAATCTGACTATTTATTTTGACCGAACTATCAATGATCCACGTGTAACCACTGCATTTAAGAGAGCTTCTACAGCCTTTGGTGGACAATTAAGATTTAATTTATCTCAATAGATTTTTTAAAGAAGGGAATCATCTTATTTTTGGACTCCCTTATAAAAAATTTACCGAACATGAATTTTCCTCAAGAATTAAAGTACACCAAAGATCACGAGTGGGTGAAAATAGATGGTGATGTTGCTATCATCGGAATCACAGAATTTGCACAGTCCGAGTTGGGCGATATTGTCTATGTAGAAGTTGAAACTGTAGGAGAGACAATAGAAGCAGGAGAGGTTTTTGGAACAGTGGAAGCTGTAAAAACTGTTTCTGATCTATTTATGCCATTGAGTGGTGAAATCCTTGAGTTCAATGAAGAACTTGAAAGCTCTCCTGAGTTGGTGAACGAATCACCTTATGAAAATGGCTGGATGGTCAAGGTGAAAATCAGTGGTGACCTGCCTTCTGATTTGATGAGCAGCGAGGAATACTCAGAATTAGTTGGGAAAAATTAATTCTCAATTTTGCGTTTAGTTTTTGCTATTTCCTGGTTATTGATTTTGGCAGTTGCCATGCTGACACCGGGAGATAAATTCCCTGAAATAGATGCTTTCGATTTTCAGGACAAATTAATTCATGTACTTTCATTTGCGATTTTAGCTTTCCTTTGGGCTGGCATTAGATTTCAAAAGAAAAAACAAGGATTTCAGAAACTAAATATCCCAATTGTATTGGGTTTTGTGGTATTACCATCCTTTGCTTTTGAACTGGGGCAGTTGTTTGTTCCCAACCGATCCTTTGATGTATTTGACTTGATTGTCAATCAAATAGGGGTTTTATTGGGAATATTAGCATATTTTAAGACTCTCTCCATACAAAATCGCTTGGATTAGTGCATCATTATCCTTACAATTGTTAGACTGAATAAGAAATCATTTAACCTATATAATCAAACTCAACATGGAAGCAAAAAAGACTCCCAGTGCTGATTTAACCAAAAAGACAGGAATGTTCCTGAATTTGGGTTTGGCATTGGCTGTAGGAGCAACACTTGCTGCTTTCGAATGGAAGTCATTTGATGATGGTGCCTTGAAAGATCTAGGCATGACAGATGACAACTTTGAAGAGCTGCTCGATATTCCTATTACCGAACAACCACCTCCACCACCTCCACCACCAGTGGAGCAGCCTATCATCCAGGAAATTCCTGATGAGGTTGAAATCGAGGAAAAAATTGAGGTAAACTTTGACGTTGACGTTAAAGAGCAAACTGTAATCAAAGAGGTTGTTATTGCTGAAGCTCCAGTAGAGGAAAAAGCAGACGAAATCTTTGACGTGGTAGAAACTCAGCCTCAGCCACCAGGTGGTATGTCAGGCTGGAATCAGTATCTATCCAAAAATCTAAAGTACCCAACTCAAGCAAGAAGAATGGGTATCGAAGGTACAGTTATCGTAGTGTTCGTTATTAATACTGACGGTTCAATCCAAGACGTTGAAGTTTTGAGAGGAATCGGGGGCGGTTGCGATGAGGAAGCTGTTGAGGTTGTGAAAAACGCACCTAAATGGACTCCAGGTAAGCAAAGAGGTCGTCCGGTAAGAACTCGTATGAGACTACCTATTAGATTTAAATTGAGCTAATCAATTAAATATATTAAGAAAGCCCAGCATTGTCTGGGCTTTTTTATTGCCAATTTTTTATAACTTTTAACATAGTTAATTTCTCTTAAATTGCTAAATGCCAGCCTTTTAATGTGTAAATTCTTTGGTAATTCATTTTTAACCACAAATCATATTACACATGGAACTGAAAAAGAACCCCAAAGCAGACGTCAAAAGGTGGTCTGGAACTTTGCTGAATTTTGGCTTGGCAACTAGCATAGGTCTGGCTCTCGCAGCATTTGAATGGAAAAGCAACCAAGGTGGACCTATCAAAGAAATTCCCAATACTCAACAGGCCTGGGAATTAATAGATATCCCACTTACCATACAAACACCTCCTCCTCCCCCGCCCAAGGCACCGCCTGTTTTGAAGGAGCAACCCAATGACATCGAAATTGAAGACCTCCAAATTCCCATAGATATCAATACTCAGGAAACTGATAAAATCCCTGATGTCATTTTATCTGAGGGACCGCCAATAATAGACGAGGCGGATGAAATTCGAGACTTTACAGAAGTTCAAGCCTCATTCAAAGGTGGGATGGAAGCCTGGTACAAATACCTACGAGACAATTTGAAATATCCTCCACAAGCGAGGAGAATGGGCATTGAAGGAACTGTTTTGGTGCGCTTTGTAATCAACAAGGATGGTTCTGTTCAGGATGTAGAAATCATGAGATCAATTGGTGGAGGTTGTGATGAAGAGGCTATCAAAGTAATCGAGGGTTCACCGAATTGGAATCCCGGAAAGATGGGAGGTTTGCCTGTTCGCTCAAGAATGGTTATGCCAATCAAATTCAGACTGAATTAAAAAAGGGGCTTCGGCCCTTTTACTTTTTTCAAAAATGATGAAAGGGCATATTTTATTTTTTATTTCCCTTATTTTCAGGATGAATACAATTTAAGCCCATGAAAAACTGTCTCATCCTTCTCTTTTTTCTTTCCCTGATATCTTGTAAATCTGATAAGTATGATCTTATCATCATCAATGGTACCATTCTGGATGGAACCGGTTCGGATTCCTTTCAAGCCGATATTGGTATACTAGATGAACGAATTGTAGAAATCGGTAACCTGAAAAATGCAGAAGCAAAAACTATCATAGATGCCTCAGGGATGGTGGTAAGTCCTGGCTTTATTGATATGCATACGCACTTGGAACCTATCATGGAAATGCCGGATGCCAAAAGTTTGATTATGCAGGGTGTTACGCTTGCATTAGGTGGGCCAGATGGAGGAGGGCCTTGGCCATTCGGTTCATATCTGGATTCATTAGAGCGACTAGGAACAGGGCCAAATTTAGCTTATCTAATCGGGCATAATACCATTCGAAGAGAGGTAATGGGAAATGTCGACCAAGCCCCTACTCTTTCTCAAATGGACTCTATGAAAAACTACGTAGAGATGGCGATGAAAGAAGGTGCATTCGGAATATCCACCGGTTTAAAATATTTACCGGGCACATTTGCTAAAGTGGATGAGATCATCAGTCTTTCCAAAGTGGCTTCTTCCTATCAAGGTATTTATACTTCACACCTTAGAGAAGAAGGATTAGGACTGATTGATGCTGTACAAGAAGCGATTTTGATTTCGAAAGAAGCTGAAATCCCTGTTGTACTAACCCACCATAAAGCCATTGGAGTCAAAATGTGGGGGGCAAGCGTGAAAACACTGAGCTTGGTGGATTCCGCTAGAAAGGAAGGATTGGATATAATGATGGATCAGTATCCTTATGCAGCTTCCCATACCGGAATCAGTGTATTGATTCCTAGCTGGGCCTTGGAGGGAAGCGAATTTTCCAATAGAGTGCAAGACCCCATCTTAAAAGACAGTATCAAATCGGGAATCATATTCAATATCCTGAATGACCGTGGAGGGAATGATTTGAGAAGGATCCAATTTTCAAGAGTATCTTGGAGAAAAGAATTGGAGGGTAAAACTCTACATGATTGGGCAATATTGGAAGGAATGGAGCCCACTGTGGAAAATGGAGCTGAACTGGTCATTCAGGCCCAACTAAACGGTGGAACCGGTACCATTTACCATGCAATGGACGACGCCGACGTCGAACGAATCATGAAGCATCCTATGACGATGATTGGTTCGGATGGGAGGCTTTCACAGCCTGGAGACGGACATCCTCACCCAAGAGCCTATGGAACCTTCCCAAGGATTTTGGGATACTATGTAAGGGAAAAAAACATTTTAGACCTCCCTACTGCAATCCATAAAATGACCGGACTTTCTGCTCAGAGACTGGGGATTCAAGACCGGGGAATTATCAAAAAAGGCAATTTTGCAGATTTAACCATTTTCGATCCTGAAAAGATTATTGATCGCTCTACATTTACTGACCCGCATCAATATCCTACTGGAGTTCAATTTGTTTTGGTCAACGGTCGACTTATAGTCGATCAAGGTGAGTTTCAAGACATCAGACCCGGGAAAATTCTGAGAAAGAATAGGATGGATTAATATCGCTTTCTGGGGTACCGATAGAAATTATTTCTTCCTTTATAATTGAGTTATAGGCAAGCAAAAAAACAAAAATGAATACAAATGGAAAAAGTATCAGCAAACTTGAAAGATGGAGCAACCTGCAAAGTTGTGGGGGGGACCCACAAGGGAAAGTCAGGAATAGTAAGAGACATTAACACCAGTAAAGGTGGAAATGTAACAATCACTGTTGTTCAAGAAAACGGAGTGAGATTTAAAACCCTTGCTCGAAATGTTGAAATTCAAATCAAATAAGTAAAATGAAATTCACTCAAGAAATAGAGATAGAAAGACCAATTGACGAAGTCATTTCCCTTTTCGATAATCCTGACAATATGGACAAATGGATGGACGGATTGAAAAGTTTTGAACCAATTAGTGGTACTCCAGGACAGCCAGGAGCAAAATCCAAATTGAAATTTAAAATGGGTAATCGTGAAATTGAAATGATCGAAACAATAACGACTCGCAATCTACCTGGTGAATTTAGTGGGACTTATGAAGCAAAAGGTGTTTTCAATATTGTGAGAAACAGGTTTGTTAAACTTTCCGAAAATAGAACGAAATATATAGCAGAAAATGAATTTCAATTCAAGGGATTTATGAAACTAATGGGTTTCTTGATGCCAAGTGCTTTTAAAAAGCAATCAATGAAATATTTGGTTGCATTTAAAGAGTTTGCTGAAAAAGGAAAATAAAAGCCAGCCTATAATAATGGGTATAAAACATAGGGCGGACAGTGGTTTCCGCAAGTTTTGGGCACTTAATCAAGTTCGTTTCGGGCGGACAGTTAATAGCATCGAAATGCCCTACGTTTCATACCCGAGACCGATGGAAAACAGAAGACAGAGGGTAGCCTGACCTTATACTTTGAGAATAAACTGAACTGTATTTTCTCTATATTTCCATTAGAGAAGATATCGAGAATTAAACAAATCGAACTCATAAAAAAAGGGCTTTTCAGCCCTTTATTATAATACATTCATGGATTGTTCCTTAATTTTTTCAAGTTCATCCTTCATCAATATGACGTATTGCTGTATGCCTGCATCATTCGCTTTGGAACCAATAGTATTGATTTCTCTTCCTATTTCCTGACTGATGAACCCTAATTTTTTACCCTGATTGGATTCTTCTTTTAGGCTTTTTCTGAAATATTTGAGATGCGTATCTAATCTTACTATTTCCTCATTGATATCCAGTTTCTCAAAATAGTAGATCAACTCCTGCTCAAAACGATTTTTATCGAAGTCATTTTCATCCAACCATTCTTGGAAGTGTCCGCGAATTCGCTGTTTGATTTTTTCTTTTCTCTGCCCCTCCTCTGCTTTCACTTTTTCAAGCCCTGATGCAATAGCTTCTATGTTTTCCAACAATTTTTGCTCTAGCACCTTGCCTTCATCAGATCTAAATTCATCACATTTTGCCAATGCCTCTTCGATCACTTTTTTCACCAATGCCCATTCAGCCTCAGTGTCACTTTCATCGGTATTGGTATTTGTGATTACAGAAGGAGCCTGTAATGCTAGTTTGAATACCTCCGCAGTATTTGCTCTCACTGTTTCAGAAAGATTCTGGAACTTGGAATAATAAGCCTTAAAAAGCTCTTCGTTGATACTGACAGGGATATCAGAAGTATTTTTAGCTAAAAACTCAATTGAGATACCTACTTTACCTCTTTCCAGGACGGCTTGAGTCAGATTTCGAATTTCCAATTCTTTATCTGAAAACTGACGGGGACTCCGAATAGACAAGTCTAGAAATTTTGAATTGAGAGACTTAACCTCAACGTGAATCATAAACTCCTCATTCTCCCATCCGGCATTTCCGAAGCCGGTCATAGATTTAATCATGTGTGGTGGTTTTAGAAATTATAGCCTAAAGTTACATAGAACTTTAAATCTTCAGCCTCATAATTTCTGATAGGTCGCGCTACATCTAGTTTGACATAGTAATTAAGGAGCACAGTGCGTAGTCCAGCTCCATAACTTTGCAACCATGGGTTATTAAAATTATTCAAAACTATAGTAAAAGGCGAACCCTCAGTGTTGATCACTTCGGTATTCTGATCATTTACCCGCTCCCATGGAGCAGACTGGTTCCAAGCTGAACCTATATCATAGAATCCAACAAGCTGGAAGTTCCTGATGAAGTTGGATGTAATATTTCCTCTGGTGAGATAAGAGAAAACAGGGATTCGAAGCTCTGTGGTAAAAGTAATCACCTTATTTCCTCTGATTTCATCGTAATCGTATCCTCTCAAATCCACAAAATCCGCAAATAGAATATTGGAATTTTCTACCCCGTTCGGATTTCTTACAGGCGATGCCTCAGGTCTATTGGAAGGCGGTCTATAGAATTCATTGAAGAGCCAGTTATCCATTCCTCCGACCAAATAGGTTTGAGGATTATTGCCAAAGAATGACCCTGCATACAATCTGGAAGCCAATACGATATTCTTATGGATTCTTTGGTAATTCCTAATATCCAAGTAAAAATTACTGAAGCTTCTGGAGGAATTATTCAAGCCTTGATAGTGCATGAAACCAACTTTACCCTTCAGACCAGTTTGAGAATACAAACCGATTTGCTGGGTCTTATCATAAACGAATTCCGCCTTTGCACCAGCATAATTTACATCAAAGCGATTTGCTGGTGAATTGGAACCCAAAATCAGGGAATCAGAATTCAAATTGAAATACTGAGTTTTTGCAAGGAAAGGAGCAACGTATACTCTGGCGTTGACATTTAAAGGATAAGCAACTCCTGTCTCCACTTTGGAAAGAATATACTTTTGGAAAGTGATATCCCCTTCTGTGATGCGGATAGATCTTCTATCAAACCTTCCTCGGAAATCAAGTCTACTTTTCAAATATTCATATTCGAAGTACAAATCCCCTCCAGACCTAAAATCCAAAGCTTGAGTTACCCCACCCTGAAAAGAATGATTATCCAATAAATCGGTCATTTTTCCATGAAGGCTTATTCCAAAACCCCTTAATGGATCGACAATAAATCGGGTATTGATATTATTCGTAAAGAATTGTGGCTCCATTTTTCTAGGCCCAGTCACCCTTTTTTGAAGACTTTGCTTTCTAAAAGATTCAAGCAGATTGACTCTGTTTTCCTGGGCATTGGCTTGCTCCAAACCTTGCTGAGGACTAGGCAATGAGTCAAATGTATAATTCTCTGTATTTACCCCATTCCCTTTTTGGAATCTTAACCTATCCAGATTAATTGAGGAAGTTGTGTTGCTGGCCACTGTGTCCATTTTCACTTCCTCCGCTGGCTTAGGAACAGTTAGCGGAGCTGTTCGCTGAACTCGGGTCGTATCTTCCTTAGGAGTCTCTAATAGCCGTCTCGCAGCTATTCTTTCGTTCAAGCTTTTTGCCTGCTCCAACTGTACTCTCGGAGTACTTGGAGTAAAGCGATCAGAGCCACTGTAATTTTGCAAGATTAGGAAGCTCTCTTTTCCATCCCGAACCGAGAATGCTATTTTATTCATTCTTGAATTGACATCGAAAGACTCTAAACTTTTATCATAACCTGAAATCTGGCTTGCAACCTGATTTCCTACATTGAGTCTCATCAAGTTATTAATACCACTTAGGTCTGATAAAAATACCACTGAATTGCTATTGACTTTTCTAGGTCTCACATTCTTACTCAAGGCATTGGTCAGTCTGCTAATTCGAATCGTGTCTCTTACTTCCAATAAAAATAGATTATAACTATCTGGAAAATCCTTCAGGTTAGTTCTTTGCTCTGCAGTGGAATCAGACTTTTCGGTGAAATTAGAAGAATAAATAATGGTCGAATCATTCAAAAACATAGGGGTCAAATCATCAAACTCATCGTTTGTCAACCTTCTTCCCTGTCCTCTGGTATTAAGTGTGTAAATATCTGTTTTTCCATTAGAAATGGCTGAAAGCACCATATTTCTTCCTGTACTGTTGAAATCCAAGCTCAAAATCTGGTTGATATTTCTGAGGAAAATCTTGTCTTGGGTGCTTCCGTCAATGGAGCGCAGTCTCAATGTGGTCAATCCTCTTTTGAAAGATGCTATGGCTAGGTTAGCTGAATCTCTCCAAGCTATGACTGGAGCTCGGAAGTTAGGGTCCTGATCTTCATAGACCGCCCCACCTGTAAAAAGAGTTCGCTCGAGTCCAGAGGTAACTTCTCTTACCTGAACTTTAAATTTTCCGCCATTATTGATCACGTAAGCCAAGTTCAATCCATCCGGACTGAATTTAATATCATTGATGACACCTTCTATTCTCGGAGAGGTTTCAGCAATTGCCGAGTTGCTAGATATATCCTGGAAGGTTTGGGTTACCTGCTCATTGATAGTGATGTAATACTTTCGCCAATCTTCTTTGAATGTTTTGTAGTTCAAACCTACTGTATTGGCTATACTATTTTCCTCATTTCTGTTAATTCTGGAAAGATTGAGTATGCTTGAAATATACCTTCTTCCATAGCGTTCCGCTATGTAGTTCCAAACGGATTGACCTACCAAAGCCGCCTCGATATCAGTCAATTTGAGAATTTTCGGATTTTCTTCCTCTCTGAGATAATGTCTGATATAATCATCCATTTCCCTACTCCATCCTTTCGCCAAGTATAAAGAAATACCTTCTACATACCATTCCGGAAAGGCATTCATCAAATTAGACTGAAATGCATCAGCTACAGATGCACCATACAACATTTCTTGGATAATAACTTTGGAAGTAGCGTATATCAGGTCTTCTTTAAAAAGATCCACTTCTCCTTTGTATGCTACTTCTGCAATTAATCGACTGAAGTTAGTTTGCCCCTCCTCGCTAAACTCCTGCTTATTCAAATTAAGGTTGCTTTGCAGTAGTTCTTCCGGAGTATTGTAAATGTAAATTTTAGGCTTGGTATAGGCTACATATCCGATCATTTGAGTAAGTCGCTGGAACTCTGACTCCAAATATTCAATAGCCATTTTGGCATTGGCGCCTCCACGATCGTAATAATAAACCTCAAAATTATTGGAGGAATAAAAGTACCATTCGAATTCCTTATGCTGCACTCGGTTTTTCCCGAAGCGCTCTTGGTCAAATTGTGCTAAAGCCATTCCGGCGCTTAGCCAGAGGCCTAAAAAAAGAATTAATCGCGTCAACTTTATTTGCATTCTATACCCAGATAATGTCTAAATATAATTAAAATACCTAGTGATCGCTACCTCACTTGGAATAGGAGTGGATCGTGTAAGGTGATTCACCATGACTTGACTGTAAAAAGGGATCAATGACACTCCTTTAGCACCAAAACCATTAAATATGTAAACGCTCTGCAAGTCAGGATGTTTTCCTAAAAAAGGTTTTCTATCCTTCGTCGCCGGCCTAATTCCTGTCTTGTGGCTGACATATTCTTCAACTGGCAGCTGAACTAATCCAGCTAGGCGCTCAGTCAATTCATTTTTTGCCCGTTCAGTTGGCCCTTGATCCAAGTCATGCCAAGTGTAGGTAGAACCCACTCTGTGAATTCCATCGCCTAAGTGAACCCTAAACACACCTCTATTTACGATGTAATCCGGGCAAAAATCTTGCTTCACCTCTAAAATTTCTCCTTTCACCGGAGCAAAAGGTAGAAAACCGAAAAATTTAGACTGATTGGCCGCCACCCCACTGCAATAAATCACAGATCTGGTCTTAAGGTCTCCATAATTCCAAAATCCTTCTTGAAATTGGAGTTGATCCTCCTGTAAATAATCCAAAATGAGGTCCTCCCCAAAATATTCGCTCATGGCCTCCATGAAGGCTTTACTATCCAGCCAACCTGAATTTTTCAGCAAAACCCCACCGTATGGATCCTTTAAAAATTCAGACTGGGATTCTTGATATATTTTTTGGATGTATTTGGAAAAACCTGGATCTGCACTATTTCCCATCCATTCATTCTGTTCTTCTATAGAAAGGAAAGGTCGGTAGATATTGATTGGGCGAAGAAAGCTTTTTTTAGTAACCTGCTCCAACTCCTGATAAAAAGGTTCAATCTCTGGAAATAACTGGTCGGCATTCCATGTTTTAACCATTTTTCTCCCCGTAACGGGATTGTATAGGCCGGCAGCAATTTTGGTAGATTGATTTAAATCAGGCTGATCCAAAAGCTTGATTTTAAATCCGGCTTTCTTTAGTCTATATCCTAATGCAGAACCTGCTAAACCTTGACCTATGAGCAAAAAATCTATTTCCATAACCCAAAATAAAGGTTTTATTCCTTAATTTGTTTCAAATGGAAATACAAAAACCATGTTGAAAATTAAGCGCTTCACATTCAATCCTTTTCAGGAAAACACCTATATCATCTATGATGAAAAAGGCTCCGCTGCCATTATAGATCCTGGCTGCTACGAACCTGAAGAGAAAAAAGAATTATATGACTTTATTATTCAGGAGAATTTAAAACCTGAACTGTTACTAAATACCCATTGCCATGTAGACCATGTCTTGGGAAATGAGTGGGTTGAGCAAACGTACAGCATTCCATTATTGATTCATGAAAATGAAATCCCTGTTTTAAATTCGGCCAAGGTTCTTGCACCCAATTACGGATTTCCTGCCTACAGGGGAATTGAACCAGATGGATATATGAGTCCGGGAAAGGAAATTTCGGTTGGACAGGAAGAATTACAAGTATTATTCGTTCCTGGACATGCTCCCGGTCACGTGGTGTTTTATCATCCTACCAGCAAAATCTGTATTGCAGGCGATACACTTTTTAGAGGAAGCATTGGAAGAACCGACCTTCCGGGAGGAGATCATGATTTACTCTTGGAGAAAATTAAAAGTGAGCTTTTCAGCCTGCCGGATGATACCATCGTATATCCAGGTCACGGACCTGAAACCTCCATAGAATTTGAAAAGATTTACAACCCTTTTGTGGGCAAAAACGCGAGCTATTGAAATTTTTGAATCATATTCCTAATGGCTTAACCCTTTTGAATCTCCTTTCGGGAGTGATTGGGATTAGCTTCGTCTTAAACGGAAATGTCCTTTCCGGTGCATATTTCATAGTCTTATCCGCTGTTTTCGACTTTTTCGATGGGTTTGCTGCTCGCTTATTAAAAGTTTCAGGCGAACTGGGAAAACAATTAGACTCCCTAGCGGACTGTGTATCATTTGGAGTATTGCCAGGTTTCATTTTGTTTCAACTTACTTCTGAGGCTACCAACAGCACTTACTTGCCATATCTGACCTTGATCATTCCCTTGATGTCAGCCATGCGCTTAGCAAAATTTAATATAGACACCAGACAAAGTGATCGCTTCATAGGACTTCCTACTCCGGCAAATGCTTTGTTTATCAGTACTCTGCCCTACCTAGCTAAGAAATGGTTTTTGATAGAAAACTCACTTTCCAATCCCTGGACTTTGATCATTATTGCATGGGTGTTTTCGATTTTATTAGTGAGTGAAATTCCACTGATTGCCCTGAAATTCAAGAACTTTTCGCTCTCGGATAATGTATTTAGGTTTGTGTTGATTGGATTGGGAATTATTTGTATCGCTTGGCTTGGATTGGGAGGAATTCCGATCATTATTCTTGCATACTTAGGACTCTCCTTGGCGGAAAATGCGTTGAAGACTTAATGAATTTAAATTCCAGAATATTTTTTTTCTTCCAGCTGCTAGTATGCAGTTTACCGCAAATACTTTTTGCCCAAAGCCCTTTATTCAAATTTGAAGTCACTAAAGAAGGGATTTATAAAATAAACCCTTCTCTCCTTACTCAGATTGGAGCAGCAAATTTATCTGAAGTGGCGATATATGGATATCCTGGCTCCTTACCTCAGCAATTAAACGATGAATCGCTTTCACTAAGGGAAATCCCAACGTTACTTGCAGGAAATGAACTGCTAGTCTATCTGCAAGGCCCACATGGTTTTTTTATTGATCCGGAAAATAATCCTTCTTACCAGCATCATATTTACCGTGACACACTTTCTTATTTGATAGGAAAAAAGACAAGCCCTAAACGAGTAGAGTCTCTTTCCGCCAGCAGTTCAGAAGTTTCAGCTTCTACTCTTTATCAATGGTCTGCTGTCAAAGGAGAAGAAAATAATCTTCTCAATTCAGGTAGAACCTGGTATTCAGCCCCAGTTTCTACCGGGAATATTCGATCTATTCCGATCAGGAAATCAGGCAATACGAATGCGGTTTGGAAAATAAATGGGGTTATCATGGCCCAATCATTATCCAGCTCCGAGCTTAGATTATCTGAAAGTGGACAAAGCTTTTTCTCTACACAAATAGATCCCATTCCCAATACAACTTATGGAATCAAAGGCAGAGAAAAGGCTTTTAAATCCGAATTAAGGCCCGCAGGAAATGAGCTGAGAACCATTGAACTTGGATTAACCAGTTCAGATCCAAATGCAAGAGCCTACTTCGAGCATATTCAAATCGGAGTACCTTTTTCCACTTCCAATTTGAAATCGGGAGTTTATTTTTCCTTAGAAGAATCTTCTTACACTATTTCTGATGCCAACTTGTTAGTCTGGGATGTCAGTGATTTTTTCCAACCCAAATCCTTTGCCTCCAGCTCAACCCGAACAATTACCTCCAAAAAAATTGCCGTAGCAAGTTCAACTGAAATTCCTTCGATTGACAAGGTTAGTCCTATTTCATCCGAACTTCGAGCTGATACATTTTGGCCCGAATTACTGATCATCACATCCGAAGCCTTTTACTCGGAAGCTGAAAGACTCAGAACTCATAAATTGAGTATGGGTGTTTTGGTAGAGGTGGTGATCACCAAAGATATTTATGATTCCTTCGGATATGGAAATAGGGATGTGGTGGCCATTAGAGATTTTATAGCTTATCATTATCATAAAGGAGGCAACTTAAAAAATGTACTTTTCCTAGGCAAGGGTACCTTTGACTACAAATCCAAACTGGGTGGAAGACCGAATTTAGTCCCCACTTACAGTAGTAGGAATAGCCTCAATCCATTGACCACCTATAGCTCTGATGATTTTTTCGGCCTATTGGAAATGGGGCAAGGAGTCTGGGAGGAGAGCCGTGAAGGAGATGAACCTATGCAGATAGGAATTGGGAGGTTACCTGTGATCAATCTCCAGGAGGCCTCTGTGCTAATCAATAAAATCATCCAATATGAATCGCAGCCTCTGTTAGGCGACTGGCATAGAAACATCTCTTTTATGGCGGATGATGCAGATAACAACATCCATTTGAGAGATGCGGAATCCCATGCTAGTTTTCTCAAGCAGAATCATCCGGCTTATTTTCAAAATAAGATCTACTTAGACAGGTTTGAGCAGGTAAGAAATGGAACTACCCAAAGATCTCCCAAAGCCAAAGAAGCCCTGAAAAAAACATTGGACGAAGGAACCTTATTTCTGAATTATATAGGGCATGGGAATGAAACAACCTTAACTGCTGAAGAAGTCTTTCGGGTAGAAGATATCGCAAACTGGCCTCAAATGAAGCATTTGCCACTTTGGATTACTGCTACTTGTGAATTTGGAAGGCATGATAGTCCATTTTTGCGTTCATCGGCTGAGGAACTCTTAATTGCCAGAGGCAAAGGGGCAATCGGATTATTGACTACAGGCCGACCGGTTTTTAGCAGTGTTAATTTTTCTCTCAATCAAGTCTTTATTCAAGAAGTTTTTAGAAAAGAGAATGAGGAATTTCAAGACTTGGGTACCATTTTCAAAAACACCAAAAATCAGAGTTTGAATGGAGCTCTCAATAGAAATTTCTCACTACTTGGAGATCCCAGTATGAGGCTGGCGAGACCCAATCATTCTATCCGGCTTGTTTCATTAAAGGATAAGGCAGGAAATGACATAGAACAAATAGCACCCCTTCAGGAAGTCAGCTATGAGGCAGAGATCATCAATTCTTCTCAGCAGCTGGTTTCGGACTTTAGTGGTGAGTTTGAAATTGACTACAGAGGTCCCCAGCAGGCAATCAAAACGCTGGGAGATGAAAGTTCTCCTCTTGAATTCCCGGAAGAAAGTCTGATTTATTTCAAAGGGAAAGGACAAGTTAGAAATGGTAAAATTCAGGGAAAATTACTACTGCCTCCCCTCTTGGCCGAAAACTTCGAAAGCAGTAATCTCCGTATTTACGCAAAAGATGAAGAAAGCGGGACAGATGCCTGGGGGATTGAAAAAGTGGAGAGCGGAGGGCAAGCGAATGAACTTCAAGATGAAGAGGGACCCCAAATAGAAATACAGCTAGAAAATCAGTCCCAAGCTCCATTTCGTTTTGCATCTACAACTTTATCCGCAAATTTCAGTTTTACAGATAGTTCGGGGATTGACATAACAGGATTAAGAGAAGGAAAGCAATTACTCTTAGTTATTAATGATGAGCAGGAGATTTCCCTAAACAGGCTCTTTCATAGCCTATCTGGTAGCTATACAAAGGGAGAGGTCGTAATGGAAATTTCTGGATTGAAAGAAGGAAAAAACAGTCTAGAAATCAAAGCCTTTGACTTGGCAGGGAACGGAAGCACTGAGATAATAGAGGTGCTGGTCGAAGGAAGTAACAAACTTCAAATCTTGGATCAAAAAGTTTTTCCGAATCCGGCTAAAACTTTAACTAACTTTGAAATAAAGCATAATCGGGCAGGCGAAAACCTGCTTGTTAGGCTGGAAATAATAAATTTAGAAGGAAGGATACTATTCGCAGAAAATCAGCGTTTAGTGGAAGCCAAACAGATTATTGGGGATTTGACTTGGATTTTTTTACAAAATCAAACCAAATATCCAGCAAAAGGAACTTATATTTACAGAGTAACGCTTCAGTCAGAGCTTGACGGTTCTATGGACTTTACAAGCGGTAAAATTGTTATTGAATGAAATTAGAAGCCATTAGGAAGCAGATTGGATTACTCGCGGGAGCGTTCGTGTTAATGGGATATTCAGCTCAAGCACAGAATTCTGTTGTCATTTCCGGCCAAGACCCAGATCGGAGAGTGATTACTACAGCAGTTCCATTTTTAAATTTTGCTCCGGATTCCCGACATTCTGCTATGGGGGATGTGGGTGTAGCAACGCGTCCTGATGCTAATTCAGCTCACTGGAATAGTGGTAAACTTGCCTTCGTAGAAGATCAAATGGGTTTTTCACTCTCTTATTCTCCTTGGCTGGGTAAATTGGTGAATGATATGTCCTTGAGCTATCTAACCGGTTTTTTTAAAATTGATGAAAACTCAGCATTCGGATTTGACCTTCGCTATTTCAACATGGGTGACATCCAGTTGACTGATGGAAGAGGAAATGAGCTAGGTGAATTTAACCCAAGAGATATTGCTTTAGGCGCAACTTACTCAAGAAAACTTTCTGCCAATTTGGGTTTGGGTATTTCAGCTCGATTTATTCATTCCAATCTATCTGGCAGTATATCTTCAGTTGGAGGCAGTGAAAGTAGGCCTGGAGTCAGCGTTGGAACTGATGTAGGTTTATACTACAGCAAGCCTATTCTTGCAGGCTCTAAAGAAGGCACTTGGTCATGGGGAGTTAACATTTCCAATATTGGTCCTAAAATCACCTATAACAGTGCAGATGATCTAGATTATATCCCTACCAACTTGAGAATTGGTACGGCATACAGCATAGATATTAACGAAATGAATTCAATCACATTCGCATTGGATTTCAACAAGCTTTTAGTACCTACTCCGCCTGTATATCAAACCAATCCAGACGGTTCTCTAGCCACTGATGAGAATGGAAATCTGATCATTTCCAGAGGTAAAGACCCAAATAGGGCTTTGATCTCAGGAATGTTTGGATCCTTTGCAGATGCTCCAGATGGTTTTTCCGAAGAAATGCAGGAAGTAACCGTTTCTTTCGGTGCTGAATACACTTATAATGATAAGTTTTCTCTTCGTACAGGGTATTTTTATGAAAATCCAACTAAAGGAGGAAGAAGATATTTCACCATGGGGGTTGGATTTGACTTGAATAAACTCGGCTTTGATTTTTCGTATTTAGTCCCACAGACTCAAAACCATCCATTGGCAGAGACGTTAAGATTCTCTCTACTTTACACTATTCCCAACAATTAATTTGTGATGCTAGACAGAAGTCTTGCTCCGGAGTTTAGAATTCCGGATGATTTTGATTTGATAGAGCCTGAAAAACACATTCTCCAATCAGGAGCCAATGTTTTTCATATGCCTACGCCTAATTTGGATGCGGTGAAAATCGAAGTAATTGGTAAAGGACAGAGAGCAAATCTTCCCCTTTCTCAAACATTGTTGCCTTCCTTTACACTTCAAATGTTGGCTGAAGGCACTCAAAAAAGAGATGCTGAACAAATCGCTAACTTTTTGGATTTTCATGCCAGTGAGATCTCTCCTATTCTTACTTTCGGGCATGAAGGTATGAGCATCTTGAGCACTAAACTCCATATTTTCGAAATACTTCCTCTTTTCTTGGAAATGATAGAGACTCCAACTTTCCCTTTGGAAATGCTGGCAAAAAGAAAATCTCAGAGAAGATTGAGTATTCAACTGGAGAAAGAAAAAACTGCATCCCGAGCTAGTCAATTGTTTAGGCAATCACTTTTCGGAAAAAACCACCCTTATGGAGTGGAGATTTATTTCGAACATGTAGATGAAATCAAGCAAGAGCAACTTTACTTCTATTCCTCACAGCTTCTTTGGCAGAACTTGGAAATATTTGTTACCGGAAACTTCTCGAGTTCAGAATGGGAAAAGTTAATAGAGTTCTTGGAGCAAATTCCGAATAGAAAAGGATTGGAACCCGTTTTACTACCTCAACCTGAACCGATTGACAGTTTTCATGAAATCAGAGAAAGTGCTGTACAGAGCAGTATCCGGGTTGGAAAATTTTCGATCCCAAAAACGCATCCCGATTTTATTCCTTTGTCAGTTTTCAACACCATTTTGGGGGGATATTTCGGATCAAGACTGATCAAAAATATCCGGGAAGACAAGGGTCATACTTATGGGATTTATTCCAGTCTCGCTGAAATTGGAGATATCAATTACTTTGTAATTGCAGCGGATGTACAGAAGGCATTCACCGATGAGGTGATCCGGGAAATCGAACACGAAGTGCAATTATTGTGTCGGGAGCCATTGGATCAGGATGAATTGGAGATTGTACGAAACTACCAAATCGGACAAATGCTTTCTAGATTCAGTTCTGCTTTTGATTTGATGGATAGGTTTAGAGCAGTTCATCACTCCAGCCTAGACTTAGATTTTTACCAACAAAAATTAAGCTTCTTGAAGAAATTTACGGCAGAGGATATCCTGAAAATCGGTCAAAAGTATTTCAAGGATCAACAGCTCACCCAAGTAATTGTAGGCTAGGTTGCCCTAACGTACAGCCAGGAAAGATCTAATTTTACTTTTGTCCAAAGCTTGTAGATACTGAAAATAGGCGTCTTTAGTCCTGTCTTTTCACCCAATTGAACAAGACCTTCTGCTACTTGGAAGTTTCCTGACCAGAGGGCGTGTTTCAATTCATACTGCAATCTTTTTCCCAAAGCTTTATTTTCAGATGGAGTCCTATTCATTTCCAAAGCTTTTTCACAAACTTTCAAAGTGCTGGGCAACATCTTAGAACCATAGCGCTGGTATTGATTTCCAGACATGGAATTGTATAACTTTCTTTTCAATACACCTATATGATCAGAAAACACCAGATTATATTTTCTGGCTAATCTCAATTGGATGTCAAAATCTTCATAATAGAGATCAGGATCATAGCCTCCCTCCTTTTTTAAAATAGCTGCATTGAATACTACCGTAGGCGCACAGATAAAACTTCTTTGTAAAAGCGTCTCATAAATAATCCCCAATTCAATTACTTCTGAGAGTTCGCCAAAATTATTCCTTTTATAAAATGTATGTATGGCCCCTCCGGGCTCCAAAATATAGGCATCTGAAAATACAAAGGCTGCATAGGGATCTTTTTCTAATTCCTGGATAGAGTTGGAAATATGGTCAGGATAAAAAACATCATCTCCTGCCAGGTCTACCACATATTCCGCATCTGTTTGGAAAAGAACCTTGTTAAATAAGGCACAATAAGGCTTACTTTCATCAAGATATAAGGTGTTTACAGGGAATAAACCAGTGTATTGGGCTACCCATTCCTGAATTTTCTTCTTGGTTTGATCCTTACTTCCATTATCTATAATCAGCAGTTCTTTGTTATAATAGTCCTGCATGGCGACGCTTTCTAAGCTCTCCTTGATCCAGTCTTCATGGTTGTAAGCAATACAAATGATGACAACTTTTCCAGATTTACTCATCTTCATATGTCCTTAATCCAGATTATTTTATTGAATACATCATTTGAAAATTTTGCTTTAAAGAACATCAGGCTATGATTGGCTCCTGAATCTGTTTCCGAGGATCCAAGATCAATAAATTCCACCTTTTCATCAACAGCCAATTGAAATAGACCCCAAAGAAGCAAGTCGCCTAAATGCTTGAATTTAGTATTGGGATCTACAGCCGAGAGATAATAATACATACTATTGCTACTCAGTTTGACAGCCAAAGAATGTGCTTGGGCGATCCCTTCATTTTTTAAGGAAATCAAGAAATATCTTTCAGGGAAACTTGAGACTTGCTGAATCAGTCGGGACTCTTCCAAATTTACTTGATAGCCTCTTCTTTTATTCCAAGAAACAATCTCTTGTAAGAAATTAAAGTTTTGAATAGAACTTATGCAAAGCTCTAATTTCTGATTCTTCAACTTCTTTGAAAATGGGCTTGACTCAGACTGAATGAATTTTTTCATTCTTTTGGTTCCACAGAAAAAATGATGAGCCTGAAGCTTTTCTTGGACAAATCCTGAATGATATAGAAGATAATTGATTAGGTCTGCATCTTCTGAGTAAGGTTTGGGGGCTTGAATAATTTTGACATGCTTAACACCAAGGCTCTTCAGCTCTTCCAAAACGTAGGCAATAAACTCTTCAATCACTTGAGAGTCTAATCCTCTTTCAAGCCAAAAGCCACCCATGGGAGCTTTAGGCAAGGAAATAGCATGGTAATCAGGAGTAATCCGGAATGAAATCCAACCCTTTAGCTTTTCTTTTTTATAAATAGTAAAATCGAAGGCTTCAAGAAAATCGGCTAATACCTCTCCTGCCAAAAAATAATCTTTGGATTCAATTTGTACAGCCTCACGCTGAAATATCACATGCTTTGTTCTATCCTGATCCAAGACTTTCAAAATATGCTAGGTCACGAATGTAATCAGACTCAGAGAACTCTCGATCAGACATGCCAAGTAAAACTGCATCAGTGCTAAATAAAGTTTTTACCCAATGCATAGGTGGCACGAAAAGCCCTTTCCCAGGTTGATCCAATGTAAAGGATTGAGCTTGTTGCCCAGGTTGATGTACTTCTACCTGAATAACCCCATGCAATGCTACCAATACCTGAGACTCTTTCCAATGCGCATGATTACCCCGACTTTCATTTTCAGGAACAGCAGTAATCCAAAAGCATCGCTGAATTCCTTTTGGGAATAGGTCGTTTTTTTCCCAAAAATGCAATTGCCCCCCTAGGTTCACCTTTCCTCCTAAATCGAGAATTTGTACTTTTTCCTTATTGATATGTAATTGCATTGCTCTGTTCAAGAGATCTAAAATTAAGACAATTCAAAGGGAAAAGGGATTACAATGCATTAATTTTCTAATTTCGAAGTCTCGAATAATTTAGAACCTTGGAAGAGAATTTAGAAAAAGACAGTTTTTTGACCATTGCCAAGATTTCCTCCGGGCTATACAAGGATAAAAACAGCAAATTCCATTACTATGCTTTTCCTGTTAAAACCGAGGAGGAAATCAAAGAGCAACAGGCTGAGTTGAGAAAAAAGTACTACGATGCCAGACACCATTGTTTTGCCTATGTACTGGGGCGTGATGGAGATATTTTCAGGGCCTCGGACGATGGAGAACCCAATCATAGCGCTGGAGATCCTATCCTTGGGCAAATAAGATCCAACAATCTAACCAATATTTTGATCGTTGTGGTTCGGTATTTTGGAGGAACCAAACTAGGAGTAAGCGGGTTGATCCAAGCTTATAAGACCTCTGCCAGTCTGGCTATAGAAGAAAATGAAATCATAGAAGAACTTGTAAAAGAGCAGGTTCAAATCAAATTTCCCTATCCAGCTATGAACGAAGTGATGAAGCTGGTCAAGAGATTGGACTTGGAGATTTTACACCAAAAAATGGAATTAGACTGCGAAATGACTTTAGAATTTCGGGAAAAGCTCAGGCCCTCTGTATTAGAATTTTTAGAGGATAGTCAGGATATTGAAATTTTAGGACTTGAATAAAGCGTCCAAATACCCATCCTTTCTTAGCTTTTTGAATATCTCCAAACATGCCCAGGCATCTGTAGCTGCATATCTCTGTTGCCTCTCGGTCAGTTCCACTGCTTCCCAATTCGAAACCTGCTCTGATTTAGATATTCTCATTCCCAAGACCATAGCGCAAAGATTTCTTACCCCCACATTGTGAAAGCCCACTTTCTTGAGTTCATCGTTCAAATCGAAAAATGAATTGGGATAAAAAGAATCAGTCAACTTGCCCAATGCTTTGATGTCATCATGCACAGCAGCACCAATTTTGACGATATTTTCCTTTTCCAAAAGATTTCTGACCGAGTCCGGAAAGCCCACCTCATTCAAACGAAATAGAAATGCCTGCTCTGGCGTGGAAAGCTGCAATAGGGAAACTTGATTGATGATACCTTTTTTGAAGGATGGCTTGGTCTCGGTATCAAAACCCAACATAGGTTGATCCTCGAGAAAATCGACTACCTCCTGCACATCATCTGCCTGGTCAATCAGGTAAATTTCGCCTTCAAACTGCCCTAAAGGAAGAGCGTTTACTTCATCTTTGCTAATCCGAAATGGAATCATGCCACTAAACTTCTTCCTCCTCGTAATAATTAATACCAATGTTCAAATACCCATAAAGAATGGTCATAAATGGGCTAATAATGTTGAAAAAACAATAAGGAGCATACACTAATGTTGCCACTCCCAATACCGAAGCCTGAGTTGCTCCACAAGTATTCCATGGAACCAACACAGAGGTTACTGTTGCTGAATCCTCCAATGTTCTGCTCAGGTTTTCAGGTTTCAATCCTCTCTTTTTATACACATCTGCATACATTCTACCCGGAACCAAGATCGCCAAATACTGATCTGAAGTCGTAATATTAAAGAACACACAAGTTGCGGCGGTGGAAGCAATCAAAGACCCTACACGATGAACTTTCTGAATTACAGCCTCAGCCAAAACCCGTAGCATGCCACTTACTTCCATAATACCTCCAAAGATCATCGCACAGATAATCAACCAAATGGTATTAAGCATCCCTCCCATTCCTCTGGTCACCAATAATTCATTCACTACATCATTACTTGTCACAACAGATATCTCTCCGTAAAGCGACATCATCACTGCCTTAAAACTCAAATAAGCGTACGAGCCACCTTCATCAGCAATCAAGGCGATTATTTCAGGTTGAAATATAATTGCAAACACTCCTCCTAGTAGAGCTCCAACCAATAGAGCAGGAATTGCAGGTACTTTTTTCACGATTAAAACCAAAACCACCAAGGGCACGATGAATAACCAGCCGTTGATATTAAAGTTTTCCTGAATTACCTGAGAAATTGCCTTCACATCATCGACAGATCCATTTGTTTCATAATTGAAGCCTATAATGATGAAAATAATAAAAGTAATGGTGATGGATGGAACCGTTGTTTTGGCCATATGCTTGATATGGGTAAATAAATCCGTACCAGCCATTGCTGGAGCAAGATTGGTTGTATCGGAAAGCGGCGACATTTTATCACCAAAATAAGCACCAGATATAATGGCGCCCGCAATAATTCCTTCCTCAAAACCCAGGGCCTTGCCAATTCCTAAAAGCGCTACACCTACAGTGGCAACAGTAGTCCAGGAACTCCCGGTAGAAACTGAAACAACAGCACTGACTATACAGGCAGCAAATAAAAATATGGTTGGATTTAGGACCTGAAGACCATAATAAATCATCGCAGGAACAATTCCTGATAGCAGCCAAGTACCGGCTAGTGCACCAATAAGAAACAAAATCAGAATACTAGACATGGCCGAGCTAATGCTTTTTACCATGCCATCTTGCAAAGTTTCCCAATGGAATCCAAGTCTGTAAATAGCTACTAAGGCAGCAACTCCAGCAGATAAAATCAAGACAATTTGATTGGAACCTGACAGTCCATCCGTACCAAAAACACGGATATTGAGAACCAGCAGAACTATCAAAAAAATGAGTGGAATCAGTGCATCCAGCACTTTGGGAGCTCGAATATTCTCTTGCATTAATCAGTAATTGGTGATTGAAGTCTTGAATCTAACCAAAAAAAATCAATTCCCTTTTCTCAAAAGGTCGCTAAGTTCTTTTCCTGCCTGCCATCCTAAGGCTACTCCCATTCCTCCAAGTCTTACCCCGGCTGCTGTTTTAAGTCCTACTTGCTGTATCAATGGAGACTTTTTGGCTCCAAAAGCCATGATTCCTGTCCATTCTCTATCCCATTCAATAGTTTTTCCAGGAAAAATCACCTCTTCTGCCAATTTTATCAAATGCTGCTTGATTTTGGGATTTACTTTATTTTCGGTTGTTTTTTCTCCTTCAAAATCTACATTTCTGGCGCCTCCCAGCAAGAGTCTTCTATCTACTGCCCTAAAATACACGTAACCCTTGTCCAAATGAAAACATCCCTTCCAAGGAATTTCAAACTCTAAAGGTTTAGAAACCATCACCAAGCCTCTTCCAGGTTCCATTTCAGACTCTTTCCAGATTTTTTTGGTAAATGCATTGGAGCAAATAGCAACCTGACCTCCGAAAAATTCAAAAAATGGATTTTCAGACTTATCGGTAGCCAATATTCTTCCTGTGTCTTTTTCAATTTCCAGTACCTCTACTCCAGTTACGATTTTGACTCCCAATTCACCAGCTAAGTTCCAAAGGCAACTCAGATATTTGGCAGGATCCAACTCACCTTCGAATTTATTTTTCACCACCATCTTGATTTTATCTGAGAAACCCATTTTCTCAAACTTCTTGACCTTGGAGAAAACTTTTCCTCCAAAGCTTTTTTCTAGAAGTTGATTGATTTCAGGAATCTGTTCAACTGCCCCAAGCTGATCCTCTTCTATTAGTTCAAAACCTCCATTATGCTTATACGCCAAGGCCTTATCCCCAAATTCTTTCCTGATCTTTTGAAGTCCTTTATATCTTCTATTCACCAACTCCACCACCTCATCTTGGGTCATACTCCAAAAATCATCCAATATTTCTGTTAGGGACCCAAAACATGCAAAACCAGCATTTTTGGTACTGGCTCCAACTGGAAAAATTCCTCTTTCCAAAATCAAAACACTGGCTTTCGGATTTTTACGCTTGAAATGAATAGCAGTAGAAAGGCCCACAAATCCTGCCCCCACCACAATCAGATCATGATTAAAAAAGTTTTTTGACTCCCAATAGCTAAACATTTTGGTTCAGTTTATAAATTTTGAAATAGAGAATTTGTAATTTAAAATCAAAGATGAGGAAAAACCCAAATAGCTATGAGAAAAATTGATGAACTCCTGCATGAATATGGCCTTAGCCATCAGAATCCTACCAATAAATTAATTCACTGGATTTGTGTTCCGGCTATATTTTTCAGCATAGTTGGGTTGATTTTCAGCATACCTGAGGGTCCCCTTCCCGAGTACCTTCCATTATTGGGAAATTTTGCTAATTGGGCAACCATTATCCTTTTCTTGGTATTGGTTTATTATGTAACACTATCAGCACCACTATCATTAGGAATGTTATTTTTCTCGGCTCTGTGCCTGGCTTTGGCCAACTTTCTAGACATCTTATTCCCCGGCAAGCTCTGGATGATCAGTTTGGGTATATTCGTTATCGCCTGGATTTTTCAGTTTTATGGACATAAAGTAGAAGGAAAAAAGCCATCTTTTCTGAAAGATGTTCAATTTCTAATGATAGGCCCCGCTTGGTTAATGCATTTTATTTATAAAAAATTAGGCTTAGCCTATTGATTTGAAAGCAAAAAAGGAGCTAAAAACTCCTTTTTATTTTTTAGAGAAAATCTCACTGACACGCTGAAGTGAATTCTGATTTTTTGGAGAGTAAATACTTAACAAAATGGATTGCTTCTCTCTCGCAGTTAGTCTCCAGTTCAGGGAAGCCCTTTGCATGGTTTGTTGACTGCCTGTGAGTTCTTCGGCCTGAACCAATTCCGGGGCATATTCAAACTCAATTTTTTCCAATGGAAAAGTCATAGACTCTGCCATATAATTGAATAGAACCTCATTTTGAATGGTTTGAACATTGTCCCAGTTGGAGTAAATATTTTTCAATGGGTTAAATACCTTCTCAAAAATTCGAGGGACAGGACTTTCTGGAATCTCGGTTGATTTTTCTGAATCCCTGATTGTAATCAATACTACACCAGAGGTATTTTCAGCAATCCATTTTTGAAAAACATAAGTAAATCTCAAGGCATCCTGAACCCCAAAGTTATCTGATAATCCTGTATCCATTGTCTCCATAACAGGCTCAGAAGGCAATTGCACATTGGGAGTAATAAAGGGAAAGGTAGCGCTCATTCTCAATGCAGAAAGAAAGCGTATGTCTTCTGCATCCTGCTCTCTGAAAAATCGCAAGAAATCTATGCTTTGTTTTTTCTCATCCAAACCCAACTTGCCCATCATGGAAGTACCCAAATAAGACATGGAATGAGGAGAAATAACTAGCTTTCTTCCATCATTGGTAATCAGGGAAGTGACTGGTAAGAGAGGGATTTTTCCACTTTCTTCGGGTTCCTTATAGGCATGCAGCGGTTTATCCATGATGCCATCAGTATTGATATTCAACTGATTTTCAAAAGCATACCCCCTATCCTTCAGATAACGCCTATCATTATATTTGAAATATTGATTTCTGATCAAAAGATCATTGACTAGTAAGGAAAAGATAATTGGGTTGAGGTTATCAGCTGACATTTGATCCAGATACAAAGAATCTGTGGGGTTGACGGAAGGATCGTCCAAGGACCTGAGGTAAATTTCTCTGAAAAAAGCCTCTCCTAGAACCCCGCCAGAAGCACCTGTGAATAACTCTGTATGTTTAATTACTTCACCATCATTGATAGCATATAAATTTTGCAAGACTGATAATGTCCAAAGTGCAGCTCGCTGACCTCCACCGCTAGCAGCAATCAAAACCATTTTTGGTTTTTCTTCTACTAGTTTTCCTTTCCAATTATCAAGGATTTTTTCTGTGTTAAGCCTATCTTTTAGAACCGTGTCTGGATGCAGGATTTCATTGAGTTTATCCAGCGTGTAGGAAGCTTTTTCTGTCTGATAATTCATCCCAAAAGCTTCATGAGGTCGATTTAGGAAAGGAAAGTTTGAGAAATAATTGACTAATAAAATAACTGAAAAAACAATTACTGTAGCCCAACTCCTCAGCCAAAAACTGACCGCTCCTACCAACATCACCAAAATTGCAAGTAACAAAGTTGCTGACGTGGCTGCAGGTAATTGAAGTATGGGTTCTTCTTTGAAAAAGCCTAAGAATAAAACGAAGATTATTAGAAAAATCTGAATCAGAAATAGATTGAGATGATTCTGATCAAATACCCTTAGTAATTTCCCACTTTCAAACCTTGCAATATCCGGTCGTACAGGAACCAGTCTTAATTTGAGATTGAGATAATAGTGTACTTGACCTTTTTTGGATTTAAGGTCTTTATATCTACTCAGGACATTTGCACGGGTAAGTCTTACCTTTCTCAAGCGCTTATCCACTGAACCGGCGAACAGAATAAAAAAATCTTTATTGGTAAAGGCAATGTATCCGAAAATCAAACTATAGGAAAGGATACTTCCTAAGGTAAAACCACCAAAATACCCGGCAACCTGCCATTCTGTTTGAAGATTATTCTGAAGTTGGAACTCCACAAACCTAAAGCAATAGCAGGCATAGAAAATGGTGGGAACAATGGAATTATTGACGCAGAAATGAATAAAAGGCTTATTGATAACTGCTAAAAAAGGAAACTCCCGGCTATCAATAATATATGTTGTCATGTGATAGGCCATGGTAAAGACTGCAAATCCAATCCCCATCAACATAAAGCTCAACCAAGAAACCTCATGCAAGTATTCTGGATCCAAGAATAAAAACGGGATACCCAATACCACTCCAAAACCTTCAAAGGTAATTGCCAATAGCAGGACCCAAACCAGGATTAAGGCCAGATTTTTCTTGAGGTGCAACAAGAAAAGTTGGATGGGAAGACTATTCCAGAATTTATCTTTCATATGACTGATAAAAGATACGTTTTTTCTTAAAAGGGAAAAAAATTAAAACTCAGCCTATTGAATATCAATGTATTAAAATTCTACTTTCTCAAAGCCATTTATTTTCTCCTTTCCGAATATGGCCTTTCGATCTATAACTTTTACCTTCAGGCTCAAATTAGAATGATATGAGAACTTGGTTTTTGTGCAAAGTAAAATATGCAAAAGAAAATGAGCAGGGCTTGCTCAAAAATATATCCGAGCAGTACTTGGTAGATGCAGTGTCTTTTACTGAAGCTGAAGCAATTTTATACGATAGACTTGGCTCTCAGATTCGTGGAGACTTTCAGGTGACTGGAATTAGCAAGAGTAATATAGTGGATGTGTTCTTCTACGAGGATGCAGATCTATGGCACAAATGCAAAATCACCTACTTGGTAGCAGATGGAGAAAGTGGCAAAGAAAAAAAGGTGACACAATACATGATAGTCACTGCCGAAGATGTCAAACAAGCATTCGATAGAATTCAGGAAAGTCTCAGCAATATGCTGGTAAGTTTCCGAGTGCCTGACATCACTGAAAGCCCAATTGTAGAAGTCTTCCCTTACGAAAAAGATGAGGAACTGGCTTTGCCTCCGGGAAATTTCAAACCTCTGGAACAAGAAGCTGAGGAAGAAGATTAAAAACTCTCTTACAAATCCCCCAAAGCCTGCCTCTGGGGGATTTATTTTTTTATTTAAGAAAGAGCATCAATTTGATGCCTTACAATAAATTGGATTAAATCATCCAATGAAATCTCAGCTCGCTCACAAGCATCAGCAATATCTTCTCTACTTACCTGTGCTGCGAAAGTTTTATCCTTGAGTCGCTTTTTCACTCCTTTGACTTCCATTCCTTCATAGCCATTGGGTCTCATCAGGGAGTAAGCATGAATCAAACCACTCAATTCATCAAAGGCATAGAGCATTTTATCCATTTCTGTTTTTGGATCTACACCAAAGTATTTAGGACCATGGGATGCAATAGCTCTGATGATTTCAGGATCAATATTTCTATCCTCTAATTCCTCCACAATCTTATTACAATGCGTTTCGGGCCACTTTTCCCAGTCCGCATCATGGAGTAATCCAGCCAAAAACCATTTATGCTGAACATCCTCTGAATAGGCTTTTTCTTTTGCATAAGAGCGCATCAAATGTCCTACCTGCCTCATATGAGCAATTAGTTTTTCATTTTCTACCCATGCATGCAAAAGTTCAAATGCCTCATTTTCGGAAATCACATTTCCGCTGTTTTGAGGATCTCCAAACTCAGTTCTATTTAAATTCATTGCAGAATTATTCATTTCATATACTTTTTAATGTATTTTATAATATATTTTATGTAATTTGATTTGTTTTTTATGTATTTTTGAAAATGAATCACCCCAAATCCATCCACTACTTGGCTCAATTTGCCATAAGGTCAGATTACTTGATGCAAGTAACCTTGGATAAAAATGGGATTGTATTGAATTCAGATTCAGGACTGGGACCTACCCCATCGCTTTTCGAGAAAAAAGACAGACCCATTCAATTTGCAGACTGCTTTCTTTCTTCTGATTGGGTAAAATATGAAAATAACCGCTTAAAAGCATGGCAAAACCACCATCAATCTTTTGTGGTGGATCTTCAGAAAATCTCTTACCCATCAGGGAATTTAATTAAGACCAAATGGGAATTTTTCTTTTTAAGCTCAGAGATAGGAACCTGTCTTGGAATAGGGCATCCAATTGAAACTCAAAAACCATATAACATCGGTTTGGGTGATTTCATGGACAGTGAGGACTCCGCCAATGAAATCATGGATACTATCCTTGAAGATAGACTATTGGGATTTTGGGAGTTCAACCCTTTTGAAAAATCAAATACCATCTCTTCAGGACTAGCTCAAACGCTGGGATATTCAGAAGAAGAAATTTTGTCATCTGAAAAAATCTCATGGGAAAAACACATTCATCCGGAAGATTTCAAACAGTTAACCATTGATTTAACCAAGCATTTCAAAAGTTTTGGTAACATCCCTTTCAAACGGGAATTCAGGTTGATTTCCAAAAGAAATCAAACTATCTGGATCATGGCTTTTGGTCGGACTATTCAGTGGACCAAAGAGCATCTTCCTAAGAAAGTTCAGGGAGTAATTTTGGATATTACAGAAAAGAAAAAGCAAGAGCTTTGGTTAAAAGAGCACCATTATTTCCTCAAGGACTTGGCATTTCAGCAATCTCACACCCTAAGAGCTAAAGTGGCCAACATCATGGGGCTATTAGATGTGTTGGACATAGAGCAACAATCCATTGAGTCCAAAAGAATTGTCGAAATCATCAAGAAAGAGACTCAGAAGCTCGATCAAGCATTAAAGAAAAGTATCAAAGAGTCCGTCAATCAAAACAAAACATTTGAAAAAGAGGGAATCTCTTCCTCTTTAGACTTGGATTAGAGATTCCTTATTTTCCATTTTGCTTTGAGGTAGCCCCAAATCACTTTGGGGCTCATGCTTTTTTTCCTCTACTCGCTTCAAGCATATCCCACATTTCTTGAGGAATCTGATCCAGATTATTAAATTCTCCAGCTCCTTTCAACCATTCTCCACCATCTATGGTCATTACTTCTCCATTGACAAAGGAGCTAAAATCTGAAACTAGATAAGCAGCCAAATTTGCCAGTTCCTGATGTTCTCCAACTCTTCCCACCGGCACTTTCTTGGCAGGATCAAACTTTTTCACCAAATCCCCTGGAAGAAGTCTACTCCATGCACCCTCTGTAGGAAATGGTCCCGGGGCAATAGCATTGGATCTGATTCCATACTTGGCCCACTCTACGGCCAAAGACCTTGTCATAGCCAATACTCCGGCTTTGGCAGCTGCTGAAGGCACCACGTAACCTGATCCAGTCCATGCATAGGTGGTTACAATATTCAAAAATGTTCCATTCTGCTTTTTGGCGATCCAGTCCTTTCCTGCAGTTAAAGTGACTTGTGATGTACCTTTAAGAACTATATCCAAAACCGTATTGAAAGCATTGGTGGAAAGCCGCTCCGTTGGACTGATAAAATTACCCGCGGCATTATTTAATACTACATGGATTTGCCCAAACTCTTTGGTAGCATCTTCCCACATTTTCTCCACCTGATCAATTTCCCTGACGTCACAGGCTAGCGGAAGAACCTTCCCTCCTTTCTCCTTCATCATCTCCTCAGCTGTTGCATTTAAAACATCCAGTTTTCTTGAGGTGATAATGAGATTTGCTCCTAGTTCCAAAAAATACTCACCCATAGAGCGTCCCAATCCGGTACCCCCTCCTGTGATCAAAATATTTTTACCTTTTAATGCCCCTTCCTTGAGCATGCCTTCGTTTAAAATCATAGAAATTTTGGATTTATCTTTCTCCAAGATAAAGACTCGGCCTGGTAATTGAAAGAATATTAAGGCCGATGCGAATTAAATTTTAAGATGATTTAAAAAGTTTGACTGAGCCTTTGATCATTTTCTAGTTTAAGAATCAGAAAGTATCTCAAGCTATGAAAATAGGCTAAAGCTTAAAAACAAATAATAAACTGATGAAACGAATTCTTTTCTGGGCGTTATTTGCAAGTATTGGATTAAGCTCCTGTCAGGATGATGTGGATAGAACTATCCAAACCAATCTTCCAGTGGAAGCGAGGCAATTACTAGATAATTCCCTCAATATCAGCGAGTCTCTTTTTTTTGCTATCCTGCGATATGGAGATTACCAGTCTCCCAATACGATTATTCCAGGGTGTCCAACAGTTACTTTCACTGAATCCACCAGAACTGTTACCCTCAACTTCGACACAAAAGTCGCTTGTGAAATCAAAAATCAAGTAGAGCGAAAAGGGAAAATCATTCTTCAATACGGACTCAATTCACCTAGCTCAAGCTGGACACTAACTTATCAGGATTATCAGTTTGGAGAGTTTAAAATTCAGGGAATCAGGACCTTTACTCCCAAAAGTTTAATAGAAATTCAAGAATCCTTTGAAGGTCTCAGAATTATTTCAAAAAATGAAGCAGGAACAACCATCAATGGAAACTTAACTCATCAAATTTCAAGGACACTTTTTGGAATCAATACCATCAATAGTACGGGGGAAGTTACAGGAATAAACCCCGTAGGTCGATCTATCCAACTGTTTGTGGATTCTCCTAGAAAATTGGAAGCGACCTGTATCAGGTCAGGAAAAGTTTATCCCCGTGCTGGAAAAGAATCTTGGAGAATCAGTAGAGAACCCGGCAAATCAGTTCTTCACTCTTTGGAATATGTGGCAAAAGACAGTTGCAAAGTAGATGCCTTTGCTCAGCTCTCCGACGGAAGAAAATTACTTCTCAATCCATAAAAAAAGCCCCGAATCACTTCGGGGCTTTGATACTTTAATTCTTAACGAATTAATATCTATAGTATTCAGGCTTGAATGGCCCTTCTACTTCAACACCAATATATTTGGCTTGATCTTCAGAAAGAGTATCGAGTTCAACACCCAATTTGGAAAGGTGCAATGCAGCTACTTTCTCATCCAAATGCTTAGGAAGCACATAAACACCAGGCTTATATTCTTCATGCTTTTCCCAAAGCTCCAACTGAGCTAAGGTTTGGTTTGTGAAAGAATTGGACATCACAAAAGAAGGGTGTCCAGTAGCACATCCCAAATTCACCAATCGGCCTTCAGCCAAAATGATCAATTCTTTTCCATCCAAATCATAAAGGTCTACCTGAGGCTTGATCACATTTTTTGTGTGACCATAGTTTTTATTCATCCAAGCCATGTCGATCTCATTATCGAAGTGGCCAATGTTACAAACGATAGCCTTATCCTTCATTGCTTTGAAGTGCTCGCCCGTGATAATATCCTTGTTACCGGTAGCTGTTACAACGATATCTGCTTCTTTCACAGCGTCAACCATTTTCTTCACAGCATAACCATCCATAGCAGCCTGAAGCGCACAGATCGGGTCGATTTCAGTTACAATAACTCTTGCTCCAGCACCTCTCAAAGAAGCAGCAGAACCTTTTCCTACGTCTCCGTATCCAGCAACAACAGCTACTTTTCCAGCCATCATCACATCAGTTGCTCTTCTGATAGCATCTACCAATGATTCCTTACAGCCATATTTGTTATCAAATTTAGACTTAGTAACAGAGTCATTGACATTGATCGCAGGCATTGGAAGAGTACCATTCTTCATTCTTTCATACAATCTGTGAACACCTGTAGTGGTTTCTTCAGATAGACCTCTGATACCAGCTACTAGCTCAGGATATTGATCCAACACCATGTTGGTCAAATCGCCTCCATCATCTAAGATCATATTCAATGGCTGTCGATCTTCTCCGAAGAAAAGAGTCTGCTCGATACACCAATCGAATTCCTCAGCAGTCATTCCTTTCCAAGCATAAACTTGGATTCCAGCCGCTGCGATTGCCGCTGCAGCATGATCCTGAGTAGAAAAAATGTTACAAGAAGACCAAGTAACTTCAGCTCCTAGAGCAACCAAAGTCTCGATCAAGACAGCGGTTTGGATTGTCATGTGAAGACAACCTGCAATTCTAGCTCCTTTCAATGGCTGGGAAGCACCGAATTCTTCTCTCAATGCCATCAAACCAGGCATTTCAGCTTCCGCTAATTTGATCTCTTTTCTCCCCCAATCGGCAAGAGAAATGTCTTTTACTTTATACTGAATAAATTTTTCAGACTTAATTTCTGACATAGTGATATAGTTATTTAATACAAGACGTTTTCAAAAACTTTTGCAAAGGTACCGCTTAAAACCCGGAAATTAAAATTAGGTATGATAAACCGGAAATTGAATTTCTTTGAAATCAAAATATTGATTTTCACCATTTTCCAACTCCATTTCCAACTGCCCGTTTGGCCGCACATTGACAATTTTTCCTGAGAAAGAGTCATTTTTATGGTTGAAAACTGCTTTCTCTTGAAATAGAAACAGATGGTTTAAATATTCTGTTTTCAATTCAGCCCACTTTCTCTTTTTTAAGGCTATGTAAGACTGCTCTATTTGAGTGATCAATAGCCTAAAAATCTCCTCCAGATTAAATTCTGACCCCGTAATTTTTCTCAAGGAGCTAGGGCCAGATATATCAAAGTTCAATTGATTGATATTCAAACCTACCCCAACCACTGCAAACTCCCATCCTTTTCCACTATAAGAGTTTTCAATCAACATCCCTCCTATTTTACCTTCTCCAGGTACAATGAAGTCGTTGGGCCATTTGATTTGAATAAGAGGCAAATACTCACTTAAAACTTGCCTAATCCCATTTGAAACAGCCATATTTAGAAAAAATTGTTCCGAAACATCCATAAAATTTGGGCATAAAACGAGAGAAAAAGTCAGGTTTTTACCCGGCTCCACCTTCCAGATATTTCCCCTTTGTCCTTTCCCTTGTGTTTGGTTTTCACAGATGACTATACTCCCTTCTTTGGCTTTGCCTTCCCTGACTAATTGGAATGCAATGTCATTGGTTGAGTGACAGTCTGACAGGAAATGAACATCTTTTCCCAAAAAAATGGTATTGGCAAGAATTTTATACATATGTTTTTGGTTTGCCTGATACCGATTAGATTTACAGGCATTGCAAAATTAAAATATAAATATGACAGCAGAACAGCTGAGCAAAATCATCGTCAAAGGTATGGAGGAAAAAAAGGCCTCCAATATCGTGGTGATGGATCTAAGAAAAATTAAGAATACCGTAAGCGATTTTTTTGTGATTTGCTCCGGCAACTCAGACACTCAAATCGAGGCAATTTCCGATTCTATCGAAGAAATGGCTTTCAAAGCGGGAGAATCCAGCCCTTTCAGAGTGGAAGGCAAAAGTGGTAAACAATGGATTTTGATGGACTATGTGGACGTAGTAGCTCACATATTTCTGAAGGACAAAAGAGAGTATTATGGTCTGGAGGAATTATGGGGAGATGCGAAAGTTACCCGAGTTGGTTAAAATCCCTCAAACTTTAACCAGATCAAACCGTTTTACCTTAAGTTTAGAGAATTACTTATCAATCAATGAGCGAAAATAATAAAAGCAAAAAATTTGTCCCCAAACCGCCTCAGAAGCCAAACTTTCAGCTTTGGTTAATTGTGGTGGCAGTCATGGTGCTGATTGGACTTACTTGGATCAATCAAAGAGGTGCTATGGTGGACATCACTCAAAAGCGTTTTGAAGACATGTACACGGCTGGTGACGTAGCCAAGGTCATGATCGTCAAAAATATGGACAGAGTAGATATTACCCTGAAGCCAGCCGCTTTGTCTAAAGAAAAATATAAAGGTGAACTAGAATCGAATTCCACTTTTTTCAATCCAAACGGGCCTCATTATTCCCTACAGGTTGTTTCTTGGGATAAGTTTGCTACTGACTTTGGTGCCATGGAAGAGCAGAGACCGGACGAGGAGCGAATTGGATACTCAGTCACTACGGAAGAGAACTGGAGTAGTTGGTTTGGAAGCTTCGGCTTTCTCATTCTTTTATTCGTTTTCTTCTGGTTTATGATGCGAAGAATGGCTGGACCATCAGGACCGGGTGGACAGATTTTCAATGTTGGAAAATCCAAAGCACAACTTTTTGATGCAGAGAATAAAGTCAAAATCACATTTGATAATGTGGCAGGACTGGATGAGGCCAAAGAAGAGGTTCAGGAGATTGTAGAATTTCTAAAAAACCCTTCCAAATTCACCAAACTCGGGGGTAAGATTCCTAAAGGTGCTTTATTGGTAGGACCTCCTGGAACCGGTAAGACATTATTAGCAAAAGCCGTAGCAGGTGAGGCTGGTGTTCCTTTCTTTACATTGTCTGGTTCTGACTTTGTCGAAATGTTCGTCGGTGTGGGTGCAGCTAGAGTTAGAGACTTATTTAAGCAAGCCAAAGAAAAGGCACCATGTATCATTTTCATAGATGAAATCGACGCAATCGGTAGATCCAGAGGAAAGGGTCAAATGCCAGGTTCGAATGACGAGCGAGAAAATACCTTGAACTCCCTATTGGTGGAGATGGATGGTTTTGGAACTGACACAGGAGTAATCGTTGTGGCAGCAACCAACAGACCGGATGTATTGGATAGCGCCTTATTGAGACCTGGACGATTTGACAGACAAATCTCCATTGATAAGCCGGATATTGTAGGTAGAGAGGCGATTTTCAAAGTTCACCTGAAGCCTATCAAAACATCCGATGATGTGGATCCTAAAAAACTGGCTGCTCAGACTCCGGGCTTTGCCGGAGCAGAAATCGCCAACGTTTGTAATGAGGCTGCCTTGATCGCCGCAAGAAGGAATAAAACTGCAGTAGACATGCAGGATTTCCAGGATGCAGTGGATCGTGTAATCGGCGGTTTGGAGAAAAAGAATAAAATTATCTCTCCGGAAGAGAAGAAAATTGTGGCATATCACGAGGCTGGTCATGCTGTTGCAGGCTGGTTCTTAGAGCATGCAGACCCATTGGTGAAGGTAAGTATCGTTCCAAGAGGTGTAGCTGCTTTAGGCTATGCACAATACCTTCCTAAGGAGCAGTTCCTATACCAAACCGAGCAACTCATTGATGAGATGTGTATGACTTTGGGAGGTAGAGCTGCAGAAGAAATCATATTCGGAAAGATCTCTACTGGAGCTTTGAGCGATTTGGAGAGAATCACCAAAATGGCTTATTCTATCGTTTCAGTTTATGGAATGAATGAGAAATTAGGAAATATTTCATTCTACGATAGCAAGAGTGATGGCTATAAAATGACTAAACCTTATTCTGAAGCTACTGCTGAGATGATTGATCAGGAAGTGCACAAACTGATTGAATTTGCTTATCAGCGTACTTTGGAATTATTGAGAGAGAAGAAAGGCGAATTGGAGACTTTGGCTAAAGAACTTTTGGAAAAGGAAATCTTATTCCAGTCTGATCTTGAAAAACTAATCGGAAAGAGACCATTTGCCAAAGAAACTACCTATCAGGCTTACACCAATAAAAAAGATGTGGTAGCTCCTGAAAGCAAAGATTCCGAACCTAAAGTCAAAGCTTCTGAATCGGAGGAAAAAGAATCAGAGGAAAAAGAATCAAATGAAACAGATTCAGTCACAGTTTCCGAAACGGATACAAAAACTGAAAAATGATTTCCAACAAAAGCCCCGTTTTAGACGGGGCTTTTTATTTTTGTTTCTGAAATCTATCTTTCCGAATGTTTTCCCATCTGCAGAATTTTTCCCTAAAAGAGAAAAAAATCTATTTCGCCTCTGATTTTCATTTGGGAGCACCGTCTTCTGAAGCAAGCAAAAGCCGTGAAAAAAAGATTATTCAATGGCTTGATTCCATTCAATCAGATGCTGCTGCTATTTTTCTGGTAGGTGATATTTTTGATTTTTGGTTCGAGTACAAAGAAGTCGTTCCCAAAGGCTTTATCCCCTTCATTTCAAAAATCCAACAACTGAGAGAAGCTGGAATACCTATCCTGTTTTTCACAGGGAATCATGACTTATGGATGAAGGACTATTTTACGGAGGAACTTGGAATCCCCGTTTATCATCACCCCATTGAGCTCATGGTCAATGATAAGACCCTATTGGTAGGTCATGGTGATGGATTGGGACCGGGAGATCATTCGTATAAATTCTTAAAAAAGATATTTGTCAATCCTGTTGCACAATGGCTCTTTAGATGGATTCATCCTGATCTGGGAATCAAGCTTGCAAAAGCCTGGTCAGGAAAAAGCAGGATAACCAATTCTGAAAAAGGGGAAGATCGGTTTTTGGGAGAAGAAGAATGGCTTTGGCAATACTGCAAAGACTTGGAATCCAAGAGACATCATGATCTTTACATCTTTGGACATAGGCATCTTCCTTTAGAACTAGAAGTTGGCGATCATGCGACATATTTCAACTTAGGAGAATGGGTCAGCCAGTTCACCTATCTTGAGTTTGACGGTAGAAAGGCTGAGCTAAAAAAATTCAAAGCACCTGCAGAATATTAGTTTTTGAGTAAAGCATGCTAAATTCCTGAAATTGCATTGAAATAGGGTAAGCCATGAAATATTGCTGGATAGTTTTTTTTCTATTACCTCTGAGATTGTTTGCTCAGGAGGCAGTATTATCCAGCCCGATAGCCGATTGGGAAGTCAATCAATTGAGTTTGGTTTCCTTTGATACCAAGGATCAGATTTTTGCAAGCAATATTCAAGGAGATATTTTCCTTTTTGATTCGAAAGGAATAGAAAAAAATTACTTTTCTCCTCCTCATCAGGGACAACTGCATCAACTCGAAGCTGCTTGGACTGTGAATATTTTCACCTTTTCTTCAGACTTGCAGCAGTATAGAATCCTAGATAGGTTTTTAAATCCCTTGGCTGAAAATGGTTTTTTGCAAGTCAACGTCACCTTAGCCAAAGCAGCAACTTTAGGAAATAACAATGTGATATGGATTTGGGATGAATCTGATTTTAGCTTAAAGAGATTAGACTACCTGAGAAATACCATACTAGATTCCCAGCCTTTAAACCTAATTCTCAATTCGGAAAGCTTATCTGTCACCGAAATCAGAGAATTTAAGAATCGCCTTTTCATGAATATTCCCAGTTCGGGCGTATACGTTTTTGATAATCAAGGGAATTTTATCAAGAAATTTGATTTAAAAAATCAGGAAAGACTCTGCTACTTTCAGGAACAGTTGCTTTGGTTGGAAGATGGCTTTATTTGGACTTTAAACCTACAGACTTTAGAGAAAAGACCGGCAGTTCAAATACCAAATGCTGAATTTGAAGGTATACAGATTGGACAAGAATTTATGACTTTGACTCATAAAAACAGGATTCAGGTCTTCCGAGTACCACAAGAACTTAAACAAAAGCAATAAAAAATCCCCAAAGAATAGCTCTAAGGGGATTTTTTTGGATTTGGTGGGATATAATTATCCGATTTTCACCAATTCAATATCAAAGATTAAATCTTTTCCAGCCAATTGATGGTTCGCGTCCAATGTGATTTTCTCCTCATCTACGTGAGTTACAATCACTGGCATTGGTTGACCGTTAGGCCCCTGTAGGCTTAACTGCATTCCAATTTCCGGTTTGATATCAGCAGGCACCTGAGTTTTTGGCACATCAATCATCATATCATCTCTACGCTCGCCATAAGCTTCAGCGGCAGGAATAGTTACAGTTTTTTTATCACCCACAGCCATCCCGTGAACAGCCGCATCGAATCCTTGAATCATTTGTCCTCCACCTACAGTAAAGCCAAGTGGCTCTCTCTGAACTGAAGAATCAAACACACTCCCGTCTTCTAGTTTTCCGGTGTAGTGCACTTGCACATTGTCACCTTTTTTTGCTTGCATGATAATTTATTGTTTTTGTTAAAAGACAAAGGTACAAATTATAGTTGGGGAAGGAAAACCGAACAGTTCCGAAGCATAGTGTCCGAAATCATTATAAATATGTACACTTGCGAACACTTTTTAATGAAAAATGCTGAAATTAGGCTTAGAAGCGTATTGGCATCATTTTCCCCTATTACATGGCAAAACAGACAATCATGGAGAATCAAGATCTTGGCAAAATATTAATTATTGACGATAACGAGGACTTATTATTTGCTGCCAAAATGCTTTTGAAAAAGCATGCAAAGGAAGTGACTATTGAAAAGGATCCGAGAAGAATTCCATTTTTGATCAATAATAACAACTACGATGTAATTCTTTTGGACATGAATTTTCGGGAGGACACCACTTCTGGAAAAGAGGGATTTTTCTGGCTAAGTCAAATCAAAGAAATAGACCCAAAAGCTGTCGTAATTTTAATCACGGCATTTGGCGATGTGGAAATGGCTGTTCAGGCACTCAAAGAAGGTGCTACGGATTTTATCTTGAAGCCCTGGCAAAATGAAAAACTCTTGGCCACACTTTCTGCAGCGGTTAGGTTGAAAGAATCTTACAATGAAGTAGACAAGCTTCAGAAAAAGCAAAAGCAGCTTCAGTCCGATCTCAAAAAACCTTACACAGATATCATCGGGAGCAGTGCTTCGATGAAAAACATCTTTTCCATCATAGATAAGGTAGCACAAACTGATGCCAATGTCTTGATCTTAGGCGAAAACGGTACTGGTAAAGAATTGATTGCCAGAGCCATTCACGAAAGATCTCTGAGAAAGGACGAAATCTTCGTTGGAGTAGACATGGGAGCAATCACAGAAACCTTGTTTGAATCCGAGCTTTTCGGTCACAAAAGGGGCGCATTTACGGATGCAAAAGATGATAGAGCAGGTAGATTCGAGATTGCGGATAAAGGCACTCTTTTCCTGGATGAAATCGGGAATTTATCCATGCCCCTTCAGTCTAAATTATTGACTGTATTGCAAAAAAGAGAGGTGACTAGAATTGGAACCAACAAGGCCATTCCAGTTGATATCCGTCTCATTTGTGCTACCAATATGCATGTGCATGAAATGGTCATGGAGAATACTTTCAGACAGGATTTGCTGTACCGGATCAATACAGTTGAAATTTTCCTTCCGCCTTTGAGAGAAAGACAGGATGATATACCACAATTAGCTAATCACTTCCTAAAGCAATACAGTCAAAAGTATAGAAAGGAGTTTAGCAGCTTTACTTCCTCTGCTATGGAGTTACTTCAGCGCTATCCTTGGCCTGGTAATATTCGGGAACTTCAGCATGCCATAGAAAGGGCTATCATTATGGCAGAAGGAAATCAATTAGACTCAAGAGATTTCTTCTTCCTTTCTGCCAAGCCTGCTTCAGAAAAAGCTCCAGTTTCCAATACCCTGAATCTGGATGATATGGAAAGAAGTACGATTCAGCGTGCAATTGATAAAAACGGAGGTAATATTTCCAAAGCAGCAAAAGAGCTGGGCTTGACCCGTGCATCTTTGTACAGACGATTAGAAAAATATGGATTATAAAGTTGGCTTACTGGGGCGAATCGCCCTTTTAGCCGGATCACTCTTTTTTTTAGCCTATACCATTATTGATGAATGGGGAGTCTTCATGATTTCCCTTTTCATCATTATGGTGATTATTCAAATCATTTTTTTACTTCGATATTCTGAGAGTTCATTCAAAAAAGTAAGGACTTTTTTGGACAACATTAAGCAGGATAAGTATTCCCAGGTTTATCCAGTAAAATTTGACGGAACTGAAACTGATGACCTTCACATTGAATTCAATGCGATTTTGGCCAAACTCAAGGAAGATCAGGCAGAAAAAGAGGCAAATTATCAATACTTCCGCTCAGTCTTCAAGCATCTCAGCATTGGCTTGATCACTTTTGGTGAAAATGGTGAAATCCAAATCATGAATACCTCCGCCAAGAGGATTTTGAATGTGGATGAGCTCAAAAACGTTGATCAAATAGAAAACCTCAATAAAGAGCTTTTTCTGGCGATTAAAAGTTTGCGTACTGGAGGAAGTGAATTGATCAAAATCGCTCATCCCGATGGGATCATGCAGCTGTCTGTTTATGTGATTGAACTTTTGATGCGGGGAGAAAAATTCAAGTTGGTTTCCCTTCAAAACATTCAATCTGAATTGGAAGAAAAGGAAATGGAAGCATGGCAGAATTTGGTCAAGATTCTAACTCATGAAATCATGAATTCCATCGCTCCTATTTCTTCCTTAGCCGGAACACTTAAGGGCGAATTGGAAAATCAATTGGAAAAAAATGAGGGTTTGAACCCTTCTGATCTGGAAGATTACCTGATGGGAATCACTACCATCGAAAAGCGCTCAGAGGGATTGATTAGCTTTGTTTCGGACTTTAGAAGCTTGGCTCATATCCCGCCCCCGAAATTTTCCAGCATTAGAATTTCTAACCTTTTTGAGCAATTGGAAACCCTGCTTCACCATCAAATACAGGCAGGCGAAATCCATCTTATCAAAGAAATTGATCCTGAAGAATTAATTCTATTTGGAGATCAAACCCAAATCGAGCAGGTAATGATCAATTTGACTCAAAATGCCATACAGGCAGTTGAGGATTCGGATGAGAAAATTATCCGTCTCAGGGCATTTATAGATGAGGCAGGAAAAATAATTATTGAGGTCTGTGACACTGGAAAAGGAATCGAAGAAGAAGCCCTGGGTAAAATTTTTATTCCATTTTTCACTACCAAAAAGAAAGGCTCGGGCATTGGTCTCTCCCTCTCCAAGCAGATTATGAGGAGACATAAGGGCAATATTCAGGTTCGTTCTACAATCGGAGAAGGAACAGTCTTCAAACTGATATTCAATGGATAATCAAATGAATAAATACGCGAATTGAAGTATTTTTTCTAAATTATAGTGCACCCAGCAAATCTATTATGGCCTACAGCGAACATTTGGCTGATAGAGTCAGACAAAGGCTCAGAAATTCACCCGTCACTGGAGAAATCAAAATGATGGGAGGATTGGCCTTTATGGTCAATCATAAGATGTGTATCGGCATTCTCACCAATAAAGAAACAGAAGAGGATCAATTAATGGTCAAGGTGGGAAATGAAGAATACGAGCAACTCTTACAAAAAAAAGAAGCTCGGGAAATGGATTTCACCGGCAAGGCTATGAAAGGGTTCTTGTTTGTAGATGCAGAAGGAATTGACTCTGAGGAGGGCTTGGATTTTTGGGTAAATAAAGCCTTGGAATTTAACAGAAAAGCGCATTGAAAAACGCCATCATTGCCATATTGTCAGCCAGTGTTTGGATTAGTATTTCTGAGTTTTTTAGAAACGAATACCTTTTGAAAGGCATTTGGACAAGTCACTATGAAGGCTTGGGGCTTAATTTCCCAGATGAACCCATCAATGGAGCTATTTGGGGAATTTGGTCTATAGCATTTGCATGCTTTATATTTTTTATAAGCCGAAAATATTCACTTCTTCAAACCTTATGGATATCCTGGCTGGGTGGTTTTGTATTGATGTGGATTGTCACAGGAAATATGCTGGTGCTTCCACTAAAGATTTTGCCCTTTGCTATTCCATTGAGTCTTATTGAAACAGGCTTGGCAGCTTGGATCATTTTAAAAATATCCCCCCCTAAAATATATCTCTAATAACCCAATATTTTCAAATATGCTATCCAAAACCAAGGCCTATTTTTTAATCGCGAAAAACTGGATTCTCAAACAACTCAAAAAAATAAGCCCTGGAGATCATGCCTTCAAAGGAGCAGGGATAGGATTGATCTTTGGTTCACTGATTTTTTTCCTGATAGAAACAGTCGGGATGGTTTTAAATTTCAGGGATCCTTGGATCTTATTACTGGGTTTAGTGATCATTTTAGCTGCAACTTTAGCTGCTTTCCTTTCGAACTGGTTACTTAATAAATGGAATGAACTTCCCCGCCTTTTCAAAATTGGACTTTTCATCGCTGCCCCTCTTTTACTGGTTACCAGACTTGGCGATGATAGGATTCTTTTATTCTTAATACTGATTTTCACTCTTTTGGGTGCAGGATTGGCGAGTTTGAAAAAAGGTTATTTTCCCAAACTTAGTACTCCCAAGAAAGTGGTCGTTTTTTTGGGCACTATTGTGGGCTTAGCGGGAGCAATTGCATTTATTTATTTCCTGAGTATCCGTGGTTTGGAAATGAAACCTATTATCAATGCCGGGAAGCTTGCTGAAGAAAACATCTCGGTAATCGAAGCACCTCCACCAGCTGAAAAAGGCGAATATGGAGTTAACTATTTCACCTATGGTTCGGGAAAGGATATTAGGAGAGAAGAATTTGCAGAAGGGGTGAGCTATCAAACTGAGTCCGTGGATGGGACGGCCTTTCTGGACAATTGGGAGGGAATTTCAGGCAAGTACAGAACTCATTATTGGGGCTTTGATTTTAAGGAATTACCACTCAACGGAAGAGTTTGGATGCCTGAAGGAGATGGCCCATTCCCACTGGTTTTGGTAGTGCATGGTAATCATCCCATGCAGGATTTTTCTGATCCGGGTTATGATTATTTAGGGGAATTATTGGCTTCCCGAGGTTTTATTTTGGTTTCAATTGACGAAAATTTCCTAAATGGATCCTGGTCCGACTTTCCTAAGGGATTGGATAAAGAAAATGATGCAAGAGGGTGGATCTTACTTGAGCATCTAAGACAATGGAGGGATTGGTCCACAGATCCTCAGCATGAGCTATATCAAAAAGTAGATTTAGATAAGTTGGCCTTGATTGGGCATTCCAGAGGTGGAGAGGCAGTGGGCCATGCTGCAATGTTAAATCAGCTAGACTATTATCCTGATGATGCCAGCATCAAATTGGACTATCATTTCAATATCCAGTCCATCATTGCAATAGCTCCGGTAGATGGGCAATACAAGCCTGGTAGCAGCTTGACCAAGTTTGAAAATGTGAGCTATTTGGGAATTCACGGTGCACAGGATGCAGATGTAGAATCATTCGATGGAGCCAAACAATATGAGCGCATTTCATTTACGGATTCGGCTTATCGATTTAAAGCAGGCATCTATATCTCTGGAGCTAATCACGGCCAGTTCAATAGTAGCTGGGGAGACAATGATATTCTAGCTACTTATTCAGGTATCTTGAATAAGAAGCAATTGATGGATGTTAAAGATCAGGAGCTGGTAGCTGAGGTGTTTATCTCTGCTTTTTTAGAAACTACCCTAAATCAAAAAATGGAATATTTACCAATTTTTGCAGATGCTAGAAAGGGAAGAAATTGGTTGCCTGAAAGTATTTATTTGAGCCAATTTGAAGATTCAAGGAGTCGATTTTGGGCTGGCTATGATGAGGATTTTGAAGTGAAGACCCTTACAAAAGGAAGGCAAGCTGTTGGTAAAAATCTAAGCGTGTGGAGAGAAGGAGAAGTTATCCCTAAATATGGTCTGAAGGGCACGAGAGCGGTATTTTTAGGCTGGAACTATGAAGAATTTGGTGGGGATACTTTGGATTGGGAAGGCTCTGTAAAGCCTATACTTCCTGACTCTGTACTTTCGGTTTATTCTTTGATTTTGGATCAAAACAGCTTCCGGCCGGATTCCAGCTCGGTTTTGATTTTCTCATTGGCAGAATCAGATGAGAGTTCCAATCCCAAAAGCTCCGGTAAATGGATAAAAAATGAATCAAACGATGAAAATCAGAATAATGAAGAAAATAGTGAAGAAACTGATCTAGAAGATGAGGACGAGGAAGAAGAAAAGGATGATGAGAAACCACTTCAACCATTGGATTTCGGTATTGAATTGATTGATAGCGAAGGAGAAAAAATCAGGTTTCTTTTGAGTAATTATTCTCCTTTACAGCGATTGATCAAGTCTAGAGTATTGAAAATCCAGTTTTTGGATAAAGAGGATGAGACAGAAAGTATATTTCAGTTTTATCAGTTTGACCTTAATAAATATGCTTCAAAAAATCCCTTATTTGACCCTTCAAAACTTCAGGAAATCCACTTTATTTTCGATCAATCAGAAGCTGGAGTAGTGGTATTGGATCAGGTAGGTTTGATGCCGAGATTGGATAATTAACTTTCAAAAATTCTCTTTATAAAGGACTCTACCCAAGGAGAATCTTTCAATCCAAAAATTATAAATAACCTCAGAACAGAAAAAAATGCCACGACCACATAGGGTATTAAAATAACTTTTTGCTTTCTGTAATGCCTGAAAATCAAAAAGCAAATAATTAAAAGGAGGAGTCCGATGTTTAGAACATTCAAAATAACCGGTGGTAAAGGTAGATTTTCAGGGCTTTTATAGATCTTCATCAAGACAAGAAACATGAGTCGGACTGTTGCAGGTGGAAGTACCCAAAATACAGTTGAAATCATCCAGGCTGCATGTAAATCAGTTTTTCTGACCGAATAAATACCGGCTAAAACGGCAAATGCAAAGCCGATCATGGTCATCAATTCGGATAAGGAAGTACTGTATTTGATTGCTACTCTAGGTCCTTCATTGATATTCATATTTCCAGAAATGACCTGAATGGCTGAAATAAATACCGCTCCAGCTACAAAAACGCCGAATATTCCAAGCTTTCGATGGCCAGAGATTTTTTTTCTTGAAATCAGATAAGGTTGAATGATCAAAATCACATACCAAGTCATGGCGCTTAAACCGTGTAAATGCCAATGTAATGGCGCTTCAGTGAAACCTAGCCAATATCGGCTAAACCCTAAAACGGTAATAAAAAATGGAATAAGAAGCCAAAGATGGGTATGAGAATAACGGTTGATTGATTGATCCACGATTAAAGAGTTTTTTAAATTAACTTTTCCAAAAATCACTCACCATTTATTAAGTTAGTAAAAAATATTTCAAATATCTGAATGAGAAGGGATTACCTGATATTATCATTTTTTATTTGTTTGAAATTCATCCTCCAATGGCTGGTAGTTCATCCGGATTTTGAGCTCCACCGCGATGAATTTTTGCACTTGGATCAAGCGGATCATTTGGCTTGGGGCTACCTTTCCGTTCCGCCTTTCACTTCTTGGAATTCTTTACTGATTCGATGGTTAGGAAATACAGAATTTTGGGTTCGATTTTTTCCCGCACTTTATGGGGCATTGACTATTTGGGTGATTTGGAAGTTGGTCGGGAAATTAGGAGGAGATCTTTTCGCCAAAAGTCTCAGTGCTGTGGCCTTACTTTGTTCGGCTCTGATCCGACTCAACATCCTCTATCAGCCTAATTCGGTAGATATTCTTTGCTGGACTTTGGTATTTTACTTTTTGGTAAAGTTAATCCGAGATCAGGATCCTAAAAACTGGTATGGAATAGCTCTCAGTTTTGCTTTTGGCTTTCTGAATAAATATTCCATTGCCTTTTTAGGTTTGGGGCTTCTCTTAGGAATCCTAGCCACTCCCCAAAGAAAATTGCTCATCAGCAAGCAGGTCTTATTTGCCATATTAATTTTCATACTTCTTATTTCTCCAAACCTCCTTTGGCAATGGAAGAATGGCTGGCCTGTACTCACCCATATGGACTATCTCAGTCGGTATCAATTGGCCAACAATTCCAGAATTGGCTTTTTGATGGAGCAATTGCTGTTTTTTTATCCATCACTTTTTATCTGGATCATCGGATTTGGAGCATTGGCATTTTCAAAAAAATACAGGGATTACAGACTTATCCCATGGACTTTTGTCTTGACCCTAGCCCTATTTACCTTCTTCAAAGCCAAAGCCTATTATGCCATCGGGCTTTATCCTGTAATCGTTGCTTTTGGAGCATTTCAGCTATCTGAATTTATCCGAAATTCATCCTTATTTAAACAAGCTATCAGACAAAACTTACTTCGTTCAGCTCTCCTTATCTTACCAATTGGCTTATTTGTTCCAGCTGTTCCCCTGATCCATCCTTTTTACTCTCCTGAAAGAGTTCTTAACTCTCCTCCTGCTTATTCCAAGCTTGGTCTCAACCGATGGGAAGATGGAAAAGAGTATCCTTTACCTCAGGATTTTGCCGATATGCTGGGATGGAAGGAGATGGCCACCTTGGTAGATGAAGCTTTTGCTCAAATGCCTGAAAAAGGTCGGACAATGGTGATTTGCACCAATTACGGACAGGCTGGAGCGATTAATTTTTATACCCAAACACTAGGGTTAAAAGCCTTTACTATGAATGCGGATTATTTGTATTGGTTTGATTTGGAAGAGCCGGTGGATCATCTGATTTTGGTGAGAAGTGATTTTGAAAAACTAACTGAGGAAGAGATCAATTTTTTTGAGGAACATAGATTGATTGGTAAAGTCAATCATCCCTTAGCACGAGAGAAAGGAACGACTGTACACTATCTTCGAGGAGCTAAAATCCCTGTCAACCCAATCTTGGAAGAAGAGATAAGGGAAGAGAAAAAAATGTGGGAAAGAGAAGAGAATTGAAATTTGATAAACCTGAATCTCATCTACCTTAACCAAATCTTTTTCCATTAGTAGGCTGGAAGAAAGAAGACTGAAGCTTACAATGGGCATTCCCAATAATATTTTGAGCACTATCTTATTCGAAGTAACCCTTTATGAGCAAATACTTTTTTAGGAAATAGCCAACCATGAAAAGATGTTAAAAAATTAGTAATCAACTGCTTATTAAATTATTTTTCATAGGTCTAAAAAAGTAAACTATGAAACCAATATTAGCCTTCATTGCAAGCTTTCTATTTTTAGTGAATTTTGGAAAGGCACAAGATAACCATGCCCAAAACGGACAAGCCCGAAACGGACAGGACCATAATGGACAGACTCAAGATTTTGAATCTTTCAAGATTCGAAACAATATTGATTTAGGAGTTCCAATTGAGCCATTTTCAACCTTTGGCTATGGATTGAATAAAAAAACTTCCAATAGCTATCTTGATTTCCAAGTTGAGGAATTTGATTTAGTAAAAAAGCCTAAATTTTATTCTAAAGACCCCACTCAAAGAATCATAGTGTATAGTGAAAACCCAATGCCCCAAATGAATTTTTCATTGCTGGCTGTTCCATTACCTGACATCAATAGCAAGATGCCACTTCAGAAATTAGATTATTCAGAAAATCCGACACTACTAATAAAGCCTCTTTATTGAAATTGAAGACAAGGTCGAGATTTTGATATTACAGAGCCTATATATCTAAATTCATGAATTTGCTCTATTAAAAAATCAGATAAATTATAAGATTAAATTAAATTTTTTCTTAGTTTGAATTTTGAACACAAACTATTCATTTTTATGATTCGCCAATTAGATTTTTTCTTCTATTTCCGAAAAATTCAAAAAATCATTTTCGGGGTTTTTATTTCTTTGGGGCTGTTATTTCTGAATTCATGCGGAGAAAAAGAGGATCCTCTTCCTGAAGGTTTTGACTTTGTTACCGACTTTGAATTAATACCATATGACTCGGTTTTCGTGATTTGGCAGGGAACTCACGAATTGAACCTTACACCAAAGTTTTTTGGAGCATTTGGAGATGAAATAACTTTGGAATTTAATCCTTCAATTCAATATTTCATTGATGGAAAAAAAAGTTCAAACCCTCCAAGAATACCACTTCATCAAGAAAAAGAATTTGAACTTTATGGGAAAATCGGTCGAATAAAGAGTAAAACCTTAAAAATCAGAGTAATTGATGTTGACCCAAAGACTTATGTTTCAAAGTTTAAGGCTTCTATGGCTGATTCCACAAAGGCTCCATATGCAATTTCCGGTAGATCTTTTGTGGATTTCAATGCGAGCATTTATGATTACAGGGGAAAGGAATTTCCTGAAAATGAAAAGCCTGATTATAAATTCTTTTTTGATGGTAAGGTCTTGGAGAGCCTCCATAGGGTTCCAGTTTTAAGGTCAGGTGAAATCCCGTTTTGGGTAGAAATTGGGGATAAAAAAAGTGAAGTTGAAATACTTTTCTCCCGAGAACTGCCTGACCTTTCCAGGAAATATTCTTTACCAATCATTTTCCATATTATCCATTCAGGACAAGAAAAAGGAACTACAGAAAATCCCTCACAAGAAAAAATTATCGAGCTTTTGCATGAAACAAATGAATGGCTACAAGGCAGAAAAAGTTCTCAGTTGAGGAAAGGACATAATCAGGTGGACCCCAATTTAGAGTTCTTTCCAGCCTTAATTGGACCAGATGGTTTTCCTTTGCCTGAACCAGGAATCAATCGGGTTTTTTCGGAAAAAAATTCATACCTATATGGAGATGAAAAAACTTATAAATACTTATTTGATAACATGTGGGACCCAAATAATTATGTCAATGTGTTTGTAATGAACGTTGACGGCGCTGGTGGGTTTGCATTTTATCCACCTTTATCAGATGAAAAGCTTTCTAGGTTTTACGGATTTGTTATCACAAAGCGTTTAAATACTTTTACTATGATTCATGAGGCAGGACACTTTTTGGGTTTGCCTCATCCCTTTTCTGTTGGAAAATACTGTTTGAATGGAGATGGGTTTATGGATACAGATTCTTATAACGACGATACAAAGAAAACCAAGAGCCTATTTAAGACAAACTGTGATGGAGAATATTTTTACCCAACTAACGTGATGGACTACTTCCCAAGTGTCCATAATAGTTTCACTTTAGATCAAGTCAATAAAATGAGATCCACGATAGATATAGGGTATTTTTTACCAACAAATGTCAATCCAAATGGCAGAAGTCAATCAAAACCTTGGGTTCGTGGAGTATTTGATCCGGGGGTTAAACCGATTGAATAAACTGTCTAATAATAGCTTAATCTTTGAGTTCAACTCCTTCAGAGTTGTGGCGCACTAAAGGATGACTCCTTAGGCCCCCAGTTTCACTGGGGGCTATTAAAGAGTTAAACCACTTCGTGGTTATGATATGATACAGACTTTTATAGAAGTTCGACAGCTTATGATTTTAGCATCCATGTAAGCTATATCAATAGAAAATAATCCTGAACGGATTGAACTCTATAATAACCACGGGCCTGCCTTTGCTGGTAGGCAGGTTCAACCCGAGAAAAGCAAGCAACACGATTTGACCTTTCTGACCTTAAGGGGTCAAACTTTAGAGTTAAACTCCTTCAGAGTTGGGGGCCACAATAATAGGCTCATTTGGTCCCCAGTTTCACTGACGGCTATTGAGGAGTTGAACCACCTCGTGGTTATTTAATCATTTGACCAATACCATCCTAAAGAAACAATCCTGAACGGATTGAACATCCCAATAACCACGTTGCAACCCGTGGAAAGCAAACAGCACGACTAGACCATCCTGACCTTAAGGGGTCAAACTTTTATATTTTTCTTAAAAAGTATCAATACAAAAAAAGTGGTGCCTGCTGCAATCAACCCGCAACAAACACCACTAATCTCTAAGCCATTTATTAGCTTTCTTATTTCAGCTTTCTCACTTATCCTTAGGTTTATCTCTTTGCATTTCTATCATGTCCACCGGTGGTGGAGTATTATCACCCAATAGATGGCGAACGAAGTAATCTCCCATTTTCCAGAAGAAATACTCAGTCATGTCTCCATAGCCATGTCTCTGACCAGGTAGAATCACAAATTCAAAACGCTTTCCGGCTTTGATCAAAGCATTAGCCATGCGGATAGTGCCCGCAGGATGCACATTATTATCCACATCACCGGTTGAGAGCATCAGATGCCCCTTCAAGTTTTTAGCCAAGTCAGGATTCTTTTCAATCTGATAAACAAAGGTAGTATCACCTTTAGGTGAAATTTGTTCTTTCACTCCATGATGTTTCTCTGACCACCAACGGTTATAGATATTATTCTCATGATTTCCAGCCGAAGAAACAGCCACTTTGAATACATCTGGGTAAACCAGCATGGCGGCTGTAGACATAAAGCCTCCACCTGAATGCCCATGGATACCTACTTTGCTTCTATCAATAAAGTCATGACGGTCTGCCAATTGCTCTACGGCCGCTTTTTTATCAGCCAAACCATAATCTCTCAGGTTTCCATAGCCATAATTGTGGTACCACTTAGAGCGTGCTGGATGTCCTCCTCTATTACCTAATGTAACTACCACAAAACCAAATTGGGCCAACCTATCTGTTCTATCCATACTTCTGCCGAAAGACTTATTCACTGCTTCTGTCTGAGGTCCAGGATACACATATTCTATGATCGGATACTTGCGGGTTGAGTCAAAATCGAAAGGCTTATACATGACACCATACAAATCAGTAATTCCATCATCTGCCTTGAATTTGAAAGGCTCAGGAAACTGATAGCCCGCTGCGAATAATTGACTTAAATCTGCTGTTTCAAGATCCATCACCTTGTTCCCATTTCTATCTTTCAACACAGAAACCGGCGTAGTATTCACACGGGAATAAGTATTTACAAAGAAGCTTGCATTGTCATTGATGTCGATATCATGATTGAAATCACCGGCATTTAAAAGGCTCACTGCACCACCATCCAAGCTCACGGAATAAAGATGCTCGTAGTAAGGATCTTCACCTTTCTCGCGTCCATTGGCTACAAAGTAGAGTTTTCTGTTTTTGGCATCAACTCGTGCTGCACCAGCGGTATGGTAAGGACCGGAAGTCAATTGTCTCTTCAAAGTTCCGTCTTTTCCATACAGGTAAAAGTGTCCCCAACCATCACGTTCAGACCACCAAATCAATTCATTTCCTACCAATTCCAGCTTTTCAAAATCAATGTAGGTATTGCTTCTTTCCTCAATCACTACTTCTTTCTGATTGGAAGCTAAGTTCCATCTTACCACATCCACTTTTTTCAAATCCCGGGAAGTGATAGCAAAGTAAAACTCGTTGAGATTACCCAACCATGTCGCTGGTCTGAAATCATCATCTCTGGTATTTGCCGGAGGAGTAGTAGACCAAAGTGAAACAGTCTGATCCTTGAAGGTGGAAATTGGAAGTTTCTTCATTTCCATCTGATCAAAGGAGAAATGCAAAAGCTCAGTTTGAGGCTGTTCCTTTTCTCCAGGCATAGCATACTTATAGGTCTCCAAGGTAGGACGAGGATTTCGGGTGTTATGAATTACCCAAAGGTCTTTTACATCTCTTTGATCTGTTCGAGTCATTACAAACTGCTTGCTGTCAGAGCTCCAAAGTACACCTGCCCTTTTGCGGTCATCTTTGGATTTTTCCTCTTCTACATTGTCATCCCCACGACCACCCCAGCCGTATTCATAATCCTTCTCTCCGTCTTCAGTCAATTGATTTTCAACTATTGTTGAATCTTTTTCATCTTTCACCGCTTTGAGGAAATTTTCCTTATCCATCCAGTAGAGGTTGTAATTTTTCATATACACCACTTTGGAGGAATCAGGTGAAATATTAGCCCATGAAAGCCTTTTCGGATCTTTTTCCGTTTCAATTTCCGTCAACTGCTGAGTTGAAATATTATACAGAAAAGTGTGCACTTTTTTCTCCAAGGAGTCCTTGGAATTTTTGTTCTTTTCCTTGATTTCAGCCCAGTCTGATTTGAGGACATCCGCTGTACTTTTTACTTTGAATCGGATGGTGTTTTCATCATCCATCAGTTTCAAATCATCCAATTTTAAATGCTGCCCATCAAAAGGATCCTTCACCGCACGGGTGATCTCAGCTGCAAGCTTATCCCTGTCAAACATTTCGGACTTACTTCTTCTAACCGGATCCACCACATACCAGCGCTTTCCTTCGCTGGTTTCGTATTCGTACCAAAAACGATCTGATTTTTTCATCCAATGTGGGTTAACACTGGTGGAAAAGATCATCTTCTTTAGCTTCTCAGGGGAAAAACGAGATGCCAATTCATAATTACCAGAGTAAACAGGCTCTTGGGCATGACTTGTGGCAAAAGCCAAAAAGAACCCAAAGGCGAGTAAAATTCTACGCATAATCTCTATAGTTTATTTTCTGACGAAACTAAAAAACAGGACTTTAAGCTACTTTACCGCTTGCGTAAAAAGGGGAAAGAAAAGCCTTTTGATCTCTCTGAGCTTCAGTCATACAGATAATTCATATTCACTTAACGGGCACTTCATATTCGCCAAATAATCTTCTGGATTCATAGTAAATACTTAACAACCTAAACATGCTGGATTCAATTTGGGAGACTACCTTTCGATCAAAACAAAAGCGTGAAGACCCATTTCAAAACCATTGTTGTATCCGATGTGCATTTGGGTACCAGAGGATCCAAAGCCAAAGAAATAGCGAGATTTCTTAAGCAATACCGCTGTGAAAATCTCATACTTAATGGAGACATCATAGATGGTTGGCAGCTTAAAAAATCAGGAACATGGAAAAGAAAACACACGCGATTTTTTAATAGAATCCTTAAAATGATAGAAAATCATCAAACCAAGGTGTACTACCTAAGGGGTAATCACGATGATTTTTTGGATCAAATTCTCCCCTTGCAGATTGGGAATTTATCGATCCAAACGGATATGATTTATGAAAGCCAGGGGAAAAAATATTTTATCACCCATGGAGATATTTTTGACAGCATAACGACCAATCTCAGATGGATTGCCTATTTGGGTGATGTGGGATATACCTTTTTGCTATGGCTTAACCGAATTGTCAATCATTATAGATTCAAAAGAGGTCTACCCTACTTTTCACTTTCTCAATATGTCAAATCCAAGGTAAAGTCTGCAGTTTCTTACATCGATGAATATGAAAAAGAGCTTGCCAAAATGGCCAGGGCTAAAGGCTGCGATGGCATTATATGCGGTCATATTCATAAGGCTGAGAATCGGGAAATTGATAAAGTTCATTACCTGAATTCCGGTGATTGGGTTGAGACAATGTCAGCTCTGGCAGAGGATCATGAGGGGAATTGGCAGTTGATCTACTATAACGAAATAGATTTCAAAGAAATCAGAGATCATCAAATTATCAGCTTTTTCGAAGGTGGAAGTGAAGAAGGCATTATTCCGCTTAGGCAAGTTTCCTTTGAGAATAAAAAAGACGACCTAAACCCACCCGCATTTCGATCATGAAATTTCTATTCATCGTTCAGGGAGAAGGTCGCGGCCATATGACTCAGGCTATCTCATTTTCTCAGCTTATCAGATCCCAAGGCCATGAAGTTTGCGCTGTGATCCTAGGAAAAAGCAAGCGGAGAGCCATACCGGATTTTTTTAAAAGAGAAATTAATGTCCCTATCCACTGGATTCCCAGCCCAAACTTTGAAACGGATGGGGGAAATAAAAAAATCAGCCTTTCTAAAACCCTTCGAAAAAACTTTTTGAAAGCACCGATTTTCATAAATAGCCTTCGCGAGATCCATTTGATCAATCAAAGGCATCAGCCGGATGTGATTCTAAATTTTTATGACTTATTGGGGGGACTGTATACCGGATTTTTTAGACCAAAAGCTGAGTTTTGGGTAATTGGCCATCAATATTTGATCAATCATAGTAATTATCTCTTTCCCAAAAAAAGAAAAATAGAACGGCTGCTATACCAATTCAACACCAGTTTAAGTGCTTGGACAGCCAATAAAATTCTAGCCTTGTCTTTTGAACCACTGGAAGCAGAAGGTAAAATCACAGTTGTTCCCCCGCTTCTACGAAGAGAGTTAAAGTATTTGAACCCATATCCAGGTGACTTTTACCTTGCTTACATGGTAAACCCCGGCTATGCTGAAGACTTGATCGCATTTGCAAGGAGCAATTCTCAAATCAAAATAAAGGCCTATTGGGATAAGAAAGGAGAAAATGAAATTATCCATCCCAGCCCTAATCTCAGCCTTCAACAGGTAAATGATCAGAAGTTTTTGGAGGATATGGCAGCTTGCAAAGGTTTGGTATGCACAGCTGGATTTGAGTCAATTTGCGAAGCATTGTACCTCGGGAAGCAAATCATGGTCATCCCAGTAGAAGGTCAATACGAACAAGCTTGCAATGCCATTGAAATTCAAGAAAGAAAGATAGGGATAGCCGCATCAGAGTTTAATTTCAAGCTTTTAGAAAAAACAGGAATTAAGGATAAGGAAGCTGTGAAAAAATATCAAAGCTGGGTGGAAAGCTGGTCTGGGATTATTGAGGATTTGACATTAGAAAAAAGGAGCTCTCAGGTTATCTGGCCTGAAGGCTCCTTCCCTAACTCAAATCATGCATATGGATAATTTCCTAACAAGCTAAATTTTTTCTTTCTTCAGCACTTAAATCTTCGGGTCTTTTATAAATAGTCATTCCGTCCTTCTGAAGCCTTATGAAAGGAAAATTAGCACGATTAATACCTCTTCTTTCAATGATGGAAAGCCCCATGTATCGAGCTTCTAGTTCTTTAAACTTGGTTTCCATCTGCTGAATCTTCGAGTAAGTCCAATTTGCAAAAATCCGATTCTCATTAGCCATAGCTTGATACTCGCTATAAAGTCTCAAATAGCTTCTGACTTCATTGCTTTGAACAGCAGGGACTACATTAATTTTTGTAGAATTGCTGCTTGATGAAAAGCTAATCTGTCTAGAATTACTTTCGCTTTTATTTTTAAAAACATTTGGCTTACAGTAGCTAATTGAATTGAATTTGAAAGGAAGTAGTGCTTGGACTTTCTCAGAAAAATCAATTCAACTACCAGATACAAAACAGAAAAGCTAAATTTGAAATTAAGTCTCTGAATTATTCTAATTTCGAAACTTGCTCAACCTAGAGAACTTACATGTCAGCCGAACATAAACGATTAAAAGAGGATAGGGATTTTATAAAGCATTGGAAAAAGTGGGGACCCTATCTCACTGAGAGGCAGTGGGGAACCGTTCGGGAAGATTACAGTCCCGATGGATCTGCCTGGGAAAACGTGACCCACGATGATGCCCGAAGTAAAGCCTATCGCTGGGGAGAAGAAGGGATAGCCGGAATCTCCGATTACAAGCAGAAGCTTTGTCTTGCCTGGGCTTTTTGGAATGGCAAAGATCCTTTTATAAAAGAACGCCTTTTTGGACTTACCGGAAATCAGGGAAATCACGGAGAAGATGTCAAGGAGATTTACTATTACCTTGATTCAACTCCTACTCATTCTTACATGAAGATGCTTTATAAGTATCCTCAAGCAGAATTTCCCTATCAAAAACTCATTGAAGAAAGTAAAAGAAGGGGCAAAACTGACCCTGAATTTGAACTTATAGATACTGGCGTATTCGACGATGATAGGTACTTCGATATATTTATCGAATATGCCAAACATGATTTTGAGGATATTATTGCTAAAGCTACCATCCACAACAGAGGTCCGGAAAAAGCTACCATTTGGGTGATGCCTACCTTCTGGTTTAGAAAAACCTGGTTTACCGGGCATGAACCCTTCATGCCTAAAATCAGCTTGACCAAATCTAACAGAATCAAGGCCTTTAGCCCCAAATCAGGAAACTACTCTGTTTCCTTCGAGGGAAATCCAGATATCCGTTTTTGTGATAATGAAACCAACCGGGAGCGCTTATATGGAATTCCGAATGAAAGGAATTTCACTAAGGACGCTATCAATGACTTTGTGGTCAATGGTGATGAAAGCAAACTGAATCCAGCTTTCCATGGCACCAAGGCAGCAGCCATTTACAAACTGGAGATACCTGCAGGAGAAAGTGCCGTGGTGAATTTACGCATGCAGCATCAGCTAGATGATAATCCATTAGAAGCCTGTGATCCCTGCTTGGAACAAAGAAAAAAGGAAGCGGATGAATTCTATTCAAAGCTTCAGCATCGTGTAACTGATCCGGATCTTAAAAGAATTCAACGTCAGGCTTTTGCTGGGATGATGTGGTCCAAACAATTTTACTATTACGATGTGGAGCGCTGGCTGGAAGGCGATCCCGGAAGGTATGTTCCGCCAAAAGAACGAAAAAAAGGGAGAAATCATCATTGGAGGCACCTTCAAAACTATGATATTATCTCCATGCCTGATAAATGGGAGTACCCTTGGTACGCTGCTTGGGACTTGGCTTTCCACTGTATTCCCATTGCTAGAATTGACCCAGAGTTTGCCAAAGATCAGCTACTCCTGCTGCTGAATGAATGGTACATGCATCCCAATGGTCAAATTCCTGCTTATGAATGGAATTTCTCAGACGTAAACCCTCCTGTGCATGCTTATGCGGTACAGCGGGTATACCAGATTGATAAAAAAGCCAACGGAGGCAAGGGAGATCAGGAATTCTTGGAGCGAGCCCTCCACAAGCTGATGCTGAATTTTACCTGGTGGGTCAATCAAAAGGACTCCGACGGAAAAAACATCTTCGAAGGAGGCTTCTTGGGATTGGACAATATCTCCCTTTTTGATAGAAGCCACGCCCAACACTATCAGGGAAAATTAGAGCAGGCTGATGCCACTTCTTGGATGGCTATGTTTTCGCTTAACATGCTCCGTATTTCTTTGGACCTGTGCGAATTCAACAAGGTGTACCAGTTTACTGCCACCAAATTTCTAGAGCACTTTCTTTATATAGCAGGGGCAATGAATAATATCTCCGCTGAACATATATCCTTATGGGATGATGATGACAGCTTCTTTTATGATATTTTCCACGTGCCTGGTAAGGAATCCAAAAAGATGAAGGTTCGCTCTATAGTAGGCTTAATTCCATTATTTGCAGTTGAACCTATCCGCGAAGATCTCTTCGATCAATTACCGGAGTTTAAGAAAAGACTAGACTTTTTTTTAAGGGAAAAACCCAAGCTAGCAGCCTTGGTTTCTAGCTGGATCCAACCTGGATACGATAAGCGAAGGCTTTTCTCCCTATTGAGAGGACACAGAATGAAGAGCGTTCTTCATAAGATGCTGGACTCAGAGGAGTTTTTGAGCGAATTTGGAATTAGATCTCTATCTAAATTCCATCAAAGGCATCCATATACCATGAAAATCAATGGGGATACTTTCTCAATCAAATACACTCCGGGAGAATCGGATACCCGAATGTTTGGAGGTAATTCCAATTGGAGAGGTCCGATCTGGTTTCCGATCAACTACCTAATCATAGAGTCCTTGAAAAAGTTTGACTTCTATTATGGAGGTGACTTTTCCATTGAATATCCAACTGGTTCAGGGAATTTCATGACCATGGATTTGATAGCCAAGGAACTTTCCATGCGCTGTATCAAGATCTTTACCAAAGATGAAAACGGGCACCGACCAGTGTATGGCAATCAGCAGAAATTCCAAAACGATCCTCATTTCAAAGATTATATCCTGTTTTATGAGTACTTCCATGGAGACAATGGAAAAGGACTGGGAGCATCCCATCAAACAGGCTGGACAGGATTAGTTGCGGAGATGATCCATAAATTTTATAAAGAGAAAACACCAATAAAATATGGCGCTGCTACCCTATTTAGAAGCTAATAGAATAGAAGCGGGTTGCGATGAAGTGGGAAGAGGGTGTTTGGCTGGTCCAGTTGTAGCTGCAGCGGTAATTTTACCTGCTGATTATGAAAATCCTTGGATCAATGATTCCAAAAAACTGGGAAAATCCCAAAGGGAGGAATTGATTGAGGAAATCAAATACAAGTCCTTAGACTGGGCTATTGCAGAAGCAACCGTCGCCGAAATAGATCAGATCAATATTTTGAATGCCTCTTTTCTTGCGATGAGTCGTGCAATAGAAATGCTGAAGATAAAGCCTGAACATTTACTTATTGACGGCAACAGATGGAAATCTAAATTGGAATACTCTTACTCATGCATCATTAAGGGGGATGGCAAATTCGCCAGTATTGCAGCTGCATCTATTTTGGCGAAAGTTCATCGTGATCAATTAATGGAAGACTTAGCAACCTCATTTCCTCATTATGGGTGGGAAAGCAACGTAGGATATCCAACCAAGACACACAGAGAAGGAATCCAAAAGCATGGAATCAGTCCTTGGCATAGAAAAAGTTTCCAACTACTACCCAGACAATTGGATTTGGGACTCCAATGAAAAGAAAAAGCCAGCAATCAGAAACTGCTGGCTTTATTTATTTTAAGGGTGATTTTACTTTTCTTTTTTCTCTATAATTCGTTCGAAGACTAATTTACCTGCTCCTGGATTTTGACTGATGGGCTGAAGCACCAGCTTATTGGCGTCAAACTCTACAATTTTTGCCTGCCTAACTTCATTACCCTCATAGATTGTCAGGATATTTTGATCATCCAATTTGACTTTGGCCTTTTTAAGTACCAATTGCTGATTTTCAAAATCTGTAAATTTCAATGAGTCACCAGCAGAAAACTGGTAAACAGTGCTTTCAAGTCTATACTGAATTCTGTATTGCATATTGGCTTGAGTTGCCGAGTCTGCATTTAAAAATTGTGGGGATTTTCTAATTCTTTCTATTCCATCAAAATAAACCAACTGCCACTTTCCAAGGAGCTCCTGTATTTGGATTTGATTGAAATTCAGAAAAAAAGAAAGAATCAATGCAGGGATCAGGGTAAGACTATTCATGTCTTCATTCGTACAATTTTGTTGCCAAAATTAAATTTTGTCCTATTGAGGCACATTAACATTTAAAAATGGAATCCATTCGGAAGCTTGTCGCTCTGCGTAATCTGCCAAAAAATAAGCTAGTGTAGGCTTAAATGGAGTGGTTTTCAAGGTCAAACCTGCCTGATCCGGAGTCTTGTCTCCTTTGTTGACATTACAGCGATTACAGGCCGTTACCAGATTGGTCCAATTGGTTTTCCCTCCCTTGGATTTTGGAATTACATGGTCAATTGTAAGGTGGCGCTGACTTCCACAATATTGACACTCCCCTCTATCCCTTCTAAAGAGATTGGCTCTATTTAATAAAACCCCACGGTAGGGAATATTTTTATATTGATTTAGCCGAATGACAGCAGGATAGGCAAAGGAGCGACTTACCGTCCGGATTTCCAGGAGTTCATAGGTTGAAAGTACATTTGCCTTTTCCAAAAGGGTTAACACCAATGCTTTTTGCACAGTTACCACCGCAACGGGAGAATGATCCAAATTCAACACCAAAACTCGCTTTTCCATACCTAAACAACTACCGTTCTTGCCTCCAAAACCACTTGATGAGATTGATTGTTTTTCAAAAAAGCCTGCCACTCGTCCAAATCAGAAACTTTAATCCGATTATCCATCCAAAGGACTTCTTCCATTCCCAAGTAAATTGCAAATGAGTCTTTGGCAGTTTTTTCATCATGAAAAATAAATAAATCTCCCGGCATCGCATGATTAAATGGGATGATTCTTCCAGGTAAATGGTCTGAATACCAGTTATACCCACCTATGGAATAAATTAATGCAAAGCCCAGCATCTCATCGAGCCCAAAAATACTTCTCCCTCCTGCTTGCCAAGGAGCATTGACATACTTCAAGGCAATATCTATCAACTGTTCCCGATCTGCTTTCAAAGCATGACTCCTGGTGGTTCCGGTAAAGCCAATATGATCCTGCCAATTGAATAATTCCAAATCAGAAAAATGGAGCCTGCTTCCGGGAAGTAGATATAGGTTTGTGCCCAGATACTCAATGGCAGCTATGGGGCTAGTTACAATTTGATAATCCTGATTGAGGAAATTCTGATAATCACCTCCTGAAATTTCTTTTAATGATTTGGCGCTAATCCAGCCACCCATTCGGGAATCTTCATGAAAAATACGATACCAAGTTCGGCCAGAATTCACTGCCAACACCTGATAGCACTCACCAAAAAGCAATTGGGTTTGGAGTGCTGAGTCTACTGTAGGTTTTCGATAAACCGGCAAGATGGTTTGCCGGCAAATTCCGAATATATCATTTAAGGGCCATTCGCTGGAGTTCTCTTTTGGCATCTTTTTCCTTCAGATCCTGTCTCTTGTCGTGTAATTTTTTACCTCGACCCAAAGCAATTTCCATTTTTGCTTTTCCACGGTCGTTGATAAATATACGAACCGGAATGATAGTAAGACCTTTTTCCTGCGACTTAGTTTCGAGTTTTTCCAGTTCTTTTTTACTTAAAAGCAACTTTCTATCTCTCACAGCCTCATGATTATAGCTTGAAGCCATAGAATATGGGGCAATATGCATTTGTCTCACGTACAGCTCCCCATCCAAAAAAATACAAAAGGCCTCAGTCAAAGACACCTTACTCTCTCGGATGGACTTAATCTCAGTGCCTTTCAGCACCATTCCCGCAACGTAGGTATCTATAAACTCAAACTGAAAGCTAGCCTTTCGGTTTTTGATATTGATATGCTTCTCAAATTTATTGACTTTGGTAGCCATATTAGATTTTCATTTTTGCTAAAGGAGTGACATCCATGGATGAAAAATCTCCTTTTAAGTATTTGTAATGGGCTGCCATGGCAATCATGGCTGCATTATCCGTACAATATTCAAATTTCGGAATAAAAATATTCCAGCCTCTTTTTGTGGCCAAATCTGTCAAAGCATTTCTCAGACCTGAATTTGCAGATACGCCCCCTGCTATAGCTACATCCTTCACGCCATATTGTTTGACGGCTACCTTCAATTTGATCAGCAACATTTCAATAAGACTATGCTGTATACTGGCGCATAGATCATTCAGGTTTTCCTCAATGAAGGTAGGATTCTGCTGCAGTTGATCTCTCAAGAAATATAAAACCGCAGTTTTTATTCCGCTAAAAGAATAATCCAATTCAGGCATTCGAGTGATTGGAAACTCAAAAGCTTTTGGATTACCTGACTGGGCATATTTATCGATCAAAGGCCCTCCCGGATAAGGTAAACCTAGCAATTTGGCTGTTTTGTCAAATGCCTCCCCAACCGCATCATCCCTTGTCTCTCCAATGACCTGCATATCCAGATAATCTTTGACTAAGACCAACTGCGTGTGCCCTCCACTGACTGTCAGACAAATAAAAGGGAAATTAGGCTTAGGGTCCTCTATGAAATGCGCCAATACGTGAGCCTGCATATGATTGATTTCAATCAGCGGAATCTTCAAAGCATAAGCCATGGATTTGGCGAAACTTACTCCCACAAGCAAAGCTCCCATGAGGCCCGGTCCTCTGGTAAAGGCAATTGCACTGAGATCATTCTTTCTAATCCCGGAAGACTCCAAAGCCTCGTGCACCACAGGAATAATATTCTCCTGATGCGCTCTAGAGGCTAATTCGGGAACAACACCCCCATATTTTTCGTGGACTGATTGTGTGGCCACAATATTATTAAGTACTTTGCCATTTAAGATTATAGAGGCAGAAGTCTCGTCACACGAGGACTCAATTGCTAGAATAGAAATATCGTTGGTATCCATTGGAAAAGAACGCGAAAGTTACGGATTTTTTATACAAAGCCTTTCGAATACTCCTTTGGGTAATCTTAATGCTGGTGATCAGTGTAATAGCACTGGCTTTGCTTCTCCAAACCCCCAAGTTTCAAAATTGGGCTGTAGATAAATTAACAGGATATCTCAATAAAAATTCCCAGTTCACCACCAATATTGATAGGATTGACCTGAATTGGTGGGACGCCTTAGAAATATCCGGTTTAGAAGTAAAAGACCACCGAGACAGCATCATGCTCTCTGCAGATCGCGCATTTATTGATTTTCAACTGCAGTCCTTGCTTCCTCCAAACAATCCCTCTTTGGATGAGGTAAGATTGGAAAGAGCTACAGTACAATTCTTTACCCATGAGGGAGACTCATCTATGAATATCAATTCATGGATCAAAGAATTAAATGAACTCTTCGGGTCAGGAAAAAGCGGAGGATCTACCAAATTTGGAATTGGCCAGATTGACCTAAGGAACTCCAGGTTTTCATTGGTCAATTACAACTTACCAGTCATAGAAAAAGGGCTGGACTATAACCACATGCGCTTCGCTGATATTGCCATCAGTGCCTCTGATTTTTATGTGGATGGAGATGAAATTGGAGTTGATATAGGTCTTCTGACAGGTGTAGAGCAAGGCTCAGGATTGACGATCAAAGAATTGCAAACTCAGCTCACTTATTCTTCCGAGTTTCTTGAGTTTGATAAATTAAATCTGATTACCAACCAAAGTCATATCAAGGATTTTTTAAGATTCGAATATGCTAGTCCAAGTGCTTTCTCGGATTTCATCAATAAGGTAGTCGCCATCACCAGAATGAAAGAAACAGTACTCAGTCTGGAGGATTTGCGTTTTTTTGCACCCACACTTCCAGATATTGAGGATGCCATCATCCTAACAGGAGAGGTACAAGGACCTGTTTCAGATATAAGATCCGAGGAATTCCTCCTAAGATTGGGAAAGAAAACGGAAATATTTGGATCCTTCCGATTGGACGGTCTGCCCAATTTTGAGGAAACCTACATCAATCTTTCTCTACAAAACTCCACTATCGAAGCCAGCGATTTAGGACCCTATTTAAGCCCTGAAATTGAAAAAGAGATTCGCAAATTTAAAACGATCAGACTCAGTGCTGATTTTGCAGGTTTGCCAAGCAGATTCACAACGAATGGACAGTTTCGTACTGGCATAGGGGAATTAAACGGACGTGTCAATTTTGATCAAAAAGACGGAGTAAACTCGATCGTCTCAAAAGTTTCCATCAAAAATCTAGATCTGGGTGTCTTGGCTGAAAATCCGGAATTGCTGCAAAAAATCAGCTTAGAGGGGAATGTCAATCTAAAGGGTAAAAGCAAAGAGGATATCCTGATCGGCTTGGATGCGGTGATTTCAAAATTGGGAATTAATGGATACACCTATTCCAATATTCGAACAGATGCGAATTATGGATTGGACCTTTTTGAGGGAAACTTATCCATATCCGATCCAAATTTGAAACTGAAAGCTTCAGGAACTATCAATCTCAGAGATACCTCTGAGGCAATCAACATCCGAATGCAGCTGGACACCGCGAATTTGGACCAAATGCGTCTTACAGACGTAGCAACTTCCTTATCCGGGGATTTTGAAATTGATACCAGAGGGATCAATATTGATGTTTTGACGGGAATCATGCGCTTTAAAGATATAGCTATAGGGTATGATGGCAGATCTCTGGAATTAGGCGACTTTTTCTTTCAATCCTTATTTGCGGGAGGTACGCGAACCATGTCTCTCAACTCAGATTACATTGTGGCTGGTGCTTCTGGAAGATTTGAATTGGAGCAAATGGCAAAAGATTTACCGGTCCTTTTTAACCAATATTTAGCTATACTTTTCAAGCAAAAGCCTCCCGTTGCAGATATTGAAGAATACTTCAACAAGGAGTATAAACTGGATTTGAATATTCGTTTAATCGATATTAATCCCCTTTTAAAACTCTTTCAACCGGACTACAGAATCTCCAAAAACACGCTGATTGAAGGAGCGTTTTATCAAACACCGGAGAATACGATTTTCAACTTTTTTACCAGTATTGACACGATTCAATACAAAAACAACATAGCCAGAAATGTCAATATTGACTTCAATACATCCAAACTTATCAATAGCGAGGATGTGTTGGCCTCCTTCTACGTTTTTTCTAAATCCCAGAAAATTGGGCAGTCTCTAGATTTCAGCAATTTTGGATTCGAGGCAATTTGGAGTAATGAAGCTTTGAATTTGGACTTTGCCTTAGATCAGGACTCAACCCGGAGCAAGGCTAGAATCAAAGCCTTGGCTCAATTTACTCCTACCCAGACAAGTATCAATTTTGAACCATCTCAGCTAATAGTGCTGGATAGTGAATGGAAATTTGACCCCAATAATGAGATCAGGATTGAATCAGAAAAAATCGCTTTTGATAATGTAAGGATACAGTCTGGAAATCAAGAAATAGATTTGGAAGGTATATTCAGCTCAAATCCTGAAGATGAATTTTATCTAACTATCTCAAATGTAAATGCCAATATCCTCAACACCTTAACTCCCCAAGCTTACGAAGGAGCCATCAATGGATCGGTTACTATCTCTGCGAGTGAGGAATTTGATAGGACTTTGAAAGCCCAAATTGAAATTGATTCTTTAAGCATCAATGAAATAATAGTAGGTGATTTTGTAGCCAGTGCAGATCTGCAGCAGAATATCCTCAATCTTACTTTGGAAAATTACTTAAGTAAGAAAAAATCAATTCAAATGAGCGGTACAGTTGATCTGGACTCTCAAGAGTTTGATTTGGCGGGGGAATTACGAAATGCTGAATTAGCGATTTTCGAACCCTTCTTATCCAATTATTTATCCAATATGGGTGGGACAGTTTCGGGAGATATCCAATTAACCGGAAACGTCACCAAACCTAGGCTTTTGGGGCAGGGAAGAATTAATCAGGGCAAACTACGTGTAAATTATCTCAACGCTCTTTATCAACTGGATGGAAGCATCATTTTCGAACCGGGAGAAGTGAGTTTTGACCGTTTGGTGGCAAGGGATGTGAATGGCAACACTGCCAATCTAAACGGAGGTCTTAAATACCAAAGCCTCAATAATATCACGCTGGACATCAATGCCAGACTCAATAATTTCCAAGTATTGAATACTACTTCAAGAGATAATGAGGTGTTTTATGGAACAGCCTATGTGAGCGGTACCATAGATATTCTGGGTTCAACTTCCAATCTGGATATCAATGCGAGAGCGACCAGTCAACCCAATACACGAATTTTCATTCCTCTGACCAGTAGCAATGAGCAAGTGAGTGAAGAGTATATCCACATTATCAATATTCGGGATACTGTAAGAATGCAGGGTTTATCCGATGACATTAATAGACTGAATATAGAAAATGTCCGAATGAATTTTGTGCTGGATGTAACTCCTGATGCTTACACTGAAATCATCATTGACCCAAGGACAGAAGAAAAAATCTCCGGTAGAGGAAGAGGGCTTCTAACCATGAATATTGATACACAAGGGAATTTCTCTTTGAGTGGAAGTTATGAGATTACTGAAGCAACCTATAATTTCTCCCTTTACAATGTTTTGAAAAAGGAGTTTACCGTAGAACCGGGCGGAAGAATCACTTGGTATGGAGATCCATATGAAGGCGTCATGAACCTTAAAGCAAAATATACGGAGACTGTATCTATCGCTCCTCTTTTAACCAGAAACTCCCTTCAGGATCAGCAAAGCACGAGCAATAGAAGATTTCCGGTAGAGGTAATCATGAATCTAAATGGAGAGCTTCTTTCACCGGATATCAATTTTGGGTTTGACTTTTCACAGTTCCCTAACACGGGAGACGTACAAACAGCAATTTCATCATTTCAGTCAAGGATCAACAACGATGAGCAGGAGATGAACCGTCAGGTTTTCTCTGTGATTATGACCCGTTCTTTCTCTCCTGAAGGCCAGTTCGCCGGTGTTAATTCATTCTCCAATAGCTTGGGACAATTACTTTCCTCCCAACTCAACTCATTCTTGGGTCAGGTAGACAAAAACTTGGAAGTCAATTTTGATTTGGCATCCTTAGATCAAAATGCGCTGGAAACATTCCAATTGAGCGTTGCTTATACTTTCCTCGACGGAAGACTTCGAGTATCTCGAGACGGCGGATTTACGGACAATACAGGAAATGCAGATGCTGCTTCTATTATTGGAGATTGGCAAGCTGAATACTTATTGACAGATGATGGGGTCTATAGAATCAGAATTTTCAACCGGAATAATTTCAACACCTTTACCTCACTGTCCCTTTCCAGGAACGTGAATACTTATGGTGTTTCAATTTCCCAAAACGTCTCCTTCAACTCCTTCTCTGAATTATTTCAAAAAATCACCCGAAAAAAGCAGAAAGCAGATCCCTTATATGAGGATTCTGACAATTATTTGAGATATAATCAAGATTCGGAGGAAAACTGGAAACCCATCAATTTAGACAATATTGAAGAGCGACTTGATTCTTTGAAAGAAGACAGAACTAAGCAATATTTCAGAAAAGAAGAGGAGGATCAATAAACAATTTCCCCTCAGACTTACTTTTCTAAAAAAGTACATCCATGCAAAAAATCACAATTTTCTGGTTTCGTAGAGACCTGAGACTCGAAGACAATACAGGCTTGTATTATGCTTTGCAGCAGGAAGAAAATGTATTGCCCCTTTTCATTTTTGACAGCAATATTTTAGACAAGCTTGAAGATAAAAAAGATGCCCGTGTTCAATTTATCCATGAGCAAATCACCTCAATTCACGATGAATTAAAGGACAAAGGAAGCTCCATTTTGGTAAAACATGGGAAGCCATTAGAGGTATATCAAGAGCTTTGCAAGGAATATTCGATTTCCTCTGTATATACCAACCGGGATTATGAACCTTATGCTAAGGAACGCGATCAGGAGGTGGAGAAATTTTTGAAGGAAAAAGACATAGAATTTTACACATTCAAGGATCAAATGATCTTTGAACCCGGGGAGGTTTTAAATGGATCGGGAGAGTTTTATAAAGTCTTTACTCCCTACAGCAAAGTTTGGCTGGAGGAATTCAAAAAACAGAAAATAGAACCTCTCTCCTATTTTCACTGGAAAAATCTCTATGAAACAAAACCGTTTTCGCTTCCGAGTTTGGAAGATATAGGTTTTGAAAAAACTGACATCCCAATTCCGTCCAATACTGTTGATAAGGATTTGATTTCTGAATACGACAAAACCCGAAACTTTCCGGCAAAGGATGGTACCAGTAGACTGGGAATTCATCTTCGTTTTGGGACTATTTCTATTCGAAAGCTGGCTTTGGATGCTGCCAAGCTAAATGATACCTATCTCAATGAATTGATTTGGAGAGAGTTTTATATGACTATTTTGGCCTATAATCCTCAGGTGGTTGATAAAGCATTCAAACCCGCTTATGATCAAATTCCATGGAGAAATAACGAGGAAGAATTTAAGGCCTGGTGTGAGGGGAAAACCGGATATCCTATTGTCGATGCCGGAATGAGGGAATTGAATCAAACAGGCTACATGCACAATAGGGTGCGAATGATTGTGGCATCTTTCCTGACCAAACATTTGTTGATTGACTGGAGATGGGGTGAGGCTTACTTTGCTGCCAAATTATTGGATTATGAATTGGCTTCTAATAATGGGGGCTGGCAATGGGCTGCAGGAACCGGAACAGATGCACAGCCTTATTTCAGGGTATTCAATCCGGAGTCGCAAACTGAAAAGTTTGATAAAGATTTGAAGTATATTAAAGAATGGGTACCGGAATTTGGAACTGATAAGTATCCAAATCCGATTGTAGACCATAAATTTGCCAGGCAAAGAGCACTGGACACTTATAAAAAAGCATTGGATCAATGAATATCGGAGACCGAGTAAGATTACTACATGGCAAAGAAGAAGGGATAATCAGAAAAATATCCTCAAGTGGGAGAATAGAGGTAGAAATTGAGGATGGTTTTGTAATTCCCGCCATGAAATCTGAAGCGGTCGTCATTTCCGAAGTAGAAAAATCCTATTTCGGTGAGAGTAAAGTTCAGGAAGATTTTTCGGAAATTCCTCAGGCTATTTCCGCTCCCAAAGACCAGGGAATTTATTTAGCATTTGTTCCCGTCAATGATCAAAACCTCAGCTTATATCTGATCAATGACTCGAAGCAAGATTATTTGGTTCATGTGTCTGAGGTATTCGGCAACAATCAGAGAACTCTTTTGGCAGAACAAGTCAAACCTGGGATTGCCAAAAAATTTGACGATAGACTGTTGAAAGAAATGGATGAATGGCCAGCTTTTTTGCTGCGTTTTATTCCCATTCAACAAAGACTGGAAAAAGGGATTCCTCCTTTTGAAAGGCAGTTAAAAATCAAGCCAACCCAATTTTTCAAGCATTTAAGTACAGCTCCTTTTTTGAATAAATCCGCTTATTTGTTCCACTTGGAACAGACTACCAAAGAATTGGATATTCGGTCTTTGAACTACGAGTTGGAGCAACTTAATCCCAAGCCGGAGGAAAAACCTGTAAAGAAGCCTGCAAGAAGCATTGACCTTCATATTGAAGAGCTGGTGGAAGATCATCAATCCATGAGTAATTCGGAGAAATTACGGATTCAGCTTGAAACATTCGAAAGGAAATTGGATCAAGCTATTCAATCCGGAATGGATGAAATCACCTTTATTCATGGAATAGGAAATGGGGTCTTGAGAAAAGAAATTCATAAGCGATTGAGTCAATTGGGAAATATTAAGTACTTTCAAGACACACAGAAAGATCAGTGGGGTTACGGAGCAACTTTAGTAAGAATTTCCTAATTCATGCAGGTGAAAATCTCTCCTATTTTCCAGGCTTTTGAGCAGCAACATGCCGAGGCTAAGGAGCTATTTCTGACGCTTGGAAAACAAATTAAGTCCAAGAAAGCCATAGAACTTTACGGGAAATTAAGTTTTCTGGAAGTGTATGGAGATCTTTTGGCTAAAATCCATTTTGAAAAGGAAAGCCTGCAGTTCGATTTTTTCGCACCCTTCAGCAAGCTTCAAAAGAACCTGAGAAAAATCAATCATTTAAAGCTGGTTGAAAAAGGATTAAGGCAAAGAGAATTGAATCAAGATCTGACCTATAATTCTTATTCTACATTTGTTGACAAGCACAAAAAGGGACTTTATTCCGAAACCTTTGATATGGTAGTTGGCAGTTCCCTGAAAGTCTGGGATGAGTTTTTGGCGAAATCTCAAGAAGCCAGTAAACAAATCAAGCCTTTGACCATCAATACTGCTATCAATCAGTTAATTGAGGAAGAGTTGGAGTTTTTCCACATCAATCAAAGACAAAGACTGGACAGCAAGGCATTAAGAGATCTTTTTGAAGGCTTGAGAAAAATCATCATGCTGGAGAATCTATTACTGTATTTGGGCTTCAATTCCATTTTTATAGACAGTATTCATGCGGAGATGGAAGGATTGAAAGAAAATCTCAAACCCTGGTATGCCAACCACTTGGAGTTACAATCCCTGACTCATTTTCTCTCAGATAAAGAAGATGTGTCCAAAAAATATGTTGCATGGGTGAAAGACCTCCACGCAGAAAAAAAGAGCCTGACTTCCAAAGTTGAAAAGCAGGCTCAAAGCTTGTTTCAGAAAATTTTAGCTTAATCAGATTCTAGACAAGGCAAAAGCCAAGTCATTTTTCAGATCTTCAGCATCTTCAATTCCCACACTTAAACGAATTAAAGAATCCACCAGTCCTACTTTTTCTCTTTCCTCTTTGGGAATGCTTGCATGGGTCATGGTTGCAGGATGACCACATAAAGACTCTACTCCTCCCAGTGATTCTGCTAGAGAAAAAAGCTTGAAGCTTTCCATCACTTTTCTGGCGTCTTCCAGTTTATTGCCTTTAAGTGAAAATGAAATCATACCTCCAAAATCTCTCATTTGGCTTTTTGCGATATCATGATTAGGATGATCTTCAAATCCAGGCCAATATACTTTTTCTACTTTCGGATGATTTTTTAAATAAGCTGCAATAGTTTTTCCATTCTGAGAATGTCGCTCCATTCTGATATGCAAAGTTTTGATTCCTCTCAATACCAGAAAACAATCTTGAGGTCCAGGAACGGCACCACATGCATTTTGGATAAAAATTAATCTCTGAGCTAATTCATCCTCATTCACCACTAAGGCTCCCATCACTACATCAGAGTGACCTCCCAAGTATTTGGTAACGGAATGCATTACGATATCAGCTCCCAAGTCCAGTGGGTTTTGCAAAAACGGGGAAGCGAAAGTATTGTCCACACCCAATAACAAATTATTCCCTTTGGCCAACTTGGACAGTGCTCTCAAATCCACAATATTCATCATGGGATTGGTGGGAGTCTCAGCCCAAATCATCTTGGTATTCTCATTAATTTTTTCGGCGACCAAATCAACATTTGTCATGGGTACAAAGTGAAATTTGATCCCATACTTTTCATAAACCTTGGTAAACAAGCGGTAAGTTCCGCCATACAAATCACTGGTACTGATAATTTCATCCCCTGGATTAAACAGCTTGATTACAGCATCAATTGCCCCTAATCCGGAAGAAAAACAAATTCCATGTTTTCCATTTTCTAATGCCGCTAAATTATTTTGAAGGGCTGTTCGCGTAGGATTATGTGTACGAGAATACTCATATCCCTGATGATCGCCGGGAGACCGCTGCACATAGGTAGAGGTCTGATAAATAGGAGTCATTATAGCACCGGTAGAGGAATCAGGCTCCACACCGGAATGAATGGCTTTGGTACCGAATTTCATTAAATTATTTTTATTCATTGATACAATATCCGAACAGGCTTAGGCTTTAATAAATTCCTTACTGTATACTTGTACTGATGTGAGATAACTCTCATTAAGGGTAACCAAATATGACAAAAAAGGGCAGTATTTTCAACTTCTTTCCCGATTACCTAAAAATTTATCCTTTAGCAACTTTAAGCTGGTTATGGGTGGTAGTTTGTCCTGCTTTGGGTAGCGCCTGGATCCTCAAAAATTACCAACTGCTGCTAGCCTTTGATTCCCTTTCCTGGATTGCTTATCTACTCTTTATCTTGATTGCAAGTTTGGTAATGGGACTGGCTCTTTTACCTACTACTCTAAGTGCTGTCATCAGCGGTTTCCTATTGGGCTGGACTGGATTACCAGCCATTATCCTCGCATATTCCATGGCGAATGTCATAGGCTACTTTTTAGGCAGACTATTTAATTCCGGTCTCATGGAACTAATAGAGGCCAAAAACCCTGAATTCTTAAACGAATTAGAAAAAAGGAAAAGCAATGAGGGCAAATTGATTTTCTTCATTCGAATCAGTCCTTTGATTCCATTCGCCATTTCTAATTTCTTATTTGCCTCACTTCAGGTCCCCCTTCGAAAAGTGTTGATTTATGGGATTCCAGGAATGCTTCCTAGGACCATATTGGCTTTTTTGGCAGGAATTTTAGCCAATGACTTCTTAGGAGCGAGAGAAAAGCTGAATGATCCCATTCAAATAGGCTTTGTCCTCCTTTTTCTCCTAATCAGTATTTGGGGAATTTGGGTGAATTGGAAAAAATCTAAAGCTTAACGAAGCAAGTACATTTTGCCATAACCCTTGGTAAATCCACGATCACCAGCAGTAGGTCTGTGCTCCATGAATTGTCCATTTTTTCGTATCAAAACCCTATAAATATACACGCCATTTGCTAATTGATCTCCAAATTCATCTTTCCCATCCCAGGCATATTCAGTGATATTATTCCCGATTCGGATGGGCCCTAACTCATCCTGCAAAATCTCCCTGACTACCTTTCCGGTCACAGTCATGATTTGAATTTTGATTTGATCAGGAACTTCCGAACCAGTCACAGTAAACACAAACCGGACACTGGTACTGAATGGGTTTGGATAAGGATAGAAGTTTGAAATCTGTGAATCATTAACAACTTCAAAAGTAACCTCATAAGGCATAGGTGAGTCCTGATTCTGAACTTTGAGGGTATAGACTCCATCTTCTAAAGGACCTGGTTGGAAAGAAACTCTAAAGTCGTTTTCATCACTGGCTGGAGTCCAAGTCAAGTTAGGATTGGAGAAATTAATTCTGGTAAAATCACAGGTATCACAATTCTTTTTCAGGAAAATATCCAGTCCCACCGTGTCTGTTTTATGCAAAAACGATTGGTCGTTTTTCAATATCGCATTGATCAAAACAGTCGGAGATACAATGTCCCCATCCATGATATATATCCCGTCAAAATTCACATCCAGCAAGGACTGAGAATCATCTTCCTGAACAACAAAGTATGTTCCCACCTCGATTTGATTGTTTCTATAAGTTTGTTCTCGAAGAATTCTAGGATTGGCAAAAATCTCCAAAGTATTCTCCCCACCTTTTCCTATAGAGTTGAATTCTATGGTATGAGTAAAACTTTCTCCTGCCTTCAAAGCGGCAAACTTTTTAGAAAAGGATTCAACCTTCCTAGATTTTAGATTGGTCAGCTTCCAGTCCACTTGAATGGAATCCGGGAAGTCGTGAATAGAAACATTTTTAAACTCGAAATTAAAACTACCTGATTCTCCTTCTCTAAGATTTACTCGATCTTGGTTATTTTTCAAGATTAGCGCTCCTTCAGGTACGCCCTGATAATTCACCTGCCATCTTTTTAGGTCGGCTGGAGCAGTTGAACTTGGATCATTCATCTCATACCGCAAGCGCAAATATGGATAAGACTGGGAATTGATAAAAGAAAGATCTAATTGCGAGGAATTCTCATTGCTGATTAACACCTCTTCTTCGCCGTTTTCTTTGACTCCCAAAATATCAAAATAGGTCTTCTCCTGCTCGTTGATCCAAGGTCTATCCTTCACTGCCTGGAAAAAGTTTTCCCAAGAACTGGCGGGTCCAATTCTAGGTGTGAAAATATAGCCTTCCGTCAGATAGCCTTTCAGCTGAGATTTGAAAGAAAGAGTCTGCTTATTGGATGGCACTTCCATATTTGGATTCCCAACTATTTCCAAAGCTTCCCCTGGTTTCATCCCCTTTCTTCCATAAAGGATATAGGGATCACCAGTCTTGAGGGCACGAAGTGTAGCTTCACTTGCACCGAATTGCTTGATCAATTGATAAGCCTCCTCCGGCCAACTATCGAATGTCACATTTCCAACGGAGAAAATGATGACGAAATCTCCCTGCTCCACATTATTGGTAAACTCTCTTAAAATAGTTTGCCCAGGTGAGGTAATCCAGGCATTTTGAATACTTTGAATCAATTGAGGTGGTCTTCCACAAGAGCGACCGTCCAAAATATCAAATCCAGGAACTGGAATAGGCAGGTATGGTTGAAGTGTTTTTTGCTGGAAGGTCACTAAGCCGAGGGATCCATTCGGGCAAAGTCGACTATTCGCATTATTGACGTTATCAATAATCTGAGGAACGTTATTCAGATAAAACTGCGTATTTCTAAAAGATAGGGTGTCAACAGCAGAACCAACTGTAAATACTTCTACTCCAAGATTTACATCCTTGTAAACCAATTTTCTTTCAGCTTCATCGATGTTTAGATTACTCAACTGGTTTTCTGCGATTTGCTGGAAGGTTCTTTGCGTCCAGCCTTCTGGCCCATTTGAAATAAAGGAAAAGCTGGAGCTGCTCCAAGAATCGGTTTCTCCCGGTCGTGGCTCTTGGAATTTTGTTCTCCAAAAATAAGTGACTGAATCAGCTCCCGGCAAAAGGTCAACTTTCCAAGTTGCCAAACCCTTAGAACTCAATCTAATCTCTTTGCGGTAAGCCGAGTTGAAATTAGAGGTCGTATCCATTTGCATGATTACGGTCCGGTCGGTAGGATTATTACCCGGCAACTGTGTGATTAAATCAATGGATTTTTGATTGACAATCCCATATTCCAGAGGGTACAGATTGAGGGTTCCACTCAAAGGAACAAATTGAGAAATGGTAATCTGATTATTGGAAAAAGACATTTCCTCCACTTCTCTGGAAGGATTAATTTCTAAGATAATGGTGTTTTCACCGGCAGAAGCTACCCCTATGTTAGGGATAGAAAAGGAAAGACTGTCCACCCTACTAACAGCGGAAGTTTTTACTATTGGATAAGTAATTTCTTCTCCGGATGGAAGTCTTCTTCGAACTTGATAAGAAATGGAATCAAAACCGACGATTCCTATATTTCTTAATACAAAATTCAATTTCAGACTATCAGAAAGGGCCGATATGGGATCATTGTCAAAACTTTCAATTCTAGCCTCAGATTCCGTGACAAAATAATCAGGTTTATCCGCCGGAAATAAGCGCAATGCTGGATCTCCCATCAGAATCATTTGTTCCATGTGAGAATAGTTTAGCGGAGCTGTACCATACCTGCTCACAAAAAACCTTTCCGCCTCCATTTTTATTTCTCCTACAGAACGGTAGATCTTGGTACTATCGGCAAAGGCATTCAAATAAAAGGCATCAGAATACCTTCTTAAATACACATCCACCCCGATGGCTGAATTCGCCATGATATTAGAAGCTCCTTTATTAGGAGTGATGACCCAATCTTCACCCTGAGTATAATTAGTTCCAAAGGCACTACCGTAATCACAGCCATTGAACAGCATTACAGGATATTTTCCTTTATTCTGATAATTGATTGTAGGGTCAGAAGCGAAGCCAATATCAATATCCAAAATGGTTGGAGATCCATGTCCAAAGAAAGTCACCAAAGACCTTCCCTCATTCAAATCTCCCGTGATATCTATGACCTCCACTACACTATTGGATCGCTTTCTATAAGTGGTCACATTTCCTCCTAGAAATGGTCCTTCAGCAATTCCTTTAAACCCGTTCAAAAAATTAAAATATCGGTTCAATTCGAACTCAGAAACCCCTCCACCTAAATGAAGTATTTCTTTTTGCCATGGAGCCTCCAAGCCCAGCAAGTCCTTTTCAATCGCTTTATAAAAATAATCTTCCAGCTGTTGAGAGTCCTTCGCAGGTATTCTCCCAATTGCCATGGCCGGGAGCTCAGGATTAGCTGGATCTAAATTGAGTGTAAAGACCACATCAGAAAAAGGATAACCACCTACCGGCACTAAATCTTGCTGAGTAAACACTGCCGGGTTATTTCGATAGAAATAGGTAATACCACCCACACGAGCAGTACTGTAGATAGCCAAACCTCTTCCCGCCATCAAGATATGGGTAGGTTTATGTACGGGATAGTAGGCCTTCAAAAATTCATAAAGTGCAATCGGAGATCTTTCACCATAACCAAATTGATCGTAGATATCCTCCATAATTAAGGTTAGGGTATCATAAGCACCGCCTTGAGGGGAAGCTCTATGTTCCGCGTATGCCTTTAAGGGATTTTGAAAATTCTTGGAAGGTCTTTGTAAAGCTTTACTCCCTACCAAAATATAATCAGCGGCTTGACCAAGGTAGTCTCTGAATTTGATAGGTTTTACCTCAGTTACTTTCTGGATCACATCTTCGTTTTCAAGCCAGATTTTACTTTCTTTTCCTTCTACAGCAGCTTGTAAACTTAGGTTTCCTGAATTTTTCGATAAGGAAACCCTAACCGGATTGGAAGGATCGGATATTTCAACTGCCGCATAATTCCCGGCAATAGAAGAATATTGAATTTGCTGATTTCCTGCAGGATTGATTAGCAACTCTGATCCAAAATCACCAGTTCCTTTGTTTTTGGAATAGCGAATTTTAGCATAAGTAATAGATATATTATCCGCAGCTTCAGAACCAATCGGATTTACGGAAATTACGATACTCCCGTTGGCATTGAAATCCGTCATTCTGAGTGGAATTCTGGTAAAAACAGTATTAAATCCAGAAAAGTCCTGAACACCAACCTGCCTCTGACTGGTCCCGCTAACTCCTGCCGTTATTCTGGCCCGATGAGCATTTGCCGATCTTCCTGTCAAACCAATTTCCAAATAAGGATCTCCTGATGATGCTGGGACGCCCAATTCCCCAAAAGGAACCTGGCGGGTAGCTCCTTTTGAAATCACTGAGCTCATCCAGCCTTGACCCTGATCATAGCTAGAAAGGCGAAAGCCCAAGGTATAACTGATTCCGAGAGAATACTGATCGCTGAATACCTGAAGTCTTTCAGATTGATAAGACTGAATTTGTGGTGCAGTTGCTGCTGGAGTCCCCCTTACAGCCATTCGCTTACCTGGCGAATTAGCAACAGTCAAAAAGTAAGCGGTAGTATCTGTATGGGTGTTAAAATACGGATTAGGGATAGGCTTAACATCTCTATAAAGGATGGAATCTAGCTTAGCATCATTTCTAATCCCATAAAAATCAATATAGTCTCCCTCATTGAGTCTTCCGTCCTGCTCACCTTCTATATAAATTGCCACTTCTTTTCCACGATGAAACATCCGGATGTTTCGTGGGTCTGTGGTGCTAAGATTTAATCCTGCACTTTGAAGTGCTGAAGGGTTGATTCTGTAAATTCCATCCTTTGCAGTCGGAATCTTATAATAGACTTGATCATAAGAGTACCAGATACCCTGCTGCGCAAAAAGTCCCAATGCCAGGCAACTCAGGAGATATGTAAGGAACAGCTTTTTCAATAGGTCCATCCTTTAAATTTTCGAAAATCGTCCTTCATTTTTTCCAGGGAAACTTTTACGGAAAATACATGAGAATAAGGTGTCTCTGAAACATTTCCTATATCAGAAAGCGCATAGTCAATTTGGAATTTTTCACTCAGCAAAACTCCCAAACCTGCACTTGGCATCATGCTCATAGACTTTTCACCATCAAAATCTTTGATATACTGAAAGTTGCTGACACCCGCTCGCAAGAATGCCAGCTTTTTATAGCCTAATTCCAAACCCATCTTTGGATCTATGCTCAAAAGAGAGGTAGAGATTAGCGTATTTCTCTGCCCATCAAAGGTCATGTCCAAATCCACGGCAGTTAAGAGGCTGAACTGTTTCCCAACAGCAAAACTATAGGTAAAGCTACTAATTGCTCGAGGCAAGGTAAGCTCGACTGAATTCACAGGAATCTCATTATTGGTCTGGGAGTAAATGTCTCTCACCAATTCCGCATTATGGGACCAGGCATTAAATGTCGTAGTGATATCCCTCAGCATTAAACCTAAAGTCAGGTTCTTTTTCACATACATTCCACCCAAATCCAAACCAAAGCCCCAGGCATTTGCGAATTTTCCTACATTTCTATGAATCACTTTTGCATTGGCGCCGACTTTGAAATGATCAGATAAATCCCTCGCATAAGTCAGGAGCAAAGCATAATCCGCTGCATTAAAAAACTGAATATTATTATAATTCAGCGCTCCATTAGCATCATAAAGGAAACGGGTATCAGGAATATCATCCACTCCAAACCTGATCAAAGAAATTGCTAATTGACTATCATTCTTGAGGGGTGTTGTGAAAGCCAGATAATCATATTGGGCAATTCCTGCAAAATATTCAGCATGCATGAGCATAGCCTCATATTGATGAGTGACACCCATCAATCCTGCGGGATTCCAATAAGCTGCTGTCACATCTCTGGTGGCAGACACTTGTGCTCCACCCATGCCCAATGCTCTGGCTCCTACTCCTATGTTCAAAAATTCATTGGAATATTTGGGGGTGAGGTCTTGGGAGAACGCCATTTCACTCTGACAACTGATTGCCAGAAGCAGGAAGAAAAAAATAAATTGAATAGTACTATCTCCTTTCACAATCCCAAAATAACCAAATTCTTTTAGAAGCTTATAGTCCTGGAAAATAAGCATACAAATGTCCTATATCTGTTCGCAGTCGGACACATAAATGTACGCATATTAACAAATCAAATAATCTTAAAATCATCGTCCGAAAATAATTTATTTTTTTTCAACTTAAAAGATTAATTAAAAATTCGCTTATACAGCTCAAAATCGATGTTTTATTTCAATAATGCATCACCTAGGGCATCAATAAAGCAAGGAATTAGGTTATACAAGGTAGCTTAGAAAAGATTGGTATCATTTTTCATTCATATAAAAGTGTCGGGAGAATGAATTCCCGAAAAAAACCACTAATCATGAACGTCGCCAACACACAAATTCAAATGCGAAAGGGACTTCTGGAGTTATGTGTTCTTCATATAATTTCCAGAGGGGAAGTTTACACTTCTGACCTGATCGATGAGCTTACCCAAGCTCAAATGATCGTGGTGGAAGGAACCCTGTATCCCCTACTCAATCGGCTCAAAACTGCTGCTTTGGTAGAGTATCGTTGGGTGGAGTCAGAATCCGGCCCGCCCAGAAAGTATTATTCCATCACAGAAAAAGGAAAAGACTTTCTCCAAACACTCACCGAAACTTGGGCATCTCTAGTCAATTCAACCCAAGAAATCACCTCCAAGAATTGATTAAAGTTTTGCACCGATCAGCAGACCCTAAATTGAAAAGACAATGAAAAAGACCATCAGCATCAATATTAGTGGAATCCTTTTCCACATAGAAGAAGACGGATATGATACGCTCAGAAAATACCTGGACGCAATCAATAAACATTTCTCTTCTTACAAAGACAATCAGGAAATCATCTCGGATATAGAAAACCGAATTGCGGAGATTTTCTTAAGCAACCTGAAAAACAATAAGCAGGTAATCACGGCGGAGAACGTAGATAATCTCATCGAAAAAATGGGAACTATAGCTGATTTCGTATCAGTGGAGGAAACATTGGAAGAAGAAGATGAGGAAAAGGAATCTTCCAAGCAGGAGGATTTTTACAAATATGTAACTCCTCCGAATGCAGAAAAGAAAGGCTATAAGAAACTCATGAGAAATGAGCCCAAGAAAATTTTGGGTGGAGTTTGCGCCGGATTAGCAAATTATTTCTCAATCGACCCCCTTTGGACTCGATTGATAGCTATCCTTTTGCTGTTTTCAGGAAATCTTAATTTAAGATTCGATGCCTTTGATATTTTCCCATGGGATAATTTCAGATTTAACTTAGGTCTGGGCTTTTTCGCCATTGTTGCTTACATAGTATTGTGGATTATCCTCCCAGTTTCCTACGATGTAGAGGAGGATAAAAACATCAAAAAACTCTATAGAAACCCAGATGATAAAGCTTTGGGTGGGGTAGCCAGTGGATTGGCAGCCTACTTTGGCGTAGAAGTCATCTGGACTAGATTGGCTTTTGTAGTCCTAACCTTGGCAGGAGGATCTGGCGTATTGATTTATTTGATTCTATGGATCATTACTCCAGTAGCAACATCGATCACTGAAAGAATCAGGATGAAAGGTGGAGAAATTACTTTGGATAACATTGATTCTACAATAAAGGAAAACCTGAACCCGCAGCCACCCAAACCTGAATCTCAAACCAGAAAGATTCTCTTGGCCCCATTTCGGGTATTAGGCCAAGTGATTGATGCGCTGGGCAAAGCTTTAGGCCCATTGGGATTATTCTTTCTGGCTGTGATCCGAGTGATTTTCGGTTTGATCGTATTCTTCATAGGATTATCCCTGACTATTGCTCCTATCATCGCCATGTCAGTGTATCTGGGAGTATTCACCACAGATGAATATCAGATCATGATGGATAATCTTCCCATAGAATTGATCTCTAATGTAATTCCTGTGTGGTTGGTTGTGGGTGCATCTTTCCTACTGATTATTCCAGGCATTCTTCTGATCCTTTCAGGCCTGAGTGTCTTGGTGAAAAAGAATCTGATTGGAAACAGATTTGGATTGGTAGCCTTTGCGGCTTGGATATTCTGCGTTGGAGTATGTGCCTTCCAAATCCCTAGAATTGTTGCTCAATTCAAAGAAGAGAACTGGTATAAAACCTCTGAGGCTTTGAATCCAAGTCCGGGAATTTTGATACTCCAACTTGATCCCTTGAGTGAAGAGGCAACTTTCAATGAAGTTTCTCTGAAATTGGAAGGTACTTCTGATTCTCTTCTGGTGTTGGATCAGGAATATTTCTCCCGTGGAAGAACGAAAGCAGAAGCAATGGAAAATGCAAAGGCTTTCCCTTACCAAGTGCAGGTGATGGATTCAGTTTTAACTTTCAGTGAGGGATTTGACATCAGCAATTTGGATAAATTCAGAGATCAAAAATTAAGGCTAGTATTGAAAATCCCTTATGATAAGCCATTTATTATCGAGAGATCCATTTTGGAAATCATCAGAAATACCATAAACAGAAATGGCTATAGATCCTCAGATGTAAGGTCCAATACAGTTTGGGCATTTAATGAAGCTGGACTTGTCTGCCTTACCTGCAAGGAAAATAATGAGTCAGAGGACGAGTTATTTGAGGAAGAAAAGTAAGTTGCTGACTCCCTGACCCGAGCAAAATTGGATAGTATTTCCAAAGCAAAGTTTCTTCAAAACAATGAATAAAATCATTAATTATTTAAGAGAGGCATCCCAACAGATGCCTCTTTTTTTTGTAACTTCTCACAACTAAACAATCAACCCATGGATGTAACTGTAAAATTTTTGGGAGGTGCCGGATCCGTAACCGGCTCAAAATATTTAATTGACTTAGGAGAATTTGAATTTTTGGTGGACTGTGGACTCTTTCAGGGGAGACGAGAACTTCGGGAAAGAAATTGGGATAAATTCCCCATGCCTTTAGAACAACTCGAGGCAGTAATCATCACCCATGCTCATTTGGATCATGTAGGCTATCTCCCTAGACTGGTCAAGCAAGGATTTAAAGGTCCAATCTATTGCACTGAGGCTTCCTCAGAGCTAATTAAAATTCTGTTACTGGATTCCGGGAAACTGCAGGAAGAAGAAGCGGAATTTGCCAGAAAAAAAGGCTATTCCAGACATGATAATCCTCAACCATTATATACGGTAGAAGATGCTGAGGCTGTATTTCCTCTCTTGGTTCCCAAGCCTTTTGACCAAGCCTTTGAGATCCATCCAAAGGTGAAAGTCACTTATTTTCATGCAGGGCATATTTTAGGGGCAGCAATCACCAAAATTCTTATTAAAGGTAACAGTCAGGAGAAAAGGTTGGTATTCTCCGGAGATTTAGGACGATTTCATGACCCACTACTTTTCCCTCCTACGCTCATCCCTAAAGCCGATATTCTCTGGATAGAATCGACTTATGGGGATAGAATAGCACCTAAGGTCAAGCCTGAAGAAGAATTAGGGTCGGCAATTCGTGATACTTTTGATCGCGGTGGATTGGTTATTATACCTTCATTTGCTGTAGGTCGAACCCAATTAGTCTTGTATTACCTGTTTAAATTGAAGGAAAAAGGGAAAATTCCAAAGGTTCCGATTTTCCTGGACTCACCCATGGCTATTGATGCCACCAAACTCTACCTGGATTTTTCCACAGACCATCAATTAACTGCTGCATTGGAAGAGGATCAGCATCCTTTTAATCACCGGCAGTTACGCTACTTCCAAAAACAAGAGCAATCCATGTCACTCAACGAATACAGAGGAAATGCGATTATTGTCTCAGCATCCGGAATGGCAACTGGGGGAAGAGTCTTACACCACCTACATCATCACCTTCCTCATGAGAGAAATGGGGTCATTTTTGTGGGATTTCAGGCGGAAGGAACAAGGGGAAGAAGATTGGTTGAAGGAGAAAAATACATCACCATTTACGGAAATCAGGTTCCGGTCAATGCAAAAGTTTACCAAATCGACGGATTATCTGCACATGCCGACCAGGAAGAACTCATGGAATGGGCCGAGGGGTTCACAGAAAGACCCAAAATGACATTTATCATTCATGGTGAAGAGAAGAGTGCCGAAGTTTTGGCTGATAAATTGAAAAATGAATTAAGCTGGAATACAACTATACCGAATTATCTGGAATCTGTAGTTTTGTTTGAAGGCATTTAAACCTATATCATTATCCGCAATCTTGCCACTTAACATATTTTCTTTGCTTGACAGTTGGAAGACCGGTGACCGAAGCTTCGGGATTCTGATCCATTTAGCTGACAATAAGCCATATTTTATTGTTACTTGTAAGAAAGCGGGTATCCATAAAAAACAATTTTAAACTGATGAAATCGAGCATGCTGGAGTCGATAAACACTGGGATGGGCCGATTTATCGGTGAAAATATACGATCTGCCTGCCGAAGGCAGGGATTCCATCCCGATTTTCGGGACAGGTAGTGACCTTTGAGAAACAAATCATAGAAAGATGAAAAATAAAATGTTATCCAGCCTTTTTATCATGCTTTTAGTAATACTTGCATTTTGCAAACCCATCAAACCAGAGGGTGAGGGAATCACAGGAAAAGTGACTTGGTTGGAAGGGAATCAAATGCCAATGATTGTTGAAGACGGCGAAAAACCCGAAGTAAATCCCCAAGGCGTCCCGGTACAAAGAACCTTGATTATTTATCCACTGACAAATTTGGCTGATGCCAAAGTGGAAGGAACCCTATTTCAATCCATTTCTGGAGAACCAATCACCACGGTAACTACCGATGAAGAAGGACGCTACCTTTTAGAGTTGGCTCCAGGTCGATATTCCATCTTCACACGGGAAGAAGATGGCCTCTTTGCTAATATTTTTGATGGGGATGGAAATATTCAGCCTGTTACCGTAAAAAAAGGAGAATGGACCTTGCTGGATATTGTGATTAATTATAAAGCAGTTTTTTGAAAGTTGGAAATTTGAAGTTAGAAGGTGTGGAGGATGGAAGCGAGAAGCAAGAAGCGAGAGCCGAGAAGTCTGAAGAGTGTATATCCCTAAATAACGTTGACCGTTTGGGTCAATTTTATAACTAACTGTAAATCATATTTTTAAACATAAATCGAAAAAAAATCTGATTTTTTTTCAAACTTGATGCAACGTTTTTTAACATCTCTACATCTACCTATTTGAAAGCTATTTGGAATGTTCAGTAGAACCAACTTTTCAGACGAACCAACATTGATTAAAGCATGCCTCAAGGGTGATCGGTCAGCCCAGCGACATCTTTATGATGTGTACTCCGGAAAGTTTCTGGCCATCTGCATCCGATATCTTAAAAATCGGGAACATGCCGAAGATGTGATGATTGAGAGCTTTATGAAGATATTCGAAAAACTACCCCAGTATCAAGCCAAGGGAAGTTTTGAAGGTTGGATGAAGCGAATTGTAGTCACTCAGGCTTTGATGACTTTGAGAAGCAATCGTCATCTGATGATGGAAGTTCATGTGGAAGAGGATGTGGAGTACGAACATCACCATTATGAAACCAAGCATCTGGAAGCTCAAGATCTGATGGAATTAGTAGAAAGCCTACCGGTAGGCTATCGAACCGTCTTCAACCTTTATGCAATTGAGGGCTATGCACATCAGGAAATTGCCGAGCTGCTAGGCATCAGTGAAAGTACTTCCAAGTCACAACTGAATAGAGCAAGGAATGTGTTGAAAGAAAAAATTGCCACCCAACAACTCAAAGAAAGGAGAATCAATGGCTAAGAAAACAGAAAATATGGATCAGCTATTTCGGGATAAACTGGAAAATCACCAGGTAAAACCGAGTAAGCTAGCTTGGGAGAGACTGGAAAACCAGCTCCCTCAAAGCAAAACCAAGCTTTCTACCTATTGGTGGGCTGCTGCAGCAGCAATCCTTCTCTTATTTACGGTGGGTTCCCTGTTCTGGCCAGCTCAAAATCCTTTAGAAGAAGAAATTCTGGCGGAAAAAGTGGAATCTTCTTCAAATGAAGAGGAAACAACTAACCAAGTTCCTGTCGAGATTGAAACGACTGAGAATTCAATTGAAATCATTGAAGAAAAAGAGTCAGCTAAAGTTGATGAAAGTCCTAAAAGAGAGGCTCAACCCAAAAAGAAAAACAATTCATCTTATCAGAAGCAATTAGACCCCAACAAGCAATTGATCGCTCAAAACGAAACTTCTCCTGAAAGAGAAGCAATCATTGAAAAGCCAATTGCTGAACCATTAAAAGGTTTGGAGGCTGAGATTCCCCAAATCAAACCTTTAGATCTGAATGCAAGTGTAGCAGAACTTCAACCTACTACTGAGGAAGCTCCTGCTTATAAAGTGACCATTGTTTCTAATGGAATTAAAGAAGACAAAAACCTGATTTCCGGAATTGGAAAAAAAGTGGATCAGGTAGAAGGAATATTGGGAAAAGTGGATGAAGGATTTGCCACCTTACAAGATGCCAAAAACAGCTTATTCACCTCCCTGACGAACAAAAAAGAAAAAGTGACCGAAAAGCCATGATTAAAAACCAACCTATTATTTAACAAAGAGCAATGGAGTCCTCGGAAACAAAGCCGCTGCATCAGGCAGCGGTACCGAGAATCCAAAAGATCGCTTAAAGACAATAAAACTATGAAAAAGTATCTGCTATTATTTTGCCTGATGGCCATGGTTCAAGTCGCTTTTGCAGCTAAACTGCCATCCCTTGATACAGAAATCAATAAGGACTCTGTCATCGTAGAATTCGGAAAAGCTGGAAAGATAGTCATCATTGTAGAAAGCAAAGAAGACTTCGAAAAGCTTAAAATGATGAATATTGATGAAATCATCAAAAGCTTAGACTTACAGGAAAACAAAGAGACCGGAGAGTTAACCATCGTTCAGATCCAGAAAAAAGACGGCAGCACCAAAGATGTGGTGAAAGTAAGGGAAGAAGGTGCTGAAACTGAAGTAAACATCGGACGGATGAGGGTACTTGTGGATGAATCTGGTCAAAATACCAAGGTGAAAATTGAATCCGGAGCTAAGAAAACAGTTGACCCATCTTTCAAAACCAACTTTAACATTGATCTCGGTGTCAGCAACTATCTCAGCCCAGATGGAGGGTTTCCAACATCTGACAATCCCTATGCAGTCAAAGGCTGGGGAAGCTGGAATGTGGGTTTGAACTGGATGGCTGCCCAGCGAATTTCAAAAGGTTTCTACTGGGATTTCGGATTAGGTTTTCAATTCTACAATTTCAAGTTTGAAAACAAGGACTTCCAGGCTGTTCGCGGGGATGAAATGATTGAATTTATCCAAAGAAATGATGTGGATGGATTCAAAAGCAAGATTTCCGCATCCTATATCACAGCCATGACCATGCTGGAGCTGGATTTTGGAAAAATGAATGACAATGGCAAAAAAGGCCTACGCATTGCTGCAGGACCTTATGCAGGCTATAGATTAGGAGGTAGATCTAAATTCATTTACCGAGAGCTTGACGGTTCGGGAAGGAAAAAAGACAAACAGGATACCGGTCTTTATCTTCAAAACTTCCGATACGGTATCCGGGGAGAGATCGGTGTAGGAAGAGTAACTTTCTTTACCACTTACGACTTAAATACGCTTTTCCAGGATCAGAAAGGTCCTGAACTGAATCCAATTTCATTCGGAATAGTCTTTTAATCAGGGGGAGAGTCATCTCCCCCAATTACCTAACCAACTACTTATTATGAAAAATTTTCTAGCTACAATACTTGCCATTTTCATGGCATCTGGCTGGGCCTTTGCCCAAGAAACCGAATCAAAATCCATTGTTAAAACCAAAGAATTTTCCATGCTTGGACTGGAGTGGACCATGAATAAATTTGAAGATGGTACCAAAGAGTGGAATTTTGAAAATGACCAAGAAACCAAAACCTATGTGAAGCCTAAGCCTTCCAAGTTTGACTCGGATTTGAATATTGATCTGGGTATTAATGTTTGGACTCCCTCAGATGATCTTCCCGCTACCAAAGCTTGGGGTTCCTGGAATGTAGGACTCAACTGGGTTGGAGATTGGAAAGCGGCTAAAAACTTTCACCTAAAAACCGGAATAGGCGTTTCTTGGTATAATTACAAACTGGAAAACCGAAACCTCATCATTGAAAAATCTCCTAACGGAATAGAATTCAATGAGTTTACAAACGGCGTAGGCACAAAATCCAAGTTGGCTGCATCCTATGCAAATCTTTCCTTGGTTCCTACTTTGATGACCAGCAATCAAAAAGTAAGAATCGGACTTGGAGGATATGCTGGTTTACGAATTGGCGGCAGAGGGAAATTCGTCTATGAGGACAATGATGGAGACAAAAATAAAATTTTCGAAAAGTCCAATATTTATGCAAATAACCTCAGATATGGAGCTCGTGCAGAAATTGGAATTGGAGACTTTGACTTGTATTTCAATTATGACTTGAATTCCTTTTTCGAAGAAGGCAGAGGTCCTGAAACAAATGCTATCAGCTTTGGAATTATCATCAATTAAGCTGCACGCAATCCTTTATTAAAACTTAAAAACTTCAACTCATGAAAAGCTTAACCCGACTTTATCTATTGTTTGCACTCTTATTGGTGCAGAGCTATGCTTTTGCTCAGAAAGTGTTGGTAGACACCCAGAAATCCTACCCTGGGATCCGATCCATTGAAGTAGAAGGAGGCTGGCTGGATGTCAGCTATGATGGAGGAAGCTCTTCATCCGTAGATGTAGAAGCTTATCTAGAATCAGAAAATGAAAATCAAGACATCGTCTTCGTGACAATTGGTGATGTTTTGAAAATTTCCTACAAAAGATCTTCCCAGATGAATTCATGGAATAGCAAATCCAAAGGCTGGATCAAAATGACAGGGCCTGAATCCATCAAATTATCAATCCGAAACAGTTCCGGGGATTTGCAGGTAAGCCGTGTTAGCTCTGATGAAACTAACCTCAAAGTAAGCTCAGGCAAGATTCAGGCAAATCAAATCAGAGGAGATCTAATGGTCAATGCTACATCAGGAAATATCAGGGTTGATGGGGTGAATGGCAATGTAATGGCCGGTATGACTTCTGGAAATGCAGATATTTTCAATGTAAAAGGAGATTTGCAGTACAAGTCCACCAGCGGTTCATTAGACGCAAATAATGTGGAAGGAGAATTGAGTGTAAGTCTTACATCAGGAAACGCCAAACTATCCAATGTAGGTCAGTTAGGAGCTTTGAAGTTTACCTCAGGAAACATCCGTGCGGAGAATGCTGGGCTTGGACCGAATACCTCTTTTTCGGGTACTTCAGGTAATTTTAGAGTGCAGACACCATCAAATCTGAATGCATACAATTATGAATTGAAGGCATCTTCAGGGAATTTAAAGGTGGGAAAAAGCAGTAAAGGAAAGACTTTGGAAATCAATAACGGAGCCTCCTCGACTATCAAAGGTCAGATTAGCTCCGGGAATATTACCATTGAGAATTGATGTTTATAGGATTTTTAATCAAAAGGAGGACTGAAATTCAGTCCTCTTTTTATGCTCTGCGGTTCACTTTTAATAGTTGGGTAAAATCTCGCTATGATTAATTTAACCACAGAGGGCACAGAGAATTACATGGAGAACCACGGAATTTTTATTAAGTGACCTGTCGCTTTTGTCTGGCTGAGCGCCTGCCTGACGGCTAGTCAGAGAGTCGAAAGTATTGTCAGGCTGAGCGCCTGCCTGACGGCAAGTCAGGGAGGCGAAGCCCTTTTCGCAAACCACTCCAAAATCTTCTTTGCCTCTTCCACTCTTTGCGGGAAATGAAAACCGCTGCGTCGCTGCGAGCTTTTTTTTACCACATAGGCACAGTAGTAAACATAGATTTGGTTAATATTGATCCCAGACTGGAATAAGAGCCCAAAAACCAATTACTATTTACTAGTCTTAGACTTTTAGCAACTTTTGACCTCATAGAAAGCATAGAAAACATAGCTTCATAAACACTTTACCTTTTGATTCTTCTGTGAGAGAATAATAAAAATCAAATCGCTTCTACGAAGCTCTTATATACTTGTCATTCCAGACGCTACAATCAAAACGCCTCTCCGAGGCTTTCAAATAATCTAGTCGCTCAAGAGCACCAGCGGTGCGGTATGATTGTAGAAAAATAGGTGATAAATGAACTCAGAGCACCAGAGGTGCGATTTGATAAATGATTTGAAAATATCTTTGCTTCTTTTTTTCAAGAGCAAATTAAGCACTGCGCCTTCGCGTCGCCGCGAGCTTTTTTCACCACTTTAGGACCAGGGAGTTTTAATGAAGAGGCATGTCGTATTTTCAGGCTAATTTCAGACTTCTCACTTTAAATTTCAGCCTTTGTGAGACCGCTTCGTTCCCCGCGGTGACGGCTTTATTCATGGCTCTCAACTTCTGGAAACTGCAAATTGCCTACTACCTACTGCCACTGCCTACCTTTCTTCGCGAGAGAATTTCCGCCGCGTCTTTGTGAACATATATGCGTAGATTCTTCTAAAATCCCCCTTGCCCCCTTTGTTTAAGATTCTTCTTCCTTTCAATACAACTACTCCAAAGGGGAATTGAGAACGACTTTCCATTTTAGGTTTAGTGCAATATCAATTTGAGTACAAAATGAAAGGTTTCCTAGAATTGCAAATGTGCATTTTGAACAAAAAATTCTTTGCCTCTTGAATTCTTTGCGGGAGAATTATACCGTTACGCTCGAAGTGACAATTTTCAGCCTTCTCACTTCACATTTCTAACTTCCCCCTACTCCGGCCTCGATGCCTGTCTTACAATTTCAGCCTGCTCTTTATTCAGTTTAAGAAGCCGTTTTATTCTATCCGGTGTAGGTTTTGCTAAGGAATAAAAAATCAAAGTCAATGCGAAAATCACAACGTAAGTCGCATTTTCATAAAATAGCAATCCTAGAGTGCTGAGAATCGAAATCAAAAATAAAGAATAAAATCGCTGCCTAGTTGCCTGAATATAAATCTGAACTTTATCAAACAGCTCCTCATATTCAAAGGATAATTTCAGTTTTCTATGAAAGATCACATATTGACCAATCAGTAAACCTATAGCTAATCCAATCAACAAACCATTGACAAAGTCTGGAAGCTCAGGCAGGTCGAAATTCAAATTACCTGAATTATAATACAAATACACAAAGCCAAATAATGGCAAACTGATCACCATCAGGATCAATACCAATATTTCCAGGCTTTTGTAGTCTTTTTTAAGCTGGTTGTAGTTCAAGAGGCTAACTTATTCAATGGTGATTTTGATATCATCAGTCAGTGGTCGGGACACGCAGCAAAGCACATATCCAGCCGCTATTTCCTTCTCGCTCAAGCCTGCATCCTCATCCATCTTCACCTTTCCGCTCAAAAGTCTACCTCTACAAGCTGTACATAAGCCACTCTGACAAGAATAAGGCATATTCAAGCCCTGCTCCAGTCCGGCTTCAAGGACAGTTTGTTCAGGATTAACGGTCACATCAAACTCTTCCCCTTCCAACATGATTTTCACATCTCGGGTGAGAATTCCGGAGTTGATTCCAGCCATGGCATTGTCATGTGCCTGTTGAGCTGCCGCTGAGAAAAAGCTTTCTCTATGAATTCTCTCTTCAGGGATCCCAAGTTCCTCCAAGACATTCTCCGCCGTATCCATGATTCCGTCAGGCCCACAAAGGAAATATATCTCCTCATAACGCTGCTCATATTCCGCTTGGGAAACAAACTCCTTGAAAGAATCTCGGTTCAATCTACCTTTTGGACCTTTCCAGTCTTCTGAAGGTTGACTCAGATTATGAATTACTTTCAATCGATCTGGATTGGCTTTTTCCAAAAGGTCCAATTGTCTTTTGAAAATTATCTGCTCCTCACTTCGGCTACAATATATCAGCGTGATGATGGAGTTAGGCTCATTGACCAAGACAGATTTAAGAATACCCATGATTGGCGTGATTCCACTGCCTCCAGCCACCATGATAAAATGTCTCTGATTTTTGGAATGAAAGTCGGTGGTAAAATTCCCCAATGGCTTTAGCACATTGATAGTTTTACCGGGGTTTACTTTTTCATTCAGATAATTGGAGAAAAGTCCTCCCTCGACCCTTTTAACAGAAATTCCTGGAAAGGGGTCCACAAATGGGGAGGTGCAAAGACTGTAAGATCTTCTTTGCTCTTTTCCATCAAAGTCCATGACCAGAGTCAAAAACTGACCCGGCTTGTAATCCAGAAATGGTTCTGGCTGCTCAAAATAAATACTCACTGTATCGGGAGTTTCCCTGACAACTTCACGTACCTTCAGAGGGAGATAATTGCTTTTTTTAACTTCCTCTTTTTTCTTCTTAAATAAATTGAACATTCGAGATGTGGATTCTTTGTATTCGGGTGCAAAATTAAACGCTCAGAAATCATAATTGTCCTAATCCCTGAGAAATTCATTAAGAAAACTCCAAATCGTGAAAGTAAGTTTGGAGAAATTCGATAATTATAAATTAGGAAGGGCTATTTTGAAGGTAATGAGCTAAATTGCGCCTTCAAAATTTTGGAACAACCCCAAAACCAACAGACATGGAATTGAATGCCCTGACCGCTGTCAGTTCAGTAGATGGAAGATATGCCGGAAAAACGGCTTCCTTGAGAGCTTATTTTTCAGAATTTGCCCTGATCAAATATCGAGTGCATGTAGAGGTAGAATATTTCATCGCGCTTTGCGAGTTACCCCTACCTCAGTTGAAAGAATTTGATCACGGATTTTTCAGCAAGTTACGGGCTATTGTTACTGAATTTTCAGAGAAAGATGCTCAAAGCATTAAGGACACTGAAAAGGTGACCAACCATGATGTGAAGGCTGTAGAGTACTTTCTGAAAGAGAAATTTGATGCTTTAGGGCTAGAGGCATATAAGGAGTTTATCCATTTTGGACTCACCTCTCAGGATATTAACAATACTGCAACTCCATTGATGCTGAAAGAAGGATTGGAGCAGGTGATTTATCCTGAATTGGAAAAGGTTCTAACCAAGCTAAAGAGCTATGCTTCTGATTGGAAGGATGTTTCAATGTTGGCCAAAACCCATGGACAGCCAGCTTCCCCTACTCGTTTGGGGAAGGAGATTGAGGTGTTTGTTGTCAGAGTTGAGAGGCAATTGGAGCTAATAAAGCAGGTTCCATTTTCTGCCAAATTTGGTGGGGCAACCGGAAATATGAATGCGCATCATGTAGCTTATCCAGAATTAGCTTGGAATGACTTTGCATTCAACTTTGTATCTAAGTATTTAGGCTTAGAAAGAAGTTATCCTACTACTCAAATCGAGCATTACGACAATTTGGCTGCCGTATTTGATGGCTTAAAAAGAATCAATACTGTATTGCTGGACCTTTCTAAAGACGTGTGGCAATACGTGGCTATGAATTATTTCAAGCAGAAAATCAAAGCCGGAGAAGTAGGATCTTCTGCAATGCCACATAAGGTCAATCCAATAGATTTTGAAAACGCAGAGGGTAATTTAGGAATTGCCAATGCTTTGCTGGAGCATTTAGCTGCCAAACTTCCTATTTCCAGGTTGCAGCGTGATTTGACAGATAGCACGGTACTAAGGGTAATCGGAGTTCCATTGGCACATATGCTAATATCTTTGGAGTCTTTGAAAAAGGGATTGGGTAAATTGGAGCTGAATAGAGCTGCCATTGATGCTGATTTGGAAGAAAACTGGGCAGTAGTTGCGGAAGCGATCCAAACGATTCTTCGAAGAGAAGGCTTCCCAAAACCATACGAGGCACTGAAAGATCTTACCCGAACCAATACTAAAATCACCCAAACTTCCATAGCGGATTTTGTGGATGGCTTGCCTATTGCTGATGAATTAAAAGCAGAATTGAAGAAAATTACGCCGTTTAATTACACGGGGATTTAAAAGTGTGAAAGCTGAAGTCAGAAATCTGAAAGGAATCGCCTCTTAATCTAGGTAGCTTCAAAAAAGCTCACAGCGAAGCAGAGGCCCAGAGTTTAATTCTCCCGCAAAGGATTCAAGAGGCAAAGAAAAGTAGGCAGAAGCAGTTGGCAGTAGGCAGTTGGCAGTCGGCAGTTTCGGGAAGTTACGAGCCATAAATAAAGTCGTCACCGCGAGGAACGAAGCGGTCTCATAAAGGCTGAAATTTAAAGTGAGAAGTCTGAAATAAGCCTGACAAAAACGACTGGCCTCTTCATTAAAACTCCGTGGTTCTCCGTGATCTTTGTGGTTAATAAAGCTCGCAGTGGCGCAGTGACGCAGAGTTTAATTCTCCCGCAAAGAATAAAAGACGCAAAGAAGTTGATCTGATTTGTTCTGTGAAATCTGTGCAGATCTGTGACTTTTTCTGTGGAAATCTGCGGGAAATAAAAAAGATTCAGTGACTGAAAAACATTTAATGTTTCTCTGCCCTTCGTAAATCAAAAATCTTAAATTCTCCTATTATCCTCCGTGCTCTCTGTGGTTAAAAGAAATTCCTCATCTCCAAACCACTTCTTTCTAACTTTCTGGTAAAAAAATCTCCGCAATCATGCACCTAGCGCTTCCTCCACCCAGTTTTTCTATGGTAGGAATCTGAGGACTGATAATCGTAGTATATTTCTCAATTAGCTGAATTTGCCCCACGTTTAAAGAATCATAAGCCGTTTGGGACATAACTGTAAACTTCTCTCCTCCATCATTCCCTACTTCCAGCATATTTCCGGCAAAATTAAATTTCTGCTTGGCCGTAATGGGAATCACTTTTTTACCTGCTGAAGTCAAGGTCTCCTGTACTTTCCTTCTATCGGCAGCTTTGACTATACTTTCCAAACAAACCACAGCCAAATCAGAGCCTATATGCATCATTACATTGGTATGATAAATAGGGCTCATCTTTCCGTCAATTTCCTGCTGAGCTTCAAAAGCAATCACTTGATAGCCCAGTATTTTCGCCAAATAATCTAAAGGCACGCAATGGGTTCGTTCAGAATAACAGGCATAAATCATTTTTGAATCATGGTCCATTACCATGCTGCCAGTTCCTTCCAAAAACTGTCCATCCTGCTCAAAAAAGCTTAAATCAATAATTTCATCCACTTTAAACCCCAGTCCCATCAATTGCTCTATCAAATCTTTCCTCCGCTCCAATCGGCGGTTTGGTGAATACATGGGATAGAGAATCAATTTTCCATCAGGATGTGTACTAAACCAATTGTTGGGAAACACAGCGTCTGTTTTAATTGGCTTTTCTGTATCCTCTATGACCAATACCTTCACTCCCTGATCTTTCAATAAGGCGACAAAGCTGTCAAACTCCTGTTGAGCCAAGGCCTTGATTTCTTCAGAACTTCGCCCATCTTGCTGCTGATAGAAATTATTCTCAGCTGTCTCCGGATTGAAACCAAAGTTGGCGGGACGCACCATCAAAATAGTAGAAGAGGTTTGCATGGCTTATTTTTTTGAAGGATATCGATAAAGAACCGGGAGAATATTGAATCTCTTTTCACTAATGGTAAAGTAGCTTTTCATAGAAAATGAAAATGCGATTGCCTCTCCTTGAGGCTCGGGAACATAGGGTAAACTGATGGGAGTTCTAGCCAGTGTTTCAGTTAAAGACTCCCCTTCCTTCCTGATCCAATAGTAGACAGCAAAGTAATTTTTAATCAAAATATGACAGCCATCTTTTGAAATATCTCCTGCCACGGAGGATGAAAAAGGAAATTCCAGATGCTTGTCTAACTTGATTTCCTCCTTGTTCCCAAATTGATCCCAAGAAAAACTGTACAGATTATTCTTCTTATCCCTTTTGGAAACTATATACAGTCTTTTATCCAAGGGATCGAGCATCAAGGTTTCCGCATCCCTAGCTCCTCCAGGATAATTGAGTTCTACTGAGACAGCCTTTTCCTCAATCAAAGCTTGGATGACTCTAGGTTCTGGAATTCTATGAACATACACAGAGGAATATCGAGCTAAATTATCTCCTATTTCAGCTATGTAGATATAGGATTTTCCATCAGGCCCCAATCCAACAGCAATATCTTCCCAGTCCCTATTTTTGAGACCTTTCAATATGATTTTTCCAATCTCTTTGCCTAGGGAATCCAACATATAAACTGCCGCCTCTCCCCCGCTATCGGTATGAACATAAATGAGATTAGGGTGAATATGAGAAAATGCAATCCCGCTGACTTCTTCCAAACGGGGATTTTTAAGTGTGTCTACGGGAATACCCATGCTAAAATAGCGTTCAGAAACAGGAATTTCCTGAGCGAAAAGGCTATGGCTTAATCCCAGTAAAAAAAGAAAGAAAATAGTAATGCGTGTACCCATAAGAAGGTCGAAATTAGCCAAAAAGGCAGGAAAAAGCAGGGAAATCGGTATTTTAGTTAGGAAACAAAGTCAAAAGTCAAGATGGATCCACTTTTAAAGAAAATGAATTGGAAGGATGGGATGAAAATCAAGATTTGGAATCTTCCTTCAGAACTTGAGAAGTTAGAGCAGGAATGGAAGGCTGCCGGTTATTTAGCTTCTGCAAATGAGGAAGCAGCATTTTTATTGGCTTTTGTCAAAAGTCAGGAAGAGATAGAGCGGATTTTTCCAGAAATGGAAAAATTAGCCCAAGAGGATGAATTGCTTTGGATGGCCTATCCCAAAGGAAGTAGCAAGCGGTATCAAGTGAAAATCAACAGAGATACTGGCTGGGGAATATTAGGAAAGTATGATTTCGAAGGTGTGAGGCAAATCGCCATCAATGAAGACTGGTCAGCCTTACGATTTAGAAATACCAAATTTATCAAAACTCTCACTCGAAAATTCAGCACCAAGGACCAATGATCCTATAATTCACACCCAAACCTACGTCGCTCCTAAATCTGGAAAGGTAATTTATAAATTCTCTTTCCATTGGCTTGATACATGGCATTGGCCAGTGCAGGAATGTAAGGTGGAACTGGCGGCTCTCCCACCCCTGTTGGTTTCTCCATACTTTCCATGATATGCACGTGGATGTTTCTGGGAGCTTCCGGCATTCGGATGATTTTGTAGCTGTCAAAATTATGCTGCTGAGCAACTCCATTTTCAAAGGTGATAGCCGAAGTAGTCGCCAAACTATGAGCAAACTGTGACCCACCTTCAAATTGGGATCTAACTCGATCGGTATTTACTGCAATACCGCAATCCACCGTATAATAGACATCTTCTACACGGAGCTTACCTGAACTGTCTTTTTCGAGGCTAACCACACAGGCCACATAGGTCAAAAAGCTTTTATGCGCTGCAAAACCCATGATTTTGCCATTTGCCTTGGATTGCTTCCAGTTAGATTTTTCTGCTACTTCTCGGATCACAGCTTTCATCCTTCCGGTATTCCATGGATAAGCATCGATTGGCTCTCCATAATTCCCGTATTCTCCTCCCACCATTTCACTTTGAAAAGTAATCTCTCTGTCTTCTCCCAAAAGAGACAAAGCATGCTCAATCGGGTCCATTCCTCTAGCTTCAGCCAATTCATCTAGCATACAATGCATAGCAAATGCATGATGGATGTTACTTACAGAGCGAAGCCAACCCACTCGCACATGCCCCGTGGATTCATGGGATTCAATTCGGATATTTGGTACATCAAAGGGAAAATCCACACATCCTAGGCCCATCTCCCCATCTGAAGGATGCAACTCATCCTTACTACCGGTGGAGCCAATGGCAGGAAAAACAGTGTGATGATTCCACCCTGATAAGGCATTCGAAGAATCTAAGGAAGCAATGATACGCTGAGCACTATGAGAATGGTAAAAATCAAAATGAAGATCATCTTCTCTAGTCCATTGAACCCGAACCGGCGCTTGGGCCGCCTTCGAAAGTAAGACCGCTTCAACCACAAAGTCAGGCTTGGATTTACGTCCAAAACCACCTCCCAGAAGGGTTACATTTACTTTTACTAAGGAAACATCTATATCCAGCGCAGAAGCTATAGCTTCCCTCGCCCATTGAGGATGTTGTGATGGAGACCATACTTCACAGGAACCGTCAGATTTCACATGGGCAATTGCCGCTGGTGGCTCAAGGGTGGCATGAGCATAAAAGGGCGCTTCGTAAGTTCGCTCTATAATCCGAGCTGCTGAACTTTTTGCCTGAGCAAAATTTCCTCTCTCCCTTCTCACTTTTCCATTTTGGCTGGTACTTTTTACCATTTCCGCCAACTGAGCCTCAGAATTGTAGTTTTGGTTTTCACCCAAATCCCAGCTCACTTCCAAAGCTTCTCTTCCTTTGATAGCAGACCAGGTATTGCTGGCGATGACGGCGACACCTTCCAAGGCCTTGTCCAGACCTGGAGGAAAACTGGGGCCTGAAATCTTCACTACTTGTTCTACTCCCGGTACAGCCAAGGCTTTCTCATCCGAAAATGATACTACTTTTGCTCCAATCACCGGGCCTCTGAGCACTACCGCGATTTTCATATCCGGTAGGTTTACATCTGCTCCAAAAACGGCCTTGCCTTGTGTTATATCTTTTAGATCATAAATGGGTACATCCTTTCCAATCAATTGGTAATTGGAAAACTCTCGGAGTTGAATGGATTCAGGGGCTGGCAGACTTGCATTCTGAAGGCTTTCTACTAGATCCCCAAATGGAATTTCCTTTCCGCTTACGCTATGGATGACTTTCCCTTGTTGAGTATCACATTCTTTTGGATCAACTCCCCATTTGCTGGACGCAGCAGCAATAAGCATGGTTCTGGCCGTAGCCCCGGCTTTCCGCATGGGTTCATAAAACATTCGAACCGAAAAGGATCCATCCGTATTTTGGTTTCCATATTTTTCCTCGTCTCCTTCTGCTTGGATAATTTTTATACTTGACCAGTCAGCTCCCAATTCATCGGCCATAATCTGAGGAAGGGAAGTTCGGATACCAGTTCCCATTTCAGATCTATGAGCTACCAAAGTGACTTGATTATCTGAGCTGATGGAGATATAGGCATTAGGAGCGAAAGTAAGTAACTCTCCCTTGGGACCTGAACACTGGAAATTCACACCCAATACAAAGCCCCCGGTAGCTAAGGTGCTGAGTTTTAAAAAATCTCTTCTGGAGGGGATAAAAACCTGACTTTGGTCTTTTGGGTTCTTTTTGAGAAAAGGAAGTTTGGGAAACATCTTAGAAGCGTTTTGGAGGGATGATTATAAGTTCTTGGCGGCTGACTGAATGGCTGTCTTGATACGATTGTAGGTTCCACAACGGCATAAATTCCCCGCCATACTTTGTTCGATTTCTTCTTCGGATGGATTGGGGTTTGATTGAAGCAGAGAAGCTGCATTCATGATCTGACCGGTTTGGCAATAGCCGCATTGGGGTACGATATGCTCAACCCAGGCTTGTTGCAGGGGATGACCTCCATTTTCCGAAAGCCCTTCAATAGTGGTGATTTGGGCATTTCCTACTTCAGAAATAGGCAATGAGCAGGAGCGAATAGCTGTACCATCCAGGTGAACGGTACAGGCTCCACAAAGCGCTTGACCACAGCCAAATTTGGTTCCTTTGAGGTCCAGCAAATCGCGAATTACCCAAAGCAAGGGCATATCCTCTAGGGCTTCAACCGATTTTTGTTCCCCATTGATTGTCAGATTATAAGTAGGCATGGCAATGTTTTTTTTCAGGTTGAGATTAATTTAAATTATTATCAGCAATTTTCCCAGTCAACATATTTTCTTTGTTTGGCCGCTGGGAAGACCGATGACCGATGACCGAAGCTTTGGGGATTCTGGTCCTTATGGCTAATTCTAAGCCGTATTCTTCTTCTTATATGGTAAGTAAGCGGATATTCCTCTTAATTTATGGAATTGTGGTTCTAATTCATTAAACTTTTTTATGTAAAATCAGGAGCCACAGCATTCCTTCTCATCTTTTCAATCAAAAAAATGGCATTTGGATGATTCAGAGTGTTGAACTGCTGTCAAATTCTGATTTCATTAACGGGAATGGAAAGCAACACAGGAAATAGCAAAAAAATAAGTCCCTGAGAAAGAATCAGAAAGGGCAATAGGCTCAAAAAATCAAACATTTTTTATTTCTAGGTTTGGAAAAAATCAAAGATGCCTCTACATTTGCAACACGTTAACCGAAAGGGATAGCGCAACCAGTAAAAATTCCTCCTTAGCTCAGCTGGTTAGAGCACATGACTGTTAATCATGGGGTCCTTGGTTCGAGCCCAAGAGGGGGAGCCAAATTAGAAAAGCCGATATTTTTATCGGCTTTTTTCATTTATACATCTCTGAGCGAGAAGCCCTGTCTGCGACAGATTTGCTATCCCTTTGAATGAGCGAAGCCATTGATATTGGGAGGACCAAAAGAGGGAGCTTTAAAAGCAATAAGATTCAATTCTGAAAGCCTTTAAACAAAATGAAGGTAAATTTAAATTAGATAGGATTGCTTTAAGTGGCGTCTAATAAAGCTTAGCTGCATTACTTTAAACTTTTTTTATTCCGCTCATTCAGAGCTGAAACAAATACTAGTTTTAGCCTCAAATTTCTAAGAAATCCTGCTCCTTTGGAGCTGATTAATAAACCTAAAAATCAACTATCCATTTTAAACTTTGCCCCCATTCCTTTTCCACTTCCTCTATTTGCAGAAGGCAAAAACGCTGATTCGCTATGCTACGACGAGAGACTTCAAACTCTCCAAACAGTTTATTTAGGCTGGTAGTAAGCTGTATTATAGACTTTTAGGCAGCAAATCAGTTATAAATAACATTAATTTTCCTCTGTATACTTTTTAAAATTATTCAGGATTGCCTGCCAGCCATTCCTCTGCAATTCGATTGAATTCTCTGTTTCTGGATCAAAAGCAATAGTGACTTCGGTTTTCCCATCAATTATCTGGAATGAGACGGATGCAAGCCTATCACCAAATTGATAAGTAAAGTCTCTACCTAGATTTACTTCAATATAATTTGCATCAAAGTCAAATCCGAAACTATTGTCTTTAGCTTCCATTTTAGCTAGGTACCTACCTCCTACCCTCAAATCATTTTCGGCATGGGGACAATGCCAGCTAGGATCTGCAAAATTCCAATTGATGATATGAGCAGGGTCGGTATAATAATCCCAAACTTTTTTTATGGGAGCAGAAATAAGGGAAGAAATGATGATTTTTTTAGGTGTCATGGAAATTTAAGTGAGAAATTAAGACTGGGACGATTTCTAGGTTAATTTAATCAAAGCTGATGAGATTAAGTGAAAAATTGGAAGACATATTAGGTCTCATCATTCCTTCTCGATTGACTCGAAATGAAATTGGGGAAACTTCAATTTTCCATGGAAAAAGACACCATTGTCGGATTTTTTGAGCATAAAAAAACCACCGCTAGGGTGGTTTGATACTTGAATTCGAAAAATTCGATTATTTATGGCCTATTTAACCTTGAAACTTTTTATATCTCGCTCCTTTGGAGCTGAAACAAACACTAGTTTTAATTGCTAATTTCTAAGAAATCCTGCTCCTTCGGAGCTTGGCAATCAAACTGGAAAATGGGGCTAATTTTTAAACTTTAAATTATTTTTCACCGCTGAGCTGCAAAGACCGCTAAGGATATCACGGAGAAAAATTTTTTAAACCACATAGAAATTATAAGTCACATAGTTTAAAAAATCTGATTATCCGCAATCATGCCAGTTGCCTTATTTTCTTTGCTTGACTGGTTGGATACTTCGACTTCGCTCAGTACAGGCGACCCAAGACCCCTGCTTACCGGCAGACAGGGAAGACCCAGCTATGGTTGGCAGGCGAAGCTTCCGGATTCTGATCCTTGTAGCTGACAATAAGCCGTATTTTTATCAATCCTGGTTAGAAAGCGGATATCCTTATTAAAAATACCAAAAGTTATGATGTCAGTAGAAGTATGGCCAAAACAAGCACGGAATCATTTAATCCAATCTTTAATGGACATTGATTAGCCCAAAAGGCTACTTGTTATAAAATTCGCTGCCTAATCTCACTCCTCTTCCCTAACCAATTCTGGCTTTTTTTTTCGAAGTAAATACTGACCTGGCCAATCTTCATCAACACAATTGGAATCGATATATTCATAGCCTAGAAGATCAAAAAGATTCAGAGCATCTATCATAGAGTTGAATTCAATCGATCTTCCATCTGAGTCTGATATGAAAGATTCATTTAACCTTTCACCACTTACTCTCTGACCAAAATCAACACTAACTCTAATTTTTGATTTGAAAGTAAATCCTACTCTTGAAAGATGAATATAAGTTGATTTAATATCTTCGAGTGGCACACCACCTACACTTTGTGCATGAGAGAGGTAGGTAAAGGAGCTGATAAGTATAAGCATAAGGAGAAAAGGCTTCTGCATGGTCGTTTCTTTGAGTTATTTAAATAAAAGTTACCTACCTATGTATCTAGGGCATGTTTATTAAACTCTCTTTTTTACGTAAGAGTTACATTAAAATCCCCTTTGAAAAACAGGTATGAGCTAGCAAATCTTGGCCTTAGAGGCACTTAAATTTTCCATGAATTTATTGCCTAAAAAAAATCCCACCCTTTAAAATAGCTACTCTCAACTTTTAACACCTCATTTAATTTCACTGATCTTGAAATTCGCCTTTAAGCTTGTCTACTTCAAGTTTTTTCTCATCCAGAAAGTTTTTAAGGTATTAGAATACTTATAATGGGGACATACATTAGATTAATTTAAGACTATGCGATTTTCAAAAGCACCAAAAAGCCAAGTCATCAGGTAAAAATCTGGCTAGGTTTATTTGCTATGGATTGATTTTCCTAAATTTTTTCCAATTGCAATTCATTCTCATTTTAATATTAGTAATTAACCTTAGCAAAATAGTTTGGCTTCAAGTTGAGTTAATTCAAATAAGATGAAAAAAGCCACTCATTTCTGAGTGGCTTTTACTGTTTCAAAACATGAACTTTTAATATAAAAAAGATGCAGACTTAGAGTCTATTTTTACCTATTTCCGGAATCAGCTTTAAGAAAGCCATTGACATCAAGCCAGTGAATAAAGGCATCAAACCAACGATTGCTTGTTCTATTTGGATTTCCCAAGCCGAAGCCATGACCGCCATTTTGGTAAAGATGTAATTCAACAGGAATGCCTGCCTTGTACCAGGACTCGATTATTCCAAACTGCCCTCTAAAAAGAAAATCATCCGTAGCTATTACATTAAACATTGGAGGAGCATCTTTCGGCACTTCAACAGGCCCCATTCCCCCATAAATCGGACCTATAAATGCAAGTTTCATGGTTTGTGAGTTTAACGTGGAGTGCATAGTGAGGCCAGCACCGGCTGAAAAACCTATCATTCCTATTCTGTCTGTATCGACTCCCCACTCCTTAGCCCTACTAATAATCATGGCATAAGCAGCCTCGGCATCTTCAAGCTGGTTTGAAAGATCCATCTGGGGTAGTCTTGGAGTTTCATTATTTTGATTTGTATCAGAAGGGGGAGCTGGTGCAGATCGGGGACGATTCATCCATGCCGTGAAGTCATCCAGAGATTCTGGAGTAGGAAAAAGCCTGTACTTAAGTACAAAAGCAGCGATTCCCTGCTTAGCTAGTGCTTCTGCTACTTCCCAGCCTTCATTTCCCATAGAAAGCCATCTATAACCTCCTCCCGGTGCAACTATAACTGCCGCACCATTCCCTTTTCCCGGTTCAGGTAGAAATGGAGTTAGGGTTGCAGTAGTAATGTTTCTAGCCATGGGGTCGCCCCATTGGAGAAACCATGTCTCTGTGGAAGGTTGGTCAGCTACACCTCCAGTGCCAAGAGGAATGGCATTGGGTTCGGCAGGAGCCTTTAGCGGATAAATGGTTCCATCTTGAGCCACAGCAGAAGAGACATAAAAGAGGAATAATCCCAGAATAAAATTTTTAGTGAGGTTCATAGGTTTATTGGTATAGGTGGAGTACTTTTTCTTAAGAGAAACTTCTAATGTAGCTTATTTTCTAGGGAATAACCAAGGTCCAACTGAGCTCTTATCTTCTCATCCTCAGTTCTGTGGGTCGCCTGCCACATTGTCAAAATCTACTCTACTTCTTTCAATTAATCTTTAATAAAGTCATCATCTAATAACTTCTAAGAAGGAAATTATCGGTTTCAAAAGAAGTAATTCGCTAAAGATCATAAATTAAATGTAAATAAAACTTGACTTTTGTAAAACTTACTTTACATTTGTAAAGTCAACTTTACATAAAAATCATGGAATCAATGAAACTTGAAAGAAACAAACGAGTCAAAAAACTGGCAATTTGGACTTGGACCTGGGTAGCAACTATGGCTATCGCCACCTTCGGACCTGAGTTTATCTGGGATAATCACCCCTTCCTCACTCCTTTTGCCATTGTAGTCAACCTCGCAAATGGAGTATTAATGATTTTAGCGAACAGGGATTTATTCAATCATTTTGATGAACTCGAACGCAAAATTCATTTGGAAGCCATGGGAATCACTCTGGGTTTGGCAGTTGTAGTAGGACTGACATTTTCACTTTTAGACCAAAAGGATATCATCCCTTTTGATGCTGAGATAGGATATCTGGTCATGTTTATTGGTATCACTTACATGATTGCTTTGGTGATCAATAGAAAGCGGTATCTATGAAAAATCGTATCCGGGAATTAAGAGTCGTTAAAAATATGACTCAAGAGGATTTGGCTGAAATTATTGGGGTTTCCAGACAGACGATCAATGCGATAGAAAAAGAAAAGTTTGACCCCAGTTTGCCAACTGCCTTCAAGCTATCCAAGCTATTTGAACTCTCCATTGAGGAAATATTTCACTATGAGGAATAGATTCGGCTATTCGTGGGTGGAATTTTGAAGGCCTTTATTTCAACCTCGAATAAGCGATTAAATTATTATCCAATTCTTCAATCTCCTTATTGATGAGCTTGATCAATTCCTTGTCGGTATATACAGGGTTGGAATTGAGCTCATCATTTTCTTTGAGATAATCCAATAGCCCCAAGGCATTTGCAACATTTTTTCTGAAAATGTGGGAAATGATCCAGGAAACATCCTGTTGATACCAATTTTTCATTTCCTCGCATTGATTTTCTTCCAATAAAAAGAAGACTAAATGCTTGCTGAACTCATTCTCATAAGAAGTAATCCTAAAGTCATATTGGCCTGAATTTTCATCCTTGAAAGTGATTTTAAAATCTTTAGAAAAATCAGGAGTCCGAAGAAAGGTAACCAGCTTCTGCAAATCTGAAAAAGCTAGGTGCTTTCGGAGATAAAATAGCAGACTTTGAGGGGCTAGCGTATCCATACCGAGGTTCAGATAAACAGAGAGCCTTGAACTGATCTGGAAAAGTTTTTTGGAAGGATAATATTCCAAAATATAGGATTTCTGGTTTTTGCTGAACTCCAACAGTTGCTGTAAGGATACCTTGGATTTATTAAACTGATCCACCATATGGGACACATTGATCCCGAACAGAAAGTATCCTTTTAATTGCCTTTTTTCATAAATAGGAGAAATCCTTATTCCCAAATGAACTTCATCCACTGCCAAATGGACCACGTTGAATTGAGGCCCCTGATTTTCTTCCAATTCAGAAATCAAGGCCCCAAACTCTTCTTTCTGATTCAAGGAATCTCCTACAGTCACCCCACCAAATAGAGAAGCGAAGTTTTTGTTGAAATATAAAATAGAATAATCCTTATCAATGAAAGAGATATAGGCATTGATGGAATCAAAAATGGTACTGGAAGATTCTCTGAGGTTGAGCTTTACCAGGATATTATTAGAAAGCAGGGAATAGGAAAAGTAAATGAAAATAGGAACTGAAATAGAGATCATGGGAATCTCAAACCCGACAAGCAATGGGAGCACAATTTGTCCGACAAATCCCAGGCTTCCTGTGATCACCAAGCCAATGAAAAAATTTCTAAAATCCTGCTTTAAGTGGGGTTTCTTTAGAAATTCCTGGTAAAACATGTAAACCGCCAGAAGAAAGCCCACTCCTATCCATAATCTAGAGATTTTCGCCATGGGATTGCCCTCAAAATCAGTCACAAAACCGTAAGAATCAGTATAGATATAGTAATCCTTCACATCGTATTTCACACATAAAAATGCTATAAGAACTGTCCCCACGATCAAGGATACTTTGAGCGTGTTGTAAATAGCGGAGTTTTTATAGAGCAGCGCATAAACCAAATCATAGCAGAGATAACCTACAAACAGGATGAAAAAATAAAAGAAATCATGAAATTGATTGATGATGGCTTCTTCAGTTGCCACCCTGCAGAGCAACTCAAAGGACTGAAGAAATATGACCGCAAAAATCAGAAGTTCCAGCTTGGTCTTAAATGAAGATCGCTTCCGAACCATCCTTAGCTTAATCAAAAAGCCCAAAGAAATAATGATACTGATGACAGTAATTATTTGATAGGTTGATTGTAGAAGAATAAAAACTTTACTCATTCCGATTAAAAATCAAGGGTGTTTGGAATTACAAATTCGATTCAATTTAAATATTTAGCTTAATTGATACCCGGACTTTCTAAATTTCCTAGGCAAAGCGGAATCAAACAATTTCTATGCTCAAAAATGTTTTTTCACAACTTATCAATCAACTGGCTAAGTCATAGGGAGAAAGATTTTTGCAGAGTAATAAAAAAAGAAAAACCATCCCACAACGCTGCAGGACGGTTTTTGAATTAAGAATAAATCATCACTCAGTTATGCTTTCGCCAAGCATCTTTATCAACCTAATTCCATCCTCCACCCAGAGCCTGATATAAATGCACCATAGCATTCATTTGCTGGGCTTTGGTTTCAATCAATTCCATTTTGGACTCCAATGCGTCTCGTTGAGTGAGCAGCACCTCCATATAATCCGCCCTAGCTGATCGGAAAAGGCTAGAAGAAATTGCTATGGACTCCGTTAAAGCTTGTACCTGACTGGCTTTCAAATTGGCACTTTGCTCCAAATTGGAAATTTTTGCTATCTGATTGGAGACCTCGTAATATCCATTTAAAATACGCTGCTCGTATTCGTAGACTGCTTGTAGTTGCTTTGAATTTGCAGTTTGGTATTGAGCTTTGATAGCATTTCTATTGACTAAAGGAGCCATCAAATCACCCGCTAATCCGTAAAGCATGGACTCGGGACTTGTCAGTAAATACCTGGTATTGAAGGCTTGAAAACCCATACCTGCTGTTATTCTGAAAGAAGGATAGAAATTGGCTCTCGCTACTTTCACGTCCAATTTGGCTGCAGCTAATTCCAGTTCAGCCTGCCTGATATCCGGTCTATTGATCAATAACTGAGAAGGAATCCCAGCCTGCACCAGCTTAGGACTGGACTCGGAAAACGAAGCTGAACTTCTCCGAATGGGCTGAGGAAATCTACCTGTTAAGAAATTAATCCGGTTTTCAGTTTCTGTGATTTCCTGTTGAATAGCGTAAATCAAACTTCTGTTTTTAGCCAATTCGGCTTCAAACCTCTTTACCGCCAATTCTGTGGCCTTTGCAGCTTCTTTTTGAAGTTTGACAGTCTCATAGGCATTTTTCTGGATTTCTATGGTCTGTCTGATTATTTCCAGTTGATTATCCAAAGCCATCAATTCATAATAAGAACTGGCGATTTCAGACACCAAATTGGTAATCAGGAAATTTCTCCCTTCCACAGTTGCTAAATATTCAAAGACAGCTGACTTTTTGGAATTCCTGAGTTTTTTCCAAACATCCAATTCCCAAGAAGCAAAAGCTCCTACCATCAAATCTGTAAATGGCTCTGGAAACTCTTTCCCATCTTTGATTTCGGTCGTAGCTTCCAGTGCACCAAAACGGGTATATCTGCCCACTTTATCCACACCTGCTCCCCCTTGAATTGAGACGAATGGGAGATACTCTCCTTTTCTGGCCTTTATCTCATTATTGGCGATTTGAATTTCCTGCAGGAAAATATTCAACTCCTGATTTCTGCTTAAAGCAGAATCGATCAAAGCTTTCAGATTGGGGTCCTCAAAAAAAGATCTCCATGGAATTTGAGCTGAATTGATGGAGTCTCCTGATGCATTGTAAGCAAGAGGAAGTTCCTTATTTTCTTGCCTCAAAGCTGCTTCCGGAACTTTGCAGGCAAAACTCAGGAGCAGTACAAAAACGACTGCCCACAATTGAATGAAATTAGACTTCTTCATGATTGACATTGTTTTTAGACAGTAATTTTTTGATTTTCTTCAGCATAGAGTTGCGTGTTCCAGAACCCACAAAATCCTCACTCAATGGGTTTTCATCCTCATCCCGGATTAGCTTTCTACCTTCGGCCAAGCTGCCAAATAAGAAGTAGAGTCCGGGTACAATGAGCACCCCGAAAATTGTCCCAAACAACATCCCTCCCATGGCGGAGGAGCCGATTGTCCTATTTCCGATAGCTCCAGGACCGGTAGCTATCACCAAAGGAATCAGACCTGCTATAAAGGCAAAGGAGGTCATCAAAATAGGTCTAAACCTGACTTTAGCGCCTTCTATCGCCGCTTCTAAAACCGATGATCCCTGTTGATGCTTCTGCACCGCAAACTCCACTATCAAGACGGCATTTTTACCTAGCAAGCCCACTAGCATGATAAGGCCAATCTGTGCATAAATATCATTCGCCAAACCCATCATTTTCAGGAGTAAGAAAGATCCAAATACCCCCACAGGAAGGGAGAATATTACAGCCAAAGGAATTATGAAGCTTTCGTACTGCGCTGCTAATACCAAGTACACGAAAATCAGTACTACAATAAAAATATAGAGTGCTTCATTTCCTCTTCTAGCCTCATCGTAGGAAAGTCCTTCCCAAGCTATATCATACCCATTTGGCAGAGTTTTTTCCGCCACTTCCTGAATGGCCTGTATCGCATCCCCACTGGTGTATCCTGGAGCAGGAACTCCCTTGATAGAGGAAGAAGTATAGAGGTTGAATCGAGTGATCTCATTAGGTCCTTGCTTTTTCTCCATTTTCATAAAGGCTGAGTAAGGCACCATTTCTCCATGCTCGCTCTTGATGAAAAGATTCAGAATATCACTGGGAAACTTTCTGTACTCAGGAGCTGATTGGGTATATACCTTGAAGAAATTTCCAAAACGGATAAATCCCTGTTCATAGGTACTACCAATCAAAACATCAAGGTTTTCCATGGCCTTACCTATTGACACTCCCTTTTGCATGGCTAATTCATTATCAATAATCAGCTCATACTGAGGATAATTGGCAGCAAAAAAAGTGAAGAGCCCTGAGAGCTCAGGCCTTTTTTTCAATTCTGTCATAAACTCCGTATTAACCTGATCAAACTCTTGATAATCCACCGTGCTGTTTTTGTCTAGCATTCTCAGAGAAAAACCATCAGATGAACCGTATCCGGGAACAGCAGGCGGTTCGAAATATTCGATTACAGCTCCCAAATCTTTGGTTTTCTCTTCCAGTTCATGAATAATTTCCCTAACAGAATGATGTCTCTGAGACCAATCTTTCAAGTTGATCAAACAAGTACCTGCATTGGAACCTCTTCCCTCGGTTAAGATTTCATATCCTGCCAATGAGGAAACAGATTGAATTCCATCCACCTCTTCTGCAATTTCCTGAAGCTTTCTGGAAACCTCATTGGTTCTCTCCAAGGTAGATCCCGGAGGAGTTTGAATAATGGCATAAATCATCCCCTGATCCTCATTAGGGATGAATCCAGAAGGAAGTTTTTCATTGACTGCAAAAATTCCCAATCCAAATGCTATTAGAATTCCCCAAGTCACAACTCTCCTATTCACAATCAGGCGAAGTAATGAAACGTATCTTCCGGTAAGTTTTTCAAATTTTCTATTGAACCAATCCAAGAAGCGATCAACAGGAGATTTTCTTCTTGCTTTGCCATGATTGTTTTTTAAGATCATCGCGCATAAAACCGGAGTTAGAGTCAAAGCAACCACACCTGATAGCACAATGGAGCTGGCCATGGTAATGGAAAACTGCCTATAAAAGACACCTACCGGTCCAGTCATAAAGGCCACTGGCACGAATACCGCAGTCATGATGAGGGTGATGGCAATGATTGCACCGCTGATTTCTCCCAACACTTTTTTCACAGCCTTGTAGGGAGATAGGTGTTCTTCTTCCATTTTCGCATGTACCGCCTCCACTACAACGATGGCATCATCAACCACAATTCCGATAGCCAATACCAATGCAAAAAGGGTGATCAAATTAATCGTCAAACCAAAAAGCTGCATAAACACAAAGGCTCCGATCAGGGAAACGGGAACTGCAATTGCTGGAATCAAGGTGGACCTCCAGTCCCCCAAGAATAAAAAGACTACCAAGGCAACCAATATGAAGGCCTCCACCAGGGTATGCATCACTTTATCAATGGATGCATTAACAAATTTGGACACATCATAATTAATCTCATAGCTCATCCCCGGAGGAAAGTCAGATTCCATTTCCTCCAGTTTGCTTTTCACCTGCTCAATAACTTTGCTGGCATTACTTCCGATATTTTGCTTTAATACGATGGAGGCAGCTGGGTAACCATCCTTATTGGAATAGATATCGAAAAACTCACTGCCAAGCTCTACTTCGGCTATATCCTTCAGTTTGATGATTTCGCCTTCAGGATTCGCTTTTACAATAATCTCTTCGTATTCCTCAGGTTTATTGAATCTGCCTTTATAGGTTAGAACATATTCCAGAGATTGAGCCGTTTTTCCGGATGCTTGACCCAAGCGGCCCGGTCTACCGATCACACTTTGCTCATCTATGGAGGCCAATACCTCTTCGGTAGAAATATTGTAAGCTCTCATTCGGTCAGGCTTAAGCCAAACCCTCATTGCATATTGTCTACTTCCTAGGATTTGAGCCCTACCCATGCCGCTGATTCTTTGCAGTTCTGGTAGTATGTGCACATTGGCATAGTTGTACAAAAACTTCTCGTCGGCATTTTTATCTGTACTGAAAAGGTTTACATACATCAGCATACTTGGCTGAATAGGGGTAATAATTACTCCTTCCCGCTGCACTAAAGGCGGGAGATTATTCATTACTTGGTCCACCCTCGTTTTGACATTGACTACAGCCGCATTGGGATCAGTTCCGGGTTCAAAAACAATCTGAATAGTTGCCTCTCCGGCACTGGTAGCATCCGAAATCAGATATTGCATACCCTGAACTCCATTGATCGCTCTTTCCAAGGGGATAAGCGTAGACTGAACCAAAACATCTGCACTTGATCCTGGATAGGCGATGAATATATTTACCCGGGGAGGTGCAATTTCAGGAAACTGGGAAATGGGTCTGGTAGCGATGGCCAGAATACCCAGAAATACGATGGCGAGCGATATGGCTATCGCCAATACCGGTCTCTGTATAAATTTGCTAAACATTTTACCTGTGATTAAATTTTTGCTTTACTCAGCATGTAATCCGTTTAGCTCGGCTAGAACCTTCTCCTGATGGACGAAATCAAATTTGATCCGCTGTTTGTTCTCTACTTTTCGGAGCCCTTCGATCAGAATTTTATCATCTTCCCCTAAATCCGGAGCAATGATATAAAGATGAGGTAGCTCGGTCAAAATCCTTATTTGTTTGGAATTAACCAGACCATCCTGATCCACAACAAAAACAAACTTTTTATCCAAAATTTCGAAAGTAGCCTTTTGGGGTATTATTAAGGCATCCTCATAAATAACAGGCATTTTGATATTCCCTGTTTCTCCATGTCTAAGGATTTTCTTGGAATTCGGGAAAGTAGCCCGGAAGGCAATATTTCCTGTTTCATTATTGAAATCTGCCTCAATAGTTTCAATTTTTCCTTTTTCCTCAAACTCCTTGTTGTTAGCCATCTGCAAAATCACATTGGGTAACTTTTCCAGCGTATTAGAGGAAACATAATTGAGATATTCGGCTTCAGGCACATTGAAATAAACCCACATCTGATTGTTGTCTGATAGTGTGGTCAGGAGCTCTCCTTCATCCAGTAAACTACCCTGTCTTACCAGAAAACGCCCCATAATGCCATCAAATGGAGCTCTAATCTCTGTAAATCCAAGATGTGTTTCAGCCAGATTCAGTTCTGCTTTTGCTTTTTCAAATTTTGCCTGTGCCAAGGCCAACTCATTGGTTGAAACCACATTATTATCTGCCAGGCTTTTAGTATTGAGATATTCAATTTCTGCAAAATTAGCCTCGGCCTTCGCACGTTGTGCTTCAGCTTTGTAGATAGATGGCATGATGCGGAACATCAATTGCCCTTTTTTTACAAATTGACCTTCATCTACATAAATATTTTGAAGGTAACCTCTTTCTAAAGCTCTTAATTCTATATGCTGTATAGAATGAATTTGGCTGACATATTCTTTGTAAATAACTGTGTCCTTTATAATAGGACTGGTAACCAAAAAAGTTGATTCTTCTTCTTTGGATTGATGATGTGAATCGCAGGCTGTTTGAAATAAAAGCGCAAACAAGCCCACAATCAAAGTTAATCTATGATTATTCATGATGATTTTTCGTAAGTAATTGAGTGATGGAAATTCCACTCCGCGCATAAACATGAGACTAAGCCCAAGTCAATGCCAAGGAATGACACAAGGGTTTATTGTTTCTGATTTCCAATAGAGGTATGCTCTAATTGAGCAAGGTTTGCTCAATTGACGAAAAATCCTATATCGTCAAAACACTGTTTGACAGGTGTATTCTACAAGGAAGGGTGAATGAGAAGTTCTTATTAAACAACAAGAACTTGGTCAAATAAGCTCGGAAGCTTCCGATTAATAAGAAAAAGAAAAGAGAAGAAAGAGCAACTTGAATCAGTAAAAAGAAATGGGAGTTTTTATCCTCCGTTTCTTCTTCCACTGTCTCAGAAGTCAGATTTAAACTTCCTCTTTCTATGGAAGAATCAGGTACCAACCAAATGGCCTGATCTGACAAAGGAAGTATGGGTTCATCCAATTGAACTCCTTCCTCAATATAGGAATATTCCTGATGCTCGGGAATAAGAAATATAGATGCAACTTGACCTATTCCGAGGGATAGGAAAATTACGAAGGCCAATAAAAATCGGAGCATCTTATTCATTACAAGAGGTAAAGCTATCGGGAGTTATTTTGATTAGCAAGAAAGCAAACAGTTATTTTCTCGAAATTATAAAATCGCATATTCATTTTGAGAAGGACCATGATCAATTGTCAATCTGCTTAATGTCAAACTATTAAACAATTCATCCAGTTTCGTATTAAGTCTATGTCAATGGCATAAAACCTTCATACATGCGAATACCAAGTTTTTTTCATAGTCTATACACCAAGCTACTTTCTGAAAAGACTAAGGCTAAAGGGGAAGGTTGGATTTTAGGAATAGCTATTGGAAGTTTTATCATCCATTTAATCTTAATTTTTTTGGCAGATTTAGGATTTTATGAAGTTGAGTCCGAGCTCTTCGAGAATCCAATCTCAGCGATTTATACCCCTTTCTCCTTTATTCTGGTCTATGAAGTTTATCTACTCGTCTATTTTTTACCCAAGTCATTCACTACCTACATCGGCAAACAGTATGAGATTATTTCTCTCATCATAATCCGTAGGCTATTTAAGGACCTAGCCACTTTGGAGCTTTCTTCCGATTGGTTTCAAATCAAAGATGATCTGCAATTCACCTATGACCTTCTGACATCGGTAGCTCTGTTCTTTTTGCTTTTGCTCTTTTACAAAAACAGTAAAAAGCAAGAAACGGAAGGTGTCAAAACAGCCCCATCAGCAGAACTGAAAGCTTTCATTCAATTCAAGAAATTAACTGCAACCATTTTGGTTCCTATTTTATTGGGCATTGCGATTTATACCTTGGGAAGCTGGAGTACTTATATTTTATTCCCTGAAAGCAGTTTGGGCACTTCATTCAAAAATATCAATGCCATATTTTTTGACGAATTCTTTATGATATTGATTATAGTAGATGTCATACTTCTACTGGCCTCTTTTTATTATACGGATGAGTTTCACAAAGTCATGAGAAACTCCGGTTTCATCGTGTCGACCATATTGATTCGCCTTTCTTTTTCTGTGGAAGGATTGATGAATAATTTTCTGATTCTGGCAGCTATTTGTTTTGGCCTGGTGATCATGGTGATTCACAATCAATATGAAAAAGCCTATCAGAACGAAAAAAAGTAACTTTTCCTCTTCTTGTAGGTTTAGTAAATGTATTTAAGCTTTTGGGGTTTTCGCTTTTAAGCTAATTCTGTTCAAGCAGATAAAATCCTATAAAACCAATTTTCTAATCTTAAACCTTTTTAACATGCCAAAAAAGAATGTATTAATTATCGGAGCTAATGGAATTACAGGAAGGCTGATTTGCGAAAAATTAGCAAACTCACAGGACTATCAGCCAACAGCCATGATCCGAAAAGAATCTCAGAAGGAGTTTTTTGAAAAACTGGGAGTTCCTACAGTAATGGGAGATTTGGAGAAGGACTTTTCCAGTGCCTACAAGGACATGAACTTTGTGGTATTCGCAGCAGGTTCAGGTTCTTCAACAGGAAAAGATAAAACCATTGCAGTAGATCAGGAAGGCGCTAAAAAAAGTGTGGATTTAGCTCTAGAAAACGGAATTGAAAAATATGTGATGCTGAGCTCTATGGGTGCCGGTAATCCTGACCCGGACTCCCCTATTCATTTTTATTTGGAGGCAAAGCATGAGGCAGATGAGTATTTGAAAAAATCCGGTATCTCCTACAGCATAGTCAGGCCTGGTGGTTTAACCGATGATGCTGGAAAGGGAAAAATTCAAGCGGCTTATGCTCTCAATAAAAGAGGAAAGATTTCCAGAGAAGATGTGGCTGAAACAATGATTCATGCTTTAAGCCTCGAGGTAGCAAATAATTCTTCTTTTGAAATTTTAGAAGGTGAGCAGCCGATTCTGGAGGCTATTGAGAATCTATAAAACAGGGGTTAGTTATTTGTGAATAGTTATTTGTTATTAGTGAATAGGTATTAGTTATTGAGTTATTTGTTATCTGATTATCCGCAATCGCGCCAGTTACCTTATTTTCTTTGCTTGGCTGGTTGGAAGACCGAAGACCGAAGCTTCCGGATTCTGATCCTTTTAGCAGACAATAAGCCGTATTTTTGTTAATATTGGAAAGAAAGAGGATACCCATAATTTTTTATTTAAAAATTGATAGTGACCATTGAGAATTAAACATAAAAAAAGCTGCCAAATGGCAGCTTTTTTTTAAATCTCTTGTTCCAGTTTCAGTTTCCATTGCTGTAATTCCAGCATGGCTCTTAAGCCGATAAAATGATCTTCAACCACCAGATCATCAATTCCTTTCATTCTTTCCTTGACTTGATTAATCATTTGTTGGTAGTGCTTAATCAATAAATCAATTCCGGCTTTTCTCATATGCTTTTGATTGGCATTGGGAACTGCGTGTACGTTTTGGGTCAACTTCTCAAAAGAGACTACAGGATCAACACCCAATATTGAAAGTTGCTCAGCGAAAATATCCTGCTGTGAATCCAGTTCCGCATGAAACTCGCCTGTTAGCTCGTGTAAGGAATAGGCAGCAGTTCCTCGTGCATTCCAGTGAACCTGTCTCACCAATCTATCTAGGCTAACCAGGTCTTCCAAAGTTTCCTGAAGTTTAACAGTAGTGGCTGTTTGTCCGTTGACTTCCAGCACCCATGCCATCATAAAAACAAATAAAAATGTGAATCTTTTCATGTTAAAATCAATACGTTGGTTTACTTATTAAAGCCTTTTACACCTAAAATGTTTAAGAAAATTAGTTATAACATATAAAATTCCGTCAAATTATCCTTCACTCTTAGCGGTAGACTGATCAGAGTTAATTTTCTCCCTTTTTGGAAAAATTCAATTTTCTCAGGCTCAGGATTGATACATTTGAAGCATGAAACTACTAACCCTAGCTATTACTTTTTTCTGCATAACTCAGGCACTGGCGCAACATAGCTTTAGAGCTCAAATCAAAGACTACGAAACAAAAGCCCCTCTCCCTGGAGCAAGTATTTCAATTCTATCCTTAGGGATTGGAGACATTTCAGATGAGTCCGGGATGGTTCAGATTGACAATATTCCTGATGGCACCTATTTACTTGAAATCAGATTTTTAGGTTACCAACCCATCCAAATCAAGCGATCAATTCCACTGGAGGCAGGAAATGCTCCGGAAATATTTTTCCTCAAACATGCAGATGAAGAACTGGAGGAATTGGTCGTTCAGTCTAATCGTAGCAGTAGAGTAATAGAAGATGTACCCACCCGGGTAGAGATTATCGCCGGCGAAGAACTGTCTGAAAAGGGCAATATGAAACCCGGAGATATTCGTATGCTTCTCAATGAAAGTACAGGTATACAAACCCAGCAAACATCTGCCACCAGCTATAATTCCAGCATACGGATCCAAGGTTTGGACGGAAAATACACCCAACTGCTGAGAGATGGATTACCGCTTTATTCAGGCTATTCCGGAGGCTTGAGTCTTATGCAAATTGCGCCTTTGGACTTGGCACAGGTGGAAGTCATCAAAGGATCTGCTTCCACCCTTTACGGAGGAGGAGCTATTGCCGGGCTAGTGAACCTAATTTCAAAAACCCCAGGAGAGAGTCCAGAACTTTCTTTGATGCTGAATGGAACCTCTGCGCTTGGCCTGGATGCAAGCGCCTTTTATTCGGCCAAAGGTGAAAAATTCGGGACCACTATTTTCACTTCTTACAACAAGGGTACAGCCTATGATCCTGCAGATATTGGCCTGACAGCAATTCCGAAATTTGATAGATTTACGCTCAATCCAAAATTATTTTGGGAGGTCAATGAACAGTCTGAAATCGTAGCCGGACTGAATTTGATGACTGAGAAACGACTGGGTGGAAATGTAGACTTTATCCAAGGCGAATCTGTAGCAAACCCTTATTTCGAAGAAAATCAGACTGAAAGAATATCCACCGAACTGAAATATTTTAATCAATTCGCTGATAACTCCAGGCTAACTTTTAAAAACACTTTTAGCTTTTATGATAGGAGCATTTTCATTCCAGATTATCAATTTTCCGGGAGGCAAATGCTATCCTTCAGCGAGATCAATCTTAGCACTGCCAACTCTAAAACTGAATGGATTACCGGTCTAAACCTCTGGACAGACCGTTTCACACAACAGCAAGGGAATTTGAATCAAAATCTCGATTACACGCTAAATACTGTAGGGGCATTTGTTCAGAACATTTGGAATACATCTGAAAAATGGACCATTGAATCCGGGTTCAGATTGGATTATCAAAAAGACTATGGCGTTTTTCCCCTTCCAAAGATTTCATTCATGTACGAACCCTCAAATGCATGGACTTTTCGCTTAGGAGGAGGATTAGGTTACAAGTCCCCGACAGTCTTTACGGAAGATGCTGAGCGTCTCCAATTCAGAAATATTCTTCCAATTAATCCAAGGGAACTGGAAGCTGAAAGGTCTGGAGGAGCAAATTTTGATATTAACTACAAGGTTTCATTAGGTGAAGAACTATCCCTGGTGATGAACAGCTTGCTATTTTATACCCGAATTCAAGACCCATTATTGCTAGTCAGAAATGGCGCTGTATTCGAATTTCAACAAAATGGCGGCTACTTCCGAACCCAAGGTCTGGAGCTGAATTTAAAATGGAATTACAAGGATTTGAAGCTATTTACGGGTTATACCTTTGCAGATGTAATCCAGAGCTTCCAAAATCAAAGCAGCCCCTATCCCCTAGTAGCCAAGCATAGACTGAATAATGTGTTGATGTATGAGAAGCATGATAATTTTTGGATAGGATTGGAAGCTTATTACTACAGTCCACAGCTTTTGAACGATGGTGAAACAGGCAAATCATTTTGGATTATGGGACTGATGACAGAAAAAAAATTGGGAGAATCCTTTTCCTTATTTCTCAATTTCGAAAACTTCTTAGATACTCGACAAACCAGATTTGACACCATTTTCACAGGAAATATCAGTGATCCCCAATTCAGGGACATTTATGCTCCTGTAGATGGATTTGTAATCAATGGGGGCTTTAAGCTTTCACTTTAAGTCATAGAAAACGAGCTATTTGAATTTCAAGGAACACAAAGTCGATCTAAATTCTAATTCCTATTAAAAGTGGTCAAAAAAATACTTTGTACCTTCAATGCACAGTGCCTATTCAAATCTGGTCAATTCAATAATTCTAAACTTCTTTTCCTAATGAAACGCTTTTTTATACTTTTTTTCATTCTATCATTTAAACTCTCTGCTCAGACTGTCTGCGACCTTCAAAGCAGGAAAAAATTAGAAAGCACACTTGAAAACCTCTCTCAAGAAAATAACCCAAACAACCCAATCCATCTCCAAGCTATTGAGATAGGTCAGTCTTTTTTAAAAACTCCCTATGTGGAGAAAACATTGGAGGTTCCAGGTCCTGAGCAATTGGTTATCAATCTAATGGGTGTGGATTGCACTACATTTGTGGAAACTGTCCTTGGGCTCACCCGAATAAGTCAAATGGGGAAATTCAGCATGAAGGACTTTGAAGAGGAATTAAAGAAGATTCGATACAGACAGGGAGAAAACAAAGGCTATACCAGTAGACTTCATTATTTCTCAGATTGGATTCATGACAATGAGCAAAAAGGAATTGTCATGGATATGACTCAGGCAATAGGTGGGATTTCTTATACCAACAAGCCTTCATTTATGACTGAAAACCCACAGTTTTATCCCCAATTGAGTCAAAAAGAAAATGTTGATCAATTGCGCATAATAGAATCTGCAATAGTAAAAAGGTCTTATTATTTTATTCCCAAGGACCAAATCCACTCAGTGGAAGAAAAAATTCAGTCAGGAGACATCATTGCCATCACCACTACAATCCCCAATTTGGATATGGTGCATGTGGGTTTTGCCATTGAAAAAAATGGAAGAATTCATCTTTTACATGCCAGCTCCAAAAATAAAGAAGTGGAAATCTCTACGCTTCCCCTACATGATTATCTTCAAGGAAATAGAACTCAATCCGGAATCATGGTAGGCAGACTGGTTGAGCTCTCAAAATAAAAAGCTCAAATCCTTCATGGACTTGAGCTTTCATTTCTTATCACTGTTCAACCTATTTCTCCATAATCTTTTTAAGGTTGGATAAACCAGTTTGAAAATCATCAGCCAGCATATTTTCTATATTCATCAAGGGAATCATGACATTCATGGGGTAACTCATGTGTCCCTCAAATCCCCAAGTCACCTCTGTTTGATTAGGACCTAGAGATTCATAAGCCAAATAAGCTTTGTCTGTACTTTCAAAAGGCTCAATGAATCTTAGCTCATAGTCTATCCTCTCCATCTCTTTGATTGCTAAAATCTCCTGCTCTCCATGGCCTACATCAGGGTTCTCACTTTTCCATCCTGCAACAAAACCTACCGTTCCGTCTTCACCCTCATAATACTTTTCCATATCTGGATCCATCAGCGCCCATTTGCTGAATTGATCCTGATTTTTCAGATACTTGGTAAACTCGTAAACTTCGGCAATCGGTCTTTCGATAATGAGCTTTTCAACGACTCCATAATCCCTTGAGATGAAAAGAGCAGAAATCAAGGGAATCGCAATAATAATTAGGACTATAAGTCCCACATACTTTAGGATTTTCATAGTGCAAGGTGTTTGGTCTTATTAAATTTATATTTTTCTCTTTAAAAAATATAACTAAACGAAATTAAATTTTTTTGTATCGCATATTCCCGAACTATACAATAAAAAATATTGAATATTGATTTAGAGAGTTTATAAAAGCGAAGCCCGGCCTACCAATCATTAGATGAAGGTAGGTCCGGGACTTCTGGGGTGATCAACAACCACTTTTCAACTACACTTTTTTATCAAAATTTCTTGTTGACTTTCAAGGTCACAGCATGAAATCTGTACCCTGTGCCAGAGGCAGCTGCCACATTTGAAAACTGCCCGTTCAATCCCAGGTCAAACCCTGAGATTCTATAATTCAATTCTGCGTTTGCTCTATAAGTAGGCTCCCAATTCAATTCATTGATTTTCTGGACTCCTGCTGCAGCCTGAATCTTCAAAGCCACTTTAGAAATCAAAGGCATGGGACTACTGTAATCCACAAATAATTCGGTACTCATAAATTGCTCCGGAGCGAAATACAGGTTGGTCTCTGAATCGCTGAATGAAAGAGCTGAGAAGTTCAAACCAGTCTTTAAGGTTGGTTCAGTTCTGATTAATCTATAAATGGATCCAAAAAACTGAATTCTGGTATTTCCGTCATTTAGCATCCCATAGCTTCCCTGAGAAAATATTCCTGTCTTCCCATCCAACATGACATGAGCGAGTGCTCCCAGATTATTACTTCTAATGTTCTTTCCTAAAAGATCAGCCGTAAAATTCAGTAGATCAGAGCTATAGTAAAGTCCAAACATTCTTCGGTCGTTCGGCTGGAATGTTGTCTCCACCTTACCGGTTATTCCTCTAAAGGATTCTCCTTGGTCGGGATTGATCTGCTGGCCTACCAACTCAGCTTTGCTTTCCAGTGCCTGAGTCCATCTATGACCTAAGTTTAAAGCAAAGAAATTCGCTTTGGTCTTCTGCCCTTCCGCTGAAGAAACCTGACTGGCTCCAACTCTCAAACCTACCTGCAAATCAGAGTTTGTCTCATTTTGCCAAAAAGCAGCTTGTTCTATGCGAATATTTCCAGCAATATCTTCGAAATATCCTCCTTCAATTCCAGCAGTTTGCTTTTTGGATGCGTCGAGAAGATCATTCAGTTTATCTTGTTGTGAAACTGAAAGGGAATCTTTTCTTAGTGCCAATAATTGATTTGCTTGCTCCCATTGCTTTTTTCCGATCAGAACTTCTGCATACTCTTGGATATAGTAAGACTGAGGAAAACGGGTAACTAGGCTATCATAATAGGCAAGTCCTTTTTTATAATTCCCGGAAGTAGTCCATAGTCTGGCATTCATTACCAAAATCTGATCATCCAAGAGAAGTTTTTGATTTTCCTGAAGGAAAGTACCGGCAGATTGAGTTTTGATGTTCCAAAGTTGAGCATTGAAATAATTGACAATCGCAGACTTATTTTCAGCATCTTTTTTCCATGCCTCTTTAGCAGCCTCCAATGCTTTTGCCGGCTTTTTATCCATAAACAAAGCATAGGACATGTTTACTCTTGCTACAGTAGTCTCATAATCCAAGGGGATTAAGCTGTTGTAAACATTAACTGCCTCGGCAAATTGTTGACTTTGAAGTAGTAAATCCCCTTTGAATAATAAGATTTGAGCATCCACGGGATTTGCATTCAGGATGCTATCCAAGTGACTGATAGCCTGAAAGTATTGTTCTTCAGAACGCAGTTTAGAAGCTGCTTGAATATGAGCTTCTCTCTTTTCAGGAGATAAAGCCACACCTGAATTCTGCGCTTTAGCCTCCAGAGGGATCAAGAAAATAATTAATGAAATTGCTACTAGAAGTAAAGTACTATTGATATATTCCCTTAAATTCTGAATAACATGACTGTAACGATTACTGAATTTGCTGTGGAGGGTCTGGATAAACCCGCCGTTAAAATCGAACTGGAAGGAGAAGCCAAAGGAAGCAATATTGAAAAGCTCCGTGAATCTCTGCCCCATCTTCTTGAAAATCCGGCCAGCAGGTATTACCTGGATGTTCGCAAAGTCAGTGATAATGATTTGGGCTTTGTGAATGAAATTATTCACCTTCATTACACCCTTGCTGAATATTCTAAGGAATTTATTCTCCTCTACCGCAAAGGCTCTGCTTTTGAATCCTGGATTGAAACTTCCGGTATTGATAAGTTTATGAAACTTGCTGTGACTCCCTGAGAACTTGTACCCCAATTTTTTCAAAATCAGGGAAGAAAGGAATATCGCATAAAACATTGCCCCCACCAGCATGACAAATCCATCCCAGAAGGAAGTGAATTCCGGAGATAGTGACCATCTGATCAATATAATGATCAAGGAGATCATGGATGTCAGTGCCCAAAATTCCTGAGCTAGTTCAGGACGTTCAGGAGAAGCAGGAATCCTTTTTAAATTAAGAAATGCAATAGCCACCAACACAAGTCCGATCACGCTCAGACTGATCTGCAAGAAATCATAGACTGGGATTTGAATTGATGCGAAATGGAGGTCTGCAGCTAAAGCAGGAATCAGATTTACCATGAAACCATCCACATGAGTGAAGGCATCCAAAAACAAATGAGTCCCGATTCCCAAAAAGATAGAAAGTATCACTTTCCAGCTATTGGTATGGAAATACGACTTCCAATCCAATTGAGAATAAGACTGAACTCGCTCCTGTATCCAAAGTGGACTAGAATTCATCAAGGGTATTTTCACCCACTGATGGAATATGAAAGCTAAAAGGAAGGCTAAAGGAAAATCCAAAAGGAATATTCCGATCATTTTATGCCCAATATTTTCATCGAGTCTCAAGCTGAAATAAAACTCCAAATCAGGAACAATGCTGCCAAGAATTAATCCTGTCTGAGAAAATCTCTTCTTGGATACTCCTGGTAAAACTGCTGCTGAATGTGAAAATGTAAAAGGCATTATAAAATGGATTAGGCTACTTTTGAAAATTGAAAGGAATCGATGATTTTAGAGACTACTTCTTCCGAAGCATTTGATTTCAGAAGATATTCGGCCGAACCAAATTCTATCGCTGAAATTGCTACTCCCAAATCTTCTAAAGCTGTACAGAAGACTACGTGGATATTTTCGTTTACAGCTTTGATTTTCTGAAGCAACTGTAGACCATCGGTATCTTCCAATTGATAATCTAAAAAGATCAAATCTGGATGCTGCTCAGCTAGTCTGTTCAAAAAGTCTTTTTCATTTTCGAAAGACTGAATCGCATTGAACCCAATCTCTTCTAAAGTCTGAGATAAGATTCCGGTCCAAAATGGATCGTCATCGACGATAAATACGTTTTGAGTTTTGATGTTTTTCATGGGATTTGTGTTGAAATTTTTGAAGGACTGATATGATCTCGCTTCTTTGATAGCTACTCTTTTGTAGGTTGTATGCAAAAAGCTCGATTTCATATTGTTTCTTTTGATTCTACTTATGCCAAAGAACTGCCAAATAAAAAAAGCGCCTCAGGTAATCCCTAAGGCGCTTTTTCAAATTTGATTTTTCTATATTTTGGAAATTTTTCTATAATATAGACTAACTATTGAGTCTTTATCTTCCAAAATCATCTTGAAGCCTGACAATATCATCCTCATCTGATGGATTTTTTGCATCTGTATGTTGCCAGATTTCCGCAACTACTCCCCAGTCTTCCATTCCGATTAGCCTATGTCTTTCTCCTTGCTGCAATTTGATTTTATCTCCTTTTTTGAGAGTCGTGATATCTTTTTGTTCGTCCGTCATACTTGTAGCCACATTGACTTGACCATCAATACAACGCCAGATCTCAGCTCTTCTAAAATGATATTGCCAGCTTAGCCTTTTTCCAGGAGCTACCAACAAGATTTTCGGACTCAGTTTATCGGAAAGCTTCAACGCCTCAAAATCCTCTTCCGGAAAGAATTGCTTGGCAAACTTTTTTGCTTGGTTTTCATTGATTACCAAAAATCCTCCCCAAGGTCTGCTGCTGTCTGATTTGATGATATCGAAGCCCAATTCATCCATCAGTCTTTCTGCTTTTTCAAAAATTTCAGTCGACTTGTTCATGTTCATTTTCTTTGATTTCTATGACTACATCCTGTAGTACTTCTAAAATGTGATTGATTAAATATTGCATCCTTTCGGAATTTCCCTGATTATTGATTTCCATTTCCAGCTCTCTTACTTCATCGCTGATTTCATGGATTTTCATCATTTTCACTGATGGCTTGATTCTATGCGCTAATTTTCTTACTCCTTCAAAATCACTTTTATCAAAAAGAACCTGTAGCCCTTTTATTCCTTCCTCCGCATTTTGAATAAATAAACTGAGCATCTTATCTACGAAAGATCGGTTTCCTTTTCCTATTGCTTCCAATTCCTCTAGTGAGTATCTGGTTTTAGCAGCTTTTTTCACTTTTTTGGACTTTATCTCCAAGGGGTCATTACTGAGGAATCGTGATATAACCTGTAATAAATCCTCTTCCTGAAAAGGCTTGGAAAGGTAGGAATCCATACCCTTACTCAGATAATGCGCCTCATCTCCTTTCATAGCAAAAGCAGTTAAAGCAACTATTGGCACTTTCGACTTCAATTCTTCTCTGATAATTTTTGTAGCCTGAATCCCATCCATTACTGGCATCTGCACGTCCATTAAAATCAAGTCAAACTGTCCATTCTTATAAGTTTCAACAGCCTCTTTTCCATTGGTAGCTGTTTCAGCTTTGATACCATTCTGTTCAAGAATAGTAATCGCCACCATTCTGTTAAACTCATTATCATCCACTACCAGTATAGAGCAATCTTGCAAAGCACTTGTATCAACAGATTTAACCTCTTCTACCGGAACATCTTTTTCAGAACCTTTCTGCAATGGTAAAATGATAGAAATGGTCGTTCCAACTCCTTTTTCAGAATCTATCTCCATTCTACCACCCATCAATCGAAGTAGCTCAGTGGTAATACTAAGCCCTAATCCTGTTCCTCCATACTTTCTGGTAATGGAAGAATCTTCCTGTGAATACTTCTCAAAATTTCCTGAAATGAAAGACTGATCCATCCCGATACCTGTATCCTTTACCTGAATCTTTAAAACCTGAGAGGCAGAAAGGTCTGATTCTAATTGGCATGATAGACTAACTTCCCCTTTCTCTGTAAATTTGATGGAATTGGAGAGCAGGTTCAGTAAAATCTGATTGATTCTATATGGGTCCCCTATCAGTACAGGATTGATTTTAGGATCGAAAAATGAAATTTTAAAGTCCAATCGCTTTTCCTCTGCTTTTGGCCCCATCATTTCGATGATTCGCTCCATCACTTCTTTTGGTTTAAATCCAATCGATTCGATTGACATTTTACCTGCTTCCAATTTAGACAGGTCCAAAATATCTTTTAAAACCACCATCAAATGCTTAGCTGAGGCTTGAATTACACCCAGGTATTTCTCTTGCTTAGGCTCCAAATCAGTTTTGCCCAATTGCTCTCCCATACCAACAATCGCATTCATTGGAGTTCTAATCTCATGGCTCATATTGGCGAAAAACAGCTCCTTCGCTCTTTTGGATTTTTCAGCTTCTTCCCGCTGACGGATTAATTCTTCCTCCAGTTTCTTCTGAGCAGTAATATCTAAATGAATTCCAATGGAGCCTGTTAATTGGCCATTGTCATTATAATTAGGGGCACCGCTTATCAGCCACCATCTCAGTTCCCCATTAGGCCTTCTATACTGGAGCTCATAGGAGTCTGTATGACCGAATTTTCGGGATTCAGATTTTTTTAAAATTGTCTTTTTAGATTCCTCGGTCAATAATAAATCAGTGGCTTTGGAACCGATTAACTCATCCATCTTGTACCCAGCCATATCACAGAAAGTCTGATTGGCATGAAGTACTGTTTCCTCATTATCCACTTCCAGTAGTCCCAAACTCATATTGGAAATGATATTTCTGAATTTCTCTTCCTGCCTATACAATAAGGCCTCAAATTGCTGTCTTTTCTGCACGTTGACCAGCATTTGAGTAAAGACAAAAAGTAATTCTATTTCTTTTTGGGTGTATTCATGATGAACTTTTATGGAATCGAAACCTACAAACCCAAGCAAATCTTTCCCATGTATCATCGGTAAGGTAATCAGGCTTTTGATCCCTCTTTTACTCAGTTTACCTTTGATCTCCTCCCATTCTTCCCCTTCCAGTTCATCTACATTTCTGATTCTAAATGGTTCTCCTTTTTGATGGGACTCAACCCATTTTTCCAAATAATGAAGTGGCACCTTCTGAATTCTTTCAAATTCGGAAGGAACTTCCTCACCACACCATTCGAAAGTACAGCTACAGGTATCAGCCTCGAAATCATAGGAGAAAATATAGGCTCGATCAGCATTCACAAACTGACCAAGCTGCTCTAGAGAAGATTGAATTTTTTGATCGACTTCCAACAAATCCATATTGATATAGGTGGAGCTGATCTCAATCAATACGTTCTTTAATTTCTCCTGAGCCTCCAGAAGATCCTCTGTTTTCTTTCGCTCAGAAATATCAATCAGGATGCCATTGAGACGATCAGGTCTTCCGTTTTCATAGATGAGCTTCCCTTTATTTTGAACCCATTTAACTTTCCCTGAGGAGGTCTTTAGCCTATATTCCTTGACATATTCTTTATTTATTTCGACCTCCTCAAAAATCTCATCCAACACGTGTAAATCTTCCGGATGCACAACCTTGCCCCACCAATCGGTGGTATTCACCATTACATCCATATCCAGCTCAAAAAGTTCTTCAGCCGAAGGAGTGAAAAACAAGGTCTCGAAAGTAGGATATTTCACTGACCAAATCACATCTTTCAACTCATTGAGTACGCTTCCCAGTTTCTTATTTACCTCCTTCAACTCTTCTTCAGAGGCTTTTTGATGAGTAATATCAGAATGAGTTCCAATAATTTTGAGAGGTAAGCCATTGTCATCCTTTTCAATGACAATACCTCTATCCATTACCCACTTTAAAGATCCATCTGCATGAAATAACCTATATTCCAATTGATGGCTATTAATTTCACCAGATCTATATTTTCTGTCGTTCTCCCGCACGAGAGGCAAATCCTCGGGGTAAATTTTTTGAAACCAGACCTTAGCCAAATCGGTTTTTTCATCAAAATCTAATCCCAAGAAATTATTAATTTGATTGGAAAAGACTGTTTTTTCTGTTCGGAAATCATGTTCCCAAACATTGTCTCCTGAAAATTCCAGTACCTGACGAAAAGTTTTCTCGAAAGCAGCAACTTTCTCCTTAGATTCTTTTTCTAGGGTAACGTCTTCAAGAAGTGTAAAATAATGCAGGAATTTCCCTGATTTGTCTGAGATCAACTGACCAATTAACCTACACCAAAACCAGGATCCATTTTTTCGGTAATGCTTTAACTCAAGTTTAAAAGGCTGTTTGGCATAAAAAGCCTCCAGCATTTTTTTTACTTCTTCCTTATCGGTTTCTGGTCCATGTCCTAAAGAAAGCGGGGTATTCCCGATAATTTCTTTGAGTTTGTAACCAGTCTGATTTTGATATCCTTCATTTGCATAGGTGATGTGTCCCTCTTGATCCGTAAATAAAATACCATTCCTATTGGCACTAGCCACATAGGAAAGTTTCTCCAGATTCTTTTTCTGATCATTGACCGTATCTATAAGGTGCTTTAGGTCTTCCGCTGCCAACTCCTGATTCTTGATCAAATGCAGCAGATCCACCATGGGATCCAAAGGCGCGAAATCCGAAATAGCCAAGTCATTTTCGACCACTTGCTCGATAGAACTAAACCAAGGTGTCCCTAAAAAAACTACATGGTCCAGTTCCTCAAAAGAAACAAACTGTCCCCTAAATCGCATTTTTCTTTCCCCCTTGGAATAAAGAATAAAGGTTTGATCGAGCATAGATTTCAGTTCCTCGTAAGGAGGAATATCTTTTCTAGGCCGATCTATGAGAAATAACTCTTTGAAGCTTTTCCCTTTGATGTCACCAAGTAGTTTGGATAAACTAGGACCCTCAACCTGAATTTTAAAATCCTTTCCAAAAGCAAAATGGAATGGAAAAACAGAATCCAGGTGGGATTTGGATACTACTACTTGGAAATCAGATTTTTTCACCAGCTTATTTTAAAAGATTCGTGGTCATCTCCACCTAATTTACTAGAAACATGTTCAATTTCTACAGCCGTTTCAAACATTTTACCTAATCCAGAAATTAAACCTCTCACGAAATCAACCAAACCTTCCCGCTCAGAGAAATAGTGTAAAACGAGATCATTTTCGTTGATTTCTGTCACCTTGAATTCAGGCGGCCTTAATTTTGGATAAATCAACATGATCCTATCATGAAACAAAGGAAGGTTAATTAAAAACTGCTTTAAGTTTGAACCTCCGGCCTTCATCAAGCCTCCATACTTTTCCATGCCGGTTTTTAAGATCCACCATTCACCAAAAGCGAATAATACCTCTCCTACAGAAATTTTCAATTCTTCAGATGCAGCAGTTGCGAGCTTGTAGGTAACAGAATCATCATAGGGCTGGGTACTGATAAAATAATCAATATCAATTTCAGATTTGGCTTTGACATTTTCCCAGGTTTCAGGACCAAAGTTCTGGGTGATCAGGTCCTGAATTGCGCGGTTTACTAATCCATACATAGTGCTTGAGTTTTTGGGTTATTACTTCTATTATTCAAAACTGCGCCACTTACGAAAACCTTCCCCAATTGGCTAAAATGCATTATTTCGAGGTAACTGGATTGATCAATTTTCCATGATTTGGAAAATTTTTCCACTATTTGGAATTTTCTACAACCAATTCTCCTTCTTTGATCATCTTATAAATCGTGCTTTTCCCTATATCCAGCACTCTTGCAGTCTCCAGTATATCGCCGTTATTTTTCTTGAGGTAATAATCTACAATATCGCAGGTATGCTGTCGTAGTGTTTTTTGCTCAAACAAAAACACATGGTCTTTCTGAACCGAGAAGAAGCTCAGATCCTCTGCTTTTAATTCCTTTCCGTCAGACATGACCACCGAAAGCTCTATCACTGCTTTCAGCTCCCTGACATTCCCCGGAAATGGATATTGCATTAACTTTTTCTTGGCATCCTCGGTAAAAGTCACTTTGCTGAGTTTATTTACCTTGGCAAATTCATCAGCGAAATGCTTAGCCAAAAGCAATACATCATCTCCTCTTTCTCTTAATGGAGGCAATTCAATTGGTAGACCCATTACTCTGAAAAAGAGGTCTTCTCGAAAATTCCCTTTTCTCACTTCTTCTCCTAGATTTTTATGAGTCGCTGTGATCACTCTTACATCCAACTTCACAACTTCATTACCCCCCACTCTGCTGACTTCCCGCTCTTGCAATACTCTCAGGAGCTTAGTCTGAAGATTCAAATCCATCTCAGCCACTTCATCTAAGAATATGGTTCCCCCTTCAGCTTCTTCAAACTTTCCTTTTTTCCTAGCCAAAGCTCCTGTGAAAGCACCTTTCTCATGACCAAACAACTCACTTTCGATCAAGTCTTTGGGAACTGCTGCCATATTAACTGCCACAAAGGGCTTCTTTTTTCTATCACTATTATAATGGATCGCCTTTGCAACCAACTCTTTACCGGTTCCAGTCTCACCGGTTACAGAAACATTGATATTGGTTTTGATTGCTTTCTCTATTAATAGAAAGACTTTCTTCAAAGATGGGCTATTTCCAAGAAGCGTTTTTTCAAAAGAGAATTTTTGACCCAATTCTTCTTTCAGCTCCTCCACCTCTTTTTTCAAGGACTGATTCTCTCTAATCCGAATGATGCTATTCCATAAGAGATCTTTGGTTACCTCATCTTTAACCAGGTAATCATTCACACCTGCTTTAAGAAGATTCACGGCCACACTGATATCTTCCTGAGAACTGATGACCACAACCGGGACCTCCGGATTCATGGCCCGGATTTTTTCAAAAAGTTTATCCCCTGAAATATCCGGAAGGGAAAAGTCTACCGTTATCAAGTCCGGTTTCGCCTTCATTTTTTCCATACACTCTTTTCCACTTTCAGCTAACTCCACCTCATAATCGGGATTCAAGCTTAAGTGGTAATGTAATAGCTGACCATACCAGGGGTCATCTTCAACAATCAGGATTTTGTATTGAGCCATAACGGGTTCTCTTTATCTGAAATTAAAATTTAAGCAAAAATCTTCTATTCCTAGCTCAAAATCTGGAATAAATTCCAAAAAATGGAAATTTCCACATATTGAAAAATACTTATTTAATTGATTTTCAATGTTTTATGTGTTTGGACAGGGTTTTGAAAAGATGTTGGCACAGCTAAAAACAATGACGATGAATACTTCGATGAAAAACAACCATACTCAATTAGGAATTAAAGCTCCCGGAAAACATGCTTATGCAATTGTGATCCCTTGTTATAATGAAGAGCAAAGATTTCCATTTGTAGAATTTGAAAAATTCGCAGAGAAGCACCCTGAGGTTTTGCTTTGCTTAGTAAATGATGGAAGTAAAGATAAAACCCTTGCAGTTTTGAGAGGGCTTCAAGTGACTTGCCCATCAAATGTTGCCGTTTTTGATATGCCACAAAATGGCGGTAAGTCAGAGGCAGTTAGACAGGGAATGCTGTATGTGCATGAAAATTATGCGGCGAAGCTTATTGGTTTTCTAGATGCTGACTTGGCTACCCTGCCTGATGAGTGGCTGCAGATGGCTAAGTATAAAGAGAACAATCCCAAATTCGGAGCAGTAGTTGGAAGTAGAATCCTAAGACTTGGAGCTGATATCAATCGGGATGACAGCAGATCATTTGCGAGCAGCATGATCAAGAAACTCATCAAAAAAATCTTGAGAGCTAACTTTCAGGATACCCAATGTGGCGCAAAGATCTTTCAGAGAAGCTTGGTTCCATTTTTATTTCAAAAGCAATTCAATACTCCATGGCTTTTTGATGTGGAGATTTTCTTAAGACTTCAGGAAAAATTCGGAAAAACCACTTTACAAAAAGGAGTTTTGGAATACCCGCTAATGCACTGGACTGAAATCGGAAACAGCAGACTCAAATTGAAGGATACCATTCGTATCCCCTTCCAATTGATGAAGCTCTATTATCAATATCAAATTAAGAGTAAGCCTAAAACAATGGCATTGGGAGTTCAAACTTCCAAAACTGCTATAAGCCTTAACTAAGAGATCACCCAAAAACCCTACATACCATGGAAAATTCAAGACAAAGCAATAATTATGTGGCCATTTTGGCTGGAGGAATAGGCTCTAAATTTTATCCTATGGGTAAAGAACATAAGCCTCAGCAGTTTCGCGATATTTTCAATACCGGAAAAACCTTATTACAGTCTACTTTTGAAAGATTTAGAGGTTTTATCCCCAAAGATCATATCTATATTGTCACCTCCCGTGAATATGTTTCGCTGGTTCAAGAGCAGCTTCCGAATTTGCCATTGGAAAATATCGTAGCAGAACCAGAAAGGAAGAACACCGCAGCCTCAGTTGCATACATTTCATTCAAACTGAAAAAACTTAATCCAAAAGCCAACCTGATCATTGCGCCTAGCGATCATTTGATCAGAGACCAAGAAATCTTTGTGGAGAGCTGTTTTAAAGCATTGGAATTCACAGAACAGCAAGATGCATTTGTCACGCTAGGAATAGAGCCTGATCATGCCAGCTCAGCTTATGGTTATATTAGAAGAGGCTATCAGAGAACTGAAGATGGAGTTTTTAAAGCCATACAATTCACTGAAAAGCCTGAAAAATCCCAAGCAGAGAAATTTCTAGAAGAAGATAATGTTTATTGGAACTCAGGAATTTTAATTGGCCGGGCAGCTGATTTGGCAGATGCCTTTTGGATACATGCCTCACATATTTATGATTTGTTCAGAGATGTATATGAATTCCTAAATACAGAAAAAGAGGCAGAGGTAATTGAATACGTCTACACCAACTGCAGAAGTATTTCCATTGATTACGCTCTCATGGAAAAAGCCAACAATGTATATATCATTCCCTCCAAATTTGAATGGAATGATCTCGGAACCTGGACACGCGCCTGGGAAAGTTACTCCCAGGAGAATTATGCATTTGCCTATCAGCTTCCAAAAAATTCCAAAAGCGATGCAGATGCAAAAAAGATGGAGATCGTAGAATTAGAAAATATGGTCATTATTGAAACTCCCGAAACAATCTTGGTTTGTAAAAAGGATTATTTGCGGAGTAAGAAAGATTATGCCATAAATGCAAAAGAAATCAAACGAGAACTTTATATTTAATTACTTCAAAAAACGAATGAATTCAAACGATCCTAGACTTTGGGAAGATTTCCTAGGGAAAAGGCTACTCTTAGTCGCCCTTTCTCTGGGACTCCTGACTCACGGAATCATCGTTTACTTCACCCTCCCCCAAACATATGATGCCTTTGTGCATATCTTTTTTGCAGACCACTATTCCCGGTTTTGGTTTGAACCCTGGGAATATCGTTGGTACACGGGTTTTCTTACCATCAGTTACCCTCCTTTAGTCCACCAGGCAGTTGCACTTTTAGGTAAACTATTCCCATTTAAAATCGCCTTTGCAATCTTTGCTATCATTGTCTATGAGGCCTTAATCATTGGGGTTTATCGCTTTACCAAAATTTTTTATGATAAAAAAACTGCCGGCGTAGCAGCAATTTTAGCTGTAATACTTAGCTCTTTGGTAGAGACACTTCATGTTTATGGCCAAGTGCCCACTTTAACCGGTTTAGCCCTTCTACTCAATGCTATTCCTTTCCTTTACCAGTATATCAAAAGCTCAGATCATCGCTTTTTGATCCTTTCCCTAGCCTTCATCGCGGTTGTTGTCAGTTCACATCATGTCACAGCCATATTCGGGATGGTGTTTTTTATCGCCCCAACTATGTTGATGGCACTGGTAGATTGGAAAAAAGGCCTCGCAGAAGAAGGCCTCTTCAAAAAATTCATCCCGCAGCTTTTGGTAGCTGCCTGGCAAAAAAAAGTAGAAATCCTTCTTTTTGGGATTATCGCTATTGTTTTGACCATCAGTTTGATATTTCCTTACTGGTATTGGAGTAGAACAGACCCTATCAGTCAGGTGTCCATACCTCATGGATCTCGTGATAATTTCCTGGAAGTAACTAGTTCCGGATTAGTATTCTATGTCATCCCTCTTCTATTAATTATCGCCTTATTACCTGCCATATCATTTTTGATAACTCGGCATAAAAGGCACTTGGGCTGGGCCGTTTCTTTTTTCCTTTGCTTACTTCTGGGAAGCGGGGGGACAACCCCTCTCCCTAAAATGATGCTGGGTGAAACAGCATTTAACATCCTAACACTAGATCGCTTTGGCTTCTGGGCTTCTATCATTGCCATACCTTATATGAGTCATTTTTTGGTCTCCTTTCTAGGCGGGCCAATCCGGGATTATTGGGTCAAAAAATTTGGGGAAACTTCCCATTTCCTATTATCCGGACTCAGTGGGTTTTCATATTTCCTCTTTATCATTTACATCTTTCATCTGGCGAGCTTTCGACCCCTTCAGCCGAATGAGGTGAAAATTGAACCCATTCTTAACTTCCTCAACCGAGATGACCACATGAGATGGAGGTATCTCACTTTAGGGTTTGGCGATCAAATGGCCTGGCTAAGTGCCAATACCCTTGCTGCCACGATTGATGGCAATTATCATTCAGCCAGAAGGCTACCCGAGATGACTACACGGGCGGTAGAGCGTTTAGAAAATGCTAAATACCTCTTTGAAGAGGGAATGGCCAGCTTAACCGATTTTCTGACTGACGCAGAAAAATACCAACTGAAGTATATCTTCAGCAATGATCAATATTATGATCCCTTACTTTTTTATACTGGTTGGAACCGAACTATCCGACTGGAAAATGGCATCATGGTTTGGGAAAAAGGCAACATATCCACCATCCAACCCATAAAGCCTAAAGAAATCCACCCTATGCTGAAAAAAGCTTGGGGAATTTTACCTTTAAGCACAGTATTCATAGCACTGATACTCACCTTCGTTTACCTCTTCCACTTTAAAAAGTCTCAGGAGGAGTTGGTTTCTCCTGAATCACCGGAAAGCTATCCCAAACCTATTATTTTCTTTTCCGCCTGGATGCCTTTTCTGATATTTTCAGGCTTTTTGACCTATTTGATCTATGAAATGCTTCTTATAGATACCAAAAAAGATCCCGAAACTACCATTTATTCCTATTACGAAAATTTAGATTTCCAGCGATTCGAAGAGGCTTTTTCCTACTTTAAAACAGGACCAGAATATAGCCTGGATCAATATTTATTAGAAAAATCAGTCAAAGACGGAGGCCTACTCCCCTCTTACGCAAAGCTCAATAGTTTGAAAATCGACACCTTGGAAATGGGAGAGGCTTATATCAAATATGAAGTTTGGAGCAGCTGGAGAACCTCACTGGGGCCAAGAGAACTCACGGAAGAGTTTAGGCTGGAAAAATCCGGCAAGCACTGGTTTATCATCCCTCCCAAATTGGACCTGGAAATCCCCGAAAATCAGGTCATATCCTATGATTACACGCTTTTCAAAAAAATGGGGAAAAGAGTCATTTCAGCCTTCCCAACTGTTAAAGACGATAGAATCAAAAAACCATTTGCAGCTTTTTACCAAGCCAATCTGATAGAAAAGGATGGTTTGCCAGCTTTGACTGGTGAATTGATCAATGCGGATAATAACCCAATTACCATTTCTCTGAAAGCCGAGGTCATTTTCCAAAACGACAGTATGGTGACTTTCTATCCCGAGCGGAAAATGCACTTCAATCAGGCACCAAAAGCCTTGACCTTTTACGAGATTCCGCTGGCAAAAAATGCTGCTGAAGTATATCCAATCAAAAGCATCACCCTGAAAGCAGAGACTGATGTCACAGAAAGAGGCTACATCCGGGGAGTGAGAACAGCCTTCGAGCTTGTCAATGAAAATTCTGAGTCCTATCAGTTGGAAATTGAAATAGAAAATCCATTGACTACAGAAATCACCATTCCTGGAGTATTGGTCTCAGAAAGAGATAGCTTGGGAAGAGTAATCCATGTAGAGCTTCAGACGCATCCAAGATCCATCCGGAGTGGACTTGGCACAAGTTTCCTTATCTCACTTCCAAAGAAAGCCGGAGTTAGCAAAGTGATTGAGAACATTCCGATTTTCCTTAAAATCAACGGGCAAGACCGATCTTTGGTAGAAAAGACCTGGAATAATACCGAAAGGATTCAAATCCTCCCACATTGCTATGTTTCACCTGAAATCTATCTGCAATGAAAAAGGCGCTTGGTATTTTTCTGCTTCTTCTGGTCTATTCTTGTCAGAGCCCTCCCATAGAAGAACCTCTATGGCTCAACCCCACGAAAGAATGGGCTGAGCAGGACGAGCCTTTAAAATTTCAGGTGGGCGACGGAGAGTGGAAAGTCAAAATTCAAACCAGTTCTCAACCTATTTTGACAGATTTTACTATTTCCAAAGGGGAGCTAACTATTCCCTATCCTACAGAAAAAGCCGTGGTAGAAGGAATGGCCTTTATTCTATTGGAGCAAACGGGAGCAAGTTTCTCCTACCCTATTACTCTTAAGGTAGATTCTGGAAACGGGAAGCTAGAAGATATCAGAAGTCCGAAAACAATCAATACTGACAGTAGCCTGGTTCAGCAACAACTTTTATACAGATTTGGCAAGGGAGGAAATTTAGTTCCCAATGATAGCGGTTTGGTATTTCAGGAAAATTACCTGCAGCAAACTCCTACTACAGGGACATTTCCCGGCGATTCCGATACTCAGCTTTCCAGCTTTTACATCGCAGCAGGAACGCCTAGCTCTATTCCTTTATCTATTCAATATGACGAAGTAGAAAATAAGTATAGGGTACAGGCAGGACCTCTCCAGGATATTTATGAAAATCAAACCCCGAATGGAACATTGCTTACCTTTTCGGTCAAGATCGATGAGAAGACTTGGATCATTGAAGAAGTTAGCAGAGAAGGATATGTACGCCTCCATTTAGATGCATCAAAATTTTCCGGTGGATTGATTCAGGCGAATATTGCCCAAGTGTTTTCTGAAACCCTTCAACTCAAGCAGCCATGACTAGATACATTTTCTTAAGTTTTTTTGCACTGGTGGCTGTCCTGTTGATTTCAATGGCCAGTATTCAAAGCTATCAAATGGAGCCCCCTTACTTCCTAAGATTTGACCAGATTACTTTCCAACATTCCGCAGAAATAGACATTGAGGTAGTTTCTACTTTCCCTCCCACAGAGGAGCAATTAAAGGTGTTTGAGGAGGATTATTTAGCGATCTGGGCCCATCTGAATTATATTCATTATACCAATGATTTGAAGCCCGGGAAAGATAGATTTACTGAAAGATTTTATGAAAATCTAGCAGAATCCTACACTGAACCAATCAAAGGAGCAGTAGAACGAAATGACATTAGCCATGAGGTCTTTGTACAAAATTGGTCCCGAGATGGCTTGGCCTGTCATGTGATTGATTCTGCGGCTGTCTTGAATTATAAACTTCCATCCGGTGACAGCCTTCAAACTCAAGCCATCATCGCAATGGCTCTATACTTTCAGGGAGATAACTGGAGACTGGATGCCATGAAAATTATCGAAGAAAAACCATTAAAACCCTAAGCTATGAAACTTGCCTTTATCACTCCTTACCCACCCAGCCAGGTCACACTGAATGAATATGGGTATCATTTAACCAGAAGCTTTTTAGGGAAAAAGGGGATGGAGAAAATCTATATTCTCACTGACCATCTGGAGGACAATTCTCAATATTCAAGATATGATGAAGAAGGCTTGGATATTATTCCTTGTTGGAAATTTAATAGCTGGTTCACAGTGCTTGACCTCCGCAAAAAATTAAAAGAGCTCAAGCCCGACGCTGTTGTTCTCAACTTGCAGTTTATGACTTTTGGCTCAGGGAAAATTCCTGCAGCATTAGGCCTATTAACTCCATGGATGTGTAAACTCCTGGGAATTCCCTCTATCGTGATCCTTCATAATATTACCGAGACTGTCAAATTGGATACAATCGGAATGGCGGATAGCAAATTCAAGGGGAAATTATTCCTTTGGATTGGGGAGCAATTGACCAAATTCATATTAAAAGCAGATTTGGTAGGCGTAACCATATCTCAATACGTGACCATTTTAAAAGAAAAGTACAAAGCACAGAATGTGGTGCTTCTGCCTCATGGAAACTTTGAACTTCCCGAAAGAAATTATCTAGCCGAAAATCTCACAGAAATCAATCTGATGGCTTTCGGAAAGTTTGGTACTTACAAAAAAGCTGAGGTAATGATAGACGCCATGGAAATCCTTCAAAAAAAGTATCTAAACCTTAAGTTCAAATCAACGGTCGCCGGAACAGATAACCCCAATGTCAAGGGTTATATAGACAGCTTAAAAACCAAATATTCCCATCTTCAAAATGTGGAATATACGGGTTACATCCCTGAAGAAATGGTCTCAAAAATATTTTGGGACAGCACCTTTGTTATATTCCCTTATACCACGACAACGGGAAGCTCCGGCATTTTGCACCAAGCAGGAAGCTATGGTCGTGCCTGCATACTTCCAAAAATCGATGATTTGGAAAGAGTGGTAGAAGAAGAAGGATACGGAGGAGCATATTTTGAACCTGAGAATGCAGAAAGCTTAGCCAATGCAGTTAGTAGCTTGATTGATGACCCGGAAGAAAGAAAGAAAATTGAAGATCAGAACTTCAAAGCCGCAAAAGGCCTGCCTATGAATGAGCTGGCCCAATGGTATCTCAGTCATATCAATCAACTTCTAAGCAAAAAGTCATGAAGCTTTCTCTAAGCAGAGGAATTGAAGGTTTCCTTCAGTTCTTCTATCCAATTTTTAAAAAATGGTTGGCTTATGATGTGTATGCTTATCTCGCAGTTGGCGCTATCAATACAGCACTGAATATCTTCCTGTTTGCTGTTTTGTATGAGTTTATATTGCCCAAAAGTGGATTAGATATTGGGTCTTATAACATTGCCTCTTATACCTTAGCTTTGATTATTTCATTCTTTGCGACTATCCCCACCGGCTTTTGGCTCAGTAAAAACTTTGCTTTTAAATCCGTAGATGTTGGCAAGAAAAAAACGGGTAAGCAACTCTTCAAATATGTACTTGTCGTCTCTCAAGGTTTAGGAAGTGACTACCTTATTTTAAAAGGATTAATAGTTTTTTTCTCCATGGAACCGACTGTTGCCAAAATTATTTCTACCGTCATTGTATTGACGGTCAACTTCCTGCTGCAGAAGTATTTTACTTTTAAAAAATCCTGATACTTTCCAATAATTGGAATTACTAGATTATTTTTCCAAATTTAGGAATATACTTATTTTTTAATGTATTGATTTTCAGGTATTTATGAATTGGACTTATAATTGAAAAGACTTTGGCACGAGAAACACCAAAGTCATGATCAAAAATATACTTTCATTCCTTCGCTTCTTATTGATCTACACGATATTAACGAGCTTGAGCTATTATGCCATTGCTCAGGAAGTAGATAACAAAAGATGTCCTACACTTTACAAAAGGAATAATGGAAACGGCCAAAGGATCACCGAATTTGCACCAAACATCAGTCCGGTAAGTATCTATTACCTGAGCGCATTGACAAAAAGCTATCAGGGTACCTTCACATTTGGATGGGAAGCTCCCATTGTTTTTCCTCCGGTTGTAACCAAAATCTGGATCACAGATGAGCTTGGAAATTCTAGCCTCAATTGGTCATTTGGAAATAACTCAACTGGAAGTCCATTTAATCCCCCAGGGATTCCAGTTGGAAATGAGGTTTCTTATAATTTCCACAATAACAATCTCCCAACTGCTGGAATTATTACTGTTGAGTTCTCTGATCCCAATGATGATTTACCTATATGCGTTTGTTCCTATCCTCTTACTAACGGAGGCTCAACTGACGTGATGTTGATAGAGGAGCAAAATTTCCGGGTAAGCTCCGGAAGCGAGGGCGGATTAGAAAGTAAAAGTTTGGGTTCAGCCGTAGTGAAACAAATTTTTAAGCGGTATTCAGATGGAAACACTGCTTTGGACTATAGAAAAAAAGAATCAGTAAAGGCTTATAAAAATGCCAGAACGACTGGTTTGGAACTTGATTCATTTATTCCTGAAGAAGAATCATTGGGTTCAGAATTTACAGGATATGTGACTAGTCCCACAGAACTTATTTCTATTACAAATGCTGAAAACGTAGTTTCAGTGGATTTTCTAAATCAAGGAAAGAATCTGGCAACCTTCTTTGCCACTCAAACCTCGGGTCAAGTGTATGAGCATTCAAAATATGTTTGTGATCGATTAAAAGGAGCTGAAATCCTAAGTATCGACAGCATTGAAGTTGAGGGTTACTATTTAATCCGAAGTCTTCTAAAACCTGTAGTAGGTTTGAAAGAATACGCGATTTCCTTTTCAGTAGGAACGAAAGAAAATAGTCAGGATTTTCATCTCCAATCTGCTTGGCTATTGGATGAATATTTACCTGAGGAAACATTCTATAATTTTCAGTTCTGGAGTGCAGACGGAAAGGTTTTAGAGGCCATGGTCAAGGATGTAATCCATCAATTTGAAGGAATGGGCAAGCTTACTCAAACAGTAGCTAAAACCCAGCCCGGAATCTTTGTTTCTAAAACAAAAAGAAAAACAGAGGACCCAAGTAAAGTAGAATTAACCGTTTGGAACAGAACATTTGAAACTTCTGCCACTATTCAGGTGACTGCCAAAGCCAATGAAGTTTCAGAGAGCCCGCTAGTTAGTAACCTACCCATCAATCTAGAGCCCATGAGTGTTTCTACTGTGGAGATTGATGCCAGGGACTATGCTGAATTAGCAATTGATTTATTGGATCAAAATTCCAAAAAAGACTACCTCTATCAAAGCGATGGAATCTGGTCTTATTACATTCCGGAAGAGGGACAGGTAAGCAGCTATCAGGTAAACAATGATCCGAATATTCAATTTGGAGAAGATGAGCGTCCAGTTTGGAGAAATGTATCCTTCAGTGCCAATGGAACCGATTATGCTACTGTTTACAAAACCATGGAAGGTGGTGGTGTCCCTGCAGATCTTAGCTCCTATTCATATTTGAATTTCAAAGCTTCAGGAACAGGAAAATTAACAATCAGACTGATCAAAAAGTCTGTAGAGAAATTCGAGTCGCATTACACTTATTCGGTAGACTTAAATTCAGAGATGAATACTTTCAGCTTACCCATAGAGGGATTTCGATCCAGTGAATTTTCGGAATCAGCAAATCTCAAAGACCTTGTGATTGTGTCTTTTACTGCTGAAAACAAGGGTATTGTAGAAGTGAACTTAAGCGGAATTCGATTTTCAAATCAAAAAGAAATTACCCTAGCTGCCAATCAAAAAGCATTGGTTTATCCTAATCCATTCCAAGGTCAAACAAACGTAATGTTTGACTCCAAGTTTGGCGGAGAAATGCAGTTAGGTGTTTACAGCTTGGACTCAGGGAAGCTGATGTTTAGCCAAATCATTGAAACCAAGGCAGGATCCAATCAACAGGAATTGGTTTTGGGACCGGCAATGAAGGAAGGACTATATGTGTTGAAGTTATCCTCCACATTGGAAATGATTACGGCTAAACTCCTGGTTCAATAAAAAAGAATGGACGCCCTTTCATCGTCGGGTGTCCTTCTTTTTCAATCGGAAGAGGTTCTTTACAGAACCTCTTTTTTATTTGTTCCTTGATTATGGGATATCGAACAATTTTGTGTTCGATTTTGAAACATCCAGTTAAGAATTAATCAACATAATTAGATGAAATTCAATACATTAAGATAAAAGGCACTTTCCTTGATAGAATAAAAGTATGCTCAACTTTCTACTTTGGTTAATCTTGCTTGTCCTATGCTGGCCTATTGCGATCATAGCTTTAATTCTCTACCCATTTGTCTGGTTGCTTTTGCTTCCATTCAAACTGCTGGGACTTGCCATAGATATTTCATTTGACTTTGTCCGAGGCATTTTTATGCTTCCATTTCGACTCTTGGGAGTGAAATAATAGATTATTCCATCTCCGACTTTCTATTTTCCAACAATTGCTTAGTCACCTCCTTATTTCCCCCACCAAACTGTTGGGTCTTTTCCAGGTGATCCAAGTATTCATTCAGATATCGCTGAGAAATCTCAGAGTTATCTCCATATTTTTTTCAAATTGATCTAATGATGGATCAAACGCAAACCCATCTCAGTTGATAAAAAAATGTATTATCAACTCTTTTAGTAAGAAAAACCTTTGAAGGTTGAGAATTGGAGATGAAAAAAATGTACAAACTAATGATTGAAAGCATTGTCCATCCGAAAAACATCCTTCGAATTGAAAACAAATTCCTAAAAACTTAAAGTATAAGACAACCCAACTTATAACAAGTTGAGTTTTAATTTTAAGCTATTAGATCAAAAATCCCTTTTTCTAAAAATCCGAGTAGCAAGATAATTCGGAACAAGCATCCATATCAACAATGCAAATGTGGCAATAAAAATGCCTGATCCACTGGAAAAGAACTGTTGGAAAAATGCCCCTGTATAACCCATTAAGGCCGAAATATCCAACTGCATCAACATGAGTATTCTTCCCAGGTCAACAGGATTTAACATAACCAATGCCAAGGTGGCTTTTTCCAGAGGATAATCGGCAAAACTGTAAATGATGTACAAGACTAAACCATCATAGACCAAGGAAAAGTAAATCCACAGTGCCAAACTTATACCGATGGCTTTGGCTTTGTCCCTAGTAAGTACGCTCGCCAAAAATGCAAATCCTGCAAAGACTGAGCTTAGCACTACTCCAACAACCAGTAGCGTGATTAAGCTGCTATCAGCGCCCCAAAGTAGCATAGGAAGTCCAAATCCTAGCAAAATAGATAAACTCAACATAATCACAACGGCCAGGAGTTGGCTGAGAAACACATGAATCCGCTTTACCGGCTGAGCCAGCATTAATTCGATAAACTCCAGATTATTGTAAAAATGGGTAGTAGCAAAAACCGCCGAAATCAACGGAATAAATAAGATCATGATGTTCATCAGACTCAGAGAGACTTTGCTCAGATCGTCCGAAACCTGATAGATCGAAATCGCCACCAGAGCCAAAAACACAGTATAAATGATGGCAAAGCGTGATTTCAGAATATCGTATAGCGCGTATTTGAGTAACTTAAACATGATTCAGTATCGTTTTTTTTGACTTCTTTTTCAGGGTCCACTCCATCAGCTTGGCAATGGCAGGAGAAAACTTGCACTCTCCGGTGATTTCCTTTAGCTCTTCGATGGTGTTGGAGAAAAACACCTCCCCTTCATAAATGTAAATCGCACGGTTGGTCAGCTCCTCCAAATCACTAAGGATATGGGAAGTAATCAGGATCAGCTTTCCGCGGGCCCGTTCCTTTTTGATTTTGGTCTTAAGCAGTTCCACCGCGATAGGATCTAGTCCAGCGGTAGGCTCATCCAGGATGAGAATGCTTGGGTGGAAAAGAAAAGCCAAGGCTGCAGAGACTTTTTGTCGAGTACCGCCCGAAAGAGTCCCCATTGCTTTATTTTTCATTTCCTCCAAGCCAAAGGCCTCCACAAGTTCCAAATCGTAATTTTTGATCTCAGGACGCATGTCTTTCATCATGGAAAATAGCTGCCCGATTTTTATGTTGGCTGGATAGTGCCCGATCTGAGGCATGTACCCAATCTGCTTTCGGTAGGATACATCCCCTTTGATGGACTGACTTCCTACGGTAATATCCCCACTGTCAGGAATCACCATACCGAGGATGGTTTTAATCAGTGTCGTTTTGCCGGAACCATTTGGCCCCATAAGTGCATAGCTATTGCCAAGCTCAAATTCTAGATTGAAGTCATTGAGCACTTGCAGTTTGCCAAATTTTTTGGATATGTTATGTACCGAAATCATAGGGTCTCATTTTGGGTGAATGATCAATCATTTCATCTGGGGTCATGGTAGGAAGGATTTTTTCCATCCTATCTAATAAGGTCACCAGAAAACTCCTCCAAAGCATAACTGATGCAGGAATTTTTTCCACAATCACACTATAAAGATTAATAGGACGAAAAGGCACATCACCGATTCTGTCTCGATTGAGATCATAACCTTCGTATTTGTCCCAGTAGTTTTCATTAAGTTGGTTGAGTACTAAGTTGCCATTCGTACTGATATCAAAGGTGTTTCTTGTGAAGTTGTTGGCTTGGAATAGATTTTGGTCACAGCTCGCCATCAGCTTGAGTGCCCAACCGTTTTCTTTGAAAGTATTTTCTTTAAAATCGATTCGACTGCTGCCTTCCATGTAGATCCCAACTGTGTTTTTCAGAAAGACATTGCCGATCACTTTGCTGTCTGATATATCTTTCAACAAAATTCCATAGGCACTGCTTCCCCAGTTTTCTTCAAATCGGTTTTCCTGCATTGTGACGTTTTTAGTATACATGACCGCAACACCGGCTCCATTTCTTTTGAAGGTGTTTTTCAGATAGGTATTGTCATGAGCAAACATAAAGTGAAGCCCATAGCGCATATTGCCTTGGATGAAGTTTTCCTTTGCTAGAGTATTGGTCACAAACTCGAGGTAAATACCATCTCGATGACCAGAGACCTCATTTTTCTCTATCAGGCTGTCCTTGCATTTCCAGAGATGAATACCGTTTCCTACTTCAAATTCCCGACTGGCCGATGCATTCACTTTATTTTTTCGGATGGTCAGATTTGAGGAGTTGGAAAAGTGTAATCCAAAAAAAGTATCCACCAAAATATTATTTTCAATGACGCAATTTTTGGAATCGAAGAACTTGATTGCCGCAGAGTCGTCCATGTTGGATTTCCCGGTTCGGATAAATTTCAGGCCCCGAATCAGTACATTTTCGGAAGCTACCAGAAAAATATTGCCTTTATTCTCACCGTCCATGACCGGGTGATTATTTCCGATTAAACTCAAAGGCTTTCGTATTTTCACTGCCGAAGCTTGATAGGTTCCGGGGGAGAAAATCAAAGTATCCCCTGCAGCTGAGCGATCTACCGCAGCTTGAATGGATTGTCCGGGCTTGAGAATGATCTTGCCTGCCTCTGCATGGATGGCGTACAGGCACAAAATCAAAATAAATGGAAAGATTCGGTTCATAGCTTTTCTGAGTTTGAGCATCACTTAAATTGAGTGGTTAATTCTCCCCAGGCGAGGTACACCCCACCATTTTTGACTTTATATTCTTTTAATAATTGGTAGTCCGGGAAAGCAACCACTTCAGAAGCCATGGGAGTTTTAAATTCGGGAGATTTGAGGTAATGGGCGAAATTGGCATCCAGTAAGGTGCCTGGATTCAGGTAGTCCATAACGAGTATATGTTTAAACACCTGGCCTTTTCCCTCCTCAGAATCCATATAGCCAAGCATACAGTTGACATCGTCGAAAATGAATATTTTCCCTTTTTCTGTAACCAATTCTGCCCCAAACTTTGGATCCATCAGGGTCATTTTGCAATGGTGACAAGCGTCCTGCCCTAGTACAATCGGACGCGGGTCTGCATTGCAAGCCATCAGTATCAGAATTGGGATCAGAGCAATCAATATTCGTTTCATGATCAGTTGGGTTAAATGAAAGTTTTTAATTCAGCAGGTGGATGAGGTTTATTTTCCTTTCCAATCCAGGTAAACAGCCAATACCAAGAGGCCCATTCCTCCTATCAATATCCAGCTACCGGTATCAGGACCGGAATACGCCAAGAAGTTTAGAAGTTGTTTATAACCAATTAGAGGTGGCTGGTAGCTCATTCCCTCTACTTTGATAGCTGCCTTTGGGTCAAGCTCATGGCCATACTCATAGCCCCAGAGGTACATATCCACCAGAATAGCAATACCAAAGGCGGAAAGAAGCCCCAGAAAGGAGTAAATCGACCATCTTTTTCCCACTAAGAAAAAGATCAGACCTAGTCCGATCATCGCACCAATCACATACTTTAGGTAAGTGAATTCAGGAAACATCTCTACCCCGATATGCTTCATTCCGATGTAGTGGTTGACGCCATTGATCTGGTCCACATTACCACTAAGCTGGTCGATCCAAATCTTCATATTCAGACCCTCAGGATATTGAGGAGCCCAGAGGCTAATCTGCCAAAGTGGAGTGAAATACGCAGGAATCAAAGTCAATACCGCCAGTAAAAGCAATATCCGATTGGTGAGGCTAAGGGATTTCATAATCAATTTGTGAAAATCGCCGGTGGAATCTCCACCGGCGAAAGTGGATAGTTTTATTCAGAGTCTCCGGTGGAGTATTTCAGCGAGACATTCGACCCTTTAGGCGAAACTCTCAGATAGCCTTGCATCTCTTGGTGAAGTGCAGAACAGAAGTCGGTACAGTAGAATGGGAACACCCCTACGCGATCGGGTATCCATTTCAGCGTAGAAGTCTCTCCCGGCATAATCAAGAGCTCCGCAGTATTGGCTCCTTTGATTGCAAATCCGTGAGGCACATCCCAGTCTTGCTCCAAGTTGGTGACATGGAAGTAAACCTCATCCCCTACCTGTACCCCTTCGATATTATCAGGTCGGAAGTTGGATCGGATGGAAGTCATATACACGTGTACCTGATTGCCTTTTCGCTCCACTCGGGCGTCATTAATTCCTTTGAGGGCATAAGGGCTGTGATTTTTTTCGATGGGATAGAATTTCACCTGACGGTCTTTGATCAAAGAGGCAGGAAAGGCTTCTGCATAGTGAGGCTCACCAATGGTTGGAAAGTCGAGAAGCAACTGCATTTTATCTCCCGAGATATCGTAGAGCTGAGCTGAATGGGCCAGTTCGGGACCTGTAGGTAGGTATCTGTCTTTGGTGATTTTGTTGTAAGCCACCAGATACTTACCATGAGGTTTTCCGGTAGGTCCTCCTGGGATACTCAAGTGACCTACTGAATAATAGGTAGGCGCTCTATCCAGCACTTCAAGGGTTTCGATATTCCATTTCACGATCTCTGAGGACACAAACATGGATGTGTAGGCATTTCCTTTTCCATCAAATTCCGTGTGCAAAGGACCTAAACCTGGTTTTTGGACTTCGCCATGTAGTACTGATTCATATTTCAAAACCGGCATGCCCTGGATATCTCCTTCAAAATCTTTCTTTTCGATTGCGGCCAGCATTTTGGTGAATGAGAAAACTGGAATGATCGCTGCCAACTTACCTGAACCGATGATGTATTCTCCAGTTGGGTCGGTATCAGTACCATGTGGAGACTTTGGACATGGGATGAAATAAACAATGTCTTTCAACACAGTTGGGTCCAAAGTTAACACCTCCTCCATCATCGTGGAGGTAGCAGAATGGGTTTCCTCATTCCATTTGTTATGTGCATACCTTGCTTTTTTCTTGGTCCCTTTTCCCGCCTTCACATATTCTTCTGCTTTTTTCCAGTTGACCGCCATGATAAAGTCCTTATCCTTTTGAGAAGCATTCACTTCCAAAAGCGTATGGGCCATTTCGGTATTGTAGGTGGAGAAGAAGAACCACCCATGAGATTTATTTTTACCGGCTCGGGCCAAGTCAAAATTGAAAGGAGGTGCTTCAATCTGGAATGAAAGATTCATTTCTCCTGTCTCCTGATTCACCCCGATAAAGGATATATACCCTTTGAAGTTCTCCTTGTAGGAGTCAATGGACACGTCCTGATTATCCCCAACGGGCACAGAGAAACGAGTACCTGCCACTACATACTCGGTGTTTTGAGTAATAAACGGAGATGAGTGATTACCCGCAGAATTAGGGATTTCTATGATCTCCACCGTCTTGAAGCTGTTCAAATCTACCCTTGCAATCCGAGGGGTATTGTTTGCATTTCCAAATGCCCATCTAGCATCATGTTCTGCATTGGTGGTAGAAATAGCGATGTGGTGCAAATCATCCCAGGGTACGAATCCCAGAGAGGTGTTGAGCATGGGCTTGGATTGTTCCGAATATCCCCAGCCGTTTTCCGGGTGAACGGAAAAAACAGGGAGGATTTTCAATACCCGACCGGAGGGAAGACCTACGACGGACATTTGACCATTAAAACCACCAGAGACAATGTTGTAAAACTCATCATGCTGTCCTGGCGCTACATAGACCTTAGCAGCCGCATCACCTGTGATGGCACTTTGGGCTCCTTTGGGCTTACATCCGGGCGCTATTGCTGCCGCAATCAGACCTGCAGCAAGTAGCCATTTGTTTGTTTTCATTTGGATTTTAGTTTAACTGGGTTATTTCACAGCAGCATCGCGCTGGCCTGCTTTTTCTTCGTCATTTTTTCTCATAAACTCCAGAATACCTCTTGCATCATCCATGGAGATATTTTGATTTGGCATTCTGGTAAGACATTCTTCCAGAAGCTTTTGTGCTTCGGGGTCTTGGTCCAGCATCACGTCCACATTGGTAATCATATTCATGATCCATTCCGGACGACGTCGGTTGGTCACTCCTTGGAATCCTGGACCGACCAGTCGCTTGTCATTGAGCTGGTGACAGGCGGTGCACTTCATGTCCACGATAGCCTTTCCCTGGTCAGCCAAGGAGGCGTCGACGCCCGATCCGAGATCAACAGATTTTATTTCGCCTATCCCTTTGGGATCGGCAGCGGGCGCAGCGGCTTCAGCAGGGGAACCCGATTCGGAAGAGGAAGACTGAGATTCGCTTCCGCCACCACAGGAGGTCATCAGCATCGCTATGATGCCCATTGACCAAATCATTACTTTTTTCATAGTTTCGACATTGAGTTGATTAGAGTTGGGATACTTTAAGATTGATTGAGGTTGGACATATTTTTCAGAAAACAGACTGATAAAGGACAAGGCAAGACCTAAAGGGAAGAGGGCGGAAAAAACAAACAGTCCCAAGTGATACCACGAAAGGTATCCCCACTGCATCCAGACCATAGTGCCTTGCCCAAAGAGCAGAAGTTCGGTCCCCAGAAATCCTCCCAAAATGAGGCTCCATCCAATTTTGGAAGATAGCGTAGCAGGAAGTCTGCCTTCTTCCAGGGCTAAGCCCCCTATTCCGAAAGTCATTGCTCCCAGCATAACCAGATGAAGGAAGCCGATGACATACAGTCGGATGGTATAAGAAATCACAGCAACCTCCGGAAATACCAGAAGAACCTGAAGAATTGCCTTTGCAACCAAGCTTACCAAAGCAAGAACAATCAGCATTTTGGGAAAGGGCTGAAGGAAAAGCCCGGGAAGAATCTTTATGATTTTTTGAAGAAGAAGGTAGTAAGCCAAGGCTTGAATCAAAACCGCCAAGGAATTGATCCAGAAGAAGATTGGCGATGGTTCCGCCCAGGTAATTGCCAAGGCAAAAGTCAAGAATACAGAACCTATTAAAAGCCCTTGTTGAATGCTGGAAATTAAGATCTTAATACCTCTTTTTTCGGCAAAAAAAACGATTAAGCCGAGCGTACCGAGTACAAACCAAGCATTGAGCTGGAAGTGCAAAAACCACTGAATGGTCATGAAATACATTTCATGCATTCTTCCCAAAGTAGCCGTCACAGGCCCCAAAGCCCATAGGCCAAAGGTTGAGATCAGATACCCGATTAGAGACCATCGAATCAGCCGAATGCCGAGTGTGTTTTCTCTTTGTCCAAGGGTCTTCCAAAGCTTGAAGATGAATGCATAGGAAAGGAGCACAAACAAGGTGGAAAAGGAAATACTCACCACTCCATAGCCCTGCACTGGGAAGGAGAACAACATTCCGAGCAGGGAAACCAGCAAGGCGATGAATAGCCCTCCGTATTTTTTTCCAAAGTTTTCCTTTCCTTCCAGCTCAAATATCATGGTTCCAATCAGCATCATAAATCCCCATCCCAAGAGGGCTATATGAGAATGGGTATGGAGAATATGACGGTATTCGAGAACAGGGATTTCCACGATGTAAAATGCTCTCATGGTCATCCCTAAAAGCGCAGCGATCAGGAAAAATCCTACCGCCCATCGGTTCCAGATGCGAATAAAGAGCTCGTTTGGTTGTGAAATCCTCATGATATTTGAACTAATAGAACTTTGTTTATGAAGCGTTTAATTCTGAATAAAGCACCATAGCTTTTGGAAATAAAACATTGTTTTCCAAGTGGATATGGTTATGTAAATCCTGCTCAAACTCCTGCAGCATAGAAAATGCTACCCGGTAAGTTTGACAGGCATCCGCAGGAGAAGTAAAACCCTGTGTCAAGGAGTCAATTCTTCGAAAACGCTCCCCTTCTGTGTCATGCTCTTCTTCCATCGTAGATATCGGGTTTTCGATATGTCCAAAATGTGGCTTTGAAAGCGGGAAGCTGTTGGATTTGGCATCTTCCATTGCTTTGATGTAAGGGAAAAGCACAAATTCCTCCTTCTTCATATGGATGGTTAGCGCATCTGCAGCTTCGAAAAACTCCTTCCGGATTGAACTCAATTCCGGATGGCGGTCGCCATGAACCCGCTCTATTTTATCGAGATAAAATTTCAAAGCTGGAAGAGTCTCTTCCACATACTTATGATGGACACTCAAAATATGGTCAATCAATTGGCTGAGAGACATTTCCTGATAGGGGCTCTGATCCGCTACTTGCATGATTACTTCGAGCTTTTCGACCACCTCTTCCAGGTTAAGCCCTCTTGTGCTGCAGGCATCGGATAGTTTGACTCCTCCTTTACAGCAGAAGTCTATTCCATATTCTGTAAATACCTTGGCAGTCCGGAAATTCTCTGCTACAATTTTGCCTACTTTTTTGTCTATGATAGTTGCCATTTGATTTAATTTTAAAGGATCTTTTTATCTTTTTTATAAGTAAATTTTTTAAGTTTTCAAGAAGCTTACCCCAGTTTGAATCCCAAGTGCCATATCCCGAAGCGTAGTGGTCATCATCATACCGGTCAGGTGATCCCGGATAGCTTTGAACTTATGATGCACCGCGCAGGGATGTGACTCTGAACACTCCTGTAATCCCAGTGCACAGCCCACGAAGATCGAATCCCCGTCAATGACTTGCACAATCCTATAAAGAGTTGATTTTTTACCTAAATCGCTGATTTCAAATCCTCCATTTGGACCTTTTATAGAGAGGAGTAAGTTTTCTCTTACCAAAGTTTGGAGGATTTTAGCAGTAAAAGCTTCCGGAGAATTTATTGCAAAAGCAATGTCCTTGATGCCAGCACGCTCCTTGCCATCCGGTAAAGTGGCCAGAAAAACCATGGAATTGATTGCGTATTTACAGGCTTTGGAAAACATCTTTGCGCTAATTGATGAATCAAATGTAATGGAAAAATAATAAAAGATAAAAATATCCTGTATTATTTTTTTATTGGAAATTTGGTTTAAAAAGTTATTACTTGAATTTCAACTCATTTGTATGTGCCCCATCATTATTAAAAACATCTTTTAAAAGTTAGGAGCGGGAAGGAATTGCGGAAAACATTACAATATTTGAAGCGATCATACTACCAAGTGAATAAAAAAAGGCAGGTATTTTTATGAATGCTGCTCATCTGGCATCTCTTCATAAATCCATCATTCAATTCCTCCACACCCCCACCCTACTTTTTAAACTTGGCTTTTTGCTCTCCCCCAAATTGCCAAGTGTCTGCTTATCTCCCCGAAAAGGCTGTAAGTAATAGCTCCCGAAATAGCCTTTCCCCCTTAGCCAGGTGTTCATGGCATCAAGGTGGGATGTCCTCAATTGCTCCGAATGAACTGTAGTCCGAACCTCAAAGGGAACAGAAGAAGAGACCATGATTTCCAATGTTTTCTCGAAAGCCAAAAACAAATCAGAGCGGGTAACTTCCCAATACTTTTCCGGTAAAGATTTAAAATCAAGGGCCACATAGTCCAGCAAATCTTCGGTAATTAGCTGTCCAATTACCTCAGGCCGACTGCCGTTGGTGTCGATTTTCACCTCAAACCCCATCTTTTTCACCTCCCTGACAAATGCAATCAACTGAGAATGAATCGTGCATTCGCCTCCGCTGAACACCACCCCATCCAGCAAGTGACGACGGCTTTGTAGAAATTCCCTGACATGAGCCCAACTCAGCTTGCCTTTGCCAAGAACGATCTCAGGATTGTAGCAGTAGCCGCAGCGCATGTTGCAGCCGGCAAACCAAAGGATGCAAGCTGTGCGATCCGGAAAATCCAGCATAGTGAAAGGGGAGATACTGAAGACAGGTCTCCCCTTTTCCAGCCTATTCGACGAAATGGGTACGCTGCTTGTGTTCACCTTTTTTTCCGATGTTAAAACTCTCCACGGGACGGTGATAGCCCATCACGCGGGTGTACACGAGACATTTGGTGCGCTTTTCTTCATGCTGATCGAGGAGCGCTTTGGTTTGGATCGGTTCAGTGCTGGTCTGCATAGTTTATTGGTTTTTGGTTAAGTAAATTGAGTAGATCTTCATCGCAATGCGGGCAGTATTCATGTTCGCCGTTGAGGTATCCATGTACCGGGCAAATACTGAATACCGGAGTGACGGTGATGTAAGGCAACTTGAAGTTGGAAAGCACCTTTTTCACCAAGCGGCGACAAGCCTCAGGCGAAGAGATTTTTTCCCTCATGTACAGGTGCAGCACGGTACCTCCGGTGTACTTGCATTGGAGTTCGTCCTGTAGCAACAGGGCTTCAAAAGGATCATCGGTATAGTCTACCGGGATTTGGGAGCTGTTGGTGTAATAAATGTTTTCCTCCATTCCAGCTTGGATGATTTCGGGGAAGCGTTTCTTATCCTCTTTCGCAAATCGGTAAGTGGTACCTTCTGCCGGAGTAGCCTCGAGATTATAAAGGTTGCCGGTTTCTTCCTGGAATTCTTTCATGCGATTTCGAATGTATTCGAGGAGCTCAGCGGCAAAATTTTGTCCGAAGTGGCCGGTGATATCTTCTTTTCCCTGGGAATAATTCAGAATCATTTCATTCAAACCATTCACCCCGATGGTCGAAAAGTGATTTCGGAAATGCTTCAGATATCGTTGAGTGTAAGGATAGAGCCCACGGTTGTACATTTCTTGGATGAAAACCCGCTTTTTTTCCAAAGTGGATTTGGAAATCTGCATCAGGTAGTCCAATCGCTCATAAAGTCCAGCCTTATTTCCGGAGAATAAATAACCCAAGCGTGCCATATTGATCGTCACCACCCCGATACTTCCGGTCATCTCGGCACTTCCAAAGAGCCCATTTCCACGCTTCAGCAACTCCCGTAAATCGAGTTGAAGGCGACAGCACATCGACCGAACAGCATTGGGCTTGTAGGCATTGGGGTTTTCTATCTTTTGACCATTCTCATCCACCGTATATTGACTGCCTATGAAATTTTGAAAATAAGAAGAGCCTATTTTGGCCGTATTTTCAAACAGCAAATCCGTATTGGGTCCGTACCAATCAAAGTCTTCGGTGATATTAACCGTAGGAATAGGGAAAGTGAAAGGCTGCCCATTCGCATCTCCTTCGGTCATAATCCTGTAGTAAGCCTTGTTGATCAGCTCCATTTCGGGTTGGAAATGCATGTAAGTAAGTTCTTCCAGGGAATTCACTCCCCGCTTTCTCGCCTTTTCCATCAACAAATCAGAATCGATCCCCTGGAATAGATGCAGGTCACTCTTGGTCGGCATCTGGTCTTTCAGATCCTCGGGAACTACCCAGTCCAGTGTCACATTGGTGAAAGGCGATTGACCCCATCTCGCTGGAACATTGAGATTATAGACAAAAGAACGAATGGCTTTCTCGATCTCCTTATAATTGAGCTGGTCCTTGAATACATAAGGTGCCAAATAGGTATCAAAAGAACTGAACGCCTGTGCTCCTGCCCATTCACTTTGGAGGATACCCAGAAAATTAGCCATTTGCCCCAGGGCTTCACGAAAATGCGAGGGTGGACGGCTTTCAACCCGACCCCGGACTCCATTAAATCCTTCATTGAGTAAGCCCCTCAAGCTCCACCCTGCACAATAGCCCGTCAAGCAATCAAGATCATGAATATGTAGGTCCCCATTGCGATGAGCATAGCCTTCCTCCTTATTGTAAACCTTGTCCAACCAATAGTTGGCGATGATCTTTCCGGCCACATTGTTGACCAAGCCGGCATTGGAGTAGGAAGTATTGGCGTTGGCATTGATCCGCCAGTCAGTCTGCTGGATATATTCTTCGATTGTCTGGGTACTGTCCACATAGGTGGTGTCATCGTTGAGTCCAGCCACATGTTCACGCTGAAGTTTTCGGGTATGACGGTAGAGCATAAAGGACCGCATGACCTGAAAGTAACCCGACTGAAAAAGCTCCTTTTCGATCAAATCCTGAATCTCTTCAACCGCCCAAGTGGTCTTGGAAGCTAAATTTCTGAGAATTCGATCAAAAACTACCGAATCATAGACTTCGGATACACTATGAAAGCCTTTTTTCAGGGCGTCTTCAATCTTAAAGGAAGCAAAGGGCTCATATTCTCCATTTCTTTTGATTACATATTGTTCCATATTTCATCTTATTAAGGGATTATTTTATCCTTTAATATTGAATAAAAAGCGAGCCAACTGAAAAAAATCTGAACTAATATTCCTCAGATCCCAGCATGATATTTATCATTAATTTTTATCGAAACAAGGTACCCTCAATTCATTTTTGAAAAAATAAATTGGTTACCCTATGAAGTTGGCTAATCAAAAAGCTTTTATTTTAGTCTTAAATGACTATTTTCAAAAAAAATACCTAGAATTTTATATGCTAATGAATTCAGAATGATTTTTCACCTGCAAAATTAAAAAGTTATCTCTCAAGAGAAATCCATTGATCCTAAGTCTTAGAGATAAAAAGTTGAGAAAATTATTAAAGGACTTTTTTATCTTTTTTTAATAGATTTGTAACTTTACAAATGAACTCGGGACATCGTCCCTTTTCTTAACTTTAAAAAGAGGACAATAATATCCTTTATTATATGAAAAATATCGCAGAACTACCCATAAGCGAAATAGTCTCAAGGGATTACAGAGCTGCTCTGGTATTCCGGACTTTCGGAATAGATTTTTGTTGCAAAGGAGATCAGACAATTCAGGAGGCATGCACTCAGAAAAAGATAGACCCCCAGCTTTTGTTTGAAAAACTTGTTGAAGCATTCACCCAACCTGCTGAGGATCACTTCGATTACAAAAGTTGGCCTTTAACCCTATTGGCGAACTATATTGAAAATAAGCATCACGCCATGCTCCGGGAACGGATTCCACTAATCCGGAAATTCCTAAAGCGAGTCGTCAAGGTTCACGGCGCCCATGAACCTCAGCTCAAAAAAATCAAAGCCCTTTTTGAAGATTCCACCGAAGATTTAAAAAGACATTTACAACAGGAAGAGCTGATAGTTTTTCCGTTCATCCGCAAGATTTGCACAGACGAAGAGAGAAAAAAACTGCTTTTGAGCCCAAATTTCCAGAAAATCCGAGAATTGATCTACCAATTAATGGAGGATCATGCTCAAGAAGGAGCGTGTTTGGAAAAGATCCGGAGACTTTCAAATGATTACAATCCTCCCTCCTATGCCTGCAATACCTACAAAGTAGCCTTTGCATTACTTCAGGAATTTGATGTAAATCTTCAGAAGCATATGCACTTGGAGCATAATATCTTATTCCCCGAAGCCATTTCCTTGAAGCCTGGCCAGAGCATAAACTGATTGAAAGAAATGATTCCCTCCTCATTCAAGGCCTTCTACCTGCTCCCCTTTATTCTTTTGGGTTTGGTGGTCGGGATATCCGGAGGCTGGATCAGGCTTGGCTACCCCGCGATCCCCCTTATCGAAGCCGCAAGTCAACATGGATTGATTATGACGGGTGGATTCTTGGGAACTTTGATTTCTCTGGAGCGGGCCATGGTCATGGCAAAAAAAACATGGCTTTTGATTCCTTTCCTTACCGGGATTTCAGTTTTCGTTTTTCTCCTTGGTCTCTTTGAAGTTGGTTTGCTCCTATTGACCACAGGGTCTCTCGGGCTAAGCTTGATTATGCACCTGCAAACTCTGAAGCATCCAAAATTCCACTCCGCGTTGCTGTATGGAGGCGCTGTCTCCTGGTTTATCGGCAATTTTCTTGCATGGCAGACCGGATTGATTGCAGCGGGAAGTACTTGGTGGATTGGCTTCCTCCTGTTTACTATTGTGGGCGAACGGCTTGAATTGAGCCAGTTTTTACCAGTCCCATCCTGGTCACAAAACGCCTTAAAATCCCTCCTTGCCCTATTCACGGTGGGCTTGATCGTTCCCTTTCACGCTTGGGGCAATGAGATTATGGGAATTTCAGCCCTATTGATTGCTGCATGGTTATTGGTTTTTGACATGGCAAAGGTGGCTTCCCGCCAAGCTGCCCAATTCCGCTATATCGGGATTGGATTACAGGTCGGATATTTATGGCTGGGGATCCATGGCTTGATTTTGATGGGAATGGAAAATCACACCTTATACTACGACTTGATGCTTCACACCTTCTTTTTGGGATTTACTTTTTCCATGATTTGGGCACATGCTCCGATTATTTTCCCTACAATTTTTGGGATCCGGGAGACCCCTTATCATCCGGTTCTTTGGATCACTTGGATCGGTTTTCAGCTTAGTCTTTTTGGAAGGATTGTGGCTAGTATCCTAGGTGAATATGAGCTGCGCAAAGTATTAGGAGTAGCGAATGGATACTTGATTTTGATTCAGTTAGTGCTGATGGCAGGAATCATTATCGGGAAAATAAGGAAAGGTGGTACTTCCAGCCAATCTGGGAATAAAATTTACAGAGAAGGCAGGAAAAAGATACTTCATTGAGCTTATTTTCAAGATCCCAAGTCGCAAACCAAGTTTTCAGAAGGTAAATGATTTATTTTCAAACTACTCTAGGGAATCCGGGATTTAGGACATCAAGTTTTTTCACATCAAGAAGTTATCACCCTCTTTTGCTCGATTTCAAAAGATCTCAATTTAAATAGTCGCCCCGAGGATCGAGGATTGTCTTACTCAATCATTTAAAAAATAAGCTAATAAATTAATTTCTGAATGCATTTTCTTACTAGAATACTAGCAAATCAACCTATTAAATAGGATAAAATTATCTCGCTAAAATAGCCTTATATATATTGAGATAAATTTTCTTAAGATTTTTTAAAAATAATAAAGGATTTATTTGTCTTTTATTTTTATGGGATTTACATTTAACTGATGATTCAATAACCTTAAGCATTCAACTTTCAAAAAGATCCAAATTCTTATCTCTCTTCACTATGAAAAAGTTGCTTTATCTCCCTTCTTTGTTTCTGGCCCTGGCCGCCTGGTCTTGTGGCGGTCAGGCCACAGATATCACAACTTCTACCGCTGAGTCTGCTCCGGGGCCTGGACAATCTGCTGTTGTGGACGATGTTTCCAATCCTAATGTGGTACAAGTAGCCATTAGCTCTGCAGATCACAGCACACTTGTCGCGGCATTGAAAGCCGCAGACTATGTAGATGCTTTGACCAATGTTGGACCATTTACAGTCTTTGCTCCCACCAACACCGCGTTTGATGAATTACCCGCCGGTACTCTAGATGATCTAGTCAAACCAGAGAATCAACGAAAACTCCGGGACATCCTCGAATACCATGTTTTACTGGGAGTTTACAAACCCGGTGATTTTGTAAATGCCAGGAATCTTGGAACAGCAGATGGCCGATCAGTCACCGTCACTGTTGCCGAAGATGGAACGGTTACCATTAATGGAGCAAAAATTATCGGCACTGTCACCGCATCCAATGGTATCATCCACGTCATTGACCAAGTCCTACTTCCAAAATAGGAGACTATTTAAGAATTTTGTTAGGGTTTTTCTTGAAAGGCCGGGGTTTTGCTACTTCCGGCTTTTTTCCTTTAATAAGTGAAGGTTATATTTCGGATAAAATTATCCAATATGTTCTCCCAAGCAACTAAGTACGCTATTAAGTCCGTGATTTACATTTGGACTCAAAGTCTAGAAGACAGGAAGGTTAGTGCTAAGGAAATTGGCCAAAAAATAGGTGCTCCTGAGGCGTTTACTGCCAAAATTTTACAGAATCTCACAAAAGCCAAGATTGTGGGATCAATCAAAGGCCCTAATGGAGGCTTTTTTGCAGATGAATCCCATGCAAATTTCAATTTGAAAGACGTGGTCAAAATCGTGGATGGAGATCAGCTATTTTCGGGATGTAGCTTGGGGCTTCATAAATGCTCAGAAAAAAATCCCTGCCCACTTCATTTCGAAGTAGTAAAGGTCCGTAAAGAAATTGATATTATGCTAACCTCAAAGAGTCTCAAACACCTTGCCGTAGAAGTGATCAAGGGCCAAACCCATTTGGGAAATATAATTTGATTTTCATCGAGTAGGCCACCCGAAAATCATGCAATTTTAATTGATTAGGAGGCTAATCATTCTTCAATAAGCTGTCTTTTTTAATAATCCTTCCAGAAATTAATTGAAAATCAATTTGAGGAAGCATAATAATATTTTATTTGGGAGCTACTTTTATGGATTAAGAAACTGCCTTACTTTTTTGAATTTTCAGTTTAACTGAGGGGATATAGAATTTTTCAAAGCAAATAGCCAAAAAAGCAGCTCCCCTTTTCAGGAAAAAAGAAAAAGCCCAGATAAATTAAGTTCTGGGCTTATTAATATTTAAGTATTTAAAGTCTAAGAATGGAATTTCATTTTTTCCTATTTTCCAACAATTGCTTAGTCACCTCTTTATTTCCCCCACCAAACTGTTGGGTCTTTTCCAGGTGATCCAAGTATTCATTCAGATATCGCTGAGAAATCTCAGAGTTATCTCCATATTTTTTTCTCAAATCTTCTAGCTTTTGATGCAGCTCCTTTTTCACTTGAGCATAAGCTGGATCATCATAGACATTCTGGAGTTCTTTAGGATCTTTGATCCTGTCAACCAACTCCCATTCGTCCACATCATAATAATAGTGCGTCAGTTTGTACTCCTTGGTTACTACCGCATAATGCCTTTTAACCATATGCACAGATGGGTATTCATAATAATGATAATACACTGCATCTCTGGTCCATTTTTCATTTTCACCCTTGAGTAAAGGAAGCAGACTTTCACCTTGCATATGTGAAGGAGCCGGAATTCCTGCTGCTTCGAGTAGGGTTTGAGCAAAGTCTAGATTTTGAACCATCTCATCTGATTTGGTTCCTGGCTTTACTTTTCCCGGCCAAGCCACCAACAATGGAGTTTTGAAAGACTCATCATAGACAAATCGCTTATCAAACCAACCATGCTCTCCTAGATAAAAGCCCTGATCTGAAGTGTAAACGACGATGGTATTTTCCATCAAGCCATTCTCTTCCAAATAATCCAAAACTCGACCTACGTTTTCATCAACAGCTTTGATGGTAGCCAAGTAATCCTGCATATAACGCTGATATCTCCATCTCATCAAATCTTCCTGTGACATGGATGCATAGGTCTTTTTAAGGGAGTCAGCGATAGGTCTATAGTATTTATCCCAAGTTGCTCTTTGCTCAGGATTCATTCTTCCAATTTCATTTTCCAATGCTCTCCAGTCCCAGTCCGAAGTCGGTGGAATACCCAGTTCTTTCAATACTTCCGGATAAATCTTAGAGTCACCTGCCCAGTTCATGTGCTTGAGCAAATTCATTTCTGCTTCTTTTGCAGCCCTCCCTCTTCCAGAGTAGTCATCAAACAAAGTAGCCGGCTCCGGGAAAGTCCTTTGAGTAAACTCTTCCAAATGCCTTTCCGCAGGAGCCCATTCTCTGTGAGGAGCTTTATGCAAATACATCAACATAAAGGGTTGATTGGCCTTTCTTTCATTCTGAAGCCAATCTAAGGTCATGTCAGTGATTACATCGGTAACATAGCCTTCCACTTCTATCCTACCCTCGTTTTTCGTAATAAAGGTTGGATTGTAATAAACTCCCTGTCCGGGTAGAATTTTAAACTGATCAAATCCTTTTGGATTATTCCCAAAATGAAGCTTTCCAAACATGGCAGTTTGATAACCTGCTTCCTGGAAGAGTTGAGGAAAGGTTACATTCGTGGTATCGAAGGGAAAGTAATTATCAACTTTTCCATTTAAATGGGAATGCAAGCCTGTCAGTATAGTAGCCCTGCTTGGTGCGCAGATGGAATTCGTCACCGTGGCATTAGTGAAAAGCATCCCCATTTTAGCTATCCTGTCAATATTTGGAGTTTCAATCAAATGATCGCTATAGGCTGAAATAGCCTGATAAGCATGATCGTCTGACATGATGAAGACAATATTGGGAGGGTCTTTTTGTTCTTCTTCAGTCTTGCAAGAACAGATACAAATCAGGATTAAAAGAAAGTAAAAGGAGGGTTGGAGCTGTTTCATAAAATTCAATGCTGGGTTCATTGTTGAATTATAAATCTAAAAAACTTATTCGCAGATAACTCTCCATTTAAATAAAAAAGCCACTCCGGTTACCCAGAGTGGCAATGAAAGAACATGAAATTAAATTTAGAATTTCAATCCCAAAGTCAAGTAAAAGGTTCTACCGTCTGCCGGCATAATACCTGGCCCTGGATATCCCCCCGCTCTTCGGGTAAAATATCTTTCATCTGTTAGATTATTAACTCCCGCTTTGATTGAATGCTGCTTCCAAACATTCCAAGATGCAGATAAGTCCTGAACCTGATATGCTGGAATCAAGCCCACAGTAGCAGTCGCGTTGGGTTCAACCGTATTGGATGCATCAGAGAAAGCTTCTCCAACATCGCTCAACTGCCAAGTCATGGAGAACTTACCCAGATTGTAGGTTGCACCAAATCGATTGATTTTTCTCGGCGCATTTTCTACTTGGTTTCCTTCCAGATTTCTTGTCACAATCTCTCCATTGCTGACAGATGTCACTTCAAAATCTCCGTAAGTGGCATCAATAAAGGCCAAGGAAGCGAAAAGGTGTAGGTATCCAAATCGAGAACTTTCAAAAATTGCCGTCACGGGATCAAATTCCACATAGCCTTCAAATCCACGGCTGATTGAATTTCCAAGATTGGTTCTGAATTGATAGATACTTCCATCTTGTCTGCTTTGGGCAATTGTTCCGATTCTGTCCTGATAGTTGAGTTGGAAATAGCCCAAGTCAAATTTGACATAAGGGAAAATTGAACCTCTGTATCCAAAATCAAAATTATATCCTCTGGAGTCCTGCAAATTTGGATCAATCACATCCGTTGTAGCCGGAGGAGTCAAATCTGAAATCAATACCGGCCTATATGCCTGAGAGAAGTTGGTGTAAAACTCTGTAGTCTTAGTGACATGGTATTCCGCTCCCAAACCCAACAATACAAAGTTTCGGGTTCTGGTAATCGGCTCTAAAGTTTGAGGAACTCCGTTGGTCAAATTCAGCTGACCTTCCATATTAGAGCGGATATTTTCATAGCGTAGACCGGCAGTCAAGAGAAACTTATCATTGAACCTGAATACATTTTCTGCAAATGCAGCTGTATTGATGTTATTGAAGTCCAGTTGTCTTCTGAAGTCTCCCTCTCGTACGGAGAAATCCATTTCAAAGCCAGCAGTGCCTGTTCCTAGCTGCCTTCTGTCAATTGCACCATTGAAATATCGGAATCCTGTGATCAAAGTCTGTTCCTGGCCAAACAGCTCATAGTTGGTACTCATTCTCAATTCGGTTCCGTAGGTAGTGTAGAAATCTCTATCCACCTGGCGGTTACCCAAATCGTCCTCCTGATTTATCGGACGCATAAAGCCTACGGAATTTCTTTCAGCAAATGTTCCAAATGCCTTCCAATTTAACTTGGTGCTAGGTGACACGATGTATTCTGCGGAAAGGGAAGGAATGAACCAAGGAGTATTGAACCAATTTCTACTTCTGGTGCTTTGACGGGAATCTTCCTCGAATTGTGCATCAGTAACACCTCCGGGTTGCTGGGTCTCTGTGGTCATATAGGTCATTTCATAACCCAACTTCAGACGGTTGCTGGCAGCATAATTAACCTCTAAGTGAGCATGATCTGTATTGAAAAATCCATTTTCTCTCCAGCCATCACCCCTTCTTTTTTGATAATAAGCTGTGTAATTCCATTTTCCTTCGGTTCCTCCTATGTAGTTGAAAGAACTGAAAAGCCCATAGCTTCCAACTGTATTAATTGACTCAGCAGTGAAACGGGTAGATTTATCCGGCTTTCTTAAGACAAAATTCATCAAGCCACCAAACTGAGGGCCATATTGTAAAGAAGATGCACCTCGGATGATCTCAATCTGCTCTACCACTTCCATAGGAGGTGTAAAATAAGCCTCAGGATATCCCATAGGATCAGGGGTAATATCATAGCCATTCATTCTGACATTGAATTCCCAAGATCTATTAGGGCTTAACCCTCGGGAGGCTACCCCCAACTGAATACCTGATCCGTCATTTTCCCAGATGGACATTCCCGGAGTTTTACCAAAAATCTGACGGCTATTGTTCATCGCCAAATTGGCATTGATCTCTCCTATTTTAATGACTTCATTCTTCTTTCCCGCATTGATTCTGAAGTCAGAAACTTCAGGAAGATTCTCTTGACCTAAGATCCCCCTGCTTGCGGAAACATTAACTTCTGATAAAAGCAAATCGCCCTCTTGAAGCGTGATATCAAACTCTTTGGTCTCCTGCTCTCCAATTGAGAATTCTTCAGACCAAGTTTGAAATCCCACTAAACTCACCATAAGGGTGTAATTTCCTTTCGGAAAATCTTTCAGCTCATATCTGCCATTTAAATCAGACTGAACCCCTCTCACTGTTCCTTCCAAAACAATTGAAGCACCACGAACCGGATTTCCATTTTCGTCAGAAATCCTTCCTTTGATCAAGTTTTTCTGTGCGAAAAGCTCTGTAGAAAACAGCAAACTGCAAATCAATAAACTGTAAACGAACCTCATCTCCTATCTTTATCTAGATTGATTTAAAATAATGATGCAAATGTAAATGCAGCCGAAATCTCAAGCAATACTTATTTGGAAAAAATCTAAATAAAGATTGTGAATTAATCGTAATACTTTCATTTACAGCGTATAAAATTTAACACGATGACTTAAAAGAAGAGGCCATGGCTTACCTTGGACAGTTCTATCTCGTAAATTCATTTAAATTTGACTCACCCAAAACAGCCTAGATTGTGAAGAAAACTGCTCTTTTTCTTTTTCTCTCATTTTTTATTCAATATGTATTTTGTCAGGAAATCCCGGTTTTCGTGGCAGGTCAAGAAGGTCATGCCGTCTACCGTATTCCTGCCATTATTTCTTTGCCAAATGGAGATTTATTGGCCTTTGCAGAAGGCAGAGTGAATGGAACTGATGACTTTGGGGATATCAACCTGGTCATGAAAAGAAGCTTGGATGGTGGACATACCTGGTCTCCTATTCAAACATTGGTGGATTATGACAGCTTACAGGCTGGAAACCCCGCTCCGGTTGTAGACTTGTTTGATCCCAATTACCCTAATGGCGTCATCATCCTTTTTTACAATACCGGAAATAATCATGAATATGATATTCGGATGAATAAAGGTGTGAGGGAAGTTTGGATGATGAAATCTTTCGATTTGGGAAGAACTTGGGAAACTCCAGAAAATATTACCCTGCAAGTTCACAAACCCAATAATCCAAGTTTCAATCCTGCCTATCAAAACCCAGAAGATTGGAGACATTATGCCAACACTCCGGGGCATGCATTTCAGTTTCAAGAAGGGCCTTACAAGGGAAGAATCTTTGTAGCAGCCAATCATTCCAAAGGAGACCCGCAAGATAATTTTTCAGAGTATCAAGCCCACGGTTTTTTCACAGATGATCACGGTAAAAGTTTTTCATTATCTGAATCCATAGATATTCCCGGTTCAAATGAATCTATCGCAGCAGAAATAAGCGATGGACGGATGATCATGAGCATCCGAAATCAACGTGGTGATATCCGGCAGAGGATTCTGGCCTATTCCTCAGACGGAGGGCAAACATGGGAGAATGTGCATTTTGAAGATCAGTTGCCAGATCCCGTTTGTCAGGCATCTATTTTGTCTATAGGTGAAATAGAAGGTAAAACCATTTTAGCACATTCAAACGCCGCAGATACGGAAGAACGCAATTATTTGACTATCAAAATCAGTTATGATGAAGGCCAAACTTGGGACCATATCATTCCTGTCGACTACACCGGAGATTCTGCTCTACTACCTTGGACAGCTTATTCAGATCTGGTAAAACTCGATCAAAAAAAGCTGGGCATACTCTATGAGAGAAATCAGTATCAGGAAATAATCTTTAAAATTTTGGCTTGGAGCCCAAATTTCTAAGCCATTACTGCATCTTCTTTATTAATCGGTTTGGCTTTTTTCGTCTTCTTATTTTTTCTCCCCCACCAAATTAGACATCCTGTAACTGGCAAAGAAGCTATGATTGCACTGAGGCAAAAGGCTAAGATTTTTCCAGCCAAGCCTCCTATTGCTCCCACGTGAATATCATAATTCATCCTCGCCAACTTATCGCCAAATGATGCTTCCGGAAAGCGGTTCCAAATATGATCAACCGGAAGTTCTTCCATAGTGTATTGGTCAAAATACCTGTAATCCATTTTCCAATAAGTGCTGGCATCGGGATTTGCATTGGTTGCAATGGAAGCATGCTCAAATTCAGGAGGGTGAACCTCAATCCATTCAGCATTGGGATAAAGTGCTCTCATTTTGAGCCAAGCTCTATCCAATGCAGGAAGGGAATCTGTGGCAACCTGTGTGGAGTCAGACACTGGGGTATAATACTCTTGATAATCTTTACCACCTGTGCTGGCAAAATAAACTGCATCTCTAAACCATGTATATCCCCAAACCAGTCCAGTCAATGCAAAAACTAGGGCAAAAGTCAAGACGTAAAACCCAAGCACTTGATGTAGGTCATAATTCTTTCTTCTCCATCTGGCACCCCATCTAATACTGAATTTTTGGGATTTTTTCTGTTTCGATTTAGGCCACCAAAGGATTAAGCCGGAAATACACATGACTAAAAAAATCAAAGTAAACCCAGCAACCACTGGTTGACCGATTTCTGGCGGAAGCCATAAGTAAAAGTGTCCATCAAGCACTATCCTAAAGAAATCTGCAAACTCATCCTTTACTTTTAATACCTCTCCAGTGTAAGGGTTGACATAAACAAAGTAATAGTAATGCTCTTCAAAACTATAATAAATAGCCTGGGCAGCTCTATCTGCAGTTGGATAAAGCACTGCATGAAGATGCTTTCCCGGTAATGCCTGATCAGCCTTTTCCCAGATTTCGGTAGGATATAATACCGGTTTATCTTGAGGCTCTACAAATCGATAGTCCTGGGTCAAATCCTGAATTTCAGATTGAAAGGCATAAATACAGCCTGTGACCGCAACTATAAACACCACTAGCCCGGAAGATAATCCGAGCCAGAGGTGAATTTTACCAATCCATTTTTTAAGATGCATTAGAATCTATAATTCAAGCTTAAAGAAATATTTCTCGGACTTTGAGGAGTCACTGTTGACCAACCTGTATAGTATTTTTGATTAGTCAGATTATTGACTTTCAAGGCTAACAAGTATTGAGAACCTGTATAAGAGATGGATGCATCCAACACTTGGTATGCTGGAAGTGCAAAGGTTCCGGTGTTGGCTCTATTCAGTGTCAAATGCTCACTGGCAGCATTTCCTCCGAATCCTAGTCCTAATCCTTTCAAAGATCCTTGTGTCAAAGTATAGCTGGCCCAAAAGTTCACCAACTGGTCAGGTCCAGCCTGCTCAGGTCTTAAGCCCAAATAGCCGTTTTCAGGATTGTCTGCTGTTACTTCGGAATGGTTTTTTGCAAAACCTGCCACCAAGTTCAGGCCTCTCAGAGGATTGGCAATCAAGCTGAATTCAAAGCCTCTACTTACCACTTCCCCTCCTTGAATAGAGTTATTAATATTGTTTGGGTCAGCCATTACCCGGTTTTTAACCAGGATATTATAATAGCTGGCAGTGGCTGAAATCTTATTTTGATACAGGTTGGTCTTCACGCCGAATTCCAACTGATTGGCTTGTTCTGGGTCAAAAGTCCGTATTCTCGGATTAGAACCGTCCGCATCACTCACTTGTGCGGGCGCGACATTGACAAAGCCATTCATATAGTTTCCGAAAATGGAAACCTTATCCTTTATGGGTTGATACACGATCCCAAATTTGGGAGAAAGTGCGGTTTGTTCATTTCTTTCCTCCTCCGAAACCCCTTCAGTCTGATCACTGAATCTATCAACTCTCAAACTGGTCATTACTGATAAGCGAGGCAGCAGTTCTGTGACATTGGAAATGTAGGCACTGATGACCTGGTTTTGAGCAGAGGAATTTCCTACAAAAGTTCCTTTCAAAATATCATCTACTCCAGCACGGGTTAAATCACCCGTATCGGCTCCTTCTGCCAGAGAAATCATTCCATTGGCTCTCCAGGCAGTGCTTCCGTCCAAGACATTGGATTGAAAGTAATCCAGACCAATTACCGTTTTGTTTTTAAAACTGCCAAGGTTGAATTCCCCTATGAAATTTTGCTGCACATCTGTGGTGATGGTTTGCCCATTTCGATCTGAAATAAAACGAACAAAGTCATTTCCATTGGTCTGATCCCAGAGATAGTGATAGTACCCATCCGTCTTGGTGGAACTTCTGGAAAGCACAGTTTGGGAAGTCCAGTTAGGTGAAAGCTCATAGAAGGCCTGTGCCTGAATGGCATAAGATGTATTTCTGATGGACAATTCATTGCTGGTAAAAGAGCGGAAATAATTTTGCTCAAAAAGATCAATATTCTCAAATGATAATGGGGCATTTCGATTTAAGAATATCATGGGCGCATTGACTGATTCAGCATTTAAGAACTCAGTATTAATTAAAAATGTAAGCTTTTCGCTTGCCTTTAATCGGAAAGAAGGAGCTATAAAAAATGATTTTCTTCCTCCTGCATCCTGAAATGAATTTTGAGATTGATAAGCAGTATTAACTCTCATCGCAGCATCAGTTGTCAAAGGAATATTGACATCACCAGTTAACCTGTTTAACCCAAAACTTCCCGTTATAAACCCTAATTCTCCCTTGAATTGATCCATGGGCTTTTTGGTGGTAATGTTTATCAGACCTCCATAAGAAATCAAAGGACTTCCAAATAGCGTACCGGATGGCCCCTTGATCACATCTACAGATTCTATATTAGCAGGGTCTAAACTTCCATTATTCACGCTTGGTAGTCCATTGACCATAGTAGGTTGAACAGAAAATCCTCTCATGCTATAATACTCGGCACCATCGCCCCCTCTACCGGTTGATTCCCAAAGTCGGGTCACACCTGTAGCATTTTTCATCGCTTCATTCACGCTGGTAGCAACTTGCTCTTTGAGAAGCTTGGAGGATATTGAATTATAAACCTGGGGATTTTCCAAGTCCTTGAGTGGAAGCTTGGCTATTGTAAATGCACTATCCTCATAAAATCGATTCGAAAATTGATCAGAGACTACTATTTCATCCAGATCAGTAGAGCTTTGCTGAAGCTGAAAGTTCAAGGTTAAAACCTGATCGGCACTTAATTCTATTGTTTTTTCCTGCTTTTCTGCACCTACAAAAGAAGCAAACACAGTCAGCCTTCCAGGCTCTATTCCTTTGATTTCAAAGTTTCCAAAACGATCGGTACTTGCCCCCTTGGACTTACCTTTAATTCCAACATTGACAAATTCTACACCTTGGTTATCTGAGGTGGTAACCTTCCCTTTGATAGTAGCTGTTTGTCCTAAAGCACTGATTACCATCAGGCAAACCAGACTAAAACTGAGTACAAATTTATGGTTCATGCTGTTGATTTTAATTTAACGACACAAACCTATTAATTAGACTAATTCTAAACAAGCTATTTAGAAATAATCTAAAGAAAAATAATCATTGAATTAACCTATCGAAATCCTTCCCTCTTCTTTTAAGTGCTTTTTAAAAGATTTCGAAAAAAGTAAATCTTAAAACTACCTTTTAGTAACAAATATCAATGGACTGGTAAAACTAGGGGTTAGAAATACTGCCTTTCCAGGCCCCAATTGTTGTGATGAAAAGTTATAACCTATCTCGTAGGGTGCAATTATTTTTTTTGACCATGTTCTTCCTGAATCATTTGAAGTCACCCACCTTCTGGTACATGGGCTAACAATCATGCAGGCATCGAATAGCAATACCCCTAATAAATCATCTCCTCTATGACTGATTATTTGTAGAGGATGATCTGCAACTTTCTGAATTTTACCCGTTAATCTATCCAGGCGAAGGGTTTCATTATTTCTAAAGACAAAAAACTGATTTTCATTTATCGCATAATTGAAAACATCTGTAGGTTCCGCAATCCTTCCTAAAAACCCCCAAGTCTCACCGGCATCCTCCGTAATGTAAATAGGAGCAGACAAATCAACAAGATAACCTGTATTTGAATTTTCCCAAACGATCTTTGACAGGTTGGTTTTCAGTTCAACCTCCTCCACATTTAACCAGGTTTTTCCAGAATCTTTTGTTTCGAATAATTGATTAATTCCTTCATTTTGTCCAGGTATAAATTGAACTCCAAATGCAAAGCCTTTGGTAGGTGAAATAAAAGAGATTTCATCCAATCGGATATTCCTTACAGTCCATTTTTCCCAATTTTCACCAGAATCGGTACTCCGTAAAAAATTAGTAACCACCTCTCTATTTACCTCATCCAAACTATCCAAGGCCACCCAAATATGATTCTCATCCAGAACTGCTAATTCTCTCCTATTCACCGAAGTTAAATTACCTGTTAGCTGGGAGAAATTTCTTCCTCCGTCTGTAGACTTTAAAAGTGAATTACTTAAAAAAAAGAAATTCTTCTCATTCAAAAATAGATAATCTGAATATGGACCTGAATAATTAACATCTACTTCCTTAACCTCCCAACTTACCAAAGGAAGGCCTATCGGTTCTGTTTCTTCGTCCTTTTTGCATGAAATCAAAACAACTAGGACAAGGGTAAAATTAATGTATTGCCTTTTCATGTTTAAAAATCCATCTTTTTATGAAAGATAACACTTGTTCATAGCTTTATCAAATAATTATTAGTTGGAACTCTCTTTATACAAAGTGGTCTCGAAAACAAAAAAGCACGAACTGAATTCGCGCTTTTATATAATATTTGATTCAAAATACCGGTGAACGGCCATTATTTTTTCACTTCAACTTTTTCAACCCTTTCAACTCCTCTTTGGTAGCTTCTTTGATGTGAACAGCATACCCTCCACCCGGTGCGGAAAATTGTTTGAGAACTGATTTAGCATCCACTGCAAACTTTTTAATTTCATAAGCCTGTGGATTGCTTTTGAAATGGGCATCTGCTTTATCTGCATAAATTACCGCTATATAAGATTTGGATGGGTCCAGAAAATTGAAACTTACCTGCCCTGTTCTTCCGGCCATTCCATTGACATTTCCGACAAACCAATCGCCGGAATCCTTCGCTTTCCTAGCAATAGTCAAGTAATAGCCAGGTTCTGCCTCCAAATACAAACTTTTCTCCCAGTCTATAGCCACGTCTTTGATAAACTGAAATGCATCAGGGAAACGGTCATAATTTTCAGGATAATCTGCTGCCATTTGAAGCGGTGAATACATGGTCACGTATAAGGCTAGTTGATTAGCCAAAGTACTATTGACATGGGATCCATTGAAAACATCCATTTCAAAAATACCCGGAGTGTAATCCATAGGCCCTCCAATCTGTCTTGTAAATGGTAAAATGGTCACATGATTTGCCTTGCTACCGCCAAATGCCTGATATTCTGTTCCTCTGGCTGATTCGTTGGCAATCAAGTTAGGCCAGGTTCTCGCTACCCCTGTCGGTCTTACGGCCTCATGCGCATTGACCATAATTTGGTATTCAGCAGCTTTTTCTATGGCATATTGGTAATGATTAACTATCCATTGGGAATAATGATATTCTCCTCTTGGAATGATATCTCCCACATAGCCACTCTTCACCGCCAGATATCCATAGTCTTTCATCAACTGATATGCTTCATCCATATGTCGCTCATAATTTCTGACGGAAGAAGAGGTCTCATGATGCATGATCATCTGCACACCTTTCGCTTTTGCATAATCCCTCACAGCATCTATATCAAAGTCTGGATAGGGAGTTAAAAAATCGAACACATAGTCCTTGGAATTGCCAAACCAATCTTCCCATCCTACATTCCAGCCTTCTACAAGTACTCCATCAAAACCATGTTTTGCTGCAAAATCAATGTACTTTTTAACATTTGCAGTGGTAGCACCATGTTTGCCATTGGGTTTTACCTGAGTGTAATCAGTTACACCCAATTTGACCGCTTTTAACTCATCGGTATAGGCCCAGCTACTTTGTCCGGTAATCATTTCCCACCAAACACCCACATATTTCATAGGCTTGATCCAGGATGTATTTTCGATTTTGGAAGGTTCATTCAAATTATAAGTGATGCGGGATTCCAGAATTTTTGCAGCATTTTCACCCACAATAACTGTTCGCCAAGGGCTTTGAACCGGAGTGACCAAAAAACCTTTATTGCCTTGAGAGTCGGGCGTCAAGTGGCTTTCAAAAACCAAGTCTTGATCGTTTAGATCCAAGTGCATAGCAGGGTAATCTATCAAAGCTGCCTCATGAATATTGATATACAAACCATCCGCTGATTTCATCATCAAGGCTGTCTGTACCCCTGTATCTGAAAATGGAGTTTGGGAAGCATTTGGGGTAATGGCTTCTTCCATCAAAGATCTGATTTCCGTCAACTTGGACTCCATGTAATCGTATTCCTGGGTATCATAATCTCCAGGAATCCAAAAAGCCGTATGATCTCCCGCCATAGCAAACTGTGTTCTTTCCTCCTGAACAACAAAGTGTCCCATGTTTTCCTGAACAGGAAACTCATAGCGAAAGCCCAGTCCAGTATCAAAAAGTCTAAATCTGATTTTGATTATTCTGCCTGTTTCTACCTGCTTTAACTCTACCAAAAATTCATTGTAATGATTTCTGATTTGGTTTTCTTCTCCCCAAACTGGATTCCAAATTTCATCTTTGGATGAGGTCTCTGAGTTTTTGACCTGAAATCCCTCCAACAAGTCGATCTCATCATTTTTCAAATCAAAGCCCAAAAGACTGGAAAGAACCACTGGCTTATTTTTGAAATTGAGCTGATAGCTAGGTTCTCCCTTATTGGTAAGAGAAAATTCCATTTGGAAATTCCCGTCGGGAGACCTGAGTACCTGTGCCTCAACAAAAAGCGAAATAAAGAATCCTGCAAGTAGCAGGAAGGTTGATTTTTTAAGCATAACAACATAAAATTTAAGCCTACAAATAAAGGATTTATCCCCTTGCCATTGTAGCAATGCCATTAAATTATTAGATTTTGAAACAAAACCCTATAGCCTACATCTATGAAAATCTGCACTTTACGAGTACCAGGCTTTTTCTCCATACTTTTCTTGACAAGCCTCATTTTAGCTTCCTGTCAAAGTCCCAAGGAAGAGGAGAAATCAAGTCCGATTTCTTCAGGAAATTTACTTCGGGATTATGTTCAAGCTCCTGATCCAACTTTTAGATACGAAATCGTCCATAGCAGCTCTGAATCAGACCATGATTACCATGTCTTAAAAATGTACTCCCAGCATTGGTTGGCTGATAGCATAGTCGATGAAACTGAATGGTGGCATTGGGTGTCTATTGTGGTTCCAAAAAAGGTAGAACATCAAACGGGCATGATGTGGATAGGTGGCGGGGCAAGAGATACTCCTCTGCCCACCAAAGCTCCTCCACTTATTTTGGAAGCAGCAAAGCAAACAAACTCCATCACAGCGCAAATTCACAACATCCCCTTTCAGCCGCTGACCTTCGCGAATGATTCATTTGGAGAGCGATATGAAGATGCAATTATTGCATACGGTTGGAGGAAATTTTTGGAGGGTGGAGCTAAAGATGAAGATGCTATTTGGCTGGCCAGATTTCCCATGACAAAAGCAGTAAAATTGGCTATGGATGCTGTATCTGAAGTGGCAAAAAATACCTATCAACAGGAAATAAATAACTATTTTGTAGCTGGAGCATCTAAAAGAGGATGGACCACCTGGACAACGGCTGCCACGGATTCAAGAGTAATTGCCATAGCACCGGTTGTGATAGATCTACTGAACTTGGAGCCCTCCTTTGCACATCACTGGAGAAATTATGGCTATTGGGCACCGGCTGTCAATGATTATGTGCGGGAAGGAATCATGGATTGGATGGGTACTCCGGAATTTGGAAGGCTTTTGGAGCTGACAGAACCTTATTCATTCATCGATGAACTGACTATTCCAAAACTATTAATCAATGCGGCTGGCGATCAGTTTTTTCAGCCTGACAGTTGGGAGTTTTATTGGAATGACTTGAAAGGAGAAAAGCACGTGCAATATGTTCCCAATTTCGGCCATGACTTATCTGAATCTGATGCCTTGCCGAATTTGATTTCTTTCTATTCCTCAGTTTTGAACCAAACACCTAGACCCACTTATAGCTGGGAGGTTCAGGAGGATAAGATCCTCATTCAAACTGACAGTACCTATTTACCAACTTCGGTAAAACTTTGGTCAGCATTCAATCCCCTTTCCAGAGATTTTAGAATAGATGAATTCGGGCCTAATTGGGTAGCCGAAGAAATCAGCATGCCTGCTTCGGGAAAATTGGAAGTTATGATGAAGGAGCCGAATGAAGGGTTTAGAGCGTATTTTGTAGAGCTAACTTATACAGGTAAGAGTCCCCTCAAAGTGTCTTCCGGAGTAGAAGTTTTACCGAGAACCTACCCCTATGAGGCCTTTACTCCCAAAAGGAAGGCTACCGCAGCGGAATAAAATCCCAACCCAAAATTTAACCGATTAACAATAAACTTTGCCAATAATATTCAAGAAGCCTTAAATTCAGATTCTCCAATCAATTTTAAACTATTAAACCTCAATTAACCAACCCATGAAAGACCCTAAAAAAACCGGTTCTGGACAGTCCCGGCGAGAGTTTATTAAAAATGCAGCCATTGCCTCTTCTTTTTTTATAGTACCTAGAAATGTACTGGGAGGAGTTGGATTTACAGCTCCTTCTGATCAATTGGTATTGGCAGCAATAGGTGCCGGAGGAAAAGGTGCCAGCGATATAGAACTTGCTTCGGTAGGAGGAAGAGAAAGAGTCATCGCTCTTTGTGACGTAGATTTTGCAGGCTCAGCCAAACGTTCAGTAGACAATTTCCCCAAAGCCAAGCTCTTTGCCGACTACAGGGAAATGTTGGATAAGATGCCTGAAATAGACGCTGTGACCATTTCTACCCCAGATCATGTGCATGGCCCTGCAGCCAAATATGCGATGGAGAGAAATAAGCATGTGTACGTGCAGAAGCCCATGACACATAATATCCGTGAGGCCAGAATGCTGACAGAAATGGCAAGAAGCCAGAAGGTAGTTACCCAAATGGGAAATCAAGGTGGTTCCAACCCCCTATTGAAGCTGGTGCAGCAATGGATAGATGAAGATAAAATCGGTACTATTTCCAAAGTTCAGGTTTGGACAAACAGACCTGTTTGGCCACAAGGCGGAGCTTTCCCCAAAGCAGAGCCAGGAGCAAAACCAGATGCCCTTAATTGGGATTTATGGTTAGGACCAGCTCCTGAGATTCCATTTACACCTAACCTTCATCCATTCAATTGGAGAGGTTGGTGGGATTACGGAACAGGTGCACTGGGCGATGTAGGATGTCATTTGATTGATATTCCGTTCAGAACTTTAGGATTGAAATACCCGACTGATGCAGAATGTAGTGTAGGCTCTGTATTTAGTCAAATGTGGACTCCGGATTACCATCCTGAGGGATGCCCTGCGTCCTCTTTCATCACCTTGCATTTTGACGCTACTCCAAAAAGTAAGTCAAAAATTGAAATGACTTGGAGCGACGGGGGTATCCGCCCTTCTCATCCTGACATCATTCCTGCCAATGAGGATATTGGAGGAGCAAATTCTGCAAATGGAGTATTAATTATTGGTGAAAAAGGAATCATTTCCACCAATATCAATGATTCATCCCCATTGATGCCGAAACTCTACCTGAATGACGGAACCACAGAAATGGGACCACAGTCTGAAGAAGGTTTTGAAAGAGAATATGGACACCAGAGACTATGGGTAGAAGCCTGTAAAGCTGGGTTTGGCAGCAAAGAACACCAAGGTTTGACTTCATCCTTTGACTATGCAGGTCCTATGACAGAAACAGTATTGATGGGTAATTTGGCCATCCGAAGCTATATGCTTCGAAAGGAAAACAGCCAGGGTAGAATGGAGTTTTTTGCAAGAAAAAAACTACTCTGGGACGGCGAAAATATGCGAATCACAAATCTGGAGGAAGCCAATCAATTTGTTGGCAGACAGTATAGAAAAGGATTTGAAGTTTAGATTTCAAGTCTATTTAAGCCCTTTCGACAGCATTCGAAAGGGCTTTTTTTATTCAGATAAATGATAAAACCTAATAAAATGGAAACCATCCTCTCCAGATTTTTTTCGATTGGAATATTCCTTTTCCTTCCTTTTGTATTTTTCTCCTGCGAAGAAAAATTAACAGAAAATCAAACCATTACTATCAATCCTCATTTGGAGTATTCAGATTATAAGGCCAAGGGAAATGAAATCATAATTTCCAGGGAAAAATATGAGAATCAACTGTATGGATTTTGGCTAGGCCAATGTATAGCAAATTGGACAGGCTTAATTACTGAAATGGATAAAATTGGAGGAGATGGTTTAAACGGAAAGGGAGCTGGGTTTTACACGAGAAATGATTGGGGTGGTTTGGATCAACCTGCTATTTGGGAAGATTCAGTTCCAGAACCAGGTAGAAAAATAGACTTCGTCTTAATCGGAGAACAAGGAACTTGGGGGGCAGATGATGACACAGATATTGAATACATTTATCAGTCCTTGATGTATGAGCATCAAGCCAGCAAATTAACTCCACAGCAAATTAGAGATGGATGGCTGAAACATATTTATTCTGACCAAAACACTCCTTTCATAGGAAAAGATGGAAAAACACCTGAAAATTATCTCTGGGTGTCCAACCAAAGGGCTCATGATTTGATGCGTGAAGGATTGTTGCCTCCTGCCACAGGAGACTCTGAAAATAATCCTGACTACGAAATGATTGATTCCCAATTGACCACAGAAATTTTTGGGCTTTTCGCACCGGGCAGACCAGACATCGCGCTGGAAATAGCTACTCTACCTATTCAAACGACAGCCCGAAACAATGCCGAATGGGCATCTCAGTTTTATGTGGTCATGCATTCTTTGGCACCTGTGGTCGATACTAACAAAAGTCAAAAAGAACAAGTATTTGGATTAGCTCAAGAAGCCCGAGCATACCTGCCAGAAGGTTCAGTAGTAGCAAGTATGTTTGATTTTGTATGGGATAATTATCATCAGGGAATTCCTTGGGAAGAAACTCGGGACAGCTTACATCACCTATATCAAATCCAACAAAAAGCTGGAAATAATTGGTATTATCAGGACCAAGTTTGCAATGGTTGCTTTGCTGCAGGAATCAATTTTGGTGCAGGAATCATTAGCCTTCTTTACGGTGAGGGAGATTTTAAAGAAACCATAAAAATAGGAGCTTTAGCAGGTTGGGATTCTGATAATCCCACTGCTACCTGGGGAGGGCTGCTTGGATTTTTGATTGGTAAAGAGGGAATCGAAAAAGAGTTTGGTCAAAAATTCTCGAATAAATTTAATATTCACAGAACCCGCGGAGGATTCCCTAATGAGGGTATTGATACTTTCGAAAATATGGCAAAAACCGGCATTCAAATAATTGATCGAGTGATTCAGGAAAAAATCAATGGGGGAATCAAGCTTCAAACAAACCAATATTTTATTCCTAAAAAGAATTAATTAACTCTATGAAAAGAAATACTCGCTGGTTAATCCAATCTGTATTGGGTCTGCTTCTCACGGGAACTGGTCTCTCAATGGCTATTGATGCAGGATTGCAAAAGCTTTCCGGAAATGAATGGTTTTGGTATGGAACCGCTGCTCTAATTGTATTTCAAGCAGGGCTCTGTTTAGTGATTGACGGATTGAGATTTCATCCAAAATCTTCGAAATGAATGCTTCATAGTCTTATATTTCTGAAAAATTAAAACACCCAACACCATGATTAAGAAAATCAGCATAGCAATTTTGATTATACTCATTGCTATTCAATTCATTTCTTATGAAAAAAATGAGTCTGCCAATTACGAGTTTGATATTTCAAAAAGCTATAACATTCCAGACAATGTGCAGACCATCTTTAAAAATGCCTGTAATGATTGCCACACCAATCAAACCATTTATCCTTGGTATAGTCAGATCGAACCTGTGGGCTATTGGTTGAATAGTCATGTAACAGATGGCAAGCGACACCTGAATTTTTCTGAATTTACCAATCGTCCATTGGCAATTCAATATCATAAATTGGAGGAGGTAGTCGAAGTAATGGAAGAAAAGGAAATGCCATTAGATTCCTATACCAATTTCGGATTACATCCCGAAGCAAATTTATCAGACGAAGAGAGGGAAATTTTAATAAACTGGGCCAAAGAGCAAATGGCTTATTTGCAAGCTACCTACCCTGCTGACAGTTTGGTTCGAAAAAGAAACTAAAAAAAAAGAGAGGCTGATACCAGTCTCTCTTTTTAATTAACTAATTATATTATTCTCCAAATAGGTCAAAGTTGAAATCATTAAATATTGAAACCACTTTAGCATCCAATACTGACAAATTTTTCATGTCAGTTTCATTGAAGACACCTGAGGCAAATCCCTGCCATAATTGGTTCCCTGTAGTAGCATCCATAAAGTTAACTATTACAGTTCCTTCTTTTACAGGTACCATTTTAGTGGATACTGATCTTGGACCAAATCCTAAATAATCTTGACCATTTGTCATAGTGTAGGTTCTCAATTCTGTGTCTTCTTCCAAAATCTGAAAGTTGACTAACATGTCAGGATTTTTTTCATCCAAGATAAATCCTCTAGCTTTCATTTGAGTTTCGATAGCTTCTTTCAAATGACTTCTGGCTGTCATATTGTTATAGACTAATACCATATCATCACTTACTAGCATTTGATCGTTTGGAATCATGTCTTTTTCAAAAACCCAATTATAGGTTTGATATTCAGACAAATCAGCACCTTCTCTTTTATCGGTATAGACTGTCTGACTCAACGCAAAGCCAACAAGGAGAAAATTAGCGAATATTAAACTAAATATATTTTTAAAATTAAATAACTTCATAATTGGTTAAAATTTAAGATGAAACAAATTATTATAAATCTTTAATTGACTTACATTATATATAACGTGAATATATAATAAATGTTACGAATATATACAGATTAAAACATAATATATATTTGATAGATAGGAGCTATGTTATATAATATTTTTATTTGAATTATTCTCCCCCTATTTTTAAGCATGAAGAAGTTTAATCATTCGGAAGTTCGCTGGGGTATTATCGGAGTTGGAGATGTATGTGAGGTCAAATCAGCTCCTGCCATGGACAAAATCCCAAATAGCAAGATTATAGCTGTCATGCGCAGATCAGAAGAAAAAGTGAAGGATTATGCCCAAAGACATGAAATAGATACTTGGTATACGGATGCGCAACAACTGATTCATGATCCCAAAGTCAATGCAGTCTACATAGCCACACCTCCACATGTACACCTGGAACTATGCAAATTGGCTGCAGAGGCCGGAAAACCGGTGTATGTGGAAAAACCCATGGCCAGAAATTATGCAGAATGTCTGGAAATGATCCAGGTATGTGAAAAGCATGAGGTGCCTTTATTTGTTGCCTATTATCGAAGAACGCTCCCTCATTTTGTCAAAATCAAAGAGTTATTAAATGAAGAACATATTGGAGATATACGCACTGTTCATATCAATATGAAACAGGTGGTTGAGCCTGAAATTATTGCTCAGTTGGAAAACAACTGGAGAATTCAACCGGAAATATCAGGAGGTGGCTACTTCTTTGATTTGGCTTCCCATCAATTGGACCTGCTGGCTTTCTTTTTTGGAGATATCATTTTTGCCAATGGGCTTTGTAGCAACCAAGCGCAAGCCTATGAAGCTGAGGATATTGTTGTCGGGTCTTTTGCCTTTGAAAACGGAGTTTTGGGAACCGGAAACTGGTGCTTCACCAGTTCCAAGTCAGCGGAAAAGGATGAAATCGTCATAGACGGAAGCAAAGGTCAAATCAAAGTGGAAACCTTTGGTAAAGGAGAGTTCACAGTTTTTAAAGACGGGAAAGAACCTTACCACTATCAAGTAGATCTACCCAAGCATATTCAGCAACCTCTTATAGAAAGCATTGTATCGCAATTACTTGGAAAAGGCAGCTGCCCAAGCACAGGAATTACCGCTTCCAAAGCAAACTGGGCAATGGATCTGTTGACTTCAAAAAAAATCTAAGAAAATTTCAATTTTTTCTATCAATCTCAATTTCTGATAAAATGCCCATTTTCAGGCTAGTTTTTATAGGAAGCTTATTTGCTTTGGAAAAACTTTTGTTCCTAAAAATAATAATTATTTAATTTTTTTAAATAAGTATATATTTTTTAAAAGTATTTTTCATTAAAATGAAATATAATCACCGAACCTTCTATTAATTTTTTACGATAATACCAATAAACCATTTGGATTTTCATGAAAGTTCGAAAGATTGGCTTGATTTTAGTTTCTATTAGAATGCAACCTTTACAGAGAAAGATGCATCTATAAATTAAAACCAACCAGCCGGAAAATCCAGATTTCCCACTTTAAACCACAAACAAATGAAAAAGCTACTCTCAAATTACTGGCACCGGTCCATACTCGCTGGAATAGTATTCTTAGGGATCTTATTCACTCAACCTTCCAAAGCAGAAGATTGGAATGGAGTTTCATTTCAGGTATTCTATGATGAATTACAGCCTTATGGAGACTGGATCAAAGACGCTCGACATGGATACATTTGGTTGCCTGCTGTTCAGGGAGATTTTCATCCTTACCGAACCAACGGCCATTGGGTGATGACTGAATATGGCAATACCTGGGTGTCTTATTATGATTGGGGCTGGGCACCATTTCACTATGGAAGGTGGTACTTCGATGACTACTTCCAAAGCTGGGCTTGGATACCGGGTTATGATTGGGGACCGGCCTGGGTAAGTTGGAGAAGTGGGGGTGGTTATTATGGTTGGGCTCCATTAGGCCCGGCTTTTTCTGTCAATGTAAGGATCAACATTCCTACTTATCATTGGGTTTTCTTGCCTTGCAACAGGATTTATGACAGATATTCTTATCGATACTATGCGCCATACAATCATAGGGTTAAGATTATCAACCGAACCAAAATCATCAATAACACGGTAATTTATAATAACAATACCTATATCACAGGTCCTAGCAGAAGAGAGGTAGAGAGAACTATCAGAAGAACAGTTCCAGTATATCAGGTAAGACAAAGCAGTAACCCAGGAAGAGCTTCTGTATCCAGAAATTCAGTAGATATCTACAGGCCTGATCTGCAAGCTTCTTCAAGAGGCAGAACTGTGGACGCAAGACCCTCCAGAGTATCAAGTCCTGATCAGGTGAGAAGCACCAGAAGCGCAGGTACGACAAATGCAGGTGGAAGAAATTCAGAAATACGATCAGATGAGAGATCTGCCTATCCTTCTAGAGGAGGACAAAACTCCCGCTATGAAAGTAGCCCTTCTAGAAGCTCGAATGATAGCAGGGTAAGAACTGCCGAGCCGAGCAGAGGTAGAGATGCAAACTTCGAGATGAGACCTTATCAAGAAAATAGAAGAGGCAGCTCCCCTGCTCCTTCGAGACAAGGTGAAGTTCGTAATTCTCCAAATACTTCTAGAGAGGCAGATGTCAGAAGGCCTTCAGCACCTAGCAGACAGTCTGATGTCAGAACTCAGCCAAGTAGACAATCCAATGTGAGAACTCAACCAGCACCTAGCAGACAAGAGTCAGTAAGGCCTGATGCCTCGAGAAGAAGTACTCCGCAAGTGAATACACGCTCAAGCGCTCCAAGTAGAAGCAGCTCAAGTCCTGCCGGTTCAAGGGTTCAAAGACCTAGCTCCAATACCAAAAGCACAGGGGCAAAAGTAGAGTCCAGGTCTTCCTCCAACAGATCTTCTTCAGGAAGTACAAGAGGAAGTTCATCTAGAGGAAATTCTAGGAATAATTGACAAGGAATGAAACTATTTGATGAGTCAAAAATAGTCTACCTATCAACTAACTTTGGATAATAAGTTCGATGACCGATGACCGATGTTTGCTTTAATTGGACTTCAGCCCATCTTTCAAGTCGAATAAATCAAAATTGATTGATAAGAGTATCCTTATAAAAATGTAAAGAGCGCGGTTTTAAAAGCCGCGTTTTTTATTTCAACAGACTAGAAAAGCTATATTTTTTCTATCTTTTGGATTGAATTCACCAATTCCAATATGAAAAAATATCTATTTGTTTTATTGATCTTTTTAGTTTTTGAAAGCCCTGCACAAAGCATTTATGATTCTTCCATCCCCATCAAATACCGAAATATAGGGCCTTTTCGGGGTGGCCGTTCAGTTACTGCCACTGGGGTAGTCGGTGATCCATTGACCTATTATTTCGGAACCACGGGTGGTGGTGTCTGGAAAACCAGTGATGCTGGTCAGCATTGGGTCAATATTTCTGACGGATACTTTTCAACAGGATCTGTTGGAGCCATTGCGGTTTCAGAATCCAACCCAAATATCGTTTATGTAGGAATGGGCGAACATGCACCCAGAGGAGTTATGACTTCCTACGGTGATGGAGTATATAAATCCACAGATGCCGGAAAAACCTGGAAAAAACTCGGACTGGAAAAGACAGAACATATCTCCAGAATCCAAATTCACCCAAGCAATCCAGATATCGTCTATGTAGCAGCTCAGGGTGCTTTGAATGTACCAAACCCTGAGAGAGGGGTTTATAAATCTGTCAACGGTGGAGAGACTTGGGAAAAAGTACTTTTTGTAGATACTAAAACCGGAGCGGTGGAACTTTCCATGGACATGAATACTCCGGAGGTGCTTTATGCCGCCATGTGGGAGCACCAACGCAAACCTTGGCAGGTGATTTCAGGCGGACCGGGTTCAGGCATGTATAAATCTACAGATGCAGGAAAAACCTGGAAAAAAATTGAAAATGGATTACCAAAGGAAAAAGGTAAAATGGCCGTTTCTGTTTCCAGAGCCAATTCCAATAAAGTGTATGCTTTGGTTGAAAGTGACACCTACAAAGACTTAGGTGGGCTGTTTGTTTCCAATGATGCAGGTGAAAGCTGGGAGCTGGTTAATAAGGACAATCGCTTAACCCAACGCGCTTGGTATTACATTGAAGTTTTCGCAGATCCCAATGATGAAAATACGGTTTGGGTTCAAAGTGCTCCCATGCTCATGTCATACGATGGGGGTAAAAGCTTTGAGGCAGTAGACGGGGCTCATGGAGACTACCATGATTTATGGTTCAATCCCAAAAATTCCAAAAACATGATTTTGGCTGATGATGGAGGAGGTTCTATTTCCTTCGATGGAGGAAAAACCTGGTCCACTCAAGATAATATGCCAACCGCCCAGTTTTACAGGATCAATACCGACAATCAATTCCCTTATAGAATTTATGGGGGCCAACAGGACAATACTTCTGTTGTGATTTCCAGTTTGGCTTTGGGGAGAAGTGGAATTTCCCGTGAAAACTGGAACTATTCGGCAGGAGGTGAATCCGCATTTTTAGCATTCGACCCGGATAATCCCCGCTATGTATTAGGAGGAAGCTATCAGGGAACTATCGAGGTTTTGGACATGGAAACCCAAGGTTCAACCAATATCATGGCGGCTCCCATCCAATACTTGGGGATGGATGCCAAAGACATGAAATACCGCTTCAATTGGAACGCACCTATAATCTGGTCTCAGCATGAGCCCAATACTTTTTACCATGCTTCGCAGGTCTTATTGAAGACACAGGATATGGGACAAACTTGGACAGAAGTATCTCACGATTTGACGAGGAATGAAAAAGAAAAGCAAGGCACTCCTGGGGTACCCTATACCAATGAAGCTGTGGGAGCTGAGAATTATGGCACGATTGCCTATGTCATCGAAAGTCCACATGAAGCTGGTGTAATCTGGACAGGAAGCGATGATGGGCTGGTGCACCTTACTAGAGATGGTGCAAAAACTTGGACCAATGTAACTCCAAAGGGATTGCAGGAGACTTTGATCAATGCTATTGAAGTGTCTCCCCATGATCCTGCCACGGCCTATATTGCCACTACCCGCTATAAATTCAATGATTACACTCCGGCGATATATAAAACCACAGATTACGGAAAGACCTGGACCAATATTTCCAAAGGAATTCCATATGGAGCATTTACACGAGTAGTTCGAGAAGACAGCAAAAAGAAAGGTCTGCTTTATGCGGGAACAGAGCAAGGGGTTTACATTTCCAGAGACGGAGGAGCAAACTGGACTTCATTTCAGTTGAATCTACCTGTCACCCCAATCACTGACTTGAAAGTAGCGCATGATGATTTGATTGTAGCAACCTCAGGACGTTCATTCTGGATTTTAGACGAGTTGAATGTGGTACGGGAAGTAAAAGAAAAGGTAGATCAACCCACACTCTACAGTCCTGAAAATGCACTTTTAGGAAACTGGTATTCCAGTATGAATGGAGGGAATTTGGATGAGTTTAAAGGCACTCATCCCTTTGAAGGAATTAATCCTGCAAATGGAATGGTCATCCATTATTCACTGCCAGAATCAGCGACAGATTCTACTGAGATGACCTTGGAAATTCTGGATGCAAAAGGCAATTTGGTTCGGAAAATTTCTTCAAAAAGAAATCCTGAGGCAAAAAGCTGGGCTGGTGGACCACCGCTGGAACCCACCATTTCTACCAGAAAAGGATTGAATCGATTTGTTTGGGATTTGCGCTACCCAACTATACCTGGAATCCCGGGAGCTTATATTGAGTCAAGTTATCGAGGACATAAAGCTATTCCGGGCATGTATACCATTCGCTTGAGCGGAATGGGTGTGAGTTCGGAAGCCAAAGCTGAAATAAAGGATATTCCTGCCTATAAACTTACTGCGACTGATTACCAAGCTTATCATGAGTGGATGAGCAAATTGGAAGCTGAGGTAAGCACTATGCATAATATGGTAAACACCGCTAAAGATTATCAAGATCAGCTTGCTTCCTTATTGAAAAGATTGGAAGGAAAAGCTGAGTATAAAGAAATCAAGGCTGCGGGAGAGGCCCTTCTCAAAGAGCTTAAGGCTTGGGATGAAGAAATGATTCAGAGAAGATCCACCGCATATGATGATGTGGAGAACTTCCCGAATAAGTTTACAGCTAACTTCCTTTTTATGCTTAATCATGGAGAGAGCAGTATCCCGAAAGTAAATGAAGGAACTAGGGCAGAATATGCCCGATTGATGGAGCAATGGAAGCCTTTAAAAGCTGAAGGGGAAAGATTGATTGATAGCGCTGTTCAGGACTTTAATCAAAAGGCAAAAGAAGCTGGAGTTGGGGTTTTGTTTGTGAAATGAAGGAAATCAAGATAATAGCGGATCCTACTAAGGGCGGTGATCTAGGCAATTATTGGCATTACATGTTAGGCTTCTTTTTGCCGTTTTTGGTTTGGCTGGAGAAAAACTCAGACTATTTAAAAGATAAAAAACTGATTATCGATAGTTGCAACCCAATGACGGATAGAATTCTTGAAGAATTTTTGAAGGAAAGTTTATTTTCCTACGAAATGAAACAACTATCTGAAAAGAAATTGGAGATTTCAAAAAAGTACTGGAAGTCCTACAGAGAAAAGCTAAAAAGGCGCCTTTTGAAACTTGAAATAAAACTCAGAGACACAAAGGCTTCATTATTTATTTTCCATGAATTTCTTGAAAAAAAAGACTCTATTATTATTCCACGATGGGATGTTTATTTAGAGCTTATTGGCACCTTCCCAAAAGCTTACGAATCCCAAATCATGAGCATAAGAGAAAGCTTAATCGATTGGGCAGATTCACAGAATAAAGAAACTAGTGGAGCTTATACATTGATTTTAAAAAGGTCTGATCCTCCCACCTCTACCTTAGGGAAAAAATCTATTGAAAAAAGATGGCTTAAGGGTTATGGTTCTGAAAGAAGGCAACTCTTAGGCATCGATTCCCTGTATCATGAATTAGAAAAAAGAGACTATAATCCTTTTATTTTTGCCTCTGGAGACCACAATTTGAAGGAACAAATAAGTGTACATTATCGCTCAAAAACTTTAATTGCAATTAGAGGAGCAGATTTATTTAACATGTTTTGGATGCCAAGCAACTCCACCGTTATAATGCAAGCTAGTAGTGGACTCATTAACAAAGCTGCTCAGCCTATTTTGGCAAGATGTTGTGGTCACAAATTTTACGAAATTCCCCACCATGGGGAGAAATCACCAAGATTAAACTTTGAAACAATAAGATCTATTTTAAATGGAACGAGAAATACAAAGATCCCTAACCATTGTTGATTCGGAACAATACTTAATCGATTTTTTAAACGAGACGAAAGAAAGATCTGCCTTTAATTTGAAGGAAATTGATTTTGAATCCCAAAATCAATGGAATTTTTCAGACGGAGCATTATCTCACTCGTCTAAAGGTTTTTTTCAAGTTGTAGGTGTGGAAACCACTACCGGGCTGCATGATCAAAAATTAATGCTATATCAGCCCCAAAGTGCATTAACAGGTTTGATAATTTCAAGACAACAAAATGAAATATACGTTTTACTTCAAGCGCGTGTAGAACCTGGAAATACAGGAGTAATTCAATTTGGCCCTACTATCCAAAGTACACCTGCAAATTACCTGAGACTTCATGGCGGGAAAGCAACTGCATACATTGAGTATTTTACAAGTTTTGTACCTGGATGTAATCTGATTACTCACTCCATGCAGCATGACCTAGGTTCCAAATATTTCCAAAAAAGTAAAACTCATCACTACCTACTCTCTGAAGATTTAATTGAAACCAAAGAAAATATGGTTTGGGCTTCTTTAAAAGCAATTAAGGGAGTCTTATTAAAAGATAATTTTTTAAACGCAGACCTTAGATCTCTTTTAGCTGTTTTTGACTGGGACAGCCTATTGTTGGAGGATAAAAAGGATAGAAAAAAAATTGAAATTGATCAGCCTAATAATAGCACATTAGGGAATTACAAAATGATTCCTGTAGATCAATTGAAAAATTGGAGTATTACTAAAAATGGAATAAGTGCATTAAACCCAGCACTTCCGACGATCGGATTTTTTCATTTTTCAGCAACAAATAGAGAAGTAAAAGCTTGGTCTCAACCTTTATATAAATTACCGAGCCAAGGTTTAATTCAATTAGCCTACAGAGTAATGGGTGATAGTATTGAATTTTTAATCAAAAAAGATCATGAATGGGGAATCTCAACTGAGTTTGCATTTTACCCAACCTATATGTCAAGTCCTGAAAATCCAAATTCTAGTAAACCAATAACCAATGGAAGGTTAAAAAGAAAAATAATTCAATGCGATGAAGGGGGAAGATTTTTTCAAAACGACAGCGAGTATCAATTGATAGAAATCAATGACTTCAATTTAACAGATGATTTCATTTGGACCAGCGTTGACTCTTTAGTGTTCTACTTAAAACAATCCAATTATTGCAGTTTTCAATTGCGCTGTGTCGCTTCTATAGCACTTGATTTATTGCAACCAAATGCGTTTGGAGATTAATCTGCTTGGAGTAGTAAGGGTTCTGAAATAGAATTAAAATACTGAGTTTAATTTTATCCATAAAATTCAAATCCTTTGAAATACAAGAGTCACCTTATTTGGATGGGAGTTATCACTCTTCTAGTGATGAGCCTAGTGGAATATCTGGGATGGATGATCGTTGCAAAGTATTCAGGAGAATCTGCTGAGCATGGATTCTTTTCAGTTCAGGGACTGATAGGCATTTTTGAAAATTGCATTGGTGCTTTTGTATTTGGATTGATATTCGTCGGACTGGTTTTTATTATCCCTTCTTTCAGAAATAATTGGAAACATCGCTACCACCAACCTGCCTGGGCTGGAGTATTATTCTTTTGTATCATTCTGCTCATTGTCACTGTATGGGGATTTTTTTCTAGTTAAAAAATAAAAGCTCCCGTTAATCGGTTACCGAATATTAAAGTCAAAAATTGTTCAGCAACAATATTAAATCCTTAACACATAATAGATTAGGCAATTGCTAAAATTGACATTTAAGTAAAAAACAATTACTTTTTTCTTACCGTTTATCAAAATCGAAGGGTAATGAAATCAAGGTTAAGAATCATCCTAATTAGCTTTTTCATAGGAACAGCATTGCTTTCTTGTAGCAGTGATCCAATAGAAGTAAAGTTTAAAGAATTTCAAGGAAACTTGATCCTATTCACAGTTGAAAACAACATGGAACAGGATATAAACACAATTTCTTTCGAGATTACCTATTATTCAGCAGATCGAGCAATTCTTGAAATTGACACTTTAGAATATTCAAAAACCCAAGATATTACAGGAATGCAGATACCGTTTCTTCAGGCAGGAGAGGAAACTTTTTTCACTTACCGTATGCCAGAAAAAACCATTTCTGCAAAAGCAGAGGTAATAGATTTCAACTGAAATAGGATTATAACCATCTTTAAATCAGAAGTCTTGAAAGGGCGATATTTACCTTGCCATATAGATTGAAATCCTCCTTCCTTCTTCAAAATAAAGACAACTCAAGTTTACTGCACCCTTAGATTGATTATTCACCGAGTTATTTACTTACTGGTTTGAAGGGTGTAATCAAATCATCTTTAGAATATTTCTACCTTCTTAAAACCAAAAAATTAGCCAACCCTCTAATTTTTCTTAATTCTTCTATTATCTTAATAGTTTAAAGATATTTTATGAAGAAACTAATCCTATTCTCTGGACTTTTATTTCTCCTTTTTGGATGTAATTCAGCTGACAAATCAGAATCAAAATCTGAGCTCCAATTAAACATCACTAATACAATCAAGAACCTCCCCCTACCTATTGGGGTTGGGCACTTCAATCATGCCTTTCAATCAGTAGAAGATCAATATCTCCTGTTTTTTGATTATAAATCATTTCAAGTTCTCATCTACTCCAAGGAAGATGGAGCACTGATCAAGACAATCCAGCTTGAGCAAGAGGGACCAAATGGGATCGGAAAGTATGTAGCAGGATTTTTTGCAAAAAGTCTAGATGAAATTTATTTAACAGCCGGTACAAACACCCTATTTAAAGTTGACGGAAATGGCCAAATTCTTCAAAAAATTCAGATGGATACCGGAGATTTAGAGAAAGATGGAGTCAGTCTTTTTTCCAATATTTTCACTATCGCCAATGATGGAATTTACTTTGCAGCCTTTCCTATGGTTTTTGAATGGACTTCTTTGAGCCCGGAGGAATTGACCAAAATTCCGAATCTTCTCAAATTTGATAGCCTAGCTGGATCATTTACCCCTGTGAGTTATTTCCCTGAGGAGTTTGTGGGAAATAATCTAAACAAAGCAATCTTCCCTCTCCTATCACTCGGACCTGATCAGGAGCCAGTTATCAATTTGAATTTCCGAAACTTATACCAAGTGAAAAATGGGGAAGTTCAAGCTCATTCGGCAGCTCATTCCGAATTCCCCGAGGAACCAACCACCTCTTCCATGTCTAACATGTTTGAAGACATGAATGAAATCATGAAGATGATCAACAATGTGGACATCTACACTGATCTATTTTATTTGCCAGAACAAGAATTGCTCGTCCGGGCGGCAAAATTTGAAGACATTCCGGAAAGCACCGCAGATGCCACCTTTTTAGCTTCTCAATGGGGCTTGGTGTTTCTGGATACTGATTATAAAAAGGTTGGAGAAATCACTTTGGAGCCAAATCAATACAATGGGCAATACATTTTCGGAACCAAAGAAGGAATTTGGATATCTACCGATCATCCTGAAAACCCTGAATTATCAGAGGATTTTATGAGATTTCAATTGATTGAGGTGAAAAAATAAGTTACTTCAATTTCATCTTTCTTATTTAGAAATTAGAAATCATCCATAAAAACGAGTCCCTTTCCAATATGAGTTGGATAGAAAATGGACTGTGGAAGGTGATTTTCTATACCATCCTTCCTTTTTTTGAGGGAGTCAAGTAATTATCCTTGGACTTCTTGGTTTCTGAAACTTATTTCAATTTGTAATTTCGACTCCTGACTAACCCAGCCCATTTTAGGTGTATTAGAAATTCAAGCTATAACATTGGATTTATAAGCAATAAAACTCAAGCCATGACCCAAAAAAGAATACTCTTCACCGGAGGATCCGGGAAAGCCGGAAAGCATGTAATCCCATATCTCCTCAATCAAGGTTATCGGGTTTTGAATGTAGACCTTACCCCGCTCAACATTCCTGGAGTAGATAATCTTCATGCTGATATCACGGATTCCGGACAAATGTTTAATGCCATGAGTTCTTATGCGGGCCTGGATGAATTAGAACCTGGAAATGGAGTTCCACCCTTCGAAGCTGTGGTTCATTTTGCTGCTGTTCCAAGGATTTTAATAAAGCCGGATAATGAAACTTTTCGAGTCAACACTGTAGGTACTTATAATGTAATCGAAGCAGCAGTCAAATTAGGAATCAAAAAAATCATCATTGCCTCTTCTGAAACCACCTACGGAATTTGTTTTTCGGACGGAAAAACAGATCCTGATTACCTACCATTGGATGAGGAATATGATATCAATCCCATGGATAGCTACGGCCTTTCCAAAGTGGTCAATGAAAAAACCGCAAGAGCATTTCAGAGAAGATCAGGTTTTGATATTTATGCATTGCGAATAGGAAATGTTATTGAACCTCATGAATATCAAGAGCTTTTCCCACACTATTTGAAAAACCCTGAAGTCCGCCGCAGAAATGCATTTTGTTACATAGACGCAAGGGATTTAGGACAGATAGTGGATTTGTGCATCCAGAAAGATGGCTTGGGATTTCAGGTTTTTAATGCTGGAAATGATCATAATGGAGCTGTCATTCCGAGTAAGGAATTAGCAGAAAGATTCTTCCCCGGAGTTCCTCTTAAACGTGATTTGGAAGAACACGAGGCTTTATTTTCCAACAAGAAAATCAAGGAAGTTTTGGGCTTCAAAGAGCAACATAACTGGAGAAACTATCTGGACTGGAAATAAATTCTCCACTTAGCACCTCATCCAACCGCCTGTTAAATGCTTGACTTAGCAGGCGGGACTCCGCATACTTTTTGAAAAATTTCGATTAACTTAAAGCATCACTAATCAATGAAATTTTTGTATGCAATTAGCCATTCACAATTGGATGAGAGCAGAATCCCTGGAAAGTACCCTCAAGCGTATTTCTGCTTTAGGTTATACTCATCTTGAGATTCAGGGAGCGCCGGAACAATATGATACCCAAGAAGTCAAAAGCCTACTGGAAAAATACAATATTCAGTGCTGGGGCTCCGTAACCCTCATGTTAGAGGATAGAAACCTACTTGCCAAAGATCCCAATCAGCGTAAAAAATCCGTGCAATATGTATTGGATTTGGCCAAAATGGTCAAAGACTTGGGAGGCAAGGTAATCTCTCTGGTTCCGGCTACTGTGGGAAAAATTGTACCAGACGCAAGGCCCGAAGAAGAATGGCAATGGGCGGTGGAAGGAGTTAAAGAGATTTACGCTTATACCGAAGCAAATGGTCTGAAAATAGGAATAGAGCCTATCAATCGTTTTGAAACTTACTTTATCAACCGTGGAGAACAGGCACTAGCTTTGGCTGAGGCTGTAGGACCAAATTGCGGGGTTTGCTTGGATACTTTTCACATGAATATTGAAGAGATTGATCTTTTTGAGACCATCCGAAAAGTTGGAAAAAGACTGGTGAACTTTCATGTGGCAGATAACAATCGAATGGCTCCCGGTATGGGAAAACTGAATTGGGAAAAAATCATGAACACTTTGTCAGAGATTGGCTACAATGAGGTGATCTCAGTGGAGTTTTGCGCACCTCTTGATAGAACTCCCGCCAATCCATTTCCAAATTCAATTGACGAAGCTCCAGAAGGATTGAGTAAAGAGCAATTGAAGTTTTTACAAGACCATGGCAGTACCGCAATTACAGATGAATTTTACACCATGCTTACTCAAAAATCCGCCGAAAAACTTAAGCCTTATCTGAAATGATTATCACAAATATTGAGGCATTTTGGCTTCGTTGCCCAATCCCAACAGAAAAGCAGCATCGTTCTGATTATGGATTACTAACCAATTTTGATATGACTTTGGTAGTAGTCACCACTGATTCGGGACTTCAGGGATTTGGTGAAGCAAAAGCAGCGGTTGGATCCTCGGGATCCTGTGCGAGCATTGTAAGTTGCATTGAAAATGAGCTCAAACCCATTTTAATTGGAAAAGATGCCAGTGAGATCACCCGGATTTGGGAGATTGTATATAATGGAACAAGAGACCATTATGCGCTATCCAGAGGTAGAAAATTCCCGATTTTGGGAAGAAGAGGCTTGACTATTTCTGCTTTGAGTGGAATAGACACGGCGCTTTGGGACATAAAAGGAAAAATGCTGGGTGTTCCTGTAGTAGATCTTTTAGGTGGCAGTTGCAGAGATAAAATGCCAGCCTATGCTAGTGGCGGTTGGGCTAATGCAGAAAAGATTGGCGAGCAGTTGAAGAGCTATACTTCTAAGGGCTTTTCAGGAGTAAAAATGCGCGTTGGTGTCATGGATGAATCCGTGGCAGAAAGTATCAAACGCGTTAAAGCTGCGAGAGAAGCACTCCCCGATCACATCAAATTGATGGCTGATGCACATGGCACTTTCAGTGTTCCAGAAGCCAAGCAATTCTGTAAAGGTGTGGAAGATTGCAATTTATATTGGTTTGAAGAGCCCATCAGTCCAGATAATAAAATCGGTACTGCTGAAGTGAGGGCTTCTACTTTCATTCCAATTGCAGCAGGAGAAAGTGAATATACAGCTTTTGATATTCGGGACCTTATCGCTGAAAAAGCACTGGATGTCATTCAGCCGGATTGTGCTATCATAGGCGGAATCACTGAAGCAATGCGAGTTTCACAGCTCGCACATACCTACCAACTGGAATTGGCACCGCATTGCTGGGGTTCGGCTTTTTCATTTATGGCAGGACTGTCCGTAGCCTTTGCTTCTCCTTCAGCCAATGTTATTGAGTTTTCATTGGGAGGAAATCCCATGATGTATGACTTGGTCAAAGAACAAATCACCGTGGACCAAGATGGAAATTTACCAAAACCTACTAGCCCCGGTTTAGGATTGACTCCAAATTGGGATTTTGTAAAAGAATTTAAACAATAGCAGCCATGGCAAAAGCAATACAAATCAATCATGTAGCCTTAGTGGTCAGCAACTTAGAGAAGGCTTGCGAATTTTATGAGCATGAATTGGGCTTAGAACCTATCCCAGCTTTCCTATTCGACTATCCTACAGCTTTCTTTAAGATCAATGAGGATCAACAATTACACTTAACAGAATGGGAAGATGTTTTTTCCTTCCGTGGACATATTTGTCTTCAAGTAGATGATATCAATACGATTTTTTGGAGAATGAAAGAACTGGGTATCATCGATATCAAGCCTTGGGGAAATGTCAGACAGCTTCCGGATGGCCCTATTCAGATGTTTGTTCGTGACCCATCCGGCAACTTGATTGAACTCTCCTCATCCCCTGAGACTAAAATAGATCCCAACATATTTGAAGACGAACTTTTCAAAGCTGGGATTTATGTATCAGGAAGAAATGATTTCAGAGGATACAAGTCCAAGGATGCTACGCTTTATCACAAGAAGAAATGAAGCAAGTGATTTTGCTTTTGGAAACCGTAGCAGAAGAGGCTATGAAAATCCTTTTGGATACAAAGGAATTTGAAACGGTTTTGACACTGGATGAAAAATCCCTTCAAGAAGCAATTGGAAATGGGAATATTTCGGCAATCATCACCAGAGGGAAAGGCCAGGTAAGAGCTGAATTGATGGACCAATTACCCCAGCTTCAAATCATTGCTCGCTGTGGTGTTGGTTTGGATAACATTGATGTAGAAGAAGCTACCCGGAGAAAAATCAAAGTCGTCAATGCCCCCAATAGCAATGCAAACACCATTGCAGAGCATACCATTGCGTTGATGTTGAATTTGCAAAGAAAGCTTTACAGCGCTTTTACAATGGTTAAAGAAGGCAGATGGAATGATCGGGGAACCTATGCCGGAGATGAGCTAAACGGGAAAACTTTAGGGATTTTGGGCATGGGCAATATTGGGAAAAAAGTAGCCCGTATTGCAGATGCTTTGGGATTGCAGGTTTGTTATTGGAGTGCAGAAAAAGAAGATGTTCCCTACCCCATGCTGTCATTTGAAGAGGTTTTGAAAAATTCGGAAGTACTCAGTTTACACTTGCCACTAACTCCTCAGACTTCCAATCTAATCAATGCAGAAGCAATTGGAAAAATGAAAGAAGGAGCATTGCTTATCAATACAGCAAGGGGACCTATCATTGATCAAAAAGCCTTAAACGATGCTTTGGAGTCTGGAAAATTGGGGGGATTCGCAGCAGACGTCTTAACTGAAGAGCCCCCTTCCCAAAATGAACCTTTAATTTCCCACCCAAATACTTTAATCACAGCACATGTAGGCAGTTTGACCAAATCGACCTATACTCAAATGTGTGTGATGACGGTGAATAATACTTTATCGATTTTGAAAGGAATGGAGCCTACCAAAAACTGTATTTTCAATCGAGCTCAATTAGAGCTAACTTGATAGCAGCATTCAATCTTTTATCGAAAAAACATGATCAACCAACGCTTTCTCTTCTTTTTAGCTATAACCCTTTCCCTTTTATCCTGCAGAAAGAATGACATATCAGAAGAATCAGACTGGATACTTTCAGATGCTGATTCTGTATTTACCACGCCCCTTGGGAAAACCTATACTATTGCTAGCCCGAGTGAAAAAATGCTCAATCAATTTGAGGAAGCAAAAGCTACTTATGAAGCAAACCCGGATGATGTAGAAGCTTTGATTTGGTATGGAAGAAGGACAGCCTACTTGGGACAATATTGTCAGGCCATAGAAATTTATTCTAAAGGGATTGAAAAATTTCCCAATGAACCCAAATTATACAGACATAGAGGCCATAGATATATCAGCATCCGCGAATTTGACAAAGCGATTGAAGATTTGGAAAAAGCAGCCACTCTGATTCAAGGCACAGAAAATGAAATTGAGCCAGATGGTATGCCCAATGCACAAAATATCCCTGTAAGTACTTTACACGGAAATATCTATTATCATTTAGGATTGGCATATTATCTCAAACATGATTATGAGAAAGCCTATGAAGCTTACCTGCTATGCAGGGAAAGTGGTGACCTTTATGATAATATAGTTTCCAGTACTCACTGGCTATTTATGATACAGCAACGTTTGGGGAACCCAAGCAAGGCCGATTCACTTTTAGCTCCGATCCATGCGGATTCAACAGTAATCGAAAACCAGAGCTATGCAGATTTATGTGCGCTTTACAAGGGATGGTTGCCTGTAGATTCTTTGATTCAAGCAGGACCAGGCGGGAACCCTTCCAATGATGCTATTCGCTATGGAGTGGCAAATTGGTATTTATATAATGGAGATACCCTGACCGCCAAAATGATGATGGAAGAGCTCATTCAAACCAATTCCTTTGCTTCTTTTGGATACATAGCGGCGGAGAGTGATTTGATAAAATATTTTGGAGGCAAGTAGACTGTAGTGGAGTTCAAAAAAGCTCAAATGTCATTGATTAAACCTTTTGCCTTGGGCAGAGTCAAATCATTAAATTTTCTTCTATGAAAATTAGACCTTCACTTTTGATTTTGGCTTCTTTTCTGATTTTTTCTTGTGAAAAAGTCGAGCCTAGCCCATCTATTTCTGAGATGTATTTCCCGCCCATCCAAGGATCAAGCTGGGAAACAGTCAATAATTCAGAACTAGGTTGGAAACAAAGTGAATTGCCGTCTCTGCTGGATTTTCTAAGGACAAAAAACACCAAATCCTTTCTAATACTGGTAAATGGAAAAATAGCATTGGAAGAATATTTTGATGGCCACACCGCAAATACCATGTGGCAATGGAATAGCGCCGGGAAAACACTAGTTACAGCTACCACCGGAATCGCTCAAATGGAAGGCTTGATTGATATCAATAGACCAGTTTCCCTTTATCTTGGACAAGGCTGGACTAATATGCCATTAAATAAGGAAAATTTGATTACCCCCAGATCTCTATTGACCATGACTTCGGGAATCAATGATGAAAGTGAACTGAATATCAAATCTAATCTCACTTATTTGGCTGACGCAGGAACAAGATGGTCCTATCACAATGTATTTCAAAAACTGATGGATGTAGTATCATCTGCAAGTGGCCAGAGTTTTGAATCTTATTTTGATTCCAAGCTTGAGAGTAAGATTGGAATGGAAGGTTTTTGGAATACCGGAATTGTCTTTACAATTTATCATAGCACGACCAGAAGTATGGGGCGATTTGGACTTTTAGCCCTGAATCAAGGGGAGTGGGCTGATCAGCAAATAATTAAAGAGGATTATTTCAAAGAAAGCACTTCAACTTCACAGACGATTAATCCTGCTTACGGCTATCTATGGTGGCTTAATGGTAAATCTCAGGCTATGTTGCCGGGTAGCCAAAATATTTTCCCGGGACAACTAATCCCTATTGCTCCAGCTGATATGTTTGCCGCCATGGGGGCAGAAGATCAAAGAATTTACGTGATTCCAAGCAAAAAAATGGTCATTGTAAGGATGGGAAGAGCCTCAGATCCTACAAGGCCTAGCTTTGCCCTTTCAGGCTTTGATCAGGCACTTTGGGAAAAAATAAATGCGGTGATTAATTAATCGGCATTAATCAAGAACCAAAGAATCTTTTATTATTTTTTGGTTAAATTCAATTTCATCAAAGATCGATGCCATGAATAATCAAGACGAACGAATAGCATCCATGACATTTTCTTCTGTTTATCCACATTATGTTACAAAAGTGGAAAAGAAAGGAAGAACTGAAGAAGAATTACTGGAAGTAATCAAATGGTTGACTGGATTTGATGATAAAAAAATTCAGACCTTGATTAATGAAAAAGCCAATTTTCAGGAATTCTTTCAACAGGCTAATTTAAATCCCAATGCTCATTTAATTACTGGGGTCATTTGTGGCATCAGAGTGGAAAATATAGAAAATCCATTATCTCAAAAGGTCAGATATTTGGACAAGTTGGTGGATGAATTAGCCAAAGGAAAGAAAATGGAGAAGATCCTAAGACAAGCTTGATTTAACCAATTGCTCAATTTTTCCATTGAAATCACCAAATCAAACAAAAAATAGCGTTTCGGTAATTGGTGCCGGTATCATCGGCTTAACCTCTGCAATAGCATTGCAGGAAGCTGGATTTCGAGTTAAAATCTTTGCTGACAAAAAATTTGATCAGACTCTTTCTAATAAAGTCGGGGCAGTTTGGTTTCCTTATTCCATCGAGCCCAAAATTAAAACCGACCGTTGGGCAGGCGTAAGTTATGCGCGCTACCTAAAAGAATCCTCCTTTGCCAAAGGAGTAAGCATGATTCCATTTTTGAATGCTTATAATGACCTGAAGGAAGAAGAATGGGTCAAGCACTTACCTCCTGGAACAGTGAGAGAAGCCACAGAAAAAGAGCTTCCTAAAGGCATGGAAAAAGGACTCATTGCCGAAGTACCACTTGCCGAACCTCCTTTATATCTCCCTTATCTTTTTGAAAAATTCATTGACGTTGGAGGAGAGTTTGAGCTGCGTACTTTTGATAGTTTGGAGGAAATGAATCAACTGGGATCTTTTGTAATAAACTGTACAGGTTTAGGCGCAAGAGCTCTCTGTAAAGACAAGGACCTGCATCCCATGAGAGGTCAGATCTTACGAACCGAAAAAATGGGAGTTTCCTCTTTCGCTGATCCCACCAAAAAAGGAGCTCTTTCTTACATAATCAATAGAAGTCAGGATGCTGTCATTGGTGGGACTGATTATGACAATGATTGGAATGAGAACGAGGACGCTAGAGATACTGACCTTATTTTAAACAGATTGAAAGCTTTTGGAGTCAGTACTCCTCCAAAAGTTTTGGAAATTTTAGTAGGATTAAGACCAAAAAGAAGTGCCGTCCGATTTCAATTTGATCCCCAATATCCTAGAATTTTTCATAATTATGGACATGGAGGTGCTGGCTTTACCGTAGCTTGGGGTTGCGCTTTGGAATTGGCAGAGGAATTAAGGAAAAAGGTTTCCTTCCAATAGAAACAACCTTGTTCTCAGAATAATATTTGGTTTGACTCATTTTTTGTACCTTTGCGCTTCCTTTCAAACCAAGGCAGTCACGATAGAGAAAAATTTTCTTTTAAAACTCTGCTAATCAAACCTATTTATGAAAAAGTATTTGAACCTATTCGACTTTTCTCAAAAAGTAGATTACAAAATTGAAATTCTTTCCGGGCTAACGGTAGCCATGGCTTTAATTCCTGAAGCAGTGGCATTTGCCCTTATTGCAGGATTATCTCCCTTGACCGGGTTGTATGCTGCTTTTATGATGGGATTGGTCACTTCCATTTTAGGAGGTAGACCAGGGATGATTTCTGGAGCAACAGGAGCCATTGCAGTTGTATTGGTAACCTTGGCAGCTTCCCATGGAGTGGAGTATATTTTTGCTACGGTCATTTTAGCCGGTATTTTACAAATCGCTGCGGGTACACTAAGACTTGGGAAATTGATGAGACTGGTGCCGCATCCTGTGATTTTTGGCTTTGTCAATGGTTTGGCAATCATCATTTTCATGTCACAGTTGGATCAGTTTAAAGGAGAAGATGGAAATTGGTTGAGCGGTTCTACTCTTTACATTCTACTGGGTTTAGTATTGTTGACTATGCTGATTATTTGGGGTCTCCCAAAACTGACAAAAGCTATTCCTGCATCCCTGACCGCTATTTTATCAGTCTTTGCGATCGTAACATTTTTAGATATTGACACAAAAACAGTGGGTGATATTGCCTCTATTAAAGGTGGCTTCCCTCCTTTTCATATTCCAGCTATTCCATTCAATCTAGAAACTCTTCAGCTAATTTTTCCTTATGCAGCTATTGTTGCAGGCGTGGGATTGATTGAAAGTTTATTGACTTTGAATATCATAGATGAGATAACTGAGACAAGAGGAAGAGGAAATAAAGAAGCTGTGGCACAAGGAACAGCCAACATTCTATCCGGATTTTTCTCTGGAATGGGTGGTTGTGCTATGATCGGGCAGAGTTTGATTAATGTCTCATCAGGTGCAAGAGCAAGACTCTCGGGAATCGTTGCTTCCGTAATGCTTTTGGTATTTATCATGTTTGGGTCCAGCCTAATCGAGCAGGTCCCAATGGCAGCATTAACAGGTCTAATGATCATGGTATCTATTGGAACCTTTGAGTGGGCAAGCTTGAGAACCTTCACCAAAATGCCTAAGTCAGATGTGTTTCTGATGGTCTTGGTTACTTTGGTAACTGCGGTATTGCATAATTTGGCATTAGCCGTATTGATTGGAGTGATCTTGGCGGCTCTGTTTTTTGCTTGGGATAATGCTAAAAGAATTCGCGCAAGAAAGCATGTTGATGAAAATGGCGTAAAACACTATGAAATGTATGGTCCATTGTTTTTCGGTTCAATTTCAGCCTTCAATGATAAATTCGATGTACTCAATGATCCAGAAGAGGTCATCATTGACTTTAAAGAAAGTAGAATTGTCGATATGTCTGCTATTGAAGCGCTAAACAAAATTACCGAACGATATTTGAAAGTCGGAAAAAGGGTCCACCTGAGACATTTAAGCCCTGACTGTAGACGATTAATTGATAAAGCTGACTCCATTATTGATGTTAATGTAATGGAAGACCCCACTTACAAGGTCGCAGTTGATCAGTTATAAAATTAGAAGCGCAAAGAAATCCAATCCTTTGCGCTTTTTTTTGGTTTATCTTAGAGGAACCTATCTAATTATGAACCTGTTTCGAATAGGTAAAGTGAATTTTTCATCAATGATAAAACGATAGAATATCATTTAATTTATGGGGCAAGCTCTTTCTGATTCCCAAATAAAAAAAGTACTTCCAATCATCCTGGCAACAGCCATTTTTATGCTGATGTTGGATTCCACTATCTTGAATACATCATTACCTGCCATTGCAGAGGATCTGAACGAGTCACCTCTCAACATGCAAAATGCAATTATCAGTTATGTTTTGACAGTGGCTCTTTTGATGCCAATTAGTGGATTTGTAGCAGATCGTTTTGGAACCAAAAGAGTATTCATTTTTTCATTAGCCTTGTTTGCTTTGGGCTCTTTGTTCTGTTCTTTATCCCAAAGCCTAAACCAATTGGTCATATCCAGAGTGATACAAGGTGTAGGAGGCAGTATGATGACTCCTGTAGGTAGACTGACCTTAATCAAGGCTTTTCCAAAAAACGAAGTTGTAAGAGCTATGAATTATGCCATCATTCCAGCTTTGATAGGGCCTATTTTAGGTCCATTGGTGGGTGGATACATGGTGGATTATCTCTCCTGGCATTGGATATTCCTGATCAATCTTCCTATTGCAGTGGCTGGAATTATTCTTAGCATCAAGTATTTACCCGATTACTATTCCAGCCCTTCAGATTTTGATTTAAAGGGATTTTTGATTTTTGCAGCTGCCACCTTTGTCCTTTCCGTTTCCTTAGAACTATTAGGGAATTCTGTTCAGACCACTCCCCTACTGGTCGGATTATTCTTCGGTTTTTTATTGTTCTATTTTTACTATCGGCATGCTAAAAAAAGAGAGACTCCACTATTCCCTTTGGATTTATTCCAAGTTCGAACCTTTAGAGTTGGAATTATAGGAAACTTGGCGACAAGGCTAGGAATCAGTTCTGTCCCTTTGCTTTTGCCTCTGATGATACAGATAGCCTACGGAAAATCCGCAGTGATTTCAGGTTGGATTGTAGCTCCTATGGCTTTAACAGCCATGCTAGGTAAGTCAGTAGTCATGAAAATTCTTCAAAAGCTTGGATACAGAACTACATTGATGTTCAACACCTTTTTAATTGGGCTTTTGATTTGTGCATTTGCGATTCCAAGTCTTCAGAGCTCAATTTATTGGCACCTTCCAATTATCGCAATTTTGGGATTTTTCAATTCTATCCAGTTTACTTCAATGAATTCCATCGCCATTGCAAATTTGCGACCCTATCACACCAGTAGCGGCAATTCTTTATTGTCCGTTAATCAGCAACTTGCAATAGGATTCGGGGTAGCATTCGGCTTGATCGTTTTGAAGCTTTTTGAAGGGGATGCCGGTTTAATAGATCACGAAATTCACAATGCCTTCCGGTTTACCTTCTTGGTTATAGGAGGATTGACCATTTTCTCTGCTTTTGTATTTAGAAAGCTCCATTACAAGGACGGAGAAAGTCTGCAAGAGAGAACAACATAATCATCAGCAATTGACCAATCTACAACTCCTCAAACTTTAGACAGTTCAGAATTTCAGCTATTCAATTACTCGATTAAGGTGAAAACCATTTGCCTAAATTTCCAACCTGTCTGATCTCCATTACCTGCTCCGGAAGTTTGTTTGAAGATCAATCCGATGATGTTTTCCTGAGGATCTGCAAAGTATTGGGTATTAAAATAACCTCCCCAATCGAAGGTTCCCTCGCTACCTAATCCCCCAGTTGCAACTCCTTGTTCGGTGACAACTCCAAATGCAAGCCCATAAAATTTGTCTCCATTCCACAAATCACCAACCTGATTTTTCATCATGGTTTCAATCGTGTGAGAGCTCAAAATTCTTTTCCCATTTAAAACTCCTCCATTGAGGTACATCTGAAGGAATTTAGCATAATCTGCTGTCGTACTGGATAAGCCAGCTCCACCTGAAAAAAAGCGTTTAGCTCCTTTTCTGGGATATTCGGGATCGTAAAAAGTGACTGGATATGGGTTCCATTTGCCCTGATTAAAAGTATGTACAGTAACTAACCTTGGAGCCTGGCTATCAGAGAGGTAAAACCGAGTGTCCTTCATTCCCAAAGGATCAAATATCCGCTCTTGAAGAAAGCGGTCGAATGGAATTCCGGAGACAACTTCAATCAAATACCCTAATACATCCAGTCCCTCGCTGTATGTATATTTACTTCCAGGCTCATGATGCAGTGGAAGCTTTGCCAACTTTTTCACACTCTCTTCAATGCTGATGTTTTCCGTTGTAAATAAGTCAGTGATACCAGCTTTAGAATAGATCATCCGCATGCGTTCATCCCCGTCTATCACTCCATAACCCAAGCCAGAAGTATGGGTCAAAAGATGTCGGATGGTGATCTCTTTAGATGAAGGCTTGGTAGTATAGCTTGTATCAGCATAACGAAAATTGGAAAGAACCTGAGGATTTTTGAATTCAGGGATATACATAGATATCGGATCATCCAATCTAAATTTCCCCTCCTCCCAAAGCATCATAACCGCAGTGGACGTAATAGCTTTTGTTTGAGAGGCTATTCTAAAAATATCATCTTTTTTCATCAGCCTATTGCTTGGCACATCCGCAAAACCTTTTGCTTCATGATAGACCACTTTCCCGTCTTTGAGAATCATGGCTACCAGGCCAGGAACCTGTTGATTTTTTATTGCCTCATCCAGCATAGCATCCAATTTGGATACTCGATCTGAAATAATTCCAGGAACAGATTGAGCAAAGGACTGAATAAGTCCTAGAAAAAAGAACAGGAAGAAGAATTTGAATTTGGTCATTTTTGGGATATTTATTCGGATAAATTAAGCCTTTTCCAAATAATTACCCAGTATTAATACAGGAAGCATTTAATTATTCTACTTTCCCGCTGACCGATAACATCTTTAAAGCTCCTTATTGTCAGGAAGCAATTCTTGAAGAATACTTGATGCTACCGCATTGGAAGCCTCCTGATCTCCTAATCTCTCTCGGATCAAATCATAGCCCTGAAGCATTTGACCCTTGTAAATAGGATTTCCTAAAATCAAGAGTAGTTCCTTCTCCAGGTTTTCGATAGAAAAATCATCCTGAATCAATTCTTTCACTACAGTCTGATCCGCAATTAAATTGACCAAAGAGATATATGGAATTCGAATAAGCCTTTTGGCAATGTGGTAAGAAATAGGTGATGTACGGTATACTACAATCTGTGGAACTCTAAAAAGAGCCGTTTCCAAGGTAGCTGTTCCGGAGGTTACCACTGCGGCTGTGGCATGGGAAAGAAGATCATACGTCTGATTAAAAACAAGTTTGATTCCAGCCTCTTTAGCAGGTTTATAGAGGTTTGGATTCAAACCATCGACACCTGCAATTACAAACTGGGCGTTGGGAAACTTCGGAACTAAGGCTATCATCTTATTGAGCATGGCAAGTACTTCCTGTGTTCTGCTTCCCGGAAGTAATGCAATAATAGGAGCATAACTGAGCTCATTTTTTTGAAAGAAAAAATCATGAGCTTTGAATTTTTTGATTTCATCCAACAAAGGATTTCCAACATATTTCACCTCCATGTCATACTTCTTGAAAAAATCAGGTTCGAATGGAAGTATACTATAAACCTTATCAGTAAAGGCTTTCAGTTTTAGGGCTCTTTTTTGATTCCAAGCCCATACTTTTGGTGGAATATAATAGTGAACAGGAATATGATTGGCTTTTGCAAATTGGGCTATTTTCATGTTGAAGCCACCATAATCCACCAAAACTAAAATATCCGGCTTGTAATTAAGTAAATCCTTTTTAACTAGGTTGAGATATTTAATTACTTTTCTAAAACCCAAAACCACCTCAATAAAGCCCATCAAAGCCACTTCTGAATAATCCACGGCTAAATCCAGGCCAGCTTCTTTAGAATATGAACCACCCATTCCTCTAAATTGAATAGATGAGTCGGTGACTTTCAAAGCCTGAATCAAATTAGAGGCATGCAAATCGCCAGAACGCTCACCGGAAATGATGTAAATTTTTTTGTTTTTCACCACAGAGGACACAGAGGATTATCAATATTTTAGTCTAATTAAGCCGTCGACTAATTTCAATACATTGAAGTTTAACAATAAACCTATTCTATATCCACTTAATTTCAAATAAGTAATCATTTGGGCCTTGTGAATATCTCTCAGCTTTTTCACACTTTTTAATTCAATAATGACTTGATCTTCTACTACAAGATCAAGCCTATAGCCACATTCTAAAAATTGTCCATCAAAAACCACCGGCAGGGATTTTTCTTTTTCGACCTTTAATCCTTTGGTTTTTAGCCTATAATAAAGACAGTTTTTGTAAGTACTTTCTAATAATCCCGGTCCCAGACTTTTATGGACATAAATGGCCTCACCAATTATTTGTTGTGTTAAATCAAAATCACTCATAAAAAATTAGTCTAGTGTAAAAATAAAAATTTATCAATAAACAAACCTCAGATTCTCTGTGTCCTCTGTGGTAAGAAAAAGATTATCCGAAATACTCCACGAAATTCCTCGGAGTTTCATATAGCGTAAGCTTATGCAAGCCTCCATTAGGGGTTATTTCTTTAACAGCAGGTTCCAAGATTTTCCAGAACTCCATTACCAGAATTTCGCAACTAGCCATTTTCCCTTCCATGAAGTCCACGTCCATATTCAGGTTTTTATGGTCTACCTTATCGATTACCAACTTTTTGATTAGGGTGCTCAACTCTTTCAGATCCACAACAAAGCCTGTCTCCGGATCAGGCAATCCCTTCACAGTAACGATCAACTCAAAGTTGTGACCATGCCAATTCACATTGGCACAAGGTCCAAAGACTTCAAAGTTTTTCTCATCAGACCACTTGGGATTCCAAAGCTTATGTGCGGCGTTGAAATGTTCTTTTCGGCAAACGTAAATCATGCTCCTCCTTATGTGAGCACAAAAGTATAAAAAAAGTCCCTGATTGAAAATCTAGGGACTGAAGTAGTCAATTTGATATTTATTTCTCATTCATGAGTTGTACTAACTTTCTTATATCTGTCTCTGATTTTAAAGAAAGTTTATTCTCCTTGATAATTCTCAAGGCCTTAGCCTCTTCTTCTCCAAATATTTCTTGAAAGTTTTTGGTATTCTTTTTCAAGATAAAAGCCTTGCCATCTATTCCAATTAGAAACTCCTCTTCCATTTGAAATACTTTCATTGACTGGGAACCGTAGGCAGCTGTAACATCATCTGCCATAATCTTATATGAATATTTTAAAAGGTGATATTTACCTGTTTCCAGCTCCTGCAAAAATCTTTTCTTTGAAATAGAGGGTATTTCAAAATCTGAAGTGAACTGAACCAATTCCTCAGATTGATCACGATAAAAGAAGCCCTTTAAGTTTTCAGGAGAATAGGCAAATAAATTCCCATCCAACTTGTACTCCAAAGTTTGTTCGTATCCATTCAGAGCAATTTGAATTCCTTCCACAACCTGACCTCCCAACAGAATTATTGTTCCCTCATTGAATTCATTGATGTAGGGAGTGCCTTTCACTTCCTTATATGGACTGGACATGATAGGCTGACCCGTCCCAGTATCTCTCAAAACTGATAATTGAGCCAACGCCACACCAGGAAATAAAATGCAAACAGTGAGTAATTTGATTATTTTCATAGTTTCAGACATTTTAAGAAAAAAAAGACCGGGGATTATTCCCGGTCTTTTTAATTATAGTTACGCTAGATTATCTAGTTATTCTTATTTGTACTTGCTTATAATTCTCACTCGGAGAAATTGAGGCATTTCCATCAAGTCTTAGAAGTAAATCAACTGATCCGCCTAATGCACCAGTATCAACTACATTAACGGTTAGAGTACCCGTACTTGAATTAGCTGGTATTACCAGAGATCCAGACACCGAATAATCTGTTCCAGACACAGCAGTAGTTCCTTCAGGTACTACGGTATAGTTGATTGTTTCATCACTAGCTCTTTGCGGAGCTACCAAGTTGACCTGTAAACTTACTGTGCCAACTTTATTGTTTACAGTAATCCTAGGATAGTTTTGTCCTGCCACAGGAGTTCTTACTACTGCATCTTGAAATTCTACCAATGAACCATCCCATAAAGGATATTCCTGATCAATACAAGAGCTAAAGGCAAGAACTACGACTAAGGATAATAATGATAATATCTTTTTCATAATTTCTATTTTAGTAGCCTCTATTTTGGTTAAGATTGGTATTACCATCTACTTCTCTTTGAGGAATTGGAGGTAAAATTCTAAAATCGTCAAATTGAACATTCACGTTAGGTGTCGTTTTAACGATAGCTCTTCCATATCTTTTTAAATCGAAGAAACGGTGACCTTCAAACGCAAACTCTTTGAATCTTTCCAATAAAATTTCGTCTAAAAGATCTGCACCTGACAAAGAAACTTCAGATAATCCTCTCAAATCTTTGAATGCATTTAATTCTGCTAAAGCTTCTGCTACATTTCCTAAATGGTAATTAGCTTCTGCTCTATTCAGATGCATCTCAGATTTTCTAATCACTGGAACGTTATCAGCATAAGCAAATCCACTTTTCGCCAAGAATTTGATACATTCAATTTGGCGTCCAGCATTTCTTACTGTATTTCCTGTGGTATACAAGAAGCCTCTGATATCATCATTTCGCGTTACATCCCAGTTATTGTTATTTGATGCTGGGTTGCCAGTTTGAATCTGAGTAAGACCAAAGAATCCTCTAACTCTCGCGTTTGGAATGAAATCACCCCATCCACCTTGAGCATTTTTATTATCTAGATTCAAAAGAGCCGTATAGGAGGATTGTAATGATTCATTTACTCCGATGGATTCTTCAGCCAAAGCGAATCTCACTTCAAACATAGATTCAGGGTTGATTGTGGCTCTCCATCCACTTACATAAGCCTCTCCGGATAATACGGTTCCTACGTTACTATCTAAAGCAAGCGTTGATTCCGCCACTGCTTTAGTCCAGTCCCCTTTATACAAAGCGACTCTAGATAAAAGTGCGGAAGCAGCCCCAGAAGAACCATATTGAACTCCTCTGGATGTCAATAGTCTTTTGGCATCTTCCAAATCAGCGTAAATCTGATTGTATACTTCATCGATTGTCGCTCTGGCCGGACTTCTATTAAAAGCTGCATCTGAAGTAATTACTCCTTCTGTAACCAATGGAATACCACCCTGATCAATTACACCAGGCTGATAAATTGCAGTTGGTATATAAGAGTAAACCTTTACCAAGTCAAAATAATAAAGAGCTCTCAAAAACTTTGCTTCGCCTTCCCAGCGATCTCTTTGAGCTTGAGAAGCACCTTCCACTCCCTGTAAACCAGCCAAAATCAAATTCGCTTCATTAATAGCAAAATATGAATTTTGCCAAAATCCAGCCTGAAAGTGAGCGTTTGGTTGATTATTATTTTCTCCAATTAATCGACCAGAATTACTTGTCGTTTGACCAACATCAGCCAATGCGTCGGAAAGCGCCAATAGATCACGACCGTAATTTCTTACAGATCTTAGTCTAGCATAGACTGAATTCAACGCTGCATCAACGGCATCAGGGGTATTCAAAGCCCCGTTAGCATCGATGGATTGTCTAGGATCAATCTCTAAGGCAGACTCACAGGATCCTAGCAGGAATAAACCTGAAAAGACAACTGAAAGAGCCAGTTTATTTATAAATTTCATTTTTTTCATTGATTTAGGTAATTAGAAGCCTATTTGTACACCTACGGTATAGTTTTTAGTCAATGGGATTTGACCTGTTCCAGCTCCAGTGAATTCAGGATCATAACCAGGATAATCTGTGTATGTCCAAAGGTTTAAGCCTTGAACATAAACTCTGGCTTTTGTTAATCCAATCTGGCTCACCAAAGATGACTTGAAAGTATAACCTAAAGTCAATTGAGACAGTCTGATAAAATCTGCCTTCAATAAGTTTGCAGACCCAGAGTTTCTTCCTGCACCTCTTGTTTCGTTTCCAGCATTAGTCGTTAAGTTTCTAGGAATGTCAGTGATCTGTCCTGGAGTAGTCCAAGCTCTATCATTGACTTCTCTTAATGCATTCAAGGTTAATCTTGTACCATTTTCTCTTAAGAAATTGTACTGACCGTCGGATACAATAGCGCCGTATTCATACGTGAAAAATGCGGTCAACTCAAATCCTTTATATGAAATTGAATTGTTTAGACCTCCGTAAATAGTTGCCAAATTTGATCCAAAATATTGTCTATCAGCAGCTAGTGGCAAATAAGTAATGTTGCCATTGATATCAAACCACATTGGTCGCCCGGTCGCAGGATTTACTCCAGCATACTTCGCTACAAACCAAGAACCAGGAGCAGTATCACCTACACCGGCAGGGTTACCAACAGGTTGGCCAACCGCAATACCAGGATTTGCCGGTAACGCTTCTAATCCGTCATAAAGGCTTATTACTTTATTCTCAATAGTGGTGAAATTGAAAGTAGTATTCCATCTAAATCCACCTCTATCAATATTTACAGTACTTAGCTCAAACTCGATACCTCTATTTTGCAATTCTCCAACATTATTGGCAATGTCACCAAAACCATTGGTCCAAAGAATCGGCTGATCTAACAAAAGATCCTTAGTTCTTCTGTCAAATACATCTATGGAACCAGTGATTCTATTATTCACGAATCCATAGTCTACACCAAAGTTTAAAGTCTGGTTAGTTTCCCAACCCAAGTTTAAATTAGCCAAGCTGCTTGGTCGAATACCAGCACTTCCCGAATAATTTCCAGCGCCTCCGTAAAGACCTCTTGCTGCAAAATTCCCGATCTGGTCATTTCCTGTAACCCCAAAAGATGCTCTAAGCTTCAATTCAGAAACCGCAGTTGATTCTTTTAGGAATTCTTCTTCAACCATACTCCAGCCCACTCGGATAGAAGGGAACACACCAAATCTATTATTTGCTCCAAACCTAGAAGAACCGTCGTATCGAGCAGTCACTGTTGCTAGGTACTTTTTCTTGTAATCATAGTTTGCTGAAGCAAAGCCAGAAATTCTTCTATATCCAGTCCAAAAACCTGTGATACTTTCTGGAGTAGCAGCTGACTGAATAGTTCTAAACTGGAAAGTAGGGAAACCAATTCCAGCTCCTGATAGGCCTTCTCTGGTTTCAGATAAAAACTCAAATCCCAAAATTGCAGACACATTGTGAACTCCGTTAAATGATTTATTCCAATTCAAAGTCTGAGTAGTAATAAATCTTGTTCTCCAGTCTTGCTGAACAGAAGCTCTACCTCTCACACCTGCTCCGTCTGGAGTTCGTGGATCTCTGTAAGACTCGCCTTGAAGTAATCTATAATCCAATCCATAAAGTGATCTAAAGGATAGATTATTCAAGATCTTATAGGTACCTACTAAGTTCCCCACAACAGCATTGTTACGCTGTAAACCAGAGTTATATTCATTAACTAATACAACGTTTTGTCCCAATACACCTCCAATAGAAGTATTAAATGTTCCATCTTCATTAAAGATTGGATTATGAGGCAAAACAGCAGAGGCTGAGAAAGCTGGGTTTCCTAAAAATGCTCCAGAAACCGCAAAAGGAATATTTTGTTGGAATGTAGATAAATTGACATTAGTCTCAATATTCAATCTGCTATTAGCCTGATGAGAGAGGGCAATTTTCACAGTTCCTCTTTCGAAATCCACAGGTTTAAAAGAAGACTCTTGATAGTTATAGGATCCAGAAAGGAAGAAAGTTGTTTTTTCATCTCCTCCTGAAACAGATAGCTCGTAATTTTGAAGGTTTCCTGTTCCCATAACAGCTCTTTGCCAATCAAAAGTTGGAAGGTCCAAACCAATTTGATCTAAATCTTGAGGCGTTAACTGTTGCCAATTGGATGGTAGGCGCCCCATGTTGTTCAAAGCATTCGCTTGTGGAAGAGTATTACCAGAATTGATATAAGCATCTCTTCTCATCTCATACCACTCAGCACCACCTAAAACATCTAAGTACCTTAAAGGCTGAGTCTGGCCACCAAAAGCATTAAATTCAAACCTGGCTTTTCCTTGTTTACCTTTTTTAGTGGTGATAATAACTACACCATTTGCAGCTTGAGAGCCATAGATAGCAGCAGAAGCAGCATCCTTCAAGATTTCCATGGATTCAATATCATTTGGATTAAGGAATGCCAATGGGTTAGACTGAGTAAATGCTGCATTAGATTGATTGTTCAACTGAACACCATCAACAATAAAAAGAGGCTCATTACCAGCGTTAATTGAACCTACACCTCGAATACGAATATTCACAGCACCACCAGGTAGGCCATTTGAAGACCTTACCTGCACACCTGATGCACGGCCCTGTAAAGCACGGTCAAATGATTGTAAAGGCAAATTTTGAATAGCCTCTCCTCTAACAGAAGAAACAGCACCGGTAACCTCTCTTTTTGGTTGAGTACCGTAACCTGTAACAATCACCTCTCCCAAGGCAGTTACATCAGATTGTAAAGTAACATCGATAACGCTCTTGTTACCAATCGAAACCTCCTGAGTCAAAAGACCCACAAAACTATAAACGAGCACATTACTCCCGGAAGGAACGTTGATTGAGTATTTGCCATCAATATCAGTAGCAACACCAATCTGAGTACCTTTCACGAGAATTGTCGCTCCTGGTACACCCATACCGTCCTCGGCAGAAGTAACTGTACCTGTGATCACACGACTTTGGGCAAATGCAATAGCACTTCCCAAAAATAGCATGAGTCCTAGAAGTAAAACTTTCCTCATATTAAGTTAGAATTTGGTTTAATTTAATATCAATGATATTCCGAAATATTCAATTAACAAAGCAGTATAATACAAAAGGTATAAATTTTCTTTAAGTTTAAAATACAATAATATTAATATATAATTTATTTTTTCAGAATTTTATTCTGCCAATATTAATTTTAATTCACTTAATTAATTTTTTACTATTATTTTTTACTTAAATCCAAATTAAATTTTTTTAACATTTTTATTAATTAGGACAAAATAAATACTAGTCAGTAATTTTTTTATAAATTATTAGCATAGGAAAAATTCAATTTTTTTTAAAAAAAAATACAATTAATTTATATGTATTGAACTATAGAAAGCAGTTTTACGAGTCCTTATTTATATATTATATAAAAAGTTTATACTGATTTATATATATCTATAATATATAAATAGACTTAAATGTATCTCTGGTAGATTATTAATTCAATAAATGAGATTTGTCCAAAATTTTATTTTGACCAAAATCCCTAAAAAATTAATTACCTTTTTCTCAGTTACAGTTGAAGTAATTAAAGAATATCAGTTCAAAATTTGACTCAGAATGGAAATAAGAATAATTTCATCAAACTTCCATTTTTACAATTTGGACTAGCGGGAATTCAAGGCATATAACCCAATATTTATTGTGTTTTTTAAAGCCAAATCAACCACTAACAAAAAAACCCGGACTTGCGTCCGGGTTTGAATTCATTTTAAATTATTTTTAAGCCTCTTGGTTCAGCTTCTGAAAAAAGATCACCATATGATCTTCCCTGCTTAAGTCAAGCTTATTATCCTTGATGATTTGCTTTGCCTCAGCCTGATCATCATCAGCCAGAGACTTCACAATATTATTAGTCCTGTTTCTAACCGAGTTCACCTCATTATTTGAATCAATCAGGTAGAAACTCTGCTCAAACACAAACATTCTTCCTGGAGTTGGAGAATAGCTATTCTTCGGCGGTGTTACCAAATCTGTCTGAAACTTTCTGACCAAGGTATACTTCTTTCCTTCTGCAATCACATTGACTAAATCGGTATCCTTAACTCCACTAATCATTCCATACCCTTTTTTAAACAGTAGCTTGGTAAGCATCCCTTCATTACTTCCATTCGCAATGATAATAGACGGACGTTCCAACATAGCATATTCAATATAGGCTTTGTTCAAATAGATTTTATTTCCAGCCTCATTGATCACCTCTAACTCATTTTCATAAATATTGAACTTATAAGCTACATTTTCCTTCAATCCTGCGTTGGAAAGTGAAATGTCTGCTCTTGCCCAATCTTCAAATAAATAAGGAGAGCCATCTATTTCTGAATAAGTGGAAAGACGGGCTGGTGAGCCGTTCAAATCCACATTGCTAATCTGCCCAAAAGACAGGTTTGATACGAGTAGTGCAACTACCACGAAAAACTTCTTCATTGTTTAATTACTTTTTTGTGTAAAGTTAAATTGTCGGTTTTTATTCTTAGTATGTATAGCCCGTTGTTGGCAGGAAGATTCATATCAACTTCCACGGACTCTGTATTTTTTCCTATTTCAATATTTCTGAATACTCTACCTGCCATATCCAGAATTGACAGGGTAATTGGTCCTGTATAGCCATTGGTGAATGTAACTGTCAGCTGATCCTCAGATGGAATTGGGCCAACGAAAATACCAAATCTGCTTAACTCTACTTCTTGGTCTGGAATGGCAGAAATAACCACCGGGTCAGAAACTCTATTACATGCTTCACCAAAAATCGCAACTTGATAGGATCCATCTCCTGAAGCTTCCAAAGATCGGTTTGTTGCACCAGCTATTTTTTCTCCATTCAAATACCACTGGTACGAGCTACCAGGCGTTTGGGAGGTGAGCGTTGTTCCATTTACTACAATCGCAGGCTTTTGAAGGGTGTTTTCACCTATTTGAATACTTCTTTCGAAAGTTGTCGAACCTTCCGCATTGGAAACGGTGAGCTTTATTAAGTATTCACCCGTATTGTCAAATACGAAAAACGGATTCTGCAAACTTGATTCTCCTAATCCGCCAAAATCCCATAAATAGGTAGAAATATTACCTTCACTTAGATTTTCAAAATTGACTGCCGCTCCGGCACAAGGAAAAGTGGATTTGAAGTTCGCGAATAACACTTCACCACAATTTTGCTGAAGCCATCCAGAGGAATTTGTAAGCTCTGCTCCTACTCCCAAATTAATAATTGCGTCACCTGACACATCGACATTAGATACAGAAATATGTTCGAAGCAATATTTTCTATAAATATCATGAATAATCTTCCCTTTACTCGAAGCTTGAATTCTTGCTTTTTGGGTCAGGGTTGCGGTAGAGGAGACACTATCCGTAATTACTAACTCTGAACTGATCCCTAAATTGATCACAGATGCAGGTCCTATCTTTAATTTACCGATTGTGAGTTGATCTTTATTCAAAATTATTTCTCCGCTGGAAGCACCAAGCTCATCTATTCCACCGCTGGAGATAGTCAGTTTACCGGAGCTTGCAAATAAAGATTTGACAGCTTGAGTTGCTAAATTATTGAAGATCCCCTCGGTTCCAGAGAAAACCGCATTAACTCCAGACTTGATAGTACCGGAGCTTTCCACAATGAAATCCTTTTTGAAAGTAAAGGTATCAAAGCTTCCTTTCAACTCCCCTGTACCTAGGATTGCAAATGAATTCACGCGAACCTGACTATAATCAAATTCCACTTTTGCATTATCGATAATAATATCATCCAATAACTCTCCAGATAACACTTTCCAATTACCTTCCAAGAAATTGATTTTAACATTTTCAAAGGAAGCCTGACTCAATTCAACCAGTTTAGGGTTGGAGTTGACAGCAGAGAAGTTAATTTCTCCATTTTTGATGGTCGTAATCTGATTACTGATTCGAAGGCCCCCGGAAGCGTCAATTTGATTTCCTTTTAAGTCTAGAGTTACAATCTGATTTCCAAAGAAATTAAGACTGAAGATATCTACATTGGAACCCAAAGAGACGGTAGTATTACCCGCATTTGAACCTTCAAAAACTACTCGGGTAGATGCTTTAGGAACCCTCCCCACTGCGGGACCGTCTACTGAAGTGGACCAATTTGCTCCGCTGTTCCAGTCACCTGAGGTGCCCCCGATCCAGTATAATGTTTCATCAGAACCATCAATCACTCCCGCTGTGAATACTAGAGAATATTGTTGAACATTGAATTTCAAATCTCCCTTATGAGAAATTCTCACTCTATATTTCTTTGCTTGTGGGGATTCAATATATACTTGCTCGACATTGTCCCGGAAATTATCTTTCGTTCTGTCTCCTCTAGCACCTGCTCTTTGGGATGGATCTAATGTCCATGGGAAAAATTCTTTTCCATCCTCATCAAATATTCTTAAGTCCAGATCATTGACCAACATCAGGTTAGTTGGATTATTGGCTGTTCCTGGAGGTGTTCCTGCTGGATCTGTCCAAGCAACAGTCGCACGAATAGGAGTCACTCCATCAGAAACAAATTCAAATTCCTGAACTTCTTGATTACCTAAAATTTCTTCTCTGATAAAAGAAGAGCTTCCATCTTCATTTAAAATAATTTTAGCAGCAGCATTCACATCTAACAAGCCCCAGCCGTACATATAGTCTGGTCCAGGAGCAGGACCTGCTTCTTTGGTAGTATGAATAGTCAAGGCTTTCAGTGCAGAAGAAAGCAAAAACCGACCAGAATTTCTATTGGAATATAATTGCTGCAATAAAAACATGGATCCGGTTGCATTAGGAGCTGCCATAGAAGTTCCACTTTGACTAGCATATCCATCTTGTCCTCCTGAATTGATCGAAGCGCTAAATACATTAACACCCATCGCTACCAAGTCTGGCTTTATTCGGCCGTCGTCAACTGGACCCCAAGAAGAAAAATTACTCATTTTGACATCTTCAGGAACAGTATAATTCAAAACCTGCTCGACAGCACCTATGGTAAAATTATTTTTTGCAACACCTTCCGGACCAATTGTATCGTCAGGTCCATCTGGATCCCTGGTTCCGTCCCCTACGTCATCTCTATCATTACCCGCTGACCAAACCACACTGTAGTAAGGTTTGGTAAATAATAATTCATCTATAGCCTGGCTTTTGGTGGAGTAAAATCCAAATCTCCAATCTCTTTTGGGATCAACACTAGGGTTACCAAACCAAGTCCAGCTACCATTACTAATTCTCCAGCCTAATACAATCCCATAGGAGTGGTTGGAAATTAACATTCCATTGGATTTTGTGTCAGGATCATAAGCATTGGCATTCATTTTCGAGATATCAGAGTCCCAGTTGAAAGACCAGCCAGTAGCTTCATAGGCCATGCCTTTTGCCTGTGCGTTTACACCTGAACCTAATACGGTACCAGTAACGTGCGTGGCATGTGTGCTTAATTGCTCTGAAGATCCATCTATTTGAGTAAGTCTATTACCAAACTCAACATGGTCAGGCTTGGGACGGGTTTGATCAAATATCCCAACAGTTAGTCCCTTTCCTGTCAAATTGAGTCCCAAACTTCCTCCAGGTTGTAATGAATTTGCGCCGGTCGTCTTTGCGGCATTTAGGTTCATGGGGGCATAAAATACTGGGAACCCAGACTCATCCAAATATTGAACCTTAGACTGAAATCCATCTTCCAGGTTTAAATTACCTTCTGAATTCAAAAAATTATATTTCTGACTCGACAAACTCCCAGAAAAGCTCAGTTTGTCTAAATGCTTTTGAAAGTCGGATTTCACTTGAATCCGTGCTTGTTCTAAAAGTCTTTTTTTATCCTCGGTATCTTGTGCATGGAGTGTTCCGCCCAACATCACAAGAGCAATTATCACTAATAATCTCATATCACGCCTCATTATAACATCAAACTGTTATTCAACTGCTTGGGTTTATAAATTTTAACAGGAAATAATTCAAAGAAGGTTCAATTTAATTCAATGCCAACTATTAATAATCCCGTTTATATAATTAAAAGCAAAAAAAAGGAGGGAAACCCTCCTTTTTTAATTTGAATCAAATTCTATTACTTTTTAACCAAAGTGGTTTTGCCGTCAATGTTATTATTTGGATCACTCCAATAAACTACAATTGTATTAGTAGCTGGGTCAAAAGAACCAACCTTAGGATCGACTCTTGGTGCAGAAATATTAAACTGTCTTTGACCAGGTCTTAAGAAAGTCAATACATTACAATTATCACCATAAATTGCCTGCTGAGTAGTGCTGAATCCAAAAGCTGCATATAATCCCGCAGAAATATCAGAAACAACATATTCTCCAACAGCACCAGAAACAGGAGTAACAGTTACATCTGAAGTAAATGTTCCGAATCTTGAATTACTGGTTGCAGTCCAAGTGTCAGCTGCTGTAGAGATTTTAGACTCACAAATCACATTGATGTTCAAGTTAAGATCACCATAGTTACTTGAAATTTCAGCACCTGTAGCAGATTGCATCACTAATTTCAAAACAGGTGATTCAGATGGATCAATGTTTCCAGTAAGGACAGTTACAGGAAAGGTTGCAACAAACTGTCCCGCAGGAATTGTTACAGTAGTTCCAGTAAAGTCCACATGAACGCCTTGAACAGCGGTTGAAGTTGGATCCACTGCAATATTAACGGTGATAGCACCACTAGCATTTGTTGATACTCTATTTACTTGAATATCGACTTGATCAGTTTGAGTTGCGTTTCTTCTAACTTTAGTTGTAGTGAATCCATTAGGAAGATTTCCGTCCTGAAATTCTACAACGTTTCCGTCAAAGAACACTTCGCGCCCCGGATCATCAAAGCAGGAAGTCATTGCCAATGAGGCGAATGCAACTGCGAATAAGATATATAACTTTTTCATAATTAGTTTTCTGTTTTTTAGTTATAACCAGGGTTCTGCTCCAACTGATCATTCAATTGAAGTTCAGCAGTAGGTAGCGGAGCAAGAAGTCTGTAATCGTTGTAAGGAATAACCTCGAAACGGTCTGCTTTAGTAATTGGCAATCCATTTCTCTTTAAGTCAAACCATCTGTGACCTTCCAATGCGAATTCTTGTCTTCTTTCCAACATGATCTGGTCGAACAAAGCTTGACCTGAAAGTCCAGCCTCAACTTCTCCCAACCCTCTTTTGGATCTTAAAGCATTCAAATCAGCTCTAGCACCTGCAGCATCATTTGTTCTATATCTTGCCTCAGCACGGATTAAGAACAATTCAGCAGCACGGATGATTGGAAGATTTTCCAAGAAATCACCTTTGTGGCCTAACCACTTAGCAGATCTATATACAGTACCAGAAGCACCTGATCTTGTGGTAGCAACCCAAGCATTTCTTCTTACATCCCCTTCTTCATAAGACTCGATCAATTCGTCTGTAGCTGTAGCAATAAACTGAGCACTGGCGAATACATTAGCAGTCAAAGAACAAACAGAATTGTTTACTCCGTCTACTGTAGACCAGTCATTGGAACGAATCTCTACTTCAAACAAAGACTCTGGATTTGGAGCAGTTGAGAATCCTGCGATGTAGTTCGCTGGAGTTGCAAGACCTGTTCCGTCATCAGCGATTCCGAAAGAAGCCATTGCAGCTGATGCAGAAGCAGCAGCTTCAGCGAATTTAGAGTCATATAAGTAAACTCTCGCCAACAAAGCCTGAGCAGAACCTCTACTTGCTCTGTAAACCGAAGCAGTACCTTTTGTCGCAGTAGGCAACAAGTTGATAGCAGCCTGCAAATCAGAGATGATCTGATCATAAATCTGACGGTTAGTTGCTCTAGCTCTGAAGTCAGCATTGGAAAAACCTAAGGTAGGCTCAGTTCTCAAAATAACTGCTTTATCCCAACCATTTACTTCTTTACCTGGCTCATAGCCATATACTCTTGCCAAATCGAAATAGAACAAGGCTCTCATAAAATGAGCTTCACCTTTTACTCTATTTTTCTTTGTAGCATCACCCGGAACATCATCAACCTGCGCCAAAACAATGTTAGCAGTGTTGATGCCGGACCAAAACTGGGTGGTCCAAAGGTTCATATGAGCTCTATCAGCATTTTGCTCCTGACCGATATATCTACCAGTATTAGCAATAATTCTCAAGTTATCAGCCATAATCTCCGGTGCGATCATCATCTGCTGTCCATATTGGTTGAATGCTCTCGCTACACCATAAGTGGAAAAGCCAAGTGCTTCCATTCCATCAACATCAGCGAAAGCAACTTCTGGAGTTAAGCTTTGTCTTGGTTGTGTTTCTAGATCAGTACAAGATGCCGCTACTAGAGCACCACCAAATACCATTATTCTAAATATATTTTTCATAGCTGTATTCAAATTAGAAGGTTAAGGTTAAACCTGCTGAGAACTGTCTTGCATTCGGGAAACGTCCAATTGATACAAATTCAGCAATACCCACAACTTCTGGATCTTGACCAGTGTACTTAGTAAATGTGGCCAAGTTCAAACCTTGAACGAAGGCACTTAAACCTTGCATACCGATTTTCTGTGCAGTAGCACTTGGAAGTACATAGTTCAATGTCACTTGCTTCAATCTTACATATCCACCATCACTCAAGAAACGAGTTGAGAAAGTATCAATGTTTGATGTTCCTGGAGCCTGACCACCCTCGTAAGGACGACCTACAGTAGTGATATCACCTGGCTGCTTCCAATAGCTCAACTGGTTAGTTCTTAAGTTACCAGTAGATGCTCCCCAATCTTCAAGGTTAAACATATCCTGGTTTCCAGCTAAGTTTCCAAATTGACCTTGGAAGAATACTTCCAAAGAAACCGGACCATAAGAGAAGGTATTTGATAAACCACCATAGCTAGTTGGCAATCCACTTCCGATGTATTGAAGAGTTGATTCACCTACAATGTAAGTATATCCACCATTCGCATCATCGTACATTGCTCTACCATTTGATGGATTAACACCCAAGAATCTATGAGTATACCAGAATGAAATTGGTCTTCCAACGATTAGGCTGTTTCCAATTCTATCCAGTCCGTCATATAATTCAGTTAATTCGTTCTCCAAGAAAGTGATGTTGAATCCCGTATTCCACTGGAATTTACCAGATACTACGTTCACAGTCTGCAAATCAATGTCGATACCTTGGTTTCTTACAGAACCAGTATTTCTAGTGATACCACCGAAACCTGAGTCAATTGGAAGAGGAGTGTTGAACAACAATGATTCAGAGTCTTTTCTCCAGAAGTCAACTGTACCGATCAATCTACCATTGAAAATAGTCCAGTCAACACCCAAGTTGATAGTCTTGGACTCTTCCCAAGTCAATAGATCGTTACCCAACTGAGAAAGACCTAAGGAACCTGAACCTAAATACTGTCCGGTGTTTCCAACTAGAGTTCTTGAAGCGAAGTTTGCGATGTCAGAGTTACCTGTGATACCGAAAGATGCTCTAACTCTTAAGTTGTCCAACCAAGTCAAATCTTGCATGAAAGACTCAGAAGAAACTCTCCATCCTACTGAAGCAGCACCAAATGTACCCCACTGGTTTTGAGCACCAAATCTAGAGTGACCGTCTCTTCTGATTGTGAATTCAGCATCGTATCTGTCATCGTAGTTATACTTCACGTTTCCAAATACACCGATTCTTTTGAATTCAGTAAAGAAACCTCCTACTGCGAAAGGAGTCGCTGCATTTTGAAGGTATCTTAAAGTTGGGTTAGCAAATCCACGACCAGTCGCTGTAGTTTCTTCAGACTGGAATCCTTTGTATTCATAACCAGCCAAACCAGTAATGGTATGTACATCACCGAATTTCTTGTTGAAATTCAAGTTGTGGTTAGTGTTGAAGTTATTGTTTCTTCTATCAGCATAGAAAGACTGACCACCAAAAGAGGAGAATACTGGAATAGTAGATGGTCTGTTGTTTTCGTCTCTGTTGTCAGAGAAGTCCAAACCAAAATATGATGTCCAGCTCAACCAAGGAGTGATCTGGTAATTCGCTTGTAAGTTAGAAACAGTCTGAACTGAAGTACCTCTTCTCAATTCTTCATAAACACCTTGTACGATGTTGTAACCGAAGTTATGGTTAGATGGATAATCAGCTTTGAATGAACCATCTTCATTGTAAATAGGCACATTTGGTCTCATAGTGAAACCAGCAGAGAACGGACCGTTTACGAAGTTACCGTTTGCAATAGTTCCCAAAGTTCTTTGGTATGCCAAAGAAAGGTTAGCCGCAACAGTCAACTTTTTGTTTGGTCTGTGAGTCACATTCAAACGACCAGTTGCTCTCTCATAGCTAGATTCTATAATTTGACCTTCTTGGTTAGTGTAAGATCCAGAAAGATAGAAGTTAGTCTTTTCATCACCTCCTGATACTGAAACGTCATATACAGAAAGTCTTCCTTGTCTGTACAACTCGTCTACCCAGTCATAAGACTGTAAGTTTGGATCTTCAGGGTTTCCATAAGTAGCAGCTGCATTTGCTGGATTCAATCCCGCATTTAGAAAAGCGTCACGCTTGATGGTTGCCAACTGAGTAGCATTCATCACTTCGTACAAGTTCAAAGGCTGAACAATACCTTCCTGAGCAGTGATTTTTGTTTTGGTAGTACCTTTTTTACCTTTTTTAGTGGTAATCAAAACTACACCGTTTGCTGCCTGAGCTCCATAGATAGAAGCAGCAGCCGCATCTTTCAATACCTCAATTGACTCGATGTCATTTGGGTTAATAGATGCTAATGCGTTTTGAGGTCCCTGACCAGACAAGGATCCTGAAGCCACCTGCACACCGTCAACGATATAAAGTGGATCATTTCCTGCGTTGATCGAACCTACACCTCGAATTCGAACGTTCAAAGTACCTCCTGGAGCACCAGAAGTTGAAGTTACCTGAACACCCGCAATACGACCCTGCATAGCACGGTCAAATGATTGAACAGGCAGGTTTTCGAAAACCTCACCTTTTACAGACGCAATTGCACCTGTAATTTCTCTTTTTGACTGATCACCGTATGATGTGATCACGAATTCAGAAAGAGCTTGAACATCTGGCTCCAAAGCTACATTGATAGTAGTTCTGTTTCCGATGCTCACTTCCTGCTGTCTTAAGCCTACAAAGCTAAAGACCAAAACATTGCTTCCGGCTGGAACGCTGATTGAATAATTACCATCCAAGTCGGTGGCAGTACCAATCGTAGTTCCCTTTACCAGAACAGTCGCTCCTGGTACTCCCAAGTTATCCTCGGTTGAGGTAACAGTACCAGTAATCACACGATTTTGGGCAAATGCTACTGCACTTCCCAAAAACAGCATGAGTCCTAGAAGTAAAACTTTCCTCATATTTGGTTTGATTATGGTTTAAAATAAGTTCAATGATATCCGATATCTTTGAATATCCCAAGAGCACTACCCATAAAAATTCGAATTGTTTATAAGAAAAACTACGTTCAAAATTTGATAAAAAAGACATTTTCAGAATTAATTTTGGAATAAATACTGTATGTGATATTTAATTCTGAATTAGACACATTATCTCAATGTTAACAAAAGTTAATTTTTAATACTAAATCTTAAATTTGTCTAAAAAATTTAAGAAAAAAAATACAATTCCAATTTTTATTGCCCTTTTTTAATTTTTTGCAAAATTATTTAGATATGAAATAAGGTTTATTAAATATTAAAAATTGCATATTATAATAAATGAAAAATATAGCTAATACAGTATTTTTAAGCTGATAAATAGTATTTGTTTTTTCTCGCTAATACAGAATTTTATTCTGCAATTACGAGCAAATCAACTTAGGCCTATACGATTCAAAAAATCACAAAACGCGTATAGTAATCCTCCTGTTTAAGGCTTGATTTTGAGAGTTTGTATTTGGAACCATCGGTTCTTTATCTCCTTTTCCTTCCACTAAAACCCTACCCGGATGCATACCATTTTGGATCAAATAATCTTGTACACTCTTAGCCCTTTGCAAGCTGAGTGTTTGATTGTATGCTGAAGAACCCACGTTGTCTGTATGACCTGTAACCATGATGTTTACATTGGGGTTTTCATTGAGAAACTTCACCAATCGCTTCAGGGAAGACATGGACTCTTGCTTCAGATTATATTTATCGAAATCAAAAAATACATTTTCAAATACAAACTCCTCACCTGAAGCTACCGGAGTCAATTGTACCTCCAAATCCTTTACATTCTGAAGTTTGTCTCTTTCTACATTATAAATCTTCGGCAGGTACCCTTTCTTCTCCACATAAAGACCAGAAATTGACTTTTCCGGGTAAAGCATCATAAACTCACCCGTTTTACCATCAGCTTTAAATTGATAAAGGGTGCTGTCATTCGTAAGAGAAACCAAAGAGAGGGTCGCATCTATTGGATCCCCTGTTTTAGAGTTAAATACTCTCCCGCCTGTGACAGTCAGATTTTCTCCTAAATATATATCCTTCGGGAATTTGAATCTATACAATAAGGACCGATCTCTCCCATTTTCTGAACTCGCTAGCTCCGTAAAGTAGGCATAGTCTTTTTGAGCAGTAATAAACAAGGCAACTTGATCTAGTTGATCATTGATAGGAAGACCTAGATTTTCCGGTTTGGTAAACTTCCCATCCTTTACTCTGGATAAGAATATGTCCATCCCTCCAAAACCCTGATGACCGTCGGAAGCAAAAAACAAGATTTCATTATTGAAAAACATAAAAGGTGAAATCTCATCCTTTGCTGTGTTGACAATTTCCCCAAGATTTTTGGCTTCTGCCCAACTCCCATCAGCTAATCTGACTGAATACCATATATCGTTTCCTCCATAGCCACCTTTTCTATTGGAAGAGAAAAACAGGATTCGACCATCGGCCGACAGGGATGGCTGGGAATCCCAGGACCTTGAATTCACCTTTTTACCCATATTTCTGGGCCTCTGCCAAGTTCCATTGACCTTATAGGCTACATATAAATCACAGCTGCCTTCAGAATCAGGCGCATCACATGAAGTGTAAATTAGAATATTTCCGTCTGCGGTTACCGAACAAGTTCCCTCATTGTATTGTGAGTTGATCGTAGAAGCAATACTCCTCGGAACAGACCATTCATCTGACTCGCTTAAAAAGGAGGTAAAAATATCTTCTTTATCATAATTGCCCGTACCATCTCTTTTGGTAAAAAGAATCTGCTTCCCATCCGCAGTTAAGACAGGAAAGTATTGCAATTGAAATTGGTTTAGAGGAGCCTCGAGTTTTTCCTTTTCTATGGACATTGATTTTCCCAATTGAGTTTTGAGAAATTCCATCTGGGTTTTCATATCCTTATAGTAGACATGAGAGCGAAAGGAATCATCCAATAAAGGATCTATGGCTTCAAACTGCTTGTAGGCTTTTTCGAATTCTCCTTTTTGTAAATAAATGTTGGAGAAAACCCAGCCAATGTCAGCACTGTGCTTAGGCGTTGCATTTTTCCCACTTAACCTAGATCTTCCCGACTCAGCTACTCTTTCAGCCTCTTCCAAATTCCCCATGGTAATCAAGAGCTGGGACATTTTGACGTAGGCTTCCAAAAAAGATGCCTCTCGATTGATCGCATCCTTGAATTTTTCTAAGGCAGCATCATATCTCCTTTCCAAAATTAGCTGCTCTCCTTCCTTGTAAAAACGAATTGCCCGCCCATCAATAATGGAAAAATCCTGTGCAAATGCATGGGAAGTCAATAACAAAAGAAGAATTCCTACTAAAACAGGGCGCATGAACTTATGGAATATCCATAAATTTATGAGTTTGTAGGGAAATATTCCAAGTTGGATGATTTTTCACATAGTTTATGATCTCAGAAGTGAATTTTTCGGCCTTACTCCACTCTGGTTGTAGCCTTAACTCGCAACTTTTATTCACCAATGCAGCATGTTCTTCTGCAAATTTGAAATCACTTTGATGAAAAATTACCACTTTCAGTTCATCGGCCTCTGAATAAATGGATGGGTGAGGCTTCTTAAATTTCTTAGGAGAAAAACATACCCAGTCAAAATCTCCTGAAAAAGGATGCGCCCCTGATGTCTCAATATTGGTAGTAAAGCCATTTTCTTTCAAAAGACGGGTCAAAGGATCTAAATCATACATCAATGGCTCTCCTCCGGTAATCACCACTAATCTTCCGGGATATTTTACAGCCTCTTCTACTATTTCTTCAATAGCTAATATCGGCCATTTCCCTGCTTCCCATGATTCCTTAACATCGCACCAAACGCAGCCCACATCACAACCTCCCAGTCTGATAAAATATGCGGGTGTTCCGGTAAATCGTCCTTCTCCTTGGATAGTGTAAAAAGCTTCCATGACTGGAAGCTGTAGGCCTGAGGCCACTAATTCTTGAGTAGTCATTTGAATTTTTGGTAAAGCGGGTGATTCGACCGCTGGTGAATTATCTCACAAAGGTATAGCTAAGTTTTGAATATGATGGAGAAGACTACTAAAATTCAATCTTTGAACCATCCAGTTTTTTCATCATCACAATCCTGAAATCTTCCACGTCCCCTTTTCTAAAAAAATCTACTATCTGAAAACCTCTTTTAAAAGCGAAATTGATCATGTCTGAAAAGCGGTTTCTTGTTTTGAAATACACGGTATCAAACCCTTTTTCAAGAGCCCATTTTTCCTGATAATCTGCCAAAGATTCAGCGATTCTCATTTTTCTAAACTCTGGCTTCACTCCTCCCATCCAGGAATAAAATATTTTTGGAGTCTCTCCCTCGTAGCCAATTTTGAATCCTAATAGTTCCCCTTCCAATTCTGCTACCAAGGCTAAATAAGACTTATTAGCCAATCTATTTTTATAAAAATCCAATGAGACCTCACCCTGAAATTCTGGTATCTCACGATGAACCGAAAGAATTTCTTCCAATGAGGCCTCACGAATTACTATCGAATGATGTTCTGAATCCATGGATTATCAGCTAATTACACTATTAAATTAGCATTTTTTCAAAACATATTTTCAATCAATAGCTGGGATTTGTTATTTCTCAGATAAGAAATTTCTCAGTCTCTCTTCACTGTAGGGTACTTAACACCTAATTGCTCCAGATAAGTATCAAATTTGGTCTCGTCGTAATAAAACTTTTGCAACTCAGGCTTGAAACGATTCATGATTTCTGTATTCAGATAAATTGGAGGAGCATCATCAGCAGTAATCATCGGCTTGTATTGAGTCTCCTTTGTCTGGACATTTTTAAAATAATCCCAAGCTTGATCCACCAATTCTGGCTTAAGAAGGAAATCCAAAATAGTCATTGCCTCAGCTTTTGCCCCTTGAGTCACCCCTTTGTGAGCAATCGGCGTAGCCATAGCTATGGCATTACTCCAATGATGTCCTTGAAGTCCCGGAATATTGGATGGAAATCTCAATGTAACAGTAGGCACCACCCATGACACATCCCCAATATCATCTGAACCACCAGAAACAGGTTGGGTCACAGGTAAACCCAAAGTATCCAGCTTTGTAGGCAATCCATTTTCTCTGGAGGATCCAACTTCTTCCTGAACAGCCTTAGCCAGCATTTGATCCTCCTCTGACCATTGAGGCAATCCTACTTTCAAAATATTTTGGTACATCTGTTCTGCAATCACCTTATTGAAATGCCTCGGCCAAGCAGTACCCAAAATCTTACTGCTAACTTCCGTTTCAGTCATCAATGCGGCACCCTCAGCCATTTTATTAGCCGTTTCATACATTTCCATAATTCCTTCATAAGTCACATCGCGGAAATAGTACCAAATAGAAGCCTTGGAAGGCACTACATTAGGTTGATCTCCTCCATCCGTAAAAATGGAATGAGATCTTTTTAAAGGATGTAAATGCTCTCTTTTGTAATTCCAACCAATATTCATCAATTCGGCTGCATCCAAGGCACTTCTGCCTCTCCAAGGAGAGCCGGCAGAATGAGCTGCTTCACCTGAAAAAGTATATTCCACAGAGATTAATCCAGTACCTGAGGATTGTCCCCAACTTACTCCCAAATTATTGCCAACGTGTGTGAAAATACATAGGTCTACATTATCAAATAAGCCATCTCTGGTATACCAAGCTTTGGCTGCAACCAGCTCTTCAGCAATTCCGGGCCATAAGATTAAAGTTCCTCCAATTTTTTCACGCTCCATGATTTTCTTCACCGCCAGAGCAGCAGTAATATTTAAAGGAATTCCTGCATTGTGTCCCTCTCCATGGCCTGGAGCCCCCTCCACCATGGGCTTATGATAAGCTACTCCGGGGAATTGAGAGGCTTTTGGAATACAGTCTACGTCTGAACCCAAGGCGATAACCGGGCCTTCCCCATTTTTCCATGTTGCAAACCAAGCAGTAGGTATCCCACTCACTCCTTTTTCTATGGTAAATCCATTTTCTTCCAAAATACTGGTTAAGTATTTGGACGATTCCACTTCATGAAAGCCTAATTCGGCAAAACTGAAAATCTTATCCACCATTACTTGGCTCATTTTATGATTTTCCTGTACCAATTGGCTTACTTCAGCTTTAAGGGCATCGATTTGTTTTTGAGAATATTTCTTTTGTGCAAAAGTTATCTGGCTGCAAAAGATCAATGCAGCGGACATTATCAATAATTTACTTTTCATCTGTTTTTAATTTGTTTTTTAGAGGTCAGATGGAATGCCCAGGATAATCATCTCCCTGTGTGAGATTTTTCCTCATGGGCATTTCATAAGGTTGATGGTTAGCTTGCTGAAATTAATAAAAACAGGAAACTCTCTATCAAAAAATTGACGGATGGAAAATGATAAGTGCAAGAGGAATTAGAAAATTGATTACCAAACCCGCCTGAATTTTCTATTTTTGCAGGCGTTTAGCTAAAAAATCAAGAAATAATTAATCATGGCGGAGTATAATTTCAGGGAAATAGAGCAGAAGTGGCAAGGCTTCTGGAAAGAAAAAGGAACCTTTCATGCAGAAGTCGATCCCAATCGTCCCAAATTCTATTCTCTGGATATGTTTCCTTATCCTTCAGGTGCAGGCTTGCATGTAGGCCATCCATTGGGTTACATCGCTTCAGACATTGTCAGCAGATTTAAGATGCTGAAAGGATTCAATGTCCTGCATCCTATGGGCTATGATTCTTTCGGATTACCAGCCGAACAATATGCAATCCAAACAGGTCAACATCCGGCTATCACAACCGAGCAGAACATCGCCCGATATACCGAACAGCTAAAAAATATTGGCTTCGCTTTTGACTGGGAAAGAGAATTTCGTACTTCTGATCCATCCTATTACAAATGGACTCAGTGGATTTTTATGCAGCTTTTCAATAGCTATTATGATCTGAAAGCTGATAAAGCACTTTCTATTGATTCTTTGATATCCCAATTTGAAAAAGAAGGAAACACCCAGGTATCTGCTGTATGCGATGAGGATACTCCTACTTTTTCAGCTTCTGATTGGGCTGCTTTTTCAGAAAAAGAGAAACAAGAAGTTCTGCTTAAATACAGACTAACATTCTTGGCAGAGACTACCGTCAACTGGTGTCCTGCTTTAGGAACCGTACTTTCAAATGATGAAGTAAAGGATGGTTTTTCTGAAAGGGGCGGTCACCCCGTAGAGCGAAAAAAGATGATGCAGTGGTCCATGCGAATCACTGCTTATGCAGATAGATTATTGCAGGGATTGGAGAAAGTAGACTGGGCAGAACCCATCAAAGAAATGCAAAGAAATTGGATTGGAAAATCCATCGGTGCGGAAGTGCTTTTTCAAGTCAAAGGATCTGATCATCAAATCAAGGTTTTTACAACCCGCGTAGATACCATTTATGGGGTAACTTATTTGGCTTTGGCACCTGAATCTGATTTGGCAGCTGAGCTGATTACTGAAGATCAGCGCGAAACTGCTGAAGCCTATATTCAAGTAGCAAAAAATCGCTCTGAGCGAGAGCGAATGAGTGATGTCAAAACTATATCAGGTGCCTTTACGGGTTCCTATGCTATCAACCCTTTCAATGGAGAAGAAATCCAAATTTGGGTGGCAGACTATGTTTTGGCAGGTTATGGAACGGGCGCTGTCATGGCAGTACCTGCTCATGATGAGCGAGATTACAACTTCGCTAAGCATTTTGGCTTGGAAATCCGTCAAGTAATTGAGGGTTCCATGGAAAACGGATCTTTCCCCGGAAAAGGAGGCTTGATTATCAATTCTGGATTCATTTCTGGATTGTATATGAAAGATGCTATGGAAAAAGCCATCGCCTTTTTGGAAGAAAAAGGAATCGGAAAAGGAAAAATCCAATACAGAATGCGGGATGCAATTTTTACCCGTCAACGCTATTGGGGAGAGCCACTTCCTGTTTATTTCAAAGACGGACTTCCCTACTTAATTGATGAAAAGGACCTTCCTTTAGTTCTGCCTGAAGTAGATAAGTATTTACCAACAGAAGATGGAGAGCCGCCTTTGGGTAGAGCCAAAGATTGGACTTATAAAACCGCAGATGGAGAATATCCGCTAGAGCTTTCGACCATGCCTGGTTGGGCTGGCTCAAGCTGGTATTTTTTCCGATACATGGACCCAAAAAATGATGCGGTTTTTGCTGATAAAAGCAAGACTGACTATTGGGGATCAGTAGACCTGTATATAGGAGGATCAGAGCATGCCACAGGACACCTTTTGTATTCAAGATTCTGGACCAAGTTCTTGTTTGATTTAGGGGTAGTAAGCATAGACGAACCCTTCCAGAAAATGATTAACCAAGGGATGATTCAAGGTAGATCCAATTTTGTTTACAGGTTGAAAGGAAGCAATACTTTTGTTTCCCATGGATTGAAGGATCAATATGACACATCAGCCATGCATGTGGATGTCAATATTGTACATAATGACCAATTAAACTTGGATAAATTCAAGGCCTGGAGGCCAGATTTGGCAGATGCTGAGTTTATCTTGGAAGACGGCAAATACCTCTGCGGAGCTGAAGTGGAGAAAATGTCCAAATCCAAGTACAATGTGGTCAACCCGGATGATATCATTGAGCGTTATGGAGCCGATACCTTAAGGCTGTATGAGATGTTCTTGGGGCCTTTAGAGCAGTTCAAGCCTTGGAATACCAACGGTATTGACGGGGTATTTAAGTTCTTGAGAAAACTCTGGAACCTTTACCACAATGGAAAAGGCGAATTTGAAGTGTCTGATGCAAAAGCCAGTAAGGAAGAGCTGAAAACCTTGCACAAAACCATCAAGAAGATGGAAGAGGATATGGCTAATTTCTCCTTTAACACTTCCGTATCCAGCTTCATGATCTGTGTCAATGAATTGACATCACTGAAATGCAATAAGCGTGAAATATTAGAACCTTTGGATATTTTGGTTTCGCCGTACGCTCCTCACATTGCCGAGGAACTCTGGTCATTACTAGGTCATGCTGGATCGATTACCGAAGCCAATTTCCCTGAGTTTAAAGAGGAGTTTTTGGTTGAAAGCAGCTTTGAATATCCTGTAATGATCAATGGAAAGATGCGTGCCAAGATCAACCTATCTTTAGACCTCAGCAAAGAAGCTATTGAAAAAGAGGCTTTGGCGGATGAGACAATTCAAAAATGGCTGGATGGTAAAACCCCGAAAAAGATCATCGTTGTTCCTGGTAAGATTGTGAATTTGGTGATCTAAGTCGCCATAAACACTAAATAAAAGGACTCAAAATCTAAATTTGAGTCTTTTTTTGTTTAAACGTAATAAGACTATATTTGATTAATGGAGCTTTTAGAAGCAAATATCGAAGCCATTATAAACCTTTGTCAAAAACACAAAGTAGCAAAGCTTTATGCTTTTGGCTCGGCTCTTAATTCAGGTTTCAATGAAGAAAGTGATGTGGATTTTTTGGTAGAGTTTGAGAGACATGATATTTCGGATTTTGCTAGCAACTATTTCGAATTGCAATTCGCATTAGAAGACCTTCTTGAGAGAGAAGTTGATTTAATTGAATATGACGCTATCCGAAATCCATATTTTAGAGATGAGGTGGATGAAACCAAAGAATTGATCTATGGATAGAAAAATAAAAACCTACCTTTTTGACATTCTTACTTGTATTGAGGAGGTAGAACAATTTTTTGAAGGAAAAGTAGTGACTTTAGAATCCTTGTTAGAAGATACAAAAACTATTCGAGCAGTAGAGCGAGAGTTAGAAATCATCGGTGAAGCGACGAAAAAACTTATTAAAATATCGCCTTCAATTGCCATTTCGGATACAAGGAAAATAATCAGTGCTAGAAATTATATTGCCCATGAATATGGAGCAATAACTTATGAGACTATAGTAAAGGTCATCAATGAGAACTTTCCAGTCTTAAAGAAAGAAGTCAAAAAACTTTTGGAGGAAAAATGATCATTTACACTTTTCCTGTCCACACAGCTTTTATAGACCGTGACTTGGAGATGATCAGTCCAAATTCCCGAATCAAAGCCTTGGAATTTACTCAAAGCCCAATTAAACTCCCCTTCTACTTCATCATTCAGTTTTTTCAATTGTTATGGTTTTTACCAAAAACCAGTAAGTATTTATGCTTTTTCGGTGGATATCATTCTGTACTACCCGTATGGTTTGGGAAAATATTTGGGAAAAGATGCATCATTCAGGCAGGAGGAATGGATTGTATTAACATGCCTGAAATAGGTTATGGTAATTTTAGAAAAAAGTGGTTAAGAAAGGCTACAACTTATTCCTTTAAAAACTGCTCGCTGATTTTGCCAGTAGCTGAAGCATTGGTTAGGCAAGACTATAGCTACGATTCTAAAATAGGCCCCAAACAAGGCCTATTGAACCTGATTCCAGATCTTCAGACCCCCATTCAAGTGATCCCGAATGGTTTCAACACCGAATGTTGGAGGGACTTTGGGAAAACAAGAGAACCTTTCAGCTTTATTTCAGTAGCTACAGGCACTTCCAATCCTTCTCGAGCAATTGTCAAAGGCTATGATTTGATAGAAGAACTAGCCAAAAATCATCCAGAATGGAGCTTCACTTTAATTGGAGACTCAAAATACAATAGTTCATTGCCCAATATCAAGGTCTTTGGCAAAATGAAAGCACAAGACCTGCTAGAAGCCTTCAACACCCATCGATATTACCTTCAATTATCCACTTCTGAAGGATTTCCCAACTCGCTGGGAGAAGCCATGGCATGTGGCTGCGTACCCATAGGCAGCGCAGTAGGTGCAATTCCAGAAATTATTGATTTTACCGGCTTGGTTTTGCCAAAAAAAGACTTGACCTTGCTGGAAGACCTACTTTCTCAATTTTTACAGGAAGACCCAAAAGAAAAATCTATTCTTGCGCGTAAGAGAATTCTAGATTTTTTCAGCTATCAACTACGGCAAGAAAAACTTACCAAGGCCTTAATTGTCATAAAGCCTGGTGACTTGAATCACTGATAGTGAATTGGAGATTATGCAAATTTAAGAATGAATGGAGATGATTATCTCTTCAGGAGAGTTTTTCAAAATTCATTGGATTAAAGGGTTATCTATGTAAAGACCTTCTCGAAATATTTGAGAAGGTTTTTCTTTTTAACCGATCAAAAACAAAAGAATATATTTCTTGACGAAATCTTAGAGTGAGAAACCGATTTTTTCAACTTTTACAAAAAAACAAGAGGCAAAGCTTAATTTTTAAACCTGTTTTTTAAATCTCAACAAAATGTGGTTTAGAACTAGTTAAAAAAAAGAGAGCTTGTTCGAAAACAAGCTCTCAATCAGGGTCTATTGTTGATTAAGTAAAACCAAATAAACTTTGGTAAACAGCTGGGTTGAGTAACTTTTATGAATACCAAAATTTCTTAAACTTAATAAAATTTAAATATCTGGCACAAAATCAGTAAAAAATTTTTCATTTTTTTTTGAATATACTTGGTTGCCCGTCTACAAATTATATTTCTGGTCCCATGTGAATAAAAATTGAAATGAATTAGAATTGAAATAAGAGAAGTAGAATTAACGGATTTCATTCGCTTCTTTCAAAGGATTAATTTTTAGTATCTTAATAAAGGATTCCCCAACAACTATGAAAAAAATACTGATCGCCCTACTTGCTCTCTTTTTACTTTATGTAATCGCAATCTCCACTATCCCATCCTACATAGAAAATGAAAGAAACCCGGTAAAATCCAGTGGGCCTTATCGAGTTTCAGATGAAGCTCAGGCATTCTATGATAGCTTGGATTTTATCGCAGACCTCCATTGTGATGCTTTGCTTTGGGGAAGGGATCTTACCGAAAGAGGCGACAGGGGGCACGTGGATTTCCCAAGAATGCGAGAGGCTAATGTGGCCTTTGAAATGTTTACCATAGTCTCCAAGTCCCCATCAGGTCAAAATATGCAGCAAAACAGTGCTGAGACTTTTGATAATATTACTCCATTAACCATTGTCAAAGGTGAAAGCCCCTTCAATTGGTTTAGCTTAATCAATAGGACTTTATCTCAAAGCAGTGATTTAAATGATTTTATCAGTAAAGATGGAAGGACAATTTTCATCCAATCAAAAGCTGATTTACAAAAACTCATAACCCTAAGAGCTGAGGATAAAAACACCATTGGAGCCATGCTAGGGATAGAAGGGGCTCATGCTTTGGAGGGCGATCTTTTAAATATCGATCGGGTATTTGAAGCAGGAGTTCGCATGATAGGACCAACTCATTTCTTTGACAATGAATTAGGAGGCTCTGCCCACGGCGAGAGCGGGGACGGTTTAACCGAGTTTGGAAAGGCGGCTGTTAGAAGGATGAATGACTTGGGAATATTTGTCGATCTGGCTCACTCCTCTCCTGCCATCGCTGATGACGTATTGGCTATTAGCACACAGCCGGTTATTGTATCCCACACCGGTGTACGGGCCGTCTTAGACTCACAACGAAATCTCAGTGATGAACAAATCAAAAAAATAGCGGAAAAGGGAGGGATTATAGGCGTTGCATTTTTTGACATGGCAGTTGGAGAGCCTGAGCTCCCCAATATTATTGCCTCGATCAAGCATATCAGAGATTTGGTGGGTATTGAATACGTGGCCTTAGGCTCTGATTATGATGGTTCTGTTGCGGTTCCTTTTGATATTACAGGCTTGCCCTTGATAGTAGAGGGCCTGTTGAAAGAAGGATTTACCAAAACTGAAATTAGGGCAGTTATGGGCGAAAATGTCAAAGAGTTTTTCTTAAAGAATCTCAGATAATATGGAAAAAGTAATCCATCATCAAAACAGAAAATTCGGCAAACTACAGGAGTATTTAAGGGAATTTGTCTACGGAGGAATCGATGGTGCAGTCACCACTTTTGCCGTCGTGGCCGGTGGATACGGAGCGAATTTGGATGCGGGAATCTTGATTATTCTTGGCTTCGCAAATTTGTTTGCAGACGGCTTTTCCATGTCTGTGGGCGCTTATCTCTCAGCGAAAAGTGAGAGAGATAATTTTACCAAACACGAGAAAATCGAATATTGGGAAATTGAAAATCTCCCTGATTTAGAACGAGAGGAAATTGCAGAGATTTATCGGGAAAAAGGATTCAAAGGAGAGCTTTTGGACAAAATTGTGAACCATATCTGCTCTGATAAAGACCTTTGGGTGGCAGAGATGATGAAAGATGAGCTGGGCATGATGAAAGAAAGTAAAAGCCCTTTCAAAATAGGTCTGGCTACCCTACTTTCATTTATACTGGTGGGTTTTATTCCTTTGATGGTTTATCTGTGGGATTTTTTCATACCCATAGATCAAGACATCTTTCTCTGGACCAGCATTTTGACAGGCTTAGCCTTTGTCATAGTGGGTTGGCTAAAAGGCATAGTCAATCAAACATCGGCCTTGCGAAGTATTAGCGAAACCGTGTCGTTGGGTCTTTTAGCAGCTGTAGTTGCTTTTTATGTAGGGGATGTGTTGGAAAAGTTTTTCCTGTAGAAGTGCCTTTTAAGTCGTAATCAATCAGTATCCAGGAGTGCTTTATTTTTCCTGTTAGTTTGTTCTTTTCTTAACTCATTTGCAAAGGTATGAGTGCCCTGAAAGTAATCTACTCTGGCATCTGATTCTCCTTTGGCAAAGGTCCATTTCTCCCCTTTAAACAGGATCACCTTATCCTCGTGCAATTCCAGAATTTCATCATATGGGCCTCTATTGGAAATCAATTTCACAAAAATTGGAGCAGTCTCGATTGCAATGAACAATAGCATAATAAAGATATTGGCAGTGGCCATGGCTTGACTTTCTTCAGTCAGTTGGGATAAAGCATCCATTCGGGCAGCCAAACCATCAAAATTCTCAATTCCAGGTTGTTGCTTTTCAAATTCCTGCTGTCGCAAAGCCATAAATTCTCGAATTTGAGCTTCGATAGTATCGATACGAATTTGATTCCTTGCCCTCAAACTATTTAAAGCCTCCTGGGCTGCATCCAACTGCTGCTCTTTTTTCTTGGCATTGGTTCCCAGTCCTACTATCCCACTGGTACCGCTTGTTTTTTCACCAAAGCGCTCAGCATCGTACTCTTTTTGCAACTGATCCCGAAAAGACTCAGCTGAAGCAACCTCAGACTTTAATGTATCAATTTTTGCTTCCAATTCCTGAATCTCCGGAAAACCTTTAGCCAAATTGGCTTTGGACTCAGCGATAAACTCAATTTTTTTCTCATCCAATTTCCGGTTTATTTCCCTTTCAAACATCTTCAGTTCAAGAGGTTTGGAAATGACTAAGGCCAATAATACTGCTAATACTAATCGGGGAATCGCCAACTTCCATTCAGCCCAGGCATTTTGTTTTTTACGCATACTGGACACGATAAACCTATCCAAATTAAAAATCATCAAACCCCAAAGGAATCCGAACCCGATGGCAGGCCAAATGGACTGAAAAACCGTGAACAAAGCATAGCCTGCAGCCAAAGCCGCCAACACTCCTGTAAAAAAGACAGTGGCGCCAATTCCTACATATTTATTTGATTCAGTGGGAGTTCGTTTGAGAATGGAGAAATTAGCTCCGCTACAAAACCAGAAAAAACGGGTGAGTTGCTGCATGATAGGAATGATTGCTTGAGTTCTCTTTTTAAACGCAGAAACCACTCCAAAAGTAAGTGAATAGGAAAATCAGGGATGGTCAAAAGCTTACCTGTGACAGAAATCCCCTAAAATGGGATAGAAAGCCATATTTTAATCCTCTGTACAAAATTACAGGACAGAACTCGGGTTCGTTCGCTCTGTGCGGAATCGTCCACTTGGTGAACGGTTTTGAGCATGTGAATTTTCCCCGTATGTTTATTCTATAAAAAAGATCAATTTTGAAGTGTTTATTTCAGATTTGAAAGATTTCACAATTCATTCCCACCCACAATTTTAAAACCCATGAAAATAAGCCAGATTCTCTTCTTATTCTTTTTGGCATTCTTTGTAAAAGCCGAAGTGCTTTTTGCCCAAGTTGTTCCTTTTGACCAAGAAGTAAAGGCAATCTCAGAAAGAATAGACAATGCAGGTTGGGAACCGGGAGGAATTGTTTTCACCGGAAGTTCCAGTATTCGTTTTTGGCAAAGTTTAGTAGAGGAATTTCCAAATCGAAACATCATCAATACCGGATTTGGTGGATCTAAGGCTTCAGATTTGGAGAAACATCTATTTCCTCTTGTCATCCGTTTTGAACCCAAAAAAGTCTTCATTTATGAAGGTGATAATGATATCTGGGCAGACGTTAATGTATCGCAAATCATGGAGTCATTGGACAATATTATTTCCAGAATTCAGGTGATTAATCCTTATACAGAGGTGGTATTGATCAGTGCCAAACCCAGCCCAAGTCGCTGGTCCAAAAAGGAAAGCTATGTCATTTTAAATCAAATGATGGCGCAATATGCCCAAAGCAAAGAGCAAGTGGAATTTTTGTCTGTTTGGGATGTCCTCTTGGACGAAAATGGAAACCCTCGACCAGAACTCTATATCCAAGATCAACTCCATCTCAATGCTGAAGGATACAAACTCTGGTCTGAGGCATTTAGACCTTTTTTGAAAAATTGATTAAGGCCCGAAAATTCTCAAAGAAAGCGCTAGCAAAATCTGCTGATGGCGAAAATCCTGATTCCCTCCTAAAACACGATCCATGGTGAATTTCTGATCATTGAACTCTCGTTCATAACGGAGATCCAGTCCCAATGGACCTATAGAAATTCCCATCCCGAACTGGTAACCCATTCTAAGCCGTTTGTTGAAATCGGAAGAACTTCCTGTCAGATAATTATCATTGAGAGTATAATGAAATGAAGGACCTGCGAAGACATTGATTATTTTGAAAAGCTGTATTCCACCCAAAATAGGAGCGTCAATTCTTTGTGCATTCGCTTCTCCAAAAGAGGTTTGAAACCTGCTTTCAGTAAATACTAGCTCAGGACGAAGATAGATATCATAAGAGCTCATTTTGTAAAATATCCCTGCATGATACCCTACACCTCCTAATGGATCTTTCCAAACTGATTCGGCATCTTTAAAATATTTGCCAGAGGTATTATAATTTGTTCCAAACTTGACTCCTAAACCGGAGCCCTGTTGTGCCAAAGCCATCGGGTAAGAAATCAGAAAGAAAAAAACCAGGTAAAATAGCTGCTGAAAACTTTTCATAACTCTCTCTTTTTAGTTTTGGTCGATCCTGCCACTTCAGTTGTAATCACAAATCATCTTTTTTTGGATCTGAGTACGTAATTGGAATGGAACTCAAACAGATCGCGAACTGAAGTGTTTATAAATCAGTTTCAAATACGAGACCAAAATCACTTAGCTGTGAAAAAAACATCCAATATGTCTTCACCTAAAAAATCATTTACAATTATGTTCAGCTTTATACTAGGCCTACTGATGGCCTGTAGTGCTCCATCCGAGCAAGGTTCAGCTAACCAAGAAACAGAAAAACAGGCAGATCCAGTCACTTCATTCTCCGGTAAAACAGAGCTTGCAACTTTTGCAGGAGGATGTTTCTGGTGCGTAGAAGCCCCTTTTGAAGGAATTGACGGTGTATTATCCGTTGTATCCGGATATGCTGGAGGAAAAGAAAAAAATCCAACCTACGGGGAGGTAAGTTCAGGAAAAACCTCTCACCGTGAGTCAGTTCAAATTACTTTTGACCCGGAAGTGATCAGTTATTCAGAGTTGGTTGATATTTTTTGGCAAACTTTTGACCCTACAGATGTAGGTGGATCCTTTTATGATAGAGGTTCCCAATATGAATCTGCAATCTTCTTTCATGATGCTGAGCAAAAAAAGGTAGCCGAAGAATCCAAAAAGCTTTTGGATCAGTCTGGGAAATTTGACAAGCCTATCGCAACTCCCATTATCAAATACACCAACTTCTACGAAGCAGAAGAATATCATCAAGATTATTATAAGAAAAAGCCTCAGGATTATTATTCCTACAGAACAGGAAGTGGCAGGGATGCTTTTATCAAAAAGCATTGGCCAGAATTAAGCCAAGAAGAATACCCAGCTAAATCAAAAGAAGAGCTGAAAGCTACATTAACTGATTTACAGTATGAGGTGACTATGGAAGATGCAACTGAATATGCTTTCCAAAATGAGTACAATGGAAATAAGGAGGCTGGGATTTATGTATGCATAGTATCAGGAGCTCCTTTATTCAGTTCTAAGGACAAATATGAGTCAGGTTCAGGATGGCCAAGCTTCACCAAACCAATCGATGCTAGGATTATAGACAAACCAGTTGATAAGACCTTGGGAATGATTCGGGTGGAAGTTCGAAGCAAGTTAGGCAATAGCCATTTAGGACATGTTTTCTATGATGGACCAGAGCCTACCGGATTGAGATACTGTATGAATTCTGCAGCGATGAAGTTTATCCCCAAGTCCCAAATGGAAAAAGAGGGATATGGCGAATTTATTTGGCTAGTTAATTAATCTTCAGCCCCGTTCAAATCGGGGCTTTTTTTTTATATTTTTGATGAATAATTCGGAATTATTTTTCATAATTTATTATTTGAATAAATAAATCTTATTAATATCACCACGGAACCCAACTCCGACCTTTCACTACTTACCCATTTGATGGCCAATTTTAACTTAATAATCGTAGATGACGACCCTAACTTCTTGTTCATCCATGATGTCTTGGCAAAGAAATCCGACTTCCATCAAACCCCTTTGAAATTTGAAGATGGATATGACGCAATCCGTTTCTTGGAAGAAAACATGGATAAAAACCACCTTCTGTTCTTGGATATTTACATGAAAACAATTGATGGATGGGGTGTTTTGGATTTCATTGAAAACAAAAATATTCCAGAAAAAATAAAGGTGATTTTGATTAGCTCATCTGTCAATGTAGCTGATAAAAATAAAGCCATGGAATATTCAAGCGTGATAGATTATATCGAAAAGCCACTTCCGTTTGAATATCTCAACATGTTGAAAGAACAAGTAATATTTTAAATTAATTTTCGAAAGGTCAGGTTAATTCTTCCTTTACTTACTTTTTTACTTTTGGGAATTTGATGCTCCCAAAAATGTTGACTCTCCCCTCCCATGATCAATAAGCTTCCGGAATTTAAAGGGATATTCAATTTTATTTTTTTATCCTCGTAATGCCTCAGCTGAAAATTCCTAGTTTCCCCCAAACTGATTGAGGCTATGGTCGGATTTCGTCCCAAACTGGCCTCATTATCCCTATGCCAACCCATGCTGTCTTTTCCATCCCGATAAAAATTAAGCAGCACATGTGTGAAAGATTCCATACTTAATTTTTCAATCTGAAACTTAATTTCACGAAGGGTATTATTCCACGGAATTGGATTCATGGTAATCCCAGAATAACTATATGATTTTTCGGGATCTCCATACAAGGCAGTTAATCTTGGCTGTAGGATTGTTTTCCCAAAAAGGCGAATAGGCTCTTGTTTCCATTCGATTTCTTTTTCCAAGCGCCGGTACAATTCAGAAGCCTTCTCCCATCGAATAAAGTCAGGATAGTACCTTACCTCACCTTGAAAGGGTAATAAATTTTGTCCACTTTTTTGAAATAAATCTTCCTGCATGATTTAAAAACACGAAAACACTTGCTAGGTTTTATTTTGTCTTTCTATTTTTTAGATAAAATCACTGCTTATATTAGAAGTTGAAAATTAAATATTATGAAAAAATTCGGGTGGATTTTCGGATTAATCCTTGTTCTCATATTAGGAGCTATCTTTTGGTACAAGTTTTTATTTGTCTTCGGTGAAGGTGTAAAAGCTGGCTCATTGAATTATTTTGTGAAAAAGGGAGTCCTGTTTAAAACCTACGAAGGACGTGTGGTACAGGAAGGATTCCAAAGTCCAACTGCAGGCGGACTCCAAAGCAATGAGTTTAGGTTTAGTGTAACTGACCCCGAAGTTGCTGAAAAATTGGAAAGAGCCTCAGGCAAATTTGTGGAGCTACGCTATAAAGAATACAATGGGATGCTCCCTTGGAGAGGAGCCAGTAATTTTGTGGTTACCGAGGTTCTAACTGTAGGAGAAAGCAAGATGGGGAATTCATCCGGCCTCCCCTACAATTAAGATTATCTTATTTAGTCCAATAATCCACCACCGTTACATCTTTGAGATGAGGGCCGATCAATTCCCCGAATTTCTGATGGGATGGATGAGGCAAATAGGTGTCTCGGTCTGCTTCTGAATGAAATGTCAGAAAAAAGGCATGAGTAAGGCCTTTATTCAAATTTTCCGGACTATTGTTGAGCCCCCATTCAAATGACTTGATTTCAGGAATTTCATTCTGAAGATTTTCAAATGCCTCGATGATTTGATTGATATCGGCCGGACTGCTACTTTCCTTGAAAGCAAACAAAACAACATGCCTTAAAACAGAGTCGGGTTGAGGGTCCATGGTAATTTCTTTATAAACTTCTTTTTCAATTTCTTTTACTTCCTCTTTCTTTTCCGCACAGGAAAACACTAGGATAAACAAGCAAAACAGCAGATTTTTTCTCATAGAATTAGGATTGAGTTTGGAATGCTTAAGTTAGCAACTCTTGACAGAATTAGGAAAAAAGAAGATTAGCTGGGAAAGTCAAGAATTGATTGTAAATTCAACGATAAATAAGTAGAAAAACTATATTTTAAATAATGAAATATCCCACTCTATCTCCCAAATATATCTTATGGATTTTTCTTGTTTTACTGGGTTTGCAGGCTTGTTCGTCTGATAATCAACAGGAAAAATCTTCAGAAAATGATTTTCAAATAGAGAAAATAGACTCCTTTGAAGTCAACAATCTCACAAGGGTAATTATCAGTGATTATTCCGAGCAGGAAAAAACGTATTTGGGCTACGCAACGGTAGAAGATGAAATTCTGGAAATAGATTTGGATGGAAATATTATTCAAAGAGCTAAAAAGAAAGGAGATGGTCCGGGTAATTATGGTAATTGGAATCCTATCGGAATGAGTTTTGGTCCGGATGGATTAAGGATTGCTGAATTGCCCTTTGCATTATTTGCCTTTGATTCCACTTATCAAACCCAATTTCAGCAACGAATCCAGTCTCCATTACCTATCCGTGCATTCGGTCCTCTCGGAAAAACTCAATATTTCGAGTCAAATGACAGTACCTTTTTTTTAGTGGGCCCCAGCAATTATTTATCTGCCCATTATCTGATCAGAAACGAGGAAGGCAGGGATACATTAAAGAATTTCTACAAACTGCATCTGGAGTCGGGAGAGATGAAATCTGTGGTCCCATATAGAGCGCAATCGGTCTACAGACAAACGGAAGGATTTTATCCTGAATTGATGACCAAATCCTTTCAAATTAACCGGAAGACTTCCGAATTATTGGTTTTACACGGTCTAGAGGATGAAATTGAAGTTTATGATCTTACGGGTTTGAATTACAAAGGAAGTATTCCCCTGAAACATGAGGAGTTTCTAACTTATAATTCGGTCCCAATCGAAATCGAACAAAGCGATGAAAGGATCACCCAACTTAGAATGATGGCTGGAAGGAATATCTCCCTGATTCAAATCGATGAGGATCTTTATTTGATTTCTTATTTCACGGGAATTACACCCTCTGAATATGATAATCGAAAAGCGGAAGATCCTCTTTATAGCCCTATTTCAGACCTTAATGAAAAGAGATTGATCTTAATTAAAAATAAGAAGCAATTGAATCAAGAACTTCCATCTGTGCCCGGAACTATTTTATTTGGAATGGGAAATGGAAAATTTTTGGTTCAAGAGCCTGAAAATTCAGAAATTGAGGAAGAAGTTACGCGTTTTTCAATTTATCAGGTAAAAATATAAAAGCATGAAATCGAGCACGAGGAGAACGAAACACATTAGCATGCCCCGATATATCGGGGAAACTGTGCGACCTGCCTGCGGCAGGCAGGGATTCCATCCCGATTTTCGGGACAGGTAGTGACCTTTGAAAACAAATTATAAACATATGAAAATTGCATTTTTTAGTACCAAGTCATATGATGAAGATAGCTTTGGCTCCATCTTGGCAAACTATCATCACGAGATCACCTATTTTGAGACGAAGCTTGACCAATTTTCAGCTCCTTTAGCAAAAGGATATGAAGCTGTCTGTGCGTTTGTAAATGATAGTTTGGATAAAAATACTCTTACTCTCCTCAAAGAAAATGGAGTTCAGTTAATAGCTCTTCGTTGTGCCGGTTACAATCAGGTAGATTTAGAAGCTGCGAGTTCTTTAGACCTTCCTGTAGTTAGAGTACCAGTCTACAGCCCTGAGGCAGTTGCTGAACACGCCTTTGCCTTGATTCTGACACTAAGTAGAAAGACACATAAAGCATACAACAGGATCAGGGAATCCAACTTTTCTCTGGAGGGGCTCACTGGATTTAATTTATACAAAAAAACTATCGGGGTCATTGGCACCGGGGCCATTGGTAGGGCTTTCTGTAAGATAGCATTGGGTTTTGGATGTGAAGTTGTAGCCTTTGATGTATTTCAAAATGAAGAAATGAAGGACTTAGGGGTAAAATATGTCAGTTTAGAGGATTTATTCTCCCAGTCTGATATCATTTCCCTTCACTGCCCCTTAACTCCCGACACAAAGCACTTGATCAACAAAACTGCTCTCTCTCAGATGAAAAACAACTGCATGCTAATCAATACCTCGAGAGGAGCTTTGATCGAAACCAAGGCGGTAATTCAGGCTTTAAAATCCCGGGAACTAGGCTATTTGGGCATAGATGTATATGAGCAGGAAGAAGACTTATTTTTCAGAAATCTTTCTGAGCAAATTTTGGAAGATGAGCAAATCTCCAGGTTGATGACGTTCCCCAATGTCTTGATTACAGGCCATCAGGCATTCTTGACTCATGAAGCTTTGGCACAAATAGCCAAAACTACCCTAGACAATATTACTCAATTCGAAAAAGGAGAAAGGCTAGACAATCAGATTGCTTTGAAGTAAACTCCCAGTTTCCTTTTCTGATCGATTTTTCCAAAAAAAAAATCCCTGAAGCATAGCCCCAGGGATTCTATTTTGAAAGCAGGAGGAATTAACCTACTACTTTAACGTTCACTGCGTTAACACCTTTTTTACCTTGAACTACGTCAAAAGTAACTTTGTCATTTTCACGGATTTCGTGTACTAGACCTGAGTGGTGTACGAATACATCTTCACTGTTGTCTGCTGGTGTAATGAAACCAAAACCTTTGGTTGTGTTAAAGAATTTTACTGTTCCTTCATTCATGATTACTAATTTTTACTTTGTTGTTTGTTATTGAAATATTGATTTTTAGGTCTTTCTTTTTTTGGTGGCTCCGGTTCCGGAGGAGTTTCGGATATGTTTCCAAACTCATCGACATAAGCCATCATGTCTTCTAAATCCCCGCTTTTAGGCTGTTCTTTGCGGGCTAATTTTTTCTCTAATTTTTCTTTTTGTTTTCTTCTTTTAAGTTCTGCTTTTTGTTTTTTGATGAATGCATTTTGATTTTTTGACATATAGAATTTTTAGTTGACAAATGTGATGGCACGACCGGCTTTTCCGGCGCGCCCTGTCCGGCCTATTCTGTGGATATAACTATCCATAGACATGGGAAGCTGATAATTGATCACATGGGTCACATCAGCCACGTCTATACCTCTGGCCGCCACGTCGGTGGCTACCAATACTCTGGTGGTTCCGTTTTTGAATTCCTCAATAGTCCTATTGCGGAAGTTCTGGGATTTATTGCCGTGGATCAGACCGGATTGAATCCCTGCCTGATTTAATTTTTTACTCAGTCTATCAGCCAATCTTTTGGTTTCGGTGAAAATGATCACCCGCTCCAACTCTGCACTTTGAAACATATTTTGCAAAACAGTAAACTTATCTTGACCATCTTTCAAATGGACAATTTCCTGATCTACATTCTCGCTGGAGTTGCCTCCACTATTTACTTTTACTTCAACTGGATTATTCAAAAGGCTTTTGATCAATACTGATTGATCAGGGTCTAGAGTCGCACTGAAAAGCATAGTCTGGCTCCTTTGATTCATAGGCGCTACCAACTTCTTCACATCGTTTACGAAACCCATATCCAACATTCTGTCAAACTCATCCAAGACGAGTGTTTTGACCATGTTGAGCTTGAGTAATCTTCTACCATATAAATCCAACAATCTTCCAGGAGTACCCACAATAATCTGCGGATGTCTATGCAAGGATTTTTCGTCAGAATTAATATTTGTGCCTCCAATGAAGGTGGCAGATCTCAAATTCATGCCTTTGGTCAGGCTCTTAAACTCTTCCTCAATCTGAAGCGCCAACTCTCTAGTCGGAGTCACGATCAATGCCTTGAAATCATGAGGGTTTGCTAAAGCATGCTCAATGATAGGTATTAAGAAAGCGCAGGTTTTACCCGAACCTGTATTAGATATTCCCATTAAATCTCTTTTTTCCAAAAGTGGAAGTAGAGACTGATCCTGAATTTTTGTCAAGGTTGTATACCCTTTCAAGGTCAGGTTTTTCTTCAACTGAGCACCGATAGGTAGATCAGAGAAAGTGGTTTCAGATTTAAAATCTGTTTTACTGCTCGGTGAAGCTGTCTTCACCAATAGCCTTGGATCCAATTTGGACACTTTGGCCTGCTTGCCTTGTTTAGGCGATGTTCTACCGACAGGACGTGCATTTCTGCTCTTGTCCCTATTTGGTTTTGGTCTGTTATTCGGATTCATAATGTTAGGCTTTTACTGGCTCTAACTCAGGGCTATTCCCCAAGAGATAAAGCATTCTAAAATGATCATATACTGCCCCAAAAAAATTAGGCTTTGAATAGTAAGGAATCTGGTATTCCTCAGCCGTTGCTTTTACAATTTTTGAAATATCCCGATAATGCACATGGCAGATATCAGGGAATAAATGATGTTCGACTTGATAATTGAGTCCACCTATAAACCATTCCAAAACTCTGGAATTTGGGGCGAAATTACAGGTAGTAGCCAATTGATGTAGCATACGCTCACCTTCCACGATTCCTTCACTATTAGGAAGAGGGAATTCCACTTCAGGTACAATATGAGCAGTTTGAAAAACCATGGTAATTACAAAACCTGTCACAGCGTGCATTACGATGTATGCTAATATGATTTGACCTGCAGAGAACGGAGCAAATAACAAGGGTAATCCCAAGGCTACAATGAAATAGCCCAATTTCCAGGCGATCAATTTGAATATATTGTTTCTATACGCATTCTCTCCCTTAACCAGTCCCATTTTGTGATAACGAGTCAGTCTAATGAAATCTTTGGCGGTAACCCAAGATATGGTGGATAGAGAATAAAAGATCCAAGCATATAAATGCTGGAATTTATGCAGGAAATTTTTCTTCGCGCTTGGAGAAAATCTTAGGAAAAAGGGTGCATTGATGTCGTCATCATGCTCGTCAATATTGGTAAAGCTATGATGCAAAACATTATGCTGGATTTTCCAAACTGTGGAGCTAGCTCCTACCAAGTTTAAAGTGTAACCTACCCATTTGTTGACGGTAGGGTTTTTGGAATAAGAACCATGATTGGCATCATGCATCACTCCCATTCCTACACCTGCCATCCCTAATCCTGCTAAAACAAAGCAAGCGTAAAGTTGAAAGGTGGTTTGAGCAACGCCCAAAATCACTAATGCGATGGGCACAATGTAGAGAGAGAGTAAAAAAACGGTTTTAAATACCATCTCAGCATTTCCGTATTTGGACTGCTGGGTAGTTTCAAAATGGTTATAAACTCTTTTTCGAAGGGTTTTGGAGAATTCAGATAAAACTGACTCTGAGAATCTTACTGTTTTAATAAACTGTTAATTAAGAAGGTAAAGTTGTTCCCGGGGGAATTTCGCTGCAGGTTTTAATTTATCGGTCCTATGACCGTCCATTAAAAAAGTAGAAAGAAGAGAATTAAAACCTTTGCAAGGGAGGAACTCTGAAATTTGCTACTTAAGCAGGTTGAATATCAACGCTAAATTATTTTTTTGAATTCTAAAGGGCTTGTCCCTTTTTTGAATCCGCATCAAAGGTGAGGAGAAGTTTCGGTATTTCCTAATTTATTAGAAAAACATCCAATTGGGTAGAATCCTCCAAAATATTGATATTCAGTTTTTTTGACCGGAACAGACCTTAATTCAGTTTAAACTCCAATTTGCTATGATATTTAGGTGAATCATTTCAACCTTATTATAGCGTTGGGTAGGGCTGAGGTTTTGTGACCCCAAAGCTTCTTTATTCATGACCAATATCTGAAAATCCAATTTTTGGTAATTTTTAGGATGGAATTTGACTCCCAAGTTCACTTGCCTATAGGAAGGAAAAGCGTATTTATTAGCTAATGGATCACCAATATCTGGAAGCCAGTGAAAGCCCATATGGCCGAATAGTTGGATATTTCTTCGATATTGAAATGAAAAATAAGCTGTCAATGCCTCCAAACTCTCATAGCCTTCATTTCTTTCTCTGGGTATAAATGTATACCAGGCATCCTTCCCCCACTCTCTTGGACTAAGCCACCTCCCTTTACCTCTCAGGATGCTTGTATTCAAATGTGCTTCTACTTTGGAATTCTTCCATCCAACTCTCGTAGAAACGACCCAATTTTGGTCAGAAGGATCTTTGAATGCCAATAAGGGATTATCATTCCCCCCATTTCGGATTCCATGTTGGAAACCTAGCTGTAAGCCAGTGAAAAAAAAGGAAGTCTTTTCCTCTCGATTCCAATCCCTTTCCCATTGGAACCAATAAGTAGAGAATAAATGAGCAGCCCAGGTATTCGAAAAATTAAAAGTACCCCATTCGGATTCTTTTTCTACCTCTGAGATGAGTATAGACCGGCTCTCCGTGTTATTGAAATATTGAGACGGAAGACCATTCACATCTCGGGCAACTGGGAAAATACCGACAGTTTCTCCCGGCCTTAACCAGTCCTTAGTTCCACGAACTCTCAATCTATGAATAAACCAGCCAGAAACTTTCCAATCGGAACTTGGATTGAAACCAAGCCTTAAACCTTCCATCAGAGTAGGTGCCAATCGACCATCTTGAGGGTTGATCCATGGAGTATTGACTCCCATCCTTCCGATTTCAATCTCCCATTTGGTAGACTTATAAGCTAAGGATAGATTTTCAAAAGATAAAAAGGCTTTATCTCCCCTATTTAATAGATCAAATAATCCAGTTTCATATCGGTTATCTCTATTGGTCAAGGGATCATTGGCATATATATCCGAGCTCCAAGTATTCAAAAAACCTCTGATAGATGCTCGGAAATACCATTTTTGAAGATAATTGGACTTTATGCCCAGACTCAGAGAATTACCCCATGCAAAATCATCTTTGAAGTCTTTTTGGTAAGAAGTACTCATCCAAAAACTTCGAACATGAATAGTTGGCTGAAAACTCAGCTTTTGGGTAGAATCTTGCGCATTCAGTCCTAATGGAAGAATCCAAAATAAAACCAATGTGGTCAGTTTCATTCCGACTTGGACTTTGCTTCAGTGATAGGTTTGAACGGACCAAATTTATGTTGCACTTCAGGGAAACTGTCACTATATGGTCCAAATGGATGATCCATAGGTTTTTTGGAAATATCAGGCCAATCTTGACTTAAATCTTTGGATGGCCTTTCCATGCTATTGACATAGGCTGCCACATCCCAGGCTTCTTCATCTGATATAAGCGGGTTTTCAAAAGTTGCTCCCAAGGGCATATTGGCTCTGACATAACCCGCAAACCTAGAGAGTCGAAATAATCCTGCTCCCTGATTGTAGCTATTCGAACCCCATAAAGGAGGATAGATATATCCACTGCCATCTTGCTTAGCCAAACCTTGACCCTCTGGGCCATGGCAGCTTTGACATTGATTGATGTAAATACTTTTCCCTTTTTCCGGATCTGCTGCTCTGTCCAACAAAGGAACCTCATACAAACCAACCCCTTTGGGCTTCTCTCCTTTTGGAACATCCTTCCCTACCCAATTCATATATGCTACCATAGCAATCATTTCCTTGGAGTCTGATTCCAATGTGCCTCCATTCAAACTGCGCTCAAAACAATCATTGATCCTCTTGGGAATATCCTCTGATTTTCCGGAGCGTGATCTGACTTTTGGATAAGTAGATGCCACGGCTGAATAGTTATTTCCTAAGGGAACCGTACCAGCCTGTAGGTGGCAGTTTTGACAATTGAGTCCATTGGACATTTTTCTCACCTTCCCGTTGGGCCCTAAATACTCAGCAGTATTTGCGATCAAATCCCTGCCGTACTTGATTTCTTCAGCATTTGGCTCTAATTCTACCTTAGACCAATCAGGAGCCACCCACATTCCTGCTGGATCTTCTAAATACTTGGGTTTGACTTCAGCAACTTCAGTCTGCAAGGAAGTTTCAGGATTCGTGTTTTTCAGAGATGGTAGTTGAATTCCTGCTGAAGAAATTAAAACAATACCTCCAACCATTGCTACCAAAGCAGTAGCCAATGCCAATAAGCCTAACAACAGAGAAATGATTTGTAAAAAAGGTTTTCCTAACTGATTCATAAGATGCTTGATTCTTTACAAAAATGCAGGATTTATCCACTGAATTCCTGTGACTTGCATCACATCCAAATCAAGTTAAGCAAAGGAATTGAAAAACACCTCTCATTTTCTCTTTCCCTTACACTTCGCTGTGAAACAGACTTTATCTTCTAGTACGGCTTTCAATAAAAACTCTCCTGAAAATTCGTAAACCATGAGATTCAACTGATCCCCAAGTTTACACTCCGATTGATAATTGATGCTAAGCTCCTCGATAATTTGCATCCCTAATTCCAGACAACAATCCTCCACCCAACGGATATAGCTGGTATTATTCACATGATTATATAAGTCTAAATCAGAGTGCTTTACCTGAAGAGAGCAAGAGAAAATCTCCTCTCCTTCCACTAGTATTTTTGGAGGCTGCCAATCCGGCTTTAACTGCGGATCAAATACTTGAGCTGGCAAAACCTGATCGGGCCTTTGTATCCTTTTGGTTCGCAGATCTAAAAGCAGCCAGGAACTCATAGCTCGAACCAAAATATTCCCGGATTTATCTCTTACTAAGAATTCCCGAAAGGCAAAAAACTTTTCAACCCCTCTTCCACCTGTGAATACTTCAATTTCATCTCCCCATTTGGGCAGCTTGAAAATTTTAAATTCAAACCTGGATAAGGCCCACATTTGCTGACTCTCCATGAGATTTCTCCCAAAATCTTCAGAATCAGCATGCTTCCAAGCGATCTCCTGAAGTAAATCTGCCAAGGATTTAACACGAAGCGTACCATTGGGGCTGACCATGAAGGAGTTGATTTCAAATTCCTTTCTGAATTGAAAATTCTCGGGGTAACTCATAGCGTTTCGCTTACTTGAGAAGGATAAAAAACATCTTTTCGAATGGATGCCAAGAGCGCGATTCCTAATCCATTCATTGCTATGAGAGCAAATGAGATTTTCAGGCTGAATAAATCCGCAATAAATCCAATCATTGGAGGCCCTATCAAAAATCCGAAAAACGAAATCGTAGAAACCAAGGCCAAAGCGACACTGGGAGCAAACTGCTTGGACCTTCCTGCTATGCTATAGGAAACAGGAATGATAGAGGAAACTCCGAATCCAACTATAAAGAATCCAAGCGTAGCAAAAGGCAATGTCGGGATCGAGACGGAAAGTAGGAGACCTAGAAATATCAACAAGCCACTAACTCTAATTACAGGCACTTTTCCAAAGCGTTGAACCAGCCTATCTGAAATAAATCTACCAGAGGCCATAGTCCCCATAAAAGCCACATATCCCAAGCTCACCAAACTCGGATCCGCAACCAGTACTTTTTTAAAATAAACTCCGCTCCAGTCAAACATACAGCCCTCGGTCATCATACCAAGGAAGGCTATCAAGCCAATTCTTAATAGTAGATTATCTGGCTTTTTTAGAACTAATCCGCCTGAATCATCCCGTTTTTTCTCTTTGACCACATAACTATGAGCCAAGAAAATAATGACAAATGATAGAGTCATTACCAGCAGGTAATGTTGAGTAGGATTGAAATCAAGAAATATCATGGCGGCTCCAATTCCTGCACCGGTAAATCCAGCCAAGCTCCAGAGGCCATGAAAAGAAGCCAGGATGCTTTTTCCCATCTGATCTTCCAAGTCTAAAGCCTGAGTATTCAAAGCTATATTCATGATATTTCCCATTAGGCCAAACAGAATCAATACCATCACTAAAATCCAGGTGGTGGGACTTAATCCTATTAATGGAAGAGAAATAGCGTAAATAAAGCTTCCGGTTAAAATCACTCTTCTGCTTCCAAACTCATGTACTGACCAACCGGCGATAGGCAATCCCAAAATGGAACCTATGGGCAAAAACAACAACAAAGTCCCTAACTGTCCTTCAGAAAGATCAAATTTTGCTTGGATGTCGGGAATCCTTGCTGCCCAACTAGCAAAGCAAAGCCCTATAAAAAAGAAAAGGCTTCCCAGGGCGATTCTACGTTTAACCAATGGGTTCATGAGTTGAAATAAGTTGAATAGGCATCCCAAAGTAAAGAAGTTTCAAAGAAATAAACTTGTGGAAACCCTAGGAGCGGAAAAACTATTTAGGATTTGCTTGGTTTTAAGTGAAAATCTGTTGTATGGAATTTGTAATAGTGGGGTCGATCCTAGCCTGTATAATATTGATGATTCGGTTTATTATTAAAAAAGTATTCGATTGAAAATTTTACCGGATATCAAATCTGTATTACTCCTAAAACCTATAAAATTATACGCTATTAAAGGGTCTTATAAATAGAACTAATTGAAAGTTATAGGACACAAAAAAGCCGTGGAGACATCAATTCCCACGGCTTTTAATATTTATATAGGGCTTAGTTAGGTAGCTTATCAGCAAACTTTCCATAAACCCAAGTTCCTGCAATTGCCGAAATCAGGGTAATACCTACTACTGTAAATCCACTACCAATCTGTGCGAATAATGGCCCTGGACATGCTCCTGTAATAGCCCAGCCTAAACCGAAGATAAAACCTCCGATAATTTGTCCCTTTCTAAACTCCTTGGTTGGAATATTGATTTTTTCTCCATGAATGGTTTTGATCCCGAATCGCTTGATAATCTGGATAGATATGATTCCAGTGACAATCGCTGAGCCAATCACTCCATACATATGAAAGGACTGAAGCCTAAACATTTCCTGAATTCTAAACCAAGAAATGATTTCAGCCTTGACAAAAACAATCCCAAATAACACCCCTAAAATCACATATTTCAGTAATTCTAACCCCTTATCATGATCCTCTCGTAGATTTGGTGCTACACAATTTGGATCCTCTACTACAGTTTTCTTATCTATAACTTTCATGTCTTTTTTCAATTAAAATCCTACAATTTTCATCAATGGCTCCAGTAATAAATGAGTCATCAAAAATCCACCAATCATAAAGAAAATAGTAGCTACCAATGAAGGCCATTGCAGGGAACTGATTCCCATAATTGCATGTCCGGAGGTGCATCCACCCGCATAGCGAGTTCCAAAACCTACTAGAAACCCTCCAATAACAAAGAACACCAAGCCTTTGGCCGTAAAGAGATTCTGCCAAGAAAAGATCTCCACAGGCAAGAGGCTGGAATAATCTGTAATACCCAAAGCAGCCAAGTCTGACTGTGTAGCCTCAGAGATTTTGATGATTTCCGGATTGGATAAATAAGAAGTGGCTACAAAGCCTCCTATTAATATCCCAATCACAAAGAGTAGATTCCAGATTTCTTTCTTCCAATTGTAGGTAAAGAAGGGAATTCCCGCAGGTACACACATTGCACAGACGTGACGCAATGAGGAAGAAATCCCAAAGGTTTTATTCCCCAAAATAAGTAAGGCGGGCACTGTCAATCCTATTAAAGGACCTGCCACGTACCAAGGCCAAGGTTGTGAAACCCATTCTATAAATTCATTCATTTTATCTATTTTTTATTAAAACCTATAATCCAAAATCAAGTTCAAATTCGCCATATTAATCCGATTGATCACATATTCTAAGGGGATTTCCTTTTCAGAATTTTCCTTCTTCAAAGCAACTAGAAACTGTAAGTCCAAACCTTGAAAGAAGCCGTCAAACTTATAGTCCAATAAGCCTGTGAAATGGATGTAATTTGGGATTCCATATTTGTTTAAAGCAAGGTTGTCAATCCCAGGAGTTTTGACATGTGATGCCCCAAAGCTCATTTTAAATTTATCTTTCACCACCTCCTTATCAAGCTGTAACATTACTGCATTTGCACCTCCCAGGCCTTCAAATCTTTCTCTTTGAAGCGTAACAAAGAATTGTTCCCTCCCCCATTCTCTAGGGAAAAGAAATCTTCCAGAATTAGAGATTCCCAGATAATTAATGGAAACACTTGTATTTGGCCAATTCATTCCCGCTCTCGCCCCAAATCCTGAAGAATTTTCATTTGGCAATATGTATGTAAGATCGGGATCAGGATTCCCCCCATCATTGATCGCTTCCTGATAAAAGGCTTGAACACCCCAAATCCAGTTCCATCCATGATGGGATGGGGATTTACCATTCAATTGTAACATAGTGAGCCCAAACACATTCTCAGAAAGATAATTCCAAGACTCTACGGACCAGGTTCTTCCCTCATATTCAACCCCCAAAACGCCAATTCCTTTTGAATCCACCTCTTGGTCATACTCTTTCACAGACTCCAATGGATGCCTACCTGAATCGAAAAATCCAAAGGACTCTTCTACTGGCAGCCATTCCAAAGATCCTCTCGATATCACATGAGAGAACCAAGCTCCACTGACTTTCCAATTATTTACTTTCCAATCCACTGAAAGTCCACTGAACAAATTGGGTCTCATTATATTATCTGAAGCATTTAATAATGGACTTTCAAAGTGATGTCTTCCAAACCATGCAGAGATATTTTCTTTTTCGAAAGAAAGGTAGAACTCTTCCAATCTATCCATATCCTTGTGGTTTTCTGGATGGTGCACATCATAGAGGAGCAGTTCATATCGATTTGACTTTCCAGTTAGTGGGTCCTTGGCAATGATATTATTTTCGAAATGTCTAAAGACGAAAAACCCACTAAATCCAATTCCAAATCCTTTCCATCGAGGCGAGAAATAACCCAGCCCAGCTCCTGTACCCCAGGTTGAATAGTCTGTCAATGCCCCTTGATTGATTGTGGTCATGTAAAAAGACCTCAAATGAAATTCAAAAGAGCCACTCTTCAGGATTTGCCCAAATAGCTTTTGATCTGTTTTTTCAGTTTCAACCGATGGAGTTTCATGTTGAGCCTTTAACTCAAATGCATGAAGACCCAAGAATAAAACCAGTACAAATGTGGTAAGTAACCTTAACATATATCAGTGACTTTGATCACATGGGTTTCCTTTAAATGAAAAATGGCAAGCTCGAAGGCTTGCCATTTTCTTTGGAAGAAAGACTGGTTTACAACAAGGTAGTTGGGCAAACATAGTCTGTTACTTCAAATTTTCCTGATTCCTTGATAGCTTTAAAACCACCATCCACATCAATCAGATTATCATACCCTCTAGCTCTCAAAATAGAGTTGAATACCATAGATCTATAACCTCCTGCGCAGTGCACGTAATAGGTTTTATTCTTATCTACTTTCAGCATGCTCTCATTGATATAATCTAAAGGAGCATTTTCAGCACCTTTGATATGCTCTGAAAGGAATTCGGAATTCTTTCTCACATCCAGAATAGGGACATTAGGGTCAGCTTCTTGGATTTTTGCCAATTCAGCTGCGCTGATGGAAGTGATGCTATCTATTTCTTTACCGGATTTTTTCCAGCTGGCAAATCCGCCATTTAAGTATCCTAAAGAATAATCATAGCCTACTCTTGCCAGTCTAGTGATTACTTCTTCTTCTCTGCCCTCTTCCGCAACTACCAGGATCTCCTGTTTAACATCAGGAATCATGGCACCAACCCATACAGCGAATGAACCATCTATTCCAATATTAATTGAGTTGGGGATAAATCCTTTGTTAAACACCTGTGGAGCTCTTGTATCCAAAATCAATGCTCCTGTCTCGTTTGCCACAGTCTCAAACTCCTCTGGAGAAAGTGGCTTAACACCTCTTTCCAATACCTCATCAATACTGTCGTAGCCCTGTATATTCAACATCACATTTTGAGGGAAATAGGCAGGCGGCGGAGTCAAGCCAGTAATAACCTCTTTGATAAATTCCTCTTTGGTCATTTCTTGAAGCGCATAATTGGTCTTCTTTTGATTTCCCAAGGTATCAGATGTTTCTTTACTCATATTCTTGCCACAGGCAGATCCGGCCCCATGAGCGGGATAAACAATCAAATCATCCGGTAGTGGCATGATTTTATTTCTCAAAGATTCATAAAGGTGTCCTGCCAGCTTGTCCTGAGTTAAATCCTCCACAACTTTTTGAGCGAGATCAGGTCTTCCTACGTCACCAATAAATAAGGTATCTCCTGTAAAAATAGCTTCCGGCTTACCTTCCTCGTTGAATAGTAAATAGCAGGAGGACTCCATTGTATGACCCGGAGTATGAATAACTTTAATTTTTGCCTTCCCAATCTGAAATTCCTGATTGTCTTCCGCAATAATAGCTTCAAAACCCATTTTCATAGGCGTTGGACCATAGACGATTTTGGCTCCTGTTTTAGCAGCTAAATCCTTATGTCCCGAAACAAAATCAGCATGAAAGTGTGTTTCGAAAACATATTTGATTTTAGCATTTCTGCGCTCGGCTTTTTCGATATAGGGCTGAACTTCTCTCAATGGATCTATCACAGCTGCTTCACCATCAGATTCGATATAGTAAGCCCCTTGGGCTAGACATCCGGTATAAATCTGTTCTATTTTCATAATTTTATTTTTGTTCTTTTTTCAAATGATGGATCAAAATTAGAGATCCAATCATGGGTATAAAATGACTTTTGTCACACTGGCTTAGGCAGTTTTTGTGACATTTTTTTCAATAATTTGAGTCAATTGGTGGGCAGGAACTACTCCAGATTCCCTCCAAAGGATTTGGCCTTTTTGGAATAGGATCAAAGTGGGAACACCTCTTACCTGATAAGAACTGGCTGCAAGAGGATTTTTGTCCACATCTACTTTAATTATTTTCACTTTTTCTCCCACTTGCTTGGCTGTAACTTCTAAGATGGGTTGCATCATTTTACAAGGACCACACCAAGTAGCGAAAAAATCCACTAAAACAGGAGTTTCTCCATTGATTAATTCCTGAAATGTCTTTGGTTTGCTTGTCATATCAGCGCTATTTTAAATTTCTAAACAAAGATAAAATGACCGCTTTGTCAAAGTCGGTAATGTTTATCACTTAGAAGAAACAGGTCAGACTTTTAAAAAGTGCTAAAAAACCCTGACTTGGGAATAAATTTTATATTTTCGTCCGTCAAAATTACCTTATTAATGCTCAATTTCAAGCAAATCAATAATGTCACCGGCTGGGTGGTTTTTTTGGTAGCCACTTTGGTCTACGTGTTGACCGTCGAGGAGACGGCAAGTTTTTGGGATCCGGGAGAATTTATAGCTGTATCCTACAAGCTTCAGGTTCCCCATCCTCCAGGAGCTCCTTTTTTCCTTCTGGTTTATAGAATGTTCAGCTTTTTGGCATTCGGTAACGAACTGGAAATTGCTTACTGGATGAATGTGGGAAGTGCTGTATTCTCAGGTTTCACCATTTTATTCTTGTTTTGGTCTATTACGCTATTTGGAAGAAAACTTTTCAAAATACAGGAAGGTCAAGAGTCTAAAGGGGAAACCATCAGCTTGATGGGTGCAGGTATCGTAGGTTCTCTTATTTACACATTTTCAGACAGTTTCTGGTTTTCAGCAGTAGAAGCAGAAGTTTATGCCATGTCATCCTTTTTCACGGCGATTGTAATTTGGGCTGTATTGAAGTGGGATGTGGTCAAAGATCCTCGTGAGGAGAACAAATGGATGATTTTGATCGCCTATCTAGTAGGTCTTTCAATCGGGGTCCACTTGCTTAACTTGGTGACACTACCGGCTTTGGCATTGATTTACTATTTCAAAAAATACGAAAAGCCAAATTTGAAGGGGGCTGTGATTGCGTTCTTTTTCGGCGGTGTAGCATTGGTAGTAATTAATAATTTTATCATACCCGGGCTTCCTAGCTTAGCAGGTTCCACTGAGATCTTTTTTGTCAATAGCCTAGGTCTTCCTTTCGGTTCAGGAATCATTTTCTTTTCCTTAGCCTTCTTCGCTATCCTTTTTGTGGCTTATCGATACTCTAGAAACAAGGTTCTAGCAGGGTTAAATACCATTTTGCTTTCATTAATATTTATCCTCATCGGCTATAGTTCCTATGCTTTGATTGTAATCCGGGCTAATCAGGATCCAGTGATTAATGAAAATGCTCCAAAAGATATTATTAGCTACGTTTCTTATCTCAAGCGAGAGCAATACGGCTATAGACCTTTGATTCACGGACAATATTTTACTGCTGAGCTAATCGATCAGGAAGAAGGAGCCCCAGTATACAGAAAAGGCAAAGACAAATATGAGATAGCTGATTATGAGTTGAAAAACACTTATAACCCTGAAAAGACAACCATTCTGCCTAGGATTTACTCTACTCAGGAAAACCACAAAAGAATTTATAGACAAAAACTTGGGCTTAGAGAAGGTCAACAACCTACATTCGGAGACAATATTTACTTTATGCTCAGCCATCAGCTGGGACATATGTATTTCCGCTATTTCATGTGGAATTTTTCCGGAAGAGAAAGTGACTTTACGGATGCTCCTTGGATAGGGATCACTGATGCATTTTCTGATAAATTCCCGGAATACATCACAGAAAACAAAGCACATAATAATTACTTAATGCTCCCGCTCTTACTGGGAATCATAGGATTATTTTTCCAGGCAAAAGCGGATCCTAAATCCTTTTATGTCAACCTTATGCTATTCCTGATGATGGGGGTAGTATTGGTACTCTACCTGAATTCCCCACCAGTAGAGCCTCGTGAAAGAGATTATATCTATGTGGGTAGCTTTTATGCTTTTGCTATTTGGGCTGGAATGGGAGTATTAGCCATTGCTCATGGAATCGGCAAATTCACCAAAAATCTGGCAACTGCTGGAATAATCGCAACCTTGATTACCCTCCCAGTTGCGGGCTTGATGGCTGTAGAAAACTGGGATGACCATAACAGACAAGGACGTTATTTCTCTGTGGATGCAGCAAGAAACTTCTTGGCTTCCTGTGCTCCAAACGCGATTTTATTTACTGGTGGAGATAATGACACCTTCCCGCTTTGGTATGTGCAGGAAGTGGAAGGCTTTAGAACTGATGTCAGAGTCATCGTATTGAGTTACTTCGATACTGACTGGTATGTGGACCAAATGAACCGTCCGGTCAATGAGTCTGATGCCCTACCTTTCTCACTCGCTCCAGAGCGATACCAAAAAGGAACCAATGATGTGCTATTTGTCATGGAAAGAGATGGACTGGATGCTATCAGTGCGAGAGAATATCTCAAACTTTTGAACTCAGGTTCTGACCTTCTGAAAATGAAGACAGGAGGAAAAAGCCAAGTCAACATGGTTCCATCCAGAAATTTGATTTTGGAAGTGGATAGTGCCTCCGTATTCAGCAAGGATATCATTCCAGAGCAATTCGAACCTTTATTCGCTCCGCAGATTAATCTTCAGGTCAAAGGAAACTATGTAACCAAAGGAACTATGATGTTGATTGATCTGATCGTTACCAATAATTGGGAACGCCCGATTTATTTCAACAATACCTCCTTGGCTACAATTGGAGTTAACTTGGAAGAACATGTAGTGATGGAAGGTTTGACCTATCGTCTACTGCCTATACGCAAGCCTGGCTATGTAAGAGAGGAATTGGTCAACGCTGATTTGGCTTATGAAAATTACATGAACGAGTTTGCCTTCCGTGGCATGAATAATCCAAATGCTTATTTGGATGAAGAATATAGAAGATTTGCCTCCAACCATAGAAGTGCCATCAACAGTATTGTCATGGCCTTATTGGATCAGGATGATATGGAAAAAGCTGCTAATCTTCTGAATTATGGATTGGAAGTCATGCCAAATGAAGCAATTCCATACGATCTATCCAGTGGGCAGTCTGTTCCTTTGTTCTTTGAAGTAGGAGAAGAAGAGAAAGCTCTGGATATTATCGATAAGATTTCCAACCGATCTCTGGACATGATAGAATACTATACTGCGGAAAATAGAGATTATGATAGAGAGATGATGATCTCTATTGAGATGGTCAAGTACTTTATTCCTTTATTGGAGGAAAGAGGCTATCAGGATAAAGCTCAAGAATTGAGTTTAAGACTTAACTCTTTGTTGGGAACCGAAAGTCAAGGTCCTAGCAGACTGCAGCGAAGAGATTAAAAAAAATGGCCGGGTATTTTAAAGATCCCGGCCATTTTTATTTTTTCCACAGAATATAGAAGAGATCCAACCCTTTTTTAGGATCATCCACCAGAGGATAATCCTTATGGGTGATTTGCACTACTGAATCACCTTGTTGTTGATGCAATTTATTGCGATTCATCCTATTGAGGATTTCATAAGGCATTCGAAGTATCCATGTAGGTAATTTGTATTGGAGATCAAAAATATCAAAACGCATGATTTTCTGTACAGATTGACGGTTGGCTTCATGATAGGTCCAAACTTTCTCATTGCCACCAATTCCTTTTGCCTCCACTTTGTCAAATATTCCAGCACTTAAATCAATGAGTTGCTGAGGAACATATTCTCTGATATGCCATGGATTTCTGGAAAGTGTATGGGTATTATTAGGAGTTGAAATTATGGCTTTACCTCCAGACTTTAGCATTCGGTAAATTTCCTGTAAAAACAACCGGTCATTCTGGATATGCTCTATCACCTGAAAGCTTACAATTGTATCAAAAGACTCATCCTCAAATCCTTCAAAAGGGGGAATAACTGCCTGCCTAAAATCAACTCCGGGAAATTTCTTTTGCAAGTCTGCGATCACTTCACCTATCTTATCCAAGCCAACATAACTGTCAGCCATGGGCAATAAAGTTTCAACTCCTCTGCCCTCTCCACAGCCTATTTCTAAGAGATTTCCACTGATCCAGGGTTTTGCTGCAATGTATGCCTTCAATAATCGTTGGTGAATAGGATTATCGCTAACCAACTTGTCCGAGGCGATTTCCGTTGTATAGGTAGCCATGTAAAATTTTACTATTTTGGCAAAAGTAAGGTTAATTTTTAAAACCAGAGATAACACCCAATGAAGCAAAAGACCATTCAACTTTCAATTTTTTTCGCACTGGCATTTCTATGTGCGCTTCCCTCATTTTCCCAGAAAAGATTAGCCGATTATAATCAAGCCCTTCGATATTCCAGATATTCAAGGTTGGCTTTGAAAATCATCCCTCAAAAAAAGAGTTCCTCCACTTTTTTGGCTCAGATGATAGTGGAGAAAATTGAAGATCAACCCAACTTTAATACTTACAGCTTTTCATATGCCTTGGCTGATGGCTACCAAACAGCAATCAAACCTGAGGAAGTAAATATTCTCATTGCTGAAGATTTGAAATATGACACCGACAGGCATTGGGTATTTGAGAAAGAAATCCAGATTCCTGAGAGTCAAGAACAGGCCATTTTGCTTTTCACTGCCTTAGACACCCGTCAGGGAGATGAATATAATTATCATATAGATCTCAAAAGTCCATTTGTATTTGATCACCCCAGTTTTGGTGCATACTATGCCAATGGAGTTCCTTTTGATCAAAACTACTTACCCGCTGGTGAAGCGCTGCTATTTAAAAGCTTAGCAGGGCCTAGCATCCATAGTTTCTTTTATCCTATGGATTTTGAAATACCTTATCCACCCATGGAAACCAAACCGGCACCGGTTCCAAGGGAATTAGAAGTCAAAGACAAAGGGGATTTTCTTTCCAATGTTCCTCATGAACTTGATGAAAAGGGATATTTCTTTTTCCAGCAGGATACGAGTAAGTCCACTGGCCTTTTGATCCGAACCACCCATGATGCTTATCCTAAAGTGAAAGATTGGGATGAAATGGTGGACATGGTGACATATATTTCTACTAGAAGGGAGCATGAATCTCTATTGATAGCGGAGGATAAAAAAAGAGCGTTGGATCAATATTGGTTGAATTTGACCAGAAATCCAGAGATCGCCAAAGAACTCATTCGGGAGTATTTTAGACAAGTTGAGTTTGCTAATATTTTGTTCACAGACTTCAAAGAAGGTTGGAAAACAGACAAAGGGATGGTGTATATCGTCATGGGTCCACCGCAAGAAGTCAACTTTTATCTAGACCGTGAAGTATGGAGCTATCAAGGATTGGACGAGAGTTCGAAAATTAGATTTACCTTTGCCCGCGTAAAAAATATTCTCAACCCACATTATTACACCTTAAACCGATCCAGGGCCTATCAGCCGATCTGGTTTAAAAACATATCCCAATGGAGAAGCGGAAAGATGGCTTTCTAATAGAAAAAGGAGCTCAAGACAAAGATTTTATTTTTGGAACACGTGCAGTCATGGAAGCTATCCATGCTGGCAAAGAACTAGATAAGGTATTGGTTCAGAAGGAACTGAACAATGACCTGATCAAGGAATTACTTCAGCTATGCAAAGGCTCAGGCCTACCTGTGGTGAGGGTTCCTGAAGCTAAATTGAACCGCATCACCCGTAAAAATCATCAGGGAGTCATAGCACAAACATCGGCCATCGCTTATGCTTCTTTGGACCATGTGATTGATAATTGTTATGCAGTTGGAAAGTCTCCCTTGATTTTGGTCTTGGATCATATCACTGATGTGAGAAACTTCGGAGCCATCGCCAGAACAGCAGAATGTGCGGGAGTAGATGCAATAGTTATCCCTGAAAAGGGAAGTGCTCAGATCAACTCAGATGCCATCAAGACTTCAGCCGGAGCTTTAAACTTCCTTCCCGTGGTGAGAGTAAGAAATCTATTTTACACTTGCAGGGATTTACAAAAAATGGGCTTAAGTCTCATCGCCATCACTGAAAAGACTGAAAAATCCATGTATGAGGCAGATTTTTCAAGTCCTGTTGCTATGGTAATGGGTTCAGAGGAAGATGGAATCTCTCAGGAAATTTTCGGAATCGTAGATGACAAAGTCAAAATCCCTATGGCAGGAAACATTGAAAGTTTAAATGTCTCAGTTTCTGCCGGTGTAGCGATATACGAGGCAATAAGACAGAGAAAAGCATAAAAAAAGAGGACTTCAAATGAAGTCCTCTCCTTTTTTCCGGGCATTGGAAACAAAGTCCCTAAACTTCTTTTCCCCATCCAAAGGACAAATCAAAAGAACATTCTCTGTTTCATTGATTAGGTAATTTTTGAGTCCTTCCACTACAACCAATTTTTCACTGTCCACTTTGATAAAGCTGTTTTCAGTGTCATACAACATAGCATTGGCCTCCACCACATTGTTGTGCTCATCCTTTTCTCTCAACTCATGTAGGCTGTACCAAGACCCAAGATCAGACCATCCGAAATCGCCCAAAATCACGTAGACATCGCTGGATTTTTCCATCAGGCCATAATCAATGGAAATATTTTTCACCTGTAAATATGCCTTACTCACAAAATCAAGTTCTGCATCCTTGCCGAAGAACTCTTTGCCTTCGTCAAAAATTTCTGCCACGTCAGGCATATGCTTTTGAAATGAACTCAGTAGACTGCTGCATTTCCAGACAAAAATTCCGGAGTTCCAGACAAAATCTCCACTTTCTATAAATGTCTTTGCCAGTTTGCTATTAGGTTTTTCCGTAAAGGTTTTGACCTTCAGGGCCTCTTCAGAGTTTTTGGATTCCAGATATTGGATATATCCATATCCGGTTTCAGGTCTATTAGGCTTAATTCCTACTGTAATAAGCCTTCCTTCAATAGTCGCTTCTTTTAAGGCTTTCTGAATGGTTTTAACGAATTTTCCCTCCTGCAAAATCAAATGATCAGCCGGGGTAACAATCATACTGGCTCCTGGATCTATAGAGTTTACTTTGTAGCATGCATAAGCGATGCAGGTAGCCGTATTTTTTCTATTTGGCTCACTTAGGATTTGATGATCTTCCAATTCCGGCAACTGCTCTTTTACCAGGTTGACGTACTTTTTATAGGTAATCACGAAGAATCGATCCTTGTCCGCAACTTCCAAAAATCTATCATAGGTCATTTGAAGAAGTGACCTTCCAGTCCCGAGAATATCCAAAAATTGCTTCGGCCTCTTTCTTCTACTATGAGGCCAAAAGCGGGTGCCAATTCCCCCCGCCATGATGATGATGTAGGGTTTTTCCTGCATTAATTCGTTAAACTATACCTTCTTTCATTAATTCATGAATATGGATAAATCCTGCGATTTTTTCCCCATCCATGGCCACTAATTGAGTAATATTATGATTACGCATCATATTCAAGGCACGAATGGCGTATTCATCCTTTGAAATAGTCTTTGGATTTCGAGTCATAATATCTTTTGCCTGAAGATTTTGGATATCCAGTGTTTTTTGAAGCATCCTTCTCAAATCTCCATCGGTAATAATCCCTAAAAGTTGATCATTCTCGTCTGTTACAGCGGTGGCTCCCAATCTTTTCCCAGAAATTTCTACAATGACTTCTGCAAGGCCAGCATCTTCTTTTACTTTAGGAATCTGCTCCGAGCTAAGCAGGTCATCAACTCTCAGGTAAAGCTGCTTACCCAAGGAACCTCCCGGATGATATTTTGCAAAATCATCTGAACTAAATCCTCTGGCTTCCAAAAGACAAACGGCCAATGCATCTCCCAAAGCTAGATGAGCGGTAGTACTTGTAGTAGGCGCAAGATTATGCGGGCAAGCCTCCTCTCCTATGGAAGCATTCAGCACATAATCAGCATGATCTGCCAAATAACTATTGGGATTGCTAACCAAAGCGACCAACACTGAGCCGAGCTTTTTCAACAAGGGGACCAAAACTTTGATCTCTGAAGTATTACCACTCTTGGAAATACAGATGACTACATCTTCTTCCAGCACCATGCCCAAATCCCCATGAATAGCATCTGCTGCATGCATGAAAACTGCGGGAGTTCCGGTGGAATTTAAGGTTGCTACAATTTTATTGGCGATAATGGCGCTTTTACCAATTCCAGTAATGACAACGCGACCTTTTCCTGTCAGAATCCTTTCCACACAGGCCTCAAAATCCCCGTCTAAATAATCAATAAGCCTAAGAATAGCCTCTGATTCATTTTGCAGGACCCTAGCCGCTGTATTTTTAATATTTTTAGCTAAATTCAATTTTACCTGTGTTAATCACTAATTTTGTACAAAGGTATAAAAGTAATAAATCATTCCTGTTTACAGCTTTACGTACCCTTAAAGCCCCTGTTCAAGTGGAAGAAAAAGTAAAAGCAGATCTTAAGCACATATTCGGATTCAGTCATTTTCGAGGGAATCAGGAACTCATAGTTGACAACCTGCTCAAGCAGCGTAATACTTTTGTCATCATGCCAACCGGAGCCGGCAAATCGCTGTGCTACCAATTACCGGCTGTGGTGAAGGAAGGAACCGCGATAGTCATTTCTCCTCTGATTGCCTTGATGAAAAATCAGGTTGACCAATTGAATGCAATTGGAATCAATGCCTATTTTCTGAACTCAACGCTCAGTAAGTCTGAGTCTAATCGGGTTAAGTCCGAAGTATTAAAGAAAAATACTAAACTTCTTTACGTGGCCCCTGAGTCACTGACCAAAGAAGAGAACATAGCCTTTTTGAAGGAAGCTCACCTGAGTTTTGTAGCAATAGATGAGGCGCATTGTATTTCTGAGTGGGGACATGATTTCCGCCCGGAATACAGAAAAATCAAATCTATTGTCGCTCAGATTGCTCCCAATCTGCCAATTATCGCATTGACTGCCACTGCTACGCCTAAAGTTCAGCAGGACATTCAGCGAAATTTACAGATGGAAGAGGCGGATTTGTTTAAGTCCTCATTCAACCGGACCAACCTATTTTATGAGGTTAGGCCAAAAGTAAAGAATGAGTCCAAAAAACAACTAATCAAGTTTATCAAATCCCACAAGGGGAAATCAGGTATCATCTATTGCCTTAGCCGAAAAAAGGTGGAGGAAATAGCTGATCTTCTCAAAGTAAATCAAATCAACGCTGCTCCTTATCACGCAGGCTTGGACTCTTCCGTTAGAATCAAAAACCAAGATGATTTCCTCAATGAGGAACTGGATGTGATTGTAGCAACCATCGCTTTCGGAATGGGGATTGATAAACCGGACGTGCGATATGTCATCCACTACGATGTACCGAAGTCTCTTGAGGGATATTATCAGGAAACCGGCCGTGCAGGTAGAGATGGTTTGGAAGGCCATTGTCTCATGTTTTACCGATATGAGGACATCCTGAAACTGGATAAGTTCAATAAAGATAAAGCCGTTACAGAAAGAGAAAATGCCAAAGTCCTACTTCAGGAAATGGCAGCCTATGCAGAAACGGGAGTTTGTCGCAGAAAATTTATCCTCAACTACTTTGGAGAAACCATGGAGGAAGACTGTGGTTTCTGCGATAACTGTAAGCGCGTTAGAGAAACTTTCGAGGGAATGGATTTTCTCACCCTGGCCTTACAAACTACCAAGCTTACCAATCAGCGATTTGGTTTGGAGCACTTGGTAAAGGTCCTGATAGGCGAAAAAACAGATTACGTCACAAGCTATAAGCACGACAAATTAGAAGTCTTTGCAAAAGGACAAGACCAAACAGAAAAGCTTTGGACATCTGTTTTCCGACAGGCTTTGGTCATGAATCTCTTGGAGAAAGACATCGAGAATTACGGTGTTCTGAAACTGACCAAAAAAGGCCAGGAATTTCTGAATGAGCCTTACTCAGTACAGCTGCATAACGATCACGATTTCGAAAAAGAGCTGGAAAATGAACAACCGGAGGTTGAGGTTTCCTCAGGTGGAGTAGCTTATGATGAAAAACTTTTTGAGTTACTTAAAGCCGAGCGAAAAAAAGTAGCCCGACAGAAAAACCTCCCTCCCTATGTGATTTTCCAAGATCCATCTTTGGAGGAAATGGCAACGGTTTATCCAACCACCCGAGAGGAATTAGCTCAAATCAACGGGGTAGGAATGGGAAAAGTGGCTAAATTTGGGTCATCTTTTCTGAAATTGATCGCTTCCTATGTGGAGGAAAATGAAATCGAAACAGCTTCAGATGTTGTTGTCAAATCCTCGGGAACAAGATCAAAAGTGAAGATTTCAATAATCCAGCAAATCGACCGCAAGATTGATCTGGATGAAATCGCAGAAAATTTGAATATGAGTATGGGTGAGTTGCTTCAGGAAATAGAGCAAATCATCTATAGCGGAACTAAACTAAATATCGATTACTACATTCATCACATCATGGATGAGGAAAGAGAAGATATTCTTCATGATTACTTTATGAATGCGGAAAACGATAGTATAAAGGCAGCGCTTGACGAACTTGAAGATGAGGATTTTGCAGAAGACGAACTCCGTGTTTATCGAATCAAGTTTATCTCAGAGCATGCCAATTAAACTGAATTAATTCAATGAATATACTTCTATTGGGTAGCGGAGGCCGCGAACATGCCTTTGCTTGGAAAATAGTACAAAGCCCAAAATGCAGTCAGCTTTATGTTGCACCGGGTAATGCCGGGACTTCTGAAATAGCAATCAACCTTTCCATAGGCGTTACAGACTTTGAAGCGATTAAGGCTGCTATCCTTGATAAAAAGATTGATTTGGTGGTAGTCGGACCAGAAGCTCCTTTAGTGGAGGGTTTGGTAGATTATCTTCTTTCCTTCGATGAGACCAAAACAATTCCTGTAGTCGGACCTCCCCAATTAGGTGCGACTTTAGAAGGTAGTAAGGATTTTTCCAAGCGCTTTATGCAGCGGAATAATATCCCTACAGCTGCCTATGAAACCTTTTCCGTTCATCAGTTGGAAGAAGGTTTAGCATATTTAGAAAAGCAAAGTCTTCCGATCGTAATCAAAGCCGATGGTCTAGCAGCCGGTAAAGGTGTATTGATTTGTGAGACATTAGAAGATGCTAAGGCTTCTTTGAAGGAAATGCTTCAGGATCAAAAATTTGGCGAAGCCTCTTCCAAAGTAGTGATTGAAGAATTCCTGACAGGAATAGAGCTTTCGGTCTTTGTTGCCACGGATGGCAAAAGTTATAAAATATTACCTGAGGCAAAAGATTACAAGAGAATTGGGGAAGGTGATACTGGTCTGAATACCGGTGGCATGGGAGCTGTTACTCCTGTTGTTTTCGCAGATAAAGCTTTCATGGATAAGGTGGAAGAGCTGATCGTTCAGCCAACTGTCGCCGGTCTTGCAGCAGAAGATATTCCTTACAAAGGGTTTTTATTCATTGGCTTGATGAATAATAATGGAAATCCATATGTGATTGAATACAATGTGCGGATGGGTGATCCAGAGACCGAAGCGGTTTTACCACGAATTGAAAGCGATTTTCTTGAGTTACTTTGGGCCATTGGAACGGGTAACCTGAAGGATTATGAGCTTTCTATTTCTCCTGATTATGCTACAACCGTTGTGATGGTAAGCGGAGGATATCCGGGTTCTTACGAAAAAGGATTTGAAATTTCTCTTCCTACTTCAGTTGAAGGGGCTACGATTTTTCATGCGGGAACTTCCAGCAACTCAGAAGGCAAATTAGTAAATCAAGGTGGAAGAGTATTAGCTGTGACTGGGAGAGGAAAAGATTTGGAAACGGCTCTAAAAAACTCTTATGCCGCCGTTAATCAAATCAAATGGAATAAGGCCTACCACCGTAAGGATATTGGTCAGGATATTCTCAAATTGATTAAATAAACCCAAAAATTCAGGGCGAAAGCCTTTATAGATATATGTCTGGATGTAGTAGCTGCTCCACCTCCACTGGAGGTACCGGAGGCTGTCAAAACAACGGCACCTGCGGAACGAGCGATTGTAATAAAATGAATTCCTTTGATTGGCTAAGCCATATGGGAATTCCTCAAGTTGATAATTTTGATATTGTTGAGGTTAAGTTTAAAGGCGGTAGAAAGGAATACTTTCGAAATGTAGACTACTTAAGCTTGACAACAGGAGATCCTGTGGTAGTAGATGTGCCCAGCGGACATCATATTGGCTATGTTTCCCTGCAAGGGGAGTTGGTTCGCCTTCAAATGCAAAAAAGGAAAGTTCGGGATGATGATAATATCCTGAGAATTTATCGGATTGCAAACCAGAAGGACATTGAAAAATGGGAGGAAGCCAAAAACCGAGAAATTCCCACCTTATACAGATGTAGACAAATTGTGGAGGAATTAGGGCTTAAGATGAAAATGTCTGATGTAGAATATCAGGCGGATAATTCTAAGGCCACCTTTTATTACTCCGCCGATGAACGGGTGGACTTCCGTGAACTGATCAAAGTTCTGGCGGGTGAGTTCAGAATCCGGGTAGAAATGAGGCAGATCAGCCTGAGACAAGAGGCTGGCAGATTGGGAGGAATTGGAGTTTGTGGTAGAGAGCTTTGCTGCTCTACTTGGCTTGTTGACTTCAAGAACGTCAGTACCTCTGCCGCCAGATATCAAAATCTCTCTTTGAACCCAAGTAAGTTAAGCGGCCAATGTGGAAGATTGAAATGCTGCTTAAACTATGAATTGGATACCTATATGGATGCCATTAAGGATATCCCTGAGGTAGACAAGCCCCTTCAAACTGAAGCTGGAATCGCCAAACTTCAGAAAACAGATATTTTCAGGAAGTTGATGTGGTTCAGTTACAATAATGATAATGATTGGCACAGTATCACTTGTGAAAGGGTAAAAGAAATTCAGGAACTCAATGCAAAAGGCGTCAAGGTTTTCAATTTGCAACACAATGAATCCTCTGAATTGGAAGATTTGGCAGCTCAATCTACCAGAGAGCTAGAGTTGCTGGATAAGAAATTTGCTAAGAAGAAAAAGAAGAAAAAACCTAGAAATAGAAGCAGAGAACAGCAAACTTCCAATAGTCCCCAGGCAGCAAGTCCAAGACCAGCTTCAGAAAACAGGGAGAACAGGAACAAAGGACCTAGAAATCCTGAGGCTGGTCCTAAGCAAGATGGGGGAAATCCGGAAAATAGAAAGAGAAGAAATAAGAATAGAAAGAAGCCTAGAAATCCACAAAATCAGGCTCCAAATCCTGCTAATCCACAAGCTAAGCCGGATAATCAAGGAGGTAATAACCAGCAAGGGCCTGCAAAAAAAGAAAATAAGAGACGCTTTCCACCTAGAAAAAACCAAAATCCAAACAACAACTCGGGTAATGAATAGCTTGCGAATTCTTTGTTTTCTCGGTTTATCCCTCTGTCTGTATTCCTGCTCTGGAGACAGACTATATGAAGATTACATTTCTGTCAATGAAACTTCAGGCTGGAATCAATATGATAGCTTAAGTTTTGTAATCGGAGATTTACCTATTCAGGACAAAAAACCAATTATTGGAATCCGGTTTACAGAAAACTACCCTTTCTCTAACTTTTATATGAGGGTGATTTCCAAGGATTCTACCGGTCAGATTACAGAAAATCGCCTAATCAATATTCCCTTATTTGATTCCAAGTCAGGCGAACCATTGGGAACTGGATTTGGGAGCACTTATACTAAGTTTGATACCATGCCTTTCCAATTGAAGGAAGGAACACAATCAATCGTCTTGCTACAATATATGCGTCAGGAAAATTTACCTGGGATTGAGTCTGCAGGAATCAAAATTTTAAAATAAAAATGAGGCTGGCTCAAAAGTGAAATTTGTCACATTGAGCGTCCCGACAACTGTACGGGATCGAAATGTAGGCCAAAACGATAGAAATGGCCTTCGACTCCCTGCCTGCGTCAGGCAGGCGCTCAGGCTGACAATAGGGCTTATTCTGAGACAGCCTCATTTTTTTAACTTCTCATTTTTTTATAGGCATTGATCAAGCCATTGGTTGATCCATCGTGAGAATTGATTTCTTCTTCATTTTGTAATTCCGGAAGAATTCCATTTGCCAGCACTTTTCCAAGCTCAACCCCCCATTGATCAAAACTGAAAATGTTCCAAATCGCCCCCTGAACAAAGATCTTATGCTCGTACATGGCAATCAGCATTCCGAGGGTATATGGAGTGATTTGCTTAACCAAAATAGAGTTGGTAGGCCTATTTCCTTCGAATACTCTATGAGGGGCAATTTTATCAATTTCCTCCACAGATTTCCCCGCCTTATTCATTTCACTTCTTACTTCTTCCAAAGACTTCCCTTTCATTAAGGCCTCGGTTTGGGCGAAGAAATTAGATAGCAGTTTGGGATGGTGATCTCCAAGAGGATTATGTGATATAGCCGGAGCTATGAAGTCACAAGGGATCAACTGAGTTCCTTGATGGATGAGTTGATAGAAAGCATGCTGACCGTTGGTTCCTGGCTCTCCCCAAATGATCGGACCAGTAGAATAATTAACTTTCTCACCTGATCTTGACACATATTTTCCATTGCTTTCCATATTGCCTTGCTGGAAGTATGCTGCAAAGCGATGTAAATATTGATCATAAGGCAAAATAGCCTCAGATGCCGCTCCCAAGAAATTGGTATTCCAAATGCCTATTAAGGCTAAAAGCACCGGAATATTTTGATCAAAATCAGATGTTCGGAAATGCTCATCCATGGCATAAGCTCCGGAAAGTAACTTTTCAAAATTTTCAAATCCAATAGCGCAGGCAATAGGCAGACCGATGGCAGACCACAGTGAGTACCTTCCTCCTACCCAATCCCAAAACTCAAACATATTGGCGGGGTCAATTCCGAAGGCCTCAACTCCTTTGAGGTTGGTAGATAGAGCCACAAAATGCTTCGCAACAGCTGACTCGTCTTTGGCATGATCCAAAAACCAATTCCTTGCAGAATGCGCATTGGTCATGGTTTCCTGAGTCGTAAAGGTCTTGGAAGCGATGAAGAATAGGGTAGTTTCCGGATCAACTTTTTTCAAAGTTTCGGCAATGTGAGTTCCATCCACATTGGATACAAAAAAGATTTCAAGGTTTTCGGCTTGGTATGGCTTTAAAGCCTCTGTAACCATCACAGGACCTAAATCAGATCCTCCGATTCCTATATTAATCAAGCTTGTGATGGGTTTCCCTGTGTAGCCTAGCCATTTGCCCTGATTCACCTTATCAGCAAAGGATTTCATTTTTTCCAGAACAGCATTTACATCTGGCATAACATCTTTGCCATCTACAATCACAGCTCTATTGGAACGATTTCTCAAGGCAGTATGCAAAACAGCCCTATTTTCAGTTTCATTGATTGGTTGCCCGCCAAACATAGACTCGATCGCCTGACGAAGCTCAGTTTCTTTCGCTAAATCCAATAAAGCGCTTCTGATTTCATTATTTACGCGGTTTTTTGAAAAATCAACAAGGATATCTTCCAAAGAAATACTATATCTATCAAAGCGCCCCTTTTCCTCAAAAAGAGATTGGATCTGCAGTGTTTTGTATTTGGTAGCTAAGTCAAGTAGTCTCCCCCAAGCTGAAGTGGAGGTTGGGTTGATTGCCTTCATGTATAGGTTTTTAGGAATGAGGAACAAAATTAAGATTAATCCCCGATAGGAAAAGAACTGCTTGGATTTTGCTTCAAGAGAAAAACCTTTTTACTTAGATGTTTAGTATTCAAAATCTACTCATGCTTTTTAAAATTTCTATTTATTTTCAGCCTTTTCTCCTAATAAGCAGCTTATTAATAATCGCTCCTGCTGTTCAGGCTCAAACAAGATCAATCGAGCCATTAAATCGGCATTTTATCAATATAGCCCCAGAAGATTCAGTTAACGTCGCATTTTTGAAAATCAGCACCGAGTTAAGCGATAGTCTGAAAATCATCCGGTATTACGATTTATCAAACCGTATAATCAAAAAGGAAACTATCGGATTTAATTCTGAAGGAGGTTATCGAGAAAAAACTGTTCAAGAATATGACAGCCTTGGAGATTTGGTTTCACTCCATATCCAAAACTTAGAAAATCAACTTTCTATCACAACTTATTATTTCGATGGAAAACAAGTCGCTCAATCAATTTATGAAGGAAACGGAAATTACAGGGTAATACGAAATGGGGAAAATTCACCTCAGCAATTGGAGAAAAACAATTTCACTCCTCAATTGAATGCTTCAAAAGAAGAATGGGGTAAATTTTTCAACCGCAATTTCAAGGTAAACGGGATGAGAATCAAAGAGGATTTTCAATATGCCTTAATAGCGGTTTTAATTGATGAGAATGGCAATAGAAAAGAAATTGAAGTTGCAAACCCTCACCAAGTGGAGGATTATTTTGAGCAGAAAGCCTTAGAACTCATCTTAAAATGGGGTGATAATTATCTGCCCGCCCTTGACCCTTTTGGAAATCCAATTGAAAAATGGCTCTATATCCCACTTCAGTTTATCCGTTAAATTAGTCTTCGGCCTAAATAATTTAATCTGACTCAGAAGCACCAATACCTACTGAGCGAAGTCGAAATTTCCTTTTAGGTATCAGGAAATTTCGACACTCGCCAGAGTTTGATAGGTTTCTATTGAAGAATTTCAACAGGAGAATTGCTTATTTATTATTTAACTCTTCAGAAAATCTCGAAGTACATAATTCAGAATACCTCCATGCTTGTAATAAGCGATTTCAACTTCTGAATCCAACCTAGACTTAACTTTGAATTTTTTCTCACCCTCGTCAGATTTTGCAATAACATCAAGCTCTTGACCCGGGGTCAACCCTGCTTCAATTCCTGAAATGGTAAACTGCTCTTTCCCGCTTAATCCCAGAGAAGAGGCATTTTCTCCATCTAGAAACTGTAATGGCATTACTCCCATACCAACTAAGTTTGAACGGTGAATTCTCTCATAGCTCTCCGCAATGACCGCTTTGATTCCCAATAAATTGGTCCCTTTGGCAGCCCAGTCTCTTGAAGAACCGGAACCATATTCTTTGCCTGCCAACACAATCAATGGAGTTCCGGCAGATTGGTATTGAGTGGATGCCTCAAATACACTCATCTCCTCACCACTTGGAATATATGTGGTAAAACCACCTTCCTGAGTAGCTAATTGGTTTTTGATTCTGACATTGGCAAAGGTTCCTCTCACCATCACCTCATCATTTCCACGTCGTGAGCCATAAGAATTAAAATCAGGCCTTTGAACCCCCCTATTGATAAGGTATTTTCCTGCTGGGGAATTTTCTCTAAAAGAACCTGCCGGAGAAATATGGTCTGTGGTAATAGAGTCCCCTAATTTGAGTAAAACATGGGCTCCATTGATATCCTTTGGTTCTGGCACATCCACTGAAATACCCTTAAAGAAAGGCGCTTCTTTGATATAAGTAGACTCATCGTCCCATGGGTAAATCTCCCCTTCACCAGATTCCAAATTTTTCCAAATGTCATTGCCTTCAAAGATTTCTCCATAGCTTTTTTGGTAGTCTCCCGGAGAAAGTACCTGTCTGGCAATTTCATCAATCTCTTCCCTACTTGGCCAGATATCTTTCAAATAAACCGGCTCAAGATTCGGATCGTATCCTACAGGTTCATTATATAAGTCCACATCCACGCGACCAGTCAAAGCATAAACCACCACTAGCATTGGAGACATGAGGTAGTTCATTTTCACTTGAGGGTGAACTCTCGCTTCAAAGTTCCTATTCCCGGAAAGAACCGATGCCACAATCAAATCATTATCCTCCACTGCAGCTGCAATATGGCGAGGAAGTGGTCCTGAGTTACCGATACAAGAGGTACAACCATAACCTACGGTATGGAATTTCAAAGCCTCCAGATCATCCATCAGTCCTGCTTTTTCCAAATAGTCAGTGACTACCTTAGATCCGGGAGCCAAAGAGGTTTTGACCCAGGGTTTAACGTCTAATCCTTTTTCTCTAGCTTTTCGGGCAACCAAACCTGCTCCAAGCATTACCGAAGGGTTGGATGTGTTTGTACAGGAGGTTATTGCTGCAATAACAATTGAACCGTCATATAGCTCGAATTTTTCATTGTGAAGATCTACTGTAACAGTTTTGAGACCATTTTTTACTTTAGTCTCATAATTCACGTCTGTTTGGACTGCCGTATTTTCTGCACCTGCTTGTCCTCCTCCCTCTGCATACCAGCGGGAAACTTCACGTTTATCTATAGGAATGTATTCTCTTCCATGAGCAGATTTTAGTAATTCTTGGAATTTGGGCTTAAAATCTCTTACTAGAATTTTATCCTGTGGTCTTTTTGGGCCTGAGACAGTTGCTTCTACAGTACCCAAATCCAGTTCGACCAAAGACGAGTACTGGATCAAATCTTCATCTTTTCTCCATAGTAAGTTCGCTTTGCAATAATCCTCCACCAATTTGATCTGCTCCTCACTTCTATTGGTTTTTCCCATGTAATCTAAGGTTCTATCATCAATAGGGAAATAAGTCACAGTACATCCAAATTCAGGAGACATATTTGAGATGGTGGCTCTGTCAGGCACAGAAAGGTGATCCAATCCTGGACCGAAGACTTCGACAAACTTTCCGACCACTCCGTGCTTTCTCAATAATTCTGTAATAGTCAAAACCATGTCCGTTGCAGTAGTTCCTGCAGGCAACTTTCCTGTCAATTTCAATCCAACCACTTCTGGCATAATAAAATAAATCGGCTGTCCCAAAAGAGCTGCTTCCGCTTCTATTCCACCGACACCCCATCCAACAACACCTATACCGTTGACCATTGGCGTATGAGAATCCGTTCCCACCAAAGTATCCGGAAAAGCATTTCCGTCTCTGGTAATTACACCCTGAGCGAGGTACTCCAGATTGACCTGATGGCAGATTCCCATTCCGGGAGGAACAACTGAAAAATTATTAAAGGACTTTTGAGCCCACTTTAAGAACTGATATCTTTCTCTGTTTCGCTCATATTCTACCTCTACGTTCTTCTGATAGCTGTAATTCGTTCCAAAAAAATCAACCTGAACAGAGTGGTCGATTACCAAGTCTACCGGGATCAGAGGATTAATTTTTGAAGGATCTTTACCCTTCCTTTTAGCTTCTGATCTAAGTGAAGCAATATCAACTACTGCTGGTACACCTGTAAAATCCTGCATTAGCACACGGGCAGGTTTATAAGGAATATCTTTATCAGAAGGGCTAGGAGACCAGTTTAAAATAGTTTCTAAATGCTCTGGTGTAATTGCGAAATTATCGAAGTTTCGAAGGGCATTTTCCAATAAGATTCGGATGGAAAAAGGTAGGTGTTTTACTTTCTTGCCAGCCGCTTCCAACTTTTCCAAACTCCAATAGGTATACTCTCCGCTTGAAGTTTTGAGCTGGGATTTGATTTTAAATGGATCTAAGTTCATGGTAAAAAGGTATTAGAGTATAAAAACAATTTCTATTAAACTAACCAGAATCGGGGCATTTGGATTCCCCATATATGTAAAAGGTATTTATTTTTTGAGAATTTTGAGAACATTTCCTTGCTAAAAATTCTACATTCACCATTATTTCCCTCTTATTCATCATGATTTTACTGCGAATTTTTAGTGGGTTCTTTATCCTCGCCACTTTTCTCCCTTTGATTAAATGGGATCATTGGTGGATTCGGGTTTTTGATTACCCCAGAATCCAGAAGTTCCTAATCAACCTAGTGCTTTTAATAGGATGGGTTACTTTCTTTTCTCAATTCAATGTTGAATTTTGGATTTGGGTAGCACTATTGCTTTCATGCGAAGCTTTCTTAATTCGGAAAGTGATTCCCTTCACCCCATTGGGAAAGAAAATGATACAAAAAGTGAATTTTGACCAGCGTTCAGGAATTCATTTGATAGTGGCTAACGTATATCAATACAATAGGCAGTATCATAAAATACTTCGCTTAGTGGAAAAGGAAAGCCCAGATTTGGTGTTTATTGTAGAAACTGACCAAGCATGGGCTGATGCAATGAAGGAATTGGAATTTAAATATTCGGAATGCATCAAAATACCCCTTGACAACACCTATGGACTGCTTTTGTATACAAACCTTAAAATCGACAGACAAGAAACCCATTATCTGATTGATTCTGAGATTCCATCCTTAGAGCTGGATATAATATTGAACGATGGTCAAAAAATTACTATTTATGCCATCCATCCTACTCCTCCAGTGCCAGGTGAGAATTCGGTTAGTACAGAAAGAGACGCTGAAATACTTATAGTCGGGAAAAAATCTAAAGCAAACCCACTTCCTTCTTTGGTAATCGGAGATTTGAACGATGTGGCTTGGAGTTATACTACTGAACTATTTCTAAAAATATCAGAAATGGCTGATCCCAGAAGAGGTCGAGGCACATACAATACCTTTCACGCGAAAATACCCATTTTTAGGTGGCCTCTTGACCACATCTTTTTATCTAAGGAGTTTGGGCTTTCTGAGCTTAAAGTCTTACCAGGGATAGGCTCTGACCATTTTCCGATCAGTTTGAAGGCAGTCTTAACAAAAAGAAACACGACCGACACACTTCAGGCAAACGGGGACGAAAAAAAAGAAGCCCGTCAGAAAATTTCCAACGGGCTCGATTAAGATTAATCTGATTATCCGCAATCATGCCAGTTGCCTTATTTTCTTTGCTTGACTGGTTGGAAGACCGATGACCGAAGACCGAAGCTTCCGGATTCTGATCTTTTTAGCAGACAATAAGCCGTATTTTTGTCAATACTGGTAAGAAAGCGGATATCCAAAACGATTAATTACCTTCTTCTTCGGCTTTAGCTTTTCGCTTAAAGCCTTTTCGGAATGGCCAGGTATATTCCAGTGCTTCTAGCCCTCTATTCAAATTATAAGTCGCAGAATCCGTATTCTCCAGCGTTCTTTTCAAGGTTTGAGCAAACTCCGGATCATTTAGCAATAGACCCAAGGAATTGTTTGGATCATCCAGCTTTGCAGAAATTTCATTCAGTTTAGCAGTTAGCGCCTCGGTATTGTTTGCTGAGGAACGGAAGCTTTCCAAGGTTGCCTTCAAATCGGTCACCATGGTAGTATCTGTGGCCAAATCATTGAATAAACTTCCTTCAGCATTCAATTTGGAAGAAAACTTCGTCAAATCTGTCAACATTTTATTGCTGTTGATAGAGGCTCTATTTAAGTTATTCAAGATGGAACGGAAGTTATCAGCCAATACAGAATCAGTCATCACTGCTCCTACTATACCTTCTCCATTAGCTAATTTTCCGGTGAGCAATTTGAGATCATTAGTGATATCTACCAGGTTTTTATTGTTTTCCTGAAGGGTTTCCATCATTTTATCAGTATCTAAAGGCATTACAGCCTCTAGTCTATCCCCGTCCTCTACAGGAGGCGCTAGAGTAGTTCCACCGTAGATCACGATGATTTTGTTACCGATTAAACCATCTGAACTGATGGTGGCTTTAGAATCCTTTCGGATAAACTCAGCTACTGATTTTTCTACATTCATCTCAATCTCCACCTGAGAATCTCCATAGAAATTGATTTTGCGTACTGTTCCGATTTTCACCCCTGAAAACCAGATATTATTTCCAGTCTGAAGACCTCCGATATCATCGAAAACAGCCTTCAGATGAATTGCTTTAACAAATTTCTTTTGCTGGCCACCCAGTGTCAATACACCGGCTACCAATATGGCGATCCCCAAAAAGACAAAAATGCCTACAATGACTGATCTCTTGTTTTCACCTCTCATGATTCTATAAAATTATAATCGTAGAATGATTTCACTCTTTGGTCGTCTGCATGCGCAAACACTTCATTGAAAGAACCTACAGCCTTAAACTGACCGTCCAATAATACGGCCATTCTATCACCGGTTACTTTAGCACAGGTCAAATCGTGCGTAATGACAATGGATGTGGTTTTAAACTGTTCCCTAACCTCATTGATCAAATTATTGATATCCATACAGGTGATGGGATCCAAACCTGCCGTAGGTTCATCATAAAGCATGATTTCTGGATCCAATATCAGTGTACGTGCCACTCCAATCCGCTTCTTTTGACCTCCGGACAACTCTGAAGGCATTTGATTGATTGTCTGCGGCAATCCTACAGAATCCAACAAACCCTCAATTTTCTTTTGTATTTCCCCTTTGGTGAGGTTTTTGACATTTCTAACCAAAGGAAACTCTAGGTTTTCCTTCACGGTCATACTGTCGTACAAGGCCGAATTTTGAAAAGAAAAGCCAATTTTCAGCCTTAATTCATTTAACTGCTTGGAGTTTAATCGGGAAACCTCTTTGCCAAATACATGCATAGTACCTGCATCCTGCTTGAGCAAGCCTACCATTATTTTGATCAAAACAGATTTTCCGGAGCCTGATTTACCCAAAACCACCAAGTTTTCTTCCTTGAATAGGTCCAAGTCAACTCCCTGAAGTACTTTCAGATCTCCAAAAGACTTTTTTAACCCTCTTATTTCAACAACTTTTTCTGCCATGATTACATTCCTCTAATTGCGTTGACGACTTGGAGAACCAATAGCTCTTCAATAAAGATCAGGAACATAGAGATAACCACCGCTGAGTTTGCAGCCCTACCCACACCTTCTGTTCCTTTCGATGAATTGTAACCTTTGTAGCATCCTACTATCCCAATGGTAAATCCAAAGAGTAGTGATTTGAGAACAGAGGACCAGATATCCAAGAATGAAATGGATTCAAATACCTGAACAAAGAAGGTAGAAAGGCTGACCAATTCATTGGAATTTACATTCAGAAATGATCCCATCAAGGCCACAAAATCTGTGTACATGACAAGTATAGGAATCATGAATGTAGTCGCTAATACCCTTGTGACAACCAAAAATTTGAAAGGGTTGGTTGCAGAAACTTCCATCGCATCTATCTGCTCGGTTACTTTCATGGAACCAATCTCAGCACCAATACTGGAACCAACTTTACCCGCAGCAATTAAGGCTGTAACTAAAGGCCCCATCGCTCTCACCACTGCGATAGAGATCAATGAAGGTAGCCAGGATGAAGCTCCAAATTCTGACAGAGATGGACGGGACTGATTGGTAAATACAATCCCAACTATAAACCCTGTCAAGGAGATCAAAGGCAATGACTCAACACCAATTCTATAACATTGATGGACTACCTCTTTGAATTCATAGGGTGGCAAAAACACTTCCTGAAAAAATCGCCTAACGAAATTCCAGGCGTCTGCTAGACCCGTAAAAAACTTATCTATTTTCTTCGAAAGCAAAGGCTTTCTTTCATCTGATTTTTCAGCCATAATTTCTCTTCGAATGCCCGAAATTAGTCAAAATATTCCAAAGGGATTCCTTCTAACTTTTTCTTATCCATTTAGTGGTTTTGAAAGGTAAATTACGGTGATGTGATAGGGTTCAGATTTAGTTTTAAAAAAATCGAACCCTGGAGGAAAATTCCCCTTTAAAATGATCAAATCAAACTCGCGATTTTCTCCCAATCTTCCTTCTCCAAAGGTTTCTCCAAAAGCTGTTTTACCTGAGGAAAATTCTTTGCTTTTTTCTTGTCATCGGGGGAGGCATGTCCCGTGATAAACACAATTGGGGCGTCAGAAATTTTGGTAAAATCTTCCACTAAATCCCAACCGGATTCTCCCTCCAAATTCAGATCAGAAAGTATCAAATCTGCCTTGTTTTCCTGAAGCCAAACTTTGAGTTTTTCAGGCTCATGAAAGAACTCTGTAATGCTTCCGGGGATGTGTATTTTTAAAAGTTTTTTCATCAGCATATGCTGAATCAAATCGTCGTCTAAATAAATAATTGATGCCATGAATACTTTTTACTTTCTAAATCTAAGCTTGCCGTGTCGTGGACTCCAAGAATCAAAATCAATTCCTAAAATTATAGCTAATTCCTCAAAAAACGTCAATAAATGATGTTTTCATATTTTTAGTTTAATCTAAAAAATTTAGCCTAACTTAATTTTGCTAGGACTAAATATCTTATAATTAATTATAAATCAATTATTTAAGGTATTACTTAATAAGTAATGAATTAATAAAATTTTTAAGCTTTGATACCCTTAATCTTTTCTATCCGTAATACTCTACTCAAGGATCGAGCCAGCTATATTTTTGACCTTTGAATCAATAAATAGCCTTTTAATACTTATTTTGGCCCATTGATTTTCAATTCAACTCTATGACATCAAACCCTCCTAAGCCAAGAAAAAGGAATCAGTTTATCCGATTTTTACTCTACTTGAAAGATCGATTTGATCTACATGAAGGGAAAGAAGACGAGCTAGAAACTATCGAGTATGTTCGCAAAAATGTGGACTTCAAAGGAGCCAATTTATGGATTCTGATCTTCGCTATTTTCGTGGCCTCCGTAGGGCTAAATGTCAACTCTACCGCGGTTATTATTGGAGCCATGTTGATCTCTCCATTGATGGGTCCAATCATGGGTATTGGGATGGCAGCGGGCATCAATGATTTTGAACTTTTGAAGCGCTCTCTAAGGAACCTAGGAGTAGCAGTTTTCATCTCCATTTTAACCTCTACAATTTACTTTTACTTCTCCCCTCTTGATGGTCCTCAGTCCGAACTTTTGGCTCGGACCGAACCCACCGTTTGGGATGTGTTGATCGCTCTGTTTGGAGGTCTCGCCGGGATTGTGGCAGGCTCCAGAAAAGAGAAGAGTAATGCCATTCCAGGGGTGGCAATTGCTACCGCTTTGATGCCTCCTTTGTGTACTGCTGGATATGGTTTAGCCACCTTCAATTTCTATTATTTCTTCGGTGCATTTTACCTCTTTTTTATCAACTCAGTTTTCATCAGTCTTTCAACTTATCTGATCGTTCGATTTATGAAATACCCCAAGAAAGAATTCTTGGATCATAAAAAAGAGAAGCAGGTTCAGACCTATATCACCATCTTTACCATCATCACCATAGTACCTTCTATTTACCTTGCTTATGGCATTGTGCTTCGTTCGATTTGGGAAGAGCAAGCCAAAAGGTATGTAAAAATTGAAATGGTTTTTCCGAGGACTCAGATATTGAATTCGGATTTTGATTACTCCACAGAGCCGAGAAGAATTCAGGTGAATCTAATTGGAGAAGAACTGGACTCTGACCTGATAGAGATCACCAAGGAAAAAGCTAAAGAGTATGGTTTGGATCAGACTGAGGTAGTCATACATCAAAGTGGAAATGGTGGAACAGACCTCAACGTACTTCGATCAGATATCCTTAAAGATCTTTACGAGCGAAATGAACAAGTCATCCAAGACAAGGACCAGCGTATCGCTATTCTGGAAAATGAAGTTGCAAATTATGCGCAAGTAAGAGCACTCGGAGGAGAAATTGCCCAGGAGGCAAAAATCAACCATCCGAATTTGCGTAAATTCACTTTGAACCGATCCTTAGTAACCGATCTGGAAAAAAAGAAAGCAGACACCTTATTGGTTGCCTATGCTGAGTTTGTTTCTAAGCCTCCAAGAGCTGAAAGGGATAAATTTATCGAATGGCTAAAGCTCAGGACCAAGTCAGATACCGTTGCTTTGATTCTTTATTAAAAAAACCTCGCTATGAAAAATATCATCATCACCCTGGCTCTTTTATTTGGTATTAGCGGATTGAGCCAGGCTCAGGAGAAATTTGATCAGGAGCTGGCAGACAAAGTAGGAGCTGATCCCTATGGTATGAAGAAATATGTCATCGCTTTCTTATATCGGGGAGATCGGCTCAATGAATATAGCGCTGAAGAAAGAGCTGAGCTGCAAAAAGGACACATGGCCAATATTTCAAGGTTGGCTGAAGAAGGCAAAATGGTTTTAGCAGGCCCATTCTTCGGAAATGAGGATTTGAGAGGGCTCTTCTTTTTTGATGTGCAGAGTATAGAAGAGGCACAGGCATTAACGGAATCCGACCCTTCTATCAAGGCTGGTGTACTGAAAATGGAACTGAAAGAATGGTATGGCTCTGCTGCCTTACCTTTACTTTTTGACCTGCATTCAAAAATCGCGAAAGAAGATATCTAGCCTGCTTTTACTACTATTCCAATGGAAAGTCTGGCTTCGAATTTAAAATAGCGAGAAGGATAACTTATTTGTCAACAATTCCAAAGCTCGGATCGCCTTGACAGAGTTTCCCTTCTCGTTCAATTCAGGACTCCATACTGCAATGCTGAACTTATGCGGCATTACTGCAGCAACTCCACCTCCTACCCCACTTTTTCCGGGTAATCCCACTCTATAGGCAAACTCTCCTGCCTCATCGTAGAATCCACAGGTCAACATAATCGCATTGACTCTTCTAGCATGACTCTCAGTCAAAATCTCTTTATTGGCAAAAATGGAATAACCATCATTGGCAAGAAATGAAAAGGATTTGGCTAAATCCACGCAATTCATTGCGATAGCACAGTGGGAAAAATAAACATCTAATACTTCATCAATCGAATTATCAAAGTTCTTGTATGATTTGAGAAAATAGGCAAGAGCAGTATTTCTTGCGGCATGGTTCTTTTCAGATTTCATGACAGCCTGATTGATTTCAACACAGTTTTCACCTGCTAATTCATTGATGAAATCAGATATCTGCGAGACAGGCTTTTCAAATTTACTGCAAAGCGCATCCGTGATTACCAAAGCACCTGCATTTATAAAGGGATTTCGAGGGATACCCTTTTCATATTCCAGCTGAGCAATGGAGTTAAAGGGGTTACCGCTGGGTTCCACATTAACTCGAGACCATAGCTGCGTATCAAATTTTGGAAAAACCATGGTTAAAGTATGCACCTTGCTGATACTTTGAATTGAAAAAGGATTTTGATAATCACCCACACCATAGACATTGCCTTTGAGGTCGACCAGGGCAATCCCGAATTGATGAGGATCCACAGTGGCGAGTTCCGGGATATAATTCGCAACTTTTCCTCTGAGATTCTCTTCCTGTACTTCTTGATAAACTTCTTCTATGAGTTCTTGGTAATCCATTTGATGAAATTAATTTAATCTAATAATCCCTAATCTTCTCAATTGCCAAATTCCCTTTGTTTGGCAGACTGAATACTTAGACTTCACCGAGTGCAGACAAACGATAACAGAAGCTTCCGAGTTCCTACCCTCAAAGCTTAAAATGAGCCCTTTTTTGGTTACTGACAGAAAAGCTTTTAATCCTTTTTTAAAATTCTATGCAAAAGATCTAAACCCCGCAGAATTTCACAACCGATCATATTCATAAAAAATTCACTATACATAATTTTCTTATGTATATAAAGAATTGATATATTCGTAGAAAACAAATCCCCATGTCCAACTCAAATTTGATAAAAGGGAGTCTACAAACAATCATACTCAAACTACTCGAGGAGAATGATAAAATGTATGGTTACGAAATGACCCAAAAAGTAAAGGAGCTTACAGCGGGAGAAATCAAAATTACCGAAGGTGCTCTTTATCCTGCTTTGCACAAATTGGAAGCTGAGGGACTTTTGACAACTGAAGTTCAGCAGGTGGACAATCGGGTTAGGAAATACTACAGTTTAACTAAGTCCGGAAAAAAAGAAGTCAGTACCAAAATGGCCGAGCTACAAGCATTTGTTGAAAACATGCAACGCATAATAAATCCTAATATAAATCCGTCCTTGAAATTTTAGCTTTGATTTTTTTATGAGAGAACTAAGCAATAATGAACTAGTGCAAATTGAAAATTCCATACAAAAAAAAGGGGTCCAGACAGCTGAACTTTTAGCAGAGATCTATGATCATTACATCAGCCACCTTGAGAATTTCCCAGAAGGAAATTTTATTGAGCAACTAGAAGCCCTAGACCAAAAATGGACTTATTCCTATTGCCACAAACTCCAACATGACTTAAGCAAAAACATTAATAAGTCTATCCGAACCTTACAGTGGGCTTTAATCAAAAGCTATTTCACATGGCCTAGAATGGTTTTCACTCTTACCTTGATAGGAATTTTAACGATTCTCGTAGACATGCTCGCATGGAAAATGCAGGTGCTCGTATTCTTTGGAATTCCTTTAGTTTTTATAGCGGTTTTTATGGTCTTTATACTGGTTCGGACTAGAATGAAAACCAAGCAAATTCGAAAACTTTTCAACACTCCTTATTCAAAGGTTAGTTCTTCTTACAGCAGTCATTTTCTCATTCACTTAGCAATCCCACTTAACTTTTTTAATCTCTTCCTCAATCTGCCTAGAGTTTTTGGTTTGCATCAAATTATACCGGATTATCTGATAAATTTTCTTTCAGTGACTTTTTGCTTCATCATAGTGCTTCATTCTCTTAGTATTTCTGAGGCTTGGAAGATCAAATCCAAAACAGCATTTATATGAAATTGACAAGAGATCAAATCGATCAACTTAAAAAACTAATTTCTTACAAAGGCTACCCCGAGATCGATGTGCAGTACGAGATTTTGGATCATGTAGCCTGCAAAGTGGAAGCTTTATTAGATGAAAATTCCAAGTTGGGTTTGGATGATGCATTCCGCAAGGTTCATTCAAGCTTTGGGATTTTCGGATTTTCTACTTTAGAGGAATCCTATAAAAAAGCCATTGAAAAGCGAATACGGAAAAGTTATTGGCAAGAATTAACGCTCCTTCTTAAAAGCTTCAGAATATTTTATCCGATTTTGCTAGGCTTACTCATTTATCAAGCCACCCTCTTTCTCAATGATCCTCAAGCTTGGGTACTGTTTTTAGCAGGATTTCTAATTTTGGGAACTTCAATTTTTGTTATCCGCTATTGGAAAAGCCATCAAGCATATAAAAGCTATGCCTCCTACATTGGCTCAACCCATATTTTCCAAATCATTAATCTGGGAACCCTCTGCGCAGTATATTCCTATCAATTTGTTTACAAAAACACTGAAGATACCAGTTTACTTTTTACTTACTTATTCAAGGGGGCGATTATTCTTGTGCTTATCTGGTATTCACTTAGCTTATTTATCCTCCCTAGATTACTTGAGAAATCCATTGCAGAAACCCAAAAGTTAAAAACACTTTATGAAACCTGAATTTTTTTAACCTTTTGCAAAAAGCCAAATCAGGTCTTATCTCCTAGTCTAGCTTCTAATCTCTCAATTCTAGTATCTATTTCTAGCCTTCTGCCCTCTAGCTTCTCGCTTCTAAACTCTAGCCTCACGCTTCTAATATCTCACTTCTCCCCTCTATTCTTTCCTATCTCATTTAACTTCATCCACCCATAACCTTGATCCCATTATTTTTCCCTACCTTTGCGGCTTGAAAAACGCAGATCATGCAGAATATCAGAAATATCGCGATTATCGCACACGTTGACCACGGGAAAACTACCCTCGTGGACAAAATCATCCATGCTTCCAAAATCTTCAGAGAGAATCAGCAGTTTGACGACTTGATTCTAGACAACAATGATTTGGAGCGTGAAAGAGGTATTACCATTCTTTCCAAAAACGTATCAGTACGATACAAAGACACCAAAATCAATATCATTGACACTCCTGGTCACGCCGACTTTGGAGGAGAGGTAGAACGAGTTTTGAAAATGGCTGACGGAGTAATCCTATTGGTGGATGCTTTCGAAGGACCTATGCCTCAAACCCGATTTGTATTGGGTAAAGCACTATCTCTGGGACTAACTCCTATTGTAGTGGTCAATAAGGTGGACAAGGAAAACTGTAGACCAGATGAGGTGCATGAAGCCGTATTTGAGTTGATGTTCAACTTGGACGCTACAGAAGAGCAATTGGAATTCCATACTTTATATGGTTCTGCCAAGCAAAACTGGATGGGACCGGATTGGAAAAACCCAACTGATTCTATTCTTCCTTTGTTGGATGCTATTTTGGAACATATCCCAGCACCTAAAATTGATGAAGGAACACTTCAAATGCAAATTACCTCTTTGGATTACTCCAACTTCGTAGGCCGTATCGCCATCGGTAGAGTAAAAAGAGGCACTGTTTCCGAAAACCAGCAGATTGCACTTTGCAAGGCTGATGGAAGCATTAAGAAAATGCGTGTGAAGGAACTTCATACTTTCGAAGGTCTTGGTAAAAATAAAGTGCAAACCGTTCAGGCAGGTGATATCTGTGCCATTACAGGTTTGGAAGACTTCGAAATTGGAGATACAGTAGCTGACGTAGAGAATCCGGAACCACTTCCAAGAATCTCTATCGATGAGCCTACTATGAATATGCTCTTTACAATCAACAACTCTCCATTCTTCGGAAAAGAAGGAAAATTTGTGACTTCCCGTCACTTGAGAGATCGTTTGATGAAGGAAACAGAGAAAAACCTGGCCCTACGCGTAGAGCCAACTGATTCTGAAGATAGATTCCTAGTCTATGGACGTGGTATCCTTCACTTGTCAGTGTTGATCGAAACCATGAGAAGAGAGGGGTATGAATTGCAGGTAGGACAGCCTCAGGTTATTTTCAAAGAAATCGATGGAGTACAATGCGAACCAATCGAAACATTGGTTGTAGATGTACCACAGGAGAGTTCGGGTAAGGTAATCGAATTGGCTACTCAAAGAAAAGGTGAATTGTTGATCATGGAGCCAAAAGGCGACTTGCAGCACCTGGAATTCAAAATCCCATCCAGAGGTTTGATTGGCTTGAGAAACAACGTTTTGACAGCTACTCAGGGTGAAGCGATCATGAATCACCGATTCTCAGCTTACGAGCCTTTTAAAGGCACAATCCCTGGAAGAATCAACGGTTCTTTGATTTCTATGGAAGGTGGTCAGTGTACTGCCTATGCTATTGATAAATTGCAGGATAGAGGTGTATTCTTTATCGAGCCTGGAGATGAGCTTTACACTGGACAGGTAATTGGTGAGCATTCCAGAGACAATGACTTGGTGGTAAATGTGCAGAAAGGCAAAAAACTAACCAACATGCGTGCTTCCGGTTCTGATGACAATGTGAGAATTGCTCCTCCAAAAAGATTCTCTTTGGAAGAAGCTATGGAATACATCCAAAAAGATGAATACTTGGAAATCACTCCTAAGAATATCCGAATGAGAAAAATCTATTTGGATGAAAACGAGCGAAACAGAATGGCTAAAAAAGAAGCCTAAAGTTAGAAGCTAGACTTTAAGAGTTTAGACCTAAGACCTCGGTAATCCCGGGGTCTTTTTATTTCCAGTATTTCCTTTCACTATTTTATTTCAGCCTGTAATCACAATTAGCCAGTCGGATAACCTTTCAATCCGGAAGTTTTCCTCCTCGCAGTCAATTTTTTACAAAATTCTTAAACAAGAATTAAACTTTTAGAGCATCCTAATCGTGTATTCTTTAAATTTTAATTTTAATTACTATGCGCTATCTATCACTAGTTTTCCTAGCTTTTTTTACAATTAGTAAAGGAATATCACAATCTAAGAATGATATTATCTACCTCAGCGATGGAACCAAAGAGGTTAAGGTCAAAGAAATCGGGCAGTCAAGTATCAAATACACTTACCCTGGAGAAGAAGTAATTTACACGATCAATAAATTCATGGTTTCCAAGGTCGAGTTTGAAAGTGGAAGAGTTGAAAAATTCACCTCCCCTCTCAAACCGGTAAAAAATATTTTGGATGTGGAGAATGTGTATACCACATTCAATCCAGACGAAATGCTAGGACTTCATAATTTGGGGAGTCTCTTTTCAAAAGCCACAGGAGTTACCACTCTTTCCAGCATCAACAATGTCAATAATCGAGCATTGACCAAATTGAAATACGAAGCAGTTATGCTAGGTGCCAATGCAGTCTATATAGGCAATCAGTATCAAAGGGGAAATCAATACGGAAATGAGTACACTCCGGGAAATAGCACTCAAACATCCTATTCAGGAATGGCCTTTTCCAATGAAAGTTTGGACTTGGACGAAATAGAGCAAGTTTTGATCAAACAAAAGATAACTCCTTTTCAAAAAATCACCTTAAAAAGAAATGGTTGGTCTCCTAATGTGAGCTCTATCTCTGTTATTAATGAAAATGCCCAGAGAAAATTCCTCAACATAGATAAAATCACTAGAGAAGAGGATGGTATTTATGTTACAATCCGGGATTTGAGAACAAAGTCTGATCAGCTAAAAGTTATTAGATATGACGACAACTCCATAGTTCTCATGGAGAGAGACGGAAATGGAATCACTAATTACCAAATGCTTACCGAAAATCATCAGTTTGTAAAAAATAGAATAAACTAAGATTCTCTACTTTGGAGTAAAAAAGGGTTGCAAACTTGAAAGCAACCCTTTTTTATTTTTACCAAAGATGATGTACCTCTTTTTTGATAAACTCCTCGTATACCTCCTCCACTACTTTCATCTGATGTGCACTTAATGGTTTGACCTGTCCAGCTTCTAAGTTTTGAATCACTTGCTCCATTTTACTGGCACCAGGGATAACTGTACTCACCTCCTCAAACATCAATACCCACTTCAAGGCAGCTTTAGCTAAGTTTTCTCCAAATACCTCCTTAAGTTTTTCTACCGCTGGAAAAGCTACCTGCAAAGGAACACCTGAAAAAGTCTCTCCTTTATCAAAGGCTTTTCCCTCTCTATTAAAATGTCTGTGATCATCTTTTGAAAAGCTGGTTTCCTGACTGATTTTTCCAGTAAGTAGGCCACTAGCTAAAGGAACCCTGACTATCACCCCTACTTCATTAACTCGGGCATGTTTGAAAAATACTTCAGAGGGTCTCTGACGAAACATGTTGAAAATAATCTGAACAGTAGAAACAATATCATACTTCATTGCAGTCATGGCTTCATTGATTTTTTCCACGCTGACGCCCAAAGCCGCTATTTTCCCTTCCTTTTTCAAATCTTCAAAAAGGCCGAAAATCTCATCTCGATGATAAACCTGACTAGGAGGACAATGCAGTTGGATAAGATCCAAACGCTCCAGTCCTGTATTACTCAAGCTGTCTTCCACAAATTTTCTCAGCCTTTCCGGAGTATATCCTTCATTGGCATGAGGCTGAATTCTCCTGCCGCACTTAGTGGCGACATATATTTTTTCAGATCGCTCCCGAACCGCCTTACCTACTGCCGCCTCGCTGAGACCACCATCATATACATCCGCAGTATCCACAAAATTGATCCCCCTATCAAATGCCGTGTGCAGTATTTGCTCTGCAATTTTAGGATCAAAAGGGCCTCCCCATCCTCCACCAACTTGCCATGTTCCCAAACTTATTTCTGATACTTCCCAACCGGTTTTTCCAAGTTTTCTGAAATTCATAAAAGTAAATAGCTATGTGTTAGGTGATCGAACTAGAGTACTAAATTATCAAAATTTACTGAAATGAGTGATAAGAAGAAAGGTTCAATCGAGGATATCTACCCCCTAAAAGAATCCTCTGCTCTTGATCAATTTGCAAAGGACTTCTCCAGTCTAGATTTTATAAATCCTTATATTTAGCTCGCTTTACTTATTTCTCATATGAAATCTAGAAGAACCTTTCTCAAACATCTCAGCGTAGCAAGTGCTGCTGCTGTCTTACCTATTCAAACAATCGCAAAAGAAATGGCAAAACAACCAATGATTCACCAAGTTTATTTTTGGCTACATGATACAGCCAATACAGAAGAATTTTTAACCCAAGCTGTTCCTATGTTGGGAAGATGCAAGACCGTCGGAAAATTCATAGCTGGTACGCCTGCTGACACGGAGAAAAGAGATGTGGTAGATCATTCCTGGCAGGTTTCATGCACTCTGTTTTTTGATAGCTTGGAGGACCAATTGAGTTATCAAAAAGACCCATTACACCTAGAGTTTATTGAAAAATATTCTTCTATGTGGAGCACTGTAAAAGTTTATGACATAGCAATTTAAACATCCATTTTCTTTATTTTACCGTACTTAATTCAAGACTTGTCAATTTATTCTGAAGAATTAGATCTCAGCCAAAGAATTTAAGGTTTAAAGGTTACACAAAAATCAGCATACTAAGACAGTTCTGACTTTATTATTGCCATTCTAAATAAGTAACTATGAAAAATGTGAAGTGGATATTTGCTCTGCTTGTTTTGGGTTTTTGGGCTTGTGAGCCTAAAGATGATCCCAATCCTAATCCTCAGGCAGATGCAGTACGAGGAGCAATATTTGAAACAATGAAGGAATGGTACTACTGGAACCAAGAACTTCCGGGAACTGTAAACACTTTAGATTTCTCCAGCAATGAGGAATTTTTGGATGCCCTCCTATTCAAACCTTTAGACAGATTTTCCTACCTGACTACCCAGGAAGCTTTTCAAAATGCCTTCGTAGGTAGAAATGCCGGTCATGGCTTTGGTTTTGCTTTTGACGCGGAAGAAAGGCTATATCTTACATTCGTATTTAATGAGGCACCAGCAGGAAAGGATGGCTGGAAAAGAGGTTGGGAAATCATTGAAATCAATGGGAAACCTTTGGTGGATTACAAAACATCCAGTGGTGGATATGATTTTAAATTAGGCCCTCCTGACCCGGGAATCTCCAACACATTCAAGTTCAGACTTCCTGATGGAACCACCACAACGCGAACCAATGTCAAGGCAGAATACCAATCCAACTCCGTATTATTTCAAAATGTATATGATGTCGGTGCTAAGAAGGTTGGCTATTGGGTTTATCAGAGTTTCAAAGCTACTTCAGGCTTAACCCCTACCAGAAGCCAGGAAGTAGAGAACTCCATGAATTTCTTTATGAATCAAAATATCAATGAATTAATCATTGACTTGAGATATAATGGAGGAGGTTCGGTAGCCGTTGCTGAGCAGATCAATAATTATCTGATTGATCCTGGAAAATCCAATGAATTAATGTACACCAATAAGCTAAACAGCATTAAAAGCAGTTTGAATGATTCAGAGATTTTCAAGAAGCTTGGTTCATTGGATTTAAAACGTATCATATTCATTACGAGTAGAGGGTCTGCATCTGCCTCAGAATTAGTTATCAATTCCCTGACTCCTTATATGGATATCATTTTGATCGGAGATCGGACTTTTGGAAAGCCTGTGGGATCATTCCCTCTGTCACGATTCAACAGAGTCCTCGCAGAAAACAATGTAGAATTGGTACCTATCACCTTTGCCACTGTCAATTCTCAAGGAAGAGCAGACTATTTTGACGGTTTCCCTGCAAACTTCACGGTAGGCGACAGTCCTCAGGTTCCTTGGGGAGACACCAGAGACTTAAGATTAGCGGCAGCGCTGCAATATATTCAGAATGGTACTGTCAGCGGAAGAATGATAAATACCTTCTATAGACCAACTTGGGAAATGATCGATGCCTTCAAAGGCCTTCAGCAGGAGTTTCCCGCTTATTAAATAAACTCATTGAAAAGAAAGGCTTCTTGGTAATCGGGAAGCCTTTTTTATTTTTACTTTTCAATAGAATATTCAACCTGTGAAAAGACTTGCAATCCTTGCTTCCGGTAGCGGCTCCAATGCTGAAAAAATCATGGAGCAATTTCAAAAATCTACCAAAGGAAAGGTAGTACTAATTGCCTCTAACAAATCCGAGGCCTTTGTTTTAGAAAGAGCAAAGAAGTTTGATGTTCCCACATTTACCTTTTCCAAAAAAGAAATGGAAGCGGGGGTGCTTTTAAAAAAGCTACAGGAAGAACAAATCGATTGGGTCATTTTAGCAGGCTTTTTATTGAAAATCCCGGATGAGTTGATTCGGGCTTTTCCAGAGAGGATGGTTAACATTCACCCTGCCTTGCTGCCAAATTATGGTGGAAAGGGTATGTATGGCATGCATGTGCATGAAGCAGTGAAGGCTAATGGTGACCAGCAGACGGGAATCACTATTCATTTGGTCAATGAACACTACGACGAGGGAAAAATAATTTTTCAAGCCGCAACCCCAGTCTCCAAAGAGGATAGCCCAGAAACTATCGCTCAAAAAGTTCATGCCTTAGAACATCGATATTTCCCAGAGGTTATTGAAAGTTTACTCTGATTACAGCCTATTTTTTGAATAAAAATTCTTCAGCAGTTATCATACGAATATTCCTGAAATTCAAATGAATTAGCTTTTCATTACTATTTCTTTCTGCTTAGATTTTTTCTATAAAAAATTATTCAGTTCATGTTTGAAAATAAAAAAAATTATATTTTTCTTAGAAACTCATAAAAGCTAAAAAATAAAATTCAACTTGTTAGGAAGCTTAAAAAGGCAAGAAAAATAATCACCTAATTTTCATTTTAAGGGGATTTCCTAACAAACATTTATTGTATGAAGAAAGATTTGAGGGGATTTTTTTCGCTTCCATTCAATTACCAAAGAATCATTTTTACCGGTTTAGGTATATGTTTCTTTTTATTTTTTTCTCTCCTATCAAGAGCAGAAACATTTAGTGAAATTCAAAATTTTAAAAGGCCTGCTCCTAGGCAGAGCTTAGACAAAAAGATTTTAAATCTCCCAAAAAATAAACAGGAGCAGATTCTCCAGGAGATTTACGAATTAGTGATTTCCAAACAAAGCAATTTAGCTGTTTCAATATCGGGCCCAATCCTGGAGGAGATAAAGCTGGGTGGTCAATACAAATCAGAGATGGGATTAAAGGCAAGGCTTTTCCACGGAGCTGCCTTAATTCATGCTGATACCAGTACTGCCACCTTCGATTTTTTATGGAACTTAAAAGATGACAGTCGTGAGCAGGAAAATTGGGTCATTTTAGCCGAAACAAACAGAATTATAGCTAGTCTTCTGGAATTCGTAGATCGTCCTAATCAAAGTTTTGATAATCTCAACGAAGCGAGAGCTCTAATCAGAGAACATCAATTAGACAGTATTTACCCAAATTTCGCTGTTCGCATTTCTTCCTGGCACAGAATATTCGGTCAGCGGGATTCCTCCATATACTTTGCCAAAGAAGCCATCAGGTCAGGCAAGCTTTATGATAATTACATGAAGGTAGCAGAGGGAAACTTGTTGCTAGGGTTAAATTTTTCCAATTTCGATAGAGAACAAGCAATTGGGTATTTTTTAAGCGGTGCTAAATACTATCAACTTATTGGGGATTTCAGTGGCTACAGCAATATGAAGATGAATGTAGCAAAGCTTCAAATCAAAGAAAACAGGCATCAAGAAGCACTTTCCATTCTTGATTCTCTACTTGTTTCGTTTCCTCAAAGGAATGAAAATAATATAGATCATCTATCCAGAGTATTCTTACTGAAAGCTGATGCTTTCGAAAATTTAGGCAAAAAAGACTCCGCTATTTTTTATTTAAGGATAGGTTATGAATCTCAATTGGAGGAAATAAATTCTTATAACAATGAGCAAATCATTGAAATAGATAATAAATACAATGTAGAAAAACAGCAAAGGGAACTGGAGGCTCAATCGGCTGAAATTGAGCTCGAAAAAACAAAAAGGAATCTTCTGATAGGAGGACTCATCATCGTATTTTGTTTCGTCCTATTGTTATTGAGATTTAATTTAAGGTTATCTGCTGCAAATAAATTGAATTTAGAACAGGCCCATAAGCTTCAAGTTCAGGATGAAGCAAAATCACAGTTTTATGCCAATATCAGTCATGAACTTAGAACTCCTTTAACGCTTATTTCAGGACCAATCAACTCTCTAATCAAAGGCGATAAGTCTCCTGATCAAAAAGAACGTCTATTGATGATGGCTCACCAAAGCAGTAAAGACTTACAGAGCTTGGTGAATAAAATCCTGGATTTCCGAAAGCTGGAAATGGGTAAAATAACTCTTAAGGAGTCAGCAACCGATATTGAATGGCTTTTCAAATCCCAAGCAGCTTTATTTGACTCTTTAGCGCTGGATAAAAATATAAATTACAGCTACGAGTCTCATTTGGAATACTTCCCTACTATCCTACTTGATCAGGAAAAATTCAAGCAGATCTTTAACAATTTACTTTCAAACGCTTTAAAATTCACTCTTTCGGGTGGCCAAATCAAAGCGTCGCTTCTTCAAGAAGACAATTACTTGATTTTAGAGGTATCTGACAGCGGTATCGGGATACCTAAAACTGAGCTTCCTTTCATTTTCGATAGATTTTATCAAGTAAACTCTCACCCACTTTCCTCTCAAGGTGGAACTGGAATAGGACTACACCTAGTGCAGTCATTTTTGGCTTTGATGGAAGGAAATATTGAAGTTGAAAGCCCAGATCCAAAAACAAGAAAAGGAACATTATTCAAAGTAAGGTTTCCAATAAAAGAGTCGACTACCAATCCCCTCAACAAGGAAATCTTAGAGAAATCGCTGCTCCAGACAAATACCAAGAATGAGCAAAACGGAGCTATGTTAATAGGAGATTCAGCAAACTCAAAAAGTATTTTGGTAGTCGAAGACAATCCTGACTTACAAGAGTATCTGGGATTAATTTTAAGCAATAGATATATAGTTCATAAAGCCTACAATGGGCAAGAAGCTTGGGATTTTGTTCAGAATGATCCTAAAATAAATCTTATCATCAGTGATTTGATGATGCCTGTAATGGATGGTTACGAATTATTGGGAAAACTCAAATCGTATCGTTTAACCGCTCCTATTCCGATAATCATGCTCACCGCCAGAGCTGATAAAAAAGACAAATTAAAAGCACTTAGAATCGGAGTAGATGATTATCTGGTCAAAAATTTTGATGAAGATGAATTGCTGATACGAGTTGAAAACCTATTGAAAAATCAGGATTCAAGATTAGAGGTAATCAAGGTTGAAAATAACGGTTCCCCAGTTACTACCCAAGCCTCAGAAGAAGATCAAACCTGGCTTATGGAGGTTGAAGATTACATCAAACAAAATATCTCTTCCAATTTATTGACTATCCCAAGCATTGCAGAGGAATTTGCTATGAGTGAATCTACTTTTTTGAGGCAGCTTAAAAAGCTAATAGGTCTTACTCCCATTCAATATATTCAGGAAATTCGCCTGAATGAGGCGAGGTATTTACTTGAGAATAGAATTCATAACACTGTTTCAAAAATTGCAGCCGAAACAGGCTACCAAGACCCCGCTTTTTTTAGCAGAAGTTTCAAAAAACGCTTCGGAAAAACCCCTTCAGATTATTTGAAATATTGATTTTTGGTTTTTTGTATTCCTTTCGTCCGACAAGGATTAATAACTCATTTTTTATTTGACGGAAAAGTCCAGCCATTTGACGGAAATGTCCTGATTGTTGACGGAATAGTCTAGCTATTTGACGAAAATATCCTGCTCAAGCTTTGAATATTTGTTGTGTGAAAAGCAAATAAAAGTATTTGAAATTCACTTTTAATTATTTCTAACCCCAACCAAAGGGCTAACCTTAATACTATTTTAAAATTATTATGAAAACATCTCTTTTAAAGAAAGGAAGTGTTGTTGCAACACTCTCCTTGAGTATGCTGATTATTGCTTGTCAGGAAGACTCTATGAATTTGATTCCAATGGATGATCCTGCTGAAGCTGTTGTGGAAGGTGATCCGGAAAATTCAAGTTCCGGGAATGAAAATGTAAGAGTTAATAGAATCGAAGTTTGCCATTATGATGCAGATACTGATACATGGCATTTGATTGAGTTTGGAGAACCAGGATGGAAAGGTCATGAGCCACATGGCGATGTGCGATTGGATGACCAGGATGGAGATGGCTATGTTCCATTCAACGAATGTGGTTTTACAGGCCCCAAAGGAATGGGTGATCTTGATGACTTAGACCCTACGGTATATCCAGGAGCACCAGAAATTTGCGATGGCAAAGACAATGATGGTGATGGTTTAATTGACAATACAGGAACCACATATTATAGAGATGCAGACGGGGACGGATTCGGAGATCCAAACCAATCCCAGCAAAGCTGTACTCCTTTGGAAGGGTTCGTAGAAGATAATACAGATTGCAATGACAATGATGCTTCTGTAAATCCAGGCGCTGAAGAAATCTGTGGAGATGGAATCGATAATGATTGTGATGGACTTGTCGACGAAGATTGTTTAGTTGAGTTTGTCAGTGAGCAGCTGATTGATACCGATGTTTTTTACCATAGAGTCAGTGACCCAAGATTTGGAAGATTGGGACAAACTTTTATCACAGGTTCTGAATCAGTAAATATTTCCTCCATTCAAGTAAAATTCTCGCCGGAAGCAAACGGAGGATTATTGACCATTGATCTTTATGAATTTGATCCCGAGACTGAAAACCTAACATTGGTTGCTAGCTCTAATACACTTGGATATGGCTGGAGCGATGGAGGGTTTATCAACGAAAGATTCTTTGCCACTAAACCTGAATTGAAACCTAATACCAATTATGCATTTGTTCTAAGAAATGGAGGATTGAACTTCTTCTATGTGAATGGAAATTCTGATGGTTCTGTCTATGAAGGAGGAACTACTTTCAGAGCTACCACAGGTGATGGGTCAAACGAACCCAACAGGGTGATATATAATCCTATGAATTTCGATATGTGGTTCAGATTAATTCTTGAATAAGTAACCAAACAAAATAACTTATGAAATAAAAGGATGGCGATTGTTTCGCTATCCTTTTATTTTTCATCTTCACTCGAATTGAAAATTCCCTAAGGCTTAAACGCTGATTTCAACTGCCCTTTAGCCAATTTTTCCTACCTTTGCAGCTTCATTGAAATTCATCCCAACCCATTCCAAAAATGGCTGTCAAAAAAATTCAATCTGCCCTTATATCAGTCTTTTATAAAGACAATCTCGAACCTATTATTGCCCTTTTGAAAAAACATGGAGTAACAATTTACTCTACCGGTGGCACCCAGAAATTCATCGAAGATCAAGGAGCTGAGGTTATTCCTGTAGAAGAGCTAACCTCCTACCCTTCTATTTTTGGAGGAAGAGTGAAAACCCTTCACCCAAAAGTATTTGGCGGTATTCTTTACAGAAGAGAAAATGAAGGAGACCTTTCTCAGGCAGCTGAATTCGAAATTCCCGCTATTGACTTGGTGATTGTGGATCTGTATCCTTTTGAGGAAACAGTAGCTTCCGGTGCTTCTGAGGCAGATATCATAGAAAAAATCGACATTGGCGGTATTTCTTTGATTCGTGCAGCTGCCAAAAACTTCAAAGATGTGACCATCATCGCCTCAAAGAATCAATATGCTGAATTAGAGGCAAAATTGACTGAGCAAGACGGTGGAACTACCTTAGAAGACAGAAGATATTTTGCCGCTCAGGCATTTCAGGTTTCATCCAATTATGACACCCATATTTTCAACTACTTTAACCAAAGCGAAAATATCCCGGCTTTGAAAGTATCTGAAAGCAAAGCCAAAGCTCTTAGATATGGTGAAAACCCGCATCAGGCTGCTCATTTCTATGGCGACTTGGAGCAACTTTTTGACCAATTAAACGGTAAAGAGCTTTCCTATAATAATCTAGTAGATGTAGACGCTGCAGTAAACCTTATCGCTGAGTTTCCTGATCAAACTGCCTTCGCAATCTTAAAACATACCAATGCATGTGGCTGTGCTACCGCCTCCACAGTAAAAGAAGCCTATCAGAAAGCATTTGCTGCTGATACTCTTTCTGCCTTTGGAGGAGTTTTGGTAACCAACCAGACTGTAGACAAGGCTGCGGCTGAAGAAATGCATTCTTTGTTTTTCGAAGTATTGATTGCACCAGAATTTACGGAGGAAGCTTTGGAAATTTTGAAGGGCAAGAAAAACAGAATCCTACTTCGCCAAAAGATGGCTTTGCCTGGCACCAAAATGATCAAAACCTTGCTTAATGGAGTAATCGAGCAAGACAAGGATTTAGCAACAGAAAGCAAGGCTGATTTTAAAGTAGCCACTCAAAAAGCTCCTTCTGAAAAGGAAATGGATGCTTTGGTCTTTGCTGCGAAAGTTTGTAAGCACACCAAATCCAATACCATCGTATTAAGCAATGATAATCAACTCTTTGCCTCTGGTGTAGGTCAAACTTCCCGAGTAGACGCTTTGAAGCAAGCAATCATTAAAGCCAATGAATTTGGTTTTGACTTGAAAGGTGCTGTGATGGCCTCCGATGCTTTCTTCCCATTCCCTGATTGTGTGGAAATCGCACATGAAGCAGGAATCACGGCAGTTGTTCAACCTGGGGGATCTATCAAAGACCAAGACAGCATTGCCTTCTGCGATGCCCACGGCATGAGCATGGTGATGACTGGAGTCAGACACTTTAAGCATTGATCTAAGAAAAAAAGAAGCGAGAGGCTAGATATTAGATGCAAGAAATAAGACTCTTGGTTTCGCTTCGGAACTGAGAGTCTTTTTTGTTTTGAAGTCCTAAGGAAAACTGATTGAGCCTTTGCAGGTGAACCAATCAACATTCACCTTCTTAAACTTTGCAATTGATCCTTTAATCTGCTTTAATTTTCTCCTAATTTGCAATTCAAATAAAATAAAGGAATCATCCTGTACTTGGTACCTTGTACTAGTACTTCGTATATATTATGAAATCGCACCAACTCAAACTCTACAATACCCTTTCCAGGGATAAAGAAGAATTCCAACCGATCAATCCTCCATTTGTGGGAATGTATGTTTGTGGTCCGACCGTATATGGGGATGCACACTTGGGTCATGGCAGGCCTGCAATCACCTTTGACACAGTCAATAGATATTTGACTCATTTAGGATATAAAGTTCGCTATGTCAGAAACATCACGGATGTAGGTCACTTGCAAGGTGATGCGGATGAAGGAGAAGATAAGATTGCCAAAAAAGCCAAACTGGAGCAGTTGGAACCTATGGAAGTCGCCCAGCAATACACGGATACTTATCATAGAGATATGGCTTTGTTGAATACTCTGAAACCCAACATTGAACCTCGTGCTACAGGCCACATTCCAGAACAGATCGCTTTGGTTGAGGCTATTCTTAAAGAAGGTTTGGCCTATGAGGTGAATGGCTCTGTTTATTTCGATGTATTGAAATACAATAAGACCTATAAGTACGGGAAGCTTTCCGGTAGAGTGCTGGAAGAATTAATGAGCGGAAGTAGAGATCTGGATGGACAGGGTGAGAAACGAAATGCGGTAGATTTTGCATTATGGAAGAACGCTGCATCTGAGCATCTGATGAAGTGGGAGTCTCCTTGGGGATTGGGCTTTCCGGGCTGGCATTTAGAGTGTACAGCGATGAGCTCCAAATACCTGGGAAGTCAATTTGATATACATGGAGGCGGTATGGACTTAATGTTTCCTCATCACGAATGTGAAATAGCACAGGGAAATGCCTGCAATCACAGAGATCCGGCCCGATACTGGATGCATAATAACATGATTACCATCAATGGGCAGAAAATGGGTAAATCCTTGGGGAATTTCATTACCCTTCAGGAATTGTTTACTGGTAAGCATGATTTATTGGAACAGGCATACAGCCCAATGACCATTCGCTATTTTATTTTGACTGCGCATTACCGATCTACCTTGGATTTCTCCAATGAAGCTCTTCAGGCTGCTCAAAAAGGCTATAAGAAGATTATCAATGGATTGAAAATTGCCAGAAATTTAGAATATCAATCAGAGGAAGGTATTGCTCTGGATGAAAATCAAATCAAGCAGATTGAGTCCAGTATCGCTAATGCCTATAGGGCCATGGACGATGATTTCAATACTGCTCAGGCGATTGGACATTTATTTAATTTGCTTAAAAAGATCAATTCCATCTTTACAGGCCAACTAAAATCCGCCTCCCTAGGGAAAGAGGTATTTGATCAGTTAAAAGATAACTTCATCACTTTTGTGACCCAAATACTAGGCTTGGTTGAAGAAAAAAGCGATGTTCAGGAAAATATGCTTGACTTATTGCTGCAATTGTACGGAGAAGCTAAGAAAGCTAGAGATTATGCCAAGGTGGATGAAATCAGGGCAGGCTTGAAGTCCATGGGATTTGTAGTAAAAGATATGAAAGACAAAATTGACTGGGCATATGAAGAATAAAATCTGGATTCTCTTACTATTAATTCTTTTTGGAGCTTGCTCAGGAGAAAAAAGTACTCAACAATCCAATACCAGCGAGAAACCTGTAAAGCCTTATCCAAGCTTCAATGCAGATTCTGCTTATGCCTTTGTGCAAAAACAAGTGGATTTTGGGCCGAGAGTACCAGGAACCGCAGCGCATGAAAACACCAAAAAGTGGTTGATCTCCCAGTTTGAAAATTGGGGTTGGTCTGTACAAACTCAAGATTTTCAGGCAAAAACTTATGATGGACTCAATTGGGACCTCACCAATATCATCGCTTCTTTCAAGCCAGAAGCAGAAAAGAGAATATTGCTCGCCGCCCATTGGGATACCCGAAGAATCGCTGATAAAGATACTAACAGGATAGATGAACCAATTGACGGAGCCAACGATGGAGGTTCCGGAGTTGGAGTTTTATTGGAAATTGCCCGGGTAATTCAAGCTCAGGGATTAAAACCGGACGTAGGCATAGATATCATCCTGTTTGACGGAGAAGATGATGGGGAGCCTGAAACTTCCAGAGCGAGAAATAATTCACAGATTTGGTGGTGTTTAGGCTCGCAGTATTGGTCAAAAAACAAGCATCAGGCAAACTATACCGCTTATTATGGCATTTTAGTGGACTTGGTTGGTGCTAAAGGAGCAAGATTTTTTAAAGAAGGATACTCCCGGCAATATGCCTCAGGGATTTTAAAGAAAGTCTGGGACAATGCCGCTAAAATTGGACATTCAGCCTTTTTTGTCAACAGAAATGCCCCAGAGATCTTGGACGACCATGTATTTGTTAACGAGGATGCTGGAATTCCGATGATTGACATCATTGAGTTCTCTCCAGACTACGGTTTTGGCCTATATCACCATACTCATCAGGATAATATGGAACTGATTGATGCAAGATCCTTGCAAGCTGTCGGAGAAACTGTTTTATTTACAGTTTATCAGGAATAAAATTTTCAACTGATTTTATTGCAATTCAAACAATTGTTGACGATTGCAATTATAAATTTGGAAATTAAGTTTTGCTGAAACTGAAATAGACAATTTAGAGACAGATGAAATCGAGCATTTCGGATCCGACACACACCAGGACGATTTTAATTTATGCGAGATTCCATGTGACTTCTGAGAAACGATTTTAAACACATGAAAAAAGGGCATCAGGTTACCATGAAGGAAATTGCGAAGAAATTGGGGGTATCCGTTTCCACCATTTCTCGTGCATTGAAAGATTCTCCTGAATTACACCCAGAAACCAAGCGGAAGATTGTGGAGATGGCTAAGGAGATGAACTATCAACCCAATCTTCTGGCACAGAGTCTTAGAATCAGCCGAACCAAAACCCTTGGTGTGATTGTACCTGAAATCACCTCACACTTCTTTGCATCCTGTATTAGCGGCATTCAGGATCACGCCAACAAGAGAGGATATAATGTGATGATTTGTCAGTCCAATGAATCCATTGATCAGGAAATTGCCAATATCAGAACCTTAGTTGCCTCTCAGGTAGATGCACTTTTGATCTCTTTGAGTAGAGAAACCAATCACTACGAACATCTCTACGAGCTCTATAGCCGAGAAATCCCTTTCGTCCTTTTTGATCGTGTTCAGGAGGACATCCCTGTGTCCAAAGTGACTTTCAATGATGCAGGCGGCGCATATCAGGTGACTCATCACCTTTTGGAAATGGGATGTAGAAATATTGTATTCGTTTCCGGACCTGAAGACCTATACATTTCTAAAAAGAGAAAAGAAGGCTATCTAAAAGCCCTAAATGAGTACGGAATTAAGGAAAACTCTAACTTTATCAAAGTTACCGATTTGACCTTAGAGGGAAATATAGAAGTAGCCAAAGAAATTGCAGCGATGAAATCTCGTCCTGATGCGGTTTTTTGCATGATAGATCCGGTTGCAGTAGATGTCTTGACCTACTGGAAATCTATTGGACTCAAAGTTCCAGAGGAAATCGCCCTTGCAGGATTTACCAACAACCCTACATCGGCGGTGGTGGAACCGCCTTTGACTACAGTATCTCAACCCGGCTATGAAATGGGAAAATTGGCAGTAAGCCATCTTTTAGATCAATTGGATGGCCTAGCTTCAGACGATCCAATTTCCATAGTTTTGGAAACCACCTTGGTACCAAGGAAGTCATCCAATAGACAAGCTTAAGCCTCATAAAAGGCTTTCTTATTAATCTGATAAATCTATGCTTACCAGATTTTAATTTTTTATTGTCTCAATTTGAAAAAATAGAGCTATTCATCTTCGAAAATCACCGAAATTCAATTACTTAGCAGGCGGAATTTTAGAATTCCCTATTTTGCTTAAAATTATACAGTAATGAATTTCTCAAAAACCCTTAAAAACCTATTTCTCCTTTTTTTGGTAATAATGCTGGCATTTTCTGCCTGTAAAAACAAAAGAGAAGGAAACCCTAAAGTCCTTATTTTCAGTAAAACAGCTGGATTTGTTCATGAATCTATCCCGGATGGAATAGCAGCAATTCAGAAGTTGGGAGCTGAAAATGGCTTTGATGTGGATCAAACCCAGAATGCAGAAGATATCAATGAGGAAAACTTGGCCAAATATGCTGCGGTAATCTGGCTTAGCACTACCGGAGATGTCTTGGATCACTATCAGGAAGCTGATTTCGAAAGATATATTCAATCAGGAGGTGGCTACGTGGGAATTCACGCAGCGGCTGACACGGAATACGAATGGGGCTGGTACGGGAAATTGGTCGGCGGATATTTCGCAGATCACCCAGGTATCAATGACCCTCATCCAAATGTTCAGAAGGGAATCGTAACACGAACTGCTGAAAAACACCCTTCCGTCAATTTTCTTCCTGAATCATGGGAAAGAACAGACGAATGGTACAGCTATAAAAAGGTAAATCCCGATACCAAAAAACTTTTGATGCTTGATGAATCTTCTTACCAAGGAGGAATGGACATGGGGGATCACCCAATCGCATGGTATCATGACTTTGATGGAGGAAGAGCATTTTATACAGGTGGTGGCCATACCAAGGAGTCTTATCAGGAAGAAGACTTTCTCAAGCACTTATTGGCAGGGATTCAATATGCAATTGGCGAAAATCTGGAATTGGATTATACCGCAGCTACAAGTAAGAGAGCTCCTGAGGAAAATCGCTTTACCAAGACTTACCTTTCCATGGGTGAGTTTACCGAGCCAACAGAAATGACCATTTTACCCAACCTGGATATTTTGGTGGCTCAAAGAAGAGGTGAAATTCTCTATTTTAATAATGAAACTGAGAAGTTAGAAGAGGTCGCCAAACTGAATGTTTACTGGAAATCTGAAGTACCCGGAGTAAATGCTGAAGAGGGATTGATGGGAATCCAGAAAGACCCCAACTATGCTTCCAATAATTTTGTCTTTGTTTACTATTCTCCAGCAGGTGATGCGGAAATAAACAGACTTTCCCGATTTGTCTTCAAAGATGGTGTTTGGGATATGAGTTCAGAAAAAGTAATTTTAGACGTCGCTTCAGATAGAAATATTTGTTGTCATACTGGTGGTTCCATCGCATTTGATAAGGATGGAAATCTTTATTTATCGACTGGTGACAATTCTACCCCATTCAATCAAAATGATTCCCAATATGTCTTGAGTGGCTTTGCTCCTTTGGACGGAAGAGAGGGAAGAAAGCAATGGGATGCCAGAAGAAGCTCCGGAAACTCCAATGATCTAAGAGGAAAAATACTTAGAATCAAGGTTCAGGATGATGGATCTTACACTATCCCTGCAGGCAATCTTTATCCTGAAGGCACTTCCAATACCAGAGCTGAGATATATGTTCAAGGAAATAGAAACCCTTATAGAATTGCCGTTGATCAAAAAACAGGTTTTCTATACTGGGGCGAAGTAGGTCCTGATGCTAGCAATGATTCATTAGACAGCAAGGGTCCAAGGGGCTATGACGAAGTCAATCAAGCAAGAACAGCCGGTAATTTTGGATGGCCTTATGCTATTGGAAATAACTACACCTATTTTGAGTATGATTATGCAGCTGGAAAATCCGGATTGAAGTTTGATCCTGCAAAACCAGTCAATAATTCACCTCATAATACCGGTCTCAAAGAATTACCAGCCACCCAAGCAGCATTCATTTGGTATCCGTATGCGGCATCGCCTGACTTTCCACAAGTAGGAACAGGAGGTAGAAATGCGATGGCAGGACCAGTTTATTATTCCGATTTGTATCAAAGTGAAGGCAAAATGCCTGATTATTTCGACGGCAAACTCTTCATTTATGATTGGATTAGAGGTTGGGTTAAAGTAGTCACTATGGAAGAAAACGGTGACTTCTCCAAAATGGAGCCTTTCATGCCCAATACCAAATTCAACTCCTTGATAGATATGGAAATGGGGCCTGATGGCAAAATTTATATTTTGGAATATGGAAATGGCTGGTTTAGCAAAAATCCTGACGCTGGACTTTCAAGAATAGATTTTAACGGAGGAAATAGACCTCCTGCAGTTGAATCTGTAACTGCAGATAAGTCCTCTGGATTAGCACCATTGTCTGTTACCTTTACTGCCCAAGCATCAGATCCTGAAAAAGACCCAATCACCTATGTCTGGGACTTGGGAAATGGAAAAACAGAAAAAACCACAGAACCTAAACTTACCACCACTTTTGATTCAGTTGGTGAGTATGAAGTGACGGTCATGGCTTCTGATCCGGCAGGGATGGAAGGAAAAGGACCTAAAGCAAATGTATATGTGGGAAATGTAGCTCCTGAAGTGAGTATAAGAGTAGAAGGTAATCAATCCTTCTATTTCCCGGGAAGAAAAGTAAACTACCAAATCACGGTAACTGACCAGAATCATCCTGAAGCTTCCAATGATTTGAGCAATTTGTATGTAGCTGCTGATTACATCGAAGGGTTGGATCAAGCAGAGGCAGACATGGGCCACAAAGTGATGAGCGAAGCTATGACTGGAAAAGCTCTGGTACAGTCGCTTACTTGTAAAACCTGCCACAAAGAAAACGAGGCTTCCGTGGGTCCTGCCTATACAGAAGTAGCCAAAAAGTATAGAAATAGAGATGCATCCTATTTGATGAATAAAATCAAAAATGGTGGCGGAGGAGTCTGGGGCGAAACGGTAATGCCAGCCAACCCAGATTTGAAAGAATCAGATTTGAAAGCTTTGGTGACCTATGTACTATCTTTAAAAGGTGAACAAAAACCTAGCTTAGCTTCTAAAGGCAGTTTAGATCCAACATTGGGCAAAACTCCTTCACCAAAAGGAGCCTTAATAATCAATGCATCCTACACTGACGCAGGTGGAGAAAACATCAAACCATTGTCAGGAAGTAGCTCGATAGTTTTGACTGCCAACACCATTGATTTAGGAAGATCCGGAGATATGGAAGCCTATACTGCCATGTCTTTTGACGGAAATAATCTCATGATGGTGCCAAGTCAAAAAGGTCATTTCTCACTGCCTGCCACAGACATGACGGGAGTTGGATCTGTGACCTTAACTACCGCTTCTGTAGAGCCTTTGACAACGGGAGTAGATTTCGAAATCAGATTAGATAGCCCAACTGGAGAAGTCTTGGCTAAAGGTACATTTGTTCAGAAAAATCAACAAAAGGCGCCTGGTATGCCAGTAATCTACGATCAGGTAACTATTCCCGTCACGGGCCAAACAGATGGAAAAAAACGTAAACTCTACATTGTCAGTGAGCCTCAAGGTGGAGCTGAAATTGGAACATTTATTTTAGCAAATATTACATTCAATGCTAAGTAATTGAACTACTCCTTTATTAATGAAAGCCAGCCTATTTACAGTCTGGCTTTCTTTTTGTTTTTATTTCCGATAGTCCAAAATTAAGCTCTTTATTCCTATGAAATATTTGAAAATAGTCACTTTCATTTTGGCAATATCATTGGTTGGATGTGCCTCAGAAGAGGATTCTTCCATGGATATAAGGATTACAATCAATGGGCAGGTGCTTTTCGAGGATAGGGGTGATTTTAATGGAGATATTGATGGTGATTTTAATGGTAATGGAGGTAGTGGCAGTAAAACTTTTTTATGGAGAAATAATTTAAGAACTGCCGATTACAATGCCGACACTACCTCCACAAGTTCTGGAACATTCAACATGGAGGTTAAGGATTCAAATGGAAAAGTAGTATTAAATAGGTCCCTTAGAGGTGGGACTGAACCGGATTCTTTCTCCGGTGTAACTGCCTCTGGCTCTCCAGGAATATGGCAAGTCACTATCACTCTAACTTCCTTTAAGGGGGATGGAAGTTTTTCTCTTAGTGAAGGAGATTAATTGATTTTTGATCGATCTTCTTATTCTTGACAATGAAGTAAGGCTATTAGACACCTTTACTTTTTTCTTTTTCATACCTACTTCAATATTTTATTTTTCCTTTTTCTTTCGAACTAACTTATTTTCAATTTATCTTCAATTTTCAAGATAGATACGGCCAGAAACCCTGAATTAATCAATCCTATCTTATTAATTTACAAAGACTTCCATTTTTAAGTAATTATGGACTATCACTTCAGAACAGCACAAAACAGTGAGGATTTCAAGGGAATAATAGCTTTACAGCAAGCCAATCTTTTGCAAAATCTAAGTCTTGAAACTATTCAAAAAGAAGGCTTCGTTCGGGTATATCACAGTTTGGAAGATTTAACAAAGTTGAATGAGTTTGAAAAGCAACTCATCGCCATCCAAGACAAAGAAGTGATCGCTTACATTTTGGCCATGCCGCCTGCTTCAAGAACTTCTATTCCAATGCTATTACCCATGTTTGAGCAGTTTGACCACATAAACTGGAAAGGAAAGAAAGTATCAAGCTATAGCTATCTGGCGATTGGGCAAGTTTGCGTGGCCAAAGAATTCAGATCACAAGGTCTATTTGCAAATGCATATGCTGCATACAGAGAATTATTCAGCAAGGAATATGACTTTGCCATTACCGAAATCTCAAAGAAAAACTTACGTTCCTTAAGCGCTCATAAAAAGATTGGCTTTCAAACCATCCACACTTTTCAGGATGAATATGAGGAATGGGATATCGTATTATGGGATTGGAAATAATTAAGCTAAACTATTCTTGTGCGCGATTATAATAAATCTAATTAACCCTACGCCGAAATTTTCGAAATACCCTTAAATTGAAACATCCGAGTTGAAATTTTGTTAGCTTTCCAAACAAAACCCAAAACCAAACAGATATGAAAAATTCAAAATCTCTTTTTTTAGCCTTAGCCCTATTGTTGGCAAGCTCATTTTCAGCCTTCGCGCAGTTGCAAAGCCCAGCACTAAGCCCTGCAGCTTCTGTTTCGCAGGTGGTAGGATTCACTAAAATCAGCATTGATTACTCTTCTCCTGCTGTGAAAGGAAGAAAAATCTTTGGAGAAATAGAAAAGTATGGAGTGACTTGGAGAGCGGGAGCAAATGCTCAAACTGTAATTGAATTCAGCACTCCAGTAAGTGTGGGTGGTAAAACACTTAGAGCGGGTAAATACTCTATTTTCATGACTCCAGCTGAGTCTGGCGACTGGACAGTGCATCTAAACAGTAAGGCAGCTTCTGTTTTTGCCTACATGAAGGACGGTAAAATAGACGAAGAGGCAGTAGCTAAAGATGACGCTGTTTCTTTCAAAGCAAGCACTAAAAGAGGTGGCAATACAGAAAGATTGCAATATCATATTTCTGCAGGAGACAATAAGGTGGCTACTGTGACTATGGCTTGGGAAGGTGTAATGGTTTCTTTCCCAGTGGATACTATGGTAGATCAAAAAATGGAACAGTTCAAAAGCCAGTTCTAAATAAAAAAGTATTACTTCTTAATGAGGCTGTCTCAAAGGTGAAAATTGTCACATTGAGCGTCCCGACAACTGTACGGGATCGAAATGTGCTTAAAACAATAGAAATAGCCTTCGACTCCCTGCCTGACGTCAGGCAGGCGCTCAGGCTGACATTAGACCGATATATGAGACAGCCTCATTTTGTTATTCCCCATACTATTTTGGCCTGATTTTCCTCGATTGAAGTATGGCAAGCAAAAAATCAAAACGTCCCCAAACCAAAATGGAAGAAATTGCAAATGCAATTTCTCATGGGATTGGTGTTCTTCTAGCCTTGATCGGAATTCCTTTTTTGTTATGGAAAGCCTTTGAAAGCAATGATTCTTGGACTTTTGCTTCCGCTATTGCTTTCAGCTTGGGAATGCTGATGGTTTACGCTAGCTCTACGCTTTATCATGCTGTTTCCAATCAAAAATGGAAAGCTCTACTTCAAAAGAGTGATCATATTTCCATCTATTTCCTGATTGCAGGAACATACACACCCATGGTTTTGGCTGTGTTGCCCAAGGAAGAAGCCCTGCCTTTTTTAGGATTGATCTGGAGTTTTGTTCTTGTCGGAACTCTCTTCAAAATCTTCTTCACCGGCCGTTTCAAATTTGTGTCAGTGGGTTTATACCTACTGATGGGCTGGATCTCAGTGTTTATTTATGATTCCATCATCCAGAACTTAAGTCCTGAAAATATTTTCTGGCTGGCTGCAGGAGGTTTGAGCTACACCTTAGGGGTGATTTTTTACATCATGAGCAATAGACGCTATTTTCACACGGTTTGGCATGTATTCGTACTTTTAGGTACACTCTCCCACTTTATTGTGGTGTATCAGGTTTTGTGATTGAAAGATTAAAAACTTCCAGAATCTACATCTTTGATAAATTTGATTAATCCGGGAAAAAAGTGGGAAGGGTCATCATATTGACTTAGATGACTACCATTTGGGCAAAGCAAAAATCTTCCATTTCCCACTTGTTTGGACATCCACTCCATATGCTTAGGATCCATAGTATCATGGGATCCTCCAACCACAAGAGTCGGAACAGTGATAGTTTTTAGCTTTTCTCTTACATCCCAACCTTCTAAACTTGCACCAGGAGTGATTCCAAACTCACTATATCCCTGCATATAAATATATACATCGGGGTTTACCTGGGTCATCATACGGTTAATTTCCTCAGGCCACTGACCTGCTGGCATTCTTAATACATGCTGAGGGTAATGATGAACTTCTAGCAATTCCATATACCTCGGATTCTCAAAGTCCATATTTTTTTCGATCTCCATTATTTCAGCAAACACTTCTGCTGGCATCTGAGGCCCTAACACTTCTTTGGCGTATTTTTCATACTCATCCAAGCTTGACATCATATTACAGATGATAAGGCCTTTCAGGTTTTCCTGATGTCTGAATGCATACTCCATCCCCAGCATACCACCCCATGATTGACCGAGTAAATAAAAATTATCCTTGTTTAGACCTAAGGCTTTTCTCACTTGCTCCACTTCATCCACAAAGCGCTCAATTGTCCATAGAGAAGAATCTTCGGGCTGATCTGAATGCGCAGAGCCCAATTGATCATACCAAATAAACTCTATTCCTTCCTGAGGTAAATACTCATCAAAATTACCATACTGTTCATGAGTCATTCCGGGCCCTCCATGAAGCAATAATACTTTCATAGTAGGATTGTCTCCTACCCTTTTGGTCCAAACTTTAAATTCTCCCTTAGGAGTTTGGATCGGAATCATTTGTATGGTTTCCTCACCTTTTCCGGATTCCAAAGAATCAGAAGATTCATTCTTACACCCAATTAACCCGACAATTAAAACCAGATAGAAAATTATATTTTTCATATTCTTCAGAATGAATGATGTATGCACTTTATTTTATTTTTGAGCTGTGGCCTTACTTTGAAATACCGGATGATTTTCATTTCCTCCTGAAATCAGGTAGGCCATTAAATCCTTTAACTCCTCCTCATTCAATCTGTTTATCAAACCCGGGAGCATGATTGAAACCTCAGAATTTTTAGTGAAAGCAACCGTATTTTTAGGAATCTTTCTCAACTGGTCCGGAGCAAATGGGTTTTGAGAAACATAATAATTGGCTCCATCTTCATCGGTCAATCTTCCGACTATAGACCCACCTTCTTTCAATTCAAAAACCGTGGCATGATACTGCTCTGAAATAGTCTGACTAGGATTAATCGTAGCTTCTAAAATATCCTTTTTAGAGAACCTGGATCCCAATTGGGTCAAATCCGGACCAATCACTCCTCCTTCGCCCTGCATGCTGTGACAGGATTGACAGAGGGTTGCGGCATACATGGCTTTGCCTTTTACAAAATCTCTAGCTTGAAGGCTGTCTACCAAAGGCAAAGCTTCCTCCACAGTCCATCTTCTCCCTGGACCTTCAGGCTGAATCCCCTCCCCAGCCAAATCATTCCCACTGCTCGTTAACAATTTTCCTCCTGATAGCTCATCAAATCTGTCAAAGTCCTCTTTCGCAACTTTAGCCAAAGCCATCTTTCTAGCCCGGTCCAAAAATCCAACATAGCTCCTTCCTCCCTTGTAATTGGTCAAAGCATTCTTAATCCAAGAGAAGTACTCCTTTCTAGTTTCTTCGGTCCATCCTGAATTAGCACCTCCCAAAACAGTGGCAAAATAGGTTTGCTGAGCAGGAGGAACATTGGCCAACATATTGGCTATATCCAATCCATATTGAGGGTTTCGGAAAATCAATTCCGAAGAAGAAGTGACTGTTTTTTGATAATTTTCATCATCCTTGGCATTTTTCAACAAAGCCAAAGTTTTCTCCACTGCATCAGGGGCATCCAGATGAGTCAATAGGACAGCGAGAGAACGGTTAAGCAAATTGTCCTTTGCGGGAAAATTAGGATTGAGATAAGCAACTAAGTCTGCCTTGATTGGTGTAGCAGCCTGATCATAACGATATAAAATCACCTCAAAAGCTCTCAGTAAGTCTCCTTTTGCCTTTTCTGATAGGCTTGAATAGTCAATCTCCATTAATGATCGAAGCATAGGCACCGCATCTGTATCCTTTCCCTGTCTAGCCAAAGCCAAAACTGCCTGAGTCTTTTTCACAGGATCTGATTCATTCAATGCTTTGGATTTCCACAGTTCAATGGGTTGATGTTCCAATACTAGCCGGGCAGCATATTGAACAAAGCGGTCAGCATGAGCCAGATTTGCCCAGGCCAAATCCAATCCTTCTGAACTTGCATTTTTGGAATGATACTTCTCCAAATCTCTTCTGGTCTTTGCAGCCTCAGGCAAGTCTGCTACTTCCATTGGCTCAGCGGCCTCAGGTTCACCTTTATAATAAACTCTATATAAATCCGACTCCAACCTTCTTCCTCCAGTGGCAAAATACATGGCCCCATCCGGACCTATGGTTCCATCTGTCAAAGGTAAAGGGGAGCCCGAAATAAACTCTTCGGCAGTAGCTTCATAGCTTGCTCCAGAAGGGGTCAAATGAATAGCATAAATTATCCCAAAACTCCAGTCGAAAGCGAATAAGGCTTTTTTGTATTGTGCTGGAAACTTGGCTTCTGTTCCAAACATCACATTGGTTGGGGAACCTTGTCCAATATTCAATACGGCAGGTAAGTTATCCGGAAATTCAGGAGACCACTTTGAGTTACCTGTTCGCCAGCCAAACTCAGCTCCACTGGTCACATGCAAGATACGGGTAGGTCTATACCAAGGCATCCCAAAATCCCACTCCATGTCTGAGTCATATGTAAAAAGATCCCCTACTTCATTGTATGCTATGTCAAATTCATTTCTGAATCCGGCTGCAATCAACTCCCAGTTTTTCCCTTCCGGATCAATTTTGGCAATCCAACCTCCCGGTGCCTCTCGGTTATTGGCATGTCCCCGAGGATCTTTGATCAATGGAAAAAGGTTATCCTCCCTCCAAACACGAGGAAGCCTGTAGTGATCCATTTCAGGAACATCCACATGATTTCCTGCTGCCAAAACTATGGATTGACCATCAGGTGAAAGCTTCATTGAATGAGGTCCATGCTCTCCCGGTTCACCCTCTAAAAGTCGGATGGTGGAAACAGTTTCATATTGATCATCCCCATCCAAATCCTGAATTCTATACAACCCTGTACTCTTGGTAAAAGTCTCATTGGAATGATGGTTAACCATGACATAGAGTGAATTGAAGGCATAAAGTAGCCCTTGTGCATACCCCATTCCTACCTGAGGTTCTGCAATATCTCCGATAATCAATTTTTCAACTTTGGGTTTTACTGAGGTATCCGAACCAATAGGAGGCAGCTCCAAACGATATAAAAACCCATACTGATCCGAGGTGATCATTCTGCCCTTATCATCAAAAGTCATTGCAACCCAGGAGCCCTGATCCATTTCTCCGGGGCTATAGAGTAATTCGGCAACAAACCCATCAGGAAGTTTCAATTTGTCAATTTTTGGGATCCCTGTCAATTGCCGGCTTGATTCTTCTTTTTTGGCACATGAAAAGCTGATCCCAGTAAGAAGAATTATGAAAAATATACTCTGAAAGGTTTTCATAGGTTAATTGGGCTAGTACAAGCCTGAATTTAGTTTTTTTATCTTTTAAATTCTTGCAAATCAATCTACCGTTTACATAAAATTTCAACTTACTTTATCCTTATTTCAGGAGTATTTTCAGAATAATTCGACTGTTTTGACAGAAAGGAGATATTTTAGAGATATCAATTCAGAAAGAGTAGATTTTTCAAAAGCCTAAAAAAATCTGGATGCTTTCAGCCTAAATAACCTCAACCCATGAAGCAATTTTCAATCATCTGTTTATTACTGCTCACCGCTTTTTTTTCTTCCTGTAAGGAGAAAATGACACTCCAGCTACATCAGAACGCACATATAACTTTGGTGGGAAATAACCTGGGCTCAAGAATGATGGAATATGGATGGTTCGAAACAGAGATGCATGTTCGTTACCCAGATAGCACGCTATTTATCAGAAATCTTTGCGATCCAGGGGATACTCCCGGCTTTAGACCAAGATCTGGAACTAATGATCCTTGGGCTTTCCCCAGTGCAGAGGTTTTTCAGGATGAGTATGCCACCTATTCCAACAGCGAGGGATTTTTAGAAAAGCCAGATCAATGGTTGACTAGGCTTCAAACAGATATTGTAGTTGGATTCTTTGGATTCAATGAGTCCTTTCAGGGCTTGGAAAAACTCCCACTTTTCAAAGAAGAATTAGAGGCATGGATAACCCACTCCAAAGCTCAACAGTACAATGGGAAGGCTGCCCCTCAACTGGCCCTTGTGTCTCCCATAGCTATCGAAGATCTCAGCGATCACCTAGATGTCCCAGACGGAAAATCCCAAAATGAACTAATTGAAGCATATGTCCGAGGTATGGAGGAAGTGGCCAAAAAACATGAAATCGTTTTTGTGGACGCTTTTACTGCCAGCCAAAAATGGTATAATTCTGAGAAGGAGGATTTAACGATAGACGGATCACAGCTCAATGAGGATGGCTACAAGCTTTTTTCTACTTTTTTGGCAGATGAACTTTTCGGAAAAGAAAAAAGAAAGGCTGAACAACATCTCGCTGAAATTCATGCAGCTGTCATGGAGAAAAACTGGTTATGGCACAATGACTATAAAATACCCAATGGGGTTCACGTATTCGGACGTCGCTATGACCCTTTTGGCCCGGATAATTATCCTTATGAACTGGAGAAAATCAGGCAAATGACTGCTAATCGCGACTCCGCAATTTGGGATGCCAATTCAGGAAAGAAATACGATCTGGCAGCAGCAGATGCAAGAACCCGTTCTCTTCCCGAGGTGGAAACCAATTACAATCCTCAGGCAAATGGGAGTTTGGAGTATAAATATGGTGAAGAAGCGCTTAAAAGTTTAAAAGTCGCTAAAGGATATAAAATCGAATTATTTGCTTCTGAAGAGGATTTTCCGGACTTAGCTAACCCTGTCCAAATTTCATTTGACAATAAAGGCAGACTTTGGGTAGCCACGATGCCAAGTTATCCCCACTACAAACCAGGCGATCCCAAGCCAAAGGATAAGCTTATCATTTTGGAAGACACTGACGGAGATGGTAAAGCTGATAAACAAACCGTCTTCGCTGAAGATCTACACTTACCTGTGGGGTTTGAATTGGCTGCAGAAGGGGTCTATGTGTCTCAGCTTCCCAATTTGGTTTTATTGCAAGACACAAATGGGGATGATAAAGCTGATAAAAAGACCATTCTACTTTCAGGATTTGATGATCATGATACCCATCACGCGATATCAGCCTACACCACTGATGAATCAGGAGCTATTTACATGGCCGAAGGCGTATTTCTGCACACCAATGTGGAAACTTCTTATGGGCCTGTAAGAGCTACCAATGGGGGTTTTTATCGCTATGAACCCAAAAGACATAAACTTGAAAGAGTCAATCAAGTACCCATTCCCAATCCGTGGGGTATTGCCTTTGATGATTGGGGACAAAATTTTTATCTCGAAACTTCGGGCCCCAATCTTAACTGGATGCTTCCGGGGTCTACGCTTCCCCGCTATGGCAACAATAACTTCAAAGGACCAAACCTGATTGAGCAGGAGCAAATGGTAAGACCTACTTCAGGTCTGGAATTTGTTTCCAGCAGGCATTTTCCGGATGAAGTTCAGGGAGATATTTTACTAAATAATACCATAGGGTTTTTGGGAACCAAGCAGCATCAAATTGTAGAGGATTCGGTGGGTTTCCATGCCGAATATCGACAGGATCTGGTCAGTTCCACAGATAGAAATTTCAGGCCAGTCGATCTGGAATTTGCGCCGGATGGATCCCTATACATTGTGGATTGGCATAATATCCTGATTGGACATATGCAGCACAATGCCCGTGACCCACTCAGAGACCATGTTCATGGTAGAATTTATCGGGTCACCTACCCTTCCAGACCCTTGGTAACTCCCGCAAAAATAGACGGAGCAGAAATTCCTGAACTTTTGGAAAATTTAAAATTGCCCGAATACAGAACCCGCTACAGAACCCGTAGAGAGTTGAGAGGGAGGGATCTAAAGCAAGTCAGTGAGGCTGTTGCTGAATGGGTCAAAAATTTGGATAAAAATGATCCAAATTATGAGCATCATAGATTGGAAGCGCTGTGGGTAACTTGGGGAATCAATCAGGTGAATCAGTCCTTATTAAATGATTTATTAAAGTCTGAAGATCATAAAGTAAGAGCTGCTGCCACAAGGGTGCTTCGGTATACTGGGCATCAGGTGGAAAATCAAGCTGAATTATTGATGCAGGCTGTCAAAGACCCTCATGGCAGGGTGCGAATGGAAGCAATAGCTGCGGCTTCTTGGTTACCGAGGGAGAAAGGCTTGCCGATTTTAGCTGAGGCAGAAAATCAACCCAAGGATAATACCTGGATACCGAGAACTTTGGAAACTGCCGTGGCTCATATCAATGGACTCTCGGTAGCTCAAAAGAAAGAAGAAGACATCAAGTCCTCTCTGACAGGTTCAGATCGGGAATTATTTGTCTTGGGAAAGGAAATCTATGCGAGAGAAGGATTTTGTGCTACTTGTCATCAATTGGATGGCAATGGTTTGACTGCCTCACAGTTTCCTCCACTCAAGGGAACTCCTTGGGTTACTGGAAATGAGGAGCGTCTAATCAAAATCGTGTTGAAGGGAATTATGGGCCCTATCGAGGTGGCGGGAAGACAATACCCCGGACAGGTTCCTATGACACCTTATGAGGGAATGTTGGATGACACAGAGGTTGCTGCCGTATTAACTTATGTGAGAAATTCTTTCGGAAATCAAGCTTCCCCTATTTCCCCTGAGTTGGTAAAGAAAGTGAGGCAGGAGGTTCAGGATAAGAAAGGGTTCTGGAATGCAGAAGAATTACTGCGAATGCATCCCATAGAGAAATAAGGAAACGAAATGGCTAAGATATTTATAACAGGATCATCCGATGGCTTGGGTAAACTAGCCGCTGAAAAATTAATTCAATTAGGGCATTCAGTCTTCCTTCATGCTAGAAATACCGAGAAGAAAGAAGTTCTTGCCGGACAAATTACAGAGGCAGCTGATATTCTGGTTGGTGATTTATCAAAGATGGAGGAAGTAAAAAATCTTGCTGACCAGGTCAATGCACATGGAAAAATGGATGCAATCATTCATAACGCCGGAGTTTATTCTGCCGATTCGGCAACACTTTTTCAGGTGAATGTTTTAGCTCCTTATTCTTTAACAGCACTTATGGAACTCCCCAAAAGGCTCATCTATCTCAGTTCAGGAATGCATCTTGGCGGCAGACCAATTTACAGAAAAGAGGATTTACCTTCTATCAATTACTCTGACACTAAGCTAATGGTGAGCACTTTGGCTGCTGCTTTGGCAAAGCGCTATCCAAATACACTTTCTAATTCTGTCGATCCCGGCTGGGTTCCTACCAAAATGGGCGGTAAAAATGCTACTGACGACCTTCAAAAAGGAATGGAAACCCAGGTTTGGTTGGCCGAGTGTCAGGAAAAAGAAGCAATGACTTCGGGTCATTATTTTTTTCATAAACGAATAAAACCTTTTCATGAGGCTGTAAATGATCCCATTTATCAAGAGCGGTTGTTAGGCCTTTGTGAAAGCGTTACGGGAATAAAATTTAAATAGACCAAAAACACTTTTAATTGCCTTTAATTTATTAGAGCTCAACTAGTTTTGAGTGACTCAACCCTCTTGTTTTTTTACCTATCTTATTCTTATTTAAAATTAATCTAATTAACCTTTGATTTTTTAACCCGAGCCCCTACTTTTGTCGGGTAATTAAAATCAGTCTAAATAAAAGGTAGCATCACCAACTAGTATGAAATTCAAAAAATTACTATTTGTTTCCCTTTTGGCTCCATTTTTCGCCTGTGAAAGCACGAATGAAGAGCCAAGTGTCCTCATCCCTAATACATACAACTTTGAGCGCAACGGCTCTTCTACAGTGAGTTATCAAGGTCAAACTGATCGTTTGAACATGACTACTGAAATCAAGAACTACATCTCTTCTGCTAATGATGGTTCTGAAATCTCGCTTACGAAGCTGTTGAACATGTATTCAAATACAAACAGCCCTTTTGAAAGCAGTGAACTGAATGCCTCAAGCAAAAAACTCGAAGATAAAACCAACCCTGCTGAGGTTAATTTCATCAAGTCTGTATTGAGTGAGGCTGCTTCTACAAGTGCCAAAATGGCTCAAAATAGAACTACAGCTTCAGACGGAGTAGCAGGTTTGATCGAAAGAGGCAATTCCGGAAATTTCATCTTGGTGAATGAAAAAGGCTGGGAATTCAAGGAGATATTTGAAAAAGGAGTGATGGGCGCGGTTTTCTATGACCAAATCATGAACGTTTACCTTTCTGAATCCAAGATTGGCAACGATATAGAGAATACCCTTTTAGAAGAAGGTAAAAACTACACTGCCATGGAGCATCATTGGGATGAAGCATTTGGATACTGGGGTGTTCCGAGAGATTTCCCATCAGGAGATCCTGTACTGCAGGATAGCGAAAATATATTTTGGGCCAAGTACACCAATGGAAGAGACGCGGCTTTGAATGTGAATGAACCTTTAATGCAAGCTTATATCACCGGTCGTGCAGCAATTGTTGCGAAAGACTACGCTTTGAGAGACACTCAAAAGCAAAGAATTATCGAACTACATGAATTGGTAACTGCAGCTACTACAGTTCACTATATCAACAGAACCATGAATTCCCTAAGCACTGGCGATATCGGAAACATGCTTCACCTACTTTCTGAAACTTATGGTTTTGTGAAGGCTATCCAATACAGCCCAATGAAGAAATTGACTAACCAGGAAATCAATGACATCCTTACCAAAGATTTTGGTGAGGGAGGCAACTTCTGGAAAGTAACTATGGATGGTCTAAATAGAGCAAAAGAAAGATTAAGCAATGCTTATCCTGAACTAAACCCAATCAAAGATGTCCTTTAAAATCAATATTAAAGTACTTTCAATGATAACAGCAGGCCTTTTGGTCATGCTGTTTTCTTGCGTTGACTCAACTGAAGAAACAAAGGTTCAAATTGACAGAAAACCTCTTCTGGAAAACTTGGCAGACCAAGTTATTATACCAGGTTATACTCAATTGAATACTGAGGTGACTGGCATGAATTCCAGTATTACGGCATTTTTGAATGATCCTAGCCCTGCTACCTTGGGAAATGCTAGATCTGCCTTTATAAAAGCTTATGTAGCCTGGCAAAAAGTTGAATTCTTTGACTTCGGGCCTGCTTTTGATCAGACCCTACGCGCACAGGTCAACACTTTCCCAACAGATAATTTTGCAATAGACAATGCCATCGCTACAGGTAATATCCAATTGCAATCTCTAAGCAATAACAACAAAAAGGGATTCCCTGCGATCGATTATTTGCTTTATGGAGATAATAAATCAGATGCAAATATCATTGCTGATTTCACAACCAATGCAAATGCCTCCACTCGAAAAGAGTATTTGAAAGCAAGCATTGAGGATATGCAAACCTTGGTTTCTAGAGTATCCGTGGCTTGGAATTCAGGAGAAGGAAATTACCGTTCTACTTTTGTGGAGCGTACAGGAACTGACGTAGGTTCATCTTTAGGCCAATTGATCAACTCACTTTCCCAGTCTTTGGAGGTATTTACAAGAGATGCAAAGGTGGGAATTCCTTTGGGAAAAAGATCTCAAGGAATTTTAATTCCTAAAAATTCAGAAGCTTATTACAGTGGAAATAGTATGCTTTTGGCAAGATCCAATGTTCAGGGTTATATAGATGTATTCAAAGGATCCAGAACCTCAGAAGGAGCTAACTCCCAAAGCCTTTTGGCATATCTCAATCAACTGAATGCTCAGTATAATGGAGGAAGCTTGTCAAGCGCTTTGGAGCAACAGTTTCAGAACAGCTTGAGCAAACTGAATCAAATTTCTGACCCATACAGTAGATCCATTGAAGCTCAAGCTACCATTGCAAATGAGGCTTATTTGGAACTTCAAAAAACAGTTGTGCTTGTCAAAGTTGATTTGGCTTCCGCCTTAGGTATTCTCATTTCCTATCAAGATAACGACGGAGATTAAGTGCTCAACAGATTCCTGGCATTTCTAAACAAACCAAGCAGCATTGCACCCTTAAGTAATTTAAGGGTGCTTTTTGGCTTTTTAATGCTTTGGAGTACCCTTCGATTTGTATTCTATGGATGGATAGAAACCCAATACAATGAGCCGATTTTCCATTTTTCCTATTTTGGTTTCGAGTGGGTAAGCTATCCGGGCCCTGCTTGGATGTATGTACTTTTTGCACTGATGATTCTATCCAGCATCGGCATCATGCTAGGTTTGTTTTATAGAATCTCCGCTGTGATTTTCTTTCTGTCCTTCACTTATGTGGAGCTGATTGACCTGACCAATTATTTGAATCACTATTATTTTGTCAGCTTATTGGCTTTTGTGATGATTTTTTTGCCTGCTCATAAAAGTTTCTCCATCGACTCTCTGAGAAATAAAAACAATTTGGCCACGCATGTTCCCTATGGATTCATATTCAGTGTCAAGCTTCTCTTGGCGATTGTTTATTTCTATGCAGGTGTAGCCAAGCTCAATCATGAATGGCTCATGGAAGCGCTTCCATTGAAAATATGGTTAGCGCCTCATACTTCCCTCCCATTGATTGGGCCTTTCTTAGATGAGCTCTGGGTTGCATACCTCTTTAGCTGGTTTGGTGCCATTTATGATTTAAGCATCCCTTTCTTTTTATTCTCGAAAAAATACAGAAGCCTGGCTTTTTTGGCTGTGATTGTCTTTCACATTACCACCTGGATTCTCTTCCCGATCGGCATGTTTCCTTTCATTATGATAGGCTTAACTACTGTATTTTTTAGCGCTGATACGCATGAAAAAATTCAAGCTTTCTTCAAGAAAGAAAAAGTTACTAAACAGGAGCAAATACTATATAAGCCTCAGAATTTGAGCTTATTGACAGGTTTATTCTTTCTGTTTTTCAGCTTTCAGATTCTTTTCCCTTTCAGATATTTGCTCTATCCCGGAAATCTTTTTTGGACTGAGCAAGGTTATAGATTTTCCTGGAGGGTCATGTTGATGGAAAAAGCCGGCTATGCTATCTTCCATGTGACAGATCCAGATACAGGAAGAAGCTGGGAACTCTACCCAAAGGACTATTTAAGTCCCATGCAAGAAAAACAGATGTCCACCCAACCGGATATGATTCTTCAGTTTACTCACTTTCTGGAGGACAGCCTGAAAAAGCAAGGAATATCCAAACCTGAAATTAGAGCTGAGGTGTATGTCTCCCTGAATGGCAGAGGCAGTCAGCTGTTTTTGGACCCTAATCAGGACCTGACCCAGATCAAAGATAGTTTCGCTCCCAAAAACTGGATTTTACCACTTTCAAATCAATGAAAAAAGTCATCCTAAGTTTAGTTCTTATCCTAACCTGTCACCTCGCCATAAGCCAGGTAATCATCAGAGGATCGGTAAAAAGTGGCAAAGAAGGGATGCCCGGAGCTTTGGTTTATCTCAAAGAGACCAACTATCAAGCGATTACAAATGCTAGGGGAAATTATGAAATGGTTGGGGTTCCGGCAGGAAATTATAAGATTGTCGTCTTTTTCACGGGCTTTGGTACCATTCAGGAAGAAATAGAAGTAAGGGCCGATCAACCAATTTTGAAAAAAGATTTTCAACTGAAAGAACTGAGCCAGGAACTGGAAAATGTGACTATTCAAGATGAGCGCGTCAATACCTTTGGTGTTAGAAGGCTCAATGCTATTGAAGGAAGTAATATTTTCGAAGGAAAGAAAAATGAGGTAATAGAACTGAAGGATCTGGCCCTTAACCTCGCAACTAACAACAGCCGGCAGACTTATAACAAAGTACCGGGACTGAATATCTACGAAAATGATGGGGCGGGATTACAGTTGGGCATTGGAGCAAGAGGCCTGGACCCAAATAGAACTTCCCACTTCAATGTAAGACAAAATGGTTATGATATTAGCGCCGATGCCTTAGGCTATCCTGAAAGCTATTATACACCATCACTGGAAGGCGTAGAACGCATAGAAGTGGTAAGAGGAGCAGCCTCCTTGCAGTATGGAACTCAGTTTGGCGGTTTACTGAACTTCCAGATGAAAAAAGGGAACCCAGAGGAGAAAGCGGAAGTCACTCTACGAAATACTGTGGGCTCATTTGGTTTTTTCAATACCTTTTCCAGCCTTGGGGGGCAAGTCGGTAAGCTCAATCACTATACTTTTTTCCAGTATAAAAGAGGAAATGGCTGGAGGCCCAATAGCGGATTTGATTCCAAAGTGGCTTATACCTCATTGACTTTCGAAGCCAATGAAAACTTAAGCATCACGGGCCAATATACCTATATGGACTATCTGGCTCAGCAGCCTGGAGGCTTGACAGATGCGCTTTTTGAAGAAAATGCGAGACAGTCCATTCGGGAAAGAAACTGGTTTCAGGTCAATTGGAACCTCTTTTCCCTACTTGTAGATTATAAGCTTTCATCAAAACTTCGATTCAACTGGAGAAATTTCGGATTGATCGGGGGAAGAGATGCCTTGGGAAATTTGGGGAGAATAGACCGGGTGGACACAGATGATGAGAGAAACTTATTTGTAGATGATTTTAAGAATTTCGGTTCTGAAGCTAGACTGATCTACAACTACCAAATTGGAAAGCAAGAACAGGCATTACTGATCGGAGCAAGGTATTATCAGGGACTAACTCTTAGAAAACAGGGATTGGGACCAGCAGGAAAAGAGGCTGATTTCAGATTTTTGAATCCTGGCGATCTGGAAGATTCCGACTATGAATTTCCGGGAAGAAATGTGGCGCTATTTGCAGAAAACGTATTCAATGTTGGCCCAAATTTCAGCATCACCCCAGGGCTTAGATATGAGATGATACGAACCCAGGCAGAAGGTTATTATACCCAAACTACCAAAGTGCTGGATCCGCAAACAGGCTTTGCGGTAGACTCCACTTTTCAGGTAAATGAGTCCAGAATCAGAGACAGATCCTTTTTATTTGGCGGAATCGGACTCAGCTTTAAAGGTATTCCCAACCAGGAGGTTTATGCGAATTTCTCCCAAAACTACAGATCCATCAATTTCAATGATATCCGGGTAAACAATCCCAATTTGGTGGTGGATGAAAATATTCAAGACGAAAGCGGATACAACTTTGATTTAGGTATTCGCGGGAATAAAGCCGATCTTTTCAATTATGATGTGAGCTTATTTTATCTCCGCTACAATGACAGAATCGGTGCAGTGTTGAAAACTGATCCGGAGAATTTCAGGATTTTCAGATTTCGAACCAATGTAGCAAATGCCTACAGTGCAGGAATGGAGGCATTTGGAGAAGTCAATTTGATCAAGGCTTTGGGCTATGATAAAAAGTATAAGCTTTCTGTATTTTCTAATATTTCCCTGATTCAGGCAAGGTATATCAACTCCGGCGAGTCAGGAGTGGAAGGGAATCAATTGGAGTTGGTTCCTCCGGTTATGATTAAGCCAGGCTTTTCATTTAGCAGGGAGAAATTCAGAATGAGTTTTCAATACAATTATGTACAGCAAAATTTCACAGACGCAACTAATGCTGTGCGAACTCCTTCTGCAGTGGAAGGCATCATCCCCTCCTATCAGGTGATGGATTTAACTTTTCAATACCAAATCAAACGGCTAAAAATCGAAACCTCAGTGAATAACCTAAGTGATGAACGATATTTCACCCGCAGGGCTGCGGGATATCCCGGTCCGGGCATTATTCCAGCCGAAGGAAGATCCTTTTTTGTGGGCTTGGAATATGTTTTTTGAAAACAATAAAGATATACCTGAGAATTAGAGCATTGATTGAAAGTCAGTTTTCACCAATCAATTTTTGATTTCCTGATGATCAGAAAAACTGCAACTTGCGAAAAAATCAATCCTTAATATGCTAGACCAACTGAAAAGTGCTCCTGACCAAATCCAGTTTTCTGAGGTAATCGAGTTTATCGAAAAGCACTATACTTTTACCCCCACCTGTTTTACCAATGGAAATGAAGTCAACGAAGCAGGGCAGAATAACGGGAGCTGTAAAATCCTTTCTTTTGCCAAAATGAAGGGATTAACCAAGGCAGAAACCCTTAACCTTTTTGGAGATTATTACAGAAAAGATGTGTTGCTGAACCCTAATGGAAAAGACCATCAAAACATCAGAAACTTTATGAATTCCGGTTGGGAAGGCGTTCAGTTTGATGGGGAGGCATTGGAGGAAAAGTAGTTTGCAGTAGGCGGTGAGCAGTTTGCAGTGGGCAGCAAACAGTTTGTAGTAGGCAGTGGGCAGTAGGCAGTACTTCATGCCTCTAGTCTCTCGCTTCTCGAATCCAATCTCTAGTGTCTATTCCACTTCCAGCACAAACCTGGCATATCGAGTCATGGGATGAATTCCATTGTCTTTGACTTCAGCGAATATGTGAAGCTGACCAGTTGCGCTTGGACCCAATTGAACTTCTACCTGATTCCCTGAAGCATTCAGGCTGGCCTTACCGGTGTAAGTTCCAACTTCCTGATAGATCCAAAATTTGGTTTCTACCTGATCTCCATCCGGATCAGAAGTTTCCACTGCCAGATTGAGTTTAGCACCAGCCTTAGCTTTTGGTCTGGCTGTCCCCATTACTTTAACCAAAGGGGCATGATTGGCATCTTTGTAATCCTTCACGCACCAATCTGCTCTGGCCGCAAAATCCTGCTGAATAGCCTCTATCCATCGAATTTGAGGATAAGTGGGATCCAAGGTATCCTTAAAAGGACTATAATCTAGTGCCGCTGCTCCGTCTTCCCAGCGATTGGGTTGCGTGGAGGACTGAACCAGCCGACCTCCCCAGCCACCCCATTCAGGATGGTTCAGATTATCCAAACCAACATCTATGAGGTGCAAAAAGGCAGGAGAATCTCCCTCCGAGATAAAATCAAAAATCCCAAAAGATCCCCATTGTGCGTTTTCAAGTTGAGTAGGATCTCCATGAATATGCTCATCATCACCCTCCTGCTTTTGCCCGTCTCCATAGCTATAATATTGCTTAAGCAAAGGACCGTGGTTATTGATGATCTCATTTCCCATAAATTCCCCCTCGAATAGATAATGCTGTGACTCAGGAACTGCCTCTTTCCAGGGATAAGCAAAGCACCAAAATTGACTGGAGTTGTAATAAATCTTCAAATCCGGCCAGGTAGGCTCAATGTATTTTCTATAGGTAGCATCCTGATCCAGAATGGCATAAATGATAGCTTTATCTATGACCTTTTGATAAATTTTCTCCCATTCCGGACTAGATTTAAATTCATCCTCTATGGATTTTAAAGCCCGTGCGATGGTATTTGTGCCTCCCCAAACCTGCAAATAGAAAGGTTCCATATTTTCATCCAGTAGTTTGGCTTTTATAAAGTCAGAACCTGGAGTATCCTTTTCCATTTCCCCCTCAAAATCTATATTTCCAACTCTGACTACCGAACGCAGATAGCCTGCTGTGGGAAAACCATCTGCATGTTGACTGAGCTTAGGGTAAACCTCTTCATAAGCATCCAAAAGCGGGTTCATCCAAGTGGTTCCCGGCCATCGGAGATCTGTCTGAGCTCCGTACATATTTTTGGTCATCTCCATTTCGGAGACAAAGGAAGTTCCTTTCCCATCCCCTTTGTAATGCCACATGGAGGAAGAATAGATCAAGCCTTCAATTCTAAATTCATTGGCATACAGCAACATTCGGATGAAAGAATCCACATCGTCAATTTCTCCATCGGTGGTTACGATGGTTCGGGGTTCATGAATTTCGGAGACATTGACTTCTGAAGAATTTTGGGGTTGCTGGCAGGAGAAAAGAAAAGCCAAAGCAAGAAGAGATAGGAAATTTTTCATAGGTTTTGGGTTTGAGAGAATTAAAATAAGGAAAGAGACTGGAAAAATTGAATTTGAAAAAAACTAACAAATCCTTCCTAATAGACTAAAACTCTCTTGCAAGTGATTAACGACTTCCTTATTTTTCATAACTTTTTAGTGACAAGGGGTCTGAAAAGACAGAATTAGGTAAAAATCTATTGACTAAAAAAAATATAAAGTCGTGCAAACTTGTCCGAATTGGGCGCATAGTCACTAAAAAATAGTAACAATAAATAAGTTGTAGCAAATGCTGAAATTCGACCCGACACAGAATGACTGTTATAGAAATGGAGTTAACAAAAGAACAATATGACATCATCAACTCGACTGGAAACATCAAAATAAATGCTGTTGCCGGGTCTGGGAAAACTACGACCGTAATTGAATACGCCAAGACAAGACCAGCGACAAGTAAAATTCTTTATTTGGCTTTCAACAAATCAGTAAAGCTTGAAGCAGCCAAAAAATTTGCTGAAAAAGGACTTAACAATGTGAATGTTGAGACAGCACATTCTTTGGCTTATAGACACATTGTTTTTAAAAACGAATACAAAGTAAGACCGCAAGGTTACAAGACAAATGAAATTGCCGAGCTTCTAAACCTGCAAGGCAATGGAGAAAAGCACACGGAATATGTTATTGCCAATCACATTAACAAGTTCATTGCCTACTTCTGTAACAGCAACAAACAAAAAGTTCAGGACTTAAACTACCTTGACACAGTTACAGACCCAAAAGCAAAAACCTTTGTTTCATCATTTTACGACTACATCGTTTCTCAATCACGCCTTTTATTAAGTAAAATGGATAAAGGAGAAATTGAAATTACCCACGACTTCTACCTAAAAAAATTTCAACTTTCAAACCCAAAACTGAATTACGACTTCATACTTTTTGACGAAGGACAAGACGCATCCCCGGCTATGCTTGATATATTCTTCAATCAAAAAGCGACCAAGGTGATTGTTGGCGACACTCATCAACAAATTTATGGTTGGCGATTTGCGGTAAACTCGTTAGAAAAAGCTGACTTTAAAACCTATCATCTATCAACAAGTTTTCGGTTCAGTCAAGATATAGCAAATCTTGCAATGGAAGTTTTAAAATTCAAAAAACACCTTGACGAACACCAATCAATTCCAATCATAGGAAAAGGCAACAGCAAAGAAATTAAAACCAAAGCTGTTCTTGCAAGAACCAATTTCGGACTATTGCTGAAAGCAATCGAATATGTAACTGAAAAGAAAAAGGTAAAACAGATTTACTTTGAAGGTAATATCAATTCCTATACCTACGCAGATGAAGGAGCTTCCCTCTATGATGTTCTCAATCTTTACAACGGAAAGCATCACTTAATTAAGGACAAACTAATCAAAGCAATGCAAGGCCTTAACGAGCTAGAAGATTATATCGAAAAGACAGAGGATGTTCAGCTTGCTATGATGGTTGAAATAGTTAAAGAGTATGGAAATAAAATTCCTGACATCATAAAAGCCATTAAAGAAAAACACGTTGACAATGACGATAAAGAAAAGGCAGAAATGATTTTCTCGACAGTTCACCGTTGCAAAGGAATGGAGTATGATGCCATTCAACTTGTAAACGACTTTATTACTGAGGAAAAATTAGCCAAACTAAAAGAAGACAAGAAAGCCGAAGGTATTAACACCACAAAACTAAATGAAGAAATCAATTTGCTTTATGTTGCAGTCACTCGGACAAAAAATAGTATCCATATTCCCGAACCTTTAATGCCTTCTGAATTTCCAAAATCATCACAAATTCACGTTATGAAAGTTGTGAGTGAAAAAGAAAAGGAACAACAAAGAAAGGAAGTATTAAAACAAAAAACCGACAAGACAAAAAGCAAAACAGAAAAAGCTTATTCGGTAGAAGAAGTTAGAGCCAAACATAAAGACGCATACAAACCTTGGACACCTGAACTTGACAACGAACTAACGGTAATGTATTGTGAAGGAGTAAACGTAAAAGATATGGCTAAACATTTTGGGCGGACAAGGGGTGCAATAACTTCAAGAATTAAAAAATTGGAACTTGAATGACTTTATGGATAAAGAGAGAAAAACAAGAATCACTGGCTAAAATAGGCGCTTGGCTCAATGGCTGGTTTTGGCGTCAAGTCAAGTGCAGTGCCTCTATTGGGCATTAATGCAGACTGACAGTTTAGTACTTCTAATTCCGCTACTGCACCAAGCCCCAACCCGTTAGTAACAAGCTTTTGAGTTCAATTAAGAATATACGTCAGCGTTTTGTATTTATCCTTTTTAACCAAAAAATTATGAATCCAACGACTCTTCTTTTTATAGGCATAACCTTCCTTATGAACCTTATAGCCTTTGAGTCAAAAACCTCTGAATTGAAAGCCTAGCAGATGATTGAGAATAGATAAGAATTCACTGGAATTTATTACCCCTATTCGATCAAAAACATTGGCAACTCTACTATTGCATCCAAAGACTCTAAATTGGATAATAGTAGCCTTCAGGGAGAATCCATTTTTTAAATTGGCCGCTTAAGACTGACTGCGGATTGGAAAAGCACTAAGCCAGTCTTGGGAAATCTGGAAGAAAAAAGTACCTTCTTTCTTTGCCAGTTATTGTCTAATGAAATTCAAAAGAATTGCTTGAGGAATTTATAGATGAAGCGGAAAAAGGAAAAATCAAACTCAGGATTGATCGTGTCTTTAAGTTGGATGAGGTAACCTTCTTTTTAGTTATATTTAAATATCAGAAGATATTTCAGCGATTATTTTTCCAATTAAACAGCTATTAGCTCTAGAGATTGAATCTTATGAATTTCAAAATATTCAAAGCCATTTTTCTTTCTATACAATTTCTAATCTTTTTACCAGTGAAAGGTCAAACTTTAATAGATACAGCCTCTTATTACGAAAGTAAAAATGCAGGTTCAGCAAAAATATTTCAAATTATGAAGTTTGCATAATTATACACTTCATCTCAGGGCCTCAAAATGATTGGAAAATTTCCAAAAAGAAAAAGATTTTGAAAAGAGACAGAAAGGCTCTTAATGATCTTGGTGAAGAATTAGCTAAATATGGAATTGATTTTAAGTTTCACCTAGAAGTATTCAACCTCAAAAATGATTTTAAGATTGATTCTGTGCTAGATTACAAAAAACCTATTGAGGAAAATCATTACACAAAATCTAATTCTTTTAATAAAGCTAATGCCACCATTCTATGGTCAAAAAATATTCGAAGCGATCTGCCTTTTTTCAAAGAGAAGAAATATTTAGGCTTTGAGGGAGGCTATTTAATGGTTATGTACCATGAAGGGTTAGGTATTAGTTCAGCCTCACCAGCATTTTTCAATGGAGAAGAAGACAGGTCCATTCCTGAGTATATTACTGTTTTCGAATTTGACCAAAATTGGAGAAAACCTAATAAATATGTGACAGTCCATGAAATGTTACACCTATTTGGAGCATGGGACTTGTACTACAACCCTCTATACGGGTATGAAAAGGAGGAATATGATCTTATTAAGAAAAAATATCCAAGCACAATCATGCGGTCTTCCAAGCTAATCACAATTGACCCTTTAACTGCTTGGAGAATCGGTATTGATGTCCCCGTGGAAAATTGGTTTTTAGAATTAATTCCAAGAATATATTCCAAAAACCATCATGAAAATAAAGTATCAGATGTTCAATAGCAATTGAATTTGAATACTAAGAAACCAAATAATTTTATTAGAAAACTTACACTCTTTCTTTATATTCAATCAAAAGCCATCACCTATGCCCAAAAACCCTCAATGGATCGAATTGGAAAACCGACTCAGAAATTTGATAGAGTCTGCCACGGAACTCACCGAAACCGTCAAATGGGGAATGCCGGTGTTTACCTATGATGGGAAAAACGTGTTGGGCTTTGCAGGAATGAAGCATCATTTCGCTGTTTGGTTTTATAATGGCGTATTTCTAAAAGATCAGCATCAAGTCTTGATCAATGCTCAGGAAGGAAAAACCAAAGCTATGCGCCAATGGAGAATGGAATCTGAGGCGGATTTGGATGAAAAAGTATTTTTAAAGTTGGTTCAGGAGGCTATTTCCAACGAACAGAAAGGACTGGTTTGGAAACCAGAAAAATCAAAAGAGTTGGAGTTGCCAGATTTATTGAAAGAAAAACTGAAGGCTGATTCAAAATTGAAAAAAGCCTTTGAACTCCTTACTCCCTATAAACAAAAGGAGTATGCAGAATATATTTCAGAAGCAAAGCGGGAAGCAACTCAAGTTTCGCGCCTGGAGAAAATCATTCCCATGATCTTGGAAGGAAAAGGGCTGAATGATCGGTACAAATAAATTTTACTCAAGTCACTGAAGTCCAAACCATTTGGCCAAATAGATCAGTCCAAACGTAAACAAAAAGGCAAAGACAGGTGCCACAGTCCATACCGAGAAGAATAATTTCACTGTTTTATTAGAAAATGTGGCCTTCCAACCATTTTTACTGATACTCAAAGCAATAAATGCCGCTCCATTTAATTGCACTAACGAAGTTGGAATTCCCTTAACCAAGGAAGCCAAGAGCAGTAAACTAGCTACAATCAAAGCGATAATAGTGGCATAAAGTGGAGTTACTGTTACAATTTCTTTACCCGTAGTTTCTGTCACCTGATGCCCCAGTAAGGAACTCCCGATTGCAAAGCAGGGAGCTACAATTAATACTGACAAAATTATTATCGGTAGGAAATTTTGAGCCCCTTCAGGCCCCAATTCATTTGCTGTCAAAGAGGCTATCGGAGCAGCAGCATTGGCCACATTATTGGCTCCAATCGAAAAAGCTACATACAGAGAAGATCCAATCAGGACAAATTTCAGTAGTTTATGACTTTCCAAATGGCCGTAATCTACTGTTAAAACTTTAGACTTGATAAAAGGAAACACCCAATGAACTAATACCCACATCAAAGCAAAAGAAATGAGAGGTAGAATAAACCAAGTGGGAATAATCTCATACCAAAGCTTTTTTGTATTCAGCCCGTCCAAAGCCAATGCAGCTCCTGAAATAGATAATACGGTAGACTGACTTGTCGATTGAGGGACTCCCAGCAAATTGGCAAATAGCAAAGAAAGAGCTATGGACAATAAAATGATAGAAGTGACAATGGGAGTGAAAAAAGACTGCTCCAAGAGTCCTACGCCTAAGGTTAAGGACACCTCTTTCCCTGCAATCAGTGCCCCTAAAAGAACCATGACTCCAAATAATCCTGGGATCATTGTTCGTTTGATGACGTTGGCACCATAAGCGGCCGAAAACGAAGGGGCAGTACCACTTCCTCCCATGGTAATCGCAAGAAACATGGCGAGGAGAAAGGGAATTGTTAAATGAGAAAGCAAGGCTGACATAAAAAAGAAGCTTATTTTTTGGCAAGGTTAAGCGTATGATGAAGGGTGATTCTGGTGATATTTCTACTGTAAAAGTCTTTTCCGGTATTTCTTTGCTGAAACCAATTGAAGTAGCCCAACTCAAAACCGAAATCCGGATTGGGCATAAACACCACACTGCCTCCTACCCTATTTTGATCAAAGACATTGTAAACAATCTTTTCGCCGACCTGTAAGTGAATTTCATCAAAGGCTTTCAGCGTCAACTTTTTAATTGGAGAATAGCTGAGCTCCAAACGGTATCGAATCCTGTTTGATAATAACTCAAATCCCGTCGGATCCTTCTCAAAAAAGCGCCATTCAAACCAGTAGCGATGCTGTAGACTAAGTTTGGGATTTAAGCTTTGAACATATATTAACTCCAGTTGAGGCCTGAGTTCTAGCTTATTTTGATAATCTTTAATTTCAGGATTATTGGGCAGGGAATGTAAGAAATAGGTAAAGCCGGCGCCCACAAACCAGCCTTTTCCCAGCTTTCTTTCCACCAGACTTCTTGCAACAAACTGATGCTGTCTCCATGGAAACCAGTAGGTTCTTTCTTCCACCTCTTGCCTAATCAACAAATTTTCGGATAGCCTAGCTTTCAATAGATACCTGGTCCATAGCAAATGCTGTTTTTCCACATTCTTTTTAGCCAATGCAAGGGGTGATACAAGTAGAAAAACAAGTAACAGAGAGAAGAGTTGCCGATTCAAATACTGCTATAATTTCAGCAAATGTATACTATTTCCTACAAACCCTATCTTTTTTATAGGGTTTTATGAAAAAATATTTTCTCAGCTTTTGAATTAATAATTTTCACAATAAAAATATCGTATGAATCTCTTTTACTGCGTGTTAAGAGATAAGGTGAGTCTTGTAAAAGACCTTATTTAAAATCAGAAACTCTCATCCCTTTTCTAAAAGTATCAAAACCAAACATGGTAGGTTCGTATTTCCCTACCAAAGCAACCGATAGATCAGGTTTGATGTCATCTTCCATTCCCAGTAGCCAAAAGCTAGCATTCAAAATCAATCGTCTTAAATCTTCACTCTTGAAATCCAAAGAAGCTCCCATTGTTGAGGCGAAAGCCATTCCGGGTTTTCCATTTTCGATTTGGTAAGGTTTAGTCCAAGCTATTGGCATGAGGGATTTTTCCCAAACCAAGGAAGAATTGGGATCGAGCTCTGCAGTGCTCTGTCCATATACTAATACCTCGGCATCGTCTGGCAAGTGTTTGATTCCATACACATCTGAAGGACCCCATATATCAGTCACCCCACGAAGCACAGGATGATCATTGGCTTGCTTTACTCCATCTAACAGTCCTCTTGTCCCTTCTTTTCCATGATTTCCATGGTGGTTTACCCAGGTTTCTCCAAAAATCCGCTGGCCAAAACCTCTTTCCCAACCTTCCACTTGACTCATCCAGTGCCATTTGGCGAAGCGAGAATCTTTATTCTTTTGATACGCAAAAGCATGGGTAGAAGTGCGTAATCCAATGATAGGTTTTCCGGCTTTCAAAAAGTCCTCAATATATTGTGCCTGCTCGTCCGGTAATTCCCTAAAACGGATCAATATGATCATTAAATCCGCTGCTGCAAGATGTTCCAAGCCCGGTAAATTGTTTTGATAGTTTGGTACAATATCACCTGTCTCAGGGTGGATAGGGAATAATACGGTAGTTTTAAAACCATGATGCTCTGAAAGAATTTTTGCCAACATAGGCATGCTTTCCTCTGAGCGATACTCATCATCTCCCGCTACCAAAACAATGTGTTTTCCCTTTCCGGGTCCATCTTTTCCTTCAAATTGTAGGTATTGCTGTGCGCTAAGCCCGCAAGAAATCAAAAATGCACAGAGTATCAAGGGAAGGAATCTTTTCATGGGAATTAGTTTTTCTTTGAAACCTTGGTTTTTATCAAATGGATAGGAATCCACACTAGCATACCGATTATCAAACCGATTAAAAAGTCCCTCAAGATAGTTGGTAATCCTGTGAGAATATGATGGAAGAAGTCGATCTTATGGGTAAAAATACCTCCTGCAACCAAGAATAAAGCTATGGTACCAACAATACTGATGAATCTTACTAAGTAAGGAAGTCCAACAACCATGGCCATCCCAATTTTATCTGACAGGGTGTCGTCCTCCTCATTCCAATTGATCAACTTCTGCCCCATTTCATCCATACGGACAATTACTGCCACTAATCCATAAACCCCCACTGTGGCGATTAATGCGATCAAGGTGACCACCAAAATTTGATTCAAAAACGGCTCTCCCTCCACCGCTCCCAAAGTGATAATGATGATTTCAACGGATAGGATAAAGTCTGTGGTAATTGCAGACTTAATTTTCTTTTTCTCTAGCGCGAGAATTTGCTCTTTGCTCAATTCGGGTTGAAGCTTGGCTTTTTCCTTGTTTTTTTCAGGAAGGATCCACTCCATTACTTTCAAAGCACCTTCATAAGCAAGATAAATACCTCCGATGATTAAAATGATTGTAATAGAAACCGGTAAAAAAGCACTCAGTAAAAAAGATAATGGGAGAATGATGATTTTATTCAAAAGGGAGCCTTTGGTAATCGCCCAGAGTACGGGTAGCTCTCTATTGGACACAAAACCAGAAGCTTTCTCGGCATTTACCGCCAAATCATCCCCTAAAATCCCAGCTGTTTTCTTAGCAGCCACTTTGGTCATGCTGGCGACATCATCCAACAGTGTAGCTACATCATCGAGAAGGGCAAATAATCCTGAAGCCATTATTAAGATTTTGAAAGATAAAATTTGAAGTCTGAAATATTGCAAGCAACAATAATCTCGAATTATTGGTAGACTTATTCAGATTTTAATCAGCTAAGTTAAACTTTCCACCCGGTCTGACTCCCTAAAAATCAAAATACTTTACTGGATTTATTCGATCTTTAGAGATCTATTTGCCTTAGATTCGGTTTTTTTAAATCATAATATTAGCTAAGCACTGCTTTTAGGAAAAAATTATAAAAAATCAGTCTTTAAATATTCGCTGGATCAAAAATCAGCGGGAAAAACTTCCCTTCCATTTTTTGCCCTTTTGGAATTACAGGCACTCCCTCCAAAAGCGGTTCATCTGAATTTGAAATGGTTCCGTCCGCAAATACATTCAGAACAAAAGCCTTTCTGGAGCGATCAGAGTAATTGGCAAAGCTTCCGTGCACTAACAAAGGATGATGAAATGCCGCATGGCCTGCTTTCAAAGGAATAGCTACAGGCTTGAACTCTGCTATCTGCTCAGCTGTCATCATTTGCTTCAATCCGTCCATCTCCCCAGCAAGTGCCGGCTTTTCCAATAAACCCCAGCGATGCGAGCCGGGTACATACTGCAAACAGCCATTTTCTTCCGTTGCATCATCCAGTCCGCACCAACAAGTCAAATGTTGCATTTCGATAGTTCGGGTCCAGTAGCTATAGTCCTGATGCCAAGCCACATTTCCCCCGTGATGGGCAGGCTTACAAAAGAGTTGGTCATGCCAAAATCGGACTGCACGATCTCCGAGTAATTGACTCGCAACCATTCTAAAGGCAGGATTCCAAATTACATCATGAAAGGCTTCAGCAATTCGCCAATGGCCTAAAGAATGAAAAAGAACCTTATTGGGATCTCCAGACTCATTGCTATGAAACTCATGGAACAAATGATGTAAGGGATGTTGAGGATCCATAACCTCATCCAAGGCCTTTTTTAGAGCCTTAATTTGTTTTTCATCCAGCAATTTGATCCCAGCGATAAATCCATTTTCGTGAAAAAATTCAATTTGTTCCTTACTTAGTCTGTATTGATCCCAGTCCTGTTGGGATTTGGGCTGTGAGAAAAGATCAGAAAGTGGATAATGAAAATCGGCTAGGTCTTTCATGGGTTTTAGGCTTCAAGCAGATTTGAAGATAAAAAAAATGTATCGATTTCTATCTTCTTAGCCTACGCCCTCAATTTTCCAGTTTTTCTAATCGCTGCAGTAAAGGCGGATGGGAATAATTCACAAACACATACCAAGGATGAGGATTGATATTGGTAAGCGTTTTCACTGAAAGAGTTTTCAATGCTTCCGCCAAAGGCTTTCCTTCAAAAGTTTCTTTAGCAAATGCATCTGCCTCAAATTCATTTTTTCTACTGAGCCAGTTCATCCCAATCCCAATTATCATGGAAATAGGTGAAAATAACATGGTAAATCCTATGATATTCAATTGGGCAGACCACCCAGACCCACCTAATGCTAGGCTCATATTTTCTGAAAAAATAAATTGAGAAAGCAAAAACAACAGTAAGCCAACCTGCAATACAGAGGCTAACATGCCCAAAATGATATGCTTTTTCTTGTAATGCCCAACTTCATGAGCCAAAACAGCGACCAATTCATCTGGTGGATGCTGTTCTAATAATGTGTCATACAGGACTACTTTTTTTCTCTTGCCAAAGCCTGAGAAAAAGGCATTGGCTTTGGCTGATCTTTTACTTCCATCCATCACCAGAATATTTTCCAGAGGAAAAGAAACTGATTGGGCATAATGAATGATTTTTTGCTTCAATTCTCCATCTTCCAAAGGAGTTAATTTATTAAAAAGGGGAAGTATCCAAGCAGTATAAAATAAATTGACCAATACCATGAACACAGCTGCCACTGCCCAGAAAATCCACCAAAAATGAGGTCCCATCTGATGGATTAACCATAGGAAAACTAGTAATAAGCCACCGCCAACGATCAAGGAAAGAATATATCCTTTCAGTTTATCTGAGAAAAAAGTACCTAAACTGGTTTTATTAAAACCGTATTTTTCTTCAATGACAAAGGTGCTGTAATAATCAAAAGGCAAGCTGACCAAATCAGATCCAATAAATATGAGGGCAAAAAAGGCTACAGAATGAAAAAGAGGATTGCTGATATAGTTGCCAATCCAATCATCAATCCAGCCAAACCAACCCATATAGATAAACAGGATTGTTAAAGCGAAAGAAAAAATACCTGTGACTAGGCCAAAGTTGTAATTTTCACGCTGATAGGCTTTTGCTTCCAATAACTTTTCTGAACTGAGATACTGCCCCAGAGTTTCCGGTACTTTGGGTACAGGTCTTTGGATATTCAGGTAGCTTAAAATTTTCTCAAGCAATAAGCCAAAGCTCACCACTCCTATCAAGAGGTATTTTAAAGTCTCAGGACTCATGTAAAATGTTTAGAATTTAGGACAAGGCAAGATTGTATCCCTTCTGGAGGGCTTGCCTTGGTAGTTATTCGGAAGTGTCCAAGAAAGGCTTAATTCGTGAGCTCCTCCAGACTGTATTCCAAGCTGGGACACAGTATAATCGAAGCTGTAACCGATATTCAAACCACTCAGTAAATTCACTCCCACCATCATGACAACTGCATCACGGTTGCTTTGGTTATTAATCGGCTTATAAGGAAGTCCTCTGTACCAAAGTCCAAAAACCAAGGGTTCCACATAAAAGTATGCTCCTACATCCAACTGCTCAAATGGCCCTTGTCTTTTGTAGTTAAAGGTTGGTGTCAAATATCGCTGCTTCCTGATATGAGTAAAATCCCCACGGAAACTACCCTCTCCCAATGCAATTCTATATCCCCCATGTAGGGAAAATTTTGCTGGCAAGGGACTTAAGCCATCGATAAAAGATTGATTCGGCTCATTAACATGGTGAGCAGCCAGTCCAATCCAGAAGTTTTCTGTAAAAAACATCCCTCCCAATGAAAGAGAAAGCATACTTACAGGATCACCAAGACCCGGAATATCAGACCCAGGAAGTGTAGGTCCGAAAGGATCACTAGGATTGATTTGATTAGCAAATATTAAATTTTCATAAAATCCGATTTCTCTTCGAATGTAGCTTGCCTGAAATCCAGGTCGGAAATAGGAATTATCCCCCAGTTTTAATTCATAAGAAAAAATACCGGAAATAGTCGTAGACCGAAGTTTGGCTGCTCCTTCTGTATCCTGCATTACATGAAAACCCACTCCAGCATTGTAATCAGGAAGGTAAGTATCGTAAAAGGCTGAGAAAGTAGTAAACTGAGCATCTATGCTTGGCCATTGGTTTCTGTAATTAAAACCTACCCTTCCTGTAAGCTCTCCGCCTGCCATGGCTGGATTGAGATACAAAGGCGCTGCATAATATTGGCTATATTGCGGATCCTGCGCATGCAAGGGCATGCTAAGGCCAAAAGCCAATATTCCGAAAAAAACTATAAGCAGCGAAGACCGTAACAAGGATTTGTTCGTTTATTTGAATATTCAGTCAGCATCTAAAACGTTTCTTCCTCTAGGTTGTTTTAGATAGCAGTTCGAAAAATATGAAAAGCAAACCGCATTCCATACATATTATCCTTTTTTTCACCTTTTTAAGCGCATTTTTCTGGGCTGGAAATACATCTGTATCCCTTGCTCAGGGATTTAATGACAATGAATGGATATTTGGATATTGCGGTTCTGGCACTCCAAATAATTATTTATCCTTCGGAAAAGGACAAAGCCCGACTGTTCAAAGTCTTCCCGGTTCTATCATACTGGATAAATTCAGTAACTCAGTTACGATTGACCCCATCACTGGTCAGCCATTATTTTATTCAAATGGCTCTATCGTTTATGATTACAGTGGAGCTCCCATTCAAGGCCAGGTTGGAAATCTAAATGGTCCAATTGATACCAGACAACAAGTGGCTTCTGGCTTTTTGGAATATGAGCCGGATGGAAATAAACTCTTTTATTTATTCTATGTATCCCCTGGGGGACAATTGCTCTACACCTTGATTGATATGAATGCTCCAGGACAAGCCACAGGAAATGAGCGTCCATTGGGAGAAATCATTGAGCAAGATCAAACAATCGGGAATGCTCAGGGAGCAATTTTAGTAGTCAAATCGCCATCATCCCCTTCCTACCTGATCAGCTTTAATGGAGGAAATTTAATTTCTAGGAGAATTGAAGGAACAGCGGGCAACTTTACCCAAACGGATACTCAGCCCCTTCCTTTCACTCCAAAAGCCATAGTATTTGATAAGGATAGTGGAAAATTGATTCTGATTCCAGAAAATCCCGGAGATGATATTATTATTATGGATTTTGATACCTCCTCTGGTAATTTCAGCAATCCAACATCTATCAGCCAATCCGGAGGGACAGACTCTATTGAAGGAGCAACCTTTTCTCCCGATGGTAATTTCATTTATTTCTCCAGAGGAAGTCAACTTTTCAGAGTTCCAAGTAATGATCTCTCGGCAACTCCAGAGGAAATTCCTTTAGATCCTCAACCTTCAACAGTTTATGATTTGAAAGTTGGGCCTGATGGAGAACTCTATTTTATTTATGAAGAAACCAATGGAGGACCACAACTCATAGGGAAAGTTACCAATCCAAATGAAGAGGAGATTGATGACATCAATGTAGAAATTGATCCTTTTGCCGGTGCTGACTTTTGTGGTACTATCTTTCCAACTTTTGCTCCTAACGCAGATATCGATGCAACGGTGGACTTTGACTGGGATCCAGATATGCCTTGTGCCAACAATCCTGTTCAGCTGACCAGCGAAATTACGCCGGAAAATTACAGGCCTGTCTCTTTCAGTTGGGAATTCAATCCTCCACTTACGGATTCTGACGGCAATCCTTTACCTGCAGATTATGCGCAAGAGCACTTTTTGATTCCAGCTGATGCTGCTCAAGGACAAAGTGTGTCAGTGACATTGACGGTAACATTTGCGGATGGGGAAAGTCAGACTGTTACCAAGGATATACCATTGACAGAAAATAATCTGGAGGCAAACTTTACGCCGCAAGACACCACTATCTGCGAGGGTCAATGTGTGGATATTGCGGCACTTCTTGAGGCTCAAAACTCGGCTGGTCAACAGGACGGGGAAGCACCTCCGGGCGGAGGTGATCAATACGAATATTTCTGGTCAAATTACCGTGATGAAGGCTGGGGTACGAGGCAGGAGAATGAAGTATGTCTTCCAGGGCTATACTGGGTTTTGGTGAGAGAGCCAGGTTCAGAATGCTATGCCTATGCCGAAATCCGAGTCAAGGTCTGGGACCTGCAAGATCAAAGCAATAATATCTGGTATTTTGGAGATGGAGCAGGGATAGACTTTAATCCCGATCCAAATGATCCGAATGCACCTGTTCCAAGACCCATTGCCCAAAGGCACCCTCAAAATATTCCGGCAGGTACAACCACCATTTCAGATGAAGCCGGTCAGGTATTGTTTTATACAGACGGAGAGTCCGTCTGGGATTTAAACGGAGATTTAATGGCTAATGGAGATGCCATTGGTGGGGATAATGGATCTAGTCAGGGTGTCATAGCTGTTCCTGTTCCGGACGAACAAACTTTATTTTACCTTTTCACTACTCAAAGAAGTGCAAATGGAAGTAACCAAGTAAAATTCTCCTTGGTAGACATCAAATCAGATAATCCAACAGGAGTAGGTAATGTGGTAACAAAGGACAATTTCCTATTCAGCCCCTCCACCGAGCATTCTGCAGCTTTTAACAACGGAGATACTACCTGGGTACTTTTCCATGAATTGGGGAACAACACCTTTAGAGCTTATCCTGTATCCTCTCAGGGAATAGGACAACCTGTACTCAGTTCGGTAGGAAGTAATCATGGATTCAACTCAGGAGTTGGCGCCATGAAATTCAGCCCTGATGGGAGTAAAGTAGCTGTCACAATCTCAGAAGGAGGCTGTAATAAATTAGAAATTTTTGATTTCAATGCTCGTACAGGCAGAATGACAGAATATGCCCGAATCGATTTGGGCTGTAATGGAGATGTGTATGGCTTGGAATTCTCAGACAGCGGGGAAAAAGTCTTTGTGTCTTACAGAAATGGAGGACCTGGAGTGGAAGAATTCACCATTCAACCTGTGGATAATGATGATCCTAATGCTGCCACATGTCCATCCTGTTTTGGTAATGCAAATACGCGCCCTCAAAGAGAAGCTTGTATTCTTTCCACTCGAAACCAAATAGGAGGCACTTCCGGGCTCAACTTGGGAGCCTTACAAATCGGTCCAGATGGCAACATCTATGTTGCTGTAGTAGGAAGTAATCAAATTGGACAAATTGCAGTTGGCGCAGGTTGTAATTCCAGTAGTACATTCAACCAGAATTCTGTTGAGCCCATGCCAGGGACTGCAAATTTGGGACTTCCTTCTTTTGTCCAAAATAGTGGAAGTTCAATTCCTGAACCTTCCTTACTCGCTCCAGAGAGATTATGTCTAGATCCTGTGAATGGAGCTGGAGCATTGATTGAAGGTGGCGGAGAACCTGACATTGATTCCTATTTCTGGACGATTACGAAAGATGACGGCACGGTAATTTTGGATAATTTCGGTGGCCCTGGAGATCAGTTTCAGAATTTGGATCAACTATTCGATGAGCCTGGTTTGTATACAGTAGAGTTAAATGTAACCAGATGTGCGACAGAGAATTACTTTGTGGATAGCTTACAAATTCAAGTGGATGCTCCACCAACTTTAACATTGGAATCTGATGCCACTTTATGTTCTGGAACCCCAGTAGTTTTAACAGCAATTGATGGTTATGATCCAGCTGAAGGATTGTATGATTTTCAGTGGACCAATGCAGCAGGTCAGGTATTTGGAGATCAAAATTCCAATACAATTACGGTTGATGAGGAAAGTATCTACACAGTAGTAGTAAGCTATAGAATTCCTGACGGATTAAGTGATGATGAAATCGCCCTTTATGAAACATGCCCTGCCACGGCGGAGGTCTTTGTTGGTCCTGCCTTTGAATTTGATATCAATCAGGATGCCCAAGAGGTTTGCTTTGAAGATGTGATTGTCAACTTTGCACCTGACACGCCAATCAGCGGAGAATGGTATTATGAAAGAGATCAGGACGGAAATAGAGTTCTTATAGGGGAGTTTTTTGAATTGGAATTATTGGTTAATACCCTTCCTGGTCCTGGAAATTATGAAATCATTTTTGTGACTGAAGACCCGATTTTAGAAGGATGTCAGGTTGAGAAAAAAGTTGATCTAATAGTTAATGAGCTTCCGCTATTTACCGTAGTTCAAACGACTCCGGCAACTGATTGTACAACTGCTGATGGGTCCTTTGAAATTACCATGCAGGCAAATGCTGCTACAGTCACTGTCCAGGAAACCGGGGAAGTTTTCACCAATGTCAATGCTGGTGATGTGATCGCGGTAAATAATTTATTACCGGATGTATACACCATTGAGGCAGAAAATGCCTTCGGCTGTTTTTACATTGCCACTGTGAGCATTGAAAACAGTAACCCTCCAGCAGGATATGAATTTTCAGTGACATCAACCGATGAAACATGTGGGCCTAATGGAGTTGAGCCAGGATTAATTTCAATCACATTTACTGGCGGGTCTCCTGTAAATGGTAGTTATCAAATTACCCGACAGGGAAATGGTCAAGTCTTTTCCGGAACTTTAGCTAATGTGAATTCTGTGGACATTCCAGTTCCATACGGGGAGTATGCGGTTGAAATTATAGACCCTAGTAACTGTGCTATTCCAGATCCTCAGTTGTATACGGTTGAACAAAAATTCTTGGTACAGTTCTCAGCACCAAGCAATTTTACGGCTTGTGAAAGCTATACCTTCAGCCCTACCCCATCCGATGGGCTTACCTTCACCTTAACTGGCCCTGGTGGCAATATCATACAACCAGATACAGACGGGGCTTTCACAATCACTCAAACAGGCGCTTATACCCTTCTTGGCCAAGATCCAAGTGGAGAAGATTGTCCTAGGGAGATAAACATCAATGCTACCATAACTCAGCCCATTGACTTTGAATTGGTAGGTCCGATTGACGATTGTCAAGTAGGCATTAGATATGAAGCACAATTGAATAACGCGGTTCCAGCTGATGTCATCTTTTTATGGAAAGATGCAGGCGGAGTGATTGTAGGAAGGCAACAAAGTTTTGCTCCACCGAGAGATGGAGATTATAGCTTGGAAGTACAGCCTAGGAATGGAGGTTTATGTACCACGCCTCCGATTAATTTCACAGCTGAATACCGAGAACTTACTGTAGATGTGGAATTGGATGTAACTCCTTTCTGTATAGATCAGGCATCTACCAACCTAACAGTTGTAGCTGATCTAAGTGATGTTGCAAACATTGAATGGTATTCTGTTCAAGGTGGGACTAGAACAAGGTTGCTCCAGTTTGACGACCTACCAATTATTGAAACCAGCCAAGAAGGAACCTATGAAGTATTATTAAGAAGTGCCGCGGGATGTGATCTTGGCAGAGCAGCTGCTCAGGTTGCAAAGTCCATTATAATCCCTCCTGTGGTCCCTACTGAGTTTACTATTTGCGCCATTGAAGGAGTAACCCAAAGCATTAATCCGGGAGATTACGACAACTATTCTTGGGTATTGAATGGAGAAGAGGTTTCTCAGGATGCAATTTTCACACCTACTCAACCAGGTATATACGAATTAACAGTATCTGATAATTTGGGTTGCTTTTACGTCGAAACGTTTGAGGTTTTAGAAGACTGTTCTTTAAAGGTCTCCTTCCCAACAGGTGTTGTTTTAAATGACCCATCCAGAAACTTCATTCTTTATGCCAATGAATATATTGATGAAGCGGAAGTATTTGTATTCAATCGATGGGGAGAGCTTATTTTCTATTGTGAGCATCAAAATCTTGAGCCCGCTCAGCCTTTCTGTCCTTGGGATGGAGTTGTGAATGGAAAATTCGTTCCAAACGGAACATATGCCATAGTTGTAAGGTTTACTAGCATAGATCAGAACAAAACCGAACAAATAACCAAAGCAATAACGATTATACAGTAATGTTAATTCTAATTTCTCCTGCAAAAACCTTAGACTACAGCACTCCAAATTTCCAAGAATACAGCCAACCAGAATTCACTTCTGATATCAAATCTTTGGTATCAGTAATGAAAAAGAAAAGTTCGAAGGACATCGCAGACCTAATGAAAGTAAGTGATAGCTTGGCGAACTTAAATGAAGAGAGATTTAAAACTTTTCAAAAGGAGTTTACTCCTGACAATTCTAAGCAAGCGCTTTTAGCATTCAAAGGAGATGTTTACACCAAAATTGATGTAGACAATTACAGTGAAGAGGAATTCGAATTCGCTCAAAATCATTTAAGAATTCTTTCAGGGTTATATGGACTCTTGAAACCACTAGACTTAATTCAGCCATACAGGCTGGAAATGGGTACTCGACTGGAAACTAAAAAAGGAAAAAATCTTTACGAGTATTGGGACAGTAAAATTGCGAAAGCAATCAATCAAGTAGCTGCCGGAAAACCGGTTGTTAACTTGGCCTCTCAGGAATATTTCAAGGCAGTTGATTTAAAGACCTTGAAATCGCCTGTAATCAATATCCATTTCAAGGAACATCGAGACGGAAAATACCAGGTAATTGGCTTGTTTGCAAAGCAGGCAAGAGGGTTGATGACTGACTTTGCCATAAAAAATCGAATTACAAATCCTGAAAATCTCAAAACCTTTAATGTAGAATGCTATGAGTTCTCAGAGCCTTTGAGTGATCTTGGCGATTGGGTATTTGTTAGATAGTGAAATGAATAAACCTTAAATTCAAAGTTAATCGAGGCTTAATTTTTTGGTAGTCAGGGAATTTGGTAGATTTACGTTCCAAAATAGTGGTTGACTCCAATAAAAATGCATTTGAATAAATTGAAAGACTTACACTCCAACTATAGAGCAACAATTTTGCTCTTGTTAGGAGTGTTTTTTTTTTCAATTATACTCACACCTAGCAGCGCTAATTTTTCAGAAGATGAATTTGATTTTCCATTAGTAAATCAACCCGATCTTCAAGGTCCTGAAACGCTATGTTTTCCACTGGGCGGAGAAAGTGTAATTGGAACTTTTTCTGGGGGAGGTATACCTGCTGCTGATGTTTATTCTTGGAAAATATTTGGCCCAAACAATTCTCTATTACTATCTATTTCTGGGGGTGCTCTTCTACAAACAATTAATTACACCTTTTCAATTCGAGGAGTTCATCGGGTAGAACTTTCTGTGAGAAGAGGCGTCTTGGTCTTTCCTCTTCAAACTCTCAATGTATTAGTCCAAGACAGACCCACTCCTGCCTTAAAAGCTAAGTATTCTCTTTGTGGAACAGACCCATTAAATCTTACAGCCATTAATCCTTCATCCCCAAACTTTGCCTCTTATGAGTTTATTTGGAGAGATGGATCGGGAAATGAAATTGGGAATGCGAATAACTTAACTGTCGTTAATTCAGGTAAATATTTTGTTACTGTATTCGTCCCAAATAGTTCTGGAAAATCTGAATGTGTCACTAACCTTTCGACCGAAGTTAGCAACTCATCTGATATAAAAGTTGAACAAAGTTTAAGTTCTATTTGTGAAGATCAAGGAATTACTTTTTCAACTAATCCAAGTAGCGTTGGAAACTGGTATTTAAACAAAGCTGGGGAAAGCTCAAGAACTTTTTTAACCACAAGTGAATCTCTTTTTATTTTTCAAAACCAACTTAATGATGGTTTTGGAGATTACGAAGTCACCTATGAGGTTATCAATCCTGATGCAGTAGATTGTGAAATATTAATCCAAAATACATTCACATTTAATCCAATCCCGGACTTTACAATCATAGGCTCAATTGGATCGAGTGGCTGTAACATACCCGATGGAGGAGTTCAAATTAGGGCAAATACGAAGATCGATTATGTCATTGTAGAAGGAACTTCTGTCGTGTCTCCATCCCTTGAGCCGGGGGATATATTTACTTTATCTGGATTAGAGTCAGGGGCATATAATTTGATAAGCTTTTTAGGAAATTGTGGGAATTCTTATGCCTCAGTTGTCCCATTAGATAATCCTCCAACCGAACTAAATTTCCAAATAACAGATGAAAAGGGGGAAACATGTACACTTGATGGAAAACTTAATGGTAGCTTCAAGGTCAACTTTCTCAATGGGCCTATAGATGGTTTTTATCGAGTTTTAGGTGAGAAAGGAGCTATTTATAAGAATGAATCCTTTTCAGATAAATCGGATTTATTGATAGACGTTCCGGGAGGAAAATTTGTCTTCGAACTTTATAATCAAGATTCCTGCTCACTACCCAAAAAAGAGTTTGTTGAAATCCCCGGAAAAGAGCTTGTTAATTATTCCATCCCAGGTGATCTTTTTATCTGTCAATCTTTTGAACTCACTCCTCAAACTACCCAAGCACTAGAATTTGAGTTAATCAGTCCCTCCAATAATTCAGAGTTCAGGAACGTAAACGAGCCATTCACTATTACAGAAGAAGGGACTTATAAGATTATAGGGCGGCTTCCAAATCAGGATGATTTATGTCCTGTTTCCCAAACTTTCCGAGTCACTTTGGTAGATCCTGTTGAATTTGAGGTGGTACTTAACGAAGAAGACTGTTTAGGAAATAGAACCTATAAAGCTGAAATTTATGATAGGGACTCTACCTCTGTAATATTTACTTGGTATAATGAAAATGACGAGGTGGTAGGGAATAATCAGTTTCTAAATCCAACAAGCACCGGTACATTCAAGCTAGAAGTTCAACCTGCCAATAGCTCCGCTTGCCCTATTCCACCCAAAGAATTTGAAATAGAAGATCCTGTTTTGTCGGTAGATGTTACACTAACTACTACCAAGCTCTGTGAATTCGGCCCTGAAGCCATGATTACTTTGGAAACTACTTTTCCAGATGCAATAACAGATATTGAATGGAGGCGATTTGATGAAAATGGAGATATTATTGAGCTACCTGAGTTAAAAAATCAAACTGAAATTACTACTCGAGTCGGGGGAACTTATGAAGCTTCAGTGTTCAGCATTATTCCTGATATAAACAAAAATTGCGAACTTGGAAGATCCTCTGTTGAATTAGATCTTACTCCGGAAAAAGTTCTTTTCGACATTCCTCAGGAAATTACCATATGTGAGCGCTATGATCTTCTCCCAACCACTAATCAAAATCTGATATTTTTCGTAACCACCCCTTCGGGTGAAGAGCTAGAAGGAAATTCAGGCGATTCTTTTGAACTTATCGAGCCAGGAACTTATACCTTCTTGGCATTTGACAGTGATAGCCCTACTCCATTTTGTCCAGAGCAAAAAGAAATTGAAGTAAGTATTGTAGAGCCAGTAGTTTTTGAGCCCATATTATTTGAGGAAGATTGTTCCGGAAGCCGAATTTATCAAGCCTCCTTATCAAATTATCAAGCCAACGAGGTAGAAATTTTTTGGCGAGACGCTAATGGGACAATTATCGGAGGAAATGAATTTCTTCAGATATCTAACCCTGGAGCTTATAGTTTAGAGGTTCAACCTGCGAATTCAACCACTTGCCAAATTGAACCGATTTCTTTCGAGTTTGAGCCTCCAGTTCTTTCTTTGCCTCTAGCTCTTGAATCTGACCCTTATTGTCCAGATGCAAGCTCAACAAACATTAGGCTAGATACAGATTTTGATGAGGTTTCAAGAATTGAGTGGTGGTTTACAGATATTAATGGAACATCGACTCAATTAAGCAACTTTACCAATCTAAGAGAGATTTCAGTAACCAACGAAGGCAGCTACGAAGCAAGACTATTCAACTCAATCCCATGCCTTTTAGGTACGGAAAGTGTTTTGATTCTGAAAAGTCAGGATGTAGTCAGACCTGCTTTAGAGGAGAATTATCTAATATGCCCAAGATATGAAATAGCTCCTGTCTTAAATCCTGGAAACTTTGCTTCCTACGAGTGGTACTTTGGAGAACAATTAGTCTCTACCAGCCCAACATACAAGCCTAATCTGATTGGAAATTATTCACTGACAGTTACGAGCCTAGAAGGCTGCTCCTATTCCACTACCTTTACAACAGAAGAAGAATGTGAATTAAGAGTAAGTTTCCCTACAGCACTTACACCAAGTGACCCAGATAAGCAATTTTTGATTTACACCAATTATCTGATTGACGAATTAGATGTTTGGATTTTCAATCAATGGGGAGAATTAATTTTTCATTGTGAAAATAAAAATCTTATTTCCGAGGAGTCAACTTGTCCATGGGATGGGACCTACCAAGGAAGGAAGATTCCAAATGGAGCATATACCATCCGGATAAATTATTCAAATACAGAGAGGAATATAAATCAGACGACAATAGGCTCCCTGCTGGTTGTTGAATAAATCCAACCTACTTACCATCTTTTTAAGGATGGCAAGTTTCTCCTCCAGATTTTTATATTTAAGAAACAATTAACCGTATTCCTTATTTTGGTTGGATTTTTGATCTTTGAATGATGAATTAAGCTAAGCTTATTTCCTCAAAATCAAGTAAATTAGATATCACCCAACGAAAGGAATCCGTGAAAACAAATGCTCAATTTCCTAAGTGGAAGATTGGGGTATTGTTTATTCTGTTTTTGGTTATGACAGGCGGCCTTGCCGCAAAAAAAGTCATAACTGAAGCAATTCAACCTAACTCTTCAAATCATGCTTATCAAGCTGACCCCAACTTGGTAGGCCCTGAAAATCTATGTATTATTTTCGGTGGAGTTATCGGTACTTTCAGTGGAGGAGGTGATCCTCAGGATGTTTATTCCTGGGAGGTTACAGATCCACAAGGAAATGTGATTTTTGACCGAACCGGTGGAGGCCCACAGTTTGAAACCGTTAAGGTAGCATTCAATGAGATAGGACTTTATAAGGTAGAGCTTAGCGTTAGAAGAGCTACATCTATTATCTACCAAGATGATTTGACTGTAAATGTCAAGAAAGGACCAGAATTAGTTCTATTGCCTGATTATTTGATTTGTAGCTATACCCCTGTTCAACTAACTGCAATTGATCCAAATACTTCTACTATTTCAGATTATACTTTTATCTGGAAAGATTTTAATGGAAAAGTAATTGGAGACCAAAACACGGTCACTGTGCTTGATGAAGGCTTTTATCAAGTCGAATTATTTTTGACCAACAACACCTCTGGTGCAGCAGAATGTTTAATCACCGGAACTACCTATGTAGGACCATCTCTCGACTTTGAGATTCAACTTAGTAAAAGTGCCATTTGTCAAGGCGAAGCCCTATCTGCTGGGTTAGATACGCCTTATCCTGGTGATTGGAGCATTATCAAACCTAGCTCAAACGATAAAACAGATTTAGGGTCGGCTTTTGAAATCCCTTTAAACAACACCGACATTTCAAGTCCAGGAGAGTATACAATAATTTTTAGTGCTATTGACCCAAATTACCCTGGTTGTAGATCAGAAAGAAGGAAAATATTTACGGTAAATGAATCACCGAATCTAAACTTTACAATTCAAAACAGGCCTGATAACTGTGTAGTAAATAATGGTGCATTTACCATTAATGCTTCAACAGATTTAGACTCATTGATAGTGGTAGAGATTGGTTTCTTCCAGTCTAATGTGCCGGAAAATCAAGTAGTTTCGCTTTCAAACCTTGAAGCTCAGATCTATACTATTTCAGCCTACTCCAATGGTTGCAAATTAACCACTCTACTAGACCTAGCTCCTAAAGATCCCCCTATTAACACAGGTGATGTTCCTGATATCAATGAACCAACTATTGAAGTTGAGCCTGAAACCTGCGGTGCAATTGGAGTTAACCTAGGAAAGTTAAAACTGATATTCAACCAAGGAAATGTAGACGGTGAATATAGAGTAATGTCTAATGGAATTGGTACCATAGTAAAAGGATTTATCCAAAATCAGCAAGTGGTAGAACAGACATTAGCAGGGGGGACATATTTTTTAGAATTAAATATTGACGGCTGTGCCTACCCTACCCAAGAAATAATCATCGAGTCAAAAAATCTTGTAAACTTCAGCGTTCCCAAAAAAATCAATATATGCGAAAGCTTCGAATTGATTCCTGAAACTTCAGAAGATTTAATCCTTACCCTGACAGACCCTTCAGGCAATGAGATCACAAAAAACTCGGGAGAGCCATTTATCCTCACAAAAGGTGGGAGTTATTCACTTTTGGGGAAAGCTTCAGATAGCTCCACTGGAGGCTGTCCAAAAAGAACTACTTTTGAGGTCAACGTGATCCCTAAAATCAATTTCGATCTAATCCTTTTAGAAGAAGATTGCTTTGGGAACAAGATTTATAAGACCGAAATCACAGGTTTAAAACCCGAACAAACGTCTATCCGCTGGCTCAATGAATCTGGGGATATAGTGGGAAGAGGAGAATTATTTTACCCCACCTCCAATGGGAAATTTACTTTAAATGTTCAACCATTAGAAACTGGAAGTTGTCCAAATGAACCTATAGCATTCGAAATAGAACCTCCTGTCCTATCTGTTCCAATGGATTTGAGTGCATCTAAGATCTGTCCTGAGCCGGGCACATCAACTATTACTCTTAGCACAACAAAAAGCGCTGTAAACCGCCTTGAGTGGATTTACTTTGATATCAATGACAATAGAGAAGATTTACCTCAATTTCATAATCAATTTGAAATAGAAGTCACTAGAGAAGGTAGCTACGAAGCCGTCGCTTTCAATAAAATAGGCTGCGAGATCGGAAGAAATTTTATTCAAGTTGAAAAAAGCACCTTTTTAACACCTCCTAATCTGGAAGAGGTCTATACAGTTTGCTCCAAGAAAAATAATCTTCCCGGTATAGATCCCGGAGATTATGCCAGCTACGAGTGGTATTTTGAAGAAGATTTAGTTTCAACAAATAGGATTTACAAACCAGACCAAGTAGGAACTTATTCATTAATTGTTACTACGATTGATGGCTGCGAATTTTTCTCCACCTTCACGACTTATGACGCATGTAACTTTAAAGTGGTATTCCCGAATGCTATGGTGTTGAATGACTCCAACAGAGACTTCAGGGTATTAGTATCCCTGGGGGTAACAGAAGCGGAGGTTTTTATTTACAACCGAACGGGAGAATTGATTTTTCATTCTTTCATAAATGAAATACCAATAGAAAAACCTATTCTTAACTGGGATGGAAGAACTCTGCAAGGGAATAAAGTTCCGTTAGGGACCTATGCAGTTGTACTTGCTTTGAGAAATAAAATTTATGGTTTTGAGGAAAAAATAACCAGCTCACTTTTTGTAATCGAATAGGTAGGATTAAAATTTTTATTGGCGGAAAAGCCCGATTGCAATATTTTTCCTATTTTCAAACGTTTCAATCGAATGCATTATCAATCCTAAATCCAAAAAACCTATTCTATGACTCAAGCTATTAACCGTAACGCGCTCTTCAATGCAAGCTGTCTCGCGCTGATTACCACGGCCTTTACCTTTGCAATCCGTGCTGGAATTCTTCCGCAACTCGGAGAGGAATTTGGGCTTAGTGCCGAGCAACTTGGTTTCATCAACTCCATGTGGTTCTTAGGCTTCCCTATTTCAATGATTCTTGGAGGTCTATTTTACCACTCAGTTGGTCCAAAAATCATCATGAATATTGCCTTCTTAACTCACACTATAGGTATTCTGATGACAATATTTGCTGATGGGTATACTACTCTTTTGATTTCCACTTTATTTATCGGCTTCGGTAATGGATGTACAGAAGCTGCATGTAACCCAATGATTGCAGATATGTACACTGGAGTTACTATGAATAAAATGCTGAATAGATTCCATATGTGGTTCCCTGGAGGTATTGTTCTTGGCTCTCTTATTTCAAAGTTCATGACCGATGCTGGATTTGGCTGGGAAGCTCAAATTTGGGTTATGATGGTGCCTACCGTTGCCTATGCCGTTCTATTCTTTGGAAAAGCCTTTCCTAAACCAACCGTCGAAGGAGTTACTTCTGTTACCAGTAACTTAAAGGCAATGATCAGCCCGCTTTACATCTTCCTTTTCATTTGCATGGCTTTGACAGCTATTACTGAATTTGGAACTCAGCAATGGGCAAATGTGGTACTGGATAGCTCTGGAGCAAGCGGTATGTTGATTCTAGCTCTTACAACCGGAGTAATGGCTGTAGGTCGATTCTTCGCAGGTCCAGTGGTAGGTAAACTGGGTCAAACCGGAGTACTTCTAGGAGGAGCTATTTTCGCAACTATCGGTATTTACTTATTTAGCATTGTTACTGGCCCAATGGCTTACTTTGCGGCATTTATCTTTGCTATTGGAGTATGTTACTTCTGGCCTGTAATGGTAGGTGCAGTAGCTCAAAGAGTACCTCTTAGTGGGGCCTTGGGCATGTCTATCATAGGTGGTGTCGGAATGTTCTCTACTGCGATTTGGCAACCTGTCATCGGTAGCTGGATTGATTCTGCAAGAGCCTCCAATTTAGCAGCGGGTCTTAGTGGTGCTGAATTAGAATTGGCAACCGGTCAGGAAACTCTTCTCAAGCTTACCATTTTCCCATCCATATTAATTGTGCTATTCATTGTCTTATTTATCTGGCAAAAGAACTCCAAAAACGTTCCTTCGGTCACAGCAGCACACTAAAATTTAAAAGCAGCCTTCGGGCTGCTTTTTTTTTATTGACAGGAATAACTTTCGTATTCTTCTCTAAAAAGAGACCATAGCTTTCCATTTTCATCTCGATATGTGATTGCCTCAGTTCGAATGGTCACTTCCAAACTATAGGGAGTTTCTATGACAGTACCATCTACCAACAAAATGGTACATGGCCCGTCAATTCGCTTAATATCTTTTAAGCCGATATCTTGCAGCCAGCTGTCGCAAGATGAAAAAAAGAGAATTAAAAGAATAATGAAATTTCTCGCTATGCGCATATAATTACTAAACTACTCCTAAAGTAAGTAGAACATATGAAAAAAAGAAAATAGCCTATTCAGTGAAGGGCTTTATGAAACCTGCCCACATTGAAAATTTCTTGGCTTCGCATCACGTCTTTCCAAAATAAGATGCTCCAGGTATCTGAAAAAATTTATCAGTGCTAAAAACAAAAAGCCCAACCTTGATGGGTTGAGCTTTATCGTGACCTCGTCAGAGCCTGTCCCGCAAAGCGGGAATTCAACCTTGAAACCTCCTCCTTTAAAAATCAAAAATATCCTACCAGATAAAAAGGCTTCAGGTTGAAATAAAAAAGCCCAACCTCGATGGGTTGAGCTTTATCGTGACCTCGTCAGGATTCAAACCTGAAACCTCTTGAGCCGTAATCAAGTGCTCTATTCAGTTGAGCTACGAGGCCGAAATGGTTTGCAAAGGTACTTATAAATCGATTTTTTCCAAATATCTCTCTGAAGCTTTTTTACAAAGGTAGAGGAGGAACTCATTTCGACACTTAAGAATTATTAAGAGCAAAAACAGGTTAATTCCTCAGGGATTTTCTATTTTTGCCCGCAATACATTGTAATTAAGCACTCTTTTAATTCAATTGAGCAGATAGGCAGTCAGACCATCATTCAAGACTACCCGCCATGCAAGATTACATGTGACTATTGAAAAACATTAACCAATACATGAAAAAATTATTTATAGTCCTTTTAGCATTTTCAATTGGCCCATTCGCGCTTGCTCAAGAAACAGTACAGAAACCAAAAGTTCCTGTAGGCGGAAGACCCAATATTCCCGCAGATCTAGTTGTGGAATTTGGATTCAATGTGCTCAACAACCGACCTGAGGATATGAGTACAGGTTTTTTTGGATCCCGAACGCTCAATATCTACTACCAATATCCGATTTCAGTATTCGGTGCTAATTCCGGTTTCACTTTAGATCCTGGATTTGGTATTGGCACAGACAAATTGGCTTTTAATGATGAGATGAATCTTTTCAATGATCCATCTAAAGGCCCTGAGTCCAGTGATTTCCTGGAGTTGACAGATGTATTTGGGGATGATATCTCAGTAGATAAGAATGTTTTCTCGCTGAACTATTTCGAAGTACCTCTTGACCTGACTTACCATGTCAATAGAAATAATTATACTAAAGGATTTCGGGTAAGTGTAGGTGGAAAAATTGGCTTCCTTTATAATGCCCATTCCAAAATCAAATACACAGATGAGGATGGTTTGACCAGAAAAATCAAAGACTCTCAGAATTATGGCTTAGAGAAATTGAGATATGGCCTAACCCTAAAGGCAGGTTCTCCAGGATTCTATGCTTGGAGCTATTTTGGACTCAACAGGTTATTCCAAGAAGGACAAGGTCCAGCTGCTAACCAATCACAGCAAATTAGTTTTGGAATTGCAGTGAATCTATTCTAAGCTTTGAATAAATTATAAGAAGAAACCGGGTTTTTCAATCCGGTTTTTTTTATCCCCAAACCCAAAGAAATCCCCAAAAGCAGGTAAAAAAGCCATAGAAAAAGCCAATATAAACCTCCATGGGATTATGGGCATTCAAAAACAATCTTGAAGTACCAACCACTCCAGCGAGCAATAAAGCGGCTAATAAAGGGTAAAGTATGGTGAAATTCGGGAAATTCATTCCTAGAACAACTACCAATGCTAAAAGCCCTCCTACCCCAGTCATATGAGCAGACATCTTCCAAAAAAAGGTGACTATCGTTAAGATCACCACAACCGCAGTAATTACTGCCAAGGATTGCCATAATATGGGGTCTAATTCAGACATCTCAAACATGAAATAGACCGTCATCAAAAAATATACTGAGGTCACACAAAAAGGAATCAGTCGGTCTTTGATATCGATCATATGAAGACTCTTTACTGTACCACTAAGTCTCAGTCCAAGTATCGTAATCATTGGAATAGCTAAAGTGGATAACATGATCAAATAAAAGATCCTTACTTTAAATTCAAAAGGTACACTACTTGCCTCGGGTACCACAAAAAGAATCATACCAAAAACCAGTGTCGGTATAATCAATGGCTGGAAAATAACCGAAATAATCAGCGCTAGACTTCTCCCCACTACAATTCTTTTCTAAGTCTCGCCACTGGAATCTGTAATTGCTCTCTGTATTTGGCAACAGTTCTTCTGGCTATATTATATCCTTTTTTATTCAGCATTTTCACAAGCTTATCATCTGAAAGCGGTCTCTTTTTATCCTCTTCATCTACCATAGCCTGCAATACAGATTTCACCTCCCTATTGCTGACATCTTCCCCACTATCAGTAGCAATACCTTCAGAAAAGAAATACTTTAAAGGATAAACGCCAAATTCTGTCTGAATGGATTTACTGTTGGCTACTCTGGAAACAGTTGAGATATCCATGTCTATTTTTTCTGCTATATCTTTCAGAATCATCGGACGTAAGTTCGTTTCATCCCCATCCAAAAAGAATTCTTTTTGATATTGTAAAATAGCCTCCATGGTTCTCAATAAAGTATTTTGACGTTGTTTGATCGCATCGATAAACCATTTAGCAGCATCTAATTTCTGCTTGACAAAAGTGACTGTCTCCTTCAGTTTTTTGTCCTTTTTGTCAGATTTATCATAGGCATCAAACATATCCGCATATGATCTGGATATTCTTAACTCAGGAGCGTTCTTGGAGTTCAAACTTATTTCCAATTTCCCTGAATTATTGGTCAAAATAAAATCCGGTATAATGTACTGCGTCCGAACTAATCCCTCGGAAACCCCTCCCGGCTTTGGATTTAACTTTGTAATCAAGTTGACAGCATCCTTGATCTCGTCTTCATTCAAATCGCATTTCCTCTGGATTTTAGAGTAATGCTTTTTGGTAAATTCCTCAAAGCAATCATGCATGATTCGTAAGGCATGCTGAACTGTGGGATCCTCAGGATGCTCTTTTCTTTCCAATTGTAGAATGAGGCATTCCTGAAGATTTCTTGAAGCAATTCCGGCAGGATCAAAAGTTTGAATCTTTCGCAGAATTTCCTCTAACTCATCTATATCCGTCTCTATATTTTGGCTAAAAGCCAAATCATTGATAATCGCCTCAAGATCCCTTCGGATATATCCATCATTTTCAATACTTCCAATAAGCTGCTGCCCGATTATTTTTTGCCTCTCATCCAGCTTTAAAAAATTGAGCTGCTGAATTAATAATTCGTGCAAAGAAGCCTGAGAAGAAATAGGAATCTCACGATCTTCTTCATCTGAATTGTAATTTCCATCACCCTGCATTTTGTATCCGCCATACTCGTCATCCAGATAATCATCCAGATTTAGATCTCTGTCATCAGATCCAAGGTCCTCATCGTAAGAGTCCTCATATTCGTCTTGAGCTGGGTCTTCCTTCTCATCTTTTCCTTCTTCCAGTGCTGGGTTAATCTCCAATTCTTCCTCAATTCTAGCATCCAATTCTGCTGTAGGAACCTGCAACAGCTTGATAAACTGTATCTGCTGTGGAGAAAGCTTCTGTGAAAGTGACTGGCTAAGATTTAGCTTTTGCATTGGAAATTGAGTAAAACCTGCATTTTGGGTTCAAAAAAGGACTTTTTCAGAAAAAAAGCCCTGAATTCAAAGTTAGGAAAAACAAGCAAATTTTTGATAAAAAGCTTATTTAATCGTTTTTTTGCAGACTATAAAAAATTCGGCTATCAGCCTTATTTGAAACCAAAACGAAATCATGGCATTCAACAAGCGGGTAAAAATCAAGACCATCCTAGAGCAGGGTCTAATAGGTAGTGAAATCACATTAATGGGTTGGGTTCGTACCAAGCGATCTAACAAGAATGTTTCCTTTATTGCCATGAATGACGGGTCTATCATTACCAATTACCAAGTAGTGGCTGATCCAAATGTCATTTCGGAGGATATTCTGAAAAAATGCACAACAGGAGCCTGTCTCAAAATCACAGGAACAGTGGTTGAATCTCAAGGTGCAGGGCAATCCTCAGAATTGAATGCGAAGAGCATAGAAGTTTTGGGCGAGGCGGATCCAGAGAAGTATCCTTTACAGCCTAAAAAACACTCCCTTGAATTCTTGCGTGAAATCGCTCACTTGAGAATGCGTACAAATACATTTGGTGCAGTTTTCAGAGTAAGACATGCTTTGGCATTTGCAGTGCACCAATATTTCAATGATAAGGGTTTTTTCTATATCCATACTCCTATCATCACCGCTTCTGATGCAGAAGGTGCAGGGGAAACATTCAAAGTAACAACTCTGGATATTGGAAATCCTCCAAAGACCGAAGAAGGGAAAGTGGATTTCAAGCAAGACTTCTTTGAAAGAGAAGCTAATTTGACTGTATCTGGCCAATTGGAAGGAGAGCTGGCAGCCATGGCACTTTCTGAAATCTACACTTTCGGTCCTACTTTCAGAGCGGAAAATTCCAACACAACCCGCCACTTAGCTGAATTCTGGATGATTGAGCCTGAAATGGCTTTTTATGATGCAGAAGACAACGCAGATTTAGCCGAAGACTTCCTTAAATATTTGATCCGATATGCTTTGGATCATTGCCAAGAAGATTTACAATTCTTGGAATCCAGATTATTGGATGAAGAAAAATCTAAGCCGCAGGACCAGCGTTCAGAAATGAGCTTGCTGGAAAAATTGAAATTTGTAGTAGACAATGAATTTGTTCGTATTTCATATACTGAGGCTATAGATATTCTAAGAAACTCCAATCCTAATAAGAAGAAGAAATTCCAATATCTGATTGAATCCTGGGGAGCTGACCTTCAATCTGAGCATGAGCGATATTTGGTAGAAAAGCATTTCAAAAAACCTGTAATTCTGACAGACTATCCGAAAGAAATCAAATCATTCTACATGCGTCAAAATGATGATGGAAAGACAGTTGCTGCCATGGATATTCTATTCCCAGGAATAGGGGAAATCATCGGGGGTTCCCAAAGAGAAGAAAGACTTGATGTGCTTCTTCAAAGAATGGATGAAATGAACATTCCAAAAGAGGAAATGTGGTGGTTCTTAGATACAAGAAGATTCGGAGCTACACCTCATGCAGGATTTGGATTGGGCTTTGAAAGAATGGTCCAGTTTGTAACAGGAATGGGAAATATCCGAGACGTGATAGCATTCCCAAGAACTCCAGGAAACGCAGAATTTTAATTCAAAAGCTACACCCTTCAACAAAAATCCTCGGCAAAAATGTCGGGGATTTTTTTTTAATATTTGATTAGGTAACAGTCCAAAAAGTAACCCAAAACAATATATATCGATAAATTATAAAACTTGGAATAATAAATATACCCAAGAGTATCCCTCTCCATAATGCACCTTTATTGGAAGTATCATAAGCCCTTTTAAGCATTGTAAACATATAGCCTATTATGATCAGCATAAAAATTATTGATAAGCTCAATTCGTTGATGCTTGATGCTAAACCGAATGAGAATAAACTCGAAAACCAATTGAATAATGTCGGAAAAAGCACCAAAATAAATAAGGTGTAAAATCCATAGAAGTATGCAGATCCGGCAAAAAAATCAATGAGATAAAGCTTTTTCTTTCTTAAGAAAAGAAGTTTTAAAAAAAGGCCTTGGAGTACTACCAAGACTATTAAGAGTAATTTACCATTGGCATTGGAGGCTCGTTCATACTCGACTTTGAATACATCAGGATCGACTTGCCTAATTTCCAAATACTGCTCCACAACCGGTCTCACTGATGAGCTATAGGGAAGTTGGTACATTTGTACATCCAGAGTAGTATTGAATGTCGAGATGACTGGAAAGATGAAATAAATCAAATTAGCGAAGAAAAAGAGCTGAAGAGGAGAAAGGTATTTTTTCCGAATTCCGGCGACAAAGCTACGAGTCAATTCACCAGGCTTTGTTATTGAAAGCTTGATCGTTTTGAAAAACTTTCCATCAGCAAAAAAAACTGAGGCTACAAATTCCTCCAAAAAATGAATTAAGCTTTTATCCTTTTGATCAATTTGCTTCTCTCCGCATGAATGGCAGAAAGTACCCTGAAGCTCTGTTCCACAATTGACACAAGAAGATTTTCCTTTTTCCATTGAATAGAATTCATCCCAAGCTTTCAATATCTCGAATTATTCCATGAATTCAAATAACAATGGCTTTCCTAACTCACGACCTTCACTCTTCTGGCCAAAGGGATGCACAGTAGGCTGAAGAAAATAGCGATATATCCGACCAAATTAAAATTAGTCAATTCTCCTGCTGCATTTTCTCCAATAATGAGCCCTGCAATTAAAGATGCCAAACCCGTAGCCAATTGTTGAATCGCTGAATTAAAGCTCAAAAAACTCCCCCTATTTTCGGGCCGCGCGGTGCCCGTAATAATTGCTGCAGCGGGCACATATCGTCCATTGGAAGTCACAAAAAACATTGTCGACACCAATAACACATAAGGAATGGGCGTTACTCCCAAATTGGTAATTATCGCAATTGGAACCACATTCAGGGTCATGAAAATCGTAAAAATCCGGAGTTTCCCATACTTGTCAGACATCTTCCCAACCCAAGGAGAGGTAAAAATAGTAAAGGCTCCACCAGCCATGTAGATATAGGTTAACTGCATTTCCGTAAAGCCAACATTAGCCACTGTGTAAGGACTCAAAAAGGGAATGATCATAAACTGCCCAAACATCATCATTACAGAAAGAGTGATTGCCCGCATTTGATTGGGGTTGCTTGTAACTCTGCGAACCACTTCCAAGGGATGAGGTCTGACAATTTCTTTTCCAAGATGCTCGGTGATATTGGGAACGTATTGGAAAATCATTCCTAAGCTAATTACAGACAAGCCCGTTAAGATATAAAATGGGGTATGCCAGTCCGACAAACTGGCTAAAAACAAACCTAAAGGAACACCTAAAACAGAAGCAACTGAAAAAGCCGCCATGACCAATCCCATGGCTCTTCCCCTTCTTGCATCTGGGATAACATCGCCAATAATTGCTAAAATCAGAGCGGAAGTCAGCCCTCCAAAAAGACCCGAAACAATCCTTGCTGATAATAAAATCGGGTAAGTTGGTGACAATGCGCAGCCAAGGGTAGCAACAGAGAATCCCACATAAACCCAAAGCAAAATCTTTTTTCTATCGAATCGATCTAGAAAGAATGCTCCAAAAAAACTGGAAATACCTGCGCTAAAAGTATAGGAAGATACCAGCAGTCCAAATTCCCGGGGAGATATCTCAAACACACGCATCAACTGCGGACCTAAAGGCATCAAAATCATAAAATCCACGATGTGGATAAAATTGATAGCTGCCAAAGTCCAAAGCAGTAATTTTTCCTTCTTCATCAAAATTGCTTTAGCCTTGAACCACAAGAAAAAAAATAAAGTTTGCTTTTACTATGTTAAATCAGGAAATATCCAAATAAAAATAGGTTTCCGGGATCGACTCAATGATGTCACCTGCTATGGTTCCTCTACCTTTTCGTTTTCCCGCCAATTCACCAGCCAATCCATGATGAAAAACCCCGCAAACTGCCGCTGATTCCGGACTATATCCCATTCCCAAGTAACCAGTAATCATTCCAGTGAGAATATCACCTGCTCCTCCTGTAGCCATAAACTGAGTACCTGTGCTATTAATCAATTGCCTTCCATCAGGCATAGAAATCACTGTATTTGCACCTTTTAGGATTAAGATCAACTCATGCTTTATAGCAAAGTCTTTGGCTTGATTCATTCTTTCCTGATGATTGGATGCTGGGCCTACCAATCTTTGAAACTCTCCTATATGCGGAGTAAGAATTGAGTTCTTGGGCACCAAAGGAATCAATTCCGGAAATTTTGCCAAAATATTGATACCATCTGCATCCAAAACAATCGGGAAATGAAAGTCTTTCAGCAAGGCCTCCAATTGATTCTTTCTACTTTCTACGCCCCAGCCTGGACCTATCCCGACCGCATCATAATAGTCAGCATTGGGAATCAGCCCCCAATTACACATCGCCTCTGGTAGAGCAGCCTGAATGCTGAGTCTTTCACTTTCTTCTATATGACAAGTGACCAGTCCTGAACCTGTCCGTAATGCACTCTTGGCCGCCAAAATAATGGCTCCCATTTTTCCATGTCCGCCTCCTACCAACAGGATTTTCCCAAAGTCTCCTTTATGAGAAAATCGATGGAATTTTTTATGTAAAGCAGGTATATCTTTCGCTTGAATAAAATAGAGGCTTCCTTCAAACTCCTCATACCTCTTATCTGGAATACCAATATCACATACTTCCAATTCCCCTACCGATTCCGCATTTTCAGGAAGGATCAATGCAAGTTTTGGAAAAGCAAAACTCACTGTCACATCTGCCTGAAAAGAAAGCTCTGAACCTAGTCCTTCCGAAGGAAGGCCCGACGGAATATCTATAGCAATTTTTTTCCCCTGAAGAGAATTCATCCTTTCTATAATTGGTTTTGCGCTATCACGTAAGGGACCGCTCAACCCAACGCCTAGAAATGCATCAATGATAATACAAGGCTCTGTAGGTGCCTGAAACTCCTTAAAAAAGACTTCCTTAACTTTAGTCGGAAGCATTTCAAGATTTTTGCCGGCGTCTGCACTTAATTTTGAATTATCTCCAAAGCATTTGATTACTAAAATCTTGTGATTCTTTTGAGATAATAATCTTGCTATCGCAAAACCGTCACCTCCATTATTTCCCGACCCACAGAATATTAGAATTGGAGATTCTTTTGAGAATTCTTGATGGTAAAACCATTTTTCAAATTCTTGCGCAGCTTTTTCCATCAACTCATAGGAACTGATATTAGCGCTCTTACAATGGAGTTGATCCAGTTTGGAAACACTTTCTCCTGCTAAAATCTTGATCATGATCTATACCTTTGAATGAGACAATTCCTGCTTTGGAATACTTACCAATAGCAAAAAGCCTAGGCCTACTAAGAAAAATATACCTAAAGATAAGGCACTGTTCCTCATATTCCCAGTCAGCTGTTCAATGACTCCGTAAGAAAAAGTACCCAAAACGATAGCCATTTTTTCCGTCACATCATAAAAGCTAAAAAAAGATGCGTGATCAGTGGTATTTCTTGGTATAAGCTTGGAATAAGTAGATCTCGATAAAGACTGAATTCCTCCCATGACCATTCCAACGACAAAAGCCAAGGCAAAAAACTCATAAACTGTATACACGTGATAAGCCGCAGCACAGATCCCTGTCCAGATCAATACCATAATCACCAAACTAACCTTATTTCCATATTTTTTGGATATAAAAGCAAACAGATAACTACCTATTATGGCTACAAATTGGATGATAAGAACAGTCATGATCAATTGATCTCCTGGTAAGCCCAACTCCTTGTCGCCAAAAGTAGCCGCCAAATACATAGTCGTTTGTACCCCCATGGAATAGAAGAAAAATGAAGCCAAGAAGCGATTCATAACTTTAATTTCTCGTATCTGAAAAAACACTTTTCTTATCTCCTGATAACCATGAAATAGCAATTCCCTTTTCAACTTCCTGTTGTATGGATTTTTTGGAAGAATTCTGAACGGTATTTGAGAAAAGCCAGCCCACCAAATTCCCGTGATTAAAAAAGATAACCTTGCAGCTACACCTCCATCAGGGATCCCGAATAAATGTGGCATTTGGATCATTAAAAGATTTACGACCAAAAGTATTACTGAACCTACATACCCTAAGGCAAAGCCTTTGGCACTCAGTAAATCATATTCTTTCTCCTCAGAAATTTCAGGCAAATAGGCATTATAAAACACAATACTTCCTGCATATCCAATACTTGCAGTGATACTGCAGATGATTCCCCATTCCACATTACTTGCATCAAAAAAGTACAATCCAACACAAGCTGCTGACCCTAAATAGGCAAAGAACTTCATGAATTCAAGTTTCTTTCCACTTGAATCAGCCATACCCGAAAGTAAAGGGGAGATAATGGCAATGATCAAAAAAGAAAAAGAGATAGAATAAGAATACAGGACTGTATTAATGATCTCAAAACCAAAGAAAGATACGATATCTGAATCATCCAATCCTTTGGTAACGCTATTGTAATAAACAGGAAAGATGGTTGAAGTAATGACCAAACTATAGACAGAATTAGCCCAGTCATACATAGCCCAAGCATTTTGGACTTTCTTTTTATTTTTCAGGTTGGCTAGCATTGATCGCAGGTATGAATTAGAAAAATACAATTTATTAGAGGATATTCTAATCTATTTTTTGTGATCGGAGACAAGAGCAATACCAAAAGGGCAAAAAAAAAGCTGCCTCATGATTGAAGCAGCTTTTTTAAATATTGGGTATTTTAGTCCTTTTGAACTTTACCCACAGAAGCATACAATACCCTTCGGGCATCAGCCTCTCTTAGTTCTGTTTGAACGTCCGAAATCGGACCCATTTTTACATCTCTATCAATTTTCATAGAAATAGTAATCATATTTCTATCAGCTTCTGGAAGCATATCTCTTTCTTGGTTTACCCACTGAACGATGTCAGCAGGAGTAAGCAAAGCATCATTGGCCTGAACTCTAGGTTCAGAGCCATAAAGGCCTGTATTTTTCGGCTTACCAATATAGATATAAGAAATCAATGTCTTCTTCTGCAGCTTCTGAAGCTGGGTAGCCTGAGGTATCTTCTGCTCTACCAAAATTTCCTGCTCCCTCAACACGGTTGTTACCATGAAGAAGAATAGAAGCATGAAAATAATATCTGGTAAGGCAGAGGTTGGGATATTCTCAGAAGTCTTGGTCTTTTTGCTAAACTTTGCCATATCAACTACCAATTTTATCAGGTTCTGCAATAGAAATCGCCATTGGGATTCCTTCTTTTCCTCGGTCAATCAAAGACTGCTCAGCTTCATCTTTACCTGTTAAGGCACGATACTCTTCCGTTCTTAGATTTACCCTTTCCGCATAAATTTCGAAGTAGGCTTTCTTTGCTAAGTCAAAAACCTCCAAATATCTATCATAGCTAGTTCCACGGTTGGTCTTAATAGATACTACCGCTTCTCCTGGATGATCAGATGATTCAGGGTCTCTTCTAGACATCGCTTTCAGAGAAGCTGGAAGCGAATTATACAAACCTTGAGCTTCTTCATTTGGCTGACCAAAGTTTAAGACAAAAAGCTTAATCTTTTCATCCAAACCGTCTGCTTCAGCATATTCACCTTCTACCAAAAGCTGATCATTTGCGTTGATCAATATCGTAAAGATATTACGCTCGTTTTTATCAATTTCTGGCGGAGGATTATTAGGATCGAGTTTCGGAGGAAGTACGTTTAAGATACCTTTATCCGAAGCGATCGTCGTAGTAACGAGAAAGAAGATTAGGAGCAGGAAGGCGATGTCTGCCATCGAACCTGCATTAACCTCCTGGCTCATTCTATTTTTCTTTCTGGCCATAATTACTTAATAGCTTTATTGAATTCTGTAAACACAATGCTCACAAGAGCAAGGATTGCGAGAATATAAGTTGTGATCAGCATACCACCTACAAACTGAGAACCAGCAGGGGTCAAGTTAAAAGGGTCTGCCTCAAATTTTGGAAGTACTTCGTTGCTAGAAATAGAATAAGCAATGAAGAACAACACTACGATTCCAATGATGCCAGCGGCTGTCTTTGCCAAGCTTTTTGGATTGTCCAAAGATTGGATCAAAGGCATCAGGATGGATACGACTGCTCCTACCGCAATGAGTAGATAGCTTCCGTAAAGTAAAATATCATAAGTATCCATAATATGTCTTCTTTGGGATTAACAATTGATTGAAATTCAGCAAATGCCGGTAGTTATTACTTACCAGTCAATTTGTGCTTCACTAGGATATCTACCAATGTGATAGAAGCATCCTCCATGTCATTAACCAAAGAGTCAATTTTAGCCACGCAGTAGTTGTAGAACAACTGTAGGATGATCGCTACGATCAAACCAGCTACTGTGGTCAAAAGGGCGATTTTAATACCACCTGCTACAAGGGATGGAGAGATATCACCAGCAGCTTCGATAGAGTCGAATGCACCGATCATACCAATTACTGTACCCATGAAACCCAACATCGGAGCAAGGGAGATAAATAGGGAGATCCAAACAAGACCTTTTTCCAAACGTCCCATTTCTACTGAACCGTAAGAGATGATAGATTTTTCTACCATTTCGATACCTTCAGAGTATCTCATTAGACCTTGTGTAAAGATAGAGGCAACTGGACCCTTAGTACTTTTAGTAACGTCCTTAGCTGCTTCAACTCCTCCAGAAGAAAGAGCATCTTCAACTTTAGCCAACAATTTTTTAGTGTTGGTAGTAGAAAGATTCAAAGTGATGATTCTTTCCAATGCCACTGCAAGACCTAAGATCAAACAGATCAATACTGGAGTCATGTAAAGAGGATCACCTTCGATAAATTTTTCTTTAACTACTTGGTGAAAGCCTACTTCCTCCTCTACGATCTCATCGTCTACGATGGCCGGAGTTGCAGCAGGTTCTGCTACAGGGGTTGTTTCTTCTTGTGCTGCAGAATCTGATTCTGCTTCTTGTGCGTTAGCGAAAACAGGCGCGAATAGGATACCTGCAAGCATGAACAAAGCGATTAACTTTCTCATAATGTGATTTTTAAATAGACTTTTGATAAAGGTTAAATGGTTTCTACACTAAAATCGAGTTTTAAAGTTATCATTTTTTATATTCAAAAAACAATGGACTCTTTTAGATTTTTTCGAAAAATTCCGCTTTTAGAGCATGATTAAGCCAATTTTTACACGAGCGGGGAATTTTCTTGATTCTTCAAAAAGAGCCGTATTCTTCTAAACTCGGCGAAAGGTTCACATTTTTAGCCAAAAGAAAAAACAATTCAACGAAAGAATTGTACCAAAAAAGGTATTCAATAAATTCTTTGGTTTTTATTAAAATATCTTTCAAAATATCAGGTCACCTACCCTACTTCGCTTTTTCAAAGAGCGAGAGTTTATAATTAGCCTCCCATCCACTTTCTCATTGATACCCGTTCAAATTGCCTTTATCAGCGATTAAATTGGTTATTTTTTCAAAAGTGAAAGAATTGTGAAAGTCCTATAACATCTCAAAAGTATCATTTGCCAATCTATTGATTAATTTCAATCCACATCTAATAAAAATTATATTCAAATTTGAAATAGAAGGAAGAAAGAGTGAAAATGGCGTTTTGCCAAAGAATTTTTGCCTTCTTTTTCCCAATTGACAAAACAAACCCTTTATAGATAAAACATGGATTACGTCCAATTTGAAAACGAAGGATATTATAAAATCCCAAATATTGATTCTTTAAGACCATTTTTCATGAGTGTGGTCAGTGACTCGGATCACTGGTTGTTCATCTCAAGCAGTGGAGGACTTTCAGCCGGTAGGAAAAACAGCAATTATGCATTATTCCCCTATTATACTGATGATAAAATCACCGAGTACTACGAAATTACTGGCAATAAAAGCATTTTTAGAATCCAAGAGGGAGGTTCTTTTAAAATTTGGGAACCATTTTCTGACAGATATACAGGGGTGTTTCGACTTACCCGAAACCTCTACAAAAATGAGTTTGGCAACAAAATCATTTTCGAAGAAATCAATCACGATCTCAACCTTCTTTTTAGCTACTCCTGGAATTTCAGCGATAAATTCGGTTTTGTAAAAACCAGCAGACTGGTCAATCAAAGTCAAAATCCAGTTTCTCTGGAGTTGATTGACGGAATTCAAAATGTGCTACCGTTTGGAGTAAATCCAGACTTGCAGCAATCAGCAAGTAATCTGGTTGACGCTTATAAAAAGACTGAAATCATATCCGATTCCCAATTAGGCCTCTTCACTCTCAGCGCCATCATCGTGGATAAAGCAGAGCCAAGTGAAGCCCTCAAAGCAAATGTGGCTTGGAATATAGGATTGAAAAATGCCCAAATTTTGCTTTCTTCTCTTCAGTTGAATGCCTTTAGAAAAGGAGAAGAAATTCGGGCTGAAAATGATATACGGGCTGAAAAAGGAGCTTATCTCATACATAAAAAACTTGAACTTCAGCCCAAAGAAGAGAAAAGTTGGATGATTCTGGCAGACGTGAACAAAGGCCCGTCTGCAGTCATTAATTTATCTGAATACATCAAAAAATCAGGAGATCTCCAAGCAGAAATCAAGGCTGATATTGCCCTCGGCACCAAAAACCTCAGAGCACTTACAGCATCTGCCGACGGACTACAACTGAGCTCCGATCAACGAAGAAATTCCCGCCATTTTGCAAATGTTTTATTCAACATCATGCGGGGAGGAATATTTGATTATAACTATTCTATTGAGAAAAAGGACTTTGTTCCATACTTAGCCAAGGCGAATAAAAAAGTATTTGCTGCAAACAAACATCAAATAGAGCTGCTCCCTGAGCAATTCCCTCAGACCGAACTTCAACAAATAGCCGAGAATAGTGAGGACAAGGATTTCAGCAGACTTTGCCTGGAGTATTTACCTCTCAAGTTCAGTAGAAGGCACGGGGATCCAAGTAGGCCTTGGAATAAATTTTCCATTAATACAAAAAGTGAATCTGATGGCTCCAAAGTTTTGGATTATCAGGGAAACTGGAGAGATATTTTTCAAAACTGGGAGGCTTTAGCCTACTCCTACCCGGAATTCATTGAAAGTATGATTCACAAATTTTTAAATGCGAGCACTTTCGATGGATATAATCCCTATCGGGTTACAAAAGATGGTTTTGACTGGGAAACCATTGAGCCCGATGATCCCTGGTCTTACATTGGATATTGGGGCGACCACCAGATAATTTACCTATTAAAATTCCTTGAAATTTCTGAAAAGCACTTTGCTGACAAATTATCCTCAAATTTCAAGAAGGATGTGTTTGTTTATGCCAATGTTCCCTACAAGATCAAATCTTATAAGGAAATCATTGATAACCCTAAAGATACCATTGATTTTGATTTTGACCTGGACCATCAAATCAGAGAAAAAAGGGAACAAATTGGAGCAGATGCGGCACTTTTAAGTGCGAGTAATCAAGAGATTTATAAGGTAAACTTTCTGGAAAAACTCCTAGCTACGCTGCTTTCAAAAATTTCCAATTTCATACCGGAAGGTGGAATTTGGATGAATACCCAAAGACCCGAGTGGAATGACGCCAATAACGCCTTGGTAGGTAATGGAGTCTCCATGGTGACCTTATATTATATCAGAAGATTCTTATCCTTTTTTGAAAAGTTAATTAAGAATTCAGATTTTGAATCCTCCCACGTTTCGGAAGAATTAGTGAAGCTTTTCAATGAAATAGAAGCTACTCTAAAATCCTATCAGCAAATTTTGAAAGGTAAAATTTCCGATCAAGACAGAAAGACAGTGATGGATGGACTTGGAGAAGCAGGTAGCAGATTTAGGAATGTGATTTACAAAAATGGATTTTCATCCCAAAAAGCTGCTTTGACTAAAACTCAGCTCCTGGAATTCACACAACTTACATTACAATTTGTAGATCATTCGATCAAAGCGAATAAAAGAAAGGATGGGCTCTACCATGCTTACAACTTGATGACTTTGGAAAATGATCAGGAGGTTTCTATCTCCTACCTGAGTGAAATGCTTGAAGGTCAGGTAGCTGTTTTGAGTTCGGGGTACCTATCTCCAAAGGAGAGCTTGGAAGTTTTAGACTCACTCAAGAAAAGTGAATTATTCAGGGAGGATCAATACAGCTATATACTCTATCCGAATAAGCAGCGTCCACTGTTTGTAGATAGGAATCGTGTCCCGAAAGAAGCTGTGAAAAATTCTAAACTCCTTCAAAAACTCTTACAGAAAGGAAATACACAGATTATTGAGCAGGATGTTTCAGGCGATTATCATTTTAACGGGAATTTCAACAATGCCGAAAGCCTCAAAAAAGCCCTTTCTCAATTAGATGGAAGCTATCAGGAATTAGTTGAAAAGGAAAAGAAATCCTTACTACAAACCTTTGAATCAGTATTCAATCATAAAGCCTTTACGGGTAGATCCGGGACTTTTTATGGATACGAAGGTTTGGGCTCAATTTATTGGCATATGGTTTCCAAACTAGCCCTTGCTGCCCAAGAATGCTGCGTGCAAGCAATAGAACAGCAAGAAAACGAAGAAATTGTTGGGAAACTGATTACACATTACTTTGAAATCAATGAGGGAATTGGAGTCCATAAATCACCAGAGCTTTACGGAGCGTTTCCAACTGACCCTTATTCACACACTCCTGGAGGAAGAGGAGCTCAGCAACCTGGAATGACCGGTCAGGTGAAGGAAGATATTCTAACAAGATTCACAGAACTAGGAATAAAGATTCAGGATGGACAGATTTATTTCCAAACTACTATTCTCCGAAAAGAGGAATTTTTGAGTCAAGCACAAAGCTTTTCTTATTTCGACCTTAATCATCAAGAAAAATCCCTGGAGATCCCCGCAAACTCTCTAGCCTTCACCTATTGTCAGGTACCGATAGTATACCATATCCATGAAGAGGAAAAAATAAAAGTGCAATTTTCAAAAGGGGAAGTTAAAGAAATCCCTTCTACCATTTTGAATGAATCACTTAGCACTAAGCTATTTCAGAGGACAGGAGAAATCGCAGAAATCCATGTTTATATCAAAAAACCTTAAAAGGATGAAGAATTGGGCTTTATCGATCTTAGGTTTGGTCATGGCAATGGGGATGATGCATTGCCAATCACAAACTCAGGAAGTACCGGAAAAAACAGCTGCTGATATTCTAGGAAATGCGGAATACAGGGCTATTTCTTATGGTGGTTACAAAGAAAAATCAAGAGATATACAGCCTACTATAGCTGAATTGAAGGAGGATTTAAAAATTCTTCGGGCAATGGGAATTAAAATTCTCCGAACATACAATGTTCAGCTAATGGAAGCCCCAAATTTATTAAAGGCAATTTCAGAGCTAAAAAATGAGGATTCATCCTTCGAAATGTACGTAATGTTGGGTGCTTGGATAGATTGCGAAAATGCCTGGACGGACAACCCGAATCATGAAGCCGAAAGCCCGGAGAATGCAGGAGAGATAGCTCGGGCTGTAAAATTGGTTCAGGAGTATCCAGATATTGTGAAGGTAATTGCAGTCGGAAATGAAGCTATGGTCAATTGGGCTGCTAGCTATTTTGTACGCCCCAATATAATCCTTAAGTGGGTAAACCATTTACAATATTTAAAATCCAAAGGCGAACTTCCCTCAAATCTTTGGATTACAAGTTCGGATGATTTCGCATCATGGGGAGGAGGCGATGCATCCTATCATACTGAAGATTTGGAAGCGCTTTATCAGGCCGTGGATTATATCTCCATGCATACTTACCCTTACCATAACACACATTATAACCCGGATTTTTGGAAGGAGTCAGACAGCTTGTCTAAGCTGTCAGAATTAGAGCGAGTGGATGCAGCCATGCTTAGAGCCAGAGATTTTGCAAAAGCTCAATATGATTCAGTCACATCCTATATGAAAAGCATAGGAGTTAATAAACCTATTCACATCGGAGAGACTGGATGGGCCACCGTTTCTGATGGATTTTATGGCCCTGAAGGATCCAAAGCAACTGATGAGTATAAACAAGCCATGTATCATGATTTAATGAGACAATGGACAGAGGCTTCGGGAATTTCCTGTTTCTATTTTGAGGCATTTGATGAGCAATGGAAAGACGCTCAGAATCCTATGGGTTCAGAAAATCACTTCGGACTGATCACTTTGGATGCTCAAGCCAAATATGCACTTTGGAAAGATGTGGATGAGGGAAAATTTGAAGGTCTAACAAGAAACGGGAGACCAATTGTAAAAACCTATAACGGCAACTTGGATTCCCTTTTAAAAGATGTGCTAGTTCCTCCAACAAAGAAAGAATCTCAACCATGAAGTCTAGTATCAGAATTTTCTACACTTTACTAAGTTTGGTCATCTTATTCCCTGCCTGCACAAACGGGCAGGTGAGAACCGAAAATCGAAAAATCATTGTCGACAATGAGGTCTATTTTATCAAAGGGATTTGTTATAACCCAGTTGAAAAGGGAGAGACCGAACGAACTTTTAAAAGACTTCAGGAAGATCTCACCTTGATGAAAGAAGCCGGGATCAATACCATCCGGGTCTACTCTCCTATTGAGGAGAAAGAGGTATTGGACCAAATTCATCAAGCTGGATTGAAAGTCATCTTAGGCTTTGGATACAATCAAAATGGAAAGTTTGATATTCTATCAGGGAGCTTTTTAGACTATGTAAAAAAATTTAAGGATCATCCAGCCATTCTCCTTTGGGAGCTGGGGAATGAATATAATTATCACCCGGAGTGGTTTGAGGGGGATATGAAAAACTGGTACAAAGCCATGAATGAGGCTGCTAAAAAAATTCATGAGACTGACCCTTATCATCCAGTGACTACGGCCCACGGAGAGCTACCGGATTCCTTGGCATTGACCATGGGCTCTGAAATTGATGTCTGGGGTATGAATATTTACCGATGGGATCAACCAGAAACTGTTTATGAAGAATGGGCTGCAATCAGTTCTTTACCTATGTATTTTTCTGAAGCTGGGGCTGACAGTTATATGACGATTTCCAAAGAGCAGTATCAGGCAGGGAGTAATGAAAAAGCTCAGGCAGATGCTACCAAGAAAATATTAAAGGCCGTCTTTGACAACCAGGAAATTGGATCAGGGGTTGCCTTATTTGCCTTTTCCGATGAATGGTGGAAAGCAGGTAATCCCGACCAACAAGATACTGGAGGCTGGGCTCCCAATAGCAGTGGAGTTCCTTATGACGGCTCTCCCAATGAAGAGTATTGGGGAATAGTCAGAGTAGACCGATCCAAAAAAGAAGTATTTGAAATAGTTAAAAAAGCTTTTGTAGATAAGCAATAGCAGATTTTGCAGAATTAACCCTAAAACCTTTAACCATCAACCCAAAACATGTCAAAATTTAAAACTGCCCCTGAGGACATTGTTCCTTTTGTTCAGAAGTTTGCCTTCGGCGCAGGTAACCTCGCTAACCAGTTGTTCCCGGCCGCCCTGGGAGCATTTATGTATTATTTGGTGGTTGCCTATAAAATGGACCCACTGGATGCTGCCCTCCTCTCATCCATACCACGCCTTTTGGATGCAATTACCGATCCCATCATGGGCTATGTCACGGACAATACTCGCTCCAAATGGGGACGTAGAAAACCTTATATCTTTTTAGGCTCCTTCATTGCAGGAATCACCTTTATCATGATGTGGCAGCTGAATCCAGAAGACTCTTCCAACTTTCATTTTTGGTATATCCTGACCCTATCATTTGTATTCTATATCGGTTACACCATTTTTGCTACACCTCTGATTGGGCTCGGGTATGAAATGACATCCGATTATAATGAGCGAACTCGCCTAATGGCATCTTCTCAAATCATAGGGCAGTTAGCCTGGATGATAGCCCCTTGGATTTGGTGGGTTATCGCACAGCCTAATATTTTCCCAACCCAAACTGAGGGGGTCAGAACGGTAGCCATTGTTACTGGTATTGCCTGTCTGATTCTCGCCATACTTCCTTCCATTTTTTGTAAAGAAATAGACCAAACTAATCTAACTGGTCAATCAAATCTATCCCTAAAAGACTTCAAAAAGAACATGCTGAATCTTTTCAAGGGGATGAAAGAGATTCTAACCAATCAGCAATTTTTGAGAGTATGCGGTGCTACTTTTTTGGTATTTAATGGCTTTCAGATCGTAGCTCAATTTTCACTGTTCATTATAGTATACTATATGTTCAATGGAGATTATGGAGTAGCCGGTCAATGGCCTGCTTGGTATAATACTTTAGCAGCAGCATCCACCATGTTTTTGGTAATTCCTATTATCACCAAACTAGCTACCAAGTATGGTAAGAAGAATGCGTTCATTATTTCGACCTTTATCTCTATCATTGGCTATGGCATCAAATGGTGGGGCTTCAATCCAGAGATCACTTGGCTGATGTTTATCCAAGTACCATTCATGTCATTCGGTATTGGGGGCTTATTCACTTTAATGATGAGTATGACTGCCGATCTATGCGACCTGGATGAATTGAGAAATGGAATGCCGCGAAAAGAGGGTACATTCGGAGCTGTATATTGGCTGATGGTAAAAATTGGGTCCGCTATTGCACTGACCCTCAGCGGAATGATTCTATCCTTTGTAGGTTGGGATCAAAATCAGCCAACTCAGACTATGGAAACACTCACTAACCTTAGAATTGCAGACGTAATTGTACCCATAGTTGCAGCTCTGCTGGCCGTAGTGACGATGTGGAATTATAATGTCACAGAAGAACGGGCAAATGAAATAAGAAACGAGCTAATCAAAAGGAGAGGAAGACTTTAAAACCCAATCAAACCTGCCCATATTTTGGGCAGGTTTATTTTTGAGGGTACTTCCTTTTTAGATCACTTAAAATTTGCTCCAGCCCATTCAATCTGATTTCATAGAGGGTATGTAACCACATTCCCAATTTTCCCTCAGGAAACCCCTGTCCATGCATCCAGACCAAGTAATGTTCTGGCACATCACAAAGTAGACGGCCCTTATATTTTCCAAAAGGCATTCTCTTGGTCACTAAATCAATCAGTATTTCTGGGTTCATCCAATAAAACTAAGTGGAAGAAAGAGAATAGGTGGAAATGAGAAGTAAATATTTTCTTCCTTGATGCATTTTTTTTAAAGTCAAATTCACTTTGAAAATGAGGTTCGTGCTTTTACCCTACTCAATCACAGCTGGAATAAGCTTGCTTTTTTAGAGTTTAAAACTTTAGCTATGATTTAAAAATAACATATCAGCCCGAAGCTAGTCAATAATAATATACAATAACACCCAAGCTTTGGACAAGAAAGTACCGCTGATATAAATAAGATTCTCCCCCCATTTAAGCGGCTGTACTTTGCACTATGCTAAGAAAAATTCTATTTATTTTAGTTTTTAGTTTGAGTATAGGCGGTCTTTCTGCTCAGAGTATCATTTTCAAAAGGGTTGAACAACCTATACAAATAGACGGGGAAATTGATGAGGCGTGGAACCTAGCGGATTCTGCCTACAATTGGATGCAATATTTCCCTTTCGACTCTGCTTTGGCGGTTAATCAATCGGTAGCCAAAGTTCTTTTCGATGATAAAAATATCTACGTACTGGGAATACTTTACAGCAATAACCAGGACAGAAAGTACGTCACCCCTTCATTAAGGCGAGACTTTCGGGGAGCTGCAAATGATAATTTTACAGTCATTTTTGACACATTTCAAGATAGAACCAATGCATTTACTTTTGGTATCAATCCTTTTGGCGTAAGAAGAGAAGGTTTAGTCGCAAACGGAGGAACTGGTGAGAGTTCTTTTTCACTCGATTGGGATAATGTATGGAAAGGTGAAGCAAAACAATACAGAGGCTATTGGGTAGCGGAAATGGCAATTCCGCTGAATTCCTTACGATTCAATGAAGGACAGAAGGAGTGGAATATAAATTTTTATCGAATTGACAGTGAAAGTGCCGAAAGGTCAACTTGGGCACCAATTTCCAGAAACTTCACGCTCTTTAATCTAGCAGTATTGCGTGTTGCACAATGGGAAGAACCCACCAAGAAATCCGGAAAAAACCTTTCATTTATCCCCTATATATCAGGCAACTCCAGTAAGAATTTTGAAAATAAAACTGATGCTGTAACAGGCTTCAACGCAGGGTTTGATATCAAATATGGCATCACTCCCGGGTTGAATCTTGACTTAACTGTAAACCCGGATTTCTCTCAGGTGGAAGTTGATCAGCAAGTCACCAATTTGGATAGATTCGAGATTTTCTTTCCTGAAAGAAGACAGTTTTTTCTGGAAAATGCAGACTTATTTTCGAATTATGGAAATAGAGGTACCCGACCTTTTTTTAGCAGAAGAATTGGTGTATCCAGAGATGAAAGCACCGGACAGAACATTCAATCTCCCATTCCTTTTGGAGCCAGAATCAGTGGAAAGGCCAATGACAATCTCCGCGTAGGAATTCTGAGCATGCAGGTCTCTGATGATCAAGCTGCAAGCTTGCCATCCTATAATTATTCCATGGTTTCTTTACAGCAAAAGGTATTTACCAGATCCAATATCTCGGCCTTTCTTGTCAATAAGCAAACTTTCCAGAGTCGCGAAAAATATGCTGACAGTTTGTATAATGCCTATGACAGGACCTTCGGTGTGGATTATAATTTGGCTTCAGCTGATAACCGAATTACCGGAAAGTTCTTTTATCATCAGAACATCAATGAGGTAGCAAAAGACAGTGCCTTCGCAATGGGTGTGGAACTTGAATATAATGTCCCAAAATGGTCTTTGGAAATGCGATCCCAATCCGTTGGCACCAACTATGCACCGGAGGTAGGTTTTGTTCGGAGAACGGACATCCGACAATTAGCCATGACTTATCGCCGAAGCTTCTTCCCTTCTACTGGAGGAGTTCAGCGACACGGACCGGGATTCGATTTTGATGTAGTCGGCAACAAGACCTATGGATTTTTGGATTGGGATGTCAATTTATTATATGACATCAATTGGAAATCCTCCGCACGGTTTTCATTACGGGCGCGAAGACAATACACCTATCTATTCAGAGGCTTTGATCCCAGCGGGTCAGACGGACTCGCTTTACCGGCCAATACCGAATACACCAATAACTTGATCATTGCACGGTACAGTTCTGATGAAAGAAAAATCATTTCTTTCAATCTCGGTACTCGATCCGGCGAATATTTCAATGGAACGAGAATCAACTTGGAGGGAAGCGTTCAGTGGAGATATCAACCTTTAGGCTTTACCAGTTTGGATTTCGAGTTCAACAGAATCAGACTTCCCAAACCCTACAATGATTCCAATCTTTTCCTGATAGGTCCAAGGTTCGATTTTACATTTAGTAAGCAGCTTTTTTGGACCACCTTTGTCCAATACAACAGCCAAATCGAGAATGTAAATATCAATTCCCGATTGCAATGGCGCTTTGCTCCCGTGTCGGATATTTTCTTGGTTTACACGGACAATTATTTGGCAGAAATGAATCCTGATGGATTTATTCAGTTTGGAAGCTCCAAGTCAAGAGCCTTAGTATTTAAAATGACTTATTGGTTGAATCTTTGATTCAAACTGCGAAAAATAAAAGCCTACCGTTTAAATCATAATTTCAATCCCAGCCGATCCGCCCTTTCTTGAATTAAATAAGAGAATTCCAACTTAGTAGTTTTGGTCAAAAAACTTTTGTCGATTATCTCGGACCAACTTTGAATCCCACTTTCAACTCTACCCCAAAGATTTTCGATTGCTTTGGCAGGAATGCTGGATTTTGACATGGCATTATTAAAATCCTCCCTGGATAGTTTTCTCTTCTTACCATTAAGATTCAATGCTAACTCCTCCGGATCGTCTTTTATCAATAAGCTTGTGGCAATCATATCATAAGCGGGAGATAATTGATATTCACCTTTTTTAAACGCTATCAAAGAAAAATTCTTAAAGTGCATGTCATTATTTCCTATCAAAAATGAGACGATAACCTGTTGATAAAATTTCACTACTTCCAATAATGGGTTATGACTAAAGTTGATAATGGCTTTTGCAATCTGCTCATAGGAACCCCTGTATTTATGTTCGGTAAGTCTTCCTGTAAATTGACAGGCATCCTCCATTGGAAACTTCTTATTGGTTGGACTTCTATCTATTCGCTTTGTGAGGTAGGCTAATTCACCACCTAGCAGAGGTATTAGCAAAAAGGGAACTGTTTCTATTCCAGCCTCTTTGGCCATCAGCATCGATAAAGCCTCGATTTCCGGCATTTGAGGATAAAGATCAAATGGAGGCTTTAATATGTATTTTCCATTCAAGGCTCCAACAATCGTTAATCTCTTCTCTTTTTTCTCTTCGATAAAACCCAGTGATAGTTTTGGCTGTACTCCTGTCACAATTATCCTCTGAGAAATGTTTTCTCTTGCAAGTTCTTTAATATTAGCCAAGTCCAGATTAAGACTTAAAATAGGTTCATCCTCCTTCCAAAAATCTTTGAGGCACTTTTGATGATATTGAGATTCTCCATTCAATGCCCGATTACATGCAAGACAAAAATTCATATTTCAATCACACTAATATTCCCAATACAATCCCTGCAAGTTTTTAATAACAAACCCATTCTATCTCTTGGATTCAATTTCCAATTTTGATGTGCAACATCCAATAACCATCCTTCAGGAATCAGTCCGTCAAAAAAAGGAAATAAAGTTTCTGATTTATATGATTCTGTTTGCAATGGCAATGTCAGCGAAACTGGCAATGGGTTCTTTGATTTCAGGTACTTGTCTGAATAGGTAAATGTATACCCATCTTCACCTTCTTCCAGAATTCCTGCCAATTGATTAGCTACCCAAATTTCTCCTTGTCTCATCACTTATTTCAGTTGGAGTTAATGTGTGACCAAAAAACAATAAAACCTGATTGATTTTATCCGCCATCAGATTCGGTTTCCCTTGTTCTAATTCTCTTATAAACCGTATTCCCACACCAGAAATATCAGCTAGTTCCAATTGAGTTAGCCCAGCTTCCTTTCTTCTCCTTCGAACAAATTCTGATATGGCATTATTTCTATTCCAAGTCATTTATTTATACCCTTTTGGGTACAATTTAAAGAAATATTACCAAATTACACCTAAAAGGGTATAATTATTAAAAAATAATGATTACAATACCTTTTCGGGTATATTTTTTAATTCAACTTTCTATTACTTCATTTAAGTGTTGTTTCTACTCATTGCCTTCTAAAATGAGATGGAGTACTATTCTGGAAAATTTATTCCGAGGCTCTTTTTAAAAAACGGATGACTTCGCAACTGGTTAAATTAAAAAACCCTAACTATCTAAAATTCTGATAGTTAGGGTTTTAACTTGCAGAGAGGAAGGGATTCGAACCCTCGATACCCTTTAGGGGTATACACGCTTTCCAGGCGTGCTCCTTCAACCACTCGGACACCTCTCTAGGTTGATTATCCCGATCCATTTCTGAATCGGAGTGCAAAGAAAAAAATTATTCCCCCCGATTCCAAATTTACCTCGAAAATTGCAGCATTTTTATCAGCCTGTCATTTCCCCTGCCAAAGGAATGGTCAGCTTCCTTCTGATTTCTTCAGTGGATTTTTCCTGCCCCAATAAGAACATCAATTTAGTAATCGCAGCCTCGGTAGTCATATCTGCACCACTCACTACACCCACATTCAATAACTCCTTCGATGTCTCATAGCGCCCTTGAATGACTCGACCACCATTGCATTGGGATACATTTAAAATGATCAGGCCTTTTTTGATTGCCCGCTCTAAAGATTTCATAAACCAAGCCTCACTCGGACTGTTTCCAGACCCATAGGTTTCCAAAACAACGCCTTTCAGCCCTTCTATATCAAAGCATGCATCCATTACTTTTTCTGTAATTCCCGGAAAAAGCTTCAGGATCATCACTCGGTTATCCAAATCATTCAGATTAACCAATTTTCGATGAGACTCATAGGGTCTGATCGCTGCCGTATTATAATCGATGACAATCCCGGATTCAGCTAAATTTGGATAGTTTTCAGACTCAAAGGCATCAAAGTGCACACTTTGAACCTTCTTAGCTCTATTACCTCTGAGAAGCATGTGGTTAAAGAAAATACAGACCTCAGGAACAATCGGATAATCATCAATCTTAGCAGTTGCGATTTCCAAACTGGTCATCAAGTTTTCCCTTGCATCAGAACGCATTGCCGAAATAGGCAATTGTGCACCGGTAAAAATTACAGGCTTATTCAGTCCATGAAGCATATAGCTCAGCATAGAAGCAGAATAGGCCATGGTATCTGTTCCATGCAATACGACAAAGCCATCGTAGCTATCATAATTTTCTGTAATGATATAAGCCATATCCTTCCAATGATGCATAGATACATTGGAGGAATCAATGGGCTCCGGAAAAGAAATCACCGTGATGGCAATATCCATATTGGAAAGAATCGGGATTTTTTCCAGAATCTGACCAAAATTAAAAGGCACCAGCGAACCACTTTCATCATAAGCCATCCCCAAGGTACCACCAGTGTAGATAATCAAGACGGAAGAAGTTCTACTGGACTTTATCCGTGTATTGAGTCGAACTATCTTATAATTCATAGCTAAATTCCTTAAATAAGCGAAGGGCATTCTGTTTGGTTTTTAATGCCACTTCTTCTTTACTAAGCTCCAACAAATCCCCTACTCGCTCTGCGATATAAGGCAAATAGGCAGGTGTATTTCTCTTTCCCCGAAAAGGAACGGGAGCCAAGTAAGGCGCATCCGTTTCCAAAACCAGATTTTCAATGGCGATGTGAGGCAAAACTTGATCCAAGCCTCCATTTTTATAAGTACTTACCCCACCTATTCCCAGCAAAAAACCCATTTCGATAATCTGATTGGCCTGAACTAAGTTCCCGGTAAAGCAATGAAATATCCCTTTCAATTTCCCATCATGTTCTTCCCGAACAATCTCTATGGTTTCATCCATTGACTCTCTACAATGCAACACAATAGGAAGCTCCTTTTCTTTAGCCCAAGCTATTTGAACTCGAAGCGCCTCTTTTTGCTGCTCGAAATAGGTCTTGTCCCAATACAAATCGAGCCCGATCTCTCCTACCGCTGCAAAGGGCCTTTTGTCTAACCATCCCTTCATCTCTTCCAATTGAGCTAAAAAGTCTTCCTTGACATCACAGGGATGCAAACCCATCATGGGTATACATAGTCCAGGATAACGCTTTTCGCATTCAAGCATTCTGTCAATGGTGGCTACGTCCACGTTGGGCATGTAGATTTTCTCAACACCATTATTTCGAATTTCTTCAATAACAGCGTCTAAGTCAGAATCAAACTTGGTAGAATAAATATGGGCGTGAGTATCAATCAGGTTCATCGGTATTTTCTTGATTTCCATTTTACAGGAGAAGGCCAAAAGTAATAAAGAATTGTCAGGAGGGAGATAGGAAAAAAGTAAAAATCAAAGCTTAACAGCTTCCAAAATGAAAGCTTACGCCCTGCTTTTTTTGCAAAAGTATAGTGAAACAAGGCCTGGAAAAAGGATTTCGCGCCTGCAACCAGCAAAATCCACCAGCCTATGGAGCTGTATAAAAAGATGATGGCAGGAAAATAAAAAAACTGTAATCCCAGGATCACTTTCCAAAACCATGGCAGGGTCATTACTCCAAACATCCAGCGCTTTCTTTGCGCTAATAGCGTCACCAAACTTGATTCAGCTTTGGTAAAGGCCAAAGTATTCGGACTTACTTCTGAAATCACCTCATAGCCCAACTTGCTGACTGCCTTACTGATTTCAAGATCTTCTGTTAATGAGAAGGGTATTTCCAAAAACCCTCCACTTTCTCTGTAAGCAGAAGCTTTGATAGCCATATTATTCCCCAGACCAGTGGTGGATAATTTGATATCAGAGGCAACTTTGACAAAGCCCTGAGTATTCCACCAATCAATTTCCTGAAAAAACGAAGATATCCCGGCCCCAGCTACTTGGGTGATACCTAGGGCTATTCCTGTTTTTTCTTGAAAAGAAGAGATCATTCCCTTTATCCATTGAGGATTGACTTTACAGTCAGCATCTGTAAATAGAAAATAATCACCTTGTGCTTTTTTTGCTAAAAGCCCAAGTGCAAAAGCTTTAGGATTTTTTTCAGTTGATTTTACCTCCTGAACGCTGAGGTAATTGGCATTTTTATTTTTTTGACACCAAGAGTCTAATAACTGAGGCGTCTGATCAATGCTTTGATCATCTGCAAATAAAAATTCAACTTGGTCTTCTGGATAATCCAACAAATCAAAAGATGCTAATAATTGGGGTAAATGTTGTTCTTCATTTCTTGCTGCAACAAGAACAGAAACTTTTGGAAATTCCTTCATCTTTTGAATATTCCCATAGGATTTCCAATAGTGATTAATCCGAATGATCACCACTATAAATTGATGAATTAAAAAACTGGAAATTAGGGCAGCAACTAGGAGCATTTAGAGAGAGGCTGTTTCCCAGCCTTGATCCAGCACATAATCTAAAAAATCCGGAAGGAAAGCAGGCAAAACTTGCCGAGTTTTTTCTTGATCATGAAATAATACGATAGACCCCGGTTCCGTATGCTTTTTAGCTATAGATAATATTTGAGAAGCACTTAGCTTAGGATCGTAATCAGCAGAAAGCACATCCCACATGATGATTTGGTGTGTTTGGGAAACTTTTCGGGCTTGGGTATTAGTCATCCAACCATACGGAGGCCTGAATAAACCAACTTTGACCCCTAGGCGATCCTCCAAGATCTCATCGCATTTCTGAACATTCTCCAGATAAGTTTCAGTAGAATATTTGATTCCAAAAAGATGATTAAAGGTGTGATTTCCTATCCCATGTCCTTCCTGAATGAGATTATTTGCCAGTTCAGTATGCTTTTTTATATTATCCCCCACTAAAAAAAAAGTAGCTTTTTGGCCTCTTTTTGCTAGCTCATTCAACACAAAATCCGTAACCCCGGGAACTGGTCCATCGTCAAAAGTCAAATAGACTTGGGGAGTATCCTTCTTCCAAATCCTTTTAGGAAAAAGTAGTGGAGCAAGTTTGGGAGTTTTGGGAAACCAAGGCATTATTTGAAACTCAAACTGAACAATGTCAAATCATCCCTTAAAGGGACTTCTCCGGTGAAGGCCTTCAAAACGTCTAGAAACTTTTCATGAAAATCTCCAGGATCAATGCACAAATGATCCTTCACAAAATCCGATAATCTATCTTCTCCAAACTCTCTTTCTTCTTCGTCCAAGGTTTCTGTCAAACCGTCTGTATAGAGATGCAGCGTAAAGTCAGCCGACAAGTCTCTATTTCCGATTTCCAAAAATGGCAGCTCTTCAAAAGCCCCTAAAATAGTGGTTCCCGCTTCCAGTAATTCTATTTCATTTTCATCCTCCCTACATAAAATCGGAGGATTATGTCCGGCATTGACATATTCCAACTTTCTGGTTTTATGATTGAATTTACCCAAAAAGAACGTGATAAATCGCTCCCCATGGGTATTGTCAAAAAGTGTGTAATTCAACTGCTTAACAATTGTCGGCAAGTTGGCATCACTTCTCAAAAGAGTTCTCAAGGTAGCCTGAAAATTAGACATCAATAAAGCCGCTGCAATTCCTTTCCCCGAAACATCCGCGATACAGAAATAGGACACATCCTCAGACTGCTGAATGAAATCATAATAGTCGCCTCCTACCATACTGTGAGGGAAATAGGTCACTTTTGCCTTTAATCTTTCCTCATCGGGCAATTTTGAAGGAAAGAGCATTTGTTGAACCTTAGACGCGATAGAAATTTCACGATTGAGAACTTCCTGCTGAAGTTGTTTTCTTGCAAAACGCTTATTTTCCAAAGCCACCACCAGAATATTAGTCAGTGCTTGAGTAAAATTCAGATCCAGCTCCTCTTCCCTATCTTTTCTTCTCAGAAAAAGAATGGCCAGCATCTTTTCCTTATGATATACCGGAAGGTAAGTTTCCAATTCTTCAAAAGAGAATTCAGCATTGAGTTCTAAGCGCAGCTGCCCAGATTTTTTTTCATCTTTAACCTGATCTCGCGGAATGTATGGAGGCACTTTACCTTTTACTCCATGCGCTATCTTTTTTTCAAAGCCTTCTTCCTTCGATACATATAGAAGGAGAGATTTTATATTCAAGTGAACCAAGCAGGTAAACTTAAATATATCCCCTAAAACCGCCTCAGGCTGATTTTCATTGATCGCTTGAGTGATTTCTAAGAGCGCTTTAAGCTCCAGTTCTTTACGCTGATATTTATGATTTTCTGATATCAATTTATAATGCATTATGAGCCATTAAGCCCTCTTTGGTAGCCAAGTACAGCAATTCCGATCCTTCTTTCATTACATCTACTTTATCAAACCTTTCCTCATCCGGAGCGGATAAGCACTTAATGTAGCCCTTTTGATATAAGGATTGAAGGGTTTTTAGGATCAATTCATCCTCCCAACCGGTAGATTCTTGTAAATAACTGAATGGCTGTACAAAGTAGAGCTCATCCAATAAATCAAATTCCTCTTCGCTCATGATTATTCAAGCCAAACTTTTCTTTATGATCTTTCTCCCTTTCCAGTATCCATTTCCCGATAAACTTTTCATTCCAACTAATAAGACATAAAAAGGATGTGCAAAAGTGGTGAAAAGTATTCCTCTTTTTGAAATTGGGAGTTTAAAACTACTCAGGACTTTTCCCAAAGTCATCCATTCGGTGAAATATTTGATAGTCCAGATTCCAAGAAATAACAAAATCCCCATCCAGCCTTCAACAAGCAAAATCACTGAACTCAACCAAACCAACTGAATTAAGAATGGGATTAAACCCGCTATACTGTGAGAAAAAGACTGGTGTTTATCCCACTTAGAAGCCCATCTGGCTCTTTGATTAAGTAACTTTCCCCAGCTTTCCTCAGCCTGCGTCAAAACCAAGCTTTCGGGATTTTTTAAATAGATACAGGAGTCTGATCCAAACTTACCATGTATCTTTTTCAACAAAAACTCATCATCGCCGGAAAGGTAATTTTCATTTCCAACATACCCATCCACAGCTAAAAAAGCTGATTTTCTAAAGGCTAAGTTTGCAGCACTGCACATTAAGGGATTTTGATTTTCAAAAGAATAATGAGTAACCAAAGCAATACTGGCCCAATCCAACTTCTGAAATTCATTAAATAAATTATTTCTACCCAGCACTTGAACTGGTCCTGCTACTAATTGAGTTTGAGGACTTGAAAAAGCTGCCCTTATTTGCTCCACCCAATTTTCAGGAAAAACACAATCCGCGTCTGAGGTGAGAATCAATTCACCCTCCGCCAAGTTAACTCCCGTTCTTAATGCCGCTTTTTTTCCTTCTCCTATTGAAGGTATCACCTGAACTCGATGATCTTCTCTGAAAGCCTCAAGCAGAATTTCAAATGAATTATCCTCACTATGATCATTAATCAGGAGAATTTCCAAATTGGGATAACTCAATTTTTTGAGTTGAAATATGAGAGAAAGCAGATTTTCTGCTTCATTTCGAAAAGGGATTAAGAGGCTTGCAGAAAGGTTTTCTGTTCGAAGTTCGGAATAGTTCTGAGCTTGTCGCTCCCAATAGGACTTTAATCCCAGCAGCGTTAGGAAATAGAAACAAGCAAAAAGCAGATAAAAACTTAGCATCTTTTGGGCTAACTTGCGGATGTGAGTAAAGCAAGCAAAAAAGAATCAAAGGAAAAAATCATTTTGGGGATTGACCCAGGGACTAATGTCATGGGTTATGGGTTGATTCTCACCGAAGGAAAGCAATATAAACTCCTGCAGTACGGCGTGATCCACCTTAAAAAGTACGAAACGCATGAGTTGAAACTGAAGAAGATTTTTGAAAGAATCACAGGGATCATAGATGAATTTTTACCCGACACTGTCGCCCTAGAAGCCCCCTTTTACGGAGCAAACGTCCAATCCATGCTCAAATTAGGCAGAGCTCAAGGAGTTGCAATGGCGGCAGCATTGGCCAGAGAAATTCCCATTACTGAATATTCTCCGAAAAAAGTCAAGCAATCAGTAACAGGAAATGGTAATGCCTCCAAAGAACAAGTAGCAGCTATGCTACAGACCCTTTTTAAATTGGAAGAATTACCGAAAATGTTGGATGCCACAGATGCCTTAGCTGTGGCTTTATGCCATCATTTTCATGAGGGACGAGTTCAGACAAGAGGTAGAAGTGCCGGCTGGAAATCCTTCATCGAAGAAAATCCTGACAGGATTAAAAAATAGACAGCAGGAAAACTGATCAGTACGTACTGTAAAGGTCAAATGAAACAGAAAGCTTCAGAACCTGATTTTTAACGTTTCTCCCGTAATAGTTCAAATTAGAAAACCCCATATCGTAACTGATTTGAAAATTCAACTTGGGCACTGGAGATGCGCTAATTCCCACTACTCCCGCAAAGTCATTTTGCTCCAAAACATTCATATCTGTTTGCACATCTCCCGGCTCTTCTCTTTTTCTTGAGATTAATTTACTGTATTGCGGCCCTGCAAAGACATTCAAAACAGGAAATATGTAAAGCCTTACCAGTAGAGGGAAATCTACATAATCCAAACTTTCAGTAACAACAGCTCCGGAGGGAATGGCGTTAGTTTCAAAGCCTCTTTGGGAAAATTGCACTCCAGGCTCAATTGCTAAAGACTCGGTTCCCAAGGTATAATAAACCCCTCCATGGAATCCCGGATTCGCTTTATAATTAGTATCTGAAAAATTGGAAGATGAAAAACCAGCTCTCAATCCAAATTGAGCATGGGAGGCTGAAATCAATCCAACCACAAAGAATAGCGTTAAAACCTTTCTCATATGTTCATTATGTTTTAAATTTCCATAAAACTAACTGAAGCGCATTATTTAAAAGTAATTCGGTTGATTTTTTTAATTTGTGCTATGAAACAATCAACGGGCCTCTTTGAAAATATTACTACTGTCAGTGAAGCGACTAGAGTAGGTTTTATTTCAAAATTAGAAGAAATCAAAGCTGAAAAAGGTTTTAAGCTGGAACAAGAAGGTCATGTTAGTGGCTACTTGTATTATATTTCTGAAGGCTCTGCAAGAAGCTATTATACCCGTGAAAACAGAGATATCACGGTTTCTTTCTCTTTGGAAGGGGAATTTGTTACAGCAATGCACTCGTTTATAACGAGAAGTCCCAGCTACGAAACCATTGAAACTTTGGAAAAATCATTGCTGTACCGGATTTCACATCAGAATTTACAACAATGTTTTGTTGAATTTCCGGAAATGGAAAGGGCTTACAGGATCATATTAGAGAAATATTACATCGCGCTTGAGGAGCAATTAATCTTCTCCAAATTTAAATCCGCGAAGGATCGATATCTGGAATTGATGGATAAAAAGCCTAAGATTATACAGAAGGCTTCAGTGGGGCAAATCGCCTCTTTTCTGGATATGACTATTGAAACACTCAGTAGAATACGAGCCAGAATTTGAAATTTTGACTTTTATCAAGGTCTAAAAATCAGGGATAGGTTAATTTTGATATAACCCAGAATTAGCCTACACATGAGAAAAATTGCCTTTCCCCCAGCTCTGTTAGTTTTTTTTCTATTACTGATTGGATGCTCGGAATCCAACCATGAGCAACTTTTTGATTCTTCCAAACTTCCTAAGAAAAGTATAAAAGAAGTAGAGCGTATAATTGAAGCTTTTATTATGGCTGAGGATAGTTCTGTGATCGAGATCCCAGAAGGTTTTTATGAGTTGAATACCCAGCTAATCTTGGATAATAAATCCAATGTCACCATTAAGGGAGCCGGAATGATGAAAACAGTCCTTTCTTTTAGAGGCCTTAAAACCGGTGGAGAGGGTGTAAAAATTGTTGGGAATAATATCAAAATAGAGGATTTAACTATAGAAGATGCTCCCGGAGATGGGATTAAAGCACAGCACACGGATGGCATAGTATTTCGGAAAATCAATGTTACATGGACGAATGGGGATAAATCAAAAAATGGAACTTATGCGATCTACCCAGTGCAGTGTAAAAATGTAGTCATTGATGATTGCGTCGCATCTCATTCCAAGGATGCCGGGATATATGTTGGTCAGTCAGAAAATATTATTGTCAAAAACTCCTTGGCCTTCGGAAATGTCGCTGGAATAGAAATTGAAAATTCTGATAATGCTGAGGTTTTTAATAATGTTGCCAGAAATAATTCTGGCGGCATTTTGGTCTTCAATCTTCCTGGCCTACCTAAATCGGACGGAAAAGGAACCAAAATTTACAACAACCAAATTTTAGAGAATAATCATAAGAACTTTGCTACGCCTATAGGAGAAGGACCAAACGGAAATACCGTAACCATGATCCCTCCTGGTTCAGGCATTGTGTTGCTAGCCGCAAAGGATGTGGAAGTTTTTGGTAATAAAATCCTTAGAAACAAAACCGCCGGAATAGCCATAGCCAGCTATCAAATTACTGGTTTTCCTACATATGCCCCAAACTGGTCTCCGTATACCAGCAATATTTACGTTCATGACAATGAATATGACAGAAGTAAGGGATTCCCCGATTTGACAAGGGAATTGGGTCAATTGGTCAGTTTGTATAATGCCCATGGAAAAGCCAAAACCCAGGATATTATCTATGATGGTTTCTGGGATCAAAATCTTTCCAAGACTATTGAAAACAACCCCATGAAGATTTGTATTGATGAAGCCAATATGTCTGAACTTTTCTTCACACTTTTTGACCTGACAGGAGGAAAAGAGGAAATTAAATCCAGTAAAAACTACCAGCCATTTACTAATTGCACTGTTTCTGTTGCAACTGATATTTCAGTAATTCAAAGCTTATAATCATGATCTTGAATAAGTTCACTTCTTGGATCGCCTTTGGAATTCTTCTATTCGCTATTTTTTCCTGCAAAAAAGAGACTTCGGAGGAGGCAGTAGCTGAACTTACCGTTGAAGAAGAAAATGCCGATGGAAATTTCCCCTACAAGTGGTTATCTACTTATAGCTTTTTTGAAGGTGAGCTTAATAAATTACACCAAAACTCAGAGCTTCTAGAGTACTCTCCTGCATCTTCCCTATTTACTGATTATGCATTAAAGTCTCGTTTTGTATCCATTCCTAAGGATAGTATCGCTGAAATCATTGATGGGGAAATCAATTTTCCAGAGGGAACCATATTCATCAAAAACTTCTATTATCCGGAAGATTTCAGGAAACCAGAGGACAAAAAGAGAATTATTGAGACTAGACTTTTGATCTTAGGAAGTACGGGTTGGGAAGCTTATCCTTATATCTGGAATGAAGCCCAAACAGATGCTCAGCTCAAGGTGGTTGGCGGACAAACAAAGGTAAAATTCACAAGTCTGGATGGGAAAGAACAGGTAATTGACTATCTAATCCCCAATAAGAATCAGTGTAAATCTTGCCATAATAAGAATGAGCATATGGCTCCTATTGGAGCGCAAATTAAACATCTCAATTGGGAAAAAACTGAGGGAGCAAGTCCTAAAAATCAATTAATTGTTTGGCAGGAAAAAGGAAAATTATTAGGATTCGATAATCCACAAAAACATCCTAGTCTGATTAATTACGAGGATAAAAATCAAACCCTTAACCTGAGGGCAAGAGCTTATTTGGATATTAACTGCGCTCATTGTCACAATGCAGAAGGACCAGCCAGTACTTCAGGGTTATTTTTAGATTATGAAGAAACAGACCCTTTAAAATTGGGGCTGAATAAAACTCCAGTAGCGGCAGGAAAAGGAGCGGGAAAATTCACTTATGATATTTTACCAGGGAAACCTGATGAATCTATCCTTTTACACAGGATGAAAAGTACTGAGGTGGGAGTTGCTATGCCTGAAATTGGAAGAACTACTGTCCACGAAGAAGGAATTCAGCTGATTAGGGATTGGATTTTGTCTTTAAAGTAAAAGAGGCTGTCTCAGAATTAGCTCTAGTGTCAGCCTGAGCGCCTGCCTGACGCAGTCAGGAAGTCGAAGGCCATTTCTATCGTTGTGGTCTACATTTCGATCCCGGACAATTGTCGGGACGCTCAATGTGACAAATTGCACTTTTGGGACAGCCTCTTTGCCTTCTATTGTTTTCAAAGAGATATTCCCAAGGAAATTTTAAACCCTCTATTGTATACATCAGCGTCACTGTCCTTAAAAACCGGAGTCATTCCGAAATCATATGAACCTTGGAGGTTTAAACCCGAGGCAGGATTAAAACCAATTCCAAAGACCAATCCAGTGTCTAAATCCCTGACATTGGAAGTCTGAAGGGAAACCGTAGAACTCCCGAAATCTCCCTCAAATTTGGAATCTAGTAAAAATGAGACTTGAGGTCCTGCAAATATATTGAAGCTATCTCCGGCCTTTAAACGTAATAGCACAGGCACATCAACATAATTCAAAATTGCTCTGCTGTTCAATGCATCATTATTTTGCGTACCCTTCACAGAGTAAAATACACCTGGCTCCAAGCTTACAGGGCTATCCGGTAAGAAATTGGCATAAATCCCTGCATGGAATCCTGCTCTATTGGTGTAATCATTTTCTGAAACATCACTTCCTCCGAAGTTGAAGAAGTTAACACCTCCTCTGAAACCGATGCCAGACTGAGCTTGGACATTGCTTATCATCAATAAGCCAAACCCTAAAATCAATAGGTATTTTTTCATGATAAATAAAATAGTTGGTAAGCGAACAAAAGTCCAAAATTAATGCCAATAGCCTAACCAGCTTTCTATTTATATGACGGTTTTATCCACGTAATTAGAATTCAAAATACCCAAAGCCCCCATGTATTTGAGGTCAAATGTCAATTCATCGCCTACGTGATACTTATTCGGGTTTTCTCCCAAATTAATGATAATCATATCTGAACTAGCGCCTAATATTTCTATGCTGGAATCCTTTGGCAATAGATACTTAGGGTCAACGTCAAGAAGCCCTACATCTACAATTGCCCTATATGAGGTCTGTCCGTAGAGGCTTTCATCAATTTCTGCCACCTCTCCCTGAGGATTGGCTGCAAGATTCCCAACTGGAAGTAAAGGTTTTTCCTGCATTTCGATGATCTCTGCATGCAGCTCGAATACATCACCATGCATCCCTTCGATTATTTTTTCTTCAAACAGATCCACTCCAAAAAATAGGGTCTCCCCTACTCTAAAGTGATTAATTCCCATTGGCAGTTGATGAGTCAGCATCAGAGGAATAGTCACAGAAGTGCCTGCCGAAACCCAAGGAATCTTTTTATTGAATTTCAGTTCGATGATTTGCTTGTACAAAGAAAGCTGTATCAACTTATCAGTTGAAGGCATTACTCCGTTGAGGCAATTGAGATTCGTGCCCAAACCTATGATTTCAATATTTGGGAGCTTAAAAACTTCCGAATAGAAATCAACCAACTGTTCTCCCATCACCCCTTCACGCAGATCACCGGTTTCAACCATAATAATGATCTTATGCTTTTTATTTTGGAGCACAGCTTCTTCACTGATCCAATGAATAGTCTCCAATTCACTGTTGAGTGAGACATCAGCAAATTCTACCATTTTGCCCACATTCCTTTTGGAAACAGGCTTGATATAAACAGTCTGAACTTCTGGATTCAGCTTCTTGACCATCGCAAGATTGCTGATTCGGCTGTCATGAACTTCATCAACCCCAAGGTTGATCAATTCCTGCAAAAAAAGTCTATTACCGCATAGTAGTTTGGAGACTACTCCCCATGCAACGCCGCTTTCGTTAAATTTCTTTTTAAGGAACTCAAAGTTGTCTTTGAGCTTGGATTTATTTAATGTGAGATAAGCCATCTTACTTATTCAATCTCATTTCGAGGTATTTGTTTGTAAATCCTAGTCTTTCATACAATTTTTTCGCCGGATTATCTGGTTCTACGTGCAATGCAATTGCTCCATTTGCCATTTTGATAGCCATATCCATGATTTTTCCGCCGATCCCTTTTCCTCTTTGAGAAGCATCTACAGCGATATAAACCAGGATATTTTCAGGAATATAACTAGACATACCAGTCTTATTCATCACCAGCGTTCCTACAATTTTCCCACTTTCACGAGCAATGACTACAAAGCCACCTGCATGAAGTCCCTGATCAAGTGCATAATCCAAGCACTTCATAATATCATCTTTAGGGTCTCCATATTTTCCCAAATGCTCAAACAGAAAATCTGCTATTTCATTTTTCTGAAGGAAAGTTGCATTATCAATTGCGGAGAGAGTTTCTAATTTTATCATATTATTTATTACTAGGGATAAAGATTTGATCAATTTTATAAATACTAATATAAGTAAATAAAGAGGCAGTTAAGCCAAATAAGTTGGCATCCAAGCCAAATGGAAGCCCTACTTCCAAGAAGGTAAGGGTAGCTGTCAAGCCCCCTCCTATTATCATTGCAGACACCGCAGCTTTTGAATTATCCTTTTTAAAGAATAGCCCAGCCACAACTGGTACAAGTAAACCAGATACCATGAAGGCATAGGAATAAAGCATCAAGCTTAGAACTTCCGTCATTTGCCAAGCAATTACTATCGCTACTATTCCAATCAGCAGTGTCAATAATTGGGACACTCTCATCTCCAACTTGTGAGATTTCCCTTTTAAATATTTGCCTAACAAATCTGTAGTTAAATTTCCAGATGCAGCCATCAAGCAAGAATCAGCTGTAGAAAGAACCGCAGAAAAATAAGCAGACATCATTAATCCTAAAATGCCCGCAGGCAAAATCTGGCTTAGCAAAACAGGCAATCCCATTTCCGGATCCATGGCCGTAGTAAAACCTTCTAAAGCACCCTGCTCAACCGCGACTCTTGAAAGTAAACCCAAAGAAACTCCCATCAGCGCCATGATTGGCCATTCAAACAGTCCGGCAATAAACCATGCTCTTTTAGCTGTTTTGACATCTCGGGCTGCGAAAATCCTTTGATAGAGCGTCATTCCTACAAACCAAATTGGGATAATAGTAATTCCCCAATTGAATAAATCCTGCCAAGTTAAATTGGAAAAGGAGAAGAATTCAGCTGGCAAGGTGGATTGAATTCCCTGCCATCCACCTACATAATGAAAGGACATGGGTATACCGATAAACATCAAGCCTAGCATCAAAATAATCCATTGGATAGTATCTGTGTAGATAACAGCTTTAAGCCCTCCCATCACGGTGTAAACAACTGCTATCGCACCCATGATCAATAAAGCCGTTTGCAAATCCAAAGCCTCAAAAGTACCTGAAGCCAATTTTGCACCGGCTAATAATTGAGAAGAGGTAAATCCTAAATATCCCAAAAAACAGATCAAAGCTGCCACTCTTGCAGTGGTGGAATTATAGAGATATCCTACTATCTGAGGAAAGGTGAAAAATTTGGCAAATGCCGGGTCGGACTTTACTCTAGGAATTAAAATAACTGCTGCAAGCCAAGCTCCCAATAATCCTGTAAAAAGCATCCAGGAACCTGAAAGCCCCATTGCGAAACCTAAGCCCCCTAGTCCAATTGAAAATCCTCCACCTACATCAGTTGCTACAACTGATAATCCAATATGAAGACTACCTATACTCCTGCCTCCAACATAATAGTCCTCCTGTCCTGTGTTTTTTCTCATGAAAAAATAGCCCACACCTAGCATGGCGATCATGTATATCAGGAAGATCAAGAGATCTATGGAATGCATTATGTTTTTGGATTTGTATCAATTGATTTTAAAATATAATTTTTCAAAGTTAGCAAAAAAGCCTCTAATTTGAAATTTTATTGGGTTTTTATGTTAAAAATAACTTTTCAGTCCTATTTCCACTTTAAAAAACACAAATTGAATGTATAGAAACAAAAAAGCCAGGCGAACCTGGCTCTTTTCGTAAATATGGATTTTAGACGTTTTCGCTACTCACCACTGCAGAGAAATACTCTCTATTCATTCTCGCAATATTGGTTAGGGAAATACCTTTAGGACACTCCGCTGCGCAGGCACCTGTATTGGTACAAGCTCCGAATCCCTCGGCATCCATTTGAGCAATCATCTTTTCTGCTCTTTCTTTTCTTTCTACCTGCCCTTGTGGCAACATGGACAATTGAGAGATCTTTGCCGAAGTGAAAAGCATTGCCGAGGCATTTTTACAAGCTGCTACGCAAGCACCACAACCGATACAGGTCGCCGCATCAAACGCTTCATCTGCAATTTTCTTAGGGATAGGAATTTCGTTTGCATCAGGAACACCACCGGTGTTTACGGATACATAACCCCCGGCTTGAATAATTCTGTCAAATGAAGATCTGTCTACCACTAAATCCTTTACCACTGGGAAAGCCTTCGCTCTCCAAGGTTCGATGGTGATGGTCTCACCGTCGTTAAAAGATCTCATGTGCAACTGACAGGTAGTAGTTTGCTGAGGACCATGTGGCTTACCATTGATATACATGGAGCACATTCCACAGATACCTTCTCTACAGTCATGATCAAAATGTACAGGATCTTCTCCTTTTTCAGTCAATTGTTCGTTGAGCACGTCCATCATTTCCAAGAAGGACATGTCTTTGGATATTCCCTCTACAGGGTAGGAGACAAACTTGCCTTGATCGGCGTTGTTTTTCTGTCTCCAAACTTTTAATGTCAATTTCATACTACTATGAATTTTTGTCTTGATTATTTATATGAGCGCTGGGTCAACTTCACGTTTTCAAACTCCAATGGCTCTTTGTAGAGTTCTTCCTCCTGATTGTCCCCTGTGTATTTCCAGGCAGCAACGTAAGCGAAGTTTTCATCATCTCTCAAAGCCTCTCCTTCCGGAGTTTGATATTCCTCTCTGAAGTGTCCTCCACAGGACTCATTTCTATTCAAAGCATCATCGATCATCAATTCTCCCAATTCAAGGAAGTCAGCTACTCTATGCGCTTTTTCCAAAGACTGATTAAGTTCCTCATTATCACCAAGGACTTTCACGTCTTTCCAGAATTCTGCTCTCAATGCTTTGATTTCAGCTTTAGCTTTTGACAAACCTTCAGCCGTTCTAGCCATTCCGCATTCATTCCACATGATTTTACCAAGTTTCTTATGGAAATAATCGACGGTTTTTGACCCTTTAATGCTCAAAAGCTTTTGGATTCTCTCCTTCACTTCTTTCGCAGTCTTTTCGAACTCCGGATGGTTGGTATCCACTGGCTTTGGTCCGATTTGAGCTAGGTAGTCTCCCACAGTGTAAGGGATCACGAAATAACCATCCGCCAAACCTTGCATCAAAGCAGATGCTCCTAATCTATTCGCACCATGGTCAGAGAAGTTAGCCTCTCCCAATGCATACAAACCAGGCACAGTTGTCATCAAATTGTAATCTACCCAAAGCCCACCCATTGTGTAGTGAACAGCTGGATAAATCATCATAGGTACTTTGTATGGGTTTTCACCGGTGATTTGCTGATACATATCGAAAAGGTTACCATATTTAGCTCTGATCACCTCTTCAGTATCTCTTTTGATTGCATCTCTGAAATCCAAGAAAACAGCTTCACCAGTTTCATTCACCCCTCTTCCTTCGTCGCAAACATATTTTGCATTTCTTGAAGCCACATCTCTTGGTACAAGGTTACCGAAAGAAGGATATTTTCTCTCTAAATAATAATCCCTTTCATTCTCAGGAATATCATTTGCTTTAATCTCACCTTTTCTCAGCTTTTCTGCCATTTCTTTGGAGGCAGGCACCCATACTCTACCATCATTTCTCAAAGATTCTGACATCAAAGTCAATTTTGACTGATGATCTCCAGAAACTGGGATACAGGTAGGGTGAATCTGAGTATAGCAAGGGTTCGCAAAGTAAGCACCGCGCTTGTGAGCTCTCCAAGCCGCTGTTACATTGGAACCCATTGCATTTGTTGATAGGAAGAACACATTTCCATATCCTCCTGTACAAAGCAATACTGCATGGGCAGCATGTGTTTCAATGGCCCCGGTAATCAGATTTCTGGTCACAATACCTTTGGCTTGACCATCGATCACCACCACGTCCATCATCTCGGTACGAGGATATAATTTTACTTTTCCGTTAGCAACTTGTCTACTCAAAGCTGAATAAGCTCCCAATAACAATTGCTGTCCGGTTTGACCACGGGCGTAGAAGGTTCTGGAAACCTGCGCTCCTCCGAAGGAACGGTTGGCCAAAAGACCTCCGTATTCACGTGCGAATGGTACACCTTGAGCTACGCATTGGTCAATAATATTAACTGATACCTCCGCTAGGCGGTACACATTTGCCTCTCTGGCACGGTAGTCACCACCTTTTACGGTATCATAAAATAATCTGAATACTGAGTCGCCGTCGTTTTGATAGTTTTTAGCAGCATTGATTCCGCCCTGAGCCGCAATAGAGTGCGCTCTTCTTGGACTATCCTGGAAACAAAAAGCCTTGACATTGTAACCCAACTCTGCCAGAGAAGCTGCCGCAGAAGCTCCTGCTAAACCTGTACCCACTACGATGACCTCGTACTTTCTCTTGTTTGCCGGATTGACCAGCTTGCTGTTAAACTTGTGCTTAGTCCATTTTTCTGCTAAAGGACCAGCAGGTATTTTGGAATCTAGTATCATACGGGACTATTAAATTAGCTAGTGAAATAGATATAAAGTGGCATGCTCGCAAATACCGCAGGAACCACCACACAATAAATCTTACCTACAGTTTCTATTGCAGGAGAATATTTTTTATGACTTAAACCTAAAGTCTGGAATGCACTTGCAAATCCATGCGATAAGTGAAAGCCAAGGAAACCCATTGCTATAACGTATCCTGCAACCAATAATTCATTCTGAAATGCGAATGTTACTATTCTAAAAAGGTCTTTGTACTCTTCTCCTTCATAGGTAACAGTTGGTACATTCCCCCAGTGCATTTCATACCAAAAGCCTTGTAAGTGAACTACCAAGAAAATTAAAATGATAGTACCCAGAATCCCCATATTTCTGGAAGACCAAGTTGAATTGGTAGAAGCTTTGGACTCGGCGTAACCTACTGGTCTAGCTGCTTTATTCTGTCTAGTCAGCCAAATAGACCAAATTACGTGTCCAATGATAGAAATATAGGTTAAATAAGAGAGGATCTTTACTGCCGGATTAGTAGTCATAAATTTGGCATAAATATTAAATGCCTGACCATCATCGCCTTTGAAAAGCAATAAATTTCCTGATACGTGCCCTGTCAAAAACAGGATGAGGAATAAACCGGTCAATCCCATGATCAATTTTCTTCCCAGTGTGCTACTTAAGGTTTTGGTAACCCAGCTCATACAATTTTTTTGGATTAGTTTAAAACGAATGTCTTATAATAACTGCTCCAAATTTACATGTGGAACAGCTAGTAAACAATCCATTCATAATCTCCTATCTTATTTTAAAAGGTTCTAAATAAAATCGTTGTTCAAACGTTTTAAATAGCCAGTCTATGAGTTCATTCAACAGGCTGTTTGATTTTATTGTTTGATTTTACGGAGAATTTCTACTTACTTCCCTTTATTTCGTAAGTATATTTCGAAGAATTAAACACGAGGCGTCAACTTTTCGTCTCTTCAAGTGTTTTTAAAATAAAATTGGATCAATCGGGAATACCATGAAGCTTAAACTTTCTCTCGGATTTTTATTCGTCTACTTCATTTTAGGCCTTGTTACTGTTTGGGCTACTCACATTCGTGCCGGAGAAATCATCGCCGAAAGAACTTCCGTACAGACTTTAACCTATAGAATTACAGTAGTCGGATATACAGATACCCGATCCAATGTGGTCTTCGGTCCGGGAACAATCAACTTTGGCGACGGAAGAGTGGAACAGCTCAATACACAAAGTGATTTTTCTCTCGTTGAAAGTTTAGGAAACCAGATTGAAAAAAACACATTCGTAATTAGCCATACTTTTCAGGGTCCTGGAGTTTACACAATCAGATTTCAGGAGTTCAATAGAAACGACCTCACCCTCAATATGGATAATTCGGTTGACACTCCTTTTTATGTAGAAACTCAGATTACCATAGACCCATTTATTGGAGTTAATAATTCCCCGGTACTTACCATTCCTCCGGTAGATAATGGTGCTGTTAATGTTAGGTACATACATAACCCAGGAGCTTTTGATCCAGATGGGGACAGCCTTTCATATGAATTAGATATACCAAAGCAAGCTTTTCAAAGACCGGTAAATAATTACAGAAGCCCTGCAAGCAGCGAATTTAGCTTCAGTCAAGAAAATGGCGCTACTCCTGCTTTCCTCAGATTGGACCCTATTTTTGGAGATCTTATCTGGGATGCTCCAGGTACTGCAGGTCAGTTCAATGTCGCCTTTAGGATAGTAGAATGGCGAAAACTGGATGGCAAATGGATCCGCATTGGGTATGTAGTCCGAGACATGCAGATCATTATTGAAAACTCCAATAATCGAAGACCAGAATTAATTTTACCACCGGACCTCTGCGTAGTAGCAGGAACCAATATCCAAGAAATAATCCAAGGTCAGGATCCTGATGGAGATCCTATCAAAATAGAAGTCTTCGGGGAGCCCTTGGAAATATCCAATCCAGCAAATTATGCCCCTGTCTCTACCTTCCAACCAAGCCCTGGAATAGTCAATTTCAATTGGCAAACGGTCTGCAATCACGTTCGGGCTAGAGAATATGATGTGAGAGTTCGAATCACAGATCAGCCAAGGTCCGGACCGGCATTGGTCGATGTCAAAACCTGGAGAATTAAAGTGATCGGACCACCTCCTGTTTGGAATGAATTGGAACAACTTCAGGGAAGGTCTGTAGAATTGAATTGGAATCCTTATGCATGTGCTAATTCTGCTTCAGAAATGCAGATATGGAGAAGAATTAATTCTGACCCCTATGAGCCAGACAGTTGCGAAACAGGTATTCGACCAGGTTATGAGCTAATTGGCACAACCAATATGCAGACTTTTAGCTTCACTGACCTGAATGGTGGTGAAGGCCTAGCTCCAGGCAATACATATTGCTACAGATTGGTAGCTGGATTCCCTGCTCCTAGATCAGGGGAAAGTATAGTATCTGATGAAATTTGTATCACGATTGACGTAGACGTTCCTATTATTACCAATGTAAGCGTAGAGGCAACAGACACTCAGGACGGGGAGATATTTATCAAATGGACTCCCCCTTATGATATTGATCAAACTCAATTCCCTGGACCTTATTCCTATGAATTGCTGAGAAGCGAAGGCTTTACAGGAAATCAAAACCGAACTAGCTTAGGGATCACCTCTGATACCTTATTTACTGACACCGGACTGAATACCGAGGATCTGGTTTACAATTATCGTGTAGTATTATTAGACAACAATACTAAGATTGATACTTCTTCTTCCGCCTCATCGGTAAGATTAGAACCTACCATCATCAATGAAGCCATTGAGTTAAACTGGAGCTTTACAGTTCCTTGGAATAATTCTGTCAGTGAATTTAAGCATGAGGTATATAGAAATAGAACTGATGCAAATGCACAGGATACAGACACCTTTGAACTCATCGCGGAGGTAGATGTAACCACAGCCGGTTTTACCTACTTGGATGATGGAAGCTTTAATGGAATTCCTTTAGAAAAGGAATTGGAATACTGTTATTATGTCATCACTAAGGGTGCCTATAACGTGGATGGATTGGAATATCCTTTAGAAAATAAGTCACAAATAATCTGCGCTGAACCGGATGACAATAGACTACCTTGCCCACCTGTTTTGACATTTGAAGGACCGGAATGTAGCGCCTACGTGGCGGAGCAACCGTGTAATTCCAACACTTATTTTCATGACTTAAGTTGGGAGCCTGACTTCTCAGGAGAATGTGATGACGAGTTGGCAGGATATAGACTTTACTTCACACCAGATGGTGAAGAAGGCCAGTTTGAATTAGTGGCCCAGTTATCCGCTATCCAGCTTTCCACAAGAATCAACAATCTGCCTAATTACAGAGGTTGCTATTATATTACTGCGATAGATAGATCTGGTAATGAAAGTGAGCCTAGTAATATCGTTTGCGTAGACAATTGCCCTAATTATGTGCTACCGAATGCCTTTACACCAAATGGAGATGGATTGAATGATACATTCTCTGCTTTCGATAATCCATTCTCTCAATGTCCACGATTTGTGACTGGGGTAGAGATTATGATTGTCAATCGTTGGGGAGCTGAAGTATTTACTTACAATAGTCTGGAGTCAAACGAGAATGATATTTTCATTCGCTGGAATGGAAGAGATAAAAATGGAAATGATTTACCGGCTGGTACTTACTTCTATTCCGGAAAAGTATTCTTTGATGTATTAGATCCAAGCTTGAGAGAGCGAACTCTTAAAGGAACCATTCAAATCCTTCGATGAGTCAAAATAAATCCGTCATCTTCTTTGATGGAGTCTGCAATCTCTGCAATTCTTCCATTGATTTTATAATCAGAAATGATAAAAATAATCAGTTTCTAGTGGGAGCATTGCAGGATGATTTTAGTAAAAAAATTCTTTCCAAATTTGATGTCAAAGAAGATTATTTAGACTCTTTGGTGCTGATTCAGGACTCAAAAGTATTCTACCGAAGTACAGCTGCACTAAAAATCTCCAAACATCTCGCTGGACTTTGGCCAATTTTTTATCCCTTAATTATTTTACCCAGATGGTTGAGAGACCCAGTTTATGATTGGATTGGGAAAAACAGGTATAAATGGTTTGGGAAAAAAAACACATGCCGATTACCCAAACCGGAAGAAAGGGCAAAGTTTCTATCTCCGGAAAATAGCCCGATTTAGAAATACTGTATAATCATCCAGTAAACTGGCATTCCAAAGGTGATATTGAATGGGAATGTGATTGCCAATGCCATTGGGATATAAAGTCCTTCATCGGCTTCAGGGTTTGCTAATTTCATAGCAGCAGGAACCGCAATGTAGGATGCCGAAGCAGCCAAGATTGAGAAGATGAATCTGTCACCTGATTCAGGGGCAATCCAATGACTGATAAAGGCCACGATACACCCATTGATTAGAGGAACTACTATAGCAAATACAGTAGAGAAGTACCCGTATTTGAAAAAGGATTTCAGCTTCCTACCACTGCTTATCCCCATATCCAATAAGAAGACAGCCAAGAAGCCTTTGAAAATATCTGTCACAAAGGGCTTAATTCCTTCTGCTTGTTTTTCATCCGCTATAAACCCAATTACCAAACTTCCTAAAATCAGGAGTACTGAAGCGTTGGTCAAAGCATGCTTAACAATTTGTCTCATCCCTCCTTCAGGCTTGGTATCAGAGTATTTCCTCAATAAAATCACCCCTGAAATAATTGCAGGAGCCTCCATCAATGCCATCACTGCAACCATATGTCCTCCAAAAGAAGTGCCTTGTATATCCAAGAATGCAACTGCGGCGACAAATGTTACGGCTGAAATTGAGCCATAAGCTGCTGAGATCGCTGCGGCATTGGGTGTTCCCAATCTTTTTCTCAAAATAAAAAAGGTATAAAAAGGAACTCCTGCTGAAAGTGTCAGGCCAAATAAAAGGGCCCAAACAATTGATATATCAAATTCACTGTGCGATAATTCCTGACCACCTTTGAAACCGATGGACAACATCAGGTAAAGTGCAATGAACTTGGCAGAGTTTGCGGGTATCTCCAGATCACTCTTGAATCGGACCGCTAAAATTCCCAACACGAAGAACAAAAGACTCGGGTTGGTGAGATTATTAATCAATATCTGGAAATCCATGCTACAAAGATTCCAAAGAGAAAGATTAAAAAAAACAAAAACATAATATTTTTTTATCGTTTATTAGTTTTGTATTAATCTTGATTATGAATATCTCTCTGAATCAGCTAAAAGCATTAAGTAGCATTGCTCACTTTCAAAGCATTACCAAAGCAGCAAAGGCTTTGAATATGACTCAGCCGGCTGTTTCGGTACAGTTGAAAAATCTACAGGAGAACTTTGATGTACCTCTCACTGAAATCATTGGCAAGAAAATCCACATCACAGAATTTGGCCAGGAATTAGTCGATATGTCAGAGCGGATTTTCGCTGAAATGGATCAGATCGAACAGCGAATGATGGAATTGAAAGGCTTATTGGCCGGAAAAATCAGAATCTCCGCTGTATCAACAGGGAAATACATTATCCCCTATTTGATGGCTGATTTCATGAAAATCCATCCTCATGTGGAAATCAACCTGGAGGTGTCAAATCGCTTTAAAGTGTTGGCTCATTTGGAAGAAAACAGCACTGATTTGGCACTAGTATCGATTGCTCCGGATGAAATGAACCTTGAAAGCATCGTCATCGCGGAAAATAAATGGTATTTGGCCTGCTCGCCAAAAAAAGCCGAAGAATACCAAAAACTAATCAGTGAAAATAAATGGGATAAAATTCCCTTTATTTTGAGAGAAAGCGGATCCGGAACAAGAGTGATGATGGAGAAATTTTTTCATGACAGGGACATCAATACCAACAGTAAAATGGAATTGGCTACCAACGAGGCCGTGAAACAAGCCATCATGGCTGGGTTGGGTGCTTCCATTCTATCCTCCTACTCCATGGTCAACGAAATCAAAGAAAAGCGAATTCACATTCTGAAATTCGAAGGACTTCCTATTGTAGCTGACTGGAAATTGGTTTGGTTGAAGCAAAAAAAGCATGCCCCTGCAGTGAAGGCTTTTATCCGATGGGTAAGTGAAAATAAGCGGAAAATTTTCCAAGATCACTTTGAGCAGTTGAACGAATTGGACTAACCATCCACCAAAAGGAAAAATCTTATATTTGCCCTCTCAACAAATTAAAACGCATGAAGGCATTTGTTTTTCCAGGCCAAGGCGCCCAGTTTCCCGGAATGGGAAAAGCACTTTACGAAGAAAACCCAGAAGCAAAAGCGCTTTTTGAAAAAGCGAATGAAATTTTGGGATTCAGAATTACCGATATCATGTTTGACGGAACTGATGAGGAGCTGAAGCAAACCAGAGTGACACAACCGGCAATTTTTCTTCATTCTGTGATTTTGGCAAAAACCACCCCTGACTTCAATCCTGATATGGTTGCAGGTCATTCTTTAGGTGAATTTTCTGCTTTGGTTGCCAACGGTACTTTAGCATTTGAAGATGGCTTGAAATTAGTTTATCAACGAGCTATGGCTATGCAAGAAGCTTGCGAAATCAATCCTTCTACCATGGCTGCAATTTTGGGATTGGCAGACGAAAAAGTAGAGGAAATCTGTGGCCAAATTACTAACGAAGTGGTCGTTCCTGCCAATTATAACTGTCCAGGCCAATTAGTCATCTCCGGATCTAACAAAGGAATTGAAATCGCCTGTGAAAAAATGAAAGAAGCAGGTGCAAAAAGAGCATTACCCCTACCTGTTGGAGGAGCTTTTCATTCTCCATTAATGGAGCCTGCACGAGAAAAATTACAGAAAGCCATAGAAGAAACTACATTTAGCGAGCCAATCTGCCCAGTTTACCAAAATGTAAGTACTACTGCGGTCAGCAATGTGTCTGAAATTAAAGCCAATTTGATTGCTCAGTTGACTGCTCCTGTGAAATGGACTCAATCTGTACAAAACATGGTAAAAGATGGTGCTGTGGATTTTGTGGAATGTGGACCAGGAAAAGTATTGCAGGGCTTAGTTAAAAAAATTCATCCCGAAGCTCAAGTTTCAGGACTTTAAGAATCTAAAACTGCCTCCTAATAAGAGGCAGTTTTTTTATGGCTCCAAAATTTCAACGAGAGACTCATCTGGACAAACTTCCAAGATTTGGGAATTAGTTTGATTTAATATTGGATGAATTTGATCCGGTAAAATTTCGACCAGAGGAATGAGCACAAACTTTCTTCTTTGCAAGTAAGGGTGTGGCACTTTTAAATTTTCATGGTCAATTACCTCTTGATTCCAATACAGGATATCAATGTCCATGGTTCTATTCCCCCAAGTTTCCACCCTTTTTCTACCCAATACTTTTTCAATTCCTTGAATTTCCTTCAAAAACTCCAAAGGTTCCAAGTCTGTAGAGATCACTACTACCTGATTTAAAAAATCCTGGTCAGCCACATTTCCCCAGGCCTCCGTTCGATAAATAGAGGACTTACCTTTTAGTTCTCCAAGATTAAGAAGCAGCTTTTTCGCCTCTTCAATCAAGGTCAAGGTATCACCTAAATTACCTCCCAAAATCAATACAACCTCATTATTCATAATCTGAAGGAAATTATCTTTATTGACTCGTCAAATTAGCCTATTTTAGCTACTTCAAATGTATTCATTATGAAATTCTTAGGAAACGTATTAGCCGTCATCGTAGGGCTTTTTGTATTCAGTATTTTAAGCTTTTTGCTCCTATTGGGATTGATAGGAATAGTTGCCTCCACTGGAGAAAAGGAAGTAACAGTTAAAGAAAATACCATTTTACATCTCGATTTAAATGGCAGAACATTGGTGGAGCGTACCAGTGATGATAAACTTTCATTTGGCCAATTTGCCAATCCTTTTGGCAATCCAATGACTGCAGGTTTGGTCAATTTGAAAAAAGCCATTCGTGAAGCTAAAACCAATGAAAAAGTTAAAGGCATCTATCTTAATACAGGTTTGATTATAGCTGGTCAAGCAAATTTGCTAGAATTGCGCGAAGAGCTGGAAGCCTTTAAGGAGTCCGGAAAATTCATCATTGCCTATGATGAAGCTTATTCAGAAGGTGGCTACTATTTGGCTTCTGTTGCAGATGAGATTTACCTGAATCCGCTGGGAGGAATTGATTTCAACGGATTAGCATCGGAGGTAATTTTCCTAAAAGGCTTCTTCGAGAAAGTAGGGATAGAGCCGGAAGTATTCAGAGTAGGCGAATTCAAAAGTGCCGTTGAGCCATTTATTTTAGATAAAATGAGTGAGGCAAACCGCCTGCAAACCCAATATTTCTTGGATGATATCAATGACCAGATGGTTCAAGCGGTAGCAAACTCTAGATCTGTGGCATTAGACAGCATGACCCTGATCAATGATTTGATGCTAGTCAGAAAGCCGGAAGATGCGGTGAAATATCAGTTGGTCAATGAACTGCTCTACGAAGATCAGGTACATGCCAAACTTCGGGAAAAGCTAGGCTTAGAAGAGGATGAGGACATTCCAAGTATCAATGCTACGGATTTAGGTTCGGTTGCAAAATCCAAGAATATTACTTCCAAAAATAGAATCGCCGTTATCATCGCCGAAGGGGAAATAGTCTCAGGTGAAGCTGATGGAGTGATCAGTTCGGAAAAATTTGCCAAGGAAATCCGGAAAGCAAGAAAAGATGATGACATCAAAGCCATTGTCCTGCGAGTTAACTCTCCCGGAGGATCAATTGTAGCTTCTGAGGTAATTTGGAGAGAAATGGCCGAAGCGAAAAAAGCGAAGCCTGTGATCGTATCCATGGGCGAAGTCGCAGCATCTGGCGGATATTATATTTCCGCACCGGCAGATACTATTGTTGCACAACCTAACACCATTACAGGTTCTATCGGGATCTTTGGCTTATGGTTTAATGTGCAGGAGCTAATCAATGACAAGTTGGGTATCACTACAGATGTTGTCAATACCGGGCAACTTTCTGATTTCATGAATCCCGGAAGAGATCTGACAGAAGTAGAAAGATCAATCATACAAAGCTCCATTGAAGATGGTTACGACACTTTTATCAAGCGTGTAGCTGAGGGAAGAGGAATGAGTCCAGATGCAGTGAAAGAAGTTGCTTCAGGAAGAGTTTGGACTGGAAATCAAGCTTTGGAAAGAGGCTTAGTGGATGTACTGGGTGGACTGGATAAAGCAATTGAAATTGCTGTGGCCAAAATAGAGGCGGGAGATGATTACCGCGTTATTTATTATCCAACGATCAAACCTTGGTTTGAGCAGATTATGTCAGATCTGGGCGAAAGCGTAGAAACAAAAATCCTTCAAGCGCAATTGGGAGAACACTTTGGACTTTATCAAAAAGTAAATAAGCTGAAACATTATCAGGGAATTCAAGTCAGAATGCCACAGGATATAATAATTAAATAAGCATAATTGGCTGTCTTATACGAACCCTTGTCACATTGAGCGAAGTCGAAATGTATTCCTAATTCTGGAAACATCCTTCGACTCCGCTCAGGCTGACAAATGATTGGCATTCGAGTCAGCTTTTTTATGCTTTATGAATTTTTAAAGCTTTTGAAGCAATGTTTTCCAGGCAGCTTCTACTTCTCCCTTTTCCAATAATTGCTTGGCTAATTCATGGATATGATAGATCCAGCTATCATAATCATTTTTAAATCTCAACCTCATTTCTTCCAGAATGGGACTCTCTCCAAAAACCTTGATTTCCTCAGTATTAGGAAGCTGCTCTACATTTCCTAACCTCCCTAAATTATTACCAGTCAAAACTGGGCTATTTCTGATTTCTTCAGGAATTTGATCAACACCAATCCCCATAGTTCTTAAGGGTTTGGGAATTTCAAAAAGTGCGGTTCCGTTCGTTCTGGAGTACCAATTCCCTCCAAGTCTCGCTACCAAATCAATTTTGTTAGGGTCAATTACACCATTTTCATCAAAAATCTCCTCGTCTACATGAACTGCAATCACCTCACAAATCACCAAATTACCAGCCCCTCCCTGATCTCCTAAGGATATCACCTCATTCACCTTGCACTCAAAAGCGACTTTCGCCTCTTTTATACGCGGCGGCTTAACTTCGGTGGAAGGAATTGCCGTAAATCCAGCCTTGACAAATTCATCCACCTCTCTGGGATATTCAGTACTTGCCAAAGACATTTGCTCTACCATCCCATAGTGAACTACGTGGATGACTACTTCCGGAACCTCTTTCACATTCTCCAAAGTATGCTTGGTGGTATTGTCTCTCACTCTTCTGGAAGGAGAAAAAACCAAAATAGCCGGATTAGTACTGAATAGATTAAAAAAACTAAAGGGACTCAAATTTACATTTCCCACATTATCTATGGTGGAAGCAAAAGCAATCGGCCGTGGTGCAATACTACCCTGTAAAAGTGCGTGAAATTCCTGTGTGGCTAGGTCTTTGGGATAAATGGTTTTCATTTCTTCAATTTATGATTCAATTTTAATAGATAAACCTTTTCTGACCATATAGTTCCTCCAAAATGAAGTTAAAATCAATCATTCTTTGTCTTTTTCTCGCATTTGTAAGTGCTTCAGCCAGCATCGCCCAAAGCAACAAACATCAAATTGCCACTTTCAATATTCGCTGGGATAACCCGGGAGACGAGGGAAATTTATGGAAGGATAGGCTGCATCATGTAGTCTCTTTGATCCAATTTCATCAAATCGGAATTGTCGGTATTCAGGAAGGCTTGATTCATCAAGTTAAGCAGTTGGAGTCCAACTTGGAATTTGATTACATAGGAGTTGGAAGAGATGACGGAGAGGAAAAGGGAGAGTTTTCAGCAATTCTTTTTGACCCTCAGCGCTATCAACTACTTAATCACGGGACTTTTTGGCTTTCCCCTACTCCTGAGCGCCCGAGCAAAGGTTGGGACGCAGCCCTCAATCGGGTTTGTACTTGGGGTAAATTTAAAGACCAATCCGGCAAGGCCTTTTATGTCTTCAATATTCACTATGATCATATCGGTCAGCAAGCCAGAGAGGAAAGCAGCAAATTGGTTTTGAAACAAATCAATGCTATCAACCAGGAAAAACTCCCGGTTATTTGGATGGGGGATTTTAATGTGACTCTTGACAACCCAGCCTATACCACCATCGCTTCTGCTTCTGGCTGGAAAGATGCCCGATTAATCTCTGAGATTCCAGCGTACGGCCCGGCTGGCACATTTACCGGATTTGATTGGGATAAAATGCCAGACGGAATTATTGACCACATCTTCGTCAATGGCCCGATTAAGGTTATACGTCATGGAATATTAACAGACAATTATGGAAAGAAATATCCTTCCGATCACTTTCCGGTGATGGCAGAGATTCAATGGAAGTAAGTTAGGAAATAAAAATGCCCCCAAGACTTGTCTCAAGTTTTGGGGGCATCATTCAGAAGATTTTTTAAGAATTCATTATCTCCTCAATTTCATCGGCTTCGATTGGAATATTCCGCATCAGGTCGAAATATCCATCTTTCTGTATCACAATATTATTTTCCAATCGAATACCAATTCCTTCTTCTCGAATATATATTCCAGGCTCAACAGTAAATACCATCCTCGGAGTGATAGGCCCGTGCATAGTACCTACATCATGCACATCTAGGCCTAAATGATGGGAAGTTCCGTGCATAAAATACTTTTTATAAGCAGGCCAATTCGGATCCTGATTTTTTACATCCGTCATATCAATCAAACCCAAACCTATCAATTCGGATTGCATGATCAAGCCAACTTCCTTGTGGTAATCCTGGATAGTCACTCCAGGTCTAAGCATATTCATCGCCTGCTTTTGCACTCTTAATACTGCATTGTACACTGCCTTTTGCCTTTCTGTAAATCGGCCACTAACAGGTATAGTTCTCGTCATATCTGCATTGTAGTTTCCATACTCTGCCCCGACATCCATAAGCAACAAGTCTCCATCTTGGCAAGCTTTGTTGTTTTCGATGTAATGAAGTACACAAGCGGATGCACCAGATGCTATGATGGGTTCATAGGCAAAACCCTTACTCCTATTTCTTACAAATTCATGTAGGTATTCGGCTTCAATTTCAAATTCTGTTACTCCTGGTTTAACGAAATTGAGGATTCTTCTAAAACCCTTCTCTGTGATATCACAAGCAATCTGCAATTGATCTATTTCTGCTGGTTCTTTAGCCCCTCTCAGCTCATGCATAATAGGCGCTAGTCTTTCGTATTCATGAAGTGGAAATCTTTCCTTGCAGGTTTTGATAAATCTGGCATCCCTTGTCTCAACCACTACTCCTGCTCTCAGATGTTCATTGGTATTCAAATAAATCTGCTCTGATAAAGCCATCACTGTATTAAATACCTGATCAAAATTTGCAAGCCACTGTATATTCTCGATGCCAGACGCTTCCTGAGCCTCTTCCTTCGTGTACTTATGTCCTTCCCAAATGGCTATGTGCTCGTTTGTTTCTCGCAAAAACAACACTTCCCTCATGGAAGGATTAGGGCAGTCCGGGGCAATTAATAAGATACTTTCCTCCTGATCAATCCCTGATAAGTAAAAAAGATCATTGTTTTGCCTAAATCTCATCGTACCATCCGCATTGGTAGGCATGATGTCATTGGAATTGAGAACTGCAACAGAATTTTTTGCCATTTTTGCTGCAAGCTTTGCCCTGTTTTTTACATACAAAGCCGATGGTAAAGGTGTATATTTCATAAAATCTCTAGATTTAATTTCTTAAGGATTACCTTTTTTAGAATTTCCTTGTTTATAAGAACCAAAATTGAACTTCGATAGACAAACTTAACATTATTCGTAGGGAGTTTAAAAGGTAGAATTTTTACTACCTTCAATTCAAAGAGTTAAGATGTATCAAATTAAAGAACTAGCCAACGGTATCCGCATAGTCCATCAGGAAGTCACACATACACGACTTGTGCATTGCGGATTTGTCTTAAATATAGGCAGTCGGGATGAAACCAAAGAACAGGAAGGTTTAGCCCACTTTTGGGAGCATATGGCTTTCAAGGGAACCAAGAAAAGGAAAACCTTTCACATCATCAATCGCCTGGAGTCTTTGGGAGGAGAGCTGAATGCCTATACCACCAAAGAAAAAATCTGTTTCTATGCATCGGTGCTCAAAGAGCATTATTCCAAGGCAGCTGACTTGTTGTTCGACATCACATTCAACAGCACTTTTCCTACCAAAGAAATAGAGAAAGAACGCCAAGTAATCCTGGAAGAAATGTCTATGTATAGAGATTCTCCTGATGACTCTATTCAGGATGAGCTGGATGCTTTGGTATTTGAAAACCACTCCTTGGGAAGAAATATTCTTGGTACTGAAGAAACTGTTTCTAAATTCAGCCAGCAGGATTTTTTTGATTTTATATCCACAAGGCTTGACACTTCACAGGTAGTCTTTTCAATCGTAGGAAACATTTCCTTTTCTAAGGCATTAAAGGCAATTGAAGGTCCTTTGTCGGAAATCCAACCCAAAAGGACGCTTTATGCCAGGAGTGCATTTCACACTTATGTGCCTCAAGTCAAAACCATAAACAGGGACATTACTCAATCTCTTTGTGCCTTAGGCAGACCAGCTTATTCACAGCATGACCCCAACCGGTATAAGCTTTTTCTTCTCAATAATATTTTGGGAGGGCCTAGCATGAACAGCAGGCTCAACCTGGCTTTAAGGGAAAAATACGGCTATGTGTATAGCATTGAATCCAGTTATCAGCCATTTTCAGATACCGGCTTCTTTGGGATATTTTTTGGTACAGAAGAAAAGACCTTAAAAAAATCCACTCAGATTGTCCACCGTGAATTGCATAAGCTCAGGACCAAAAAGCTGGGGACTATGCAACTTCATATGGCTAAGGAGCAGGCTATTGGACAAATGGCAATGGCAGAGGAAAATTATGCCGCGTTGATGCTTGTATTTGGCAAAAGTCTGATCGATCATGGGAAAATAGACCCTTTGGAACGTATCTTTGAGCAAATAAGAAGCACCACAGCAGAAGAGGTATTAGCAATAGCCGAGGAAATTTTTAATCCAGAGCAACTCAGCTACCTCACCTATTTACCGAATTAAAATGGAGTTTATAGATCCCGAATTATTAGCCTATTGTGAATACCATACTTCAGAAGAGGACGCTCTTTTGAAAAAAATTGTCCGGGAAACTCAGGCCAAAGTCCTGATGCCTAGAATGATTTCGGGGCATTTACAGGGAAAAATCCTGGAGCTGTTTGTAAAAATGCTTCGTCCAAATACGATTTTGGAAATAGGAACTTACACTGGGTATTCAGGAATTTGTATGGCAAGAGGACTGGCTGAAGGAGGAAAGCTGATAACTCTTGATATCAATGATGAGCTGGAGACCATGGTCCGGGGATTTTTTGAAGAAAGTGGTCTTGCTTCACAAATAGACTACAGATTAGGCAACGCCCTGGATATTATTCCTAGTTTGGAAGGTCCATTTGACCTGGTTTTCATAGATGCTGACAAATTCAATTATTCTAGTTATTACGACTTGGTGATCGATAAAATGCCTTCAGGGGGTATCGTTTTGGCAGATAATGTACTTTGGTCTGGAAAAGTATTGCCAGAAGGAAGAAAAAAATTAGATAAAGACACCGAGGCTATATTGGATTTCAATCGGAAGGTTCACCAAGATTCCCGAGTAGAAAACAGTATTTTACCCATCAGAGATGGAATCTTAATGGCAAGAAAACTGTGATTTCATAAAATGGGAATCATTTTTGCTCATGCAGGGCTGATATCAGAAGACGACCGAGCATGAATTTCAAAAGTTTACAATTTTTCATTTTTTCCTGCTTCCTTTTAGCTTCCACTCCTATTCTGGCACAGATTCCACAGGTGCCCGCGGAGATGGAATTTGCAGACATGATTATCCGCATCAATCCTCAGGCTAGAAGAGAAATTCAATTAGATGTTGATGCCTTGTACCGAAACCCCAGCTACTTCAAAGTAAAGCTGGAGCGGGTAAATCTTTACATGCCAATCGTAGAACGGGAGCTCAGAAGCGTTGGAGTTCCTTTGGATCTAAAATACCTAGTGATTCAGGAAAGTGGTTTGATCCCTGATGCAGTCTCAACCTCCAATGCGGTAGGCTTTTGGCAGTTTAAGCAAGGCACCGCAGAGGAAGTCTTTTTGAGAGTGGATAGCCAAATAGATGACAGAAAAAATATAGTGAACTCCACTCGTGGAGCAGCCCTTTATTTAAAAAAGCATAACAACACTTTTGATAATTGGATGTGTGCCTTGGTTTCTTATCAAATGGGCTTAGGCGGTGCTAAAGCTTATTTTGGAAACCGATATAATAGTCAGCGAATCATTGATATTGATAGAAATTCTCACTGGTATTTTAAAAAATTCCTTGCTCACAAAGTCGCGTTTGAAAACCAAATAGGAGGAATGCTGGTGAGCAACTCTCAGCGCTTGGTTGAAGTGCAGGTACAAGGTCCCACCTCGCTCAAGGAGCTTGCAAAAAAATACCAGGTCTCCGAAGAGCATCTAAAAGAGATGAATAAGTGGGCTGTCAACGGAAAAATTCCGGCCGGCAGAGGATTTTCTTTGGTTTATATCCAGGAAGGAAAATTGGACTACAAACCTGCTGTGATCGAGTCACAGCCTAGCCAGACCAAACCAAGTCAAAAAAGTAAAGCCGAGGAAAAATATTATCCGGCTTATAAGCAGGCCAACTCTTACCCTAGAATTTCAGGGAATACCACCAAGGCTACTCAGCCTGATCAGATTACTGTCAACGAGTTGGATGGTGTTTTAGCCGCAAATACGACTTCCTTGGAAAAATTTGCCGATAAAATCGGAATTAAAGAGAAGAAATTCAGAAAACTGAATGACTTGGATCCGGAAGAAAAAGTAGAAGCCGGAAAATATTATTACACTGAAAAGAAAAAGTCTAAAGCTGAAATTGAAACTCATATTGTCCAGCCAGGAGAAACTCTTTGGAGTATTTCTCAAAAATATGGAATCAAGCTTTCAGCTTTGAAGGCAAAAAACAGAATCAGAAGGGATGAGGATTTGAAGGCAGGAATGGTCTTGAGCCTGCAGGAACACAGAAAAAGAGGGGAAGAAATTCCAGTTGTCACTGTACCTTCATCAACTCCTGTTAGAGTGGCTCAATCAGACCCGGAGCCACAGTCTCAAAATCAGACTGCTCCTGTCAATTATTCTTCTACCCAAGATCCTGAGCCTAGCTACAGCAATACGCCAAGTAAAATGACTCATACAGTATCTCCTGGAGAAACGCTATATGCAATAAGTAAAAAATACGGCGTTACAGTAGATCAGCTGAAATCTTGGAACCAAATCGGAAGCCAGAACATTATCAGCGTTGGACAGAAATTAACTATCTTCAAGCCCTGATTTCGACCTTTTTCATGCCCAGATTACTTCTCCTAGCAGGACTTTTGGTTTTCCTCCTGAGCGGAAAGATTTTAGCTCAAGATATACAGATCATTCCAGATACTGTTCTGATCAACGGGGATACACTGTTGATGCTTGGTGATTCCTTATTGATTGATGAGCCTGTCAAGGAAGTTTTCTGGAAAACCGGAGGTAATTACAATCTAAATATTGTCCAGTCTACTTTGAGCAACTGGGCAGCCGGTGGTACGAGTTCATTCGCCCTCAATACAGGAGTTTCCCTTTATGCCAACTACAAAAAAGACAAAAAGGTCTGGGACACGCAGTTGAATATCAATCTAGGTTTTAACAGGCAGACAGATAGAGCTTTTCAAACCAGAAAGACCAATGACAACTTCATATTTGTCAGCAATTACGGACGGGAGATTTCAGAAAAACTCTACTTATCCACTCAGATTGATGCCCGAACTCAGTTGTTAGAAGGTTTCAAGTATAGCAGGCCGGCTGGAAGTGAAAACGATTTGAGAACCAAAATATCGGACCTGCTTTCTCCAGGATATGTCCAGTCTTCCACTGGTTTGAATTATAGAAAAACCTATCCAAACAAAGGCAAGCTATCGGTCATCCTTTCACCTTTCACGGGTCGATTTACCATTGTCATGAATGACTCGCTCAGTAATGTTGGAGCTTTTGGTGTTACGCCCGGAGAAAATGTAAGAGCTGAAGCAGGGATGTCTTTGGCCACCTCTGTCGCCGATATTTCCTTGATGGAAAATGTCAATTGGAAGGCAGATCTTAACCTCTTTTCCAATTATGAAAGATTTGGAAATATGGTAGTCAACTTTAATTCTTCAATCCGAATGAAAGTCAATAAATACATTTCCACAAGGATTGAAACGGTCCTAATCTACGATGAGGAGGTATTTATCAAGCAGGATGATGGCACATCCAAACAGGCTATACAGTTGCAAAACCTGATCAATTTTGGAATCTCTCTGGATTTTTAAAAATCAGTCTCCAGTCCAAACTTCTTTCTGAACTCATTTAAAGCTGGATGCTTTTCCAACAAATAATTGAATTTATCCGAACTCGTATAAAGTTTATTTTTGGCAGTTTCGATTTCTTCCTTGACTTCCAAGGATAGCTGGAATTTTCCTGCACCAGTTAAGTTTCTTATCAGGGTCATTAACTCCTGACGCATGGAATGAGCTCTTTCTTCTTGCACATGACCCATCACTTCCAAGATCATTTCATTCTCCTTTACCTTGATTGGTTGATTGAGAATGGCCAATTCCAGACTTTTCCCTTGCTTTTTGAAATGCTCTAAAACCTGAGGTAAATGCTGATCTAGGAGTTCCTGAGTCAAAGGCTTAGTAGTCTCCACGGTAGAAACAAACTCTACTAAATCCTCTGCCTGTTTTGCAGCATGGGTATTTTTTTGTTCAAACTCTTTGACCAGTTTTTTGGTCTGAGAGAGACTGGTTGGAATCGAGATTGTTTTCTGAACAGGAGTAGTTTTCCCCTTAATAGAATCAGCACCTAATGGGATTTCGGAGGGTTTTTCCTCTACCGCTTTTCCGTTATTCAGGCTTTTTTTTTTGATTCCTCCACTGCCAATGCAGCTAGGTTCAATGCCTGAGGTAATTTGGCCATTTTCATCAAAGCCAACTCAACATGAAGGCGCTGATTTTTACTGGTTTTATAATGAATGTCACATTGGTTGGCAACATTCAAAGCAGAAAGTAAAAAAGACTGACTGGCTGCTTGGGTTTGTTGAAGGTATCGCTCCTTGACATTTTCGGAAACTTCAATCAAATCTATAGTCACAGGATCTTTCACTACCAACAAATCTCTGAAATGCTCGCAAAGACCAACGATGAAATTATGCCCATCGAAGCCTTTTTTAAGAATTTCATCAAAAATCAATAATGACTGGGAAATATCTCCTTCTAATAAAGCATCCACTACTTTGAAATAGTAGTCGTAATCCAGAATGTGAAGGTTAGAAATGGTCTCTTTATAAGTGACTTTTTGACCTGCCGAATAGGTTACGATCAGGTCAAATATGGAAAGTGCATCTCTCAATGCCCCATCCGCCTTGGTGGCGATCAGGCGAAGCGCCTCATCCTCATAGCTTACACTTTCTTTATCTGCGATATGCTTCAAATGATCCGCAATATGCTTGATTTGAATTCTATTGAAATCAAAAATCTGACAGCGGGAGAGAATGGTAGGAATGATTTTATGCTTTTCTGTAGTTGCTAAAATGAAAATAGCATACTTAGGAGGTTCCTCCAAAGTCTTCAAAAATGCATTGAAGGCCTGATTGGAGAGCATGTGAACCTCATCAATTATATAGACTTTGTATTGACCTTTTTGAGGAGCATATCTAACTTGATCTACAAGATTTCGAATATCATCGACCGAGTTATTAGATGCCGCATCCAGCTCGTATATGTTGAAGGAAGAGTTGTTTTGGAAGGAAACACAGGATTCGCAGGTTCCGCAGGCTTCTTGATCATCCTCTCTATTTTCGCAGTTGATTGTTTTGGCAAGTATTCGTGCACAGGTAGTTTTACCAACCCCTCTAGGTCCACAGAAAAGGAAAGCCTGAGCAAGATGATTATTCTTGATCGCATTTTGTAGTGTGGTGGTGATATGCTGTTGCCCCACGACACTTTTAAAATTAGCCGGTCTATATTTTCTTGCCGAAACGACGAAATTTTCCATCACCGCAAGATATAAAAATCTCTGTATTCAGCCTTCTTCAAATTTGAGCAAAATTGAAGTTTTTATATAAAGGACTGAGATTGAAGAATATCTTATTGAATGATTTTAAAATTAAAATTGAAAGATAAAGTAGCTAGGCCTCTCGCATCTCGTTTCCCAACTCCATAGTCCCACGTCTAATCTCTTACTTCTCGTCTCTCGCTTCTCGTCTCTCATCTCTCGCTTCCATTCTCCCCTTCTTACATAATACCTAGTTCCCGTTGAACGGAACCAAATTTAGATTACTTTTGTCTTCTCAATAGCAAATGGGGCTGACCGGTTTTGACAGTAAGTGTAAAGATCGGGCTTGCATGCAGGCTGGAGTATGTACGGCCTTGAAAGATTCATACGAACCATAAATGGCGAAAATACTTACGCCATGGCTGCCTAATCTAACCTTTTAGGATAGATCGCTTAAAGGGTTGAGTCACAAACAGTGATTCCCCGGCCACATCTCACCATCCGTTGTCTGGTCCGGATGGAATTGAGGTGTCGACTTGACTGGACTGCGGCCTGCGATGCGATTAAGCAGGCTTAAGTTCTAATCGCTAAGCCAAACTCAGGTGTGTCACCCAGCATAGTTTGGTCGAAAACCCAATCGGTGACTAAGCATGTAGACGGTACGGTGTTTCCTTATCTGGACGCGAGTTCGAATCTCGCCAGCTCCACCAAAAAAAGCCTCTCAGATTTTGTCTGAGAGGCTTTTCTTTTGATCAAAAACTATTACCCATTCCCCCTCAATATCTCCATTGGAGGCTGGTTGATGATTCTTCGACCATTCAACCAACCAAGAATGATGGTCAATCCTGTAATTGCCAAATATAGCACCAGACCAGCTCCCCAAGCAGGACGGAAACTCATTTCAAAAACAAAGGAGCTTAAAAGCCAAGTAGCGACAAAGGATAAAATAATCCCTGATAGAGAGGCTAAGGAGCCCAAAAAGAAATATTCCATCGTATTGATTTTTCGGACAGTGGAAGAACTTGCTCCTAGTGTCCTTAAAAGAATACTCTCCCTCATCCGCTGATACTTACTGATGATTAGTGAACTAATCAAGACCAAAATGCCCGTAGCAATACTAAAGAAAGCCATGAACTGAATTACAAAACTGATTTTATTGAGAATATCTTCCAAGGTTTCTACAATAGCTCCCAGATTTATTACCGAAATATTCGGAAACTCTCTCACAATCTCAGCTTGTACATCCGCTGACTCCCTGTCATTTTTGGTTTTGGTGATAATGACATGGAATTTTGGTGCTTGCTCCAGGACTCCTGTTGGGAATAAAACCAGAAAATTGGTAGAAACCTGATTGAATTTCACGTCCCTGAAACTCCCAATATAGGTTTTTATGGGTCTTCCCTGCACGTTGAATTCTATCTCATCCCCGATTTTCAGATTATTTCCTTCGGCAAAATCTTTGGCGAAACTCACAAAAATAGAATCTCCTCTAGTTCCGGTTGGGATTAACTCCCCCTGCGCCAATGTCTCAGAAGATATTAAGGTATCCCTGTAGGTAACTCTAAACTCCCTATTGTATAACCATCTGGAATAATCTTCTTCCTCTGACAATTCCTCGTTTTCCTGCTTATCAATCCCATTAATTTCATTGAGCTGCATTGTCACAATAGGTACATCCTGCAGAATCCTCAAACCCCTGTCAGTCAGTTTGCTTTTCACATTCTCCAATTGGGGAGTTTGAATGTCAAACATCAGCATATTGGGCTGATCTTCTTTATCGGCAAACTTGGCTTCCTCTAACAGTTGGTTTTGTAGGAAAAACAAGGTACTAATCATAGCAGTCCCCAAGCCTATAGTAGCAATCAGAGATATAGTCTGATTATTGGGTCTATAAAGGTTGGCTAAAGCTTGCCTTAAAGTATATCTCAATGATATCGGTAGAAATTTCCGTACTGCCCACATGATCAATTGTCCTACAGCCCAGAGAATCCCAAAAGCAAAGACCACAAAACCCGAGAAACCAAAGGCTAATTGCACCGACTTCAGCAGGTAAAAACTGAATCCCCAGATGAAAAGTAGAATTCCAATTATCACTAACCATCTCAAAGGATCTTTCAACAACCCGGAATCTGCAGTTTCAGGTCTTAATGTTGCCATTGGAGAGACATTTCGAACTTTCAGTAAAGGGAGCATAGCAAATAACACGGAAACAAAAAGCCCCGTGATTATCCCAAATCCCACTGAAAGCCAAGAGACTCCGACCGTGACCTCTACAGGAAGAAAATCAGCAAAAACTGCGGGAAGTACAAATTGAAGCAGTGTGCCTAAAAAAGCACCCAAAATTGCTCCTACTAGCCCCATGATTTTGATTTCAAAGAGATAGATATATAGTACATCCCTAGAGGAAACTCCCAGACATCTCAAAACTGCCACTGAAGCTAGTTTCTCTTTAACAAACACATTGACAGCAGAGGCTACACCAACACAGCCCAGCAAAAGAGCAATAAATGCGACTAAGGAAAGGAAGTTGGAAAGATTACCAAAAGACCTTCCTGTGGATCTTTTTCGGTCCTCCACAGTATCCGCATCCACACGATCTATTTCCCATTGTTCATTGTAAGGTTCAATCAGTGCTTCTACATCCGTCCCTTCAGTAAACTGGAAATACCGGTTATACTCGACCCGACTTCCATATTGAACCAATCCTGTTTCTTCCAAATACTCCAGAGGAATATAGACAGCAGGAGCAACGGTAGCCGTGATTCCAGTTTGGCCGGGTACTTTTTGGAGTTCGCCGGCAATCTCAAATTCTACCTCTCCTATTTTAATCAAGTCGCCAACTTCAGCGTTGAACTGCGCCATGAGTGTTTTTTCAACCAGAGCTTTCTTCCCACCAGAGCGAAAATCGGCATCTCCTTCTGCGGGAATAGTTTCTAGAAATCCATAAAAGGGGAAAGCTCCTTCCAATGCTCTAACCTGAGTAAGTCTGCTGGCACCTGTCTGAGGGAAGGCTACCATGGAAGCAAAATTCACTTCAGAAGCTGTTTGAGTTGCTATCGAATCAATCGGCTGATCACCTATCGGCTTGCTATTTTCCAAAACCAAATCAGCTCCCAAAAGCTCTTTGGCCTGATTGTCAATATCCTGGGTAAGATTTTCTCCAAAAGAACTAATAGCCACAAGCGCCGCTATTCCAACCACGATGGAGGAAACGAACAAGAGTAATCGGGAGATGTTTTTCCGGAAATCCCGGAAAGCCATCTTAACTATCCATCCAAAATCAGGCATTTGCATCCTCCTGTATCTTTCCGCCCTTAATATGAATGATTCGCTGAGTTTTTCCGGCAAGTTCCAAATCGTGAGTCACTAGAACTAAAGTGGTACCTTTTTCTGTATTGAGATCAAAAATCAACTTTTCTATCATCTCACCTGTTTCTGTATCCAAGTTTCCGGTAGGCTCATCTGCGAAAAGTATTTTAGGTTCATTTGCAAAAGCCCTAGCGATTGAGACCCGCTGCTGCTCACCACCTGATAGCTGCGTAGGATAATGGGTTGCACGATCTTTTAAGCCTACTTTTTCTAACAGCTCCATTGCCTTAGCCCGGGCGTCCTTTCGCTTTTTGAGCTCCAGAGGAACCATTACATTTTCCAAGGCTGTTAGAGTTGGCAACAATTGAAAATTCTGAAAAATAAAACCAACGTCTTGGCTTCTAACAGCAGCTCTTTGATCTTCCGAAAGACTTTCCAGAGCTTTTCCATTGAGAACCACAGATCCAGTTGATGAGGAGTCCAAACCCGCACAAAGTCCTAATAAGGTAGTTTTTCCACTGCCGGATGGCCCAACAATAGCGATGGTTTCTCCGGAATTTATATCAAAATTTACTTGGTCCAAAACAGTCAGCTTTCGACTTCCGCTTTGGTAGGTTTTACTCAAATTCTTAATTGAAAGTATGGTCATAGAGTTGGATGATGAAACGGGTATAAACTAGTAAAACGATCCTAAAAGATCCTTTGTTAAATTAAAATGGATTTTAACAGAGTGATTTCTAAGTTAAAATAAAAGCAGGGATATACTTGAGATAAACTGCTGATTGGTAATATTTGGTTCCGAACTGTTAAAATCTGCTTAATTATCAGCCTTGGGTAGTTTTTCCTTTGCTAGCGCGAACTTTTTTCTTTGAAATGCCTTAATTAGAACAAGTAAACTGATCTATGAAAAAATTAAACTTCTTATTCCTGAGTTTTATAACCTTTGGAAGCTTTGCCTTTTTCTCCTGTTCGGAATCGAAACAAACTCAAAAGGTGGACGATATCGAATCATCTCAAAAAGAACAGCAACAAGAGGATAAAAAAACCATTCTATTCTTTGGAAACAGCCTGACAGCTGGGTATGGGATAGACCAGGAAGATGCATTCGCCGGATTGGTACAAAAACAGATAGATAGTCTCAATCTAAATTATAAAGTAATCAATGGAGGACTGAGTGGAGAAACTACCGCAGGAGGCCTAAGCAGATTAGATTGGTTTTTGGAAGATCAGCCTGATATCTTCATCCTGGAACTTGGAGGTAATGACGGTTTGAGAGGAATTCAACTGAGTGAGACCAAGAGTAACTTAAATGCCATTATAGATAAGGTCAGGGAAAAATACCCTCAAACCAAAATCATCCTCGCTGGCATGCAGATTCCACCTAATATGGGTCAGGAATACACTAAAGAATTTCAAGAAATCTATCCTGCGGTTGCCAAAGAAAAAAATGTAACCCTTATTCCATTCCTATTGGAAGGAGTAGCCGGGAATCCAGACTTGAATCTTCCAGATGGAATTCACCCTACCGAAGAAGGACATCAAATAGTATTTGAAACAGTATGGCCTTTTATTCAATCAATTATTGATTAATTGCTTTAACTGGAAGTAAAACGAATTTCAGTTTTGGTTTTCTCGAACTACTTTGCAAGGATTTCCAAAGGCGATTACTCCATCCGGAATATCTTTAGTCACTACGCTTCCAGCGCCAATGAGGCTACCACTACCTATTTTGATATTGTTGGAAATCACTGCACCAGAACCTATCACTGTTCCTTCCCCAACCTCAACAAAGCCAGAAACAACTGCACCTGGGTTAATGCAAACAAAATCATGAAGGATAGAATGATGCCCTATGGATGCAGAACGTTTGATTGTCACTCCGAATTTTAACTGAACCAAAGAAGAAATAACAGTCAATGGTTCGACGAATGCTCCCGTTCCAACTTTTGCAGATTGCGCCATGTAAGAAGTGGGATGGATTAGACTAATATAGCTTGATTTATCAATCCCATATTTGCTGTTGAAATGATCAAAAAGGATCTTTTTTGCAGGGCAATTATGAACCCCAAATTGAACTGACCGAGAGCCTATTTTAGAGAAATCAAAATCCTTTTCAGAAAGAAAGCTTATTGAGAATTCGGACTTTTCTAATTCAATATCAGGTAGATCGAGGTTTTTAATTACTATAAACTTTTCAACTCCTAACACTTCTATGGCTTGATCAATCAAAATCGGGATCCCTCCATTACTATGACCAAGTATAATTAGCTGTTCCAAATCAAACCTTCTTTAGAAATCAAATTATTTATTTCAAGACTTAATGAAGTTGACATAATATCTTCTTAATTGATATAACAAAGACCGGAGAAAATGAATAGGGTCTTTATGCAAATAGTAAAATAGAAGCCAATTAATCCTATACATTTCCAAATGGTTCTTCTTTTTTGAAGCTGACCTAAAAATTCCTCTTTGGTTGTTCACATAGCAGGAAGTAACTTTTGGGATAAAGATGGTATTTCCTCGAATCTTGTAAAAAGTAAAAATGAGCATATCTAGATAGGAGGATTTTTCCAAAACCTTCTTTTGATGTAAAATCTCCATTTCATTCCTCATCATCCAACTACTTATATGTCCCATATAGTTTTTTTTGCGTAATTGGGAAGGTGTAAAAATCGTGAAATTTGAGGGGAGATCCATTATATGGTCTTTCTCATCCCCCTCAATTAAGGTATTGGTGATACATATCGAGGCATCCGGATACTTTTCCATTACCTCTACTTGCATTTGTAGCTTTTTTGGGTCCGTCCAAAAGTCATCTCCATCACAAATACAAACATATTTGCCTCTTGCTTCTCGATGAAGGGCCATATGGTTGTATTTTCCTTTCCACTTTCCTTTCCTACGGCCTTTTTCCTTCTCATCTCTTAGAAACAACCTAATTTTATTCGGGTATCGATCAGCTAAGGCAATACAGATTTCACGCGTTCGATCTGTGCTACAATCTTCTCCTACCAAAATCTCATAATCAAAACTTGTTTCCTGTCTTAAGATACTTTCAAGGCATTTTTCGATAAAAGGCTCATGCTGAAATGCAGGAACACAGACCGAAACAAGGGGGATTAGTTGGTTAATTTGTTTTTCTTCTCCTAAATATTCCACTATTAATTAATTGGAAGAAACTGGTAAATTAATTTTCTCCAATTTCTTTTTATTAAAAAAACCTATTTTTCTCAAAGTTTCTGAGGTTAGAAGTTCCCTTCCGTGGATTACCATTAAGTCGTGAATTCGCCTAACCAGCTCTAAATTAGTACAGTGGCGTGTTCTTTTTTCATCCCACCAAATATTATCCTCTAATCCTATCCTAACACCGTAGCCTTGAGCAATAGCTATAGAATTAACCGCCAATTGGTGTTCTCCCAGTCCTCCTAAAGAAAAAATATGACTCTCAGGGATTTCCTGAATCGCTGTTCCAATTTGGATTAAACTTGGTTGAAAACCAGCAATATTTCCAAAAAGCAAATTCCAATAAAAGGGTCCTTTTAATATGCCTTTTTTTATTAAATATTTTCCATAATTGATCATCCCTAAGTCAAAGCACTCCAATTCAGGAACAACACCATTATCCACCATTTTTTCTGCTAAGGCAATTATCATATCTGGGTCATTAACTGAAGCTTGCTTCAAAAAATTTAAAGAAGAAAGTGTTAATGAACACATATCTGGCTGAAGCTCTATTACCTCAGACCTTTTTTCAAACTCGCTGAAATTCCTGCCTGAACTACTGCCACAAATTATAAGTTTCGGACAATGCTTTCTTACCCCCTCAAAAATATCCCTATAAGTTGTCTTTTTATAAGTAGGAATACCCTCTTCATCCCTTGCATGCAAATGGGCAATAGTAATACCTAACTCGTAAGCTTCATGAGTCTGTTCTATTATTTCTTGGGGAGAAATTGGCACATGTGGTGTGATTGATTTTTGTGGGACCATTCCAGTCGGACAAAAATTAATTAGAATTTGATTATTCATTAATACACAATGCTATTTAGATGATGGTTAATCAAAATTATAATTTTATTGAAATTATCTGAAATCCAATCACTTATAAAGTGTTCTGATTTTAAAGGAAGCATTCATACTCCTTTAATTACCAAGAAATAGAAAACCATATCCTTCATTTCGATATATGGTGCAAACAATAAAATCAGAGTAGAATTTTAATTTTAGCTCAAAAAACAAAAATCTATTTTAAATAAAAGCATTTTTTTTCCATAATGTTCCGAATCTTTCTAATTGGGGATTGAGCACTAAGCATTATACAAATTGAAAAAGGCTTTTTACAATGTCGATCAAATTCAAGATTCTCCGATAATTCCTTTTTATACTCGAAATTTTTGCTCTATATTTTCAACTTCATTAAAAATTTTTGAAAATGAGTTTTCAAATCAAAGAATCCGGACAAGCTTACGACGTGATCATCGTAGGTTCCGGAGCCGGTGGCGGGATGGCATCCAAAGTTCTCTCTGAAGCAGGATTATCCGTTGCCGTTGTGGAAGCAGGTGGAGATTTTGACCCTGCCAAAGACGAGGACAGAACCCAACTTAGACCGCCATGGGAATCGCCAAGAAGGGGTGCGGGCACAAGAATCCGCCCTTTTGGAGACTTTGACCAAGCAATCGGAGGCTGGGATATTGAAGGGGAACCTTATACCAGAAAAGATGGCACCCAATTCGATTGGTTTAGATCAAGAATGGTAGGTGGTAGAACCAATCACTGGGGAAGAATTTCTTTGCGATTTGGACCTAATGATTTCAAAAGAGCCAGCATTGACGGATTGGGAGATGATTGGCCAATTGGATATGAAGATGTCAAACCATATTATGACAAAGTAGATAAGCTGATTGGAGTTTTTGGGACTAAAGAAGGCATTTATAATGAACCTGATGGTTTCTTCTTACCTCCTCCCAAGCCTAGACTGCATGAACTTTTCATCAAAAAAGGGGCTGACAAGGCTGCCATTCCGATGATCCCATCTAGACTTTCCATGCTAACCCGACCTATCAATAATGAGCGGGGTGTTTGCTTTTTTTGCGCTCAATGTAATCGGGCTTGTCAGGCATATGCGGATTTCTCAGCGGGTACCTGTTTGGTACACCCAGCTATGAAAAGAGGAAAAGTGGACCTTTATACTCACTCCATGGTTAGAAAGGTTACCACAGATGACCAAGGTTTGGCAACTGGAGTATCCTTTGTATCCAAAATGGACATGAAGGAATACAAGTTGAAGTCTCGGGTAGTAGTATTAGGAGCTTCAGCCTGCGAATCCGCAAGAATTATGATGAACTCCAAATCCAAAAGTCATCCGAATGGGATTGGGGCTGATTCCGGTGCATTAGGAAGGTATCTACATGACTCTACTGGAGCTGATCGCATGGGTATCATGCCTGATTTGATCGATCGTGAACGCTATAATGAAGATGGCGTTGGAGGTATGCATATGTATACTCCATGGTGGCTGGATAACAAAAAACTAGACTTCGCCCGAGGTTACCATATCGAATACTGGGGAGGCATGGGTCAGCCAGCCTATGGCACAGGCATGAGTATGGATAGCATGCGACAGTATATCAAAGATGAGTTTGGAAACCCTAGTCCGAATGGAGGCTATGGTGAAGGATTGAAAAAAGACATTCGAAGAATATACGGGTCTACCTTAGGAATGTCAGGACGGGGTGAAAGCGTTCCTCGTTATGACAATTACTGTGAAATAGACCCCAACGTAGTGGATAAATATGGAATTCCCGTACTGAGATTCAACTACAATTGGACAGACCAGGAAATCAAACAAGCTAAGCATATGCAGGATACTTTTGAAGAAATCCTGACCAATGCCGGAGCAATTCTTTTAGGCAAAAAACCTGGACCGGAAAGCAAGTATGGTTTGGCAGCTCCGGGTAGAATTATCCATGAAGTAGGAACTACCAGAATGGGGAATGATCCTAAATCATCTGTGTTGAATTCCAATTGTCAGGCACATGACTGCAAAAACTTATTTGTTGTAGACGCTGGGTCATTTGTATCTCAGGCAGACAAAAATCCAACCTGGACTATCTTGGCTCTATCATGGAGAACATCAGATTATATAGTTGATCAGTTGAAAAAGAAAAATATCTAAGCCATGAACAGAAGAGAAAACCTAAAATTACTCTTTACAGGCTCTTTGGGGGCAGGCTTGCTGATGACAGGCTGTGATCCTGAAGATAGCAGCATCGCTCATGAGCCTGTATTGACAGGAGGAACTCCTGGAGGAAGAACTGAAGAGGAAAAAATCAGGGACGCGAAATTACTGGCTGATCAATTTTTCACAGATGATGAGCGCAAAAAACTTGACACGCTGATTGACATCATAATGCCAGCTGACAATGAATCTCCTGCTGCGACGGAGCTTAAAGTGACAGATTTCATGGATTTCATGATGCTGGACCAACCCAACTATCAGACGCCTATGAGAGGTGGATTGATGTGGCTGGACTTTGAAGCGGATGAAAAATTCGGAAAACCTTTCAATGAGCTATCTAAAGATCAGGTTCTTGAAATTGTTGAATTAGTAGCTTGGCCTGATAAAGCAGATCCTGCCTATGAAGGAGGAGTGAAATGGTTTAACCTATTGAGAAATCTTACCTGTACTGGGTATTTTACCACAGAGGCAGGCTGGAAATACATGGGCTACAAAGGTAACCAGCCAAATGTATGGGACGGAGTACCAGAAGAAGTTCTGAACAAGCATGGCCTTTCCAATCCGGAAAAATATAGCGCTCTCTACCTTAAACCTGAAGACAGAGCCAAAGTCGCCCAGTGGGATGATGAAGGCAATTTGATCGGTTAAACCCAATAAAATCCACAGGTTATTTTCTGTGGATTTTTTTTGATCTATTTTTCCAGAAAATTCCAGCTCTATGTTTAAAAGCTTCAAACAAGTCTCTTTTTTCTTAGTGATTTCTCTCGCTATTCTTTCAATGAGTTGCTCCAAGAGCGTAACTCTCACAAGATTGACACCAGCCCCTATCAATGTACCCTCATCTGTTCAGACCATTGTTATTGTGGACAGAACTAAGCCACAAAATGAAATGGTGAATGTCATTGAAGGCCTGATTACTGGAGAAATGCCCTTTGAAGTAAGAAACAGTATAGAAGCAACTTTGGCCACTTTACAGCAACAGCTGAATACAAGCCCGCGCTATCAAATCAAACGTGCCAACCAAAGACTCACAGGTGGAATGTTTGGGCAGGTTTTCCCCCAACCTCTGGATTGGTTTACGATAGAAAGACTCTGTGAGCAATATCAGGCTGACGCCGTTTTAGCTCTTGAAAATTTCAATTCTGATTTTATCACCACTGAAAAAGAAGCAATCATCAAAAAAACAGTTGGGGAGGGAAAAGATGCGCAAACCGTAGAAGTAAAAGGATTGAGATTAGAAGGGGTAGCTAATGTCTCAGCGGGCTTTAGACTGTATGATCCTCAAAATAAAACGATTGTTGACCAGCAACGATTTCAAAAAACCAATACTTGGACTGCTGAAGCAGAGACCAAAACTCAAGCTCTCGCAATGCTAATTGCAAAAGCAGATGCCACTAGGATAGTTGGAGAGCTTGCCGGCTCCGGTTATGCTTATAAAATCGCTCCAATGTTTATTAGTATTAGCCGAGAATATTTCAGAAAGTCCAAAACTCAACCAGCATTGGAGAATGGAAACCGCTTTGCAGAAGTTGGGAAATGGGAAGAAGCCATCCAAACATGGGAAGAAGGGATAGTTGGAGCTGATTATAAGACCAGTGCTAAATTACTTTACAATATTGCTGTAGGTTATGAAGTATTAGGAAGCCTCCACATGGCTCATGATTATGCATCTCAGGCATACACCCAATATGGTTTAAAAAAGGGTAGAAATTATGCCCAAATGCTTTCTGCTGAAATACGAAATCAGGAGCTCTTGGAGAATCAAATGAGAGTAGAGAGTAAATAAAAGATAAACCTTTACTCAGCCTTTTTAGATGATTCTTCCACGTTAACAGTTTCTAGACTTTTTGATTATTTATTATTATAGATATCCGCTTTCTTACCAGTATTGACAAAAATACGGCTTATTGTCTGCTAAAAGGATCAGAATCCGGAAGCTTCGCCTGCCAGTATTCTAAGGTTTAAGCAAGAAGATTTTCAGTTTTTTTTCATGCGGCATATTTTAGTATGTCTACATAGCTGGAATTTCGGTTGACAACAGCAAAAGCCCTTGCAATAAGTTTATTTCTGATAATATTAAGTGTGCTCATTTTGCTTTTCCCTTCACCGGTTCTTCTCTTGTAATAGGTCTTCATCTCAGTGCTGTATTGGATGGCTGTGCCTGCATATAATGTCAGCAGTGTTTTAATTCTCTTATTCGCCAGCGGACTGGTTTTGGTTCTCCCTCGATAGGATGTACCTGACTGGTTGGGAAACGGTGCTGTTCCTGCATAACTGGCAAACTTTCTCCAGCTATCGAATAGGGTAAACCCTTCTGTCAAGACGATAAGTGCAACAGCTGTCTGTGGGCCTATGCCCTTGATAGAGTTAATCAGCTTATATTGGTTCATTAACAGTTCATCTTTGCGTAAAAGTTTGTCTATTTCTTTCTCCACGGTTTGGATCTGCTTATCCAAACAAGCGATTACTTCGGTATTGGATTTTTGATAGACTTTTAATTTGATTTCTGAAACTACAGCTTCATATTCTTTGATACGGGTGATGTAAGCTGCTCTGTCTTTTACAAGTCGCTCTCTGTAATTAAACAGCTTTTTGAGATCCTGGATGACCTTTTTGGGAAGAACAGTGGGGATAATCTTCTCCTGCTTTTCATAAAGATATTCAGCTATGTCTTTAGAGTCTGCCTTGTCTGACTTACCTCTTCTTATTCCCAAGGATCGCTTTAATTCAAGTCCTGAGATGATATAAAATGGTAGGGAGTGCTTTTCAAGAAACAAAGCAAGTTCTGAAGAATAAATCCCAGTGGATTCAAATCCGAAAAGCAGTTCTTCTGCGAGTATTAACCCAGAGTTTTCCATTACCCATTCCACCAGCTCCTGGTAACCTTTCTCATTATTTTCAAAGACTGCGTGGCATTGGTTGATCTTCAGATAGGCATCAAGTGTAGATTTACTTACATCGACTCCAATAATTGATTTGAATTTCATAATTTAGACATTGAAGTTTAACAAATGAGAGTTGCGGAAACTAAAACCTTTAACAGGCCTAAAGCCTAAAATTCTAACTGGTTCTGGCAACTCAACTAAGAATGGGGACTGATACTGGCAAGAGGTCGCTAGCCTAGCCGAGGCGAAAGTTCACCCCATTCTTTTTTAATTTATTCAATATCTGAGTCACTTAATAATCGTTAAGATATTAGCTCTGATTTTCTCAAATAATTCAACTTTGCAAACCTAAAGGCCGTGGCTGGGTCTTCCCTGTCTGCCGGTAGGCAGAGGTCATCGGTCTTCTAGCCTGTCTAGCAAAGAAAATAAGGCAACTGGCATGATTGCAGATAATCAGATTTATTATTTTCAAAAAAATAATAACCCACAAAATTAGACAACTAATAATTTTTAATTAGGTCATCCTTGACTATTTTTAGCGTTCATCTTTCTTTTTTGTATTATGAAAAATAATATTCTAGGCATCTGCCTTTTTTCAATCAGCCTTTTTGCCTGCGAGACTGAAAAAGAACAAAATATTCCTGAGTCTAATGAATGGGAGTTAGAAATTGTAGACTCGATTCAAGTGGATTATTTGGGAACTTTTAATGGGGGAGAATTCACCAACGGTACAGGCTTATTATTTAATTTCAAAGAAAACAAACTTCTCAAATTCGATGAGGAAGGCAACATCCTTTATGAAGAATCCTACCCGGTAGAAGGGCCCGGTAAGGTTTTTTACCCAACCAAAACCAGAATTACCAAAGATGGAAAATTGTACGCAGCAAGCTTTGTCGGTTGGTTATATGAATTTAATCAAGATCTAACTTTCAAGCGCGAAATCAATTTAGAATTCCTAACAGAAGCCAAAGATGGTGGTGGGATAATGCGTACTATTGATGAATGGAGAGATTTCTTGATTCTTTATTATCCTGGAAGAGATGGTGCCAACCCTTATGACCCTCATTTTATAAGAGATCATTATTTATTGGAAAAAGTAGACCCAGAAACTGGAAAATCCGAACCCATAATTAAGATCCCTCCCATTTCTAGATATTCATCTGATGCATTCTATGAAAGGCCGTGGATTCATTTTTCAGTTTTAGATGACCTGCTTTATTTGATATTGGACAATGAACCCCTAATCCATATCTACGACCTTTCTCAAGGCGATGGAAAATTCCTCAAAACGATTTCAATTAGTCCTTCAAAATTCATGGATAACGGGGAGCATTCAGAAAAATATCAATACATCTCAGGAAGTAAAATGTTAGATGGATCGGTACGTCAGGTATTTCCTACTCAGCAAGGCATAGCTGTTTATTACACAGAGGGAATAAATGAAGATGTATTTATGGAAAATGAATTATTTAATCCCGACAACTTCCCGGAATACCCAAATCATCAGAGACAGATCTTAAAGATTGTTCAACCCGACTCAACACTCTCCAATGAAATTTCAATTCCCTATAAAATTCAAAGAATACTGAATATTGAATCTTTGGACAAACCTTTTTATGCTCTACGACATGATGAATACTTAGGCGAAGAGCAGGATTATCTGACCTTTTATAAACTTCAACTCAAGCGAAAATGAAAAACCGACTACTGATTTTTCTATCTGCTTTTATTCTTTTGATTGGGTGTAGTCAAGAGAAAAGCGAAAAACCAACCACTCCCCTCAGTGAGCAAGAATTGCAATTTGAAATCTACGACTCTTTAGTTGTGGATTATTTGGGAAATCTTACTTTGATGGATATCAATCCTGCGGGAAATCGCTATTTATTAATTGATCAAAACACAGAGGATATCCTAGTTACGGATCAAAAAGGAACCATTCTTCACCAATACAACCTAAGTCAAGAAGGTCCTGATCAGATTTTGGGTAATCGTCTAGGAGTAGCAAAATTTATGGATAATGAGAAATACCTCGTACCTGGAAGTAAAGGACTGGCAACCTACACGCTGGATGGAAAACGATCAGATTCCTTCAAACCTGAATTTACTGGATTATCCAGCTTGGTGATTCCATCCAGTCAATCTCATTTCGTTTGGGGAAATCAAGTAATTGTTCAAATGCCCGGTAGATTTTCCGATCTGGGTCAACAGGGAATCGATTTACAGCTCAAATCAAAAAGATTGGAAATGGTTGATTTGAATACAGGAGAATATCAAGCAATCATCCCCTTTCCTCAAGAGTCCAAGTTTAACAGCGAAACCAAAGAGTACGGCGCCCTTGATTTTTATTGCAGTTTTACTGTAAGTGGAGATTCGCTTCATTTAAGTTTTCGTAATGAAGCGAAAATCTTCAGCTACTCACTCAAAAACTTGGAAAATCCTCCACTGGTAAAACCGATCCCTATCCCAAATTTCCAAGAAAGAAATACTGATAAAAAGCCAACAAATGGAGGCTTCAATGCTAGGGACTTTTTCCTAGGATCTATCAATTCTGTCTTGAGCCTCAATCAGGAAGAGCTTTTGATTTCTTATCTACCAGGCCTCGATGATGAAACTGCAAATCAAATTATTTCTGAAGCTGGATCTGACTTTAATAAAATGTTCGATGAAGCAGGTAAACTCAACAAAGGTGGCTTGGTGATTTTTGATGGAAAATCAATTAGCAAACTCATTGAAATCCCTGAAATTCTTGGAAGCTTGAATAAAGTCAAATCAAGAGAAGAGATCTGGTTTTCTTTGAATTTTTCTGAAGCTGAAAATGATTACTCAGTGATTTACAAGACTAGGTTAGTGAATAAATAAAACCATTCAACATCCACCTTTTCCTCTTGCGGGCATTTCCATACGGATTTGCCCGCTTATGCTTATATTCCTGTCCAATCACAGAAAACCGTATGAAAAAAACCACAACTTACCTGATTCTAGCTGCAGGGATTCTCTCATTTAGTAGCTTGCAGGCTCAGGATATCAAACCCACCAGCGAAAAGGCATTCAAGGAGTCTATGGAAAAACATCAACAGATGTTTAGCTCTACGCCATTGAAATCATTCAAAGCTCGAAATATCGGCCCTACCAACATGTCAGGGAGAATCGTAGATATCGAGGTAGCGCAAAACCCCAATACATTCTATATAGCTGCAGCTTCGGGAGGAGTTTGGAAAACTGAGGACAACGGACAGTCCTTCACCCCTATTTTTGACCATCAAGGAGCTTTGGGAATTGGAGATATGGCCCTTTCCCCTTCAAATAATAACATCTTATGGGTAGGAACTGGAGAAAATAATTCTTCCCGATCCACCTATGCCGGTGCAGGAATTTACAAATCTACAGATGCGGGAAAAACCTGGGAATTCATGGGCCTTCCATATTCGCAGCATATAGGACAGATTCAAATTCACCCTACCAACCCTGATATTGTATGGGTAGGATCCATGGGAAGTCTGTATTCCAAAAACAAGGAACGAGGACTTTACAAAACCACTGATGGGGGCAAGAGCTGGAAAAAAGTATTATACATAGATGACAATACAGGGATCATCGATATCAAAATTCATCCTTCTAACCCTGATGTATTATTAGCGGCTTCTTGGGAGCGATTCAGACAAGCATATGACTTCGTCGGTCAAGGCAAAGGCTCTGCGATATGGAGATCTGAAGATGGAGGAAACACCTGGAAAAAGGCAGTTGCTGGCTTTCCTCAAGATGAATTTGTTGGTAGAATCGGATTTGATTTTGCACAGAGCAATCCCAATGTAGTTTATGCACTCTTAGATAATCAGGCAAAATCTGACCAAATCCAAGAGGAACCTAGACAAAGAAGAGAAGAAGAGGAAAATCCCTTGAAATTTGATGATTTCAAACAAATGAACCTGGCTGAAGCTTTGGGACTGGAAGAAAAGCGATTGAACTCATTTTTACGCAGAAATCAATTTGCCAGTAAGTACACGGCTGAAGAGGTAAAAAGACAGCTTCGAACAGGTAAGATCACTTTGGCTCAAATAGCAAATTACAATGGGGATTCTAATGATGCCAATGCTGCATTATTTGATGCACCAATCAAAGGCGCTGAAATTTACAGATCTGCAGATGCAGGTAAATCCTGGACTAAAGTTTCAGAGTCAGATTTAAGAAGGCTGTACAATACTTACGGTTATTATTTCGGAGAAATTCGGGTAAATACTCAGGATGAAAATGAGGTTTTCGTTTTAGGCGTGCCTTTGATGGTATCTAGAGACGGAGGTAAAAACTTTTCCAGAACAGACTCCATAGGAAGACCACATTCAGACCATCAATCCATGTGGATCAATCCTAAAGATGGGAAACATATATTATTAGGCAATGATGGAGGCTTATATAGGAGTTATGGTGGCGGTGCGAGATGGGATCATCTCAACACGCAGATGCCTATTTCTCAATTTTATTCCATCATGACAGATAATGCCCGTCCATATAATGTTTATGGAGGTATGCAGGATAATGGAGTATGGTTTGGAAGTTCAAAAAATGACCCTTCAGCTCCTTGGGAATCTCTGATGGGTGGTGACGGAATGGTGGTCGCCGTGGATACAAGAGACAACAATATCGTCTATACGGGATTCCAGTTCGGGAATTATTTCAGGATAGACAAAAGTTCAGGAGACAGAAAGAGAATCACACCGGGCCATGATATTGGAAATACTCCAAACAGATGGAACTGGAGAACTCCGGCTCGTTTGAGCCATCATAACCAGGACATCATTTATATGGGTTCGCAGTATGTTTATCAGAGCTTGGATCAAGGAAGTACTTGGACTACCATTTCACCGGACCTAACTAAAAACAAGAAAAGTGGAAATGTACCATTTGCAACCTTGACAGTAGTTGAAGAGTCTCCATTTGAGTTTGGAACTCTATACGCTGGTTCTGACGACGGCAATGTCTGGATCACCCGCAATAATGGAGGAAACTGGACATCTTTGAATGCAGGATTACCTCAAGACAGATGGGTAAGCTCTATAGCTCCTTCCAAACATCAAGAGGGCTTAGTCTACATCACCTTGAATGGATATAGATTTGACGAGTTCAATACATATTTATTCAAAAGCACTGATTATGGAAAAACCTGGGTTTCTATCAAAGGAAATATGCCGGAAGAATCCAGTAATATCATAGTTGAAGATCATACCAACCCTAATATCCTGTATTTGGGTACCGACCATGGCTTATATGTTACCATGGACGGAGGAAATAATTGGAATCTATTCCAAGGTGAAATTCCAAATGTAGCGATCTATGATATGGTTATTCAAGAAAGAGAAAATGATCTTGTCATCGGTACCCATGGTAGAAGCGTATACATCGTTGAACTGGAGCCTATCCATAAATTGGCTAAACCAGATCAAAAAGTAATGGATTAAGTATAAGCTAAAAAAAGAGAGGGCTGCAATTTATTTTGCAGCCCTTTTTTATTTAAAACAATCTAAACCCAACAGAAAGAACCCATTGATTGATTCTGTTGTCAGTTTGAAAACTCGAAATATTGTCGGTGAATTTACTCAAACCACCTTCGTACTTTCCATCGATGGACAAGTTGCCAATATCCACCCCTAAGCCTGCCTGATAACCCAGAGTGGCATTACTAAATTCAGCATCCTGAACAGTGCCACCCGCATTTTTGAGATTTGAATCAATATTCAAACTTGCAATGGGCCCAGCCTGAACGCGTAATACTTTCAGAACTCTAAAGCCTAGCATAAGGGGAATATCCAAACGGTTAAAATTTGCTTCAAATTTTTCCCCTTGAGCCTGTGGATTTGATCTGAAAATGAATTCGCCACTGGTTTGGGTAAATAGAAACTCTGGCTGCACAAAAAATCCTGCCCCACCAAACCTGGCAAATAAACCTACGTGATAACCTAGTTGAGAATCTGAAGGAATAAATTCTTCTGATTTAAAATCAACTTCAGTGCTACTTAAACCGGCCTTAATTCCAAGACCAAAGTTTTGAGAAAATGCTGGAATAGCACAAATAAGAAAGAGTGTGAAAAGAGCTGAAAATTTTTTCATGGTAGTGAAAATTGGTTTAGTTTCTTAAACGACAATTTTCAAAAAAGATTTCCCTAGCAGGATAAATCTCAAAAAATCAATTCAAATTGCTAACAGCCTTTTTCTTGGCTAATTGATGTAAATCCCAGAAATCCATAGGTTTCGGAACCAAAATATCAAAAGGGATTAAGGATTTTCTTCTGTAATATTCTACATCTCCTGCCGTAAAGCCTATCACTGGAATACTTTGGGTTTTCAAATCACCTTTTATCCTACCCAGTAACTCAAGCCCATCCATTTCAGGCATCATGATATCTGTCAGTATCACATTAAAATTAGGATCCTTCCTCAACTCCTCTATAGCTTCAATGCCATTATGAGCTACAACCACTGTATCCTGAGACTTTTCGAAGATTTTTCGAAGAATCAATAGATGTAAATTATCATCGTCGACAACTAGTACTCTCATGAAATACAATTTTGTTGACATAAGATACACAAATACTTAATAAAATCGTTATTCTATGAAAAAATTTTCAAAAAAAAAGGAGGCATATAGCCTCCTCATTTAGAATTATAATTCGGTTAAGCAGCTTGAGGTGCCCCAAAAAGACCAATCATATTTAAGATAAGCAGTATGATAACAACTGGACAAACCCATTTGATAAAGAAGATCCAGCCTTTTCTGTAGATACCTTTAAAACCAGGAGCCCCACTTGCCAATTCATCAGCATAGTCTGCAATTTTCTGGCCCCATCCGGTATAAAGTGAAAGCATCAAACAAATAATAACCACCGCAAATGTTCCGAAAATGAAGTCCATAGCTCCAAAGAAACCTTGGATAGGATTGCTGAGGAAATTGAAATTGATTGTATTAAAGAAGTTTCCTTCAATGGATGACAAAGCAGACGGAACAGACATGATCATCGCTGCAATACCAACAATCCAAGTTGCTTTCTTACGATTCCACTTTCTGTCATCAATCAAATAGGCTACAGGCACTTCCAACATGGATATGGTAGAGGTCAAAGCCGCAACCATCAGCAATAGGAAGAACAAAGAGCCAATGATGTTACCGCCTGGCATGGCATCAAATACTTTTGGCAATACGTCGAATACCAATGCAGGACCGGCCGCTGGATCTTTTCCAGGCAACAAAGCAAACAAGGCAGGGAAAACCATCAAACCACCCAATAGAGCGACCATGGTATCCATACCTGCGATCCAACCTGAAGATTGGATGATATTGGATTCTTTTGGCAAATATGAGCCGAATGTGATCATCAAGCCCCATCCCACCGACATAGAGAAGAAAGCCTGACCAAGGGCCTGTAGAATTACTGTTCCATTGATTTTAGAAAAATCCGGATTCAAGTAATACTGAATACCTGCTTCTGCCCCTTCTAAAGTCACAGATCTACCAGCAATAAAAATGATGATGATGAATAATACCGGCATCAAGAATTTAGCTGCCTTTTCAATACCTCCAGAGACACCTCCCAATACGATAAGGATTGTCAATAATATAAATAAGAAGGTCAATGGAATAACATACATAGGTGTCTGAACAAACACCTCAAAATCTACTGGCAGATTGATAATTTCAGTGAAAATATATCCAACTGTCCAGCCAGCGATCACTGAATAATAACTGAACACAAAAAAGCAGACCAATACGCAGAGTACACCTGCTAGTTGCCAGAACTTATTTCCGCCTGTATCACGAATAGCTCCAATAGGATTTTTACCGGAACGTCTTCCCAAAGCAATTTCATTAAATAAAAGAGGTATTCCGATGAATAAGACGCAGATGATGTAAACAAAAACGAATGCACCACCTCCATTTTGACCGGTTAAATATGGAAATCTCCAAATATTTCCCAAGCCTACTGCCGAGCCTGCTGCGGCCATGATAAAACCGAGACTAGATCCCCATTGGCCCCTGCCTTCGGTATTTGCGCTTACTGCCATAGATTATGCTAAAGTTAAATTAAAGGGTATAAACTGCTTTTCAAGAGCGGGCTAAGATAATTTGTTTTGCTAAAATACCAATTGCCGTTCGGAAACTTTTGGGCTCAAATCCCAGCTCTTTTTGGGCTTTTTCAATTTTAAAGCCTGTTTTCAAAGGCCTTTTTGCGGGTTGAGTAAATTGTGTTGAGTCTGTACGCTTGATCAAACTCTGATCTAGCTTGAAATACTCCGCTGTCTCAACCGCCATCTGGTAGGGAGTTAAAAAGTCAGGGCCGGAAATATTAAATATGCCATCTGCGCCCTGATTGGCAATCAAGATACATCCCGCTGCAAGATCTTCTGCCAAAGTGGGAGTCCTGAATTGATCGTCCACTACCTGAATCTCTTTCCCTGCCTCCAAGCTTTCTTTCACCCAAAGAATGATATTGCTTCGGCTCATATCATGTGCTAAACCAAATACCAAAACCGTTCTAGCTATTGCCCATTTACTTTTCATTGCCTGTACTAGTCGCTCACCTTCTAGCTTGGTCTCGCCGTAATAATTTATAGGAGCAGGATCCGCTTCCTCAGAAAGTGGCCCCTCTTCACCTGAAAAAATAAAATCAGTGGAAACAAAAATAAAATGCGCTTCCAGTTTTTCAGCTTCTTTTATCAAATATTGGGTAGCCAAAACGTTGGCCTTGTAACAAGCCTCCTGATTCAATTCACACTGGTCCACATGTGTCATTGCCGCGCCATGAATGATTACATCAGGCTGGGTTTCTGATAGGACTCTCTCCACCTCCTCTTGAATTTCAAGATCCAATTGAACGTATTCAAAACCATCCCCGGGTAGTCTGCAAGATCCTCTTCCAGTAGCTATTACTTGAAATTGCTGCTCTTCAACCAGTTGATTTACCAACTTTTGGCCCAAAAGACCATTCGCACCTGTGATTAGGATTTTCTTTTTAGTTGCCATTGGGAAATTGATAGCCGAATTCTTTGGTGATTTTATCTTTGGTCATAGGCTCTACTGACATTTTCAAATAGACTGGATTCAAAGGCTTATCCCTTGCTCCTCGCTGTTCTTGAGCAATCTTTTCCGCTACATCTATCCCTGAAATAACCTCGCCGAAAACAGTGTATTCATCATCCAAATGAGGAGTCCCTCCCACCGTGGTGTATGCTTCTATTCTTTCAGCAGACATATCTTTGGTAAGCTTCATATTCAAGGACTGTTCGATTTCTTTTCGTTTGGAAATCATCAGATTAGTCAACGAATCAAACTCCTGTAATTCATAGAGTCGTGTATATTCCTGTCTAAGATTATCCTGACTCTGTAGCTGGACATATTGCATAAAAGCAGCCTGCAATTTAGCCATGTCTGTTATGAGCTCGTCTTGTGTGTAGACTTTCCCCAAGACAATGTAAAACTGGGAACCACTTGACCGCTTTTGTGGATTGATATTATTGCCTTGCCTTGCCGCAGCAATCATCCCTTTTTTATGAAAATGATGGGGTAAGATCTCTGCCGGTAACGTTGGCCACTCCTCAGCGGGCATTTCTTCTTTGGTAAAAACATCTCCTCCTTGAATCATAAAGTCCGGCAAAACTCTATGAAACTCTGTTGAATCAAATCTGCCTGACTCTGCCAAGTCCAGAAAATTATTTTTATGAGCAGGTGTGTCATCAAATAGGATGGCAACAATTTCCCCATGGCGGGTGTCAATTCTGACAATTTGTTCTTTCTGCCCTGCACAAGACATCAGAAGACCTAGGGCTAAAATGCCCCAAAAAGCACAATACTTAATCATGAATTCAATGTTGATTTGATTTGATCTAAGACTCTCTTGCCTCCGGCAGCAAATACTTTTTCGGCGAGTTCTTGGCCAATGACCTCCGGATTTTCAAGACTACCTTTTACTTCCAATTTAATTCTCTCGGATCCATCCAGACTAACAATCCCTCCTTTTAAAACCAGTTGATCTTGCTCTGTCTGGGCCAAAGCAAATACCGGAATACTACAACCTCCTTCCAATACTCTTAAATATGCACGTTCAGCTCTCAATTTGAGTGAGGTTTCTTGATGGTTACATGCCTGAATAAGTTGCTTTTTGATTTCAGAATCCAAGATAGTAGCTACTTCTATGGCCACAGAACCCTGCCCGACTGCCGGCGTAAACTCCTCCAAAGACAGCTCTTCCACTATCTGATCGTCGTAACCCATTCTATGCACACCAGCAAAAGCAAGTAATAAGGCGTCGCAAAGACCTTCCTCCATTTTTCGAATTCGGGTTTGAAGATTACCTCTTACCTCAACCGTTTTCACATGGGGATAAAAATGCTTTAATGTGGCTACTCTCCTGGTAGAAGAAGTACCCAAAACCAAAGGCTGAGATGCGTCTTTCAAATTGATTCCTTTTTTGTGAGAAAGCAGCACATCGTTTTCTTTTTCTCTTTCGGTAAAAGCAATGATTTCAAATCCTTCAGGAAGATTGGACTGCATATCTTTCGCAGAGTGCACGGCTATATCGATTCGGCCATCCAACAGTTGATCCTCCAATTCTTGGGTAAAAACTCCTTTACTGCCAATTTTGGAAATGGAGACATCTAAAATTTGATCCCCTTTGGTATCGATAATCACTATTTCAGACTCCAATCCGGATTTTTTTAGCAAATCCTCTACATGATAAGCCTGCCACAATGCCAATTTGCTGCCTCTGGTTCCGATTTTAATCTTTCTCATTGATCGTTGACCCTCTTTGGGCTATTCTTTTTGTTTACTCTTTCTTCTATAAACTTGATAATCTCAGCAGCTATATCAAGCCCAGTCGCCTTTTCAATTCCTTCCAAACCAGGAGAACTGTTGACTTCCAAGATCAAAGGACCTCTTGCAGACTGAAGCATATCGACCCCTGCCACATCAAGGCCTAAGGCTTTGGCCGCTCCCAATGCTGCCTGCTTTTCAGCTCTGCTCAATTTAATGACGGTAGCTTTTCCTCCCCGGTGCAAATTGGATCTAAACTCTCCTTCTGCCCCTTGCCTTTTCATTGCTCCTACTACCTTTCCATTGACTACAAAGGCCCGGATATCTGCTCCTTTAGCTTCTTTGATGAACTCCTGAACGATGATCCTCGCTCTCAAACCGTGAAACGCTTCTATTACTGATTGTCCGGCTTTCTTAGTCTCAGCCAAAACTACCCCAAGACCTTGGGTTCCTTCCAGTAGTTTGATGATCAGAGGAGCTCCACCGACATGTTCTATCAACTGCTTTTCTCCACCTTTAGAAAAGTTGGTAAATGCTGTTTTAGGCATCCCCAAGCCTGCTTTCGAAAGAATTTGTAAGCTTCTAAGCTTATCTCTACTTCGTACAATTGCCTGTGAATTGACAGCCGAAAATGCACCCATCAGTTCAAATTGGCGAACTACAGCTGTGCCATAAAAAGTCACAGAAGCTCCCACTCGAGGGATGATAGCATCCACGCCTGTGAGTTTTTCTCCCTTGTAAATAATCGAAGGGCCTTCCTGCTCAATAATCAAATCACAAATACTGTGATTGACAATCATAGCTTCATGTCCGGCAGCCTGAATAGCCTGATAAAGCCTTTTGGTAGAGTATAAATTGGGGTTCCTTGAAAGGATTGCGATTTTCATAATTATTTTTTTCGGTAGGCTTTTGCGACATTCATGCCTGACACGTCCACCAAGAATCGGTTTCGGAGTATTTTTCTTCCCAGTAAAATAGCGTTTTTCATACTGGACCTATCGGTAAGTGTCACTTCAGCATCAAAGGTTTCACCTGCCAAAATCATCTTTGTAATAATTAGAAACCTGGTTTCAGCCTGACCAAAAGAGTTTTTTACTTTCTTTTCACGGAAATTTTCGACAACTACTTCCTTCCCTGTGAATTTTTTATGGCCGGGAAGTAATGCTTCAAATACCAATACTTCTTTTCCTTCTCTGTTTTCTAATCGAATATTTTCAGCATGAACCGAACTGGTATAAGCCCCAGTGTCCACTTTTGCCCAGACTAGCTTTAAACCCAAGTCTGGCAATGATATTTTCTCTTTTCTGCCAATGATTTTCTTTTCCATCTTAGTCTATTTTAGCCATTAGCAGCACAATCTCCATAGAAAGATCAGTAAAAATCAATTTAGCATTGCCATTTCTTTCTAAATGATAATAGGCATTATTGAAGTGCTCGTATAATCCTGGTATATGCTCTTCCTGAAGTACCTTGCCACTGATCTTTTCGATAAAATCCCTATCCTCACCTTTAGTCCTTAAAAGTGAATCTACTGCAGCATTTTTGAGGAGAATCTCTCTCAAAACATTCATTCCAGCCTGAATAATGGATTTCTGAGCCTCCTTGTCAAATTTGTGAAATATATCAGCTATGGCGAAAACCTCCTTGAAGTTTTTACTGTGACACATTCTAAACCAGTTTCTGATCCACGAAACTTGTTGATCTTCCACCTGATTGACCAGTCTCATAGCCTCTCTTAAATTTCCATCTGCAATCATGGAAATTTGAGTGGCGGTTTGATCATCACATAGACCGGAATTCACTAGATATTGATGAACTTCCTCATCCCTGAATGCTCTAATGGAGACCTTTTGAGTTCTGGAAAGGATAGTGGTCAAAAGCTGCTCAGGCTGGGTAGTGATAAGCATGAAAATAGTTTTCTGCTGAGGCTCTTCCAAAATTTTCAACAAGGCATTCGCAGCCTGTGGATTCAAAAACTCCACTCCCCAAATCATCATGATTTTGTATCCCCCTTCAAAGGAAACCAACGACAATGTCTGGATGATCTGTCGAGCTGCACCTACAGAAATATTCAGTTGCTTCTTTTCAAAACCATTGAAATAGATATAATCATGGACATTGCCGTAGGGTTGTTCTTGCACAAACTTTCTCCAATTAGCCAAGTAATCCACTTTTTTATCCTGCCCCTCTTCTCCGCTGTCTTCTTTTTTAGAAGAAATGATCGGAAAGGCAAAGTTCAAGTCAGGCATTACTAATTTAGCCATCCGCTGACAGGAAGAGCAGGTTCCGCAAGAGTCTGAGTCACTTGGATTTTGGCAATATAAGTAGGTTGCCAATGCCAAAGGCATAGTCAAATTGGCAGAACCCTCAGGACCGTAAAAAAGAAGTGCATGCGCCAAATGGTTATTTTTGACGGCATTGATCAAATGTTCTTTGGTTTCGGGAAGTCCCGGAATATCGGCGAATTGCATGATTTCTTAATCAGGAGTTCTTTTCCCAAATTCTATAGTTTCTGGACAAATCGAAAACTTTTTGAAAGATCTCGGCCTCCGTATCAGTCCACTCCAATTTTCTTCTGGCCATGACTGCCTTGGCTGTTTCTTCGAATTTAGGAAATTGAAAGGTAGATAATCCTGCAGCTCCACCCCAAGCAAAAGAAGGAATAAAGTTTCTCGGAAATCCATCTCCAAAAATATTTGCCCCTACACCGACTACCGTTCCCGTATTAAACATGGTATTGATTCCACATTTGGAATGGTCTCCCATCATCAATCCACAAAATTGAAGACCCGTATTTGCAAATCCTCCTCGGGTATAATCCCAAAGCTTAACCGGTGCATAGTTATTTTTCAGATTGGAAGTATTGGTATCAGCCCCCATATTGCACCATTCCCCTAACACAGAATTGCCCAAAAAGCCTTCATGACCTTTGTTTGAATAGCCAAAAATAACTGAGTTGGAAATTTCTCCTCCAACTTTACTGTGAGGCCCTACTGTAGTATCTCCTCTGAGTTTGGCTCCCATATTTACCGTAGAATGATCACAAAGTGCAAATGGTCCCCGAATTAAAGAGCCTTCCTGGATCTCTGTGTTTTTACCAATGTATATAGGGCCGGCCTCTGCATTCAAAACCGCAGCCTTTATGATTGCACCTTCTTCAATGAATACCTGCTCAGGATTGTAAACTTTTGTAAAAGGATCTGTAAGTTCTTTTGATTTCCTTCCCTTGGTCAATAACTCAAAGTCTTTCTTGATCTCCGACCCATTATATTGGAAAATATTCCAGGTCTTTTGGATCAAAGTAGGCTCGCCTTGAATTTGGATTACATTCTTCTCGGCTACGTAACTAAGATTGGATTCACCTGGCTGGATTTTACTCGCCAGAAGTATTTTTCCAAAAAATAAAGACTCATCCTCCTTTAAGTTTTCAATAGCCTCCAATGATTTTTCATCAGGAAGCCATGCACCGTTTATAGCCAACAAATGCCCCTCTGCTCTGGGAAATTTCTTTTGCAAATAGTCTTGAGTCAGAAAAGAAACAGATTTACCACTGCGCTTTTCCCATTTTTCAGATATTTTCAAAATACCAACCCGAAAGTCAGCGATGGGTCTTGTAAATGCAAATGGCAGCAAGGAACCTCTGATGGAGGGGTCATCAAACAAAAGTATATTTTCCATGGGGCAAAAATAAAAAAGTCTCCCGGAATCCATGCTCCGGAAGACTTTTTAGCTGTAAGCAAATAAGAATTACTTCTTTGCGTATCTTCTGTTGAATTTCTCCACTCGACCAGCAGTATCGAGCAACATTTTCTTACCAGTGTAGAATGGGTGAGACTCAGAGCTCACTTCGATCTTATACACAGGATATTCTTTACCATCTTCCCAAACGATAGTTTCGTCTGTTTCGATAGTTGATTTAGTTAAGAATTTAAACTCAGAAGAAGTGTCATAAAACACAACGTCTCTGTAGTTTGGATGAATATCAGCTTTCATATTACTAGTATTTTTGGAGTAGCTTTTTCAAATGAGGCACAAAGTTATTCTTTTTCGTAAAACTCACCAAATCTTTATGGAAAATATTGAAGCTCATTGCCTGAATGTTTTCTCAGCAAGGATTATTTATAAAGAATTCTAAAGCTCCAGAATCTTTCATTCCAATTCAGACTACTCTGAGTCTTCAAAATTAACCTAATTGCCCTCGTCTAGCCATCCTTTTCATTTTTTTATTGGCATAAATGGCCACCTCGACCCTTCTATTCTGGGATCTTCCAGATGGGGTATCATTGGAGGCTACAGGATAATTTTCCCCTAAACCTTTATTTGTAATTCTTTGAGAACTTACCCCAAGGTTTGTCAAGAATGCGTCCACTGATTGTGCCCGTTGCTTAGATAGGGTCAAATTGTAGCCATCTTCCCCAACATTATCTGTATGTCCCTCAATCAGAATGTTTGTATCTGGGTACTTATTCAGGGTTTTAGCTAAATCCTGAAGGTTTGATTTGGAAGCTGGAGTCAAGGCCGATTGATCAAAACCAAACAATAAGCCTGAGTCAAAAGTGATTTTTATTCCTTCCCCGACCCTTTCCACCTTAGCACCCTTGAGGTCTCTTCTCAACTCTTCTGCCTGCTTATCCATTTGCCTTCCAATGATAGCGCCAGCCGTACCTCCTATTGCAGAGCCTATTATTATACCTGTTGCAGTATTTTTCTTCCCTGCTATAATTCCGCCCAAAACTCCTCCTGTAGTACCGCCTATTGCAGCTCCTTTGACAGCATTACTAGTTTTACAAGAGGGAGTCCCAAGTAATATCCCTCCTAATGCAAGGCCAATTAAAATTTGATTTGAAGTTTTCATATGGAAATTTATTTATGTGTATAATGGCAATACCCATTCCAACTAAACGTCTAACCATGTAGTTCACTAATTATATTTTTGAAACCCTGCTTCAGATGAAATTATCGACAACACTATATCTTTTTGTGAATATTTATTTCGAATTTTCAATTCTTTCCTAGTTTTAAATGATGCAAAAACTTACCTGCCATTACCTTGCTTGGAGCAACCTGTTTTTTTTAATGTTCCTAACATCTCACACATCAACCTTTGCGCAAGGAAGCTATATTCCTTACGAAAGAGAATATTATCACCGTATAGAGCGCTACGAAATTTTGCAGGGACAAAACAACCCCTTTTTTCAAACTGGATTCAAACCCTACAGAAGGGATATTGTAGCAAAGTACTTGGACAGCTTGGTGAACGATCCAGTAATTCAGAGTTCCTCAGATAGGTTTAACTTAGCGTATTTGGCACAAGACAATTGGGAGTTTGTCAATCAGGAAACCCCAGAATCCAAAAATCCTTTTCTCAAAAAGATCTATAGAAGACCAGGAGACTTTGCGCATTATTACAGTGATGATTTTGACATTCATCTAAGCCCGGTACTTTATATTTCAGGTGGTATGGAGACTGATAATGATCAAAACCCCGCCCAATTGAGCAGAGGGATTGTCGTCAGGGGCGCTATAGACAAAAAAGTGAGCTTTTTCACCTACATGACTACTTCGGAGGTTTTCTTTCCTTCTTGGGTTAAAAATTACGCAGCATATAACGGTGCTGTTCCTGGAGAAGGATTCTGGAAAGAGTACAATGCTGATGGATATAGCTATTTTTCAGCAAGAGGACATGTCAATTTCCATTTGACCAAAAGTATTCAAGCGCAGGTTGGGCATGACAGAAATTTTGTAGGAGAAGGTTACCGCTCCTTTTTACTTTCCGACTTTTCCAATCCCTACATGTTTGTCAAATTGAACACCAAAGTCTGGAAGTTTCAGGTGACAAACCTATGGACCCAAATGACTGCGGACGTTCTATACAACAGAGGAAGACCAACTGACGGACGCTATCCGCAAAAATACTTTTCCATGCACCGACTGGGATTCAATGTGGGCAAAAAATTGAATCTAGGATTCTTTGAATCAGTCATGACAGACAAAGTCAACTTCAATTATTTTAACCCTATTGTATTCTTTCGTTGGGTAGAGCAGCAATTGGGAACTCCTGATAAAGTCATGCTGGGAATGGATGGTAAGTGGAATTTTTATCCAGGCATGCAATTGTACGGACAGTTTGCCTTAGATGAGTTCGTATTTAATGAGTTTTTTGGCATAGATGGCAAAGGATCCAAAAGAAATAAGTACGGAGTTCAAGCAGGATATAAATACATCAATGCCTTAGAGGTTTCTAATCTGGATTTGCAGCTGGAATTTAATTCCGCTAGACCTTATACCTTTCAGGAAAAGTTTGACTATCAATCCTTCTCTAATTGGAGAACTCCCCTAACCCATCCTTTGGGTGCTAATTTCAAGGAGTTTTTGGGAATAGTCCGATTTCAACCAATTCCAAAATTGAATATCAGCCTATTGGGAATGTATCAACTTTATGGAGACGATCCTGATCAGAATACCAATTGGGGTGGTGATGTCTTGAAAAACAGATTAAATGGTAGTCCTACCGGCCTTTTCGGAAATACTACAGGACAGGGAGTAGAAAATACTGTTGTCCAATCTAACCTGGTGGCGAGCTATATGCTGAAACATAATTTCTTCATTGATGCCTCCCATACTTTCAGAAGGAGGACAGCTCAAGACTTAAATGCTCCTGAAAACAGCCAGTTTTTGCAATTGGGAATTCGATGGAACTTTATCCGTCCTGATTTCAATTTCTAGGCGGAATTCAATTTTGCGTAACTTGCCGCCTTGATTACCGAATAAACCTGCATGAAGACTTATTTACGAATTCTATCCTACGCTAGACCCTTTGGAAGATTCGTTCCCACATATATTCTCTACACGCTTTTTTCCATCATTTTCGGCTTAGTAAACTTCACTTTATTAAAGCCCTTATTTGATGTCATATTTGAGCAAGTAGACCCTCAAACCTTGGAGCAATACAGAGCTCTACCTGAATTCTCTCTGTCCATTGAATACTTCACGGGCTTATTCAATCATTATTTTCTTGATATTCAGGATGATTATGGAAAGGTGGGAACCCTGATATTCGTCTGTATCATTATTGTTTGCTCCGTTTTTCTTTCCAACTTATTCACCTATCTCTCGGGAGTAGTATTAGCCAAAGTTCGCGCTGTTGTCATCAAGCATATGCGCTCCGATATATTCGGTCAGGTGACTAGGTTTCACATTGGATATTTTTCCAATGAACGAAAAGGTGATTTGATGTCAAAAATGACCAATGATGTTCAGGAAGTTGAAAACACTATTGTACAATCATTGAGAGTTGTTTTCAGAGAGCCAGCGACCATCATTCTCTATTTTGCCGTGCTGTTTTTCATGTCTGTCAAATTGACACTGTTCACCATTTTAATTATTCCTATTTCTGGAGCAATTATAGGAGGGATTACCCGTCGCTTGAAAAAAAGAGCTGTTCAAAGTCAGCAATCTTTGGGTAGAATTGTCAATATCCTAGACGAGACTTTAGGAGGAATGCGGGTGATCAAAGCTTTCAACGCAGAGCGATTCATGTTTGGTAAATTTGATCAGGAAACTGATTACTATGCAGCCGTCAATGTGAATATGGCCCGCAAAAATGAGTTAGCCTCTCCTATTTCCCAGTTTTTGGGAGTCACTGTAGTTGCAGGGATTCTTGTATATGGTGGCAGTTTGGTATTAAGTGGAAATTCAGACTTAAGCGCATCAGACTTTATCACCTACATTATCATCTTTACGCAGGTACTCAATCCAGCCAAAGAAATCTCTAGAGCAGTCAGCAGTATTCAAAGAGGAATAGCCTCAGCTGAACGTATTTTCGAAGTAGTCGATACTCCTTCGAAAATAAAAAACCCTGAGAACGCCTTAATTCCAGAAGGATTCAATCAAAGCATTGAATTCAAAAATGTCAGCTTTGCTTACCAAGATCAAAAGGTAATTCAGGACATCAATTTTTCTTTGAAAAAAGGGAAGACAATTGCATTGGTGGGGCCTTCAGGGGGAGGGAAATCTACGCTTGCAGACTTAGTCCCCAGATTTTATGATCCTACAGAAGGGGAAATCCTGTTAGATGGGAAGGATCTGAGAAAGTTTGACATGGAAGGTATTAGAAGGCTCATGGGAATAGTCACCCAAGAATCCATTTTATTCAATGACACTGTTTTCAATAACATAGCTTTTGGCCTTGAAAACATTACCGAAGAACAAGTAATAGAGGCTGCCAAAATTGCCAATGCTCATGAGTTCATCATAAAGATGGAGGATGGCTACCAAAGTAGCATAGGAGAACGAGGCTCTCTACTTTCAGGAGGCCAAAGACAAAGACTGAGTATTGCCAGAGCAGTTCTAAAAAACCCTCCAATTTTGATTTTGGACGAGGCAACTTCAGCACTGGACTCTGAATCTGAACTACTTGTCCAGGAAGCCCTTACCAAATTGATGAAAAATAGAACCACTTTGGTAATTGCCCATCGGCTAAGTACCATCCAACATGCAGATGAAATTCTCGTGATTGAAAAGGGAAGGATCGTTCAAAGAGGCACACATACAGAGCTGATGCAAAGAGATGGCTTATATCAAAAGCTTTCCAGTATTCAGTCAGTTTAGTATATTCGAAAAATTTAATTGATAGAATTATGAAAAAGTTTCACCAAGTACTTCAGATTGTCCTGTTGGTCTATTTCCTTCTTTATTTGGTGTTTTTTATGGCTTTTGACACCTTAGGAGAGCTTTTTGGAATGCAGGAAGTCACCTCTCAGTCCATGGTAACTATCCTTTTGATTGGTTTTGTCTTGTTCTTGATTAGCTGGGGAATAGGTAAAGCAGTTTCCTCATCTCAAAATTCCAAAATCAACAAAATGGAAATTGAGATCAATAAACTGAAAGCTAAAATCTATGATTTTGAGCATCCTGACTTACCTGAAAAGCCTAAATCAGCTTCTACCAAAAGTTCTGAACCTGAATCTGGAACACTACCTCCACGACAAAATTTCACTAAGGATTAAGGAATAATTATTAACTAATAGTATATTTAAGGAAACCAATCGGTTTCCTTTTTTCATTATGGTCGCAAAAACTTTTGGAAGCGCAGTCTCGGGAGTAGACGCAAATCTTATCACAATAGAAGTCAATGTTGGACAAGGCACCAGTTTTTACATGGTAGGCCTACCTGATTCTGCAGTGAAAGAATCTCAGCAAAGGGTGGAGTCAGCATTGAAATATTTTGGGTTTAGAATGCCCCGACAAAAAGTAGTAATCAACCTTGCACCTGCTGATATCAGAAAAGAAGGATCTGCCTATGATCTGCCCATTGCTATGGGAATTTTACAGGCATCTGAACAGGTAGAATTTCCGGAACTAGACAAATACGTCATCATGGGCGAACTCGCATTAGATGGCAAACTTCGGCCGATCAAAGGAGTACTGCCTATTGCGATTGAAGCTAGAAAAAGAGGCTTTAAAGGCTTTATTCTTCCTTTGGAAAATGCCAAGGAAGCCTCTATCGTCAATAGTTTGGATATCATCGGAGTAGAAACCTTAAATCAAGCAGCCGATTTTTTGATGGGGGACCTCGCCATAGAGCCTTTGATTACTGATACTAGGGAAATATTCTATCACTCGCTGGACGATATAGAGTTTGATTTTGCAGATGTACAAGGTCAGGAAAATATCAAAAGAGCCATGGAAATAGCAGCTGCAGGAGGGCACAATGTCATCATGATTGGACCTCCCGGTGCAGGAAAAACTATGCTGGCTAAAAGACTGCCTTCAATATTGCCCCCACTATCCTTACAGGAAGCTCTGGAAGCTACTAAAATACATTCAGTTGCGGGAAAACTAGGAAAGAATGCCTCTTTATTGGCCAATAGACCATTTCGAAGTCCCCACCATACGATTTCAGATGTAGCCTTAGTCGGTGGAGGAGGTAATCCCCAACCTGGAGAAATCTCCCTGGCTCATAATGGAGTTCTTTTTTTAGATGAATTACCCGAGTTCAAAAGAACAGTTCTAGAGGTAATGCGACAACCTTTGGAAGAGCGGAAAGTGACCATTTCAAGGGCAAAAGTTTCAGTAGACTATCCTGCGAATTTTATGCTGATCGCAAGTATGAACCCTTGCCCATGCGGGTATTACAATCACCCGGAAAAAGAGTGCGTTTGTGGCCCAGGCATAGTTCAACGTTACCTAAACAAAGTTTCAGGTCCTCTTCTAGACCGAATAGACTTACATGTGGAAGTGACTCCAGTGAAATTTGATGAGATGACCTCCACCAGAAAGAGTGAATCCAGCAAAGCTATTCGAGAACGTGTAATTCAGGGAAGAGATAGGCAAAAAGAGCGCTTTTCCAACAATCCTGAAGTCTATTGTAATGCCATGATGCCCTCTCATATGGTGAAGGAAGTTTGCCAAATTAATGAAGCTGGCAAGGCTCTACTCAAAACTGCTATGGAAAGGCTTGGCTTATCAGCCAGAGCCTATGACAGAATCCTGAAAGTAGCCAGAACCATTGCTGATATTGCGGATTCAGCCGATATTAAAGTAGAACACCTAGCAGAAGCCATACAATACAGAAGCCTGGATAGAGAAGGATGGGCAGGGTAAAAGAAAGTCAGAAATAAAAAATTTGAAATGAAAAAAATCACCAAAAGAGAAATTATCCCCTTTGTATAATCTGGTCATTCTGACTTTCTAATCCCTCCTTATTACTGATAAATAACCATTTGATTTCATTTCATAAATAGCGATATTTCCTGAGGTTCAATCATTTTTATCATGGAGATTTTGTTACGCTACCTTCATTTTGTTTCCGTATTTGCTTTAGCAGGAACATTATTCGCTGAGTTTTTTTTGATAGAAAAATCATTAAACAGAAAGCAAATTCAAGTTCTTGGAAAAATCGATGGACTTTATGGTATTTCGGCTCTAACGCTCCTTGCCGTCGGCTTAACCCTCTGGTTGGGTGGATATGGGAAACCCACTGAGTTTTACAGCCAGAATCCTACCTTTCACTTGAAACTAGGTTTATTTATTGCAATTGGACTAATATCGATCTATCCTACTGTTTTCTTTATCAAACAAGGGAAAGGACTTCCCGACCAAATTGTCAATATCCCCAAGTTGGTCAGGTGGTCCATTTATACTGAATTAATCCTTTTAATTATCATTCCCATTCTTGCTTGTTTGATGGCCAAGGGAATCAGAATATTATAACTTTCAGTCTCCAAAACTAATCCCTAAACCTTTCGCTGCCTCTACCAAGGTTCCCTTTGGATCTACATAATTGTATGCGGAAATTGCTTCCTTGATTGGTACTGAAGTATACTCATTATTCAACAGGACGATTAATTGCCCAAATTTTTTCTCCAAAACCAACTCAAAAGCTTTTACCCCAAAAACAGAAGCTATCACTCTATCAAAAGCAATAGGAGTTCCTCCTCGCTGGGTATGACCCAGAACCGTCTCTCTGATATCTGCATCAATTCCGGCAGCCTTCAATTGTTCACTGAGGGTGTAGGCTACTCCTCCCAGACGAACAGAAATCCTCCCCTCTTCTCCCTGGCTGGAAGTAATTGAGCCTTCTTTGGCATGTGCTCCTTCGGCAATGACAATGTTTACAAATCCTCTCCCCTTATTATATCTGGACTCGATTTTTTCGACCACTTCATCAAGGTCATAGGGAATTTCAGGAATCAGGCAGATTTCAGCTCCTCCTGCAATGGCAGTGTAAAGCGCAATCCAACCGGCATTTCTGCCCATCACTTCCATGATCATTACCCTATGGTGACTGGCTGCAGTTGTTACTAACCTATCAAATGAATCTGTGGCTATCTGAACGGCAGTTTGGAAACCAAAAGTGAAATCTGTGGAAGACAAGTCATTATCGATGGTTTTAGGTACTCCAACAACTGGAAATCCTGCTTCATACATAGCCTGAGATATTTCCTGTGAACCATCACCCCCAATATTGATTACTGCTTCAAAGCCTTCAGCTTTTAATTTTGCCACCAAATCTGGAATCTTGTTAACTATCTTGATACTTCCATCAGCTTGCTTTTCGGAGAATCTGATAGGATTCCCCTTGTTGGTAGTTCCTAGTATAGTCCCTCCCAAAACATGAATTCCTGCCGTATTTTTCTCATCTAATTTGATCAATCTGGAAGGTTCTTCCATCAATCCATTAAATGCTTCAAAACTTCCCCAAACTTCCCATCCTCCTTCCTGTAAAGCTCTTTTGGTTATGCCCCTTATAACTGCATTCAATCCCGGACAATCACCTCCGCCAGTCGATATTAAAAGTTTCTTCATAATGTGAATCTTGTAAAAGATTGTGGAATATAATCGATAAATACCCGATATTAAATCAAATATCCAAACAGCAATTAGGCTTTTCTTGTTAAAGCCCAAATACATTCGCCATGAAAAAACTGACCATTCTTTTTCTCTTCTTTACAAGTATAGGATTCGCCCAAGATATAATTCCTACAGAGAAAACCCCTGTAAAAGTTACTCCCATCCTGCATGGGACAGTGGTATTGGAATATGAAAACTTAACAATTTATGTCGATCCTTATGGTGGTGCAGAGCTATTCTCAAATCAAAAAAATGCAGATATAGTACTAATCACTGATATTCACGGAGATCATCATAATCAAGAAACATTGGACGGCTTAGATCTCAGTCAAGCCATTATTATCGCACCTTCGGCTGTGGCTGAAAAACTGCCAGCCAATACATACAAAAGTGTAGAAGTTTTGGGGAATGGAGAGTCTAAAAGTCTTTTAGGGGTGGGGATTTCGGCTATCCCCATGTACAATTTACCCGAAACATCTGACTCCAGGCATCCAAAAGGACGTGGTAATGGATATATTTTGAATCTGGGAGGAAAGAACTTTTACCTATCAGGAGATACAGAAGACATACCTGAAATGAGATCCTTAAATAATATTGATGTTGCCTTTGTATGCATGAATCTTCCTTACACCATGGATGTAGAACAGGCTGCAAGTGCAGTGTCAGCATTCAAACCGGGAATAGTTTATCCCTATCATTACCGAGGAGGAAATGGTTTGAGTGATGTAGAGAAATTTAAAACCTTGGTAAATGGAACTACTCCAGAAGTAGAAGTTAGATTGAGAAACTGGTATCCGGAAAATTGACAATCAACGTTTCCAATAGCCTTAAAAAGAATAAGTATTTCCCTCCATACACATCTCAATTTGAAAATCAAATGTTTGATCCTTCAAATTATTCATAAGAATCTCATCTAGTTGCTGATCGGTATTGGTGGGTTCATGATGAAATACAGCAAGCCTCTTGACCTTGCACATTTGGGCAAATGAAATAACATCTTTTACTGCGCTATGTCCCCAACCAATTTTTTGGGGATACTCCTTGATAGAATATGACCCATCGTGAAAAAGTAAGTCTGCATTATTTGCGATTTCAAAGCCACTTGTCCATTCTGGATTATTAGGAAAATCAGCTGACCCAATTCTTAATTCGTGATCCGGAATGTAGGCAAAAATTGAATCTCCATATTGAATTCTATACGCGAGAGTTGGCCCTGGGTGACATACGTATTCAGACTTAATTTTAAATCTTCCAAGTTCAAAATCAGTCATACTCAACTCATGAATGATCGGATGATTGGGTAGATCTCCAAGTCTCACTGGAAATAAGGGAGCTGAAAAATATCTTCTCAATCTTTGTAACAAAGGATCTGTGCTGGAAGAAGGTCCCCATAAATGAACCTCAACCGTTGGATTGTATAATGGCAGAAAAAAACCCAGGCCCATCGTGTGATCTATGTGAAGATGAGTCAGTAAAATATGTATTTCCTTAATTTCAGGACTCAAAAATCTTCCAAGGCGTTGGATACCAGAGCCAGCATCCAAAATAATACAGGTATCCTCATCGTAGACCTGGACGCAGGATGTATTCCCTCCGTATTTATTATTTTCAGGTCCTGGAGAAGGAAGGGATCCTCGACAGCCCCAAACTTTGATATTCATAGCATTTCGCTTTTCCAAAACATAGCCATAGCTCCTAGATACCGATCTGGCCTACCAATAATTGGAAATGCCGTCACCGTGATAAAAATCCTTTCTCCGTTCAAATTATCTATATAAAAAGATCCATGGGCCGGTTCTTTAGATGTCAGGGTCTTTACGAGTGGTAGTCCTTCTGGAGGGAGCAGTTTGCCATCTTTATCTGTAGGAGTAAAAATTGTAGACCATTCCTCTACTCTCATCCCACCAGTCTCACCAAACCGAAGTCCGAAAATTTGTTCTGCAGGTTCATTATAAAACAATAAATTACCCTCGGTATCTACCAAAAATGCGGGCATACTGAGACTATCTACAAATTGTCTACCTAAGATTAATTCTAAGGCTTGTGCTGGCATGGTTCTTTTTTATTATATAACCCTCTAAAAAGTTAAGAAAAATCCTAATATAATTCGCTAAATTCTTGAAAAACAATCAATTTTAAAGGGAATTAATAGACATCCGAAATCTCGTATTGCTTTTGATTGATGGAAAAAGTATCTCCCTTTTTCTTTCCTTTCATGGCCTTAAACAGTGGAGCCTGAACTGAGATTCCAAAGATTTTATCACCATTTACATTCAACTCTTCAGCAGAAATCGAGACAAAAAAACTGAGCGAATCAGTAATTACTACCGCTCCAAGTTCAACTATTTCACAAATCTTTTCATCAGAAATAGAATCCAAAACACCTAACTCCTGTTCCAAATGTTCAAGCTCCTGCTCATATCTGAGCAAGACCTGATGGCGCTCTGAAGAGCTTGAGTCGCCTTGACTTGGAATAACATCCCGATCATAGATTTCACTCTTTAAATTGGATATTTCTGTCTTGAAATCAGAAATAATCTGCTCTTGCTTGAGCTTACACGCTTCGAATATTTGAGCCTTGGGAATTCTCATCATTTTGCCATTTGCTTCCCTAAGTATAAAACTAATTTTCTAAAAATTCTATGATTTGTATCAGCTTTTTCCTTGTTTCCTCATGAAGAAATGTGAAAAAAATCACCAAGAATTAGAAGAAACCTTCTTTTTTTTGCTGTATGAAAAACCTAGCTCTATTACTTCTCTTCATAACCAGCGTATTGGCCTGTACTCCAAAAGGAGAAAATCAATCCTCTGAAAAAGTAAAAAATTCGGTTGTCTCGCTGGACGAGAAAGAATTTTCTGAAAAGCTTTCCTCCGGAAAAGCCCTTTTGATAGATGTTAGAACTGCCGAGGAGATCACATCAGGTAAAATTCCCAATGCTATTTCCATCGATTTTTATCGAGCCGATTTTCAGGATCAAATTCTAAAACTCCCTAAAGACCAAGAAATCTTGATTTATTGTAGCGCAGGAGTCAGGAGCTTACAAGCTTCTGAATTCTTGACTAAAAATGGATATAGCAAAATATACCATTTAGAAGGCGGTTTAGGCAACTGGATTAGAAAGGGATACCCTTTTGAATGATTAAACCTTGGAAAAAGCATGATCCAAATCCTCCAGCGAATCATCGGTATGCTCTAAGCCTACAGAAATTCGAATCAAATTTGGCGGAGTTTTAGTATCTGGACCTTCTACAGCAGCTCTTCTTTCAATCAAACTCTCCACTCCTCCTAGACTGGTTGCATTTGCAAAAAGTTGAAGATGAGAGATGAATTGATCTGCCCTTTGAGCATCTCCTTTAATTTGAAAAGAAACAATTCCTCCAAACCCGCTCATTTGGCCTGCTGCCACCTCATGTCCCGGATGAGATTTCAATCCTGGATAATGTACTTTTTCTACTTTTGGGTGAACGCTTAAATATTCTGCCAGAATCATGGCATGCTCAGCATGTCCTTTCATTCTGTAGGCAAGAGTCCTGATGCTACGACACAACCAATAACAATCCATCGCGGAAGGTACAGCTCCTCCTACCTTCTGAACGGTTTTGATTTTCTCCCAAAAATCATTTTTACTTTTAGTAACCAAGGCTCCACCTAAGATATCGCTATGCCCTCCAAAATACTTTGTGCTGCTGTGCATGACCATGTCTGCGCCAAGCAATAGTGGATTTTGAAATACTGGCGTTGCAAAAGTATTATCGCATACCAATAGCGCTTTTTGGGCTTTTGCAAGCTCGGAGATTTTCCTGATGTCTGTGACTTTCAACAAGGGATTGGAAGGAGTCTCAACCCAAAATAGTTTAGTGTTAGGCCGAGTTGCTTTTTTCACTTCTTCAAGATTGGACATGTCAACAAAGCTTACCTCATGTACACCCTTGAATAACATGGTCATGGAATTATGAAGTCCATGATACATGTCATCAGGAGCTACAATGTGAGAACCCGGTTCCAATGCCTGAAAAACAGCTGTTCCTGCAGCATTCCCTGAGGAAAAAGCAGCTGCATCTTCTCCCCTTTCCAAAACAGCAATTACTTGCTCCAAGGACTGCCTATTGGGATTATTAGCCCTAGTGTAAAGCATTTCACCCTCTCCGTGATGGAAAGTAGTACTCAGTGTGATGGGTTGAACAACCGGATTATTTTTATCCGAATTGGTATTTCCTTTATGTATTGCTAGGGTTTCGAATTTCATGTCAAATGTATTTGCCCTGAAATTAAGAAATGAAAATAGATTTCAATTCATCGCAAAATTTTAAACCCATAAAAAAACCCTGAGAATTTAAATCCTCAGGGCATCTTTTATCTGATTCTATCTACTGACCTGACTAGAGCCTCATCTTTTCTAATAAATCGATTGGCTAGCATATTAAGGACCATTGCAGCCAAAATTACCCAAAAACCTAACTGATAGCTTCCTGATTCTACTGCATTGATTGCTGAGTTGATCCCATTAGTAGTAAGAAACACGGCAACAACCAAGCCTACCATAATCAAACTATTGATCATATTAAACATCATTTGACGGGTTCGATTCTTGTACTGAAAAATTGAAATCAAAGCTAATAAACCGGCAAATGAAGCTAATGTGGCAATATACCATTTGGAAGAGGATTGAATCACTTCTCCGCTAGAATCCACATTATTCAAGACAAAGGCAGTTAATTCCCAAGAATCTCCAGTACCTGAGCCAGTTTGGCTTTGTATCCAAAGAGTTGAACCAATAGTCACTCCCATACAGATGACTACTAAGAAAAGAAATATGGTTTGAACGCGCTGAATCATTTTTCTATAATTTTTGGCAAAGAAAAGCCCAAATCCCCGCTTTCACAAGGAAAGCCTTATGGAAGCTATCGGAATCAGGCAGGAATTGTATCTTTGCGCCTTATGAGCAGAATTCAGCGATATTTTCTGGAATTGAGTTATCATGGAGGTCCTTTTCATGGTTGGCAGATTCAACAAAACGCCTTTACGGTGCAGGAATCCATCGAGTCTGCCTTGAGCACCTATTTTAAAACACCCATGACTATCATGGGAAGCGGAAGAACTGACACCGGTGTTCATGCCAGCATGCAAGTTTGTCATGTGGATATTTCTCATGAATTTGACCGGGAAAAATTACTCAAAGGACTCAATGGAATTCTTCCTAAGGAAATTGCCATTCATTCGATTAGGAAAGTTACTGATGATGCACATGCCCGATTCGACGCGATAGAGAGATCTTATGTTTACAGGATGATTTTCAGAAAAAGCCCATTTTTAGATGAGTTTGCGTGGACTTCTTTTTTCACTCCTGATCTCCAGAAAATGAATGATGCAGCTTTAATTTTACTGAATCATGAGGACTTCGAATGTTTCAGTAAAGTCCATACTGAAGTCAATCATTTCAGATGTCAAATAAAACAAGCCCACTGGGAACAAAAAGACGGGGAATTGTTATTCCATATAACCGCTAATCGTTTTTTACGTGGCATGGTACGGGCGATTGTCGGAACTTTAGTGGATATAGGTTTGGGAAAAAAGCCAGTGGAATCAATGGATGAAATAATTAAATCCAAAGATCGAAACAAAGCTGGAAAGGCTGCTCCGGCAAAGGGGCTATTCCTGAGCAAAATCGTATATCCGGAAAATATTTACTTAGATTAGCATACCTTGAGCTTACAGAAAGAAAAAGAATCATCCGGCGAAATAGTCGACACCAAAGTACTGAGGCAGCTTTATCAATACGTAAAGCCTTATAAGGCCCAATTCTATTTTTTGGTATTCTTGACTATTGCTTTGGCCCTTTTGGCCCCAACAAGACCCTATTTTATTCAGGTCGCCATCGATGACTATGTAGCAATTGGAGATAGTCAGGGACTGATTCGAATGATCTACATTTTGGTGGGTCTGATGATTTTACAGGCTATTGTTCAGTGGGCACACACCTATTATTCAGGCTGGATCGGTCAAGTGATCATCCGAGATTTAAGAGTTCGGCTCTACAATCACCTGTTGAAATTAAAATTGAAATTTTTCGATACCACCCCTATCGGTAGATTGGTTACTAGAAATATCTCCGATATCGAAACGCTGGCAGATGTATTCAGCGAGGGACTTGCTGCTATTATTGGTGACCTTCTTCAGTTAGTAACCATTTTAGGAGTGATGTTCTATATCGACTGGAAGCTTACTTTAGTCAGTTTATGTACGCTGCCATTGATGATCATTTCGACCTACATTTTCAAAGAGAAAATCAAGGTGACTTTCAATGATGTGAGGAATGCTGTTTCTAACCTCAACTCATTTCTTCAGGAGCACATCACGGGGATGAATATTGTACAGATTTTCAACCGGGAGGATAGAGAGTTTGAAAAATTCAAAGAAATAAATCGCGAGCATAGAAGAGCGCACATTCGATCAGTTCTATACTACTCCATTTATTTTCCGGTTGCTGAAATCATCCAAGCCATTGGTATTGGATTAGTGGTATGGTATGGGGCTGTGGGAGTTTTGGGCATGGAACTCCAAATAGGAGTTTTGATTTCCTTTATCATGTATTTGCAGCTTTTTTTCCGTCCAATTCGGATGATTGCTGATAGATTCAATACACTTCAAATGGGTGTAGTGAGTTCTTCCAGAATCTTCAAATTGCTGGATAGCAAGGAACATATTGCTAATGAAGGGAATTTCAGCCCTGAAAAAGTCAAAGGAGATATTCAAGTCAAAGATCTTTGGTTTGCTTATGTTGATGAAGATTATGTATTAAAAAATATCAATTTCGAAGTAAAACCAGGGCAAACGGTAGCACTGGTCGGAGCTACAGGGGCTGGGAAATCTTCTATTATCAATTTGCTTTCCCGCTTTTATGAAATCAATAAAGGCTCCATTACCATCGACGGAACAGATATTCGGGAATTTGAATTAAGCACTTTAAGAAAACACATAGGGGTTGTATTACAGGACGTGTTCCTTTTTTCCAATACCATTTACTACAACATCACCTTAGGCAATCCCAATATCAGTAGAGAACAAGTAATGGAAGCAGCTGAAATGGTTGGTGCAAAGAAATTTATTGAGCGCCTTCCAGGAGGTTTGGATTACAATGTAATGGAAAGAGGTGCGACTTTGTCAGTTGGGCAGCGTCAGCTGATATCCTTTGTTAGAGCAATGGTATATAATCCTGAAATTATCATCTTGGATGAAGCGACATCTTCTGTAGATACTGAGACAGAAGAACTAATTCAGGAGTCTATAGAGAGGATGATGAAAGGGAGAACCTCCATTGTCATTGCTCACAGGCTTTCCACTATCCAAAAAGCAGATAAAATTATCGTCTTGCATAAAGGTGAAATAGTGGAGCAGGGAACGCACGATTCTTTACTGAATCAGGGTGGCTATTATACCCAATTGCATCAAATGCAATTGAAAACGATGGCTATTTAGCCCGAATTTTGCTTAGAAGTTCAAAAACCAACTATTATCGTGAAATACAGATTAGTAACACTTTTATTTCTGTTGCCTTTTTTTGCTATGGCACAGGAAAGAGGAGCAGGCGTTCGTCTAGGAGAACCATTTTCTTTGACTTACAAAGACTTCTTTGATGACTACATTTCCTGGGAACTGATGGTCGGAAGCGGAGGAGTCAATGGAAACTCTTATTATCAGAGAGATTTTGAAAATAATCCTCCTGCATCCAATGCCTTTTACATTGGTCACAGTGCCAAAAAAGGAGCATCCATCCATGGAAGAATAGCTTTGCATGAAGACATCACAGATATGTTTGAGATCACTGAAGGCTATCTTTTAGGCTATGCAGGGATAGGTGCACAATTGCGCTCCACGAGGGTGAATTACACCTACAGCCAAGGCCAGGTCGGAGGTCCCGGACTAGTACCAAGGACAGAAGAAAGAAGCAATATTGATTTTGGGCCTGAGCTATTCGGGGGAGCGGAATATTATTTCAGTGAAGCCCCTATTTCAGTTTTCGCAGAGGTAGGATTCTTTTTGGAGCTGTTGGATAGAGTGGGCCATATCAAAGGTCAAGGCGGCATTGGAGTTCGATACTTATTCTGATTATGGTAAAGAAGGTTTTTGTAATTCTATTGGTTCTTTTTTTTCTAGGAGCTTCAGCCTATTACGTTTTTGTAAATCTTGGAGGAAAAAATCCAATTGAAATTACTTGGGAGCAAAAAACGCCTCCACCTCTCAGCGGAATCTATTTTGTAGGCATACCTCAAGATGAGAAGCTTGCAGAAGCCTTTAAGGAAATGGAAGGGCAAAAAAACTTACGTCCAGGATCTAGCCTTCATACCATCTATGAAGTGGAGCCGGCAGGTAAATTAGACACAATGAAAGTATTCATCGGATTAAATCAATCGCTCACAGGCGAGAAATATGAAACCCGGATTTTTGCTGAATCAAGCTATTTACTTGCTACGATTAGGGGAAATAAATGGGTGATGCCTGGACCGGAAACTGTGAAGGAGGAATTAAAAACTTATGCTGACTCTGCCAACCTGACTTTGACCGGAATATATATTGACCAGATTATTTCCGAAAGTGAGGTAAGAGTTATCGCTCCAGTAAAGGAGTAAATCTCCTCTTAAGGATTTTTAACCAACTTTCTATCCCGAAATTTCGTGTTAAAGATTAAATCAATTGCCAAATAATATTTTAATAAACTAAACTATTTTGAACAAGAGTTGCGTCTCTAAGTTTTCGATCTAGTTTAAATTCTTTTAATCACTTAACCCATAAATAAACATGAAAAGACTTAGCGCAATTTTCAGCCTTATAGCCTTATTGGCTTTTCAGGCATGTGAAGGTCCAATGGGACCTCCAGGACCTCCGGGATTGGATGGTTTAGATGGAGTAACTATTGTAGGAAAAGCCTTTGAATTTGGGGGCAATTTTACAGCCGCCAATGATTACCAAATTTCATTCACATTTCCTTCTGCCAATTTAGCAAGTGATAAGGTCCTGGTTTACTTATTAGTAGGAGAATTTGAAGGTGAAGACATTTGGAGACTAATGCCTCAAACTTATTATCTGGACAATGGTATTTTGGTTTATAATTTTGACTTTACCCGAAGAGATGTGATTTGCTTCTTAGATGGCGCAATTGATCCTTCCACTTTAGGTTCAGATTTCACCCAAAATCAAATTTTCCGTGCAATTGTAATTCCTGCAGATCCTGCCAACTTTAGAATGGACTACTCGTATTACTCAGCTACTATGGAATATTATGGAATAGAAGAAGAGGATTTTATAAAAACCTATCCTAGAAATTAAAAACAACTGTGCACTTTAAAGAAAATTAGGACCGGAACTTGATTCCGGTCTTTTTTTATGTGGAAGAATTATCAGCCAAATATTATTTGCTTCCTATCTTTGCACCATGCAAATCCAAAACGATCTGCTGCTGAGAGCAGCAAAAGGTGAAAAAGTGGAGAGAACTCCTGTTTGGCTCATGCGCCAGGCTGGTAGAATTCTTCCGGAATACAGAGCGGTAAGAGAATCTGTTTCCGGTTTTATCGAATTAGCGCAAACTCCAGAGCTAGCGGCTGAGGTGACCATTCAGCCTGTTGATCTTTTGGGAGTGGATGCAGCGATCATTTTTTCAGACATTTTGGTAATTCCGGAAGCAATGGGATTACCTTATGAAATGGTAGAGAAAAGAGGGCCTTGGTTTCCAAACACGGTGAGCTCGGCTTCTGATCTTCAAAAAATTCGGGTCGCTGATGGAGCAAATGACTTGAGTTATGTGATTAAAGCCATAGAAATCACCAAAAAAGAATTGAATGGACGAGTTCCTCTAATCGGATTTGCAGGAGCTCCATGGACAATTTTTGCCTATATGGTTGAGGGAAGTGGCAGCAAAACTTTCTCCAAAGCCAGAGCGATGCTCTATACAGAGCCTAAATTATCACACCAATTGCTTCAGATGATTACTGACAGCACTGTCAACTATCTCAAAGCTCAAATTCAAGCAGGTGCAGACTTAGTTCAGATTTTTGATAGTTGGGCAGGAATATTAGGGCCAGAACAATATGAAGAATTTTCTCTTCGATATATCCGACAAATCTGTGATGCAGTAAATGAAGTTCCTAAAACAGTTTTTGCAAAGGGAGCCTTTTTCGCAAGAGAAGCCATGGGGAAATTAAACTGTGAAACCATAGGCTTGGATTGGAATATGGGGATTTCTGAATCCAGAAAGATGATTGGAGAAAATAAGACTTTACAAGGAAATCTGGATCCTGCTGCTCTATATGGCAACCCCGACCAAGTAAGAACCGCCACTGTACAAATGATGGAGCAATTTAAAGGCGGCAGACATATTGCGAATTTAGGACACGGAGTATATCCAGATATAGACCCTGAAATGGTCAAAGTATTTATCCAAACAGTAAAAAGTTTTAAATGATTAAGAGCCTTCGGGCTCTTTTTTATTGGATGCTAACCTGATCTCCCACCTTGAGTATACCATGAGAAAGTGCTACCATATTCTGCCCAAAAAGTACTTTATTATTGAAAGTTCTATAGCCGGCTAGAGTTTTAAGAGGCTCCTTACTTTTTGTTGCATTTTCCTGATCTATGGTAGTCATCACACAGCGGGCACAAGGTTTCACAATTTGAAAATCGACCTCGCCTACCTTAAGCGTCTTCCAAGAATCTTCCTCATAAGCTTTGGCTCCACTGAAAACTAAGTTAGGTCTAAACCTATCCATAGGCACAGAGCTTTCCAATCTGGAATTTAGATCATCCAAGGATTCTTGTCCTATCAGTAAATACGGCATACCATCTGCAAAACTGACAGACTCATTGTTAACAGCGTACTTAGGACTCACAAGTCTATGGGTAGTTTCAGGCATTTTGACCAAATGAACCTCCATGCCCAATTTTTCAGAAAACCATTTATCGATATTCGGATCTAATTTTTTGGCGAGCATGGTATCATCCCAGACTACTACTTCCACTGATTCATAACCCTCCAAAATCAAAGGGATTTGAATATAATCCTCAGGTCTTTCTGAAGAATAAACTCTCAGAAAATCAGATTCCAACTGTACTTTTAACAAGGCCAGCTGGGGGTATTCTCTCTGAGTTACAAACATTCCCTGAGGATCAATCAGCATCCATCTTCTGTCAAATTGAAATCCTCTTTCCTCCACCCGACAGACCTCCATTCGAATTCCTCCCAATGATTTGATGGGATATATATAAATATCCTGTAGAAAAATACCCTGACTCATATACGTTTTTTTTTAACCCTTTAAGATAAAACAGGTTTAGCTGAGAATCTTCTTTTCCAGCCTACATTTTATAAAAGCGAAAGTTGGAATCAAAACAGCCTGTATTTGGAAAAAGGCACTATTTGCTAAAAATCGTAAACAATACTCGTTTAAAGTCTAAAAAATGATAATCAGGAATCCAGCTTTCCCAAGTCTCCCAATTACATAAATAAGTCTGGAACAACTCCCTAATGCTCCAAAATGAGAACCCTAGAAGCAAAACAAACACCCATTTAGCTTTTTCCGATTTGAAGGATCTAAAAATTACTTTTCTCATAATCTTAAGATGCTACATAGCCAATCAAAGTTGCATGGCACAATATTTTTTTGTCTGTCATAATCTCAGCCAAATTCCGAACTGTCTTGTCAAAAACTGAAAATCCAGCTAAAAAATTGTCTTGTTTTCTGCCATTGTGACACGAATAAAAGAAAAATATGGGCTGGCATAAGCATTGAAGATAGGGAGACGTATTAATTCAGCAACTAAATTAAAATTTATAATCATGGGAAAAATTATAGGCATTGACTTGGGTACCACCAACTCCTGCGTAGCTGTAATGGAGGGTAACGAGCCTGTAGTCATCCAAAACAGTGAAGGAAGAAGAACCACTCCATCAATTGTGGCTTTTCTTGACAATGGAAATGGAGAGCGCAAGGTGGGTGATCCTGCAAAGCGTCAGGCAATTACCAACCCGGGCAATACCATTTCCTCCGTAAAGAGATTTATGGGTAAGAAGTTCTCTGAAGTATCAGAAGAGAAAAAACACGCTTCTTATAAAGTAGAACAAGGATCAAACGATACAGTTGCCGTAAAAATCGGTGACAGATCATATACTCCTCAGGAGATTTCTGCGATGATTCTTCAAAAAATGAAGAGCACGGCGGAAGACTTCTTGGGACAGGAAGTAACAGAAGCGGTAATCACAGTACCAGCTTACTTCAATGATGCAGAGCGTCAAGCTACGAAGGAAGCTGGTCAAATCGCTGGTTTGGAAGTAAAGCGTATCATCAACGAGCCTACTGCAGCTGCATTGGCTTATGGTATGGATAAGAAAAACCAAGACATGAAAATCGCAGTGTATGACCTTGGTGGTGGTACATTCGATATTTCAATTCTTGAATTAGGCGATGGTGTATTTGAAGTAAAGTCTACCAACGGTGACGTACACTTGGGTGGTGATGACTTCGACCAAGTAATCATCAACTGGTTGGCTTCTGAATTCCAAGCTGAAGAGCAAATCGATTTGAGAAAAGATCCGATGGCTCTTCAGAGATTGAAAGAAGCAGCTGAGAAAGCAAAGATTGAATTATCCAGCTCTTCATCTACAGAAATCAACCTTCCTTACATTACTGCCACTCAGTCAGGCCCTAAGCACTTGGTGAGAAACTTAAGCAGATCTAAGTTTGAGCAACTTTCAGAGGATTTGGTTAAAAGATCTATGGAGCCATGTAAAAAGGCTTTGTCAGATGCAGGAATGTCTCCATCTGACATAGATGAAGTAATCTTGGTAGGTGGTTCTACCAGAATACCAAAAATCCAGGAAGAAGTAGAGAAATTCTTCGGCAAGAAACCTTCTAAGGGTGTAAACCCTGATGAGGTAGTAGCTATCGGTGCTGCTATTCAAGGTGGTGTCTTGACTGGAGAAGTGAAAGATGTATTGCTATTGGATGTAACTCCTCTTTCTCTTGGTATCGAAACCATGGGTGGAGTAATGACCAAATTAATTGAAGCAAATACGACTATCCCAACCAAAAAATCAGAGGTTTTCTCTACAGCAGCTGACAATCAGCCAGCAGTAGATATTCACGTCCTACAAGGTGAGAGACCATTGGCGAAGGATAACAGAACTATTGGTAGATTCCAGTTAACGGATATTCCGCCAGCACCAAGAGGAGTACCTCAAATTGAAGTTACTTTTGATATCGATGCGAATGGTATCCTGAATGTGTCTGCTAAAGACAAAGGAACTGGCAAAGAGCAAAAGATTAAAATAGAAGCTTCTTCTGGTCTTTCTCAGGAAGAAATCGACAGAATGAAGAAAGAGGCAGAAGCAAATGCAGCTGCTGATAAAGCTGAGAAAGAAAAAATCGAAAAGTTGAACCAAGCTGATAGCTTGATCTTCCAAACTGAAAAGCAGTTGAAAGAATATGGTGACAAACTTTCTGAAGGTAACAAAACTGCCATTTCAGGAGCACTTGACACTTTGAAAGCCGCTCATCAGTCTCAAGATTTGGCTGGAGTTGATTCTGCCATGGAAGGCTTGAATAAGGCTTGGGAAGCAGCTTCACAAGAAATCTACAATGCAACTCAGGGAGCTGGAGCTCAGCCGGGTGCTGATGCAGGAGCTTCATCTGGAGCAGAAAATGCCGGTGACGGAGTTTCTGATGTAGATTACGAAGAAGTAAACGAAGACAAGAAATAATAAACTAAACCAACTTAGGCATCCGTCAATTGCGGATGCCTAATCCTTTTAAGAGCCAAGGATCAAGATAATAGTATCTCGACTCTTGGCTTTTTTCATCAATAATCATTCGATTATGCAACTCACGGCAGACAATAAATTGAAAAAGCTAATTGTAGTGGGGGACAGAGTATTAATTCGCCTGAAAAAACCCAACGAAAAAACAAGCACCGGACTTTATCTGCCTCCTGGAGTTCAGGAAAAAGAAAAAGTTCAACAAGGCTACATCATAAAGGCAGGCCCGGGATATCCTATTCCAATGCCTGCAGATGATCATGAACCCTGGATGGAAAATGAAGAAAAAGTAAAGTATGTCCCTCTACAGGCAAAAGAAGGAGACTTAGCAATATTCCTTCTTTCTGGGGCTCACGAAGTAATGTACGAAGGAGAAAAATACTTTATAGTCTCACAGGCATCTGTATTGATGCTGGAAAGAGAACAAGACCTATAATTAAAAAAGCTCGGTATATAAACCGAGCTTTCTTTTTTAATGCCACCAGAGTTTTTTCTTCCTCATGGATTTAGGCTCAATATAGGATGCCTTGGAATTAACCTGGATTTTTTGAGATTCCTCCCAGACCTTTCTGTTTTTAGCTTCGAGACCTTTAGGATTGTTGATTTCCGATCTAGTTCTAATCTGAAGTTTTGCCGACTCAGAATTCCACTGCTTAAAATTTTTAGCTTCTGCTCCGGTTAGAGTTTGAGGAGAAGAATGGAAAACAACTTTGAGCGACTTATCTTGGGTTTTCCAGACTTTAGCATTTTTGGCTTTAGGTCCTTTGGATAAGCTTTGTGCTTGAGCGAAACCTAGGATACAAAAGGCTGATAGAAAGAGCAATAACTTTTTCATATCTGTATATTTGGGTTGTACAAAGATATACAGCAGAAAAAAGAAATTGTTTCACTTTTCAATATTTTTTCTCCAAAAAATTCGATGATTAGAAATTAAATTTTAAAAAATGTTCAAAAACTTATTTTCTATTCAGTTTTAATTTCATCCCAATAATTGAAAAATCGCAGCATTATTGTTTGTTCATCATTCCATTTGATCTGAAAATCTTAAAGAAATTATAAAATAAAAAAAACCGAGGCGAAAATCACCCCGGCTTTCACACAACAATAGACCCTGTTTATTAGCTTAAAATGCAAATACTGCAGCCAGTAAAAACGAAGAAAGATTTTTGGTTGCAGCCAAATCTTTATTCATAAAGAATTCATTCCCCATGGTATCCAATCGGATTTCAGGAATTAGGGTCAAATTCTTGCCAATTTTTGCATTCCCTGAAAGAGTCACCGCAAATACATTTCCATCACCGGAACTATCTAATCCTACAACACCGTCCAAACCTGAGTTGAATACGCTGAAGTACTCACCTCGTAAGCCCAAGGCAAATTTTTCAGAAGTTGTAGCTTGCAAGTAGCCAGCAAATCCATAAAAACCATAACCATCACCTTCGGAGTCTTGCACGTCCGAACCACTGAAAAACTCTCCAGAAGAAGTGGTGTTATAGGTGGTATTTACACCTAAATACACGGCATCAGTTAGATTAAAGCCCGTAGTCAAATCTACCTGAAAGGTATTTCCTCCGGAAGTTTGCCCGGAAATTAATGATCCGTCGTTGCTTAGTTTCCCGTCCTGATCTCCGTAAACCACATTCAAGAATGTACTTCCTGCATCAGTTGAATACCCCAACTGAGCTCCTAGCGTATAGGTCCCATTTAGGTTAAACTCCGTCATATCTGTCGGATTCATCACAGCGGCCATGAAAGAAAATTTATCAGAAAGTGCGATATCAGCCTTCAAGCCTGTATGAGAGAAAGGTCCATAAGAAAACATGTAGGAAGTCGAGTAATTAAAATTTCCAGTCGGAGAGATCACTTCGTAACCCAAGAAGGTATTAAAGTTCCCCAAAGTGAAAGTCACTTTGTCACTCGCATTCCAATAGACATACATCTGATTGATAATCTGGGAGCTTCCAGCCATTCCTCCTGCATAAAGTGGAGATCCAAAAACGGCGTCTTCGCCTCTTGGGCCGAATACTAAATCAACCACAGCTCCAATCTTATCGCCCTCATAAGTGGCTATAATATTTGCCATACCCAATGAAAATCCAGGGAGATTTCCGAAAGAAGTGGCCGGAGCCATGATGTTTTCACCTTTATTAGGTGCATTGAGATTAGTTCTGAAATACGCATCGACAGAACCGGAAAGTGTCAAAGCGGGAGGAGCTTTTTCAGTTTCTTCTTGAGCAAAAGATACATGGAAGGAAGAAACAACTATGCATAGGATTAGTAGTAATGTATTTTTCATTTTAATTTTGAGTGTTGGTGAATGATAGAGTTGACCAATAGGACCCCTGCCCGCTTGAAAGAGAGTCGCATTTTTTTCTACGGGCGGGGTTCTTTATTTTTTTGATACTATTCGTCGTAAACGATAGTGTAACCTCTGATTCCATGTTCGTGGGAATCAAGACCTGTACGCTCGTGCTCTTCAGAGACACGGATACCAACCGTCTTCTTCAAAACAAAGAAGATTACAAAAGCTGCAGTAAAGGCAGTAACGCCACAGATTGCAACACCGATAAGTTGAGTTAGCAATGTATGCTCAGGATTAGTGGAAAAAATACCCACTGCCAATGTTCCCCAAACCCCACAGGTCAGGTGAACCGACACGGCTCCTACTACATCGTCCAGGTGAAATTTATCTAAAAGGATGGCAGAAAGCACTACCAAAACCCCTCCGATTAAACCAACTAACACTGCGGAACCTGGGTTAATCACATCGGCTCCAGCTGTAATGGCTACAAGACCAGCCAGAATACCGTTCAAAACCATCCCTAAGTCTAATCTCTTGAAAGCAAAGTAGGCTGTAAGGAATCCACCCAATCCTCCTGCACAGGCCGCAAGAGAAGTAGTTACCAAGACAAAGGAAACCAATCCAGGATCAGCGGATAGCACAGAGCCACCATTAAATCCAAACCAGCCTAACCAAAGTAAGAATACACCGATTACTGCCAAAGGCACAGAAGCGCCAGGCTTTTCTACAATTTTTCCGTTTACGTACTTACCGATTCGAGGGCCAACCAAGATCACACCGGCTAAGGCTCCCCATCCACCTACAGAGTGAACTAGCGTGCTTCCAGCAAAGTCATAGAATCCCATGGCATCCAATGCACCTCCACCCCATTTCCAGCTGCCTATCAAAGGATAAACAATTCCAACAAAGAAGAGAGTAAACACCAAATAGGCACCTAGTTTCACACGCTCGGCTATTGCGCCAGATACAATGGTGGCAGCTGTTGCAGCAAACATGGCTTGGAACAAGAAATCTGTCCAATAGGTGTAGCCACCATCTGCATAAGCAGAACTTACATCAGCACTGGCAGGTGAAAACCAGAACATGTTCCAACCGGCAAAATCAAAACTTAGCCACCCTGGAGTTTCAAAGCCTGGGTACATTAGATAAAATCCAATGGCGGCATAGGAGATAATTCCGATAATTGGAGTGACGGTGTTTTTGAACAGGATGTTCACCGTGTTTTTGGCTTGGCCAAATCCTGCTTCCACTCCAGCAAATCCGAGGTGCATAATAAATACCAAGGCGGTGGAAAGCATCATCCAGACATTGTTCGTCGTGAGGATGTTTTGGGATATCTCCAAAGAGAGATCCATCGCGGCCACATCATTGGCCAACAGGGTTGCGAAATACTTCATAGGTTTGAGATTAAAATTTGAACTTATTTCAAAATTTTCGATAGGTTTGAAAGCAAAAGCTTTGAACGAATGTAATTTAATTTTTGATTAAAAAACAAATCACATTTTTATAAAAAGTCATAATTACTTGAATTTTCAATTGATTTTTGAGCCAAATATTAACGATTTTTCAAAAAATGATTCAAAATAGATGCTTTTATAAACCAGATAATTAATAAAATAATATTTCGAATAGATAAGTATTATTTTTTGAAATCGGTTGCGGGAAATAGAAATCAGAATAAATAAAAATTAAATAACTCCTTATCGAACTATTATTCTGAAAAACCGAAAAAAACTTAATTTAATACTAAAGCATCAGGATTATCAAATATATAAATTTTAAAAAATCAGTATTTTTTTTTATCAAACCCTAAAAAAAATTCAATTTTAATTGAAAAATTGGTTTGATTTTTAACCTGAAAAATAAAAAAGCCTGAAAAATTTCAGGCTCTTGGGCTTAAAACAAACCATATATTTACTTAGAAAGCTCAGCAAACTCCTTTGCAAAATAAGTTAGGATAATCTTAGCTCCTGATCTCTTGATACTTGTAAGCATTTCTATCATGGCACGATCATTATCGAGCCAACCTTTCTCTGCTGAAGCTTTCAGCATACTATATTCACCTGACACATTATAAGCTGCAATAGGCAAGGGGTAATTATCTTTCAAAAGCTTGATAATATCTAAATAAGCCAAAGCAGGCTTAACCATTAAAAAATCAGCTCCTTCCTCCATATCCAAATCAGCCTCGACCAGTGCCTCCTGAGAATTGGCGGGGTTCATTTGATAAGTCTTTTTATCTCCAAACTTCGGAGCTGAATCCAACGCATCCCGGAAAGGACCATAAAATGCACTTGCATACTTAGCAGTATATGACATGATGGAAGTATCCGTAAAACCATTTTGATCCAATAACTCCCTGATATAGCCCACTCTTCCATCCATCATATCAGAAGGCCCTAAGATATCAACCCCGGCGTCAGCCTGTGCCAATGACATTCTCCCCAAAATTTCCAAGGTTTCATCATTCAAAATCTTTCCATCTTTCACTATACCATCATGACCATCGCTGCTATAAGGATCCATAGCCACATCAGACATCAAACAGATTTCGGGAAAGTTTTTCTTTATTTCCCTCAAGGCTTTAAGGTAAAATGTCTCTGGATTATAGCTTTCAGTAGCCATCGCATCCTTTAGGCTTTCAGGATATGCCGGAAAAACATCAATTGCCTGAATCCCCAACTTCATGCAGGATTCAACTTCACTTAGTAGGGTATCTGTAGAATACCGATAAATCCCAGGCATAGAGTCTACGGGAATCCTCTTTCCACTCCCTTCCACCAAAAACATTGGAAAAATCAAATCCTTGACAGACAAGGTGGTTTCCTCCACCATATTCCGGATAACTTCTGATTTTCGATTTCTTCTTGGGCGTCTGTTCATGGATTTTCAAAATTTCTTCAAAGTTACTAATGAGAATTTACCTGATAAAGTTTACATAGAAACAAAAAAAGCAGGACAGACCCTGCTTTTTCAATTTTTGGAAAATTCATTTTAGAAATTCACTTGAGCTTGAAGCCTAAGTAAACTTCCTTTTTGTCTGTTATTTGGATTTGAGGAATCCTCGAAAGTTCGATCAGAAATAGTATACATCGTTACCAATTCAAAGTTTTTATGAGGCTGCCATTCAACTCCGATTTCAAATTCTTTTACTCTATGCTTGGTTGCATCGGCCTCAAACTTCTTTCCTCCTTTATAATAATGGTAACGAGTAAACGGAATAATCAACCTTTCTCCTGCTTTAATTTGATAATTGGCCAAAATATACCCCCCACCTAGAGGAGCTTCAACCACTTTACCTGACTCAGGGTCATATTCTGGCCCCACACCCCAGTTATACTCTGCTTGTAAACCAAAAGGCTGAGGATAAATAATTAAAGAAGGTCCATATCGATAATCTTTGAATTCATTCTGACCCGCATCAATTGCTGCACTTGGTCGAACAATATATTTGCCCGAATACCCTTGAAATGAGGCCTCTATGATCTGTCCAGATTTCATCAGAAAAGGATAAGTCATTCTGGACACCACATGAACGCTCTTATTCCTGTCTTGAGCATTCGGACCCTGACCATTGTAAAGGCCAAAACCGAACATTCCGTAATCTCCAGAACCTTTTAGTCCAGATGAGACTAAGTATCGAAATCTATCTCTGATTTCTTTGGGTGCATAATAAAAGAAAACACCTGCCTCTCGCTCATTTGGAACTGCTGAATTCATCCCATCATGTCTATCCAGGGGCAATCTATTTTGACTGGATTGCATATTTTCAAAGCCAAACGGAACCTTTGACTGTCCTATCCGCAAGCGAAACTCTTGCTTAGCATCCAAGGCTAAATCAAAATAAGCATCTCTGATTTGTGCCAAATTGGATCCTCCAGAAGCGAAGTCTGGCTGAATATATAAATAAACCCTTTCATGGATTTGCCCAAAAAACACAAGTCGAATTCGACGGAAGAAAAAACCTCCACCTTCTCCTCCCCAGGATTTATCACACTGATCACACGCCAAGTTAGGGTTAGTCTCGAATAGCCCGTTGTATCTTAACTGGGCATAACCTCGTAATCTGAGCGTTTCATACCATCCCTTTGTCGGGCTTGGCGATGGTACTACCTTGGAAGGTATAGAGTCACCTTGCTCTCCTCTTGCAGAGAGAGCAGTAATGGTCATCACCGCCAATAAAGCAGTGATTGCGAAAATCCTTCGCATGGCAGGAAGATTTAATGAATAATAAATTGTACAGCGCTGCAAAGTACCACTTTAAAAGTGTCTGTATTGTTACCCGTATATTATCAATTCGTTACTCTCCTTAGATTATTAGTAAACAATCAAGCCGTTTTTTGAATTTTTTGAAGTTTAGATAAAAAAAGTTTCACTTCCCTATGAAAAATTAATCCTCGATAAGTCTAATTACAGTTTTTACATCAAGCTCCTTGTAATCGTTAATATATAAATGACATGGCGGCAACTCTTCCTTTTGATGTGAAGAAAGAACCCCCACTACCCTCATCCCCGCATTCAATCCTGCTGTTATACCAGAAAAAGAATCCTCAAACACCAAACAGTTCTCCGGCTTTACCTTAAGATTTGAAGCAGACTTCAGATAAACTTCCGGGTCAGGCTTATGTTTATTCACATCCTCACTTGCCATGCTGGATTCAAAATGCGGAAATAGATCCAGCTTCCCAGCAATTAATTCCAGATTTGCTTTAGGTGCTGATGTCGCTACTCCTGTTTTTAGGTTATTTTTTTTCAGACCGTGAAAAAATTCCAAGAAACCATCAATTGGGTTGACATGGTGCTGATAGATTTCACGAAACAAACCTTCTTTTTCATCTTCTAAAATCAATAGCTCCTCTCCTTCTATTTTTCTCCCAAAGAAATGACTCATTATATATGAGTTACTTTTCCCATACATATGGGCCGCAAATTCTTCTTCCGTTGGAAATAAGTTTCTTTTTGCAAAAAACTCTTTGAATGCCATAGAATGAAATGGATTGGTATGACAGATCACGCCGTCCATATCAAAAATCACTGCTTTACCCATAGTTATATAATAAAAGAGTCGCTTTCCATATTTAAATGAAAAGCGACTAATAGAAATGACAAGAAATTATCGGTTGAATTCAGCAATTACTCTTTCTATAATATCGCAGCACTCATGCAATTGCTCCTCGGTCATTACCAAAGGTGGCGCAAAGCGGATAATATTCCCATGCGTTGGTTTTGCCAAGAGACCATTTTCTGCGAGTTTCACACAAATATCCCATGCTGTAGAACTATCTTCAGAGTCATTAATGACAACAGCATTCAATAACCCTTTGCCACGAACCAATTTTGCAATCGGGAATTTGTCCACCATTTTTTGCATGCGATCCCTGAAAAGTTGTCCAAGTTTCCTGGCATTTTGGGCTAATTTTTCATCGCGAACAACCTCTAAAGCTGCCATAGCTACTTTTACCCCCAGAGGATTTCCTCCAAAAGTAGATCCATGCTGACCAGGCTTGATCACATCCATAATTTCTTTATCTGCCAATACTGCAGAAACTGGATAGAAGCCCCCTGAAATTGCCTTCCCCAAAATCAGCATATCTGGTTTTGTATAAGTCTCCTGCTTTTCACAATGGCCTTGGCAAGTACAATCACCGCAAACTGCCAATAAAGACCCGGTTCTTGCTATTCCAGTTTGAATTTCATCAGCAATCAACAGCACATTTTGCTCCTGACAGGCTGCCTTCGCTTGTCTGATGTAATCATCTGCTGGTGTATACACTCCAGCTTCACCTTGTATAGGCTCCACCAAAAATGCAACTACATCTTCCTGTTGCAAAGCGGTCTTTAATGCTGTTATATCATTATAAGGTATGCGAATGAATCCATCAGTATAAGGACCAAAGTTTTTCCTAGCATTAGCATCATTGGAAAATGAAATGATAGTAGTGGTTCTTCCGTGGAAGTTGTTTTCAGCAACTATGATTTTGGCTTTGTTTTCAGCAATTCCTTTTCTTTCATAGCCCCATTTTCTGGCGATTTTGATGGCTGTTTCCACGCCTTCCGCACCGGTATTCATCGGTAGCACTTTGTCAAAGCCAAAATACTCGGTGATATATTTTTCAAAAGGCCCAAGTACATCATTATAAAAAGCTCTGGAAGTCAAAGTAAGAGTTCCAGCCTGCTCAATTAATGCATCTTTGATACGAGGATGACAATGTCCTTGATTGACCGCGGAATAAGCAGATAGGAAATCATAATATTTTTTTCCTTCCACATCCCATAGGAACACCCCCTCACCCTTGCTTAATACCACAGGCAAAGGATGGTAATTATGTGCTCCATATTTATCTTCCAAGGCGATTGCCTGCTTGCTCGAAGTGATAGTCTCCATGTTTTTTCGTAAATTTGAGTTCTTAATTAATTCCTCTAATGCAAATATAACAAATGCAGAAGAGGGCTACTATGAAATCAGAAAAGAAGCAGGGTAAATTACCTGCCTTGGAGCCGGGAGATTATTATTTGAATGAGCAAGGCCTGATGGTCTTCACAGAAAAGTACCACCTCAAACGCGGTTATTGCTGTGGCAGTGGCTGCAAACACTGTCCATATCCCAAAGGCTGAAAATATTCCTGGATATTTTTAAAAGCCTTTGTTGTTAATTCCCAAAAAGTTCCGATATTTGCAGACTCATTACAGAAACGCATACAAATTACGATACATAATCATGGCAAAAGTTTGTGACATTACCGGAAAAAGACCTCGAGTAGGTAACAACGTGTCCCATGCAAACAACAAAACGAAGCGTAGATTTTACCCAAATCTTCATAAGAAGACTTTCTACGTACCTGAAGAGGATGCATGGATCACTTTAAAAGTGTGCTCTAAAGCATTGAAGACGATCAACAAAAAAGGTATCACTGCAGTTTTGAAAGAAGCGCAGGATAAAGGAATGATTGTAATCAGATAATCAAAGTCACGACGCAATAAAAGAATAAGAAGATGGCTAAGAAAGGAAATAGAGTACAAGTGATAATGGAATGCACAGAGCACAAGAACTCTGGCATGCCAGGTACTTCCAGATACATCACTACCAAGAACAGAAAGAATACAACTGAGAGATTGGAGTTGAAAAAATTCAACCCTATTCTTAAGAAAGTTACTGTTCATAAAGAAATTAAGTAATTTAAGCTCGGATTCAATCCGATAAAACGACAAAGATATGGCTAAGAAAGTAGTAGCAACCCTAAAAAAAGAAGGTGGCGTGTCTTACGCCAAAGTGATTAGAGCCGTGAAGTCTGAGAAGACCGGTGCATACACCTTCAGAGAAGAAATGGTTCCTTCCACATTGGTTCAGGATACCCTTAAGAAATAATTTGCCAAAAGCATCGTAATGATTTCTAGTCCCTCTGTCCATCGGTCAGCAGGGACTTTTTCATTATATTCCACTTTTAAATCATACTATCATGGGAATCTTTGGTTTCTTTTCAAAGGATAAAAAAGAAAGTCTAGATCAAGGACTTCAAAAGTCCAGCGACAATATCTTTTCCAAACTCAGTAAAGCTGTAGTTGGGAAATCCAAGGTGGATGAAGATGTATTGGATGAGCTGGAGGAGATCCTAATCACCTCTGATGTGGGTGTTGACACCACAATCAAAGTCATCCGAAGAATTGAGGAAAGAGTAGCTCGTGACAAATACCTGAATACAGAGGAGCTGGATGTTATCTTGAAAGAGGAAATAGCGGCTCTGTTGGAAGAGAATAATTCACAGGATTTTCTAGACTTTGATTTACCTGAAGACAAAAAGCCCTATGTCATAATGGTTGTTGGGGTGAATGGAGTTGGCAAAACAACCACTATCGGAAAACTCGCTAACCTTTTTAAAAGTGCCGGTAAAAATGTGATTTTAGGAGCTGCTGATACTTTTAGAGCAGCTGCGGTGGATCAATTGATTCTCTGGGGCGATCGTGTAGGAGTACCTGTAATTTCTCACGGGATGAATACTGATCCAGCTTCTGTTGCTTTTGATGCAGTCAAACAAGGAGTTGATCAAAAAGCAGACGTTGTAATTGTAGATACTGCAGGTAGACTTCATACGAAAATTAACCTGATGAATGAGTTGAGCAAGATCAAGCGGGTAATGCAAAAGTTTATCCCTGATGCACCTCATGAGATATTACTCGTACTGGATGGGTCTACGGGACAAAATGCCTTCATTCAAGCAAAAGAGTTTACCAAGGCAACGGAAATCACATCCTTGGCCATTACCAAGTTAGACGGAACAGCCAAAGGTGGAGTAGTTATTGGTATTTCTGACCAATTCAAAATTCCGGTTAAATACATAGGGGTTGGGGAAAAAATGACTGATCTGCAAATCTTCAATCGAAAGGAGTTTGTTGATTCTCTTTTTACCAAGAAATAATCGAAGACCACAAACCAAAGAGGCTCTGGAATTTCCGGAGCTTTTTTTTGCAAAAATTTGAACATTTAATTTTTTCTATCGTAATTTAATATGATATCATTTTAACATCATATTGAAATGGAAAAAATAACCAAACCCATCTCAGGCTATGTGATTCTTTTATTGAACCTAGCCTTGATTCCAGCAGCTATCTTTTCATTGATTAATGGACAAGTAGTGCTGGGAGTCGCTTCAATCTTTGCATTCATTCTCATTATACCGGGCTACTTTATAGTGGAGCCTAATAAAGCCATGGTATTACTCTTGTTTGGAGAATACAAGGGAACAGTGAAAGCAAACGGTTTTTTCTGGGTCAACCCTTTTATGACCAAGAAGAAAATTTCACTTCGGGTAAGAAACTTTGAAAACAAGCCATTGAAGGTAAATGACAAAATCGGTAATCCAGTCATGGTTGGTACCATCGTAGTTTGGCAAGTGGAAGACACTTTCAAGGCCACTTTTGATGTGGATGATTATGAAAACTTTGTTCATCTCCAATCGGATGCGGCAGTTAGAAAAATGGCCGGATCCTATCCTTACGATAATTTTGAAGATGAAGAGGCAGAGGTCACCCTACGTTCAGGTGTGGAAGAAGTAAATCATTCCTTAGAGGAAGAGATTGTAGAAAGACTTAATCATGCCGGGATCAAAGTAATTGAAGCCAGAATTTCCCACTTGGCCTATGCTTCAGAGATCGCCTCAGCCATGCTTCAAAGACAGCAAGCCACTGCAATCGTAGCAGCGAGACAGAAAATTGTAGAAGGGGCTGTTGGTATGGTGGAAATGGCTTTAGAAGATCTCAAAGTGAAAGATATTATTGAGTTTGATGAGGATAAAAAAGCTACCATGGTATCCAACTTGATGGTTGTTCTTTGCTCTGATAAGAGTGCCAGCCCGGTTTTGAATGTAGGAACCTTACATCAATAAAATGGCTAATAGAGTCTTCAATGAAAATCAAAACTACAGAGGAACTTGGGTCATGTATCTTTTGCTCATGACAGAGGTGCCCATACTCATACTTCTTACTGTGGTTTTGATAAACTCTGACAAAGATGTCACAGAGAACTTAGTGGGCCTTACTATTGCATCCATTGCCATCATTGGTACATTTTTGTTAATAATGAATATTCAACTGCAAACAAGAATTGATGATCAGGGTATTCACTATAAGTTTTTCCCATTCATCAACAAATGGAGGAATATTCCAAGAGAAAAAATCAAATCTATCGACGTGATTCATTACAGTCCAATCACCGATTATGGAGGATGGGGTTTGAAAGGAAACAAGACCACCAAGGCTTATAGTATAGTAGGAGATGAAGGCTTACTAATCGATACCGGCGATTCTAAAAAGATAATGCTGGGAACACAAAAAGGGCCTGAGTTACGAGTTTTTATCATTGATTGGAGGGAGGATTAGATTATGTCAAAAAAGAAAGCATTTGCACTTCGTATCGATGAAGAAACCATGAAGGCCATCGAAAAATGGGCTGCAGATGAATTTCGTAGTACCAATGGTCAATTAGAATGGGTGATCAGAGAAGCGCTTAAAAAAGCAGGTAGGCTTCCGAAAAATTCTTAGCAAAGGCTAATAATTGAACTCCAAAGAGAATCATTTCCTTATATAAGTGAGTATATTGGATAAACGAACTTTAAAATGAACACGATAAAGAAAACACTTCTTTTAAGCCTGATTGCAGTTTTTGGATTGATTACAATTCCAAATCTTGCTTCAGCTCAGACGTCGGAGATGTCTAAAGAAGAAAAAAAAGAAATCAAATCGGCCGAAAAGCTAGTCAAGGCGAAGATTGATTTGGGGAAAAAATTAGAAAAGCTTCAAAAAGAAGAAGCAAAGCTGGTCAAAACCCAAACCAAATTTGAAAAAGACAATGCAGCGGGGAAACTTTCCCCAAATGATGTCGAGAAAATCACAAGCAAGATTGCCAAGCAAAAGAAAAGTATTGAAGGCTTGAAAAAGGACATTGAAAAACTCGAGAAGTACATTAATGAAAATGAAGACGGCATATAGCCGTCTTTTTTCATTTAGATCTCAGGTTTATATAATAATTCCTCTTTTTCAAAGTCATACAAGGTCAAAGCCCTTAATTCATAATAGGCGACCCAAAAATCTTTCAATGCATTGAAATAAGCTCTCTTATTGCTGTCTTTTTCATTTTGAGCAATATTCAAATCAGTCACCGTGACATTGCCTGTTTGATATCGTTTCAAAGCAATTTCGTATCTTCTTTGAGCCACTTCATCGGAAGTTTTGGTCACATTCAGCCGTTCCTTGATCATTAGGAAGTTTTTGACTTTGGTAAATATTTCCTGTTCAAAATTTATCACATCCTGCTGCACAGTATAATTTACGAGCTGCTGATTAGCTTCGGCCTGAGCCATTCTCGCCTTATTTCTTCCCCAATCCAAAATAGGCACCGACACGCCTAAATTCACCAAAGCTTGAGTATTTGGGTTGTTGAAAATATCGGGAAAAGCAAAAGCGGCATTATTGTAACCGTAACTCGCATTCAGTTGCATTCCTATTCTCTGACCTTTGGCTTCTGCCACCTGAGCTTCTGCCTCCAATTTCCTGCGATCAAACCCTAGGGCTTCAGACCGGTTTTGAAAAGCCAATCGAATTGCTTCTTCCACATTGACTTCAAAATCAGGCAAGTTTTCAGGAGACAACAAATTAATTTTGGTGCTTGGATCCAATCCAATAAATGAGTTGACTGAGAGGGCGGAACTCTCCAAATCTAATTTCGCCTGAGCTAAATCCTGTCTTGCCTGTAAGGCCTGTAATTCAACCTGCAAAAGTCTATCTTCGAAAGTAGTTCCTAATTCGTAACGCTTCTTTTCAATAGAGAAAATCTCCTCTGTATTCTCGAGATTTTGAGTTGCCACCTGCAAGTTTACCTGAGCTATCAGGTAGTCAAAAAACAATTGAGTCACAAACAAAGAAACCTCTTCCATCTCCTGTACATACTCTCTTTTGCTTTCTTCAAATAGTAAAGGCTGAATCTTCTTATCCCATTTGAATTGATTATAAGCAAAAAGCGGCTGTTGCAACCTGACATTCACAGGAACTCCCGACCAGCGAGTTTGAATCTCATTAGGTCCAGCTAGAAAGTTATCGAAGCGGTTGGTTGAAGTATTCACCGAAATAATACCTCCTGTAGGAGCAATCACCTGCTGCAGCCCCAACTCCAAGTCCATGAAATTCTGTCTTACCTGCAAAAACTCAATGCTACCATCTGGCTGAGTGATACTATTAAAAGCCTGAGAGTAGCTGGGAATTGTCCCATTAAGGCGAAGTTGAGGGTTGTAATTGGACTTGAAAAGCCTGTATTGCCAATACCTGTTTTCCTTTCTGGTCAATGCTCTTAAGGCTGCGGGAGATCTATCTTTAGCTCGTTGAACCATTTCCTGAAGCGTATAAGTAGCTTCATTTTGGGCTTTTAAATTGGTTGGAAAATAGGTCAGAGCAAAAAATAATAAGCCAATAAAGTATCTTTTTTTCATCAGATTTTAAATCATAAAATGGTAATTTGAACTAAAATAATGATAGTTCTACGAATTACAAATTAAGCGCAGAATCCCAAATCCTAAAAAATCCTAAATCCCTTGTATTTGATGATTCTTTCAGGCAAAAATGATTGATTATCTTGCAGCCTGAAAAGCGATATGAAGAAGATAATCAGTTTTGTCATCCGGTATATTCCTAGGCCATTTTTACAAAGAGTGAGTCCTTTGGCTATGAAATTTTTCGCCATCACTAATCGTGGCACCGCAGTTCAATGCCCCGTTTGTGAAAAATCATACAAAAAATTCCTCCCTTACGGCCGGATAGCAAGGGAAAATGCTCTTTGCCCCAACTGCCTTTCCTTAGAAAGACACAGATTGATGTGGCTTTTTCTGAAAGAAAAGACCAACTTTTTTACAGCTCCATTGAGAGTTTTGCATGTTGCACCGGAGCATTGTTTCATCCAGCGATTTGAAGCCCTTCCAAATTTGGAGTATGTCACAGCAGATATTGAGTCCCCCTTGGCAAAAGTTAAAATGGACGTTCATGATATTCCCTTTCCTGAAAATTCTTTTGACGTAGTATTCTGTAACCATGTTCTGGAACACGTAGAAGACGATATAAGGGCTTGTCAGGAGTTTAATAGAGTCCTGAAGCCCAGCGGATGGGGTATTCTCCAGTCTCCAGTATACCCTATAGAAACAACTCTGGAAGACTCCTCCATTACAGACCCTGCTGAAAGAGAAAAACTCTTTGGCCAAAGAGACCATGTTCGAAAATTCGGTAAAGATTACGCAGAAAGATTAAGGCGCTCAGGATTGCGCATAGAAGAAAATCAATTCGTGAAGGAATTATCCACAGAAAAAGTATCTCACTTTGCTTTACCTTCTCAGGAAATCATTTTTGTCTGTAAAAAAGGAGATTAGCCTTTAAATTGTTTTAACACCAACTCATAAATAAGACCTTTCCCATAGGCTGAGAGTTGTATAACTGAGCAGACTAAGGCCAAAAATCCTGTGAGCAATGACTTGGTTTGAAGAGATGCAGAAACTAGGATTAAGAAGGCCCATAGACAGATCAATCCCTGTTGAAGTTGAATAGTTAGAGGATGCCAACCAATCAAAGTAATAAATAGAAATAGGAGAAAAAGGGAAGGAAACAAATGCACCAACTTGATTGCACCTGGATGAAATCTTGACACATTCACTCTGTTTCTCCCAAAAGAAAATGCCTGCTTGGTGAAGCTTAAAAGTGTATTTTTTCGCTTATGATAAACAAAGGCATCTTCTATTAACTCCAATTTAAATCCTGCCTTTTTTATTCGGATACTCCATTCAATATCCTCTCCCCTATTGGGATCCAGAAATCCACCAGTGCTTTCGAAAACTTCTCTGGAAACTCCCATATTAAAGCCTCTTGCCTGATACTTGGAGGGATCTTTTAATTTACCTCTAATACCTCCAGTTGTCCAGAAAGAGGTCATGGCAAAATCCATTGCCTTCTGAAGAGCTGTAAATTCTTCTTTTGCAGCATCTGGCCCTCCATATGCATCCAATTTCCTTTTCGGAATTTCCTGCGATAAGACTTGCAGAAAATTTGGTGGGAGAATTACATCCGAGTCTAGAATGACAAAAAAGTCACCAGAAGCATTTTTCATCCCAAAATTTCGGGCAAAGCCCTGACCTGAATTTTCCTGATAAAAATACCGGACCTCTAGGTCTGAGGAAAATGAAGCCGCAATTTCTTCAGATTTGATGTAAGACCCATCCTCAACAATGACAACTTCAAAATCTGAATAACTCTGATTTTGTAGACTTTCTAAAAGTTCTCGAATTTCATGAGGACGATTATAGACCGGTATGATTACCGAAAATTTCATCAAAAGTGAAAATTGATTTCTTCATCAATTTTGTATTCAGTTTCCTTAGATTGATTAGATGTCATCAATTCTGCAATGAAACCTGTCACAAACAACTGAACTCCTATAATCAAGGCAACCAAGGCCAAAAAGAATAAAGGTTGGTCTACGATTTCCCGAACTGGTTTTCCCTGGCTTAGCCCATAAACTTTTTGAAAAATCAGCCAGCAGGTAATAATAAATCCTGAAAAGAAGGAAAGAGTACCCCACAACCCGAAAAAATGCATAGGCTTCTTTTTATATCTGTGCACAAATGAAACCGAAATCAGGTCTAAAAACCCATTCAGGAAACGCTCGATCCCAAATTTGGAATATCCGTATTTTCTGGCCTGATGCTGAACAACTTTTTCACCGATTTTCGCAAACCCATTCCATTTTGCCAAAAGGGGGATATAGCGATGCATCTCCCCATAGATTTGAATGTTTTTAACCACTTTAGACCTATAGGCTTTCAGTCCGCAATTGAAATCATGAAGTTTTATTCCTGATATCCAACGGGTAACTGCATTAAAAAATCGGGAAGGAATGGTTTTGGAAATAGGGTCATGCCGTTCTTTTTTCCAGCCAGACACTACATCATACCCTTCTTCTGTTATCATTTTAAAGAGTCCCGGAATTTCGTCGGGACTGTCTTGCAAATCAGCGTCCAAGGTAATCACTACTTGTCCTTCAGCCTTTTTAAATCCAGCATCGAGAGCTGCAGATTTGCCATAATTTCGAATGAAATTCAGTCCTTTTATATTTCCATTTTCTTTGGCAAGGCGTTGGATTACTTCCCAGGACTGATCGCTGCTTCCATCATTGACCAGTATAATTTCATAAGAAAAGCCGTTGTCATTACAGACACGGCTAATCCATTGGGTCAATTCCGGTAAAGATTCCTCCTCGTTGAATACTGGAACTACAGCTGAGACTTGAAGCATTTTAATAATCTAGGGACTTATCTCTTTTTTTAAGGATAGCTCCCAAAATTAAGGCAATGATTGCATATACTACCAATCCAAAGCCAAAGTTTTTGATTTGGCCTCCTAGCGTAAAATTATTTCTGGTAGCTTCCCTCATCTCATCCAGCTGCTCAGTACTCATATTATCAGGATTCGCACCAAAACTCTCCATAATTTCCAGAGTATTCTGAACTGATGCATCTGCGAGTACATCTGGTAATGATGGGTCTATCACATGAAATAGTAGGATTTGCCCTACAATGCTAATTATTCCTGAGATGATAATAGCTATAAAGCTAAAGTTAAAGGCAGTCCCGAAACTCATGAACCCACCTAATTCGGCTCTGTATTGCCTTCCAAAGTAAATTATCAATACAAAAAATAATACGATTGCAACTAAGCCAAACCAACCAGAAGCGAGTAAAGTAGAATCAATGAAATACGCTATATAAGTTATTGCCAAAGAAACTAGGCCGATTGTCAAACCAGGTTGGACTGCGGCTTTAAAGGGAGTTTGTTGCTCTTCCATAAGTGATCAATTAGGGTTTTTCCTCAAAATAATAGAAATAATAATGGTAAAAAACAGTCCGGGGATGATTTTCCATATGGCATCATTCAATCCAATGTCAAAAGGAACCATAGATTGTACATTTTTTAAAGTACTCTGATAAGAATCCTCTCCCACTTGAGATATGATAGTGTCTTTACTTGATCCCAAAACCTCAAGTTTGGAGGATTTGATTTCTTCAAATAATTCAGGAAATGAAAGCAAAATTATCCAAATACCTAATCCAGAGATAATGGCTATCAAGCAATAGGTCACGAAACCAACCGACATCCCCTCTGCAAAAGAAATAAAGCCGTTATTAGAATAATCTTTGAAAAACTTCAAAGCCAAAAATATGGATATGGGAGTGATGACATAGCCGAAAATCAAATTAAGATTCGTAGGATCCGGTTCCATCCAAGCTAATATCCCGAAAGCTATGACACTTAAGATTCCACCTAAGGTTCCGAATTGATACGCAGATCCAAAATATTTATTCATCAATTCTTATCAATTGCCCTTTTTGAAACACATACTTCACTTTACCGGTCAACTCAGTTCCGAACCAAGGGTGATTTGCTGAGAGAGACTTATTGGATTTACGATTATAGGTCCACTTTTCCGCTGGATCAAAAATCGTCCAAGAGCTATCCTGGTTATCGGATAAAACTTTGTTTGGCCCATCCGTGATTTTTTCAATCAAAAGATCCCAGCCCAAATCTTTTTCAAGCTTTACCATAGCAGGAAGAAATGTTTGAAGGCCAGACATCCCAAAAGAGGCGAGATCAAACTCCATAAATTTGGAGTCAAAATCCTGAGGCTGATGGTTGGACACCAAGGCATCTATTGTTCCATCTTTGAGGCCTTTAATCAAGGCTTTTCGATCTCCAATACCTCTGAAAGGTGGAATCACTTTATAATTTGGATCAAAATCCTTTAAGTCAGAGTCTGAAAACAAGAGTTGATAGATGGATACATCAGCAGTAACGGCCAAGCCTTCTTTTTTAGCTTGTCTTATTAATTCCACCCCTTTTGCTGTAGATACTGTTTGAAAATGTACTCTGCCACCAGCGTAGCGAATCAATTCCAGGTTACGGTGTATGGCCACTTCTTCGGCCAAAGAAGGCATCCCTTTCATACCCAAATGAGTAGACATCTCTCCTTCGTGCATTTGTCCGAAAATAGACAATAAAGGATCATATGCATGGTCAAACAGAATACCCTCGAACTTCTGTAAATACTGAATAACTTTTAAATAGCGATCGCTATTAGAAAGGGGCTTATTACCTTCTCCAAAAATCCTAACACCAGATTGGTAATGCATATCCAAGATTTCGGTCAGATCTTCTCCGTCGGTGTTCTTCGTTACAGCACCTTGGACAACCAATTTAGGAGAATACTGAGCAGCCTTGGATTTGATGAAATCAACCTCATTTTTGGATTGAACTACGGGATCTGTATTGGGCATTAAAACAGCCCTTGAAAAACCACTTACTTGAAGTGATTCGCATAAACTTTCAATAGTTTCCTTGTATTCCAATCCGGGTTCTCCAGCTTTAACGCGAAGATCAGTCCAGCCTGGACTAGCAATCCAGCCTGATGCATTTATTTCTTTTTTGGGTGATTCTTCGGAGGAAGAAAAAGGAGTGAAATTCCCTTGATCAAAAATAAAATCTCCCTGAGTAGATTTTCCTGAAGCAATGAGGGTGATACCTCTGAATAGTACAGCCATTATTTCTGATTTGCTACAAAACTGCAACAATATTCTAAAAATGAAAAATAAACTTCAGTGTCAGGGGATAAATCTATTCATTACCCTTCGTGGGAGGAGTAATTGGGTAATTGGTTATTGAGTTATTGGTTATTGAGTTATTAGTTGTCGGGTTTTTGGAAAGAATTCAAAGCTAGGCCTTGTCATTCCCTGAAATAGGTTGACCGTTTTTAAATCAGAATGAAGATGCTAAAAACGGGAAAAAGGATCAATTCACATCGTAAATTTTCTGAAGAATTTAAACGTAAATTGGTAGACGACTTCGAAAAAGGAGTCATGTCTGTTCCTCAAATGCAAAAGCTTTACGGAGTTTGTAATGCTCTTATTTATCGTTGGATTTACAAGTATTCTACTTACAATGAAAAAAATATCAGAATCGTTGAGATGAAAGACAGCCAGACACATCGGTTAAAGGAACTCGAAGAAAAGGTCAAGGAGCTCGAGCGAACCGTTGGACAGAAACAGATCATGATTGACTATTTAGAAAAGA
>NZ_FOVW01000002.1:413209-491759 GCF_900115305.1 Algoriphagus ornithinivorans | reverse complement strand
TCTTTTCTAAATAGTCAATCATGATCTGTTTCTGTCCAACGGTTCGCTCGAGCTCCTTGACCTTTTCTTCGAGTTCCTTTAACCGATGTGTCTGGCTGTCTTTCATCTCAACGATTCTGATATTTTTTTCATTGTAAGTAGAATACTTGTAAATCCAACGATAAATAAGAGCATTACAAACTCCGTAAAGCTTTTGCATTTGAGGAACAGACATGACTCCTTTTTCGAAGTCGTCTACCAATTTACGTTTAAATTCTTCAGAAAATTTACGATGTGAATTGATCCTTTTTCCCGTTTTTAGCATCTTCATTCTGATTTAAAAACGGTCAACCTATTTCAGGGAATGACAAGGCTGAAAGCTGGAAAAAATTAAGGGCGTAGCGACGATTTGAACTGCTCGTTTGACTTAATTAAAATCTAAAGCAGGAAGTTATTGGAGGTGAAAGGAGTAGGGGAATGAGAAAATCTAACTTTCTATTCCTGTATGATTTGATTCAGTTTGAATTATAGATAAATCTAGAAAAATAAGAAAAGCCACTCTTTTGAAGTGGCTTTTCGATTTTAGGTTGGTGGTTGATTGTATTTTTCTTAGTTCAAGAACTCGTCGAAGGTCAAGCTTACGAAGTACATGGTTCCAACAGTTGGGTTACCCCAAGCTTGGCGATAGCCATTGGAGAACAAGTTAGATCCACCTACTTTCAAAATTGACTTCAAGCTCTTCAATTTATAGCTTACTTGAGCATCAAATGTTCCGAATGCTGGCATCACCGAAAGTTGCTGAGAAGATACGGCTGGCCCTACGAAAGAGGACTGCCATACAAATTCTCCCTGCCATCTGTAAGCTACTGCGAACCCTAAGTTCTTAGCAACCTCTCTGTTAGCAAAGTTGATAACATAACGGTATTCAGGAGTATTGAAGCTTGGTTGGAAGCCTGATTCTGTTAATTCATCCAAGTTAGATAGGGTATTGTAAGAAACGTTACCACCCAATGAATAGCCCTTAGGAAGTTTGTAGTCCAAACCTAATGCCCAACCCCAAGATTTGATAATCTCAGTTCTATTTACTGGCATAGAGAAAACGTTTCTTCCTCCTGGACCAACACCAATTAGGTTAAGACCTGTGATTGGGTTTGGACCTTGAGCACCAGTAGTAGCATTCCCATCTTGAACAAGTACCTGTCCACCGATAAAGTTTTCAAACCTGTTGAAATAAGCATAAGTGTCAACCAGTAATCTATTGGCAAACAATCCCTTGTAACCTACTTCAAAAGATTTTACTCTTTCTGGCTTAAATTCAGAAAGCTCAAATGGCTGAAGCTGACTTAAATTATTCTGAGCTGCAATTACAGGTACTAATTGAGGAACAAGAGCTCCAATAGCAGCTTGAATTGCCTGCGGATTATTTGGAATCTGACCTGCTGCTACTTGTTGAGCAACAATTTGGGAAGCTTGCTGTATCGCAGCTTGGATCACAGCTGGGTTGGATACATCTGCTTGAACTCCTGCTCCAAATCTTTGAACAGTTGCTAAAGAATATACAGGGTTTGTATTAAAGTTGTAACGATCTCTAAACAAAGGAAGTCCTCCTAATAATCTGGCCTGAGGAGTCAACAAATCAATGTATTGATCCTGCGTAGTCGGAATTCTAAAGCCTGTTTGATAAGAAGCTCTGAAATTATGATTTCCTACTGAATAAACACCTGATACTCTTGGTGACCACTGTCCCTGGAAGTTCTCATTTTTATCGTAACGTACCGATGATGTCAATTTAAATTTGTCATCAAAGAAGGTTTTTGAACCTTGGATATAACCCCCATATTCTTTGATATTAAATTCATTTCCATTTTCATCTGTAGCAAATAAAGTCTTCTCAGAGTTCAACTGGTAGACTCTATAATTTGCTCCAATTACAAATTCAGCCCACTTGATATCATTTGAGAGATTGTATGAGCCTTCAACGTGATAAAGATTTGTCTTATCAACAAATTGAGCACCTACACCAGAAGCATTTCCTGGAATTGGTCTAGAAGTTACATCTCTTAAAGCACTGTTAAATTGAGCAGAACCCGGCTGGAATCTGTTTCTATCGGCAAATGCTCTTGCTTGATTATGTGCTTGTTCAGGAGACAAACCACCTTGAATTCCTTGCGCATAAGCACCTACATATTCAGGGAACCAAACTGTACTAGGGCTCCAAGCTTCATTGATTCCTTGAGCAGCAATACCTACTGCGTAAGCATCACCGGATCTTTCTTGGGTAGTGTAAGCTCTCACATACCAATTTGCCCCTCTCAATTCAGCCTTATACTGACCTAATTTAAAGTTGGCAATTGAATATCTATCAGCACCAGTATAAACCGTAGTTCCGAATCCATAATTTCCTTGAAGTATAGCTTCAACACGGTCATTTAATCTCCAGTGTAATGCACCGTTCAATTTGATTGACTTTGTTCCATAATCAGCAATATCTCTTTCAAAGTATCCTGTTCTTGACACGAAAGTTTGAGGGATAATTCCCAATGCAGCAGAAGGTAATACGCCTGCTCTAACCATTGACTGAGCCACTGAGAACATATTAACGTTGGTTTCATCACCATAAACGTTAACACCATTATAACCTGGATTATTTGCTCTTGTACCGCCTTCTATAGAAGAACCATTCAATAAAGACTGATCTCTGAAGTCATTTGCTTGCCAATCATCAGCTCTTAGATATTGCACATTTACTTTGAAAGCTACTTTATCATTGAATGCTTTAGCATATCTCGCACTGAAATCATAAAAACCTGTTGATGGAGTGCTTCTTTCAGATTCGTGCATAATACCAGTTCTCACATTGGCAGAAAGACCCTGATATTGGAATGGATTCTTTGAGTTCATCAATAAGATCCCGTTGATTGCATTTGGCCCATAAAGAGCAGAAGATGCACCTGGCAATAATTCTACACTTTCTAAATCCAATTCAGAAATACCTACGATATTTCCTACGGAGAAATTCAAACCTGGCGCCTGATTGTCCATCCCGTCAATCATTTGAACTGTTCTAACGTTTCCGTTAGCGTTGAAACCTCTTGTATTGAAAGATTTGAATGTTAAGGACTGAGTACTCATTTCAACCCCTTTCAAATTGTTTAATGCATCATAGAAACTTGCTTGTGGTACTTCACGAATAGCAATGATATCCATCTTCTCTACAGAAACTGGAGATTTCATTACGCTTTCTTCTACTCTGGATGCAGAAATTACTACTTCCTGACCCATAACTGTAGATTCAGAAAGTTTTACATTGATTGTGGACATACCTCCTGTTACTTCAATTTCTTGAGAGGTATAGCCCACCATGGAGAATATTAAGGTAAATGGTGGAGCTTGATTGACATTCAGGGAAAATTTTCCTGATAGATCAGTAATGGTTCCGATTACCTTTCCTTTAACTAGGATGTTTACACCTACCAAAGTTTCATTAGTATCTGCATCAGTTACAGTACCCGAAATTGTGGTTTGTGCAAACACTGTCCCCAGGCCTAGGGAAACTAATAAAGCCAAGGTTGCAAAGGCTCCGTAGATTTTGCGTGTAAAATTGCTCATAGGCTATTTTGGTGTTTAAGTGAATAGTATACACAGAGATGGGTGAGTCTGCATATTTTGTCGAAAATTAAGGTAAAAACTGAATAAACAATGGGTTCAATTAAAAAATCATTTTCCGTCTTAAATGGAAAATATATACCTCCCATGGAAACTGAGACTCTATTTATGAAAATCCTGAAAAATAAGATTCTTTTAATTATTAAAATTTAAGTCAAAGCATATAAATATTAAAAAATCCTAAAAAAAAATATAGGACATGTGGTAGTAAAAAAAATAGCCTGATCAAATCAGGCTATCATTATTTTTAGCTGCTCTTGGCATTTTCTTCATTCACATGCTTCACCAGCCTATCGCATAATTCTTTCATTTCTTCAGACATATATTCGTCTCCTGTACTGGTCAGAATGGTTTGGGCCATTCCTCCTATGATATCAATATAAAATCGCTTCATCTCAGCTACGGACATTTCCTCCGTCCAAAGATCAATTCGGAGTGTACTATGATTCAAATTATCCCAAACATTCAAACTGATACTCTTGGTGGACTCTGCACCTTCCCCTTCTTTATCAGAAGCATCCCAGATTATATCTTTTGGAATGTTAGAATCGTCTAAATTGATTTGAAATTTAATATCTGACTTTTTCATTTTTTAAGATTTTGAAGGAAACCACAGCTATCGAACTCAGGTTCCCAGAACTTCATATTTTTAGAAAACCATTTCAGGTATTTCGCCTTCCACAATTAATTTACCTTCTGTTTTTTCCTGAATTTCTTCTACGCTCACACCAGGAGCTCTTTCCTTAAGAACAAAGCCTCCCTTTGGGCTAACTTCTAATACAGCCAAATCTGTGACGATTTTTTTCACGCACTTGATACCTGTGATTGGAAGAGAACACTCTTTCAATAATTTAGAAGCGCCATCTCTGGAGCAGTGCTGCATTGCTACAATGATATTTTCAGCAGAAGCAACCAGATCCATAGCGCCCCCCATTCCTTTAACCATTTTTCCAGGAATTTTCCAATTGGCGATATCTCCGTTTTCTGAAACTTCCATAGCTCCCAATATTGTCAGATGCACATGACCACCTCTTATCATCGCAAAAGACTCTGCAGAATTGAAAAGCACAGATCCTTTTACCATGGTAATGGTTTGCTTACCGGCGTTAATTAAATCTGGGTCAATTTTATCTTCAGTAGGGAAGGGGCCTATTCCTAAAAGACCATTTTCGGATTGCAGCACAACCTCCAATTCATCAGGAATATAGTTTGCCACTAGGGTTGGGATGCCTATACCTAGATTAATATACTGTCCGTTTTTTACCTCTTTGGCTATTCTTTGGGCTATTTGTTCTTTGCTTAGCATGATTTCAATGGGTTTATATCAAGATTTGGCCTGAGATACTGTGCGCTGCTCTATTCTTTTCTCATAGTTCTTTCCTTCAAAAATCCGCTGCACATAAATTCCTGGTGTGTGGATTTCATTTGGATTCAATTCACCCGCCGGAACCAATTCTTCTACCTCTGCAATACAGATTTTTCCTGCCGCTGCCATCATAGGGTTGAAGTTTCTGGCGGTTCCTTTAAAAATCAAATTACCGGCAGTATCTCCTTTCCAAGCTTTTACCAAAGAAAAATCAGCCCGAAGCCATCTTTCCATTAAATATAATTTCCCATCAAATTCTCTGATTTCTTTTCCTTCGGCTACCTCTGTTCCAACTCCTGCCGGAGTAAAAAAGGCGGGAATGCCAGCTCCACCAGCACGAACTCTCTCTGCTAGGGTACCTTGAGGAATCAAATCTACTTCCAGCTCTCCGCTCAATAATTGTCGCTCAAACTCTGCATTTTCACCCACATAACTGGAAATCATCTTCTTGACCATTTTCTTCTTCAAAAGAAGTCCTATACCAAAGTCATCAACCCCAGCATTATTGGAGACTATCGTCAAGTCTTTAATGCCTTTTTCTAATAAGGCGGAAATGCAATTTTCAGGTATTCCGCTCAATCCAAAGCCTCCCATCATCAGGAAAGCTCCGCTGGGAATATCGGCAACAGCCTCTTTAGCGTCTTTTACGGTTTTATTGATCATTATATTGGGTTTATAGTATTGATTTTGCCTGCTGCTGATCTTTGAGCAGCTGCTCTTTTAATGCATCTAAGTTCTCAAATTTTTGCTCCTCTCTCAAATAGGCCTTTAGATAGATGGTCAGCTGTTTATCATACAGGTCTCCCTGAAAATCAAAAAGGTGAGCTTCAACTGTTTTTTTGTTTCCATCCACTGTTGGTCTATTACCGATGTTCAGCATAGATTTATAAATACTTCCGTTGACAGAAGTCTCTACTGCATAAACGCCATCTTTTGGAATGAGTTTATAATCATTAGGGATATGAATATTGGCAGTTGGGAATCCGATGGATCTACCAATCTGCTGCCCCTTTATCACCAAGCCATTTAATTCATAAGAACGGCCCAAATAGGAATTGGCGGTTTCTATGTCTCCTGACTCTAGTGCCTTTCTGATTTTGGTGCTGGAAACTCCAATTTCATCCACATCTTGCCTGGAGATCTCTTCTAGCTCGAAGCCAAATTCAGCGCTGTTTTGTTTCAAATACTCAAAGGAGCCCTCTCTATTTTTACCAAATCTATGATCATAGCCAATTACCAGCTTTCTGGTTTGAATTTTTTCTACCAATACTTGATCAATAAATTCTCTGGAACTCAGCTGGGAAAACTCTTTGGTAAAAGGTATAGTCACCAAATGGTCTATGCCAAATTGTCTTAGAAGTTTTGCCTTTTCTTCAAATGTACTCAGTAGTCTCAACTTGTGCTCCTGAGGATAAAGTACTAATCTAGGATGAGGCCAAAAAGTGATCATCACCGTTTCTCCTCCAATGGAGCGGGCAATTTCCCGTATTCTTTGTAATATTTTCTGATGCCCTAAATGCACCCCGTCAAAAGTGCCACTGGTCACAACCGGATTAGTAACCGGCAAAAATTCATTTAGACCTTCATAAATTTTCATTCGCTTTCCGGGCTTTGATTTCTTCTATTAAAGGTAAAAGCTCTTTTGCTTGCGAAAGTTTGAAATCACCAATACGGGTTCTGCAAAGTGAACTCATATAAGCACCGACTTCCAAAATTTCGCCAAGATCTCTAGCTAAGCTTCGGATATAGGTTCCTTTCGAGCAAGAAATTCTAAACTTAACTTCCCGATCCTGATAGCTTAAAATTTCAAATTCCCGAACTTCAACTGGTCTAGGTTCCATTTTAACTTCCAAACCTTTTCGGGCCGACTCGTACACCCGTTTTCCATCAACTTTGATAGCTGAATGCATAGGAGGGATTTGGAGTATATTACCTGTCAACTCAGCTGCGGCTCTTTTTACGTCTTCTAATTTTATTTCAGAAGCATCAGCCACAAATTCAACAGGCTTTTCCAGATCAAAGGATTCTGTGGTTTCCCCTAATACAAAGGTGCCTTCGTATTCCTTTTCTTGCCCCATGAAGCCTTCTATTTGCTTGGTCATTTTCCCAGCACAAACAATCAATAAGCCTGTAGCTAGAGGGTCTAATGTTCCGGCATGTCCCACTTTCTTAATTTTCAGTGCATTTCGCACTTTTTTCACCACATCAAAGGAGGTCCATTCGAGCGGCTTATTGATTAAGAAAACTTCGCCGTAGGGTACTTCTTGCATAAGTTATACTGAATATAAATTCAGCTGTTTTTCTCGGTTTTGGCCAAAATGGCATAAAATTGAAAAATAAAACCAGCTAAGGTAATGATTGGTCCAACGGTTAAACCTAGAACACCATTACCATGAGGCTCTGGATCCAAACCGATTAAAATAAAACCCAAAGCGATCATCCCGATCCCAATGAACATCAGTTTGTAATTCTTTTTCGAAAAAGGAAAAGATGCTTTGCTCATATCAATATAATTCGTCTAAAGTCATATTTAAATACTTATTTACTGCCCGCAAGGTACTTAATACAGAAAGAATTCCGCCTACTACTATCAATATTCCAAATAGGATCAACATCAATTCCTGATTTTGTAGCAAGGCAAAACCCTCAATGGCTGATTTAGCATAGGTGATTAAGCCAAAAAGGATCAAGGAGGCAAAAGCACCTGCAAGCATTCCAAATATCCATGATCTTAGTAGGAATGGTTTTCTAATAAACCCTCTAGTAGCTCCCACCAACTGCATAGATCGAATCAAAAATCGCTGTGAGAAAAGTGCCAACCTGATTGTATTATTAATCAACATAATTACGGTGATCACCAAAATCAGGATAAAAGCTCCCATCACGATGCTAACTTTCAAGAGGTTTTTATTGATAGAATCCACCAAATCAGTCATATAGGAAACTTCGAAGACACCTGAAACGCCCTCTAACTCTTTGCTGATTTCATTGATTTGTTCGCTCGTCTGAAACTCCTCGGCTATGGAAAGGACAAAACTATCTCTCAATGGATTATCCTCGAGAAATTTGGTAAAATCTTCACCGGTACTTTCAATAAAAGCTGCTGCGGCCTCTTCATCAGAAATAAACCTCAAACCAAGTGTATCTGCCTTTCTCAAAATAAAAGGCCTGCTGGACAGATTTTTTCGAATAGCTGAAATTTCATCATCATTCAGATTTTTATCCAAAAAGACCTGAATCTCCACATTTTCGCGGATCATGCTGGAAAGAGATTTGGCCTGGATGAGGATCACGCCAAATAAACCAACTATAAATAAGGAAAGGGTAGTGCTAAAAAGTACACTTCCAAATTTGAAATGCCCTAAGGTTTTTTTCTTTCTTGGATAATTTGCCATGGAGTTTTTATAATTCACATCAAAGCTAACCATCCCCAAGGATTTTGCCAATTTGTTTTAGGAAAGCAATGGAATCACTTTTTCTGATGTAATACCATAAACTTTAGCCTCTTTTCCCGGCTTGATCAAAGCCAATCCTGTGAAGCTTCCAAAAGCAGGCAAAATCAACTGATTGTTTTCCAAATAAAAGCAGGACAATCTGAGGGATTGCCTCCCCATTCCTCGGAGCCTAATCCCGGGATGAATATGCCCACAAAGATTCAAATATCCTTCCGAAAAATCCTCTAAAGGTTCATGACTTAAAATTAAATTTTCTAAAAATACAGGTTGTTTGTGAATGGCTATGGGACAATTTTTATAAAAAGAGGGAGGAAGAATATCATGATTCCCCTGAACCAAATGAAAGTTGATCGCCGGAAAGGTTTCCAAAAAACCCATTAATATGTCCCATTGGCCATTCCAGTCGCTGTGAAATAAATCCCCCAAAAAATAAACAGAAGAAGGAGAGAACTCATCGAATAGAAGACTTAGAGTTTCTAAATCAACCTTATGTATAGGCTCAGGAATAGGAATACCTGACTTTCTGAAATGAGCGGCTTTTCCAAAATGTACGTCAGAAATAAAAAAAGTTCTTGTATTTTGATGGTATACAACCTTTTCTTTCATCAAAAATAATGTCGTACCATTATGATCTAATCTTACCTGTCTCAAATCCTTTTCTCCTATTTTCAATTAACAGTTCAAATCTAAATCGATTAAAATTTTAAAAACAGAGTTTTTATGAAATCACGACAATTAGCTTCTTTATTATTAACTTTTTTTCTAATTGCTTCCTTTTCTTCATTCGCACAAAGTAGAGATGAAATCCTGGGCACTTGGTATAATACGGAGAAAACAGCCCAAGTAGAAATTATGGAAAAGGAGGGTTCGCTTTTGGGAAAAATATCCTGGCTAAAAGAGCCTATTAAAAATGGTGAGCCTGCAAAGGATGTGGAAAATGATGATAAAAAACTCCAGCAAAGGCCTTTAATGGGCTTAACCATCTTGAAAGGTTTATCCTACAATGACGGAATTTGGAAGGGAGGAAAGATTTATGACCCAAAATCAGGGAATACCTATTCTTGCGAAATCAGAATGAAATCAAAAGATGTTTTAGAAGTAAAAGGATACATGGGCTTTTCTTGGATTGGTAGAACCGTGGAGTGGACCAGAGTAAATAAATAATTCAAATGGAAATACGGTAGAAAAAAAAGAAATACGCCTGCGGCTTGAAAAAGAGTAATTGTGTAATTGGTTAATTGAGTAATTGAAGCTCAAAGCTTTTGGATATTATTGATGGGATTATTAGTTCAATTGTTCATGGTTCAATGTTCACTTTCCTCAGTTTTAGCCACTATAACAGAAGCCTGAAGGGCTTAAACCCCTCAATAGCCACACCAGAGGCGCGCAGGCTCGGGTGCAACTCGAGGTAAGGTAGGTAAATTATCCTCTAGCGCTGGCGCAATAGCTCCATTAAAATCGGTACCAATGTGCCAGCAAGATCTCCGAAAAATATTGTGGGAATACCCAATCCCGTAGGGATTTCAGCTCGGTAGCAAAAATGAGCACAAACCCATCTCCATGCCGTAGGTATGGAACTATAGAAAATTCAGTAGAAATAAAAGAAATACGCCTGCGGCGAAATAATTAAAAGATACCTAAAATATATTTTTCAAGATATCATCAAGATATGCCTTCGGCAAGATAGACCTTAAATCGTATTCGTAACAAAAGCTCCAAAGGAGCGTGAATTATTAGCCCCGCCTGTGTCGGGCAGGCCCGAGTGAAACTCGGGGTATAAACGCGAACGAAAATTACCCAGCGCTGGCGCAGAATTTCCAATAAGAACCGGTATCACCGTGCCAGCAAGATCTCCGAAAAATATTGTGGGAATACCCAATCCCGTAGGGATTTCAGCTCGGTAGCAAAAATGAGCACAAACCCATCTCCATGCCGTAGGTATGGAACTAAAGAGAAATACAGAAGAAATAAATGGAAATATGCCTTCGGCGAAATAATTGAAAGATACCTAAAAGATAATATTTAAGATATGCCTTCGGCGAGATAGACTTCTATTCGGGCCCCTAGAAATAGCTCCATAGGAGCGTAAAATGTCATAGCCAGGGGTTTTAACCCCTGGATTCAAAATAATGGCGTAATTAATGTCCTACTGAGCGGAGTCGAAGCCTAATTTTTCTCCAAATAGAAAGACTGAAGCAAATAACTCAATTGATCAAATTCAATCAAAAAAGCATCATGTCCGGCTGTTGATTGAATTTCCTTATAGGTCCCGCGTTTAACATGTTTGGAGATAAATTGGGATTCTTCCGGTAAGAACAGCAAATCACTATTTACTCCAACAGTTAAGACCCTTGCTTCGATTTGTTGCAAAGCGGATTCCAAACCTCCTCTGCCTCTCCCCAAGTCTTGACTATCCATACTCTTGGAAAGAACCCAATAGGACAAAGCATTAAATCTTTTAGCTAGTTTTTGACCTTGATAGCGGAGGTAAGAAGATGCTTTAAAGTGATCCAGTCTATGATCATTATCCAATTGTTTTTTTTGCAAATCTGAGGGATGCCTATAACTCAGCATTGCAATCGCACGAGCCGTTTCCAGACCTTTGAGACCTGCAAATTCACTTTTTTCTCCCCAGGTACAGTCTGATTCTATAGCCATTCTTTGAGTTTCATTAAATCCGATCACCCAAGGAGAAGATTTGGCTGTAGAAGCCAAGACTACTAAGTTTTCAAGCTTATTTCCTAAAGAATAAGCCCATTCCAAAGCTACCTGTCCTCCCAAGGAACCACCGATTAAGGTGTGAATTTTTTCAAGCTTGAGATGACTTCTAAGCCTTTCCAGAGAATTAGCCAAGTCTCTTGGTGTAATATGAGGAAACTCATAATAATAAGGTTCTCTAGTCCCAGGGTTAATACTCAATGGATTCGTAGAACCATAATTTGAACCCAATAAGTTGGCGCAGATAATGAAATGGTCCGAAGGGTCAAAGAATTTATCTTCTCCTATCAGGCCACTCCACCAGTCAGTGACATTGGAGTCCCCTGTTAAAGCATGAACCACCCAGACTACATTGGATTTGTCTGAATTCAAATTACCATAAGTAGTATAAGCAAGTTCAAACTCTGAAAGATATTCCCCTGACTCTAAAGCCAGGGGTTTGTTAGACTGAAATAATTCCAAAGACATGGTAATCGATGCGTATTGACTAGTAAGGTTCATTTTTTAATTAAATCGAATCAAAGGCTTGTTGAAGGTCCGACTTGATATCTTCGATGTGCTCTATTCCCAATGAGATTCTCAACAGGGTAGGAGTAACTCCCGCAGCTTTTTGTTCCTCTTCAGAAAGTTGCTGATGCGTAGTGGCTGAAGGTTGGATTATTAAGGTCTTTGCATCACCTACATTCGCTAGGTGAGAGATCAATTTCAGGGAATTGATCACAGATGATGTCTGCTCTTTATTACCCTTAATTTCAAAGCTCAAAACACCTCCAAAGCCATTTTTCAGATACTTCTTTGCTAGCTGATGATAGGGAGAAGATTCAAGACCGGGGTAATTTACTTTCTGAACTTTGGGGTGAGATTCAAGCCATTTTGCCAATGCTAGAGCATTATCTACAGTTCTTTGTACTCTCAGGGAAAGTGTCTCCAAACCTTGTAATAACAAGAATGAATTAAATGGGCTTAATGCCGGTCCAAAATCCCGGAGGCCTTCTACTCTTGCCCTAATAGCAAATGCTATATTGGGAAGTCCCAGTGGATTATTTTCTCCAAATACTTCCCAGAAATTCAATCCATGATAACCTTCTGATGGCTCGGAGAATTGAGGAAACTTGCCATTCCCCCAGTTATAGTTGCCAGCATCCACAATGATTCCTCCAATGGAGGTTCCATGCCCACCAATCCATTTGGTAGCAGAGGAAGTAACCACATTGGCGCCGTGAGCAATTGGATTAAATAAATAACCTCCAGCTCCGAAAGTATTATCTACTATTAGAGGGATATCATGTTTTTTGGCAACTGCCGCGATTGCATCAAAATCAGGAATATTAAATTCGGGATTACCAATCGTTTCCAAGTAAATTGCCTTGGTCTTTTGATCTATTAGTTTTTCAAAAGCCTCAGGGTTATCTCCTTTTGCAAATCTTGCTTCAATCCCAATTCTTTTGAAAGCAACCTTAAATTGATTGTAAGTTCCACCATATAGGAAAGAAGTCGAAACGAAGTTTTCACCTGCCTGCAGAATATTATTCAATGCAAGAAATTGTGCTGCCTGGCCTGATGCAGTAGCTACAGCTGCAACACCACCTTCCAGAGCTGCCAATCTTTTTTCAAAAACATCGGTGGTAGGATTCATAATCCTTGTGTAGATGTTTCCAAATTCTTTCAATCCAAATAGATTGGCACCATGCTCTGCGGAATTGAAAGTGTATGAAGTGGTTTGATAAATAGGGACAGCCCTTGCATTCGTTGAAGGGTCAGGTTCCTGTCCAGCATGTAGCTGAAGGGTCTCAAATCTGTAAGTAGACATAAGTAATAGGGTTTAAAGGGTTTTAAATAAAAACTGTAATCCAGGATTAGGCAAAGCAGAATCCTTAAAGCATAAATGCTCTGAAAGAAAAAAGGGAAGTAACCTGAAGTAGGGGGGAATATCCTTTAATCATATTGCAGAGAATTTATAGTTCCAATTGAGACCTTCTCAATCGGCAGGAATTGGCACCTTTCCGACGTTACGGAAGGTTGCCAGAGGGTCATAGAGCCTGTCTCTTACCTCTTCTTTATAAATCCTAGCACCTTAAAAAGTGAAAGGATGATGCAAATAAAAATGAAGAATCTCAGAATTCAAAGAGATTCCTCAATTCGAATCAAATTAATGTAAGTGTTTCAGTTGATCTTGATTGTAACGGAAAATAGGATTAATGTTTTCAAAATCAGGTTTAATATTGATTAACTCCTTGACCAATCCATCCTTTAACCCATAGGCCCAACCATGAATCTCAGGTGCCTTCCTTTCCATCCATGCTCTTTGTACGATGGAGGTTTTAATCAAATCTTGGCATTGTTCGATTACATTGTATTCAACCAACTTATTTACTTTTTCACTATGGTCCTCAATGGAATCAAGTTCTTCTTGATTATTGAAATAGACTTCTTTGATATTTCTCAGCCACTTATTGATCAATCCAAGGTGAAAATTTGAAATTGCCGCTTCCACACCTCCGCATCCATAATGACCGCATACAATGATGTGTTCCACCTGAAGGACCTCAACGGCATATTGAAGAACTGAAAGCAAATTTAGATCAGTGTGCACCACCATATTTGCAATATTTCTATGCACGAAAATTTCTCCGGGGTCTGTACCCGTGATTTCATTGGCAGGAACTCGGCTGTCAGAACATCCAATCCAAAGGAATTTGGGCCTTTGCTGAGTTGCATTTCTTGAAAAGTATTCATGATCCAACTCAGTTTTTTCTTCGGACCAGGCTTTATTTTGTAATAAGAGTTTCTCGTACTGGTTCATGATTCTTTCAATTTATAATTAAAACCTTCTATAGTCACTGTAATATTTTTGTCAGTGGAAGTCTCTATAAAGTCATTCAATACCTCCTGAATATCATGATCTATAAATCTTGCCCGCGAAGCATTGAGAACAACCTCACTGCCATTTGGAATTTCTGCCAAACGCTTCATCAAAGGTGCTTTATTTAGGAAGGAGACATCTTTTTGCAGTTTGACTAAAAACATTCCATCCAATTCAGTCACTGAAACTGACTTTTGATAATTGGTTCGGATCACGAAAAAGATTCCAAATATCATCCCAATCCCAATGCCTATTAGCAAATCTGTAAACAGGATGGCTATGATAGTGACCATAAAAGGCAAAAATTGATTCAGGCCTTTTTCATACTCATGAACAAAAATTGATGGTTTAGCCAATTTATAACCAACAAAGAAAAGTACAGCAGCCAAACAGCTCAAGGGTATTAAATTGAGTAATTCAGCTATGCCGATTACCAAAACAAGCAAAAGTATTCCATGGCAAACAGCAGAAAGCTTTGTTTTAGCACCAGAGGTAATATTAGCAGTAGTTCGCACTATCACAGCTGTTACTGGAAGGCCACCTATTAATCCTGAAAGCGTATTTCCTGCACCTTGAGCAACAAGCTCTCGGGAAGAAGGGGAAAGCCTTTTTTGTGGGTCCATTTTATCACCTGCCTCCAAGCTTAAAAGAGTTTCTATACTAGCGATCACCGCTACTGTTACTGCTATAAGCCAAAAATCAAGAGAGCCTATCATTCCAAAATCAGGAAAAGTTACCAAGCTACTCAAATCTGAAAGTTGATCTACATCCGGAATAGAGACTAAATGCTCTTCATTCAGTTTCCAGGATGGTTTAATAACCCCATAAAGTTGATTAATAAGGATGCCTGCAATTACAGCCCACAATGCTCCAGGTACTAAACCGAAAATTTTATGGTTTTTGATCTTAGGCTTTTCAAAAAAGATAATTAACCCTAATGCAACTAGAACGATTGGAATCGCTCCGGGACTGAAATATTGTATAGCGTACCAGATTTCTGAAAATGTATTTTGCTCATCCATTTGACGGAATGCCATGTCACCCATCAAATCCTTGTCCCAACCTAATGCATGTGGAATTTGCTTCAAAATCAAAATTAAGCCAATTGCGGTTAGCATTCCTTTGATTACCGAGTGGGGAAAATAATATCCTAAAACTCCAGCCTTTAAAAATCCCAAAATCAGCTGGATTAACCCTGCCATTACTACTGCTGCAAGAAAAAGTTCGAAGGTACCCAAAGATGAAATCGCATCTAAGACTATCACTGTTAAACCTGCAGCAGGACCACTGACACTTACATGAGATCCAGACAATGAACCTACCACAATACCTCCAATAATTCCGGCAATCAAGCCGGACATAGGGGGTGCTCCACTGGCTACAGCTATGCCTAAACATAAGGGTAAGGCAACCAGAAAGACGACCAAACTGGCTTTTAAATCAGCGGAAAGGGTGGAACCAAAATAATTGGTTTTCATGGTGATGGGTTTATCTAAAGTTTATAAATTTTCTTTATAACAAAAATAAATTTTACTAAAAAAAGAAAAACCCTAACAAATATTCTGTCACACTATGACAAAAGTTTCTTGTATGCTTCGTCTATTTTTTCAAAGTTAAATTGTGCTACTGCTTTTTCATTTTTCTCTTGAATCTCGGTCAGATTTAAATTCCCGATACTCCCTTCATGCACATGATGTAGTGAGTTTTGATCAGGGCTAAAATCTCCTTTTTCTATATCCAAGCCTACTTTTTTATAAGCATCTCTGAAAGGCATTCCTTTCAATACTAAATCATTGACTACCTCTACAGAAAACAAATGCTTATAGAATTCATCTTTCAAAATTCCTGATTGAACTTTAATGGACTTCAGCATGAAGGTAGTCATTTCCAGACAGGATTGAAGTGAAGCTATTGCAGGAAAAATCTCCTCTTTTAATAGCTGTAAATCCCGATGATAACCGGTGGTAGAGTTGGTCAGTAGGAGGGCAACAGTATTGGGAACCGCCTGAATTTGATTGGTTTTAGCTCGAATGAGTTCAAAAACATCCGGATTCTTTTTATGGGGCATAATACTGGAGCCTGTTGTCAAATCATCCGGAAAGGAAATAAAACCAAAATGCTGATTCATAAAAATACACACATCATCAGCCATACGGTTTAAAGTTCCTGCCATTCCTGCCATTGCAAAGGCTAAGGTTCTTTCAGTTTTTCCGCGACTGTTTTGAGCATTAATCACATTGTGATGAAGGTCCGCAAACCCCAATAGCTCTGTCGTCATGGTTCTATCTAAAGGAAAACTGGAACCATAACCTGCAGCAGAGCCTAAAGGATTTTTATTGCACAGATCAAATGCTGCTTTCATCAAACTCAAGTCCTCACTGATACCTTCAGCAAATGAACTAAACCATAAACCAAAGCTGGAAGGCATAGCCAGCTGGGTATGAGTGTAGCCAGGCATTAAATCAGATTGGTGCTTTTTAGAAAGGGAAAGTAAAAGCTCAGATAATTCAGCGCTCGCCTCGACCAAATCCCGGATAGCAGCCCTATAGTAAAGTTTCAAATCCACCAAAACCTGATCGTTTCGGCTTCTCCCTGAATGTAGCTTTTTCCCTACATCACCATAGCGCTCAGTCAGTAGAAATTCAACCTGTGAATGAACATCCTCAACCCCCGCTTCAATTTTGAATTTGCCTTGTTCGATCTCAAAATATATTTCTTTTAATCCCTGCTGAAGCGTGGTATTTTCTTCCTCAGTCAAAAGTCCAATTTTCTGGAGCATAGCCGCATGTGCCATAGATCCCAAAACATCAAAAGGAGCGAGGATAATATCAAATTCAGGATCTCTTCCAATGGTAAAGGATTCTACTTCTTTTTTGCTTCCAGTGGCTTTTTGCCAAATTTTCATGTGCTTATGGTTTGATGTATTTGTCAATCAATTTTGAATAAATTTCCAATTATGCCCATACTATTAAGGATTGGAAAGATGTTTCAATGATTAGTTCAGTTTGACAAATTGGATATTTTTAATTCTGCGTATTTTTCTAAAATCAGGATATAACCCAAGATTCCTTTTTCAAGCTCTTTGATATAAATAAACTCATCAGCGGTGTGAGATCTAGCAGAATCTCCAGGTCCGATTTTGATGGAAGGATAGGGGATTAAGGCCTGATCGGAAAGCGTTGGGCTGCCGTAGGTGTCCATCCCTAGTTTGATTCCAACTGTCAGTATGGGATGTTTTTGAGGAACCTTAGAGCTTTGAAGTCGAAGAGATCTTGGCTTGAGTTCTGCATTGAGATTCTCTTTTAATTCTTCCAATGCCTCCTCTAAAGTATAAGCATCAGTAACTCTCACATCGAGTGTATATTCGCAAGTATCGGGAACAACATTATGCTGTGTACCGGAATGAATGATTGTGGCAGAAACTTTTGACTTACCTAGAAATTTGGAGGTTCTCTTAAAACTAAACTCCTTAATTTTTAGTAAATCATCCAATGCCAAATAAATAGCATTGATTCCTTCTTCTCTTGCCGCATGTCCTGATTTCCCTTTCACAGTTGCATCAATTACCATCAGGCCCTTTTCGGCAATTGCCATTTTCATCAATGTTGGTTCACCGACTATAGCCAATTCAGCTTCTGGTAAGAAAGGGACTAGGGATTCTATTCCATTTTTACCTGAAATCTCTTCTTCTGCAGATGCTATCAATAGAATATTAAATGGCATCTCTTTTCCCACAAAATGAAGAAAGCAGGCAATTAGGCTGACTAAAGGCCCACCAGCATCATTAGATCCTAAGCCAAAAAGTTTACCATCTTCAATAATGGGAGAAAATGGATCCTTGGTATATCCTGCGTTTGGTCTAACAGTATCATGGTGGGAATTAAGCCAAATAGTGGGTTTATCAGGATCAAACCCATTAGCATAAGCCATTATGTTGTTATACTTTCTTTCAAACTCTATTTCCTGTTTGATGAAAAAGCGGCTGAGCAATGTAGCAGTATCTTCCTCTTGCTTGCTGTAGGAAGGTGTAGCTATTAAATCTTTTAGCAACTGAATGCAATCCTGAACGATGCTATCCTGAATTTCCATTAAAAAAGATCGTATTTATGGCTTTCTATGATTGTTCCTGAAAGTTTGCCTTTAGTGGAAAGCAATAAATTCTCCGCCTTTCCAATCCAAACATGATGTACTCCTTTATGAAGTGCTGCAAAGGCATTGTCCAGTTTTGGAATCATTCCGGAATGGATGACATTTTCTTGCTTGAGTTCAGCATATATGTCTTCATTGATTCTGGGGATAATGGAAGATTCGTTCTTCTCGTCAATCAAAACACCGCTTTTGTTAAAGCAAAAATAAAGTTTGACCTCATGGTCTTTTGCAAGACTGGTTGCCAAAGCGGAAGCTATGCTATCAGCATTGGTATTAAGTAATTGCCCTTTCCGATCATGGGTAATTGCATTCAGCACAGGAACTAGACCCCCATTCAATAAGTGCTTTATCAAATCTGTATCAACTTCTTCAATATTACCAACATATCCATAATCAATTCCTTTGACAGGTCTCTTTTTGGAACGGATAATATTACCATCTGCTCCACTCATTCCAATACCATTGACATGTCGAGCCTGAAGTTTTGCTACGATATTTTTATTGATAAGTCCGGCATAAACCATCGTGACCACATCGAGTGTATCCTTGTCTGTAATCCTTCTTCCATCCACCATTTCAGGCATCACACCCAGAGACTCTCCGAACCTAGAAGCCATAATTCCTCCACCATGAACCAGGATTTTATGACCAGGAAATTTGGCAAATTGCCCCAAAAACTCATCGAGTTTTTCCGGAAAATCGATTACATTTCCGCCGATTTTAATTACACTGATTTTCATAGGCTTGAGTATATACTATCCTAATATATGGCTTATCACGGATTGAGCAGCATAAATTCTGTTTTCTGCCTGCCTCTGAACCAAAGATCTTGAGCCATCCAAAATCTCATCAGAAAGTTCCAAGTTCCGTCTTACTGGCAAACAATGCATCACCTTGGCATCAGGTGCATTTCTCAAATGCTTTTCAGTTAGCATCCATTTAGGATCTGTGGAAAGGATTTTCCCATAATCATTGAAGGAAGACCAGTTTTTAACGTACACAAAGTCTGCATCTTCCAATGCTCTTGACTGATCATGCTCGATTTTCGCACCTTGAGTAAACATAGGGTCAAGTTCGTATCCCTCAGGATGGGTGATCGTTAAATCATGGCCCATACCCAAAGTCCATTCAGCAAAACTATTTGCAACCGCATGAGGAATAGCCTTAATATGGGGCGCCCAGGTTAATACAACCTTTGGCTTTTTTATATTTTTTAAATTTTCCTGAATAGTAATCTGATCTGCTAAACTCTGTAAAGGATGCCTAATTGCTGACTCCAGACTGATAACAGGCTTACCGGAATATTTCACAAACTGCCCAAAGGCGAAGTCATTGATATCTTCTTCTCTATTGGTCAACGTGGGAAAAGCCCTGATTGCCAATATATCAAAATAAGAACCCAAGACTCCTGCAGCATCTTTGATATGCTCGACCGTACCTTTATTCATGATAGCACCTTCCTTCATTTCCAATGCCCAGCCTTCCTTATCCATATTTAGGACTATGGGTTCCATTCCGAGGTTTTGGGCTGCCAGTTGAGTTGATACTCGAGTTCTTAAAGAAGGATTCAAAAAAATACATCCGATCCTTTTTCCAGTTCCTTTAGATATATCTTTTCTGGGATCAGCTTTGTAGGATAAGGCTGATTCAATCAGTTTGGATCCCAGTTCTTTGGATTCAAATTTGGTGAAGTGTCTTAATGCAGAATTCATTGAAAAAGGTTAATTACTTAGGATTTCTTTTATTGCGACTATAAACGAATTTAACTGATTCCATTCAATGGACAAGGGTGGTAGAAGACGAATAGTCTGTTTATTTGCAGCAGAACCAGTAAAAATTTTGTATTTAGATACTAATTCAGAACGAACAGGTCCAGCATCTCTATTCAAATCGATTCCAATCATTAAGCCTTTTCCTCTGACTTCCTGAATCTGTGGGATGGCTTTTAGCTCTTCTTTTAATTTGTCACCTAGCTCCAAGGCTTTGTTTTGCAATCCCTCTTTTTCAATAACTTCCAAAACAGCTAATCCAGCAGCACAGGCTAAATGATTCCCTCCAAAAGTGGTTCCTAGCAAGCCATAACTGGATTTGAATTCAGGGGAAATAAGCAGCCCCCCAATAGGAAATCCATTACCCATTCCCTTAGCCATGGTAATCAAATCAGGCATCAATCCCTCTACCCACTGATGAGCGAAAAAACGACCAGTTCTACTAAACCCAGATTGTACTTCATCCAAAATCAGCTTTGAACCATATGCTTTGCAAAGCTTATCCAATCCCTTCAAAAAGGATGAAGAAGGTACTTGTATTCCGCCAACACCCTGAATACCTTCAATGATTATTCCAGCGATGGATTCTGATTTTAAAAGCTCCTCAGTAGCATCCAAATCCCCGAAAGGAAGAATATGGAAATCGGATCTTTCATTACAGGGAGCTACAATTTTTGGATTATCTGTCAAAGCCACCGCTCCGGAGGTTCTGCCATGGAATGAGCCTGAATAAGCAATAAAACCTGATTTTCCAGTTGCAAAGGAGGCCATTTTTATTGCATTTTCATTCGCTTCAGCTCCCGAGTTGCACAAGAATAATTGGTACTGGTGCAAGCAAGACAATTCTCCCAACTTAGCTGCATAGGCTTTTTGAATAGGGATCTGAATAGAGTTTGAATAAAATGCAATCTGATTCAATTGATCCTGAATCCTCTTCACATAATGCGGATGGGTATGTCCAATGGAAATTACAGCATGACCACCATACAAATCCAAATATTGATTTCCTTCATCATCCCAAAGTTTTGACCCTTCTGCCTTAGCAATAGTCACTGGAATTAGGGGATATACATCAAATAGATTCATTCTGTTTTTGATTGATTAAAAAGCTTCGAGTAATCTAAGCTTTGTTGGGTCTTTACTATTAGAAAGCAATAGATTTTAAATTCAGTCCGGTTTTTTCATCCAATCCAAAAGCTAGATTGAAATTTTGAACTGCCTGGCCGGATGCTCCTTTCAACAAATTATCTATGGCGGAATAGATTACCAATTGCCCTTCTTGTTTTTGAACATGAAGAATACATTTATTAGTATTTACGGCCTGCTTCAAATCAATATCTTGCTCCGAAACGAAAGTAAAAGCTGCATCCTGATAAAATTCCTGATAGGCCTTTACCGCCTCATCCTGAGTTCCCTCAAATGGAAAGTAAGCCGTAATCCAGATTCCTCTGGAGAAATTACCTCGATATGGTACAAACAGTATCTCAGAATCATAGGATAAATTAACCTGATTGAAAGTCTGCTTGATCTCTTTCAAATGCTGATGATTGAAGAGTTTATAGACAGACATATTGCCTGTTCTATAACTGAAATGAGATGTTTTTGCCAGCTTTTTTCCCGCTCCGGTACTTCCAGTGATTCCTGATAGATGCAAGGTTTCTTTTACCCAACCTTTTGAAATAGCCGGAAGTAAAGCCAATTGAATACCTGTTGCAAAACAACCAGGATTAGCAATTCTTTTTGAGGATTGAATTCGATTTTTGTTTATCTCAGGAAGTCCATAAATAAACCCATTAGACTCATCTCTAAAGTCAGTGGATAAGTCTATGATTACTGTTTGATCAGAAAAGGAATGATTTTCTAAAAAGCCCTTCGTTTCACCATGCGGAAGCCCCAGGAATACAGCTTCTATTCCTTCTGTTTGAACTTGATCTGTAAATACCAAATCACAATCTCCAATAAGATCAGGATGAACAGAAGTTACAGGCAGACCTTTTTGACTATTAGAATGCACATAAACCAATTCACACTGAGGATGATGAACCAGTAATCTCAGTAGCTCTCCACCAGTATATCCTGCTGCACCAATAATGGCTGTTTTGATTTTAGTCATTGCCAGAATTTACTTGATGGAAAATAGCTGTTTGATTGCCCAATATTCTGGTAAAACCTTTCACATCCTCACCGGTATAGCCTTTGTTCATTTCTCCGTAGCTACCGAACTTATTGGACATCAAGTCGTGGGCTGAATGTATCCCCAATAGCGTAAAACGGTAAGGCTGCAACAATACTCTGACATCACCACTCACAAACTCTTGGGTACTTTGCATAAAGGCTTCCAAGTTTCTCATGACAGGGTCCAAGTAATGACCTTCATGAAGGTGGTTTCCATAAAATTCAGCCTGCTGATTTTTCCAGAAAAGTTGCCATTTGGTCAAAGTATGCTTTTCCAAGAGTTGATGAGCCTTAATAATGATCAAAGGCCCTGCTGCTTCAAAGCCAACCCTTCCTTTAATCCCAATAATCGTGTCACCAACATGAATATCACGTCCAATTCCAAATGGGGATGCCAAGGCCTGAACCTTCTGAATAGCGTCTACGGGATTATCAAATTGCTCACCATTGACTCCCTTAAGTTCACCTTGAACGAAAGTCAATTTTATTTCTTTTGCTTCTTTTTCAGTCGCTTGTGTAGGCCAAGCTTCTTCCGGTAAATATTCGGATGAAGTCAATGTCTCTTTTCCACCTACAGAAGTTCCCCAAATACCCTTATTGATAGAATAAGCAGCTTTTTCAAAGTTCATAGAAACTCCGTGCTTCTTCAGGTATTCAATTTCTTCCTGGCGCGAAAGTTTCAGATCACGAATAGGGGTGATGATTTCAATATCAGGAACAATCGTCTGAAAAATCATGTCAAATCTTACCTGATCATTTCCGGCACCTGTGGATCCATGTGCAACAGCTTTAGCTCCGATTGATTTGGCATATTCAGCCAATGATTTTGCCTGCAAAATTCTCTCAGCAGATACAGATAGGGGATAGGTCTGGTTTTTTAATACATTCCCAAATACCAGATACTTGATAACCTCTTGATAATAAGTATCAACTACTTCTAATATTTTAAATGAAGCGATGCCCAGACTTTTTGCCCTGCTTTCAATTGCCTGAAGCTCTTCAGGAGAAAAGCCTCCAGTATTTACCAAAACCGCATGAACTTCATAGCCTAAATCCTTGGATAGATGTAAGGCACAGAATGTGGTATCAAGGCCTCCGCTATAAGCTAAAACAACTTTTTTCATAATATAAGGGGTTCCAAATAGGTTTGAGATGATTAAAGGAAAATGCTTGTTGCTGCGTTTTTGGTTTTATTCAGCTTGAGCATCACATATTTTTTTAATCTGACCCAGCGGTCAAATAATTTGATTTTCTTTTTAAAATCTTGTCTTAAAGCCAATTCTGCCATTTGATTTTTCTTGGCATGTGGATCATAAAGCATGGCTGTACAAAGACAGTTTTGTCTGTTTTTAGCCATCAAAATCTCATAATTGATACAGCTCTGACACCCCTTCCAGAATTCATTATCATCTGTCAGGTCAGAATAAGAAACAGGGATATAGCCCAACTCAGAATTGATTTTCATTACAGCAGCTCCTGTAGTCAATCCGAAAATCTTGGAATCGGGATATTTCAAACGGCTTAATTTGAAAATTTCCTGCTTGATTTTTCTGGCTAGCCCATATTTTCTGAATTCAGGAGAAACTATAAGCCCTGAATTGGCCACATACTTTCCATGTCCCCAAGCTTCAATATAACAAAAGCCCGCCCAAACTCCGTCTGAAGTTAGAGCAATGATTGCTTTCCCTTCATCCATCTTGGTTTCTATATAGGCTGGACTTCTTTTCGCTATTCCTGTTCCACGAGCTTTGGCTGAATTAGCCATCTCGTCAGTGATCACCTCAGAATAGATTTTGTGAGAAGGGTCTGCAACAAGGATTTTAAATGAAATTTCTTCCATGGCTTTAGGCATGAATTGAAAATCCGATAGGCCGGATTGGTTTTAATAAATGATTAAGAGGGAAAATTTGCCGGGGTAGTTTTCCGCGTAGGAAAACCAGAAATACTACAGGGTCAAACCCTGAAAAAGAACCTGTGCCTCCTAGATGGAGAAAAAAGTAAATTCGCAGCAAGACACAACGTTAGTGGTAACGTGTGATTGGTTCTTGGCGCTATTTTTACAGTGTTAATCATTTGAATAGGGTCGCAAAGTTGAATGCTTTGAAAAGGAATTGCAAGAAAATTTTTCAAAAATTTAAAATTTCTTGAACTTCTTTAAAAATGACATAGGCAAACAAGCCTTTCTTCCCTCTTATCCTAAATTACCAAATATTATTTGGCATTTATTCTAAGTATTCCCTGATAAAGTTTTGATAGCCAGTACAAATTGATCCAACTCTTTTTCGGAAGTATACACATTCGGAGAAATTCTGCATCCTTTTACACCGGCACCATCTATTGCAACTGTAAATATTTGAAAATCCTCAATCAGACGTTTGGCCAAATCAGCAGGCTTCATGCTTTCAATTCCTACATTAGCGATAGCACAGGACCTTTGGATTGCTTGAGGTGTATTGACTTGAACATTGGGGAGATCTCTGACCTGATCCGACCAATAGCGCTGAATATATCTCAAGCGGTCCTCCTTTCTTTTACTACCTATTTTATTATGGAACTCAATCGCATTAATCACAGCCAAGTCAGTTGCTACTGGATGGGTTCCTGTATGGTTTAAATTGAGGATTCCTTCTCTATCCAATTCGTAAGGTGCCAATAAAGGCTTTATTTTACTGGATTTCCCCTTTTTAACATAAAGAAGCCCAGCACCTAGAGGCACACTTAGCCATTTGTGAAGGCTACTTCCGTAGTAATCACAATCTAGCTCATTCATATTAAACTGGAAATGCCCAACAGCATGAGCTCCATCCACCATCACTTCCACGCCATGCGAATGAGCCATATCACATATTTTTTTAATAGGAAGAATATGACCGGTAATATTCACAATATGAGGAACCATCATCAATTTGGTGGCAGGAGTAATGGCTTGCTCATACACTGCCACGACCTCTTCATCTGTCTCCGGGTGCATGGGTATATCTATTTTTTTGACCTTGACACCGTGTCTCCTAGATGCTAATTCAAACATATTCAGCATACTCCCATAATCCTGATTGGACATGATGGCTTCATCTCCAGAATTCCACGGATAACCAGAAATAATCAAGTCCAGAGATTCGGTAGTGTTTCTGGTAATTGCAACTTCCTCAGGAGATGCACCTACCAATTCGGCCAGCATGGCTGCGCTTTTGGCTTTATTTTCCCATTGAACAGTCCTCATATAGTGAGAGCCCTGATAATTAACTTCCCGGATATGAGCTATATACTTTTCCAGAGTTTCCTCCGGTAAAAAACAATAGTACCCATTTTCCAAATTGATATAATCTGGCTTCAATTTATAGCCAGCTCTGATCTGTTCCCACAAAGAGTCGGACTCAAAGTCAATTTCGGTAAACCCCTGTTTTTGGGCTTTTGCAGAAAATATGGAGCCGGAAGAAATCCCTAAAAAGGCCAAGGATTTTAGAAATGCGCGTTTGTTCATAGGGTATGTCTTAAAGGATATAGCTGATAATCCAGATAAAAAGAAGGAGTAGGGCAACCCAGGTGATCCAAGGAGATCTTTTTGGAAATTCAAACTGACAGATGGGACAAACTTTTGCCTTCTCATCTATTTCCATGGCACAGGAGGGACATTCTTTCTTTTTCAAAATGGCTAGCGAACTCTTTTGATTCAAATTTGATTTCTACCAGTAATTAAGTCAAAATCTATGAAAATTGAAATCTGGTCGGACATCGTTTGTCCTTTCTGCTATATCGGTAAAAGAAAATTAGAAAGAGCTTTAAGCAAATTTCTCCATCAAAACTCCATTAAAATAGAATGGAAAAGCTTCCAATTGAATCCTGATGAGAAAACTAACCCTTCCATCTCCACTATTGAGAATTTGGCGAAAAACAAAGGTTGGTCAATGACTCAAGCCAATGAAGCTGTTTCTTATGTTAAAAACATGGCCATTCAAGAGGGTTTGGTCTTTAATTATGACAAGACAGTCGTTGCCAATACTAAGAATGGACATCGTTTGATTCACTTAGCTCAGCAGCAGGGAAAAGGAGACCAAATGAAGGAGCGATTACTGCAAGCTTACTTTACTGATGGTCTCAATATAGACGATGCGAATACGTTGGCTGCTTTGGGAAAAGAAGTAGGACTCGATGAAAAAACTATTCTGGAAATGCTATCTAGCGATCAACTGTTTGAAGATGTAGAAAAAGACATCTATGAATCTAGATTGATAGGAGTAAGCGGGGTTCCTTTCTTTGTTTTTGACAGGAAGTTTGGAATCTCCGGTGCGCAGCCTGATGAGGTATTTGATCAAACTTTAGAAAAGGCCTGGTCAGAATACTCCAAAGAAAACAATCCTATTATCATGAATTCAGCTGATTCAGGAGATAGCTGCGATATGGAAGGTAATTGTTAAAAAAATTAGCCGTTTCATCAATCGTGAAATAGTATTGATGAAACGGCTTTGTTATCTCTACCAAACTCCCTGGGTTTTCATACGAAGGGTGTAAACAGCATCCATGGCAGTAATAAACAGCGTTTTTCTGTCCAATGAGCCAAAAACTACATTCGCGGTCCATTTTGCAGGTACTGGGATATGAGCTATTTTTTCTCCTTTTCTGTCAAATACAGTGACTCCATCGCCTGTCAAGTATAAATTTCCTCGGCTATCTATAGTCATCCCATCAGAACCCATTTCGCAGAAGAGCTCTTTATTGGTTAAATAACCATCTTCCCGAATCTCATATTTATAGGTTTTTTTATCCCCAATATCAGCTACATAGAGGTATTTGCCATCTGGAGAACCTACGATCCCGTTTGGTTTCACGAGGTCCTCTGCAACCCGAAATAACTCCGCTCTATCTTCGGATAAGAAATAAACATGCTCTCCATCTTGTTCCATTTCCTTTCCTCTAATACCTTCCCAATAGGGTCTTACGTACAAAGGGTCTGTGAAGAACAAACCTCCTTTTGGTCTAACCCAAAGGTCATTGGGTCCATTCAATTTTTTCCCTTTAAAAGCCGAGATTAAAATCTGCACATCTCCATCAGAGTCAATAGACCAAAGTTGATTGTCTTCATCAGCACAAGTCAGAAGGTTTCCATCAAGCATGAAATACATACCATTTGATCTTCCCGCTTCATCTTTAAAAAGTGAAACTTCATTCGAAATTGCATTCCATTTGTAGATTTTATTATTAGGCTGATCAGTGAAGAATACGTCTCCAAATCGATTAACTGCAGGGCCTTCCGTAAATGAAAAACCGTCTTGTACTTTCACCAATTCGGCCCCTTTTTCTAGGATTCCTCTTTTATCTTCTATTTGAGCTTGCACATGGATGATACTTAGAGAGTAGGCTAAAACTGAGCCCAACAGCATTTTTTTAGTCAAATTCATAATTGAATATTATTTTCTTTCCATAGCCACGACAATGACATCTAGATCTTTGCTGTAAGCCAGTCTTGAAATATTTTGATGTGTTTCGGTTTGAATGGTACCCAGAAGAGACCAATTCTTTTCGTTCCACTTGCGAATGTAAAGAGAATTTCCTCTTCCCATCAACAAGGTTTTTTTATCCAGCCAAATGAAATCCTGAGATCCTGCAAGGCTTAATCCTAAATCACCTTTTTCTTGGGATTCCAAATCCATATACTTTAACTCAAATGCCTCTCCATCAGGTTGCTTAGCAGAAATATCTCTGGATAAATAAGTCATTTGAGATGTTTTTGGCCTTTTTTTAATGGATCTTCCAACATTTTCATCTATCTCCAACAAATCATTTCGGCCCTTGGCATAGATCAATTGATTGGGATTTCCCAATACAAACATGGCAGCCTTATTATCATACCAATCGTAATAACCCACCGGTTCAATATCATCATAAAGCAATTCGGGTTCTCCAAAATTGGTTGGATACAACCATATTCTTTGCTTTCTATCTGGCTCAGTTACCACCGCTGCAATATATTGACCACAATCTGTAATCGAGGGTGAAAATTCACTTCTGTCAGCAGTCTTTGTCAGATTAGTAAATTTTCCATTTTCAAAATTATAAACGATGATATCATGATTTCCTTTATCGTCAGCTGCTGAAAAAACCAATTGATACTCATTGATAAATGAGGGCTGATTATCATATTCTTTTCGGTCAGTTATTGCCTTTTCGGATCCGCTGATTAGCTGAATCTTATTTCCTTTCCCTTTGGTGCTGATTTGCCACAAGTCGAAAGAGGTTTGGGCAAATAGAGAAGAGCAGGTGACTAGGAGAATTAATGCGGTAGGGTAAATTTTTTTATTCATTGATTTTACTTTCTCAGCCAACCAAATTACAAAATGAAGGTTAGAATGCTGTGGATAAATTAAAGCTTTATACAAATTCCAATTTTCAAGCGCTGAGAGGTCAGGGTGACCCATTAGCTGATGAAGCAGTGAAAAGTCTCGTGGCCAAACCTGAATGGATTGAAATTATTAACTCATGGGAAGAAATTCCTCAGGATATTCCAGAGATTTTCGACTCTGCTGTTCAAAAATATTTCAATTTCTTCAATTCCTCAACGGATCACTATGATCTGGAAGTATTAAAAAAAGGCCAATTATTTTTTGAGAAAAAAGGGGATAGTTATTTAGGAATGCTTGGTTTTTATTCCTTGCCCTATTGTTATGCTTTTGCAGATGGAGCCGAAGTGCTGGTGAGATCTAATCGGATTGTCAATCAGATAGGAGAGAGGTTGGGCGAAACTGCTGTTTTTCTCATGGATATCTTCGCCCCGGGGGCGTTTTATGAGGATAAGAAGGCGATTTTAACTTGTGCTAAGGTCAGATTGATTCATGCATTTAGCAGATATTTTGTCGAGGCTTATGCAAAAGACTGGGATTTAAAATTTGGGAAGCCAGTAAATCAGGAAGATATGCTGGGTACTAATTTAGCCTTCTCCTATATTGTGTTGAGAGGTTTGATCAAAATGGGCAGAAGAATAGACAGGGAAGAAAGTGAAGCGATACTAGCCTACTGGAAGTGGATTGGTTATTTAATCGGCCTAGAGACTAAAAATTGGCCAAATACAGCAAGGGAGGCAATTGAAGTAGATCGACTGATAAGAAAAAGACAATTGAGGGCTTCTAATGCAGGCAAGCAGTTAATTCAGGCTTTGATTACTTATTACAAGAAATCTATTCCCGAACCATTATTAACTGAAAGAGTCGAAGATATTTTGTATTTCTTTTTGGGAAAAGAAGCCTCAGATGCCTTGGGGATAGTACCAAAAAATCAATTGGAAGGAGGTATATTAGGCTTAATCTTCCAATATTCCGGATGGAAATCCTATGGAGGAAAAAAGAGCTATGCTTCCATTCGAAGAATGATGGAGCAACAGCAGAAAGAACAGTTTGGAAAGGTGATGAAAATCCAATTACCTGTGCGAAACCGTTCATAAACGAACACTTTTTTGTACGAATATCAGGCAAGAAAAGAGAGTAATAGCCCTTTAAAGGCTTTTTGAGCAGGATTTGTCTACTGGCACCTTTTTCGTACTTTACTGATCATGAAAGAAATCAGCAAACGGTTCAGCAGACTACCTCTTGAGCTTTTCTTTTGGATAGGAAGTATCATCGCAATTTTGATGATAGATCCCTCATCGGCTAATCACTTCAGCCTGTGTCCTTTAGAAAATTTAGGAATCACCTGGTGTCCCGGATGTGGTCTAGGAAGAGCAATGAATCTTCTCGCGCGGGGAGAGTTTGAAGCCTCTTGGTCCATGCATCCACTAGCCATGTTGGCTTATGTGGTGATTCTTTCTAGAATTTGGAATTTGATTAAAAACCTAAAAACAACACACAATTATGGCTAATGTATTGAGACATCTTCCTGAATTGGAAGGTATGGAACTTGGATATATCCAGGGCTTGATGAAGAATATGGATGAAGATCAGGCTTCTCTATTTGCACAAGTTTACAGAGCAAGAAGAAAAGACTCCCAAATGATTCTAATCCTTACGCTGCTTGGATTCTTTGGATTTGCCGGATTACACCGTTTTATATTGGGTCAAATTGGATTGGGTATACTCTATATCTTGACAGTAGGACTTTGTTTCATCGGTACTATTGTGGATTTGGTAAACTATAAAAGTTTGGCTTATGAGTATAATGTAAAAATGGCTCATGAAACTTTGGCCATGCTATCCAATTCTTATCCGAATATCATAGAGGATAAATAATTAAACTTGATTACCACTTAACACCAACCTGAGAGCCTTGACGAAAGTCAGGGCTTTTTTTTACCAATTTTCATCAGAATTCATATCCTCATCATCGGAATTCAGCTCCCAAGAAATGCTAGAATTCGGATTTTTAAGCAGGTGAAAGGCTGACAAAATTTTTCCAGCCTCTTGTAATTCCTCGAAAGAGGCCTGCTGAAAATGAATGGGAATTTGATATAAATTACTGTCTTTAGAATCAAAGGGTGGGGCAACATCAGAATTAAAAAAATAAGGCCAAAGTGTCTTAGCACAGGAAATACCCCACCGATCAATAGCAAATTCAGCCTGGTAAGAATTTAACCTCTCATTTATTTCTTCAAAAAATCGATTGGTTTCACCTAATCTGATTCTGGAACCAGCTCTGGATTTACCTTTGGTTTTCAAATACTTGATTTGAGACTTTCCTTGTTTTTGTCGAACCATGTAAGCTCTAAAAACCTTATGATCAATCAATTCTCCATGATGAAAAAGTCCAGTCACCGCTTGTCCCGCCCGAATGGCTACCAGAGCAGCCCGAAAATCATCATATCGCTTTAAGCGCACTCCATCCCATTTCTGATCCCAAGGCAGGAAAACTTTAGCTTCCCAAGAATCTTCTCCTTCAAGGATAAGTTGGTGTTTTTCTGAATTATAAGATTTTTGCCAACTTCTAGCCTCTGCCAATCCCAACAGCTGTTCAAACTGGGAAAAAGTAAGTATTTCGGAATTGGGTATTTTCATGTGTTTATAATTTGTTTTTCGAAGGTCACATGGAATCTCGCAAAGGATATAATCATACCAGTGTGTATCGGCTCCGACATGCTCGATTTCATCTCTGTTATTGGTATTTCAGGAGTTTTAGATTGAGCGATTCAGCGGTCTAATCCAGACGTAAAAATATATGGAATAAACCAATTGACTTCTCCTGATTAAATCATATGATCCCCTTAGCAATTCGAGTATATTTGCAAAATAAAGGAAAAAGAATGGATCAAGATATAGAAAGACTTTTTGAAAAAATGTGTGACCCCAATGAGTCTGAGGCATATTTATTTGCAGATAAATTGGGACTGAAGGCAGACGAAGAAGCCAAAAATAGGCTGATAGAAATGATTAAAGGCGATAATTGGGAAGTTGCCTATCTAGCCTGCAGAGCATTATCTAAAACCCACTGGCAAGAAGAAGCATTGGACGCCATTTTCGAAGTGATTTTTGATAAAAAGAATAAAAACCTTCAAGGAGCTTTTGTACAAATTTTAGAAGAGTATAACCTATCCGAACGATTTGTAGATGTATTCAGAGTTTATCTTTTTGGCAACTTCAAAGCATCTACTTTAGCCAAGGACCTTTTGGATCAGGTAGAGTTTGAAATTACTCCCCGAACGATACGTAAAGCTGAAAAGCACTGGAACCACTACTTACATAATCCTGAGGATGAGGGAAGTGTTTCAATAAAAAAATCAGAAGTAGAACCTATGTTACTGGAAATGAGGGAATTATTTTCCTAATAATTTGCAACTTTTCTTAATTTCCGGAGTTCTTTACTATATGCTGAATATAGATATTAAAGAAAGGCATCAGGAATTTTTTCTTGACTTTGGGTTTGAATTCAATCCCAATTATTCCACCTATGAGAAATCATTTCCTCTGGGTAAGCAGGCTATTTTTGTCCATTTCACAGAGTATCCAGATACCAATTATTTGGAATACAATTTAGGGGTGAGAATAGATGCTGTTGAAGAATTGATCCACCGATTTTTACCAAGTCTCAGTGATTATTCTTCAAGGTCCTTAACACTTATCCAAACTCCCAACAAAATTGATCCTAACATCCCAAACAGATTTGCTATTACCAGTGATTTCGAAATGGAAGAAGCTTTAATCAAAGCGGAGAAGTTTTTTATCAAAAACGGTTTCAAATGGCTGGATAAAATGAGCGATCCTTTGACTTTAGAAAACGCTTTTGTAGCCAAAGAAAATTATACCTTTAAAAGTCAGAACTTTATCTATAATGCCTTTAGAGCTACAGCTTTGGCGAAATTATACAAGCCTGAGGATTATCTGATTGTGAGAGAAAACTTTTTAAACCTGGTAGAAAAGCAACAAGTTACACCTTTCACTATTGCTTCTTATCTACAGTTTCTCAGTCATCTAGATCAACAAGTTTAGAACCTCCGTTTCACGCCTCTAACAGCCTCTGCTTTGATAGGATCCTCTGGCCATTCATGTTTGGGATATCTTCTTTTCAATTCTTTTTTCACTTCGAAATATCCATTGCTCCAGAAGCTTTTTAAATCCTGCGTCAGCTGAACAGGTTTATACCCCGGAGACAATAACTCTATCAACAAAGGAATTTTTCCCTGATTGATTTTTGGTGTTTCCAGCATACCAAAAATTTCCTGAAGCCTGACTGAAAGGAGAGGAGCCTCACCAGGTGATCTGTATTGAATTTGAATCCTACTACCAGATGGAACTTCCAACTTTTCGGGAGCTAACTTTTCCAATTCTCCCTGCAGTTCGTAGTCTAAACTATGAATCAACAATTGTTTGAGATTGATTTTTTTCAAATCCTCATTTTTTTGAATATCATTCAAATATGGACTTAACCATTCTTCTGCTGATTCACAAAGGTCATCAACTGTCCAATTGGGCCATTTTTCATCTTGATTCCATATCCTCAAAGCATTCACTCTATGGATCAGCTGCAACGTTTCCTCATCAAAATTTAAAAGTAAATCACCCTCTTCACGAATAGCTTCTAAAATTGCTTCTTTGACCTTTGTACGATCATAATTTTTTAAAGATCTGGAGCCTAAAATAATGGCTCCAATTCTATGTTCTGTCTGAGCTATCAAACCACCGTTTTTTCTATCCCAGCGCAAAACTTCCTTGGTTTTTACCAAAGGCACCAAGTCACGTGGATTTAATGGAGCTGCAAGCCATATTTTCCCCATACCTTCTCTAGCATCTATATCGGCCACAGCTATCCAAGACTCATGGGCTAAATCATCTCTATGGCCTATTTGAGCTATTTTACCATTGGCTAACTGAAACTGAGCATTATTTCCCGGTCTTGCTGATGCAATGCGCTCTGGGTAAGCGAAGGCCAAAAGAATTCCTGTTTGCCAAGGATCTACAGCACCATTTTCCGCTTCGACTTGAAACATCCGTCGATATTGAGCTGCTACCTTTTCTATTTTCTTGATCCTCGGTATACTATGACCTCTACTTCTAAACCTTCTTAGGGCCTCAATTCTTAAATTCAAATCAACTCCAGCCTCTGGTCCTAATGGATCCCGCTCTTCCAAAACTGCTGCTATGTCTGTTCCCAAACCCAACAAGTTCTGTTTTTCTGCATAGAGCAATAAATGCGCGATTCTAGGATGGCATGGCAGCTGATGAATTTCTTTTCCATGAGAGGTAATTTGACCATGGTCTAATGCTTCCAGAGATTCCAAAGTCTTCTCTGCCAAGTTTAGATTTCCAGCCGGAGGAGGTGTAAGCCAGGTCATATCCCTGATTTCATCCTTTCCCCAGACTTTCATATCCAAAACTAAACCTGTCAAATCCGCCTCCATCAGTTCAGGAGTTCTAAATTCCTGTAATTGATTTTGTGTCGCAATAGACCAAAGCCTATAGGCTGTTCCTGCTGCTAACCTTCCAGCACGTCCGCTTCTCTGGTCCGCAGAATCAGTACTAATTCTGTGTAAAACCAACTTAGAAAGGCCTGAACGAGGATCAAATCTATTGGATTTAGCATATCCGGAATCAACAACCACCTTGACACCCTCTATAGTTAGGGATGTCTCTGCAATATCTGTAGATAAAACAATTTTCCTTTTACCGCCTGCATGAGGCTGGATAGCTCTATTTTGCTCTGTTGGACTTAGCTGCCCATAGAGTGGCAAAATAAGGTCCTGTGGCAAGGCTTTTCTTAAAAGTGATTCTGCTTTTTTGATATCCCCCTGACCAGGTAAAAATACCAAGAAATCTCCCTCATGCTTCTTGGTCAATGGGATGATAGCTCTCGCTGTATCTTCCCCAATTGAATATTCATCAACAGGATTTAAATAATGAATATCTACTGGAAATTGCCTACCAGAACTTTGGATTACTTTCGAATTCAACAAAGAAGAAAGCTCTTCCGAGTTGATGGTAGCTGACATCAATAGGATTTTTAAATCAGGTCTCAGTACTTCCTGAACTTCCCGGCATAAAGCCAAAGCAACCTCAGAATGCAGATTTCTTTCATGAAATTCATCAAAAATCACTAGTCCAACATCTTTCAATTCATTATCAGAATGCATCATTCTAGTAAGAATGCCTTCTGTAATCACCTCTAATTTAGTCCGATCACTTACCTGAGATTCAAAGCGAATTCTATAGCCTATTGTCTTTCCCACCTCTTCTCCAAGCATGGAAGCCAACCTGAGCGCGATACTTTTAGTAGCCAATCTTCTGGGCTCCAGCATCACTATTTTTTTTCCTTTGAGCCAGTCCTCCTGAAGTAAGGCCAAAGGTAAGAGTGTGCTTTTCCCTGCCCCTGGAGGAGCTTGAACGATCAAGGAATTATTAGATTGAAAATGGCTTTTTACATTGGGGATAATATCCGCAACTGGAAGCTGAAAGGAATAAGGATCAAAATCTGACATGAGTTTGCAAAAATAAAAAGGCCATCAAGATAATTCCTGATGGCCTCCAAAAACTTTAAAATCTAATTACATGCTAGGAGCAAGCTTTGCTTCAGCTTTTCCATATTCCCACATAATGCTTAGCTTATTATCGGCTACTTCATATTTCAAACGCTCCTGAAGAGAGGAGGATTGCTGAGAGGCAACTTTCACTCTCAACTGATCTTGGGAAGAATCGTAATCGAAAGCACCCCATTGCTTGGCAACTTTATTGAAGATGAAAGTGGATTCATATTCTCCAGGAATAATGAAGAAACTATAGGTTCCAGCTGGTAACTTTTGACCCTCTACCATAATATCCTTGGTAGTGGTAATCGTAGTGGCTTCATTAGCACCAGCACGCCATACTTGACCCAAAGGCACTAAATCACCCCAGATCATTCTACCTTTAACAGCAGGAGAGGAGTAATTCACAGTAATTTTAGCATCACCAACAGAGCCCTCTGCGGTCATAGCTGGGCTGGCTTTTTCTTGGGCTTGAGCGGCAAAAGCAAATCCAGCCAATACTGCCAAAGCAAAAATCTTTCTCTTTAAATTCATGGTTTTCAGTTTTTTTGAATTGGATAATTTACAGAAAATTCAGAAATATTTCAGATTCTATTTTCCCAACTCTGTTAAAGCATGCTAAATCTTTACCCAAGCTTGCTTTTTGTTACTCTCAATGATTCTTTCGCCAATAATTAATTCTCTTAAACCATCCGCAAACGTTGGGAAGCTTGGGCTATCAGGCTGTTTTCCAGTTCTTACAGCTGCATAAACTTCTTTAAACATCTGCTTAGAAGTATCTGGGAACCCTTCATTATGTCCGCCAGGGAAACTTATCAATCCGGCAGCTTCTGGAGTAAATAAAGCAGGATCTTTCATCAAATGCTGATTAGCACTTTCTCTTTTTCCAATCCACAATTCATTAGGTCTTTCTGAATTGAATTCAAAATTCGACTTGGAGCCTGCGATTTCAATATTCAACCTGTTTTTTCTACCCGCATTGACTTGAGAAACAGTAATTGACCCTTTGCTTCCATTGTCAAAACGAAGCATAACAGTGGCATGGTCTTCCGTATTGATAGGAACCTCTTCGTAATCATCCATGCTAAGCATTTTGCCTGAATATGTTTCAATCGCTTTGAGAGGCTTCAAACGGGTTTTGTGAACTGTAGAAAAATCTGCCATGACCTCTGTGATTTTCAAACCGGTCACATATTCTGTGATATCCAATAAGTGGGACCCGATATCAGCAATAGCTCTTGAATCACCGGATTTATCAGGTTCTAATCTCCAATTATAATCTGTTTGCAAAAAGAGCCAATCCTGAAGGTAAGAGCCCATAACTGCATAAACCTCACCCAACTCACCACTTTCTCTCATGGTTTTCATTTGTCTTACCACAGGATAATAACGGAGATTGAAATGCACTGCGTTAACCAATCCTTTGCTTTTAGCTAAAGACACTAACTCCTCTGCTTCATCTATTTTTACTGCTAAAGGCTTTTCGCAAATGACATGCTTTCCTGCCTCTAAAACTGCTTTTGCTTGCGCATAATGCAGGAAGTTTGGAGTACAAATATGAACAACATCGATTTCAGATACTTTAAGCATGTCCTCGAAGGTGTAAGCATTGGGTATACCTAAAAGTCTGGCTTTTTCTTCAGCCAATTCTTGATTGACTTCTACTAAGCCAGTGACCATTACATTAGGAATTCTTCGAAGTGCTTCCAGGTGAGCCGGTCCAATAAATCCGGTACCAACGATGGCTGCTTTAATCGTTTGAGACATAGGTTATGTAGGTTTTATATGTTTGAATAAAGTTTCAAATTAGGAAAAATGAATCAATTTCACTCATGACTTTTGATCACAAATTCAAGTCTTGAGAAAGCCCTAAAAGACTATGATCAAGAATGTATTAAAAAATACTGGCCTTTCTTTCCTGAAAATCAGAGAGATCTACCAAGTCGGGATTGATCCACCAAGGATAAAGTTCGGGTTGACTTTCTTCTTTAATTTCTATCATAGAACCGATTTTAGGCACTCTGATTTTCAATCCTAATTCCTGGGATTTGGCCAAAACACGCTCCACGGGGTCTGTCCAAGAATGCATAGCTAAGCTAAACGCTCCCCAGTGAATGGGCATAAACTCTTTTGCTTTCAGATCCAGAGCAGCCAATGCCGTTTCTTCAGGCATCATATGGATTTCTTTCCAATTTTCATTGTATTGCCCGCATTCCAGCATGGCAAAATCAAATGGCCCAAAACGATTTCCAATCTCCTGAAAATGTGGACCATACCCACCATCTCCGCTGAAAAATAGTTTTTCTTCTTCGCCAATAATCACCCAAGATCCCCAAAGTGTGCTAAAGCGATTATTCAATCCGCGGCCCGAAAAATGCCTGCTGGGTGTAAAAATCAAAGATATTTCCTGAACCTTGAAGTCTTCCCACCAATCCAACTCAGTTATCCTAGCTTTCTCAATTCCCCAGGCTTCCAAATGAGCTCCCACGCCCAATGGTACCACAAACTGTTTGGTTTTTCCAGCTAATTTCTTGACTGACCCATAATCTAAATGATCATAATGATCATGAGAGAAAAGAATCATATCAATCACAGGCAACTCTTCAATTTCTATAGGGAGCTCTTTGAAAAATCTGGGGTTTCCTAACCAAGGGTGGGGAGAGGGAACTTCCCCAAACATGGGATCTAACAAGATATTTTTGCCGTCTATTTGAAGTAAAAATGCAGAATGACCAAACCAAAATAGTCTTGTGGATGAACTATTTAGCAGTTCAAGAGAATCAATTTTTACTATCGGGATATCAAAGTCAGGTTTCCTGGCAGGATCATTTTTGAAGAATTCAGGAAGTAGTTTGATGGCTTTCGCTAAATCCATTCCCATTTCAGTTGCTTGAAGGTTATGAAACTTGCCATCTGAATAATGATCCAATTTTTCAAATTCGAGAAGTTGCTCTGGTGAAGGATTACCTCCAAACTGAGGACTAAAACTGATAAAAAGAAAACCGAAAAGGAGAGGTGCCAAAAAGAGGATAAGCAGGAAGAGCAATATTTTTTTTAGCACAGGAAAATGGATTTTAGGTTTTTGTTTAAGCCAGGACTTGAAAATTATTAACCAAAAAAGGAGAAAAAAGGTCCGAGTACTTTGATTTTTTTATCATTTATTTCAATCAGGCCTCAATATTTGCCTATCAGACAATTAGGAAGTCAGATTTCCATAAATGGCATTTATCAAGGGATGATTTTTTGTAACTTATGAGCAAATAAAAGAAACATGGCAATTTTCAACTTAAAAGTAAACGGTAAAAATCATCAGGTGGATGTGGAAGATGATACCCCTTTATTGTGGGTTTTGCGAGATCACCTGGGATTAGTCGGAACCAAATTTTCTTGTGGTGTAGCTCAATGTGGGGCATGTACTGTTCACATTAATGGCAATTCCACTTTTTCCTGTGTAACACCAATCTCAAGTGTGGGCAACTCAGAAGTTATCACCATCGAAGGTCTTTCGGAAGATGGAGATCATCCTGTTCAAAAAGCATGGGAAGAAGTCGATGTAGCCCAATGTGGCTATTGTCAGGCTGGACAGATTATGCAAGCTGCAGCATTTCTGAAAAGCAACCCTAATCCAAGTATGGATGAAATTGACAATGCGATGAATAGAAACATCTGTCGCTGTGGCACCTATCACAAAATTAGAGAAGCAGTAGCATTAGCCGCTAAAACCAAATAATCATGAGCACAGTAACAAGAGCGAGCAGAAGAGATTTTCTGAAGATTGCCGGAACCACGGCAGGTGGATTGTTTATTGGTTTCAACTGGTTCAGTTGCGATTCCCCGAAAGTAGAGGTGTTGAGTACTGAGGAAATTTTATCTCAGGCTAAAAACTTTAATAGTTATTTATCCATCTCTCCAACTGGTGATGTGGTGATTTATTCACCTAATCCTGAATTGGGGCAAAATATCAAGACTTCTTTTCCAATGGTCGTAGCCGAAGAATTGGATGCTGATTGGGAAAAGGTCAGAGTAGTTCAGGCCAATTTGGATACTGAAAAATATGACCGTCAGCTGACCGGTGGGTCAGGAGCTATGCCACACAGCTGGGAAAGATTACGTACAGCAGGCTCAACAGCCAAATATGTATTGGTAGCTGCTGCTGCGAAAACATGGAATGTTCCAGCAGAGGAAATTACAGTAGAAAAAGGCATCATTTCACACAAAGGAAGTGGGAAAAGTGGTCACTTTGGAGAGTTCGTGACAGAAGCCGCTACCATGACTGCTCCTGAGCAAGTGACTTTTAAAGACAAAAAAGATTTTAAAATCATCGGGACTCCGGTGAAGAATGTGGATGCCAAGGAGATGTATACAGGGCAGCCATTATACGGATTGGATTTTTACAGGGAAGGAATGCTTCATGCCATGATTCAAAGAGCACCTTTTGGAATGAAAATCAAATCTGTCGACGATGCTGCAGCAAGAGCAGTGACTGGAGTTCAGGAGGTGGTAACTTTTGGAAATTCAGTGGCTGTGGTAGGTTCATCAACTTGGCCATTAATGAAAGCTAAAAAGCTGCTTCGAATTGAATATGAGCCAGAAGGTAAGGTAGAAAGCTCAGCGGATCACGATAGAATTTTCAAGGAATTATTGGCTTCAGGAAAAGCGGAAGTTCGAAGAAAAGACGGTAACGTTGACGCAGCTTTTAAAAATGCCGCTAAAGTAGTGAGCGCTGAATATCAATGTCCTTTCTTGGCGCATTCTCCTATGGAACCAGAAAACTTTTTTGCCCATGTAAAAGGAGATAAATGCGAATTAATTGGTCCTACCCAAACTCCAGATAGAGCTAGACAGTCGGCTGCTCAAATCTTGGGAATTCCAGCTGAAAATATCACAGTGGAAATCACACGTCTGGGAGGAGGATTTGGAAGAAGACTTCGTGCCGATTATGTAGAAGAAGCGGTAGAAGTATCGAGAGTTATGAATGCACCTGTCAAGGTAACCTGGAGTAGAGAAGATGAACTCACAGGAGGCGCTTATAGACCGGCTGTTAGATACAAGTTCGAAGCGGCCTTGGACGAATCGGGAAATATGACTGCATATAAGCTACGTGGAGTAGGGATGAATGCGGGTAATACAACCCGGGAGCATAATTTTCCTTCAGGAGCTGTGGACAATGTCTTGATCGAATCAGTGAATTATGAATCAAGTATCACTACCAATGCCTGGAGAGCTCCAATTACAAACTTTCTGGCGTATGCTGAGCAGAGCTTTTTGGATGAGGTTGCATTGGAAGCTGGCAAAGATCCTGTTCAGTTTAGATTGGATTTGCTTCAAAGGGCTAAAACCAATCCGGTGGGAGAGCTAGGCTATGATGTAGATCGAATGATTGGGGTAGTTCAAGCCGCCAAGGAAAAATCCAATTGGGGTAAAAATCCAAACGTGAAACAGGGATTCTCTGTGTACTTCTCTCATAGATCTTATGTTGCTCAAGTAGCTGATATCGTTATGGAAGGAGGTACTCCGACACTAAAGAAAATAACTGCGGTTACAGATTGTGGAATGGTTATCAATCCAATTGGAGCAAACCATCAGGTAAGAGGTGGCATCGTGGATGGAATGGGCCATGCAATGTATGGAAATCTAACTTTCGAAAATGGTGTACCAAAGCAGAAAAACTATGACACCTATCGCTTAATTCGAATGAAGGAAGTTCCTGAAATTGAAACCCATTTTCTAACAACTGACTTTGATCCTACTGGCTTAGGAGAACCTGCACTACCTCCAACAGGTGGTTCTATTGCAAATGCGATATTTGCTGCGACAGGTAGAAGGTTGAGAAGTCAACCATTTATTGAGCAGAAAGAATTTTCAGATATCAAATTAGATATCCGAAGAGCCTAAGGTAATAAGGTGTTAAATTAAAAAGCCGCCAAATAATCATTGGCGGCTTTTTTTTGAATTAATTTATGAATTATTGAATTGCTGCTGCTTCAGCTTTTAGCATTTCATGATCATCATTTAGACCAGCATTAATAAATTCCTGAGCTGCCTCTGTTTTCTCTTGGCCATTTTTTAGTAAAACGCCCAAGACTAACATAACACCAATTCGAGTACCCACTTTTTTAGCAGCAGTATTGAATAAAGGTTCAATTTCCTCATAGCTCACTTCTTCAGCTAATTTGAGTATGGATGCTTTAGCATTCGCCAACTTTTCTTCTGGAAGATTGGTTAGCTTTTTACTCAATTGTTGAATCTCGTTCAAAGGACTTCTTTTACCTTGATTCTGCTGAACAGCAGGCTGTTTTGGTTGCTGCGCTACTGTATTTTGCTTAGCCCAAGAGTCTTTTAAGCCAACAGTTTTATTGAAAATCAAATGCCCCTCCTTGGAATCTGTGTCTAAAGTGAAGTAACCCAATCGCTGAAATTGGTATTTATCATCCAAAGTTGCTTGAGCTAAATAGGGCTCCAAATAAGCCTTTTTGATGATATTCAAAGAGTCCGGATTGATAAACTCCATGAAGTTTTTGTCCTCATGTGCATCAGGAGCCTCATCAAGGAACAACCTATCATACTCCCTTACTTCAGCAGTGATAGCATGGACTATTGAAACCCAATGAAGTGTTCCTTTTACTTTTCTTAAACTTGCTTCAGTACCGCTTCCGGATTTGGAGTCCAAATCCACTGTACAATGAATTTCTGTAATATTTCCCGCTTCATCTTTTACTACAGAATCCGCTTTGATGATATAGGCACTTTTCAAACGAACCTCATTCCCCAAAGAAAGTCTGAAGAATTTCTTATTCGCTTCTTCTTTGAAATCCTCTCTTTCAATGTAAAGTTCTTTGGAAAATGGTACTTCATGAGTTCCAGAGTTAAGGTCTTCAGGATTGTTTTCCATGGATAGCATTTCTACCTTACCCTCAGGATAATTGGTCAAAACCACTTTAACAGGGTCCAAAACCGCCATTACTCTGGTAGCAGTTTTATTCAAGTCTTCCCGGATACAATATTCCAATAAGGATACGTCAGTGACATTATCCCGCTTAGATATTCCGGATAGGTCAGAGAATTTTCGGATAGATTCAGGAGTATATCCTCTTCTTCTCAAACCGGAAATAGTTGGCATTCGAGGATCATTCCAACCGGCAACCACCTTCTTCTGTACCAATTCCAATAATTTCCGCTTACTCATCACTGTGTAGCTCAGATTTCTTCGAGCGAATTCCCGCTGCTTAGGTCGAAGTAGGGAAGGATCATAGATTTGATCCAGGTACCAGTCATAAAGCTCTCTGTGTAGCTTAAACTCCAAGGTACACAGTGAATGAGATACCTGCTCAATGTAATCCGATTCACCATGAGCCCAATCATACATTGGATAAATACACCAATCACTTCCTGTACGATGATGCGGAGCATTAATAATTCTGTACAGAATAGGATCACGCATATGCATATTTGGAGAGGCCATGTCAATTTTGGCTCGAAGGAGATAAGATCCGGCAGGAAACTCCCCATTCTTCATCTTTTCGAAAAGTTCCAGACTTTCAGCCACAGGTCGATCTCTAAAAGGGCTAGGTTTTCCTGGAGTAGTAGGGGTACCTTTTTGCTCTGCAATCTGTTCAGATGACTGTTGATCTACATAAGCTTTGCCTTCTTTGATCAATTGAACAGCCCAATCGTACAGCTGTTGAAAATAATCAGAGGAATAGCATTCATTAGCCCATTTGAAGCCAAGCCATGCAATGTCTCGTTTGATTGCATCAACATATTCCTGCTCTTCTTTGGCAGGGTTGGTGTCATCAAAGCGAAGATTGACAGGAGCATTGTACTTTTCTCCCAATCCAAAATTCAAACAAATGGAAGCTGCGTGGCCAATATGCAGATAACCATTCGGCTCCGGAGGAAAGCGAAAACGGAGTTTTTCCTTCGGAAGACCTTTAGCTAAGTCCTCTTCTATAATTTGTTCAATAAAATTGAGTGTCTCTGGTGATTCTTTCATAATTGAAAAACTGAATGCCAAAATTACTTCAAATGAAAGGAATTGCAACCTTTCATTTAAAATGAGGCACATGAATTTGAGATTAATTCAGATTATGTTGAAAGATGAAAAAAATCAGATCTCATCCATTTCTCTGCTAGGCCAATAAGGCCCTATCAGTTTTAATTTGGAAGATTTTGAATCAAATTCAAAATCAATTTTTAAAGATTCTCTCACTTGTTCATGAATGGCCAGGCAGGCATTAAAATGAACCAAGGAAAAATCCACCTCAAAACTGCCTGAATTAGAATCAGAAAATTGAGGCTCGGTTTTTAAGTTTACATCCTCGGCTACTGCACCTTCTTTTTTGTAATAATAGGAAAGAAAAATGCCCAAATCTTTCTTTTTGGCTTTCAAGAAAGAACTCAATGAATCGTCTTTTATTTGAGATTTGGGATAGTCAAATGTCCAAGTTTCTTGCATACTGCAATTTAACTATCTAAAATGAATTTTACCTTTTCAGTAACTTAAATCCAATTTCTCTTCCTTGTCCCTGAAACATGGCAAGATTAATCCAAAACCAAGCGAATTGCTCCATTAATTCAAATTTGTCATTTCCACCAATTGAATAGCAAGCTTCAAATCCACCATCTTTTGCAAGTTGGATTGCGACCGTTTTTCCTTTTTCACTATCGCCAGCGACAAACAAGTCCAATGAATGGGCTCCGTATTTAGGGTTTTGCATGTTATTGTAGCCAGTGGTATTGAAACATTTGACTACATCTCTTGAGGCAGTATGATCAAGTATTGCGGCTGAGGTTGATTTATATCCAATGGGGCCATTTCCCATAATAATATTCATGGCGTCTATGATAATTTTTCCAGAAGTATCGCCTAAGCTTTGGGCTACTTCAATTGCTGCCTTTGCTGGAGTTGCTATTAAGATCACCTCAGAAATTTTTACAGCTTCAGATACTGAATGAACTGTTGTATTTGGGTTTGAGACCAAATTATCTCCCTTAAAATTGGAGCTATCCTGAACACCCAAATGAATTTGATGTCCTGATTTTGCCCATTTAGTGGCTAATGCACCACCAACGTTTCCCGTTCCTATAATTGCTATTTCCATATCCTTACTTTTTTGATTTTAAATTCAACAAATCCACCACCAATTTCGCTGCTGCTTCACCAGAATTTTGCTGTTGACCTGTAATCAAGTTTCCATCTTGAATGGCATAGGAAGAAAATGGAGAAGAAACTTTAAAAGTTGTTCCTTTCAATTTTCTTGCTTCTTCTTCTATTCGATAAGGCTGAATTTTCATACCTACTGCCTGATCTGCAAATTCTTCCTCAGCATCTGCAAATCCCGTCCATGTCTTTCCTCTTACAAGGAGCTCACCGTTAGACTTTTTTGCTTCCAATAGGAGAGTAGTAGCATGACAAACAGCGGCACTGGGCTTACCTAATTCAAAAAATGTCACAAATAGCTTTTCCAAGTTGGTATTTCCTCTGAAAGTGTACATGGGACCTTGACCTCCAACAAGAAATATAGCATCAAAATCCGAAGGATTGACAGAATTCAATTTTCTAGTGTTTTTCAGCATTTCATTGAATTCAGGTTTTTGCATATAGCCCAATGAAATCACATCATGTGCGGAATAGCCACTGGAATCATTTGGATTAGAGTAAGCATCCATTTCCAGTTTTCCTCCCTCGGTAGAAGCCAACTCCATTTCATAGCCTGCTTCCTGGAAAACTCGAAGAGGATGTGTCAACTCTGCGGCCCAAAATCCAATTGGCCATCCAGTTTGTTTTGATATTGTAGGAGAACTGGCAACCATTAATATTTTTCCTTTAAATGGTGCACCATGGAAATGCACATAGCTTTGTTTTTCTTGAATCTTGCTCATAAAATTTTGGTTTAGCGAACAAGACAAATTTGAAATTAAACAGTACCTTTAACAATATACTTACTTATAGTTAGGATATACACTTTTAGGAAAGAAATGGAAAATTGATACGATATGCCTGATTTCTTGTTTGACAAAAAGCTTTATTACAATCCTGTAGAGTTTGCAATGGACAGGATCGGTGGAACTTGGAAAATGCCTATTCTTTGGAGATTAAAAGACCGGGTAATGCGCTATGGAGAACTTAAAAAAGATATTCCGCATATCACTCATAAAATGTTGACCAGTCAATTGAGAGAACTGGAAGCCGAAGGGTTTATTGATAGAAAAGTCTATCCCGTAGTGCCTCCAAAAGTGGAATACTCTATCACTGAGAGGGGTTTAAGTGCTATACCAATTATTGAAACAATCAGAAATTATGGACTTCAGTTGATGGAGGAGTTCAATGTAAATGAAAACCATTAATTCTTAACCAATGAAATACCCCATTTACTTAGACTATAATGCCACTACTCCTTGCACTGAAGAAGTAATGGAATCCATGCTTCCATTTTTTTCGAATCATTTTGGAAATGCGGCAAGTAAGAGTCATCCCTTTGGCTGGGTTGCAGAGAATGCGGTAGAAGAAGCCCGGGAAAAAATTGCTCAATTGATTGGTGCTAAGTCTAAGGAAATAATTTTTACATCTGGAGCTACAGAGGCCTTAAATTTGGCTATAAAAGGTACTTTTGAAGCATTTTTGCCCGGAAAACAGCATTTCATCACCTGTCAATCCGAGCATAAAGCCGTTTTGGATTGCTTTGAAGAAATTGAAAAAAGGGGAGGAGAGGTGACCTATTTACCCGTAGACGAGATGGGTAAAATAAGCATAGATCAATTAGTCAAAGCCATTCTCCCGACTACCAAAGCGATTTGCCTAATGTGGGCAAATAATGAAACAGGAATCATTCACCCCGTAGAGGAAATCGCAAAATTATGTGAGGATAGAAATCTGATTTTAATTACGGATGCAGTGCAGGCAGCTGGTAAGATCCCGGTTTCTACCCAAGGAATTCATTTGATGGCTATTTCTGCTCATAAATTATACGGTCCTAAAGGTATAGGCGCATTGTACGTGCGACACAATCATGAATTGCCCAAGCCACTGGCTCAAATCCATGGAGGAGGCCATGAAAAGGGAATGAGAAGCGGAACACTAAATGTACCTGGTATAGTGGGTTTTGGAAAAGCTGCAGAGCTGAGAATGGAAGAAATGAATGAAGAAGCTAATCGATTGCAAAAGCTTAGAAATCAGTTGCAAGAGGGATTACTAAAAATCTCTGATACACAATTGAACGGAAGTCAAGATAATCGTTTGCCCCATGTTTGCAACATCGCATTTTCAGGAGTAGAAGGAGAGGAGCTATTGAAAAGAGTGAATCAAAAAGTAGCGGTGAGTTCGGGTTCTGCCTGCACATCTATTTCCCCTAAACCTAGTCATGTATTGAAAGCCATGGGATTGGATCCAGATTTAGGAAGAGCGTCAATACGATTTTCTTTGGGAAGAAAAACTAGCGAAGACGAAATTCTACAAACCGTAGATTGGGTAGAAAAAGTAGTAAAAGAATTAAGAGGATAGATCTTATTTGAGATTCTTGATCTTTTTCAAATCATCTTCAGTATCCAAATCAATCGCACCCTCGGGAAAATCAAGCGCCAAAACATCTTCAGAATGATTGAAAATCACCTTTTTAGCACCCTCTGAACCTTTGAGGCTCAGTAATTCATTGAAATAGGATGCATCAAAAAGCGCAGGCACACCTATGGTTCCAGAGTAAGAACAAGCGATGATTCCTTTACCAGAGCTTTCTTTCTCCTCAATCAATCGATTCAAAAGAACCGCATCAACAAATGGCTGATCACAGAGCATCAAAATCACTTGATCGGTTTGGATATTTTCTATCAAAAACTTGAGCCCTGTTTGCATACTGGAAGCCATACCTTCTTCCCAGCTCTTATTGATTACAACAGGTACGTTTTTGCTTTCAAAACCAGTTTGGATAAAGTCAGGATTCCAACCCAAAACAATTACTATAGAATCTGCTTGGCTTTTTTTAGATTCTTCTATAGCGTTTTGAATCAGCGTTTTACCTCCCAGCTCCACCAATTGCTTGGGTCTACCTAATCTGGAAGATGAACCTGCGGCCAAAAGAATTATGCCTGTTTTCATAGCCCAGACTCGTGAATGGGACCTTTTTTGTCCCGAAGGAAAATGGGACTCTTTTGATTTAGAACTGCTTTAATTTCTGCCATAATAGAAAGCGCAATTTCTTCAGAAGTTTCAGCTCCGATTTCAAGACCTACAGGGGCATAAATATTCTCCATGTTGACTTGCAAACCTTTGGATTCCAATCGCTGTACCAGTTTTTCTGTCTTTTTCTTAGGCCCAAGAATTCCGATATAGGGAAGGTCTGATTGCAGGAGCTTTTCCAAAATAATCACCTCATATTCAAAATTATGGGTCATTAAAAGAGCAACAGTATTGGAATCGGTACTTATGCTTGGCAACACTTCTTCTGCAGAACCAACAATAATATTTTGAGCCGATGGAAAACGTGCAGATGTAGCCTGATTTTTTCTTCCATCGAAAAGAAATAGCTCCATTCCCAATAATTCGGCCATTTGGGCTACAGGCCTTGTGTCGTTTCCCGCACCAAAAAGTAATACCCTCGTTACAGGATGTATTTTTTCGAAGAATACGGAAATCTGATCCAACTCTTCGTATTCCATGATTTGACTCTGATTTTCTTGAAAGCCATTGATTTCGTGTTTTATCCTGAGCCATTGCTGAGGATTCAATTTTCCAGAATTGCCGAATTCCTGATTTCCTCTTTTTAAAAAGATGGTACCTATTTGCTCTGATTTAGATCTAGGAATAGAAAATACAGTAAGCAGAAGACTGGATTCACGCTCTTGGATGGCCTCCTTGATTAATTCAACGGGGTTGCTTGGATTAGAAAAATCCAATGGTTCAATCAATACGTGGATTATTCCATTACAACCTAGCCCTACGCCGAATTTTTGATCATCTTCATCCGTAGTATCATAAGTTACAAGCATGGATTTTTGCTGAAAAATTACCGTTTGGGCCTTTCTCAAGGCATCTCCTTCCAAACAGCCCCCACTGATCGCACCTGTTAATTGTCCATCTTGGGTTACGAGCATTCTCGCACCTGGTCTTCTATAGGCAGATCCATCTACTTTTACCACAGTAGCCAATGCGGCTGAAATGGATTCTTCCTTGCAAACTTCGTAAGCCTGAATAATCTGCTTGAACTCTTTCATGCGCCTAAGTTAACTCAATTGGCTAACTGCATCCTTTCATTTTTCAAACAAAACCATACAGAAAGCAAACAGGATAAAAATAAATAGACAATAAAGAAAGTCAAGGCTCCGGGGAAAACTTCATTGATCCCAAACCAATCACCTGAAGTAAAAATGAAGTAAAAGGCATATATCACTTTCAAAACTTCCCAAACCCAAGCATTGGGATTTCTATCCATTAATTCGGTGTAAGAGTAAACTGTCAAAAAGACAAAGGCTCCGTAATAAAAGATATCAGGCACTCCAATGCTGGCTAAATTTCCAAACAAATAGCTGAGAAGGAGCAAAAGCACAATTAACTGGGCAAAACTCCAAATCAACATTCCTTTGCTGAGGAATGGGTTGTATTTCTCAAAGTGATAAACGTCTTCAATTTTGTAGACAGGATATTTCTCGGAAACATCTTTGGGTCTCCAACCCAATGGCATAAACCAAATTTTTAGCTTGTCTTTCCAATCTTGAGCTCTCCAGGCATCTTTGATCAGAAGCCAAAGGTGCATAAAATTGATTTTAATCGGATTCCAGGTTCGAACTGGTCTTGTCACCCCATAAACTGCTGGGACATTCTCCTGTTCTTCCTGATAAGTTCCAAATAGCTTGTCCCAAATGATAAAAATTTGCCCATAATTCTTATCCAAATATTCCGGATTGATGGCATGGTGAACCCGGTGATGGGAAGGGGTAACTATGATTTTTTCCAAGAAACCCATTTTGCCGATATGTCTGGTGTGATACCAGAACTGAGCAAAGAGATGTAAGGGAGCTACAATGGCAATTACTTGGGCTGGAACACCCAATAGAGCAGCCGGAAGTAAGAAAATTCCGAATATTTTGACGATTGAGGAGATGCTTTGTCTTAAGGCACAAGCTAGATTAAATTCCTCTGAGCTATGATGAATGATATGATTGTTCCAAAATAGATTATACTCATGGGAAATTCTATGCACCCAATAGCCTGCAAAATCCAAAGCAATAAAAGCGATTACGTATGTCAACCAAGAGGCATCGATTTGAAATAATCCAAATTTTCCGGCCATCCATTCATAAGAGATAACTACGATACTTAAACCCAAGACATCTTTGGTCACATTGGTTATTCCCGAGCTGAGACTCGCAATCATATCATTTACAGGAACCGTATCATTTCCTTTCCATACTCCCCAAAACTTCTCAAACAACACCAGCACAAAAAAGGCGGGCATAGCGATTAATAAGATTTTACCGTAGGTTTCCATTTGAGTTTATATTCCAATACTAAACTTAGGAATTATGCTGATTTCATTCAAATTCCATGAATTTGAGCAGCTTTTTTTGATACATATCAACCAAAGAATATCTTTTAAAAAGATACCAGAAAAATATTTCTATTTTTCTACTCTCTAAATCCAAGGCATGAATCGATTATACCTACTAATAACCTTATTTTCTTTGGTCTGGTTTCCAACTTTTGCTCAAATAGATAAAGTTGAGATTCAGCGCCTTTCAGAAGAAAGTTTGCTTCCGTCTTTAAACAAGCTTAATGAATTCCTGAAAATCCCGAATAACGGCCGGTTTCCTGATCAAATTCAAGCAAATCTCAATTGGTGTCAAAAAGAATTGGACAAACTTGGATTTGAAACTCAAGTACTCAGCGCAGGGGGAGTTCCTCATTTATTTGCAAAAGGAAAAATTGACCCCGCGAAAAAAACGATTCTTGTTTACATGCAGATTGATGGGCAAGCAGTGGATACCACAGCTTGGAACCAAAAAAGTCCATTTGTCCCTGCCTTGAAAAAAGAAGTAGATGGGAAATTGCAGGAAATAAATTGGAGTTCATTGAATGACAAGATCGATTTGGATTGGAAAATTTTTGCCCGGTCGGCCTCAGACTCCAAAGGTCCAGCCATGAGCTTTTTGACGGTTATGGAAATTTTTCAGCAAAACCAAATTGAGCCGGCAGTTAACCTGAAGCTGATTCTCGACTTTCAAGAAGAACTCTCATCTCCAGAATTAGATGGAATAGTGCAGGCTAATCAAGCATTATTTGCAGCCGATGGAATATTGATCATGGACGGTACCCGTCACTTATCCAACCTCCCCAATCTAGCATTTGGTGCAAGAGGAATAGCTACTGCCACTATTAAAGTATTTGGAGCAAAAGAAAATCTGCATTCCGGACAATATGGGAATTTCTCCCCGAATCCGGTTTTTGGCTTATCCAAACTGTTGGCAGCAATGAAAGATGAGTCTGGGAAAGTAGCAATCCCGGGCTTTTATGAAGGAGTCAATTTGAGTGAATCCGACATGCAAGCAATGGCCGAAGTGCCGGAATCTATGGAAGAAATCCTGGATGAACTTGGAATAGCTAAAGCAGATCAAGTGGGAGGGAGCTATCAGGAAGCTATGCAGTATCCATCATTAAATATTAGGGGAATCAATGCAGGTTGGGTAGGAAAGGAGGTAAGGACTTTGATACCTTCTGTGGCCATAGCAGAAATTGATATCCGGACAGTCAAAGAGACTCCCGGAGAGAGACAAATAGCACTTTTGCGAAAATTTATCTCCGATCAAGGCTATTATATAATAGATGGCGAGGAGCCAAGCTTGGAAGAGCGAAAGGCTTACTCAAAACTTACCTCTTTTGATTTTCGCATCGGTTCCCAGCCTTTCAGAACCTCCATGGATTCTGATTTTGCACTATGGTTGGAAGCAGGAATGAGGCATGTTTTTGGATCAGATTATGTCAAAACCAGACAAACGGGTGGCTCCCAACCAATGGCACCTTTCATCAATATTTTAAATGCTCCGGCAGTTTCCGTACGGATTCCAAATCCAGATAACAACATTCACGGACCTAATGAGAATATCAGAATTGGTAACTATCTGGAAGGAATCCAAACATGTTTAAGTATTCTTTCCCAACCTTTTCAATGAATTCATTTGATGAAATCATATCTCTAGTAATTGTTTTATTAACAGTTACTTTTGTATTGAAAATCAATACTTTAAATAATAAAATAATTGAAGGAATTCTCAACTGGTTTCCTGCAATTTTATTTGCTTATGTGATCCCGGCAGGATTTACCCACCTCTGCGGGTGGGATCTATCCAGTGTTTATTTACACAGCCTAAGCAGAAACTGGATTATCCCAATCACCCTTTTGGCAGTGATGTCCGCATTACCTTTCAAGCAATTGGCAGTGGTAGGATTAAGACCTTTGGTTTTATTTTTTGGAGGAAGTCTCTTTATAGCAACATTACCCGTATTACTGGTTTCAGGAGTGCTTTTACTCGAACCAGGTAATGATGTTATCTTTTTCGAACAGGAATATTGGAAAGGACTCGTCCCCATAGTTGGAGGCTGGATTGGCGGAAGTACCTCTCAGTTGATTTTAAAAGAGCTCGCCCAAACCCCTGAAAATATCTTTCTCTCAGTTTTGGTATTGGATAATATTTTGGTCAATATCTGGACAATCTTGATGTTTCAGTTTATCAAAAAAGGTGAAGTTCTCAGCAAACTGATAGGAATCCAAGATCCTCTTCCAAGCACCTTGGCAGACCCCAAAATCAATTCTGGAAGGAAAATCAGACCCTTGGTGATCATTATAATTTTTGCTCTGATCACAGGTATCAGTTACTTTTTAAATCTATCATTCCTTGTGCTGGTTATAAGTTTATCAATTTTGGGAATGCTTTTGGGTAACTTGATTACACATTGGAATACCTCATTTTCCCTGAAAATGGGAGGAGTCTGTATTGTTTTGGTCATGGCCATTCTTGGTTTGCGATTAGATTTCAGCAACCTAACCTTACCTTGGAGCTTTGTAAGTTTGGTTTTGGTTTGGTTGATTTTGCACTTTATTCTGATGTTAGTCCTATCCAAAGTATTGAGGCTTAATCTGATCTGGGTTCCCATCGCATCCATGGCAAATTTGGGCGGAATTTCTACTGCTCCGGCAGTTACAGCTGCATATAGGAAAGATTTAATGCCTCATGCGGTGCTATTAGCCATTTTGAGTATGGTTACCGGAACAGGGTGGGGGATGCTCACTATTTATTTATTCCAACAATTCTAAAGCAAGCAGCTTATAATTCTGATTAAATTCTAAAAAAGTATATGGACATTCCCAGTTTAGCCACCTTGAAAAAAGACCTTGGCTATCTTTCTGAACAGGAAATTAAGGATCTTTTGATCGAATTAATAAAGTTTAGCAGGGACAATAAGGCCTATTTATTTTTTAAACTCTATGAAAGGGATCAGCCAGGATTATTTGTGGAAATGGTTAAAGAAGATTTATTAGTTGAATTTGAAAAGGCTAGGGTAGAGCATGGTTATTATGCGAAAAAATCAGCTCAAAGTATTCGTAGAAAAATGAATAAGCTTTTAAAATTATCAAAGTCCAAATCCGATCAGGCTGAGGTCATTCTTTTCTTTTGTGAAAAAATAAAGGAAATGGGATTTTTAAAGCATCGGAATTCTGTGATCAAAAATCTGTATGAGATCCAGAAAGGAAAAGTTGAAAAGTTAGTAAGTGGATTACACGAAGATTTACAGTACGATTTCCAGTTTCGACTGGAGGAACTATAAAAAAAAAGTCCGGGCAAAATACCCGGACTTTTTAAAACCAACCATCTACTATTAATTTACATTCACCCCAATATTTCCTTGGGCAACAACTGTTGCAAGTTCTGCCATGGAGAGGTGTACATTGATATATCCGTTAAATTCCAATAGTTGCTCATAAGTAATTGCTGTTTCATCATCTAAAGCAACAATATTGGTCATGCTCATTCCTGTAGTACCATCAACTGGCGTAAAGGTAAATGCAATGCTTCCACCCATTTCGGCTGTATTATTGTGAATATGGGCTGGGTGAGAAGAGCCTGCTATTGTGTTTTCTACATCTAAAATTGCTAGGGTAGTACCATTAGCTCTTTTTCTAAAAGTCGCAGTACCATTAATTCCTACTACATCTTTTTCACCTAATACATAGGTAGTTGACTCTCCGGTTAATTCATTGGATCCGATATCACCTTGAGCAACGATGGTTCCCAATTCGCTGGCAGATAGATGCACATTGATATATCCATTGAATTCTAAAATATCATCATACCCGATCATAGAATCATCGTCTAGCGTGGCTACGTTGGTCACACTTACACCAGTTGCACCATTGACTGGAGTAAAAGTGAAGGCAATTCCACCACCTTCTAATGCTGTATTAAAGTGAATGTGTGCTGGATGCATTCCGTCTTCAGGAGTGTTCATCAACTCGATCATAGCTAAAGCTTCACCGTTCACACGCTTCTTGAAAGTAGCTGTACCGCTAATTCCATCCACATCTTTTTCTCCTAACTCATAAACTTTTTCTTCTCCAGTAAGCTCATTTTGACCTATATCTCCTTGGGCCACTAAAGTTCCTAGATCTTCTGCAGACAAGTGAATATTCACATATCCATCAAAATCCAATAATTGAGTATAGGTAATAGGAGTACCGTCATCTAGAGTTGAAATATTGGTTGCACTCATTCCTGATGCACCTACAACAGGGTTGAAAGAAACTGCGATTGCACCACCTTCGGCTGCAGTATTAAAGTGAATGTGACCTGGGTGCATTCCATCGTCCGGAGTTCCCATTAACATAATTTCCGCCAATGTTTCACCATTAACTCTTTGACTAAAAGTAGCAGTACCGCTAATTCCATCTACATCTACAGAACCTAGGGCATAAGTCTTAGATTCACCAGTTAAGGCATTCTCACCGATATCACCCTGAGCGATCAAGGTTGCCAAATCGGAACTTGACAAATGCACATTGATATAACCATCAAAATTAATTAGCTGCTCATAGGAAATGGCGCTACCATCGTCTAGTGAATTTACTGTGACGCTGCTCATTCCGGTTGTACCGTCAACTGTTCCTAAGGTTAATGCAATATCACCACCTTCAGCTGCAGTATTAAAATGAATATGAGCTGGATGCATTCCACCAGAAGGTGTACTTGACAGACGAAGATTAATGGTGGTTGTGTTATCGTCATTTTCAACAAATTCAGCTGTTCCAGAAATCGATGGATCAGATACTGAGCTTAATTGAAAAGTTGCTGTTTGACCCGTAGGCATTGGCATGGGGTCAATTGGATCGATGTTTTGGTCGCAACTGACCAAAACTGCGGAGAATAATAAGAGTAATCCTCCCAAAATTTGTCTTGTGTAGTACATAATTTTTGAGGTTAGTTAAAATTTTAAATAGCAGGATTGGTTTCCTGTACTTTGATCTACTTTTTTAGCTACGAAGTGCTTTTAGGGTATGGATTGACTAAAATCAAAATTTTCAGGATTTTCTTTCTCTGCGGATGCTTAATCGATTTTGAGATATTTATTATTTGTTACATAATTTACATTATGTTAAGTATTAAATTTTGATACCTCGATTCCATTATAATTTTTTAACTTCAGCGAAATTTATCCCTACCCCAGAATTCACTGAATGAAGATCAATCTGTCTACCCTCGGTTTATTTGCAGGACCGCTTTCTTATTTTCTTATTTTATCTTTTGTCCAATCTCCGGATTTAAATCCTCAAGCTTTAGCCATGCTAGCCTTAGCATCCTGGATGGCTATCTGGTGGATCACTGAAGCTTTGCCAATTGCAGCTACGGCTTTTCTTCCTTTAATATTCATGCCCACTTTGAATATTCTGCCAATTGCTAAAGTTTCTTCCAATTACATGCATCCTACGGTTATGTTATATATGGGTGAATTTCTAATGGCTACAGGGATAGAAAAATGGAATCTACACCGCAGGATCGCCCTATCCATAATTAACTTAATTGGCACTGATCTTCGAACTATTGTTTTGGGATTCATTTTAGCCACTGGATTTCTATCCATGTGGATTTCGAATTCAGCCACTTCATTGATGATGCTACCCATTGGATTGGCTGTAGTAAAGCAATTTGAGGATTCATTTGGCTCCGAAAATTTAAGCCTCTCTCAAAAATTGGGGAAAAATATCATGTTGGGAATTGCCTACAGCGCTTCTATTGGAGGTGTGGCAACCCTTATCGGAACTCCTACCAATACGATTTTAGCTGCCGTAGTCTCAGACCTTTATGATTATCAAATCGGTTTTAATGAATGGATGCTTTTTGGCTTTCCTTTATCCATTACACTTATTTTTATATGTTGGTGGTATTTAGTGACTTATGCCAACCCTCTTCCAAAAAGGTTTAAGCTAAACGATGCTAAAACCATCGTGTCTGAACAGCTCCAAAAACTAGGAAAAATCTCCTATGAGGAAATAAATGTATTGGTCGTTTTTTCCTTAGTTTGCTTTGCATGGATATCCAGAAGCTTCCTCTTAGATCAGCTTATACCCGGTATTGACGACACCATAATTGTACTAACCGGAGTGGTAATTTTATTTCTCCTCCCCGATTCAACTAAAACTAAAAGAATTCTAGACTGGAAAACAGCAGAGCAAATTCCTTGGGGAATTTTGATCCTCTTTGGAGGTGGTTTGGCTTTGGCAGAAGGTTTTAAAGAAACAGGCTTAGCCGAGTGGATCGGTCAAAGATTCACCCTAATTGAAGGTGTGGGATTTTTCTTCCTGCTTTTGGTGATTATAGCATCTGTTAACTTTTTAACAGAGGTTACTTCTAATGTGGCAACTGCTTCCATGCTTCTCCCAATTCTCGCTTCTGTAGCGATCAAATTAGACTTACATCCTTTCGGTTTGATGGTTGGCGCTACTCTGGCGGCAAGTTGTGCATTTATGCTCCCTGTTGCCACCCCTCCCAACGCAGTCGTTTTCGGATCTGGTTTTCTACAAATGAAAGATATGGTCAAGGCTGGATTTTGGCTTAATATTTTATCAATTCTGCTGGTAACGCTTATGGTCTATTTCCTTCTTCCTTTGTTCTGGGATATTAATTTGCTTCAGAACCCATTTGATTAATTAAATAGCCTTTCCATCCCATAAACTAACCTATTCATCCCAACAAATTGACGCTGATTAGCCAACATGGTATTCTTGTATCCATGAAAGCAAGGGAAACAAAAAATTCAATTAGGCAGAAAAACGGGAAATCAGGTTTCTATTTTCTGATGATTGCGGCCTTGCTTTATCACATTTATTCCATTTTGACCCAATTCTAAAACCTATGAAGGTAAAAAGCTTTGATTTCAGGCAAATCGAATGGTGGCTGGTGAGCAGCGCTACCCTAACAGCATTCTTATTTATCCTCTTTGGATACAGACCACAGTTTTCTAATGACTCTGGTCAGGAAATATTCAAATTTATTAGCAGACTTGTCATTTTGGGAACAATCTACACTGCTTTCCATTTGGTGCAGATGATTTTGATACCAAAGTTTCAAAATGATAGCAACAAATGGCCTTCAATCTTACTGATGGCTTTAACCGGCGTTTTGACTTTTGTCATTTGCGCTATTTTCAGCTATCAATCAGGTTTAGTCAAAGCGGGCTTTCCTACTTTTTTGGTGGGGATTTTAGTCTTATTTATCTGCTATCTTCTTGCCGGAAGTCTCTTAAATCAAGCCTTAACTCCGCCAAGAGTCAGAGATTATCAATTGTATAATTATGCTCGTCTGATTATAGCTTTCTTATTTACCTTTTTCTTTCTAATTCAACTAGACCCCATCACCGGATTTGGTCCCTCCATCATTTTTGGCGTATTTATCCCTATTATTTTCATCGCAGGATTATATAATTTCTTTTTGGTTTATGGAAAAAGAAGAGAAGGCAAAATCAAAGCATCAAGATGGTATAATTGGGGTTTGTCTTCTATCATACTTTTAATATTTTTAGTCATCTCCTTAGAAGAAAATCAGGAGGAGATTTTTGTGATTGGTGGATTGGGAACTGTTGCTTTTATTCAGTTGATCTTCTTTCCTCTCACAACTTTTCTTTTCAAAAAGTATGACAATTATATAGGCCAGATTACTTCCCTTAACACTAAAATTGATCAGGGACAGGCCAATATTGATTTTCTAAGATCTCAGATTAATCCACATTTTCTTTTCAATGCTTTGAATACGCTATATGCGAGTTCATTGATAGAAAATGCAGAAAAAACATCAGATGGAATTCAGAAGCTTGGCGATATGATGCGCTTCATGCTTCATGAAAATCAAATGCCTCAAATTCCATTATCTAGGGAAATTACCTATCTCAGAAATTACCTGGATCTACAAATGCTACGATTTGGTGCTCAGAAAAACCTGGATACTGATATTCAAATTAATGAGAATCAATGTTCCGGAGAGATTGCTCCCATGCTGATTATTCCATTTGTAGAAAATGCTTTCAAGCATGGAATAAGCGCCAAAGAAAAATCCTGGATAAAAATTAACCTCAGATGTATTTCCGGTTCTCTGCACTTGGATGTGGTCAATAGCGTTCACCCTAAAAGTTCAACCAAAGAATCAAAACAGGAGGAATCAGGCATAGGACTAGAAAATGTTAAAAAACGATTGGAGTTACTATATCCTCATCAACATCAATTAAATATCGTTTCCAATGACAATGATTTCTTTGTACATTTTTCAATCCAATTAAAATAACCCTATGCTGCAAGCAGTTGCAATAGACGATGAATCCTATGCGCTGGAAGTAATCAAAGCACATGCTTCTAAAGTGCCTTTCTTGGAAGTCAATGCATATTTCACCAATGCTATTGAGGGATTGGAATACATTAAATCCAATCCTGTGCAAGTAGTATTTCTGGACATCAATATGCCGGATTTATCGGGAATTGATTTGGCGGAACTTCTACCTACTGATGTGCAGGTGATTTTCACCACGGCTTACTCGGATTTTGCAGTGAAAGGTTTTGAGTTGAATGCCATGGATTATTTATTAAAGCCATTCTCTTTCCCTCGATTTCTAAAAGCTTGTCAAAAGGCTCAGGAATGGATCTCGCTGCACGAATCGGATAAAGATTCCCATCTATTCATCAAGACCTCTGAGGGAATCGCCAGAGTGGATTTCGACGAACTTCTGTACTGCGAGTCTCAGGGGAATTATGTCAACTTCCAGCTGGAAAATCATAAAATTGTAAGTCGAATGACTCTTTCTCAGGTAGAGAAAGAGCTCCCCTCCTACTTTTTTCGAACTCACCGTTCTTTTCTAGCCAATCGAAATCTCGTAAATAGAATAGAAAAGCATCAACTTCACCTCAAAGGGCACACTGTGCCTATCAGTTCCAGCTATGCTGATGAAGTGAACGAAATTTTCAAAAACAATTTTTAAAAACTGGTTACAAACTCCTTTCTATATTCTAAAGGAGTTTTTCCTATTTTTTCACGAAACTGCTTATTGAAGTTGGAAAGGGTGAAAAATCCACTTTCATAGCAAATTTGACTAATGTTCAACTGCTCATTTTGCAAAAGCTTACAGGCGTGATTAATGCGGATAGAAGACAAGAAATCACTAAAGGACTGATTTGCTCTACTTTTAAAATAGCGACTAAAAGCACTTTCCGACAGATTACAGATATCCGCAACTTCCTTTAAAGCTATTTTTTCATTGAATCGATGCATGACAAACTCATAAACTAATCCCATTCTGTCTTTTTCAGATTCCTTGAAGGTATTAGTGTAGGCTGCATCAGCGATGATTTGATACTCTTCGGATTGAGCGATTTTTTCCAGTATGGTCAAAAGCTGAATGAGTGATTGGACTCCTTCCATTTTAAGAAGCTCCTTCATCATTTGAGTAATCTCTCGATTGGTTTTTCCTTGTACTTCCAATCCTCTTGAGGACTTATAAAGCATGTTTGCAATAGATGAGAATTCATTCAACTCAAATACTGCATTCTGGAGGAAGTGATCGGGGAAATAGATGACAATTCCATGGGTCTCTAACTTACTATCTATCTGAAAATATTCCTGATCATTTCTCCATAGATGAGGCAAATTCGGACCAGTCAAAACCATATCTCCTTCTTTAAATGAGCTCATATGGTTACCAATAAAGCGTGTTCCTTTCCCTTTAAGGACTACAAAAAGCTGGAATTCGGAGTGAAAATGCCAATTTACATCGAAAAATGGGGCTTTTAATTCACGGATTAGAAAAGATTTGTCTTCGGGAATTCTTGACTTTTGAACAGGCTTTTTCACTACTTTTTGCTATTTATTGAAGGAAAATTAAGAAAAAATATCAAAATTCAGTCAGAATTTAAAAGTAAACAGTAAGATTTCCTGCCTAAAAATATGGAATATAGTAGCCTGCAATTAAGGTAAACCCAAATCATGAATCAACCACCTAATTACTTTCTCAAGAGTCTATATTTCCTAGGATTTATTCTCCTTTTGACTGCTTGCAATAAACCTAAAAGTTTTCTCTCCATGACCGAGCCCAGAAGGGTTGAAATATTGGTTTTGGGGCATGAAAGTGAGCATCACAATTCCGAGCAACTGATGCTCTATTTAGGAACTCCCCTATTTCAAAAAGGGATTAATTTGACTTACACCACCAATCCTGAGGATTTGAATGAGGATGTGCTTTACAATTATGATGGGCTGATGATTTATGCTAATCATGATTCAATCAGCTCATCACAGGAAAAAGCATTAAAAAAATACGTTCAAAGTGGAAAAGCTTTGATTCCGGTACATAGTGCTTCCTGGTCTTTTAGAAATTCTGACTGGTACGTTAATGCGGTAGGTGGGCAATTCAAATCCCATGGGGCTGAAAGATTCAAGGCTGAAATCGTGGATGCAGCACACCCAATCATGCAGGGAATTTCTGAGTTTGATACTTGGGATGAAACCTATGTGCATTCTCAATTGAATCCTGACATGCATGTTTTGATGGAACGAGTGGAAGGTGATCATAGAGAACCTTATGCTTGGACATTGGAGGAAGGAAAAGGAAGGGTATTCTACACTGCATATGGTCACAATGAAGAAACCTGGCAAAAGGCCGAGTTCCAAAATCTAATCGCCAATGGTATACTGTGGGCGGTGGGCGATAAAGTAAATGAGCTTTTACAAGCTTATGAAATTCCAACTCCTGAATTTCGGGATGCTGAGATTCCAAATTATGAAAGAAGAGATCCAGCCCCAAAATATCAGCTTCCGCTTTCTCCTGAGCAAAGCATGAAATTGGTACAGCTACCTGTTGGTTTTGAAATGGAATTATTTGCTAGTGAACCCATGATCATCAATCCTATGGCAATGACCTGGGATGAAAGAGGAAGGCTTTTCGTCATCGAAACTGTGGATTATCCGAATGAGGTTAGGACTGAAGGAGGAAACGACAAAATCAAGATTTTGGAAGATACAGATGGAGATGGAAAGGCAGACAAAGTCACTGTTTTCGCGGATAATTTGAATATTCCAACTTCAATTATGGCGGTCAATGGAGGCATTCTAATTTCTATGGCTCCTGATTTTCTCTTCTTAAAAGATACAGACGGAGATGATGTGGCGGATGTGAGGGAAGTATTGATGACTGGCTGGGGCAAAAGTGACACCCATGCAGGACCTTCAAACCTGAGATATGGATTTGACAATAAAATCTGGGGAGTCTTAGGCTATGCAGGCTTCAATGGAGAAGTAAGTGGCCAAAGACATTCCTTCGGACAAGGTGTGTATAGATTTGAGCCTTCGGGTGATAATCTGGAATATTTGGGAAATACATCTAATAATACCTGGGGACTTGGTTTCACAGAAGATTTTGAGACATTTATTTCCACTGCCAATGGACAGCATAGCGTATATTTTTCCATGGCCAACAATTATGTCAAAAGGCCTATTTTCCAAGGTTCTGCTAATACGGTTCATGGAATCGACAGCCATTATGATATGCCTCATTTAACACCATTTTTGAGGCAAGTAGATTGGCATGGTGGCTACACCGCTGCTGCTGGACATAATTTTTATACCGCCAGAAGTTTTCCAGAAGAATATTGGAATAAAATAGCCTTTGTAGCAGAACCGACTGGAAGGGTCCTTCACCGAGCAAAAATTCAGGCTGATGGCTCTGGATATAAAGAAAAAAATGACTTCAATATTTTGGCGAGCTCTGATGAATGGTTTTCACCAGTTCATGCAGAAGTTGGTCCTGATGGAGCTTTATGGGTTGCTGATTGGTACAACTTTATTATTCAGCATAATCCTACACCGAGAGGATTTGAAAATGGAGCTGGAAATGCCTACATCAATCCGCTTCGGGACAGTCAACATGGTAGAATTTATAGAATCAGTTATAAAGGTGGAAAAGATTCCAAAACTTTTGATCTCAAGGATGCCAGCGGAAAAGAGCTGATTGAAGCCCTAAAAAGTGATAACATGTTTTGGAGATTGACAGCGCAGCGCTTAATCGTGGAGAAGCAGGACAAATCTGTTATTTCTGATTTATACAAGATTATCTCTGACGAAAATGTAGATCAAGTTGGTTTAAATGCTCCTGCTGTCAATGCATTATGGGCTTTACACGGTCTGGGAGAACTGGATGGAGAAAATGAAGAGGCATTTAAAACTGTCACTGAAGCCCTCTCCCATCCTTCTGCCGCGGTTAGAAAAAATGCACTTCGCGTTTTACCAAATACTCCGGCGTCTTTGGATGCGATTATGAATTCCGGAATTACTCAAGACCCGGATTTAGCTACCAGAAAGCACGCTTTTCTAGCAGTTTCAGACATGCCTTTTTCTGAAAAGGCGGCTGCTATGTTAATTCAAGCTGCAGAAAGAGAAGAGAACGGGAAGGACAGCTTTTTACCTCAAGCGATTTTTGCAGCTGTTTTGGCGCACCCAACTGAATTTGCAAAAAGAGATAATTCCACAGCTTTAAGAGCTTCTGGAGATAGTGAACTTTCTTTGGCAGATAGAATTAGTCGTTCACTAGTGGCAGAGCAATACCCACTTGATCAGAGGAACAGTATCTTATTCCCTCCGGACGTTGCTGGAAAAGAAATAGCACTTCGAGTTATAGTGTCCAAAGGGCAAAACCCATTGGAAGGCGTTTTGGTGGCACAGGGAAATAATACCAATGGATATAGCCTGTATTTTTATCAAGATGCCCTTCATTTTGCAGTTGCACAAAATGAAAAACTCAATATTCTCAGCTCTAAGAAAACCCTTCCTGAAACTCAGTTTACCATCGATGCGAGTTTGAAAGAGGATGGCAGTATGACATTAAAAATCGATGGTGAGGAAATAGCCAAAGGAAAGACCAATGGATTGTTTAAGGAGTCTTTATCTCCCAACCGAGTGAGAGTTGGTCAGAATGATAGTAGAAATGTGGTTGGAAAATACGAAGGCACTTGGTGGTTTGGCGGTAGACTCAGCAATAAATCTACTCTATCATTGAATAAGCCAGGAACCTCCTTGGTGGAAGAGGAGAGTTTTGTAGCCAGCCAACAGGTAAATGGAACTTCTATCATTAAACTTGGAGTCATTCCTCATGAAATGAAATTTGACAAAGCTTCATTCACTGTAAAGGCTGGTTCCCAAGTGACTATAGACTTTGAGAATCCTGATTTTATGCAGCATAACCTGGTAATAGGCCAGAAAGGATCTATGGAACAAATCGGAAAAGCTGCGGATGAATTGGCTAGGGATCCAAAAGGAGCTGAACAGAATTATGTTCCTAAAATCCCTCAAGTGATAGCAGCCACGCGTTTGGTAGACCCCGAAGGAAGAGAATCTCTGGTATTCATAGCTCCAACTGAACCGGGTGAATATCCATTTATATGCACAGTGCCGGGGCATTGGAGAATAATGAACGGAATTATGAAAGTAGAATAGTATGGCCTTGATTGTAAAATTCGGTGTTAGTACCTGGCTATGGACTTCTCCTTTCAACAAGGAAACAGTCTCCCTTTTTCCAAAAATCAAGAATTATGGATACGATGCAGTAGAAATTCCTGTAGAAGATCCTGAATTGGTGGATCTAGCTGCGGTTAAAAAGGCCTTAGAGGATAATAGTTTAAGCGCCATCATCTGCGGCGCTTTTGGACTCAGCAGAGATTTTACACATGATGATCCTGCCTTCCATGATACTTGTTTTAAGTACATGGATCAATGCTTTGAAATTGCCAGTGAATTGGGAGCAAAGTTTGTGGCCGGTCCTATGTACTCTGCGGTCGGTAAAGCTAGGCTTGTGTCTCCTGAGCAAAAGAAAATCGAATGGGACAGAGCGGTTCAAAACCTCCGAAAAGTCTGTGGTAAAGCTAGAAATCATGGATTAGATATCGCGATTGAAACCTTGAATCGCTTTGAAACTGATTTAATTAATACTGCTGAGGAATTGGCTCAATTAATCCAAGATATCAATGAAAAAGAAGCCAAAGCCCTATTGGATGGATTTCATGTAAGCATTGAGGAGCCAGATATTGAAAAGGCCATTCAGAGAGTTGGGGATAAGCTAATTCATGTGCAGGTATCTGAAAATTACCGAGGTACACCGGGTACTGGACAAACAAATTGGGCCGCCTGGAAAAGAGGTTTGGAGTCTATTAATTACCAAGGAACAATTTCCATTGAAAGCTTTACTCCGAAAGTGAAGGAATTGGCAGGAGCTGTTTGTATTTGGAAGCCTTTGGTTCCTAGCCAAGATGGATTTGCTAAAGAGGGTCTGGAGTTCCTTAAAAAATGGGCTTCTGAGTAGAAAAAAGAAATGTTTAATTAGGACTATAACACTTTAAAACTAAAATAAGAATTTTTAAAAAATAAACCCATGAGTAAAAAACCTATTAACATAGCCATCATAGGACTTGGATTTGGAGCTGAGTTTATACCCATCTATCAGCAACACCCAATGGCGAATATGTATGCCATATGTCAAAGGAATCAGGAAAAAGCTGAGGCCATTGGAAAAGCCTTTGGTATTGAAAAGGTCTACACCGATTATGATGAATTGCTAAAGGATCCTGACATTGATGCAGTACATATCAATACACCTATTCAAAATCATGCAGAGCAGTCAATCAAAGCTCTTAAGGCACGAAAACATGTGGCTTGTACTGTTCCAATGGCGACCACGGTAGAAGAGTGTAGGCAGATCGTTGAATTGACAGAATCGACCGGTTTAACCTATATGATGATGGAAACGGTCGTATACAGCCGTGAATTTCTGTTTGTAAAAAAGCTTTATCAAAAGGGTGAGTTGGGAAAAATCCAGTTTTTAAGAGCCTCTCATCAGCAGGAAATGGCAGGATGGCCGGGATATTGGGAAGGCCTCCCTCCTATGCATTATGCAACTCACTGTGTGGGACCGGTATTGGCTTTACCACAAGCACAGGCTGAGTATGTATCATGTTTGGGTTCAGGTCGAATAGACGAAAATTTGATCCCAAAATACGGATCTCCATTTGCCATTGAAACCTGCCATATCAAGTTAAAAAACAGTGATTTGGCTGCCGAGGTTACTAGATCACTATTCAATACAGCTAGACAGTATAGAGAAAGTTTCGATGTATATGGTTCAAAAAAGTCCTTTGAATGGACCTTGATTGAGCATGAGGATTCTGTAATTCATACGGGAGAAGTTCCTGAAAAAGTTAAGATTCCTGATTACGCACATTTATTACCAGAAGGCATTCAAAAATTTACGACTCATGGGGTTTATGACTCTGATGAGAACCAGCACTTATCTTTTACCCAAGGATCTGGCCATGGAGGTTCTCATCCCCATTTGGTTCATGAGTTTCTAAGCGCCCTTCAAGAAGAGCGAGCACCCTATCCTGATGCCAGAGAATCAGCCAACATCACTTGTGTAGGTATTTTGGCTCATGAATCTGCTATGGAAGGAGGAAAAATCAAATATTTACCTGAGTTCACACTCAAAAAGACCTAAACCTAAATAACCTATTGTACAAAAGCTGATCTTTCTAAGGTCAGCTTTTTTTGTGTTAAGGTTTGATTAATAAATAGTTGAAGGCTCAATCAAAAACAAGGTCAATATAAAACAAAAAACCACCCATTTCTGAGTGGTTTTTGAGCCCCTTGCCGGGATCACCCCGATAGCTATCGGGGCAGCGACCTACTGACCATTATCTTTATATTTTTCAATTAATCTCTCTGAAATCTCTGGATATTTTTTCAAGTTTTCCAGGTAAACTTTATTCTTAGCCTTTTTTAAATGGCTTTCAATCTTGATTCCCTGACTTCTAGAAGAACATATAATCAAATGAAAAATTTCCCAATCATCTGCGAATTTGGTTGAGGCACTTGAAAAAAAATGATTGTTATGTTCAATCAGTTGCCTGTCAATATCTTCCGTTTGACCAATATAAAATTTATCGTAGGAAGGAGAATAAATAACGTAAACAAAAAATTTAAAATCTGACATAATACAAAAAACCACTCATTTCTGAGTGGTTTTTGAGCCCCTTGCCGGGATCGCCCCGATAGCTATCGGGGCAGCGACCTACTGACCATTATCTTTATATTTTTCAATTAATCTCTCTGAAATCTCTGGATATTTTTTCAAGTTATTCAGGTAAACTTTATTCTTTGACTTTTTTAAATGGCTTTCTATCTTGATTGCCTGACTTCTAGACGAACATATAATCAAATGAAAAATTTCCCAATCATCTGCGAATTTGGTTGAGGCATTTGAAAAAAAATGATTGTTATGTTCAATCAGTCGCCTGTCAACATCTTCCGTTTGACCAATATAAAATTTATCGTAGGAAGGAGAATAAATGACGTAAACAAAAAATATAGAATCTGACATAATAAAAAAACCACCCATTTCTGAGTGGTTTTTGAGCCCCTTGCCGGGATCGAACCAGCGACCTACTGATTACAAGTCAGTTGCTCTACCAGCTGAGCTAAAGAGGCGTTCCTTAATTGTGATGCAAATATAGCCTGATCATCTTTTCACTCCAAACACTCAGGAATTAAAATTTAGCTATATTCTCTATCTCACTTATTCTGAGTGAGATTAATTTAAAACTCCCTTAAAATGGAAAGCTTCTTCTTCAGTTTTTCGATTTCTTCCTCTGCTTTCTGAATCTTCACATCAAACTGGTCTTTCAATTTGTCTGCAGTTTTTGAAGCAGCGAAAAACTCCAAGTTGTTTTTCCACAAGGTGATATTATTTTCCAAATCAGAAATCTGCTTTCTGATGCCATGTTCTTTCTTATTCAAGGTCTTCACAGCATTTGGATCGGATTGAATTCTATTCAAATTCAATCTGAACAAGAAGTCTTCACGATCGAAGTCATCATCCAATTTCTCCAAATAAGCATCTACAGCAGCCTTAAACTGTGCCTGAATATCTTTCATATTCTTTCTTGGCACAAAACCAATCTCGTTGAATTTCCCAACATACTCAGTCAGTTCTTCTTCGCTCGGATTTTCTTTGGAAGCTTTGATAATTTCATCACAAACAGCCTGCTTAGCCTTGTAATTCGCTTCGTACTCCTGATTTGCCTGCTTATTGGAATTCCTTCTGTTATCGAAGAAAGTATCACAGGCAGTCTTGAATCGCTTGTATAGATTATCTCTGCTTTTCTCCGGAGTTGGCCCCAACTTCTTCCATTCCTGCTGTAAGGCAATCATAGAATTGGCCGTATTTTGCCAATCTGTAGAATCTTTTAACTCTTCTGCCTTTTGAATTAACTCTTCAGCTTTGGCTTGGTTTGTAGCACGGATTTCATCGAGCTCCTTGAAGAACAGGTTTTTATTATGGAAGAATTTCTTGAAAGCAGTCCAAAAGGCTTTGTTGATTTCTCTACCTGATTCCCTAGGAACAGGGCCGATTTTCTCCCAGCTTTTTTGGATATCAAGAATCTCTTTGGTTTTAGTATTCCAGTCTTTGATTCTTTCAGCTTTGAAATCAGAGAAAGCATTTAACTTTTCGATCAAAGCTTCTTTCTCATTCTGATTCTTTTTAAAAACCTCTTTCTGGCTTTCGTAGAACTCTTTTCTTCTGTCGTAAACAGCATCAGAGGCAGCCTTAAAACGCTTCCAAAGTTCTTCCTGCTCCTCTCTCGGAACAGGTCCTATATGTTTAAACTCTTCGTGAAGCTCATTAAGCGCCTTGATAGCCTCTTTTAGATCCGGCATATCTTTCAAGGCTTCTGCCTTCTCACATAACTCCAGTTTGCTTTCCAGATTTTTCTTCCTGTCCAACTCTTTTAACTCGAAATAGATGCTTCTATTATCATAGAATCTATCCATCAAGGCATTGTAGCTGGCCCAAAGGCTTCTATTTTGCGCAGCAGGAACAGGTCCTATAGACTTCCATTCCTCCTGAATTGATTTGATTGCATTGATGCTGAGCGTAGTCTCTTCCCCATCGACCAATTCACGAAGTTTATTGAGAATTTCGGTCTTAGCGTCTAGATTTTTCTCTTTCTGCTTTTCGGCTTCTTTTCGAATGGAAGAAACCTGCTTTTTGAACTCGTAATAGTAGGTAATGAAATCTCTCTCCTCATCGGAAGGTCTGAAGTCAAAATCGTCCTCAGTTCCACCTTCAGCTTTAAATTTTTCTAAAGCCTCATCACGCTCCTTATGAGTATACTCGTCGAAAGCAGCTTTGATAGTATTCACCATCTTTTCAAGCTTCAGTGGGCTTGAACTCTCTTTGGTCTTTTCTTTAAGAAGCTTTACTAATTCGGCTTTGGATAAATTTTCTATATCCAAATCCTCATCGTGATGATCCTCCTCTTCCTCCTCATCAGTTTCATCCAATTCAGAAGTGACTGTTGCATCTTCTTCTTTGGCTTCAACTACTTCAGGTTCAGAAGTCTTCTCCTCAGCACTAGGCTCGGGAGCCGCTTCTTTGCTTTCTACATCTGAACTCTCTTTTTCAGATGAGTTTTCTACTTCTTTCTCTTTACCCTTGGCTTCCGGAGATTCGGAAGCTGAGGTCACCTTGTCCTTGTCGGACAAATCATTACTTTTCTCAGTCATAAAAACACTACTATTTCAAGGCAATATGGGCAAAAGTAGGGATTTTGCCTAATTTAATCTTGGGTCAGTGGGATAATTTGCAATCAATTTAAACTCCCCTCCCATATTTTTTAAAAGGCTTTTCCAAAGCTCTTCCGGAGAATAATTGAATGCTGTGATATTTAATTCTTCTTTGCAGACAATCCAGGTGTTTTCTGTAAGCTCATCTGTCAGTTGACCAGGCGCCCAACCGGAATATCCCAAAAAGAATCGAATTGATTCTAAATCGAAGGTTCCTGTTTTCAATCTGGACTTCAACTCCTCAAAATCACCTCCCCACCAGAGCTTTTCTCCAATTTGAATACTCTCGCTTAGCTGTTTATCACCACAATAAACAAAATGTAATGTGTTCTGTTCAACCGGACCTCCCACGTAAACTTCTAGGTCCAGAAAATCAAAACCTTCCACAATTTCATTCAACCTAAGAATGGATGGTTTATTGAACACCAATCCAAAGCTCCCTTCAGAATTATGCTCGCATAACAGAACTACAGAACGAGAAAAATTCTCGTCCTGCAAAAAAGGCTCAGAGATTAACAAATCTCCCGCTTGAGGTGTTGGAAGGTTGGATTCACTCATTTCCGCAAAAAGATTATTTCAGGAAAAATATATGCCTAAATTTTATAAATGCAATGCTCATTGTACTTTTATTCTGTTAAAATTTATACCAATCCCCTACTATGGATATTTCATCAATACGTAAAGATTACACCCTAAAGTCTCTGGATATCAGCGATATAAATAAAGATCCATTTAAGCAATTTAAGACTTGGTTAGAAGAAGCTGTTGAATCTCAGGTACTTGAAGTAAATGCCATGACCTTATCCACAGTAGGTTTGGATGGGAATCCAAATGGCCGAGTGGTCCTGCTCAAGGATTTAGATTATGGCTTTGTATTTTTCACAAATTACTCGAGCGAGAAAGGTCAAGAGTTGGCCAATAACCCTAAAGCATCTCTGACATTTTTTTGGGCAGAGCTTGAAAGGCAGGTTAGAGTGACTGGAAAAGTGGAAAAAATCAGCGAAGCTGAATCAGACGAGTATTTCTTTAGCAGGCCCCAGGGATCTCAAATTGGAGCTTGGACATCACCTCAGAGTAAGAAAATTAGCTCCAGAGAGGTTTTGGATGAAAACCAAGAGGCGGTTGAGGAAAGATTTAAATCAGAAAAAATGATCCGTCCACCACACTGGGGAGGATACAGAGTTATACCATCCAAAATTGAGTTTTGGCAAGGAAGACCTAGCAGATTACATGACAGAATCTTATTCGAAAGAACTGAAAGTGGAAGTTGGATAATCTCCAGACTTGCTCCCTGATTATTTTAAATCAAATAAATCAGTAGCTCCAATCATTCGTTCTACAGTAAACCCTTCTCCATAAGTGGTCATAATCCTGTGTCCCATTTCTCTAGCTCGAGCTTCAACAAATGGCAAAAAATCAGGATTTGAAATAAAGCTTTCAGGCTCCTGACTGTTGGGATCATGAAACTGAGATTGAAAAGCTAAAATACTTTCCACTTTGGTGTCCCAGAAATCTGTGATATCCACCACAAAGTCAGGCTCTATGTAATTATTTTGAATATAGTGATAAACAAACTTGGGTCTCCAAGCTTGCTGCGCCTTTCCGTCCAATTCAGTTTCAATCCTTCTCAATCCACTCATGAAACAGGAGTTTGTGGCTAGATCTGAGCCTTTACCGTGATCAGGATGCCTATCAGTAACTGCGTTAGCTAAAACTATATCTGGTTGATATTTTCGGATGATCTTGATAAGCTCTAATTGATGCTCCTGGTTATCCTGGAAAAAAATGTCCTTAAAGCCCATATTTTCCCGAGCAAATAATCCTAATATTTCAGCAGCCTTGTTGGCCTCTTCAATTCTCAATTCGGGAGTACCTCTGGTCCCCATCTCTCCTGCTGTCAGGTCAACGATACCTACTTTGTACCCTTTTGCAATATGCGCAGCAATTGTTCCCGAGCAACCTAATTCCGCATCATCTGGATGCGCCGCTATTACCAAAATATCCAGCTTCATCTTATTTATCGCACTCTTAGATTTTGTCCAATTCTTAATATTGACCTAGAAGTGATGCCATTCAATTTAGTCAATGTACTAACTGAAACGCCATACCTTCTAGCAATGGAGCCTAAAGTATCTCCACTTTTCACCCTGTGATAGGCTCTTGCTCTAGCTTGAGCTACATGAGAAAATGTATCTGAAGTCAACAAAAATTCTTGGTTAAGAATTCGGTATTCCTTGAAATCATATACATTTTCAGGATCAAAAGGCTGACCTCTATACCTTAATTCATAATGTAAGTGAGATCCTGTACTTCTACCGGTATTTCCTCCCTTGGCAATTAATTCACCGGCTTTTACTTCTTGACCAACCTCCACCAAATACTTGGATAAATGCCCATAAAGGGTTTCAAGTCCATTTTTATGCCTGATTACTAAATAATAACCATAGCCATATCGATCATAGGATCGAACTCTAACAATGCCATCGAAAGTACTATATACAGGGTCGCCGGTATTTAGGTCTAGATCAGTTCCGTAATGCCATCTTCTCCATCTATAGCCAAAGGGAGAAGTAATGGGTGTTTGATCCAAAGGCATACTCCAATTGTAACCAAAAAATGGATCGTATAATCTGATTTTTACAGAGTCTTGAAAGCTTTTGATATCAAAGTCGTAGATATCGATTTTTTTAGAGTCCCAAGCAGAAAAATATTCATAAGCCGTCACCCAAATACTGTCTATTTGAATTTGTTCAGACACCTTCACTAATCGGTTGGTAGGTGCCCAGATCATCACATTTTGATCTTCAGCTATGATTGATCGAACCTTTCCCAGGTTCACATTATTTTCAAAAATCATGGAATCCGTCACTGTAGAAAGCGTTCTCAGATAAGATTCCTGGTCAAATCCTCTCAACTCAATGTTTTTCCTTTCTTGAGGAACAACAGGAGTTGTATTGGAATTTCTCTTGATAATCTTAGGAAAAATTTGAGCATTAGACTGGGTAAGTCCAATGCTCAAAAATATTCCGCAAATAAGTATCAGTCTAAGATACCTCATGAATTCATTTAATGATTTTCAGTTTCGGCCAAATACCGCTCTGCATCCAAAGCTGCCATACAGCCAGTTCCCGCTGCTGTGACTGCCTGCCTATAGATATTATCCTGGGCATCTCCGCATGCGAAAACACCTTCCACATTAGTCCTGGTACTTCCAGGAATGGTCTTGATATATCCAGCATCATCCATATGGATGAATTTTTTGAATACCTCGGTGTTTGGTTGATGACCAATAGCAACAAAGAAGCCAGAAATTTTAATTTCCCTTTTTTCTCCTGTTATATTATCTAAAATTCTTACTCCGGTCACTTCATCCTCACCCAAAATCTCATCTGTTTCAGTATTCCAGAGAATTTCAATTTTAGGATTATTCATTACACGTTTTTGCATGATTTGAGATGCTCTCATCTCTCCTCTTCTTACCAACATGTAAACTTTGCTACAAATATTAGCCAAATAAGAAGCTTCCTCACAAGCTGTATCTCCTGCTCCTACAATCGCCACTTCCTGACCTCTGAAGAAAAATCCATCACAGACTGCACAGGCAGAAACTCCTTTTCCATTCAATCTATTTTCACTTTCCAGTCCTAACCATTTTGCTGAGGCTCCAGTGGAAATAATCACAGTATCTGCTAGGACTTTTACTTGATCGTCCACCGTCACCACATGGGGTTTGACAGAAAAGTCCACATCTGTCACCATACCATATCGAACTTTAGTTCCAAAACGCTCGGCTTGTTTTCTAAAGTCTTCCATCATTTCCGGACCCATGATTCCATCTGGATAACCTGGATAGTTTTCTACATCAGTAGTGATGGTTAATTGTCCTCCTGGTTGTCCTCCGGTGTACAAAATCGGACTTAAACCTGCTCTGGAAGCATAAATGGCTGCTGTATAGCCTGCCGGTCCTGATCCAATAATCAGAACTTTGACTCTTTCAATTTCTTGACTCATCAACGAATTGTGTTAAATCGGGTAAATTTTGATATTTCTAGTTTGCCAACAAAACCGGGATAAGTTAAAATTCCCAAAAGTGATTTTATATTATTGGTAATCACTTCAATTTATTTTGAAGTACAAACTTCTAAAAATAAAAAAAGGGGCTTGAAACCCCTTTTTATTTTATCCCAGATAAGGCTTCAAGGTCTTACTTCTGGATGTATGTCTCAGCCTTCGAATGGCCTTTTCTTTGATTTGCCTTACACGCTCTCGGGTCAGATTGAATTTTTCACCAATCTCTTCCAAAGTCATTGCATGCTCTCCGTTTAAACCAAAGTACAAGGTAATCACATCAGCTTCTCTTTGAGTAAGCGTAGAGAGTGCTCTTTGAACCTCTTTTCTTAAAGAGTCATTCATCAAGCCATCATCTGGCTTCTCATCTCCATCATTTTCCAAAACGTCCAAAAGGCTGTTTTCTTCACCCTGAACGAAAGGAGCATCCATTGAAACGTGTCTACCTGAAATTTTCATGGTATCCACAACTTCAGATGCAGTCACTTCCAATACTTCAGCAAGTTCTTCAGGAGAAGGCTCTCTTTCGAACTTCTGCTCCAATTCACTGAAAGTTTTGGAAATTTTATTCAAGGAACCTACCCTGTTCAAAGGAAGTCTTACAATACGGGATTGCTCTGCCAATGCCTGAAGGATAGATTGTCTAATCCACCAAACAGCATAGGAGATAAATTTAAATCCACGTGTTTCATCAAATCTTTGGGCAGCCTTAATCAAACCTAAGTTGCCCTCATTGATCAAATCTCCCAAAGAGAGCCCTTGGTTCTGATATTGCTTGGCTACAGAAACTACGAATCGAAGGTTGGCTTTAGTCAATTTTTCCAGTGCAAGTTGATCGCCTTCCCGGATTCTTTTTGCTAAAACTACCTCTTCGTCTGCTGTTAACAGATCTACCTTACCAATCTCCTGTAGATACTTATCTAAGGATTGGCTTTCTCTGTTGGTAATCTGTTTGCTAATTTTTAGCTGCCTCATTCAGAAATATTATTGGTGTAATTGAATTTAAGATAATGAATTTAATAAATAGAAGCTTAGGACTGAGCTTTTGGTTCCTGTTTTTCAGGTTTTGGTAATAAAACCTTTCTGGATAGCTTAAACTTACCTGTCTTTTTGTCGACATCGATCAGCTTCACCACGATCTCTTCACCTGGTTCAAGCACCCCGTCCATACTTTCAAGACGCTCCCATTTAATCTCGGATATATGAAGTAAACCATCTTTACCCGGCATAAATTCCACAAACGCTCCAAATGGTTGAATATTCTTTACTTTTCCAGTATAAGTCTCTCCTATTTCTGGCTGAGCAACGATTGCTTTGATTCTGCTCAATGCTGCATTTAAGTTGTCCTGGTTAGCAGAGAATACATTGATCTTACCTTGGTTATCGATTTCTTCGATCACGATAGTAGTGTTTGTATCCTTTTGCATTTCCTGAATCACCTTTCCTCCAGGTCCAATCACAGCGCCAATCAATTCTTTAGGAATCATCATGGTATAGGATCTTGGAGTATGTGGCTTCAAATCAGACTTAGGTGTAGCCAAAGTCTTGGAAATTTCTTCTAGAATGTGTAGCCTTCCCTCTTTTGCCTGATATAATGCTTCTTTCAAAACACTATAATCCAAACCTTCTACTTTAAGGTCCATCTGACATGCAGTGATTCCTTTTTCAGTACCGGTCACTTTGAAGTCCATATCACCCAAGTGATCCTCATCTCCGAGAATATCAGATAAAATGGAATAATTTCCAGTTTTGGCATCAGAGATCATTCCCATTGCTATACCTGTTACTGGAGCTTTGATTTGAATACCTGCATCCATCAAGGCAAGTGAACCTGCACAAACTGTAGCCATGGAAGATGATCCATTTGACTCAAGAATGTCTGATACGATTCTAATGGTATAAGGGTTCTCATTTTCAGGAGGTAACACTTTCTTCAAGGCTCTCATAGCCAAGTTACCGTGACCTACTTCTCTTCTACCTGGACCTCTGTTTGGTTTCACCTCACCGGTAGAGAAACCTGGGAAGTTGTAATGCAAAAAGAATTTGTTGAATCCTGAAAGAACAGCTCCATCTACCATTTGCTCGTCCATCTTGGTACCGAGCGTACAGGTAGTTACTGATTGAGTTTCCCCTCTGGTAAATACAGCTGAACCATGAGCAGATGGCAAATAATCAACGACTGACCAAATAGGTCTGATCTCATTGAGTTTTCTTCCATCTAACCTTTTCTTTTCATTTAAAGTAAGGTTTCTCGCTGCTTCCTTATGGATTTTATGGAAATATGGTCCGATCAAAGAGGCTTCAAACTCATGCTCTTCACCTAAACTTTCTACAAACTCGTCTTTAATGGCTTTGATCAATTCAGATCTCTCTGACTTGTTAGCAATTTGCTTGCTTACAGAATTGTATAATTTATCATACAATTCAGCTTTCATTTTGTCATACAATGCAGAATCAGACTTCTCATGAGAGTACTCACGCTTCTGTTCTTTTCCTACAAGTTTGGTAAGCTCCATCTGAGCTTCACAATGTCTTTTGATTTCTTCATGGGCAAATTGCATAGCCTCTACCATCTCGTCTTCTGAGATTTCGTTGGCTTCACCTTCCACCATCAAGATGTAGTCCAATGATCCGGCTACTATAAATTCCAAGCTAGCTTTCTCTAATTCAACTGGCTTAGGGTTGATGATCAATTTTCCATCCACTTTAGCAACTCTTACCTCAGAAATAGGTCCGTTGAACGGAATATCTGAAACTGCTAAAGCTGCAGAAGCGGCTAAACCTGCCAATGCATCAGGCAATACTTCTTCGTCAGAGGACATCAAAGTAATAGCTACTTGAGTATCTGCATGATAATCGTCTGGAAAAATTGGTCTGATAGCTCTATCGACAATTCTTGAGATCAATATCTCATAGTCAGAAAGTCTACCCTCTCTTTTCAAAAATCCTCCCGGGATTTTTCCGGAAGCAGCAAATTTTTCTTGGTAATCCACAGAAAGCGGTAAAAAGTCTACACCTTCTAAAGCTTCTTTCTTTGAAACAACTGTAGCCAATAACATGGCTTTTCCCATCCGCACAACAACAGAACCGTCTGCCTGCTTGGCAAGAGCTCCTGTTTCAATAGTAATTTCTCTACCATCCTGAAGGGTGATGGTCTTAGTGATTAAGTTTGGTAACATAAATTATGATTAGTAATACTTCTTTCGTTTTAAAAATAAACGCATCCAGCTAAAAAAGAAAAAAGTAAGGTTCTCAGTTTAGAGAACCTTACTAAAGGGTTATTTTCTGATTCCTAACTCGGCGATGATCGCTCTGTATCGCTCGATGTCTTTTTTCATGAGGTAGTCAAGTAAGCTTCTTCTCTTACCTACCAACTTCAACAAACCTAATCTTGAGGAGTGATCCTTCTTATTTGACTTCAAATGCTCAGTCAAATGCTTGATTCTGTGAGTGAAGAGGGCAATCTGTGATTCAGGAGATCCTGTATCAGTAGCAGATTTTAACCTTCCATGATTCTTAAACAACTCTTGTTTTGTCTCTGATGTTAAATACATGTTTAGCTAAATTAATTAAAACAGCTACAAAGGTAAGGCTATTATTCTAAAAATAAAATATCAAGAATGAACAGTTCTCTTTTCTTTGAAGCGTTTTCTTACCCCTTTCCACCATTCTATGTAAAAGTCCGGTTCAAATAATCTGGCATCTTTCCTTGCCTGCTTCAAAAAGAACAATCCGAAAGGAAGTAGCATCAGACAGGAAAACCATGTTCCCAGGAAAGGATCAGTAACGCCTTCCTTCGCCCATTTCTCTCCGGTGATGGTCAGCATATAATAGACTATAAAGAAAATGATTGAAACTAGCACAGGCATCCCTAAGCCTCCTTTTTTGATGATGGCACCCAGCGGAGCACCTATCAAAAACATCACAAAACACGCAAAAGCTTGAGTATATTTTTGATACCAAGCTATCTCATATCTCCTAAACTCCTTCTGATGATTTTCAATCTGAATTTTTTTGATATTAAAATTATTTTTCAGGCTTCTAGCATTATTTAATGCCATAGTAAGAGCATTGGACTGATAGCCTTTTTTGAAAACCACTGAGTCGATTTTAGCCTTTTCTTCCTCTGACAAAGGATCTGTTCTTCGTATCTTCTTTGGCTGCTCCTGAATATCTTCTTGAGGGTTCTCAACCAATTCCTCAGCATCTAACTCGATATTTTCTAGATTTCTCCTCTGAATTTTTCTGTTGGAAACTTTCGCCTGAAAAAGTGAATCTGATTTGGATACAGAGCTTGAGTTTCTAACTGAAAGAGTTTTTGAGCTATCCGGTTTGAACTCTAACCTAGACTCAGGTTTGGTAGCCAAAATAGTACTGGTATCAGGTTTATTTTTCAGGTTTTCTAAGGAATCAGCAAATTCTCTGTTTTTTCTTGCCTTCTGAACCCTCAGTGAATCATCCTCCGCTTTTCTTTCCATAATTTTATCCAGTGGATCCAAATTACGATCTCGGGTGAAGAATGGATATATACTAGAAGCTGTTCTGTAGTTCTGAAATTGCTCGTCGTTAACCAAGGTGGAGATGGAATCTAATCCCACCTTTATTTCCGAAATGTTTTTGATTGCTCTATTAGTAGACCAAAGATCCTCAGGTGTTCTACTCAACTGAAAAGCATCCATATCGAAAATGATGACGTTTTCATCAAAAGTGGTGCGATTGAATTCTACCGGTTTTTCTGAAATCCCACGAGTGGCTCTTGCCTCTTTATAATTGGTACCTTTATATAAGGTGAGTCTCATGTAATTTTCGTTAAAAAATTTTTCCATGCGACCGGAATCTGCAATGGTCACATCCAAATTCCCCAATGCATCATTATGATTGTAGATAATAATATCTTTCAAGTCATTATCTCCGATTTTTTGATTGACTTTAATACTATAACCTGGGATACCTGCATAAAAAATCCCTTCTCTAATATCAAGAGCAGGAGACTTCATCCGAATGTCATAAAGTAAGCTGAAGGTTTTCAGATTGACTTTAGGTACCAAGAAATTATTGGATAAGAAGGCAGCAATTACCAAAAAGACGGTAAATATGGCTATCGGCCTTAAAGCCCGAACAAGTGAAATACCGGAACTTTTGATGGCTGTCAGTTCAAAGTGTTCTCCCAAGTTCCCGAAAGTCATCAAACTTGAAAGTAATACCGCCAATGGCAAGGCCATCGGAGAAATAGACACTACGAAATAGCCGATCAATTCGGCATAAATCCAAAAACCCAGCCCTTTGCCGAAAATTTCATCGAAATATTTCAGCATGTTGACGATTAATAGGATAAAGTCAACAACAACAAAAGTCAATAAAAATGGGCCTATGAAAGACCCAAGTATAAGTTTGTCTATTTTTTTCATGACACCTCTTCTACCCTGCTTCTAAACGAAACATAGATATGGATGTTCAAAGTTGCTAAAATCATTGAAATTAACCTCCAATTATCTCTTTCAATTTGGAAATTAAGCCATCCCAGATAGCCACCAGTTCATCTTCTTCATAGCTATCAGAATAATCAATAACCTTTAAGAAAAGAGATTGTGTCAATTCATTTTCTTCCAATTTGAACTCTATATAGGCATGATCACTTTCATATGGATCTTTGGGGTCGAAAAACTCAAATTTTACATGAGAATTGATGCGCAAGGAAGCAACTCGGGCATAATGCTCCTCATTGTCAAAGTCAAAGATGAAAACTTTGTCTTCATTGATCCGAACTCCCTCTGCAAACCATTCCTCCAAGCCACTTGCGGTACTCAAATATTGGAAAACAATTTTCCTTGACGCATTGATTTGATAATCAGCAACAAACTTATTTTTAACCATGATTTCTAAATTTTCTTAGATGAAAATTTCATTTTTTACAGAACGTCAACTTGCATTTAACAGTACAAGACCTCATATTTGCATTCCCATTCGCGAGGGAGGTTTACTGGATGAAAATAAAGATTTTCAGCCTTGAAATATTGAATTTCGACTGTGTCTTAATATAGGCATTAATTACAATATTCAATATCTAAAAATTATTAAAAGAAATTCTGGCGAGGTATCCCGATAGTTATCGGGAGCAGGACACGGGCCTGCCTGTCGCAGACAGGTTCAACTCCCAACGTATTGAAATAGTGATTAAAAAAATTCTGGCGAGGTAGCTCAGTTGGTTAGAGCGCAGGATTCATATCCGCC
>NZ_FOVW01000002.1:0-413079 GCF_900115305.1 Algoriphagus ornithinivorans | reverse complement strand
AAAAAAATTCTGGCGAGGTAGCTCAGTTGGTTAGAGCGCAGGATTCATAACCCTGAGGTCACGGGTTCAACTCCCGTCCTCGCTACAAAGGTCTCTGATTTTTCAGGGGCCTTTTTTATTTTTAGGATATGGATGAATTTGTAGTCTACATACTCTTCTCTCCTTCAACTGGTAAAACCTACACCGGAATGACCTCGGATTTAATCACTAGGTTCAATTTTCACAATTTTAAATCAACAAAAGGTTTTACAACTAGATATAGGCCGTGGATGGTTGTATTTGTTGAGTTTTTCGACTCTAAAAAAGATGCTTTAAAAAGAGAAAAAGAACTAAAATCTGGAAAAGGTAGAGATTGGGTGAAAAATTATGTTCTTCCCAATTTTCATTGATAGCATAGAATACATATTACATCCTATTGTGAACTTATGCTCAGCCTAACGTATACTTCACAACCTTAATTGTATAAATACCCTCAACAAAAAAAGCCCTCCCAAAAAGGGAAGGCTTTCCGCAAAATAAGGTCAGCAAACCTTATTTTACTCTTTCAACTACAGCTTTGAATGCCTCTGGGTGGTTCATAGCCAAATCAGCCAATACCTTACGGTTCAACTCGATTTCAGCTTTCTTCAACATACCCATAAATTGAGAATAGGAAATACCGTGCTCTCTTGCACCGGCATTGATACGCTGGATCCATAAAGCTCTGAATTCTCTCTTCTTCGCTTTTCTGTCTCTGTACGCATACTGAAGACCTTTCTCATACTTGTTTTTTGCTACAGTCCACACGTTTTTACCTCTTCCGAAGTAACCTCTTGTGGCTTTAAGCACTTTTTTTCTTCTTGCTCTGGACGCTACCGCGTTTACTGATCTAGGCATAGTTTTTTGTTTTTTGACACTTGGTGTTCCGTATTACTGGAATCTTTTAGACCAAAGCATCTGGTGAATAAATAAACCTTAATTAATTAGACAGGCTGATCAGATTCTCAACATGTCTTTTACTCTACCTTCATCGGAAGTGTGAACCAAACCAGTTTTGGTCAATTCTCTCTTTCTTTTGGTAGCTTTCTTAGTTAGGATGTGGCTTTTGTAAGCGTGCTTCCTTTTGATTTTTCCTGTTCCGGTCAAAGCGAATCGCTTTTTAGCGGAAGATTTGGTTTTTACTTTTGGCATTTTGCTGTTTGTATTTAGTTGAAATTATTTCTTCGATTGTTTCGGTGCAATGAAGATGTTCATTCGCTTTCCTTCCAATTTTGGAAGCTGCTCAACTGCTCCATAATCTTCAAGAGCCTGCGCAAACTTCAGCAATAACATCTCACCTCTTTCCTTAAATACAATGCTTCGTCCAACAAAGTGCACATAAGCTTTCACTTTGGCACCTTCTTTTAGGAAGTTGATCGCGTGCTTCAACTTAAAGTTGAAATCGTGATCATCTGTATTAGGTCCGAACCGAATTTCTTTTAAAACAACTTTCGCTGCATTAGCTTTAATCTCCTTTTGTTTTTTCTTCTGCTCGTACTTGAATTTGGCATAATCCAAAATCTTACATACGGGCGGATTTACATTTGGGGAAATCTCAACCAGGTCCAAATCATTTTCCTCGGCAAGTTTAATAGCCTTGTCTAAGGGTAATACAGCATTACCTCCTTCTACGAAATCCCCTACTAATCTTACTTCTCGGGCTCTGATTTTTTGGTTTACCTTATATGGTTCTTCTCTTCGACCTCTGTTTGGTTGTCTGTCTCTCAAGTTAGCTTTTGTTGTTTTTGTGAAATTGACTGCAAATATCGGAATTATTTCCTTTTCAAAAAAGCAGAATAAAATTTTACCTAATTAATCCTTGCTTAGCGATTCTGAAATAATCCCCTGAAAATACTTTATAAACTCCTCCGGAGAGTAGTTACCTAGATCTCCTTCCCCGTGCTTTCGCACAGAAAGTTTTCTGTTTTCCTGCTCTTTTTCTCCTACTATCAGCATGAAAGGTACTTTTTTAACCTCAGAATCACGGATTTTCCTACCAATCTTTTCATCTCGGTTGTCAATTGACCCACTGATTCCATTTTCATCTAAAATAGCTTTTATTTCCTCAGCATACTCAATATACTTCTCAGAAATTGGCAAAATATTAATTTGCTCAGGAGATAACCATAATGGGAAGTTACCTGCACAATGCTCAATCAATACTGCGACAAATCGCTCTAATGACCCAAAAGGTGCTCTGTGGATCATCACTGGTCTATGCTTGGCATTATCCGATCCGATATATTCCAACTGGAATCTGTCAGGAAGCTGATAATCAACTTGTATAGTTCCCAATTGCCACTTTCTGCCCAAGGCATCCTTGACCATAAAGTCCAACTTAGGACCATAGAATGCAGCTTCCCCTAATTCGGTAACAGTATCTAATCCTTTTTCTGCAGCTGCTTCGATGATTGCCGCTTCAGCTTTTTCCCAAGCTTCAGTTGAACCGATGTATTTTTCTGGTTTTTCCGGATCTCTCAATGAAATCTGAGCTGTATAATTTTCAAAGCCCAATGCCTTGAATACATACAATACCAAGTCAATTACTTTAATAAACTCTTCTTTTACCTGATCTGGGCGACAGAAAATATGCGCATCATCTTGAGTAAATCCCCTTACACGGGTTAAGCCATGCAATTCACCGCTTTGCTCGTAGCGATAAACCGTCCCAAATTCAGCATAGCGAATGGGTAAATCTTTGTAGGATCTTGGTTTATGCTTGTAAATCTCACAGTGGTGAGGACAGTTCATAGGTTTCAATAAAAACTCCTCTCCTTCATGGGGAGTGGCAATTGGCTGAAAAGAATCCTTGCCATACTTCTCGTAGTGCCCTGAAGTCTCATATAAGGCCTTATGCCCAATATGAGGAGTAGTCACCTGCTGATAGCCTGACTTATCCTGAGCTTTCTTCATAAAAGCAACTAATCTTTCTCTCAACAAAGTTCCCTTAGGCAACCATAAAGGCAGGCCCATTCCCACTTTTTCAGAAAAAGTAAATAGTTCTAATTCTCTTCCGATCTTTCTATGGTCCCGCTTTTTGGCTTCTTCCAGCATGACCAAGTACTCCTGCAATTCCTTGGCTTTTGGGAAAGTAACTCCATAAATACGAGTCAGCATTTTACGCTTCTCATCCCCTCTCCAATAAGCTCCGGCTATATTGGTTAGCTTAACCGCTTTGATAAAACCGGTATTGGGGATGTGAGGTCCACGGCAAAGATCTGTGAAGTTTCCCTGCTCATAAAATGTGATAGTACCGTCTTCCAGACCTTCCAATAGGTCTAATTTATATTCATCTCCTTTTTGTTGATAAAAGGAAATAGCATCTTTTTTAGAAATATCCTTTCGGATATACTCATTCTTTTCCCGAGCCAATTCGATCATTTTTTGTTCGATCTTCTCTAACTCTGAGCCATCCAAGGTATGATCGCCGAAGTCTACGTCATAGTAGAAACCCGTTTCAATGGGAGGTCCGATACCAAATTTGATTCCGGGGTATAATGCTTCCAAAGCTTCAGCAAGCAAGTGAGCGGAGGAGTGCCAGAAGGTATTTTTACCTTCATTGTCATTCCAGGTCAACAACTGAACGTCTGAATCTGCTTGGATAGGTCGGGTAGCATCCCAAACCTGACCATTGACTTTTGCTGCAAGAACATTCCGGGCCAAACCCTCGCTTATACTGGAAGCAATCTGCAGTCCGGTAGTTCCTTTTTCGTACTCCCTCACTGATCCATCTGGGAGGGTAATTTTAATTTGTTGTGACATAAAATAAGTAAGCCTTTACAAACAGGCGATTGATTAAGCTGCAAATATGCACAAGACGGCTGCAATCAAAAAATATAAAGCTCATGAATATAGAAATGAGCCCCCATTTCAAGAGTTTTAGTTGTAATTCATTTTTTAAATAGAAAGCATTAAAATACATTCTTGCTTAAGGCCTCTATTTAATTTCCTTTTTGAAAACCATCAATCATTTCGAGGTATAAACAATCAAAACTGGATTTTCAGAGTCTTTTGCCGCAAAAGCAGTTTGAGCAAAGTTTTTCCCTTTACCCTTAACAAACTCTTCAAAGGCCTTCTGCCCAAGCTCTGCCTTTTTCTTTTGCAATTCTTTGTAAAGGGTCTTACCAGGGATTTTAACTCCAACTTTATCATTACCAAAATGAAATAAGATAGAATATGGATTATACCCTCCATCTATATCATCTTGAATAATCCAATCAATCACTGAAGTTTGCTGGGTTTCTCGATCAAAAAAGACATTATACATTTTGTCCTCATACCTAAACAAAGAATAAAAGTACTTTTTATTCAGATACCAAGAGTTTGGTACAAAATGTAGTTTTGTTTTATTATTAAGGTAATTCATTTGTTCCAAGCCACTTAACTCTTCCATCTTTTCTTTGAACTCTCCTACATCTTGGCCATACTTTCCAAAATCCAAAACTAACCTAGGCTTAATTTTTCCCCCTTCTATCTGGTATATGGTATCATGGAAAGTCATAGAAAAATAAAGGAGTTCTCCTTGATCAATGAAAAAATCTCTACTGGAAAAATTACCAAAATACTGATCTGGGTTTCTAGGAATGGAATAAACCGTGTCTTGGAATTCAGAGTCTAAACTCAATATCATGAAATCTTCCGCGGTGAACGGAGACCTTAAAAAATAATACCTGCCCGTCTTTTCCTCATAGGCACCCGACAATAAATGAATTTCCTGTTTTTGTTCACGGATAAAGTTTCCTTCTAGATCAAACCACATTAATTTGGGTGGATGTACTCCAAGGAGAATAACCTCATCTTTTACTACCATCAATTTATCGAAATCCAAATACTTATCCGGTCCTTCTCCATATGCTCTAATTTTAGTTAAATAGTTCCCGCTACTATTAAAAATTTTTATGCATTTACATCCAAATATATCAAGGGTGAGAATTTTGTCCTTGTAAAAGGTAATTTGGTGTAATCCTGCATTCAATTGAGACTCTTCACTTTCATCCTTTAGCCAGATATATTCAATAGATGGCTCAAAGAATTCAGACAGTTTTCCTTCTCTTGCTTCAGAAAGGTCAACTTTGATGACTTCAAGTTGATCGTTTAACTGTTTAGAACGAGCTTTTTCATCCGTGGAGCAGGACGTGAAATAAAAAGATAGGATAGAGATTGATAGTAGTTTTAGGCTCTTCACAATGTAATAGTAGTTCGAAATTCAAAAAATCACAAAATAATCTGCGCACTTACTTTCACCACAAAAGGCCTAGCCTCTGGGGCATCTAAATAGGTCATGCGGTGAAAAAAGTCCAATCTGAAGAATTTAAAGATGTTCTCGATCCAACTATCTAGCTCGAAAGATAAATCTAGAAGACTAAAAACTCTTACCAAAACTGATTCCAGCAAATCTGGGTTCAAAATTCCAATTTTTTCTGCCACCTACAGGAACATTAAAAAACGGAGTATAACCAATTCGAAAAAAGAATCCACCTTTAGGTTTTTGATATCGATATCCGACTCTTAGAGGAATAAATGCATCAAAAACAAATTTATCGTCTAATTCTAATGATCCTGAATCAAAAAATAAAGTTCTATCTAAGAGTGAGGTAAATCCAAAACCCATTTCCAGATGATGGTTTAACTTGCCATATAAGGCAGTAACCTCCAAAGGAATAACGGGAAGCCAATACGTTTTGAAATCATTTATTTTATTACGCCACATAGAAAAACCAGCACTGGCATTCAATTTTAGCTTCCCTTTTTGATGAAAAATCTTGCTGTAGTTGATTGCATATCTTCCAGAACTTCCGCCAACTTCAAGGTATACAGCATTTTTTGCGGTATAGGTTTCGGACTTGGTTTGAGCTTTTGCACAAATGGAAATAGAAAGAGTTAAGACTAAAACTGTAACAAAAATTTTTTCAAAAGAATTATTCATTCCATGGAATTTAAAAATGATACAAGCATCTATTCTTAATGCTCTCCAGTTTAGAAAGAATTCAGATTGCATTAAGTCACTAAAACTAATAGTTTTTTTCTAAAAGAAGATTTATCATAAAATAATCTGTGCACTCACCTTTACCACAAATGGCCTAGCCTCTGGGGCATCTAAATAGGTCATGCGGTGAAAAAAGTCCAACCTGAAGAATTTAAAGATGTTCTCGATCCAACTATCTAGCTCACAAGATAAATCTAGAAGACTAAAAACTTTTACCAAAACTTACTCCTGCCATATAAGGATTGAAGGACCAATTTTTCCCAGCTCTTACCGGAACATTAAAAAATGGCGTGTAACCAATTCTGAAAAAGAATCCCCCTTCCGGTTTTTGGTACCTGTATCCAACTCTTAAAGGCATCACTGAGCCAAAAACCACTTTATCAATTGTGTCAAATGTTTCCGAATCAAAAGCTAGACTTCTAGTTAAGTAAGGAGTAATTCCCATACCTATTTCCAGATGATGATTTGACTTGCCAACCAATGCAGATATCTCCAATGGTACAACAGGGAGCCAAGTTGTTTTAGAATCTAATCTGTGAGGAAGCATAGAAAACCCTGCACTTGCATTCAGCTTTAGCTTCCCTTTTTGATGGAAAATCTTGCTGTAGTTAATCGCATAGATCCCAGAACTTCCGCCAACTTCAAGGTAAACAGCATTTTTTGCGGTAAAGGTTTCGGACCTGGTTTGAGCTCTTGCACAAATGGAAATAGAAAGGGTAAAGACTAAAACTGTAACAAAAATTTTTTCAAAAGAATTATTCATTCCATGGAATTTAAAAATGATACAAACTTAGAATGCCATCCAGTTTAGAAAGAATTTAGATTGCATTAAGTCGTTAAAACTAATAGTTTTTTTTTTAAAAAGAAGATTTATCACAAAATAATCTGCGCACTTACTTTCACCACAAAAGGCCTAGCCTCTGGCGCATCCAAATAGGTCATGCGATGGAAAAAGTCTACCCGGAAGAATTTAAAGATATTTTCAATTCCATATCCTAACTCCAAATAAGGCTTAGTAGGATCTAATCTTCCAAAACTTTCTAAAGGATTTCCTGCAGGATCTAAGCTCGGAACATTCAATACATTCTCATTTCTAACTGATCCAAAAAGTAAATTTCCATTGGCTACTGCTCTCCATTTTAGTTTTTTCATCAATGGAATTCTGTTCAATAAAAATCCCTCAAAAGAATGTCTATATCTTAAGCTGACATATTGATCTGAGGCAAACTCATTGAAATTCATGGTATTGAAAGCAGCTGTAGTGTAAAAAAGCGTTTCATTTCCCAAGTGGTTTTTCAATATCGGATAAGGAACTTCTCCAAAGACTTTGCCTGCATCCACTTCATATCTGGAAACCCCAAAAAGTCCCATGTTTAGCCTTTGGTACAGATAAAAACTCAACTTATGATAATCTATGTCTCCACCCAACCACTGAAGGCCTTTTGCATAGTTCACTTCAAAAATTGGCCATTTAGAAGGTCCAAATGAAACCCGCTCATTGTCATTGATAATGATTATTTCGTCCCTTCCATAGCGAAGTCCAACTCTAGCTTCTGTAGTCTCAAACCTACTTCTTAACTCTCTATTCTCCTGCTCCAAAAAGTAAAAGTTAAACAATGGATCAAACGCTGCAATCTGAAGACCCCCTTTCAGCAAAAAGCCTTTGAAAAATTCCCGCTGGAAATTTAGCTGCTGTGTTGTGCTGATAAAAGGCCTCCTCAATGTCCCAAATCTACTGGCAGCCAAGAAAATACTATTACCAGCTAAGGACTCCATTTCCAAACCCACTTGATCGATTTCTTTCGTGGATTTGAATTGAAGGGTAGTCCAATGTTGCCTATCTAATATCCGGGTTACAAATGCTGAATATTTAAAGCGTTCATCTTTAAACCCATACGCTAAATAGGCTTGAATCAACCATTTATTGCTGAATGAATAATTGGTCCGCATCCCAAAGCCAGCCCGAAAACCTTCTACATTATTGTAATTTCCAAATTCAGTCCAAGGGCCCAAATCCACTTTTCCTACTGGAAGAAACCCAGTTGCAAAAAACTTCAAACCTTCTGAATAAAATCGAATAATGGGTATCTTCTTCAGTGTATCCACCATCTGAAGAATGGCTATTTCCTCCGAACTTAATGGGTCTACCCTATTTCTTTTCCAAAAATCTTCTCCGGCATTCCCGAAATCAGGTCTCAATTCAACAGCATTGTTGAAAAAGGAAGTGGGTAAAGGATCTTGGAGAATAACTGAATCCGTAGCCGTGTAAAACTTCGCAAGAAGCCCGGCGGTATTGGGGCTTACTTGCCCTATTTTTATTTGAATTCTACTTTTAGATGGAATTAAGGGACCTTTGGAAGTAGGCTCTAATTCTTGCTGGATCTTGATTCTTTCAATAAAATTTAGGTTCGCGGACTTGGGAACAGTCAAATCAACTTGCTTGAGTGCATAGGTTTCTTTATTGATCCAGATGGTACCGCTAAAGGCCAAGTCTTGCTCTCTTCTGGGATAAACTTGCAACCTATAGCAGCTATCTTTTCCCACTAAGACCGAGTCTAACAAATCATAATCATAGAAAACTTTCCAGCTATCAGCTATGGGTGAAATGAACTCTTTATCCAGAATATTCAACCAATTTTTATAGAAGTTATATTCCTGGAAAACAGAGCCTGTAATTTGAGAAGTAGTAGAGCCATCCGTGATACCGACTCCGGTGACTTTGGACTTTTCGACGATCTCTTTTTTCAGTTCAGGGTTATTTCGATAATAAAATTTGGAAATGGTCTCAGAGAAAAAAACGGGCAGGATTTTTTCTCCCTCATCGTTGGTCAATTGCCGAATGCTGTCCAAAACAGCTGTTACTTTCTGGACTGTTTTTCTCTGGGTAAACCTGTCCGAAACCTGATCTATATCAATCTCTATTTTTGTATAGTTCTTGGTTTCGTATGCCTCAAGACTTCTTTTATCAAATTCTTTTCTTTTATCAACCGCCCTTCTGATGATTTCAAACGCCGGATTTTCACCAGCCTCAAATACAAAAGCTTCCAATTCAAAGTCAGATGGTCTGAGTTGGAAATTAATGGTTTGATTAGCTGAAGATCCAATTTTTTTGGTTTGGGTGATATATCCCAAATAGCTTACCCGAACGCTATCTGCCTCTCCCGAAAAGCTCAATTCATAATTTCCTTCGAAATCAGTATTCATTCCCTTTCCTGTTCCCAGTACCAAAACTGAAGCAAATGGAATAGGATCACCTGTTTCTGCATCGGTCACTTTGCCCTTGATTGACACTTGGGCGTAAGAAAAACTCAGGGAAAAGGATAAAAATATGAGAGAAAACAGTCGCTTCATTTAGAAATTTCGCATGGAAATATTAGCACAGTTGCAAATATAATTTCATTCCGCTGGCTTAAAGTCCAATCTGAGATAAAATTTCCAAATTGAATAAAGACTAGGCCAGCATCATTCAATTTTGATTCCTGATCTAATATATTTGGGCTTTCAAAGAATAATCTATGGTTTACGATATTGCGATTGTCGGAGGTGGAATTGTCGGATTGGCTACAGGGCTTAAACTTATCAAATCAAAGCCTGAGCTGAAAATCGTTATTCTCGAAAAAGAAGAGCAGCTAGCAAAGCATCAAACCGGAAATAATTCCGGAGTAATTCACTCTGGACTCTACTATAAACCAGGATCTTTAAAAGCCATCAACTGTATCAACGGATACCATGAATTGGTGAGCTTTTGCCAGGAGGAAAAAATCCCTTATGAAATAACCGGAAAAGTGGTTGTCGCTACCCGGGAGGAGCAAAAGCCTTTATTGGAAAATCTTTGGAAAAGAGGGTTGGAAAATGGCTTGACCGGCACACGCAAAATCAGCTTGGATGAATTGAAAGAATACGAACCACATTGTGCCGGAGTGGCGGCTATTCATGTCCCGCAAACCGGAATAGTAGATTATTACCAAGTTGCCCTAGCTTATGGAAGAAAATTCATGCAGCTCGGCGGAAGTATTTTATTGAAACATAAAGTATTGAAAATAAGCACTTCAAATAACATCAATACAATTGAAACTTCAATAAAATCCATAGAATCTAAGTTGGTCATCAACTGTGCAGGCTTATATTCAGATAAGATTGCCAGAATGAATAGCGATGAGGCAGATGATGTAAAAATCATTCCTTTCAGAGGCGAATATTACAAGCTTAAAAAAGAAAAGGAATATCTGGTCAAGAACTTAATTTATCCCGTTCCAGATCCTAACTTCCCATTTTTAGGGGTGCATTTTACAAGAATGATGAAAGGCGGCGTGGAAGCAGGACCCAATGCAATTTTGGCTTTTAAAAGAGAGGGCTATAAAAAGTCTCAGATTAATTTTTCAGAATTAGCGGAAACTTTAGCTTGGCCTGGATTCCAAAAAGTTGCTGCAAAATATTGGAAAACCGGTTTTGGAGAATTATATCGCTCATTTTCCAAAGCTGCCTTCACGAAAGCACTACAGGAATTGATACCGGAAATTCAGGAATCAGATTTGGTAGATGGTGGAGCAGGTGTGAGAGCTCAAGCTTGTGATCGAAGCGGTGGATTGTTGGATGATTTTGCTATCAGAGAGAGTGCTACAGTCATCAATGTATTAAATGCTCCATCTCCAGCTGCCACCAGTTCCCTATCCATTGGAGGTACTGTAGCCTCTATGGCTCTCAAGCGCTTTGAATAATTAAACCTGAGTATTGACAGTATCGGGGAAATATCTATTGGCTAACTTTATCATTTCATCGCCTTTGACCAGGTCATGAACACTCAGTTCAGAAGTATGATAGTGCCCTGAAGCTCCCAATAATTCCATTACAGCGTGAACTGTGTTTTTATGGAAATTGTATACGCGCTCAGCTTTATCTGGAACCACCAAACCTTTTACCAAACCTCTTCTTTGAGTTGCCACTCCAGTTGGGCAATCGTTGGTATTACACCTTAAAGCTTGAATACAACCCAAGCTAAACATAAAGCCTCTGGCTGAATTACATATATCGGCTCCCAAGGCTATATTTTTTAAAATCGAAAAAGCACTCAATGCTTTTCCTGATGCAATTATGGTAATCTTATCCCTGAGATTGAATTTTTCCAATGCAGCTCTCACAAAGATCAAGGCTGGCTCCAGCGGTAAGCCAACACTATCTGAAAATTCTAAAGGAGCCGCACCAGTTCCTCCTTCTGCTCCATCTATTGTGATGAAATCAGGTAAACATTCCTGACTGATCATCTCCTTGCAGATTTCTATAAATTCTTCTGTGCGACCAATGCAAAGTTTAATTCCGACCGGTTTACCGCCTGACAACTCTCTCAATTGCTGTACAAAAGCTATCATTCCTTTAGGATCGGAAAATGCCTTGTGTGATGGAGGGGATAATACAGTAGTTCCGGGTTCTAGTCCCCTGATTTTAGCAATTTCAGGAGTGTTTTTAATGCCCGGTAAAACTCCCCCATGCCCGGGTTTTGCGCCTTGGGATATTTTCAACTCTATTAATTTCACTTCAGGTAATTGAGCTTTTTCTTTAAAGCTTTCAGGGTCAAAATTTCCATCCTTATCCCTGCATCCGAAATAACCAGTTCCAATTTGCCAGCATAAATCTCCTCCTGACAAATGATAACTGGAAATCCCTCCTTCTCCCGTATTATGATAGAAATTACCTTTTTGAGCTCCTAGATTTAATGCTTTGATAGCGTTGGAACTAAGAGAGCCAAAACTCATTGCTGAAATATTAAAAATTGAGGCTGAATATGGTTGAGCGCAAGAATGAGTACCGATCGTGACGCGAAGATCTTCCTCTTTGGGACTTACCGCGTATATACTGTGTCTTAAAGCTATATAGTCTTCTCCATCAATATCTTTTTGAGTTCCAAATGGATGTGTGTCATTGACTCCTTTGGCTCTTCTATAAGCCAAAGCTCTTAAATTTCTAGAAAATGGTCTTCCATCGGTATTGCTTTCAATGAAATATTGTTGGATTTCAGGGCTGATTGATTCTAAAATGTATCTAAAATGCCCGACAACGGGAAAATTTCTGAGGATCGCATGTTTCTTTTGAATAGAATCATAAATACCCAATGCAGTCAAAGAGCCCAAAACAATCAGGAAAAAATATCCAAAGCTAAATTCCCGAAGTTCACTGAACCACATGAGAAATAAAGTGAGGAGGAAAATGAGGAGAATAGATAGAAAGAAAAGCTTCCGCATTCCAAAGGTGGGTTTGATGGAATACTAATATAGTAAAGCTAAATCAGTTTCCTTTAAGCGAGCAAAAATTCTAAAAATCGATATTCTGCCCAAGTAAATTCGTCACCTTTTAGGGTAAATCCTGTGTGCCCACCCCTCTTAGGCATTTCTAAAATAATCTCTTTCTTCTTTCTCGCTAAATCTACCGGATAGCAAGCCTGACCCAGCAAAGGATCATTGAGAGCATTGATAATCAATGTAGGAATCTGAATATCCTGCATCCAATTATCAGCACTAACTGATTGATAAAAGTCTTCTGCATTTTTGAACCCATGCAATTTGGCCGTAAAATGGGTGTCAAAGGTGTCAAAGTCTTTGACTTTACCCAGTAGCTCCAAGTCGATCAATTCCGGATACTGGGTTGCCTTAAGCATCATCTTTTTTTTGAGTTTACCCAAAAACCGATTTTTGTAAAAACTATTAGAAGGGTATTTTAAAGTGGCTGCACTTGATGGCAAATTGCATGGCGTGGAATATACCGCAGCTTTGACAATTTCTAATGGGATATTCTTACCTTTTTCACCTAGGTATTTTAAAGTTTGGGCCCCTCCCATGCTGATTCCACAGAGATATATTTCTTTATAATTCTCTGTCCTTCTAATATGTTCGATTACCGTATCCAAATCATAGCTCGCTCCATGATGATAAAGGATAGGTTGCAGATTCATTTCTCCACCACAGCTTCTATTGTTCCAAGCAAGAACATCCACATGATGTTGATTAAATAATTTCGCCAAACCCATGGCATAATGCCTATAAGAATCTCCTTCCAAGCCATGAGAAATAATCAAAAGCTTATCACTTCCAACCTTCGACCAATCAAGATTTAAAAAATCATCATCAGGAGTATGAATCTTTTCTCTTTCATAGGTTAGCCCTTTGATTTTTCGAAATAAACTCGGGACTATAGTTTCAAAATGACCATTGATTAAATAACTGGGACCCTGGTACGAAGAGGAATCAATAATTGGCATATCCTAAAAATGGAAAATGGGATTGAATTTTAAGTACAGCAGAGTGTTGAAACCCTCTCTGAACAGATATCAATTTCAAAAAAAATACTTTTTGATCAATTATTTAAGAGTTTGGCTGTTTCTTCGATAGCTGTATCCAGTTTTTCCTGAAGTAAATGAAAATGTCCTCCGAATGCCTGATTAAAGCCCTCGGATTCTAAAATATCTTTTCCTTCTTGCAGGATAATTGATAAATCTTCAAACTCAAACATACCCAAGGTAGGTTTGACCTTATGTCTGATTTGTTGGATTTTAACTTCGTCTTTTTCATGAAAACCTTCAGCATATTTGGTTTTCAATTCAAGTAATCCTGCATGGATAGCAGTAGTTAATTCCATTCTAAATTCCTCATCACCTTCGGCCATTTCTAGGATCCGTTGGTTCAGTTCAGGATAAGCTAAACTCATATCGCGCTATTGATAATAGTTTTTCCCGCCAGAAAACCCGTCGACCAAGCAGCCTGAAAGTTAAAGCCTCCAGTAATGCCGTCCACGTTAAGTACTTCTCCAGCAAAGTATAAATTTGGGTGAAACTTACTTGCCATTGTTTCAGGATCCACCTCATTCAATTGAACACCTCCTGCAGTTACGAATTCTTCCTTGAAAGTGGTTTTACCTTTGACAGACAAAATATAGCAAAAAAGATGCTGAACCAATTTATTAATTTGCTTTTTGCCCAAGTTTCCGTAGATCTGTTCCTCTTCAACAAGGGATTTTTCAAGAATATGCTCCCATAATCTGCCTGGAATGTCAAAAAGTGGGTAATTTTTAACTTTTCTGGATGAATGGGCTTGAATATAATTTCTTATCTGATTTTGATAATCCTCTTCACCAAAATCCTGATTCCAGTTAATTATCGCTTTTGCCTGATATTCTTTTTCATGAAGCCAAGCTGCTCCAAAAGCTGAAAGCTTTAAAACTGCCGGACCACTCACTCCCCAATGAGTGATCAAAACTGGGCCTTGATAAGAAAGTTTGGTACCCTCCAATCTCACATAGGCATGCGGTACTGATAAACCCATTAATTCACGGATGGATTCTTGTGGAGTATTAAAAGTGAAAAGGGAAGGTATAGGTGATGCAATAGTGTGCTTAAGACCCTTTAAAAATTGATAGCCTTCAGTTTTAGGATGACCTCCACTACAAATTACCACTTTATCAAATTTCCAGGAACCAGAATCAAAATGAAGAGTCCAGGTATTCCCATTGGCCTCCATACGCTTTAGATTCATTCCAGTTTCGATTCGAATATTTTTCGCTTTGGCTTCTTTCAGTAAAGCATCAATAATAGATGAAGATTGATCACTAACAGGAAAAACCCTACCATCTGATTCAATTTTTAACTGAACACCTCGGGACTCAAACCACTGAAAAGTATCTTCCTGCTTGAAATGCCTAAAAACCTTTTTTAAGAACTTTTCTCCTCTTGGGTAATTCTTTACCAACTTGGCTATTTCCATAGGACGGTGAGTGACATTGCATCTTCCTCCACCGGATATTTTTACTTTGGAAAGTAGCTTTGGAGTTTTCTCAAAAATGAATACTTCATTGTGAGGTGAAGCAGCATGAATCGCAGCAAAGAACCCGGCTGCCCCTCCCCCAATAATTGCAGTTTTCACTTTAATTTATTGATTTGTAGAAAGTTAAATACTTTATCTTTTACGGGTAAATGAACCTAAAATACCACGGGTTAATTCTCGGAAAATAGTTCTTCCCAATTGCCTAACCATGGTATTTTTACTCAACTCCTCAATTAGAGATTCGTCTTCTTTGGTACGACTTGCTGTTTTGGATCTTGAAGATGGACCGGGCAAAACAGCTTTTTCCTGTTCTTTTTCAATTTGGTTCATCTTCTTTTCCAGCAACTCAAATGCACTTTCTCTATCTATATCTTCATTGTATTTTGAGGTCAAAGAAGATTTATTAACCAAATCATCTATTTCTGAATTGGTTAAAATGTCCATTCTTGAAATTGGCGCTCTGACAAGGGTATGAGCCAAAGGTGTAGGAATACCTTTTTCATTCAACGCAGTAATTAAAGCCTCACCTATACCCATGGAGGTCAATACCTTGGAAGTATCATAAAACGGAGAGTCCGGGTAATTTTCAGCAGTTTTAGTGATGGCTTTCCTGTCCTTTGCTGTAAAGGCTCTTAAAGCATGCTGGACCTTTAAACCTAATTGTCCTAGGACAGAATCTGGAACGTCTGTGGGAGTTTGAGTACAAAAATACACCCCAACACCTTTTGAACGAATCAACTTGATAATCGCTTCAATCTTTTCTAAAAGATCTTTGGAAGCAGTAGAAAAAACTAAGTGTGCTTCGTCTATAAACAAACAAAGCTTAGGTTGATCAGCATCTCCTTGCTCTGGAAAGGTTTCATAAATCTCAGAAAGAATGCTGAGCATGAAGGTAGAAAAGAGTTTGGGCGTAGATTGAATGTCAGTCAATCGAATCACAGAAATGACTCCCTTCCCATTTTTGGTTCTTACGAAGTCCTCCACGTCAAAGGATTTCTCACCGAAAAACCTTTCAGCACCTTGTTGCTCAAGTTCTATGATCTTTCGCATGATGGTATTCACCGATGCTGAGGATACACTTCCGAATTCCTTTGTAATAGCCGCTTTTCCTTCGTTGACGATAAACTGAAGCACCCTTTTCAGGTCTTTCAAATCTACCAACGGAAGATGATGTGTATCACAATATCTAAATACCAAAGAGATGACTCCTCCTTGCGTATCATTCAAATCCAATATTTGAGAAATCAGGATGGGACCAAACTCAGAAACTGTAGCCTTTAATTTGACACCTTTCTCCTTAGAGATAGACATTAATTCTACGGGTAAGCCCATCGGTTCATAGTCTACCCCTATTTTTTGAGATCTTTTTAAAATGAAGTCTGAAGCTTCTCCAGGTTGAGCCAAGCCAGATAGATCTCCCTTCAAATCCATCAAAACCGATGGAACACCTTTTAATGAGAGCTGTTCTGCAATTACCTGAAGAGTTTTGGTTTTACCTGTTCCTGTGGCACCTGCTATCAAGCCGTGTCTGTTCATGGTTTTAAGAGGTACCTTGATTTGGGCTCCTGAAACTGCCTCTCCATTTAGGATACCAGTTCCCATGATGATATAGTCTTTTTTATAAACCTGACCTTCAGCCAGATGGGAGATAAACTTTTCTTCTTGACTCATCTTCTTTACTGATTTGAATGACAAACTACAAAAAAAACCTTGATGCAAGTCGCAAAAAGGTTTTTTTGAAATTAGATAAAAGGGAAACTTAATGAGTTACAACAGGATCCAATGCTTTTGCCTGGGCTACAAAATCCTCTACTCTGGATAATGCAGGAATAGCTCTTGTGAGTTTCTTTTCAGCATTGGTTTTTACCAAAGCAGCATGAAGATTTTCTGCATTACGATTTCTTAATTCTTTTACAGTATCAACTCCGGCCGCTTTGAGTAATTCTGCGAATTGACTGGCAATGCCATTGATTCTGAAAAGATCTGCCATATTGACCCAATCCAAAATTTTTCCTTCATCTATACCCGAAGCATCTGCAATTTTCTTTCTTCCAGATTTAGAAGCTCCATGTTGTAGCAAGCCTTCTACTGTTTTTACTCCAGCTTTTGCCAGTTTTTCCTTGAATACAGGTCCGATACCTTCAATAGCATCAATTGATTTTGCCATGTTATTAGTGTTTAGGTTAAAATGTTTCTTGACTCTAGTTCTTTAATCGGGTGATTAATCAAAACTATTATCCTAAAATAAAGACAATTTTTATCTTCCAAAATCCATTTTAAAGAATGTTTTAAAAAAACTCCATTTACAAACATTAACTTTCGTCTTCGAAAGCAAGTTTGTAACCTTGAAATTAAAATTGATTCAACCCGTGTTTTCAAAATTTTCTCCACTATTCATACTTATTTTCTTCCTCTTTACTTTCACCAGTATAGGGCAAGGGGTTCCAAATCTTGGTCAGACTGACCGTTGGATGAAAGGTGCCCTAGCTGCCATGGAAAGACAGGATTATACCACTGCCAATTCCATATTCAGAAACCTGATCGACTCAGGTCTACCCCTCCCGGAAGAAATGCCCTATTATTTTGCAGAGACACTTTATCAGTTAGGTCAATATGATAATAGCTCCAACTTTTTGAATAAATATTTAGAAATAAATGGTTTCAGGGGAGCTAATTATCAAGGAGCACAAGAATTACAGAAAAAACTGGAAGGACCGCTCAAAGAAATCATTCAATGTCAGCTCTGTGATAGAAAGGGATATAGACTTGAACCCTGTTCAAACTGTGGAGGAAAGCAGAAATTAGAACAAAGTTGTACCTATTGTCGAGGCAAAGGTGTTGTAGGATGCAGTAAGTGTGCAGCTACTGGAATGATTACAAAAAGGAATATTTTCAATATAGTTGAATACTTCGAATGCGACCGATGCGGAGGTGACGGAAGGTTGACTTGTCCCAACTGCCAAGGAAGCCTCAAAGAAATCAGTGAATGTAAATTATGTGGAGGCACAGGAAGTTTATCTTCTGAACTCATTTGCGATCATCAAAAAATCGAGCATAAACATTAAAAAAACAGAGGCTGTCTCATAAATCGGTTTAATGTCAGCCAGAGCGGAGTCGAAGGCTATTTCTATTGTTTTTAAGCACATTTCGACTTCGCTCAATGTGACATGATCACCTTTGAGACAGCCTCTTCTTTATTTACAGTACTTTTCTAAAGCTTCTTTAGCTCCTGGATATTCCAAGCCATTTGCTAGCTGAAAATCTTCACATCCTCCTCTTTTTTTATTGGTAGCTACTTTAAGCATTCCTCTATTAAAATAAGCCTGTGCAAAATCTTTGTCAAGCTTAATCGCATTATTATAGGCCTTCATCGCGTCTAGGGTATTTCCCAACTGATGAAGAGCTCTTCCTTTCATAAAAGAAGCTGTTGCCGGAGCCCCTGAGATCTCTTCTGCCCTATTTGCAAAAAGCAAGGACTTAGAATACTCCTTGTTGAGATAATGGATATTGGCAATGCTTAAAAGAATCTGAAAGTTGTTAGGATCGATTTGCATCGCTTTTTCAAAATCATTCAAGGCAGAATCATATTGGCCCTGCTCTTCAAATGCCCTTCCCCTATTATAAAGAGAAGTAACATCATTGGGATTGAATTTCAGGGTTTCTGAATATTCCCCCACGGCTTCTTCGTATTTGCCTTTGTTGAAATAAGCATCCCCTTTGTTTTGCTTTGAATTAGAACAAGCCAGAAATGTTGCACTTAAAAGTACAACACACCCGGCTCGGAGTAACATTTTCATAATAGTTGGTTTAGACTGCTACGTTATTTTCTCTCAATGCGTCATTCAGTGAGGTTTTCAAATCCGTAGAAGCTTTTCTTTGACCGATGACCAATGCACAAGGAACTTGGAAAGTACCAGCACTGAATTCTTTGCTGATTGATCCTGGAATAACCACTGAACGAGGAGGAACATAACCTTTATATTCTTTAGGCTCAGAACCCGTTACATCAATGATTTTTGAGCTAGCTGTCAAAGTCACACCTGCACCAATTACTGCCTCTTTTCCAATTCTGACTCCTTCTACTATGATAGCTCTAGAGCCAACAAAAGCTCCATCTTCTACAATTACCGGAGCTGCCTGAACAGGTTCTAGCACACCTCCGATACCTACACCGCCACTTAAATGAACATTTTTGCCGATTTGAGCACAAGAACCGACAGTTGCCCAGGTATCAACCATCGTGCCACTGTCCACAAAGGCACCGATATTAACATAACTTGGCATCATGACAACTCCGCTTGCTAGATGTGCACCATATCGAGCTACAGCATGAGGAACTACACGAACACCTTGCTTGGCATAATTGGTCTTAAGCGCCATTTTATCATGAAATTCAAAAGGCCCAACTTCAATAGTTTGCATTTTCTGAATTGGAAAATACAGGATTACTGCCTTCTTCACCCAGTCATTTACCTTCCATGAACCATCTTCCTGTGGTTCAGCTACACGAATTTGACCAGCGTCCAAGTCGGCAATGATAGTTTTGATGGCGATTTCAGTATCTTTTTCCTTAAGATATTCTCTTTTTTCCCAAGCTCTTTCGATGATTTCTCTGAGTTCCATTAAATTGTTTAGTTTCGTTTATGCATGTTGAATCGGCCTATAAGACTCCTGTACTGATAGCTTCAAGCTTAAAACCTATACAGGATACAAGAGCTTTTGCGAAGCTTGGCCTTTCGCTGCGTGAAACAAATAAATACAGGCTAAACTTCATAGGCTTTTCCTCTAAAAGACCTTTAAAATCCAGTGATGTTAGATATTTTTATTCTATCAGCGATATAAAATCTTTTTGGCAGAGAGCCTTTTTGCCGATCCGATTTCTATACCTAACCATCAAAACAAGGCCAAAAGTTCTCATTTGTTGTACTTGGGAATATTTATTGCCCGCTACACTCCTCAAGTTTTTCCTGAGATATAGCTTGATTTATGATGTTCAGGAAAATTATCTAGCCAATCAAAATCTTCCTAATTCAAGAAGTTCTTTGGCTAAAAGCCTCTCTAAAACAGTCATTTTTTTATCCGAAAGATTGGCCTCCATCGATCATTATCTCTTGGCTGAATCTTGCTATGCTATAGAAATGCCGGAAAAGAAACCAGCGCTAATACTCCCTAATTTATTTCAGGGAAAGATCAGAAAAACAAAGCCATTTAAGGTCGATGAAAAACCAGAGATCCATCTCTTAGTTACTGGTACCCTTAGTCCTGCATTTGGCACCTTAGACGCCATAAAATGGGTAGACATACTTATCCAAGACTTCCCACAAACTAAGCTTCATGTGATCGGGCATTGCACAATTGAGAAATTCGGGGAAGAGCTAATTGATTTTGTGAAAAACAAATCCTACATCAATCTTGAAATTTCCAGGCAGCCCATACCTCATGAGCAAATCATTCAAGCTATGGAAATGGCCGACTTTGTACTATTACCTTACAAACAAAGTCCTGAAATAGCTCCCAAAATGCCGACTAAACTGTATGAATGTGCCGGTTTAGGGAAAGCAGTTTTACATAGTCCTAATCCCAATTGGGAGAACTTTTTGTCTCAATTTGGAGGAGGTAAATCAATCGACTTTTTAGACTTGATAAATGCTAAGTCTTCTTTCAAGGTAGCATTATCCAATTATTACTTTCAAGGAGAAATACCATCAGAAATCCATTGGGATACGGTTAAGCCTGATTTCCAGAGATTAATCCAATCTCTCTCATAGGCCAATTCCCTACCTCGTGGATAAGTGGAAAACTTATCCACCAATCAACTCCTTTTTACACTCGATTTTCATAAATGGAAACTCATTTCCCAAGTACCCTATTGAGGTTATTTTATGAAAAATAGATTTTTAAAATATTGATATAAAGCATTTTAACCCATTTTTTAGATAGTATTAATTTATATTTTAGCCTAACCTAAATTACAAATCACAATAAAAATGAGCTTATCCACAGGTGATTTAGACGGTTTCAAATTATATTTTAGCTATATCTAAAAATATTTTTATCTTTGTCTTATTAAATTCCAGACGATGAACTTGACCACAGCTGAAGAGAATTATTTGAAAGCCATTTACCATCTCTCCGATGGGGGAAAAAAATCAGTATCAACCAATGATGTTGCTGGTGAAATGAATACCAAGCCGGCCTCTGTCTCTGATATGCTCCGTAAGCTTGGAGAGAAAGAAGTGATTGAGTACCGAAAATATTACGGGGTCAATATTACCGATGAAGGAAAAAAGAGAGCCTTACAAACTATCCGGAAACACAGACTATGGGAAGTTTTTTTGGTTGAGAAACTCAACTTTGCTTGGGATGAAGTTCATGAGGTTGCTGAGGAATTGGAACACATACAGTCTCCCCTACTGATCCAAAGGCTGGATGCATTTCTTAATTATCCGAAATTTGATCCTCACGGTGATCCAATACCGGATGAATTTGGGGATGTCAGAGCAAGACCTAGAATTCCATTGAATGAAATGGAGCTAAATCAATCAGGTCAGATCGTGGCGGTGAAAGATAGTTCTGCAGCCTTCTTAAGGTATCTTGACAAGGTTGGCGCTTACATCGGGGCCAGAATCAAAGTCCTGGACAAGGTTGAGTTTGATGGTTCTTTGGAAATATTGGTAGATCAAAAGAAAAATATCTTTATGTCCAAGGATGTGGCTGGTAACATTTTGGTCCTTCAGTCATGATCAGATTTTATTCGATTCTAATTTGTGTTCTTTTACTTTCATCTTGTAAGTTTCGTGAAAGTGAAGAAACTGGATTACCGGTGATTGTAACCACCACTTCCATTTTAGCGGATGGGATTAAAAAACTTGTTGGGGAAAATGCTCAGGTAATCGCTTTAATGCCTGCCGGTGTTGACCCACATTTGTATAAAGCCTCAGTGAGAGACTTGGATCTTTTGCAGGATGCAGATTTAGTAATTTACCATGGATTGTATTTGGAAGGTAAAATGACGGAGATATTTGAGAAACTAGCCTTCAGCAAAGACTTGATCAATGTCTCAGAAAAGATTCCAGAAGAATTATTGATTAGATCAGGGCCTGAAGCTCATAGTGTAGATCCACATATTTGGTTCGATGTTTCCCTTTGGAAAATGGCTATGCAATTCGCTTCTGAAGAAATTATCGTCTGGAAACCGGAATGGAAAAGTACCATTGAATCAAATTCAACTCAGTATTTTCAGGAATTAGATCAGCTACATCAAGAAGTCATAGATAAAGCCCAACTCTTGAATCAGAGTCAGCAAGCATTAATTACAGCACATGATGCATTTGCCTATTTCGGAAAAGCTTATTCAATTGAAGTAAAAGGTTTGCAGGGACTATCCACCTTAAGCGAACCGGGTCTTAGAGATCTGACTGGGCTCGTTCAATTTATTATAGATAGAAATATCAAAGCAGTATTTGCAGAGCAAACCATTTCCCCAAAAGCCATTAAAGCTGTAGTGGCGGGATGTGAAAATGCAGGCCATCCTATCCAATTAGCTGGACCATTATACACTGACAGTCTGGATGGTCCTGAAACTCCGGCCGGAACTTACATAGGTATGTTTCGCTCCAATATTGAAACCATATTCAAAAGCCTATTGCCATGATCCAACAAGTAGAAAACCCCATTTTGGAAATTCATGATCTCACGGTGAGTTATGATCAATCGCCTGTATTATGGAACGTGGATTTAAGCTTGCCTGAAGGAAAGTTGATTGGAATCTTAGGGCCTAATGGAGCTGGTAAATCAACCTTGATCAAGGCTATCATGGGTTTGGTGCAAGCAAGTGGAGGCTATGTTAAAATTTTCAATAAGGATTTAGAGCAAGTAAGAAACCGGATCAGCTATGTGCCCCAACGGGAATCTGTAGATTGGAATTTCCCAGCTTCTGTTTTGGATGTAGTGCTGATGGGTACCTATGGGAAATTGGGACTATTCAAAAGGCCTGGAAAAAAAGAAAAAGAGCTTGCTCATAATTGCTTGGAGAAGGTTGGAATGAATGCCTTTGCCTCTCGTCAAATTTCCGAACTATCAGGCGGACAACAGCAAAGAGTCTTTATTGCAAGAGCTTTAGCACAGGAAGCTGATTTGTATTTGATGGATGAGCCTTTTGCAGGAGTGGATATGGCGACTGAAACAGCCATTTTCCAGTTACTGCAGGAAATGAGCAAGGAAGGAAAAACAATCGTGGTGGTGCATCATGATATACATTCGGCAATGAGTTACTTCGAATGGATCATCATGCTCAACCTACACTTAGTAGCCTCAGGCCCGAAGCAAGAGGTAGTAAGTGAGGAACTACTCAGAAAAACATACGGAGGAAAGTTAAACCTTCTTACCAAAGTAACTGACCTCATTCGTAAGAAAGAATTCAATCCACTTAAAAACTGATATGGAGGATTTTCTCTATTTCTTTTCATTCCAAGACTCTTCCATCCTATTTATAGTGATGGGGATTACCTTATTAGGTATAGGGTCTGCCTATGTGGGTACTTTCAGTTTTTTGGATAATAAGGCCCTTCTCGGGGATGCCATCTCTCATGCAGTATTGCCAGGTATTTGTTTGGGTTTCATTTTAGCAGGTGAAAAAAATCCTTTTTTCATAGTTGGAGGAGCGATTTTCTCCGGAGCTCTTGCTACATTTTTGAGTTCATGGCTAAAGGAAAACACCAAACTGAGCGAAGATTCTATCATAGCTGTAATCCTTTCCGTTTTTTTCGGTTTTGGAATTGTGCTTTTGACCATGATCCAAAAGACAGGCAATCCAGAAATGGCCGGATTAAATCAGTTTATTTTCGGTAACGCCATTGGAATATTGGAAGAAGACCTTTGGGTTTATGGCTCACTTTCTCTGTTGATTATTCTAACGCTCAGTTTACTGCTAAAAGAATTCAGTCTTCTGGTTTTCAATGCTGAATATGGAAAAGCAATCGGCTTTCCAATGAAGGGAATTCGTGTTGTCTTCAACATTTTAATGATCCTTTCAGTGGTCATCGGCATTCAGGCGATTGGAGTTGTCTTAATGGCAGCCTTATTGATCACCCCTGGAGCAGCAGCTAGATTTTGGACAGATAGGCTCGGAACGCTTTTGATTTTGGCGGCTCTCTTTGCAATCATATCCGGAATAGTCGGAACCTATATTTCGTTTATCATCCCCCAAATGCCAACCGGTCCTTGGGTTGTGGTCAGCTTATCAACCCTAGCTTTGATTTCTTTTCTTTTCGCTCCAAAAAAGGGAGTTCTATTCCGTTTTATTTCCCGCCAATCTTATTTAAAAAAGACGCATAAGGAGCATGTGCTTAAGAGTCTTTATAAGGCAATGGAGGAGCAAAAATCCGGGCTTCAAATCCAAGAACTTCTTTCAATGTATCCAGTACATAAAACTGAAACTTTGAAATCAATTAAAACTCTAAATAAAACCAATCAATTAACTGTTAAAGAAGGTTTTATAGAATTAAATGAAAGCGGAAAGAAAGAAGCAAAAAGGATTGTAAGACTACATAGATTGTGGGAATTGTATTTGAATGAATACATGAATATCGCCCCTGATCACGTACATGATTCTGCTGAAAAATTAGAACATTTGATCACTCCTGAATTAGAGGAGCTTTTAGATAACAGATTGAATTATCCAAAGCTAGATCCGCATCAGGAAAATATCCCAAGAGACCATGATGACCATTGATACCAATGCTTTTCTGATCATTTTCACAGCATCTCTGATTGCCATTTCATGTGGACTTTTGGGAGTATTTATGATGCTTCGCAAAATGTCTATGACAGGAGATGCTATTTCACATGCAGTATTGCCTGGAATTGTCATTGGCTTTTTTATTTCTGGTACGCAAAGGGGAATAGAAGTCATAATTGGTGCAGGTTTGTTGGGGATATTAGCTACCCTCATCATTGATTGGTTGAGAAAAAAAGCCAAAGTTCAATTGGACGCTTCTATTGGTATCACCTTCACCCTTTTATTCGCGATAGGAATAATTCTAATCAATATGCTTGCCTACAAGGTAGATTTGGATCAGGAATGTGTGCTGTACGGTGAAATCGCCTATTTGCCAATTGATCTGTGGATTACCAAATCTGGTTTTAGTATGGGACCTAGAATTACATGGCTTGCTATCTTAAACCTACTGCTGGTAATCACTTTTATCTGGCTTTTATTCAAAGAGTTAAAGCTTACCAGTTTTGATGAAAGCTTCGGGATCGTTTTAGGAATTCCTGCAGGTGCCATCAATTTAGCTTTAATGTCCATGGTTTCGTATACAACAGTTAGCAGCTTTGAGGCGGTTGGTGCGATTTTGGTGGTAGCTTTATTAGTAGTGCCTCCAGCCACTGCTTTTCTTTGGACCAAGCAAATCAAGTCATTGATCAAATTGACGATAGGTATTGGAATCGGAATTTCAGTGATCGGATATTACCTCGCCTTTTGGCTAGATTCTTCGATTGCTGGCATGATGGTTAGCGTTGCAGGTTTCGTTTTCTTGACTTCAGCTGTTTTAAAAAGCAAAAAGTCTAAATTTAAATTCGGAACTCAATCTAAGGAGGAGGCGTTTAGTTCCTGAATTACAGCTTATGAAAAAATTATTTCTTCTTTTCTTCCTTTTCACTTTCACTCAATTGGTTTTTGCCCAGCAAGAGATCCAATGGATGAAATTTGAGGATGCCATAGCGGCCAACGAGAAAAATCCCAAAATGCTACTGGTAGATGTCTACACAGATTGGTGTGGCTGGTGTAAGAAAATGGATAAGGAAACATTTACAGATCCTAAGGTGGTAGAATATATCAACGCAAAATTTTATGCAGTAAAATTAAATGCCGAGGATACTAAGAGAACCTTTACTTTTGGAGGCAGAGAATTCAATGAAGCAGAAATGGCGGCAGCGATGAGAGTTCGCTCCTATCCTAATTTTGTGATAATAGAACCTACTTTACAAAATATAGCCCAACTTCCAGGTTACAGACAGCCTGAACAATTTTTAGCGGGCTTGAATGAATTAATAGAAAAAGCCTTTAGACCTAAACCATGAGCTTTTCACTCTCCGAGCGAAATGACACTATTATTGCTTTGGCCACACCTCAGGGTGTAGGTGCCATTGCGGTTATCCGACTTTCAGGACCAGATTCTATCAGATTAGTGAATGAGGTTTTTCAGGGAAAAAATCTTGAAAAGCAAGAATCGCATACCATCCATTTTGGAACAATCCGTGATGGCGACAAGATCATAGATGAAGTTCTCGTATCGCTTTTTATAGCTCCAAAATCATTTACTAAGGAAAATGTGGTTGAAATATCAACTCACGGTTCCTCATATATCATCAACCAGGTAATTCGCCTTTTCATGAAAAAAGGTGTTCGCCCGGCAAAGCCTGGAGAATTCACTCAGAGAGCCTTTCTGAATGGGCAATTTGACTTGGCTCAAGCAGAAGCCGTTGCGGATTTGATACACTCAGACTCTGAAGCTTCCCATCAGGCTGCATTGAATCAAATGAGAGGTGGATTTTCTTCCGAGATTCAGGAATTGAGATCCAAACTCATTCACTTTGCTTCTATGATTGAGTTGGAGCTTGATTTTACCGAGGAAGACGTAGAATTTGCCAGCAGGGATGACTTGAGAGACCTAGTAGAAAAGTTGTTGAGAGTGGTAGAAGAGCTGATTCTCAGCTTTGACTTAGGAAATGTTATCAAAAATGGGGTTCCAACCGTCATAGCAGGAAAACCCAATGCTGGAAAGTCTACCCTACTCAATGCCTTGCTCAATGAGGAAAAAGCAATTGTATCAGATATTGCAGGTACCACTAGGGATTTTATCGAAGATGAAATAAATATTGGCGGGGTAATCTTTCGATTCATAGATACAGCTGGCTTAAGAGAAACCACGGACACGATTGAAGCAATTGGTGTAAGTCGAACTCAGGAGAAAATGAAAACGGCTTCTCTGATTTTATACCTTTTTGATTTGGGTGACACAGACTTAGTAGAGATCAATCGGGATGTCAATAAGCTGGAAAATCTGGGAGTTCCTTTTGTGAAAGTAGCCAATAAGGTAGACAAGGCTAATAATCAATTGATCAGTGAATTAAAAGAAAAGCATCCGGACAGCATTTTTATCTCAGCTGGTCAAAAAGAAAATTTAGAAGGTCTCAAGGCAAAAATTCTGGAATTAGTCAATTTGGATAAATTCAAAACTGGAAATACCGTGGTGACCAATATTCGGCATTATGATTCATTGACTAAAACCAGGGAATCGCTTTTGGATGTTTTAAGAGGCTTGGATCAGGAAGTGACCAATGACTTTTTGGCAATGGACATCAGGAGGTCCCTGCATTATCTTGGAGAAATCACCGGTGAGATCACAACTGATGATTTATTGGCGAATATATTCTCCAAATTCTGTATCGGGAAATAAATTTTAAAAGATGATTTATGGCGAACCTGCCTGTCGGCAGACAGGTATCTTTTCGAAGTTTTGTATCGGAAAGTAAGTCATCCACATAAAATCACATTTACTCACCTATTTTGGTCGTGTATTTCAAAATACAATATTTGGACTTAGTATTCTGAAATATGCTTTGTGCATTGTAAATCGATTTTTTTCGAAATAAAATTTTGATAATCCTTTTCAATATCCTAGTTTTCAATGTTTTATGTGAGTTTTTGGAAGAAGATAATTCTTCCTTTCACCCACGATTTCTTTCATAAAACTGACAAACTCTATGAAAATTGGAATACTAGGCGGCACCTCGCTAGCCAAAACTTTAGGAAAAAAATACATTGAAGCAGGTATCAATGTTGTATTTGGAGTCCGCTCCGATTTTGAGGTTGAAGATGAGGAATGGAAGGTCCTCAATAAATTCCATCACAGAATTTGCCCTTATGAATCAGCTATTATTCAGGCAGAAATCATATTGATCTGCTCTGAAAACGGATACCTTCCAGAAATCTGGTGTGCATTGAAAAATTCAGATACTGAGGATAAAATCATCATAGATTGTACAAATGCCTCATTTATCAAGAAACTCTCCAATTCTCATACTTCTCTTTTAAAGAAAGCGGCTCCCAAGGCTCACTTATTCAAGGCCTTTAATAATCTTGGCGTGGAGTACCCTTTAAATGATGAAATGGGAATAGTCAAAGAAACCTATTACTGTGGAGATGACGTTCCGGAGAAAATCAGAGTTAAAAGATTGATAGAACTCATTGGTTTTAAAGCAATTGATGCAGGAAAAATGTCCAATGCATTTCTTTTGGAAGCCTTTTATCACCTATCCAAGGAAATCACCTGGAATAAAAATGAAAGAAATAACTACCATTTTAAACTAGTCTCCTTTTAGATGTCACCTATTTACTAAAATCTTCTATTTTCCGATTTTTCTAATATTTAAGGCAATTAGCGACACGCTTTTTGCCTTAAATTTTATAGTTTCGAATCAACATCTTTAAAAAACCAATTTTGATAAACCCCTTTGGTGGTTTTGCTTACCGAATGAAAAAATTCAACAAGAAAATCCTCGTAATCGACATAGGTGGTTCCAATGTGAAAATTCTAGCAACGGGACAGCCTGAACGTATCAAAATTCCATCTGGAGCAGACTTTACTCCTGAACAAATGATCCCCTTAGTCAGAGAACATGCCGCAAATTGGAAATATGATGTAATTACGATAGGTTTTCCCGGAGTAGTAAAGCATAATAAAATTGTCAATGAACCTGTAAATATGGGTTCGGGTTGGGCTGGATTTGACTTTCAAGAGGCTTTCGGCTGTCCATTGAAAATAATTAATGATGCAGCCATGCAAGCATTGGGAAGTTTCGAAGGAAAGAAACTCCTATTTTTGGGCCTTGGAACGGGACTCGGTACGGCTATGGTTTTAAACAAAACTATCATCCCTATCGAAGGTGGTCATTTGCCTTATAAAAAGACCACTTTTGAAAGTTATATAGGCAAGCCATATCTCTTCAAGAATGGACAAAAAAGATGGGAAAAACACGTTCACAAGGCTGTTGAAATCTTCTCAGATGCCTTCCAACCAGAGGACATTGTATTGGGAGGAGGAAATTCTAAACTTCTCAATGAAGTCCCTGAAGGTTGTCGCCTAGGAACTAACCAAAATGCCTTTAAAGGAGGCTTTAGAATCTGGGAGGAAGATTTCTTTATTTAATATTTCGAAGAGGCTGTCTCATTATTAGCTCTAGGGTCTGCCTGTCGCAGGCAGGGAGTCGAAGGCCATATTTATCGTTGTGGCCTACATTTCGATTCTGTTCAATTGTCAGGAATCTCAATGTGACAATTTGCACTTTTGAGACAGCCTCTTTTTTATTTTTCTAATTCCTCCAGCTCCTTGGCTTTTCTTTTCTCTAATCGCTTAAAATAACCCCGCAACAGAAAGTTATGCTTCAGAGCTTCCATATTCTGATTAAAGCTTTCAGTGCTACTTTCTATATTTTGAATTGTATTCAATAGAGATTCCCTTACCAAGGTATCATTCAACAAAGCTCCAGCAGCTCCTTTTCCTTCTTGGATTTCATTTAAAATAGTTTTTGCCTCTAAAAGTACTCTTTCGGCTTCTTCCCCGGTTTTTAATATTTGATCGATTGATTTTGAAAAATTTGCGCTTAAAACTGTATCAGTGAACACTTGATCGACTAGGCCCTCGCCTTCTTCTAATGTTCTCAGTAGCCTGTTTCCTGCTTGGGCCATCTCAGTGGCTTTTCTACCAGCTAAGCGGAATTCATCTACTGCCAAATTGATATTTTCCACCAACATTGTATCCCTCAACAGGCTCCAAATAGCCTGACTTTTATTCAATTTGTTAGTAATATCCGCAAGATTGACAAGGGTTTTTTGAAGGTAATCTCCACTCATATCAAGCTTTTTAAGCATATCTTCTGTGCCTACCTGTTCCATGGCAAAAAGTACATCTCCTTCCTCAATTGGGCCTGCTTCCCCATCTTGTGGAACAATGTGCAGAATTTTATTCCCCATCAATCCATCGGTAGAAATGATAGTAGCCGCATTTTTCTTAATGTGCTCCTGCATTTTTCTTTTAATCAAAAGGCTAACTTCTATGGTTGAATCGTTCGCCATATCGATTGATTTGACTGTGCCTACATCCATACCCTGAAACCTCACATTATTTCCAGGAACTAAGCCATTGACATTTTCTACCACTGTCAACAAGGTGATTGAAGTGCCGAAAATATTTTGGTTTTTGCCTATCATATAGAGCGCAAAAACCAAGAATAGCACTCCTGCAATGACTAGTGCGCCTAATTTGGTGTGTTCTATTTTCTTTTTTCCTTTCATAATCAGTCAAAGAATTCCTTGATCTTTGGATCTTCGGATTTCCTTAAATTTTCGTAAGTATCCTCTGCGTACCTTGTTCCCTCGATGAGCATAATTACTCGATTGGAAGTCATTTTGATACAATTCAAATCATGAGAAATGATCAGGGCCGCAGATTTATATTTTTTCTGAACACTCAGCATCAAATTACTGATTTCACGAGAAGTAATCGGGTCTAGCCCGGTTGTAGGTTCATCGTACATAATTACCTTGGGTCTGAGAATTAAGGCCCTAGCCAGAGCAATTCGCTTTCTCATACCACCTGAAAGTTCGGCTGGCATCATATCTATGGTGTGAGATAACCCAACATCTTCCAATGCCTCTTTTACAGCAGCATCAGCACCTTTTTTTCTTTCTTCTTTACTCCAATGTCTCCTTAGAGGAAATTCCAGATTTTCCCTGATTGTCATGGAATCATACAATGCATTACTTTGGAAAAGAAATCCCACCTCAGCCCGAAGACTGTCTAATTCATCCGAATTTAACAGCTGAATATCCTTTCCTAGCACTATCATTTCCCCTGAATCAACTTCCATGAGGCTGATAATGCACTTAATTAATACTGACTTTCCGGAACCTGATTTTCCAAGAATTGCGAGATTTTCTCCGGCGTTGATAGCCATGTTGAAATTGCGGAGAACATGATTATCACCGAATGATTTATTGAGATCTTTTATTTGAATCACTGGTTCCATCTTGTTAACTGAATTAAGTAAGTCCCAACAAGTCCGTGACTTGAACAGCAATCAAATCCAAAACAAATACCACCAAAGAAGCTACAATCACTGCAGTTGTGGCAGATTGCCCTACCCCTTCGGTTCCCTTTTTAGAATTATATCCTTTGTAACAGCCTATGATTCCAATGGCAAATCCAAAGAAAAAGGTCTTGATCAAGGATGGAATTAGATCCCCAAAACTCAAAGCTTCGAAGGCCTGATGCCAAAATAAATTCCAGCTTATATGTCCTCTAATGTTAACCCCAAGATATCCTCCACAAAGCCCAATGGCTATTCCAACACTGGAAAGAATAGGTACCATCACTGTGGAAGCAAGTACTCTGGTTACCACGAGATATTTAAAGGGATTTGTCCCGGAAACTTCCATTGCATCAATCTGCTCTGTAACTCGCATGGAACCCAGTTCAGCGCCCATTCCAGAGCCAATTTTCCCAGCGCAAATCAAGGCCGTAATGACAGGTGAAATTTCGCGAACAAGAGATACAGAGACCATGGAAGGTAAAAGAGATTCAGCTCCAAACTCAACCAAAGTCGGTCTGGATTGAATTGTTAGTACCAGCCCCATAATAAAGGCGGTGATTCCAACCAGGGTCAATGTTTTATAACCAACCCAAAAACATTGGTTGATAAATTCCTCCCATTCTTGTTTGGGCTTGGTTACAGTTTGAAAAAAGCGTGCCGTGAACTGGGCAATTTCACCCACTTCCCTAAAAAATGCATTATCAATTTGCTTCAGTAGTTTCACAGTTCCCACCTTCAGTCCTTCTCCAATTTGGCGAAAATCTGACTAAGATCAATACATTGATCTCAAGTGAAAGCATGATCTTTATCATATTTGCAAATAAAACCCTAGAGACGGAAGTCTCTGATTTTGAGAGTTTATTGAGCAAGAAAATCTATTGAACTCAATTCAATAACCGTCTCAGGTATTGCCCGTAGCCGCTTTTTCCCAATTTATCAGCAGCTTTTAAAAGCTCTTCTTTGCCGATAAACCCTTGTCTATAGGCAATCTCTTCAATACATCCGATTTTTAATCCCTGACGTTCTTCAATAACTTCCACAAATTGCGCAGCTTGAAGTAGAGATTGATGGGTCCCCGTATCCAACCAGGCCGTTCCCCTATTCAAGATGGCTACTTGAAGAGCTCCCATTTTGAGGTATTCATTATTGATATCAGTGATCTCCAACTCCCCTCTTGGGCTAGGTTTGATGTTTTTGGCAATTTCAACCACTTTGTTATCATAAAAGTATAGGCCAGGTACCGCAAATTTCGATTTAGGCTTTGCTGGTTTTTCTTCTATACTGATGGCTTTGTTATTTTCATCAAATTCCACCACTCCATATCTTTCCGGATCATTGACATGATAGGCAAAAACAACACCTCCATCAGGATTGGTATTTTCCTGTAAAGTTTTATGCAAGCCCGAGCCATAAAATATATTATCCCCCAGAATCAAGGCCACTTTTTCATTTCCAATAAACTCCTCACCAATGATAAATGCCTGCGCTAATCCATCTGGAGAAGGCTGAACTGCATATTCAAATCGGCAACCTACCTGAGAACCATCTCCTAATAATTTTTGGAAAGCCTCGGAATCATCAGGAGTGGTGATAATTAAGATTTCCCGGATACCGGCCATCATCAGAACTGACAAAGGATAGTAGATCATGGGTTTATCATAAACAGGCATCAGCTGCTTACTCACAGAGATTGTCAAAGGATAAAGTCGAGTTCCTGACCCACCGGCCAAAATAATTCCTTTCATAGCTACAAATTATTTTCAAATAGGTTGAAATCATGCTTATGGAAAAAGAGCACTTCAATTTGATTTTCCTCGAAACAGATTTCAGTTTATGAATTATGACAAATAAAAAACCTTCTGATCAAGAAGGATTATTGGAAATACAAACTAGATTGAGACATAAAGCTACAATTAGCTGTTCTGATAATAAAATTATCAATGAAAATCCTGCTGATTTCTTTAGGTACCAGGGGCGATATTGAACCATTTCTCGCCTTAGCTGAGGTTTTCTCGAAAAGAAATATCGAGGTTACCTGCCTTTTTCCAGAGCAGTTCAAATCAGAGGTTCAAGAACTTGGTTATAAATTTTTAGCATTTGATCGAAGGTTTCTTGAACTCATCGAAAGCCCGACTGGCAAAAACTTAATGGGTGGTGGAAAATCTGCTTGGTCTCAGCTAAAAAACTACTTTAAGCTTGCCAAAGAATCCATCTCGCTCCAAAAAACATTATTGAATCAACAGAAAACCAGTCTAGCTCAAGTAGCTCCAGATCTGGTTTTTTTCCATCCCAAAGCACTCTATTATTATCTCATAGCGCGCTTAGATCCCAAAAAATATATCTTGGTCTCCCCTATTCCATGTATTGTTCATCCCTCAGATGAATATCCTCATATGGGTTTAGCAAAATGGAATATCCCTAAACGATTTATCCGAATATCATACAATTGGGTCAATCAAGCCAGGTATTTTGTCATGAAGCTCACCATGAAAAACGAGCTGAAAGAATTGGGATTATCAAAATTGACTACGGGTCAGCTTCGTGAATTTGAGCTCAAGGAGCTAAAAACATTTTATGCTTTATCTCCAACCTTATTTCCAAGACCCGTTGATTGGCCAGATTCTGCTCAGATAGTTGGATATTTCAAAAGAAATCAAGAATCCGTTTATCAAGCAGATTCAAGGTTGTTGGCATGGCTAGCAAAATACCCAAAACCTGTTTTTCTGACATTTGGCTCAATGACCAACCCTAAACCTGAATTTTTTACTCAACAATTTATAGAAGCTCTTGTCAAACTTAAAATTCCAGCAATCATCAATTGTTCATGGGGAGGTTTGACCGAGCTTACAGGTACACCGGATTCCATATTTTTTGTCAACCATATCCCTTATGATTGGATCTTCCCAAAAATGTATGGGGTTATTCATCATGGTGGTTCCGGCACTACCCACCAATCCGCCATCAATGCTTGTGTTCAATTGATCATTCCGCACATCATGGATCAATTTTTTTGGAACAAGGTCATTCAAAGCAAAGGATTAGGGCCTTTAGGAATCTCAATTCATCAATTTTCTCAACAAAAACTGGAAGAAAAGCTTTTGGATTTCTACCAAAATCAAAATTACAAGTTGAATGCTAAGCATGTTGCTGAAAAAATGAAAAACGAGGCAAATGAGAATATTTTGATAGATTTGGCCTTTCCAAAATGACTTTTCTAAATGAAAATCCATCCCTTAATCCCGAGTATTCTCTTGGCAGTAAGTATACAATCTTGCGACTTCAGTTCTCCCATTACATTTGAGCCTTCCAGCTTGTCACAATATGAGCCTGAATATCATTTTGTTCCTCCATTTGGATGGATGAATGATCCCAATGGTATGGTATATCAAAATGGTACCTATCATCTATTTTATCAATATTATCCAGATAGTACTGTTTGGGGTCCTATGCATTGGGGACATGCGACTTCAGCTGATCTGCTCTCTTGGAAGGACGAGGGAATAGCTCTCTATCCTGATAGTTTGGGATATATTTTCTCAGGTAGCGCGGTGTTGGACGAATCAAATAGCTCAGGATTTGGAACTGAGTCAAATCCTCCCTTGGTAGCAATCTTTACCTACCATGATATGGAAAAAGAAAAAGCGGGGGAATTAGAATATCAATCTCAAGGGATTGCCTACTCTTTGGACAATGGGAAAACTTGGACTAAATATGAAGGAAATCCTGTGCTTCCTAATCAGGGAATTAAGGATTTTAGAGACCCAAAAGTTAGTAGAATTCAAGATTCAGCAGGCAATTGGAAGTGGTTGATGACTTTGGCTGTATTGGACAGAATCCAATTTTTTGAGTCAAGTGATTTGAAATCCTGGACGCTTTTAAGTGAATTTGGTCAAAGCCTAGGAGCTCATGGAGGTGTTTGGGAGTGTCCGGATTTGATCCCTATGAAAACCCCTTCAGGTGAAGAAAAGTACGTGCTTTTGGTAAGTATCAATCCTGGCGGGCCACAACAGGGTTCTGCAACCCAATATTTTATCGGAGATTTCAAAAATGGAGAATTCATTCCAGATGATGAATTAATTCGTTGGCTGGATTATGGGCCTGACAATTATGCGGGGGTTACCTGGTCAAATGTCCCTTCAGAAAGAAAAGATCCTTTATTTATAGGTTGGATGAGTAATTGGCTATATGCACAGGTCGTTCCAACAGAAAAATGGAGATCCTCTATGACTATCCCACGAGAGTTGAATTTATTTCAGGTTGAAGACAAGCTTTTGGTTCAATCACAACCAGCAAAAGAACTAGAGTCCTTAAGGAAAAAATCTTACTCTATTTCCTCCTCGGAATCAGCCCTTCCTTCAGTAGCAACAGAGATAACAGCAGAAATCGAAAATACTGAATCATTCAGCCTAACTCTAAGCAATGAATTGGGTGAAAAAGTGATTATCAACCAAGAAATGGGATTGATTAATATAGACCGCAGTAATTCAGGAAAAGTGAATTTCCATCCGGATTTTGCAAAGACCTTTTCAGCGCCTATGAGCTGGAAAGCAGAGTCAATCAGAGTTTTTATAGATGCGCATTCTATTGAGCTATTTATCAATAATGGGGAAATTGCAATGACTACACTGGTATTTCCTAATTCTCCCTGGAAAAGTGTGGAGAGCATCCAAGGTTTGGAAAATGTTAAAATTTATGATTTGAAAAAATAAGTATACTTAGCTATTGCAGATGCAATATTTATTGTTGAACATTTGCGAAGTATTCTAAGATATATGAACAAAAGGCTTGCAGCATCTATGATTTTCCTGAGTTGGATTTTCGGGCTGTTAGCCTTTTTTCAGTTCCAACCAGTACAAGCTGAATCTTCTCATTCAAAGCAAGAGATTTATGCTTATCCCCTTTTGGATTCCAATTTTGATAACTCTTTAGCTCAATCAATTCAAGTTGAAGTACCTAGCTTCAAAGTTGACTGGAAGCTTTATGGAAAATTGAATGCTTCAGGAGTCCATATTCAAGTCAAATCCCTGCTTTATTCTCCGTCCAAGAAAGGACTTCCAGAAAAAAGCAGCCCCCTATTTGACGTCAAAACAACCTTTCTGCATTTTTTCTACACTTGGTAGTAGATTCTGAATAATCGCCCTTTTACAAATTCAGAATTTACAAAACCAAAAAAAATCATGATCGACATAGATCCAGTGACACTTATTGTGTCCGCAATTTGCATGGGTGCATTTATAGCTCCTCTTGCCTACCAAAATTTTAAAGTAAAGTCATCAGAAAGTCTTCTTCAAAAGAGTTTTCTAGAAGTGGCTCAGCAAAACGGAATCCAGCCTGAAATTCAGGAAAGATGGAGAAATCATTACCAATTAGGCTTGGACCCTAAATGCAAAAAACTCATTTATCATAGATACGGTGCCTATCCAAGCCAAAGTATCATTGACTTGTCCGGTATTTCAAAAATTACTTTGGATGAAAAAAACCACATGGTTCAGGTGAAAAAGGAAAAGCGGGTTATCATAGATTATCTGGCACTTCAATTTCACTACAAGGATCCCAATCATCCAACAAAATCCTTGGAAATCTACGATGGGGAGTTGTTTTCAGACTTAGCTGGCGAAAGAGTATTAGCTGGTAACTGGAAAACCCTATTGGAAAAAACAATTCATTCATAATTCAATTTGGGAGGGGGATTCCCCTCCCTATTTTACGATTAATGGCTAAAGCAATTGATTCTTGGGGGTCCAGAACCGGACTGATACTTGCCATGGCAGGAAATGCAGTAGGTTTGGGTAATTTCCTGCGATTTCCCGTTCAGGCAGTACAAAATGGAGGCGGTGCCTTCATCATTCCTTACTTGGTTTGTTTTTTCCTGATGGGTATTCCGCTCCTGTTCGTGGAATGGTCTATAGGAAGATTTGGGGGAAAATCCGGTAATCACAGTACACCATACATCTTGGACTCCATGAGTTCCAAACCAATATGGAAGTACATTGGAGTATTTGGAATCTTCACCAATATCGCTGTTGTTGCCTATTACACCTATATAGAATCTTGGACCTTTATGTATGTAATCCATACAGTTATTGGTTCATTTACTGATTTGACCAAAGAACAAATCAATGATTTCTTTCTGTTGTATGTCAATTTAGAAGGTTCCGATTTCGGAATTCCCTTGCTCCCACTGTGGATTTACCTTTTAGTATTAGGAATCAACGTGTATATTCTTTCAACTGGTTTGGGTGGGATTGAAAAGGTGGCTAAGATAGGAATGCCTCTTTTGATTGCATTTGGGGCTATTTTGGCTTTCAAAGGTTGGACCATGGGAAGTAATTATGCTAGTGATGCCTTTCCGGATGCAAATGCATGGGATGGGATCAATTTCTTGTGGACACCTCAATATGGAAGCCTTTTGGATCCTAAAGTCTGGATGGCAGCAGCTGGTCAGATATTTTTCACATTATCAGTCGGAATGGGCTCCATCCAATGCTATGCTTCCTATTTGAAAGCAAATGAAGATATTGCTCTAAACTCAGTTACTGCTGGATTCACCAATGAATTTGTAGAAGTAGTTTTAGGCAGTGCTATCGTAATTCCTATTGCAGCTGGTTTCTTGGGTTTGGATTGGGTTTTGGAAAATGCAGGCTTTGGTATGGCATTTCAAACCATGCCTTACTTATTTCAGCAATGGGGTGAATTATTTGGAGTTTTAGCTGGGCTTTGTTGGTTTGGCTTATTGTTCTTTGCAGGAATAACCTCTTCCCTAGCCATGGGTACACCTTGGATGGGTTTTATGCAGGATGAATTTGGATGGAGTAAGTTAAAAGGAGCTTTATCTTTTGGACTCATGGTCATGATAATGGGAATTCCTACAGTACTATTTTATAAATATGGTTATTTCGACGAATTCGATTACTGGGCCGGAACAGTCAGTTTGGTAGTCTTTGCCTTACTGGAAACCATTTTGTTTGTATGGGTCTTTGGAATGGATAAGGGATGGAAAGAACTAACCACAGGTGCGGATATCAAAATTCCCTCTGTCTACAAGTTTATCATGAAGTATATTACTCCTGCTTTGCTTTTAATAGTGTTTGTAGGGGCCTTATTTACACCGGAAAACAATGATTGGACTACCGCACTTCAAAATTTGTTTTCAGGAAATTCATGGAATCTTGATCCAAGCTCAATTATCAGTAAGCTTTCTCATGAAAACTTGGATATAGAACTACAAGCCCATCCTGAAAATCTGGAAAAGATTGAAAAAATCAAGCTATTCTCAAATACAGCGAGAATTCAGTTGGTTCTTTTATTCTTGACAATAGTTGGTTTTGTCTATGTTTCTCACCGTAAAAGATTAAAAAAATGAATCCTGAAGCACTAATTCTAGCCATTTTGACCCAGGGAAGTATTCTTTTTGTGACAGGACTTTGCTTTTACCTGATACTAAAAAAACCTAATAGTAAATAAGTCAAAATCAAAATTTACTTTGGTTACTAGCTGAATTTTCAGTTCTTTTTGGTAATATGATATTCGTATTACCAAATTGATTTTTCCATGTCTGAGAAGCAACTCAAAAAAGAATATTCCAATGGAGAGGTAACCATCACTTGGGAGCCCCATAAATGTATCCATTCTGCCAACTGTGTGAATGGCTTACCTTCAGTTTTTGACAATACCAAAAAACCCTGGATAGATCCTGAAGGATCCAGTACAGAGAAAATTGTGGAACAAGTTCAAAAGTGTCCCTCGGGTGCTCTGGGTTACTATTTTGAAAATGAATCTTCCAAAGAAAATGTGGAATTAGACAAAGAGCAAATTGTTGAAGTCATGAAAGACGGTCCACTGATGGTGTATGGAAATATGACCGTAAAAATGACGGATGGGACGACCAAAAAACAGCATAAAGTCTCGGCTTTTTGCAGGTGCGGCGGAAGTCAGAATAAACCTTTTTGTGACGGGACTCATAAGAAAATTGATTTCAAAGGCTGAGGAAATCCATGCGAAAGGTATTAATCATTTTTGCTCATCCTAAGTTTGAGCACTCAGATGTTAACTTTCAGTTAATCAATGCAGTAAAGGATCTTGAAAATGTCACAATCAGGGATTTGTACGAGTTATATCCTGATTTTAACATCAACATTCAAGAGGAGCAAGAAATACTGTTTGAACATGAAGTAGTGATTTTTCAGCATCCTTTTTATTGGTATTCCTGCCCTCCTTTGTTGAAGCAATGGATTGATCTTGTATTAGAGTTTGGATGGGCTTATGGACCAGGTGGTGTTTATTTGAAAAATAAATATTTACTGAATGCCATCACATCCGGAGGGTCTCAGGAAGTGTATAGTCATGAGGGTAGAAACAGGTTTACGTTAGAGGAGTTTTTGAGACCTTTTGAGCAAACCGCCTATTTATGTTGGATGCGATATTTGCCCCCTTTCCACATAGGAGGTACACATCAAATCCAAGTCGATGAATTGCAGAGGAAGGCAAGAGCCTATAGAGAGCTCGTGCTACAATTAAGAGATGAGAAAGAAATAAGCATTCCTTATTTACAAAAAACCTAGGCTATGAATGGATTTTTGATCAATGCTATCATTTTTATCGTAGCTGCTATAATCTGCGTTCCTATTGCCAAAAGATTGGGAATGGGCTCAGTTCTGGGCTATCTGATCGCAGGAATTTTAATTGGCCCCTACTTATTGGGCTTTATTGAAGATGGAAATCAAGGTCAGGACATCATGCATACCACCGAGTTTGGGGTAGTAATGATGCTATTTTTGATTGGGTTAGAGCTGGAGCCAAAAAACCTTTGGAAAATGAAAGACCTGATTCTGAAAGTTGGTCTTTCTCAGGTATTAATCACTGCAGCCCTAATTTTTGGAATCTCGATCCTGATTGGAGTCAATTGGCGGGTTGGTTTGGCAGTTGGACTTTCTATGGCACTTTCATCCACTGCTATTGTTTTGCAGTCTTTGAAAGAAAAACATCAGATGGACAGTAATTCCGGAAGAATGTCTTTTGGAGTTTTGCTCATGCAAGACATTGCTGTTATCCCAATTTTAGCCGTATTGCCCTTATTGGTAGTGGCAGGAGCCGAAATGAGCGCAGACTCGGGGCATGGAGGATTCTTGGAACATCAACCGGGCTGGGTTCAAACCTTGATGATTTTTGCAGCTATAGGTTTAGTGATACTGATGGGAAGATATGGCTTTGGCCCCATTCTAAACTGGGTATCCAAAACCAAGCTTCGGGAATTATTTACAGCATCTGCATTGCTCATTGTTGTGGGAATTGCATTTTTGATGGAGTTAGTAGGGCTTTCTCCTGCACTCGGGACATTCCTGGCAGGTGTAATCTTAGCCAATTCACCTTATAAACATGCATTGGAATCTGATTTAGACCCATTTAAAGGACTACTTTTGGGATTATTTTTTATGGCTGTAGGGGCAACTATCAATTTTGAATTGATTTCAAGTAATGCCTCAGTCATTATTTCTTTGACTTTGGGTGTGATGCTGTTGAAAGCCTTAGTGCTATTGATCATCGGAAAAGTTAGAGGTTTGAGTATTCCTGAAAATCTCAGCTTTGCGTTTGGATTGGCTCAAGTTTCCGAGTTTTCTTTCGTAACCTATGCATTTGCCTTGCAATTGGGGATTTTTGCAGCTTCTACATCAGATTTTTTGATAGCGGTTACGGCATTGACCATGACTCTCACTCCCATTTTGATGCTGGTGATTGATAAATTAATCATCCCTAAGCTTCAAGAAAAAGAAAATAAAAATGAAAGGGAAGCCGATACCTTCTCGGAAAAAAATAAGGTCATCCTTGTAGGGTTTGCTCATTTCGGATCAACACTCGGAAGATTTCTTAGGGCAAATGGCATAGAAGCGACTGTTTTGGATTTTAATCCGGATCAAGTGGACTTGTTGAGAAAAATGGGCTTTAAGGTATTTTATGGAGATGCTACAAGACTAGATCTTCTCCATTCAGCAGGTGCAGAAGAAGCGCAAATTCTGATTTCAGCGATTAATTCCAGTGAAACCAACAGGAAGTTAGTGGAGCTTTGCCAGGAGCATTTTCCTCATTTGGAAGTCATGATTCGGACTAAAAACAGAAATGATGCTTATGAAATGATGGAAATGGGCGTTGAGCATATCTATAGAGAGCATTTGGATACTTCCATTCGAATGGGTGAAGATGTCTTAAAAAAGCTTGGGTTTAGAGCTCATACCATACATCGCTTGGCTAGCCAATTCCGAAAATACGATGAGGATGCCTTGAAAGTATTATTCCAGTATAAAAACGACCGGGAAGAATACATATCCAAAGTAAAGAAGCAAATCGAGCAACAGGAACTTTTATTATCAGGGGAATTGAGCAAAAAATTCTCCCTGAATGATCAGGCTTGGGATAGCGAACCTATGAAAGAGAGTGTGAAAAAATCCTGATTGGAAAAATTATTTCAATAATTTCTTGCTTTTTTAAACACTGTTTAATTAAATTTGGTTGTTCAATAAAAAAGTATGGGAATTTCAGATAGAAAAGAAAGAGAAAAAGAAGAACTCAAGTCATTAATTCTTTCTGCTGCAAAAAAACTATTTCTTCAAAAAGGAATTGAAAAAACTTCCATTAGAAATATTGCAGATCAAATCGAATACAGCCCTGGGATAATCTACCATTACTTTAGGGATAAAAATGAGATTTTTCATGCATTACATCAAGGAGGATTTCAGGCTTTGATGAACAAAATGATGGTCTTGGAAAATGTAAGACATCCTTTAGAAAGGCTTAAAGCAATGGGAAGTATTTATATAAGGTTTGCTATTGAAAACCCTGATATGTACGACCTTATGTTTATAAAAGAAGCTCCGATAGATCATGTCTATGACAGTGAACATGATGATTGGAAGGAAGGATCCGGCACATTTGATTATTTAAGATTAACTGTGAAGGAATGCTTGGAAAAAGGTTATTTTCAGGGACACCAAGCAGAACCTCTCTCCTTCCTGATATGGTCAACAGTTCACGGGATGGTATCTCTTCATATTCGCAAGAGGTGCGAAGTAATTCAGCTTGAGGATCGAGCTACTATTGTAGATCAATCTTTAGAAGCATTCTTTAAAATATTGGATAAGATCTGATATTTTTTTACCCTTTTGTTAAACAGTGTTTAATTAATTGACAGTGTATTAAAATGAAAACAAAATTGCTCATTGCACTAAGCTTTTTAGGAATTTACTTCCAAGCTAGCGGACAAAATTTTCTGGATAAGTATATCCAAGAAGGACTGGAGAACAATCTGACTTTGCAGGAAAAAAATATTTCCTTACAGCAAAGTTTACTCGCATTACAAACAGCAAAAAGCTATTATCTCCCGGCTGTTGATTTTGGGGTTCTTTATAACCTTGCATCTGGTGGCAGAACGATCAATGTTCCAATAGGAGATTTGCTCAACGGGGTATATGCAACTCTGAATCAACTCACTGAGTCTAATCAATTTCCTCAATTGAATAATATTTCAGAGCAATTTCTGCCAAATAACTTCTATGATGCAAGGATCAGAGTAAGCATGCCTTTAATCAATCCGGATTTGAAATTCCAAAAGCAAATTCGGACGCAACAAATTCTTGTCAATGAATATGACTTAGCTATTTACAAAGCGAGCCTTATTCAGGACATTAAAACCGCTTATTTTCAATTTTGCACGGCACACAAAGCAATTGAGGTTTTTGAAAGCTCAAAGGAATTGGTTGAAAGAAATTTAAAAGACAATCAATCGCTTCTAAAAAATGGGAAAGGATTGCCAGCATCTGTACTTCGTGCAGAAGCAGAGGTAGAAAATATCAATGCACTTTTAATAGAGGCATACAATAAGAAAAAGAATGCAAGCTATTATCTGAATTTCCTTTTAAATAAAAACTTGGAAGCGAATGTAGAGTTTGAAGAACCGAGAATCGACCTTGATGATTTACATCAAGCACTTCAGGAAGAACCGAGTCAGCAGAGACCGGAACAAAAGCAAGTTCAAACATTTAAATCCATAAAAGAAACCCAATTAGTTCAAAGCAAAAATTATTGGGTTCCACGTTTAAGCACATTCGCAGATTTTGGAAGTCAAGCTTTTGACTTTGAATTTAACAACCAAAGCAGGTATGCATTTTTTGGATTAAATCTGGCTTTCCCACTTTTCCAAGGAGGTCGTAGTCGTCACCAAATTCAACAGAGTCAATTCGAAATCGAGAAAATTCAATTTCAGGAAAACCTATTAGATCAAAAATTGGCCATGGATCTCAAAATGGCTAAAAATGAGGTACTCAGCAAACAGGCCGCCTTAAAATCTTCCGAAATAAAACTCAACTCATCACTAGCATATTTAAGACTGGTGGACAGAGGATTTAAAGAAGGGTCGAATTCTCTGATTGAATTCATAGATGCCAGAAATCAATATACTCAAGCTTCTCTTCAACAAACCATAAATACTTATGGCCTTTTAATCTCACAGGCCAATTTAGAGCGTCAACTTTCCTTTGAAACTTATTAAGCAATGAAATCTACAACATTAACCTCTCTCCTTTTAATGCTTGCTTTGATCTCAGCATGCACTAAAGAAACAGAAAAGACAGCTATTCCGAAGAAAGGAATGGCTATTCCAGTCACTGTTTTAGAATTACAAAAAAACAGTTTTTCAAGCCCAATATCGGGCAGTGGCAATACCACAACCAATAATGAAACCCTACTCTCTTTCAAACAGGGTGGCATCATTGATCAAATATTCGTTCAGGAAGGTGATCCTGTAAAAAAAGGGCAGTTATTAGCCAGATTAAACTTGACTGAGATTCAAACAGGTCTAAATCAAGCCAAGATAGGGTTGGAAAAAGCAAATAGAGACTTCGAAAGAGTTCAAAGATTATATCTGGATAGTGTCGCTACCCTAGAACAATTTCAAAATTTCCAAACAGCCCTACAAATAGCTAAAGAACAATTCAAGGCTGCTGAATTCAATCTTACTTATTCCCAAATAAAAGCAAACCAAAATGGTTTCGTTTTAAGAAAGTTTGCAAATCCAGGTCAGCAAATATCCTCAGGAGCTCCGGTGCTCCAAATCAATGGAGCTAAAGACGGAAAGTGGTTATTTAAAGCCACAGTGAATGATCAAAACTGGTCTAAAATAGAATTGGGAGATTTAGCTAAGGTCTTCTTGGAAGGGGATAATTCCCAAGGAATTGAAGGGAAGGTTGCTAGGAAAAGTATGGCCTCTGATCCAATTACTGGAGCTTGGTGGGTTGAAATAGAATTAAATGAGAAAAGCCCAAGCCTTGCATCAGGCTTATTTGGAAGAGCTGAAATTTATCCTTCTGCACAAACTGTTGGTTGGGAATTGCCCTATGAGGCACTTTTGGATGCTCAAGGTGACACAGGTTTTGTTTTTGTAGTCAAAAATGACAGTCTGGCCCAAAAAATCCCTGTGAAATTGGGAAAACTATCTGCAAAAAATATCCAAGTTACTGCTGGACTGGAAGGGTATTCACATTTGATAGTAACTGGTTCAGCATATTTAACTGACGGCTCAATCATTCAAGTTAATAGACCATGAAAATCTCAGATTTCTCAGTTAAAAACTATCAGTTTACGCTGATTATATTCTTGATGATTGTGGCAGTTGGAATCACAACATTTTTGAATATGCCTAGATCGGAAGATCCTGTGATCGAGTCCCCTCAGTTCCCCATTATCGTAATTTACCCTGGTGCATCTCCGGAAGACATAGAAGAACTGGTCGTAGACCCTATGGAGAAAGTTATCTATGAACTTGAAGACATCAAGCGAATCAAAACTGAAATAAAAGACGGTGTTGCAGTTTTATTTGTCGAATACAATTACGAAGAAGATGTCACCGAAAAATATCAGGAATTAGTCCGGGAAGTGAATGCCTTAAGGCCTGAACTTCCTGAAGATATCTTTTCCATAAAAACCAACAAGGTTAGACCTTCAGATGTAAACATCCTTCAGATAGCCTTATTGAGTGAAAATGCATCCCAAGAATCCCTACTTCAAGAAGCAGAACGGCTTCAAGACGAATTGGAGAAAGTAGGAGCATTAAAAAAAGTGGAGATACATGGTATTCCAGAACAAATCGTCCGAATATCTCTTCGTTTGGATAAAATCGCTGAAATGAATATTCCACTCAATGCAATCACAGGAAACATTCAAAGTGAACTTGCGAATATTCCTGGTGGAAGCATCGATGCTGGAAATAAAACCTTTAATATCAAAACGAGTGGAAATTACAGTTCTGCAGAAGAAATAGCTAACACTGTAATATTTAGCAGAGATGGACAAAATATTGCCCTGAAAGATGTTGCTGAGATTTTTGATGACTTTGAAGATACAAAGCACATTACCAGAGTTAATGGTTATCGGGCAGTATTTGTGACTGCAGCCATGAAAGAAGGCAATAATATTAGCTCAGTGCAGGAAGAATATAGCTCAGTTTTACAATCATTCGAACTAACCCTACCCTCCAATATAGATTTTATCAAATCTTTTGACCAAGCAGATTACGTCAATAGAAGATTAAATGGATTAGGAATTGATTTCCTAATTGCCATTGGATTGGTTTTCATCACTTTATTACCTCTGGGAAATAGGGCTTCCTTAATCGTTATGGTTTCTATTCCCCTTTCTTTAGCTATTGGCCTTGTGCTTTTAAATGCATTGGGTTATGGATTAAACCAACTCTCTATTGTGGGTTTGGTAGTAGCACTGGGACTATTAGTCGATGATAGTATTGTAGTGGTTGAAAATATAGAAAGATGGATACGGGATGGGCATAGCAGATTGGATGCGGCCCTTAAAGCAACTAAGCAAATTTCAGTCTCTGTTGTAGGCTGCACTGTTACTTTGATCATCGCCTTCCTTCCTTTAGTTTTCCTACCTGAAGGTTCTGGGGATTTCATCCGAAGTCTACCTATGGCAGTAATTATGAGCGTATTGGCATCTATGCTGGTTTCACTTACGATCATCCCATTCCTTTCTTCCAGAATTTTAAAAGAAAACCATGGTCAAGGCAATAGATTTTTAGATTTATTTCAAAAAGGAATTCACAAAACTTATGCTCCATTATTGGAAAAGGCTTTGCAATTACCTAAAAGGACTCTGTTGATCGCAGGTGCTATATTTCTTGCTTCATTGAGTTTGTTTCCAATTATAGGTTTCAGCTTATTTCCGCCATCAGAGAAGCCTCAATTTCTGGTGAATATCACCACTCCTCTTCAGTCTAATCTTGAAACCACCGACTTGGTGACCAAGGAAGTAGAAAAGGATCTTTTAGAGCTGCCTGAACTCATGAATTTTACCACCAACGTGGGAAAAGGAAATCCTAGGATTTATTACAATGAAATCCCTGAAAATGAGCGTTCAGACTACGCACAGATTTATGTTCAATTGGACCCAGATACTTCTCCACCTGAAAAAAATAAAGTCATTGAAGGTCTGCAGCAAAAATTCAGAGACTATGTAGGAGCCAAAATTGAAATTAAAAATTTTGAACAAGGTCCTCCTGTAACAGCCCCAATCGAGGTTAGGCTAAGTGGTGAAAACTTGGACAGTCTCAGAATTTTGGCATTTCGAGTAGAGAACCTACTTAAAGAAATTCCCGGAACAATTTACGTCAACAATCCTGTAGCCAACTTAAAAACAGATATAAAAGTAGCTATTCAAAAACCTAAGGCAAGACAATTAGGAATATCCATTGCAGAAATTGATAAGACTGTTCGAATGGCCATTGCAGGACTAAATCTGGGAAAATTCACAGATCAAAGTGGAGAAGAAAGAAATATCCTACTCAGCACTCCTAAGGTGAAAAAAGCTAGTCTGGAAAATTTTGAAGGGTTGTATGTCAACAATATCCAAGGAGTGGGAATTCCATTAAATCAAGTCGCTGAATTAAAAATGGAAAGTTCCACTTTAGCGATTGACCACTTTAACAAACAAAGATCCGTTTCAGTCACAGCATTTGTAGATCAAAACTATTTGGTCGATGATGTATTAAACAATGTGATTAGTAGGATGGAACAAGAAGAACTTCCTTTAGATTATTCCTATGTCATGGGTGGAGAATATGAAACCCGTCAGGAATCTTTTGCAGGATTTAATACAGTAATTATTGTCACTGTATTTCTTTTTATTGCAGTTTTAATTTTGCTCTTCAAAACATTCAAAAGCACATTCATTGTTCTTTCGGTAATACCATTAGGAATGGTCGGTGCTTTGACAGCCCTTTGGATCACAGGAAATTCACTGAGCTTTGTAGCGATCATAGGTTTGATTGCGTTAGCAGGAATTGAAGTGAAGACCTCCATTTTATTGGTTGATTTTACCAATCAACTACGAAAAGAAGGTAAAGAACTCAATGAAGCAATACGAGAGGCTGGAGAAATTCGTTTTCTACCCATAGTATTGACAACTATTACGGCAATTGGTGGTTTAATTCCTATTGCTTTAAGTACCAACCCGCTGATCTCCCCTTTAGCGATCGTTTTGATCGGAGGATTGATCAGTTCAACTTTACTATCACGAATTGTAACACCGGTAATGTATCAACTATTACCGCCCAAAATTTGAACAGATGAACCAACAATTTAAAATTCTAAAAAAAGCTGCGGAGGTATTTCATTCTTATGGCATCAGTCTCCACGGCTCAAGAAAGAATGATCATTTCATTCAAAAGCTAAACATGGACCCTATTTTTATTAATGGGTTGATTTTTGAATTGGAGTATCAGCTTCAAGTTTACATTCAGGAAGAAAAATTGAGAACTGCATGTACACCCAAAGAATTGATTCGGCTATTTTTGGAAATACCACAAGAAAACTAACAGGCTTCGGCCTGTTTTTTTATTTCGATTTATACTAAATCCACTTTTTAAGCGTGAATAAATCAGCCCTGATAAGTATTCTAATTCATGCCTAAATATTTTCTTCTCTCCTGTTGCTTTTACCTTTCCTTGATTTCTACTATCGCTCAAAGCTGGTCCTCAGCAGATTACTCAAAATTTGATTGGAAATCATTTTACAAGCTATCAAGCGCTCATCAAGAGCTAAATCTTTCCGATATAGATTACCCTTTATTACATGCAGCTATTTTTTATGTGAGCAATGAATTTAGGGAGAGAAATCGCTTGAAGCCTTTTATTTACTCAGATAGAATAGAAAGACTTTCAGCCGATCATGCAGCAGATATGGTGAAGTATAATTTCTATGGCCATTTTAGTAAAATCAGAAATAAGCGGACTCTGAGGGACAGATTTCAGATTGTTGGATTAAATCCATCAGGAATTGCAGAGAATATCAGTAGCACGGCTGCTATCCAATATGAATATGGAAGAAAAGTCAATCGGCCACAAAGTCCCGGAATCTTCACTTACATGTCCAATAAAAGAGAAGTAATTCCTAACCATACTTACCTGAGTTATGCCAAAGCTATTGTGCAACTTTGGATGGATTCTCCGGGACATCGAGCCAATATTTTAAATCCAGGATTTATATACATGGCAGCAGGATCAGCACTTTATCCTGAAAAGAGTTTTTACAACATGCCTTACTTCATGAATGTCCAATGCTTTAGCGGACGCTAGGCAAAGATACGCCAAATGTCGTATGGCGTTTATATTAGGAAAGAATGAGCTTTGAATACACATTTAAACTTTCAAGCTATGAAATTCAAAGCCTTTTCTTTTATCATCCTAGTAGCAGGAATATCGTTTTTTTCTTCCTGCGACGGAAACTCAGAAAATCCAATAGAACAACAGCAAAGCAATCCTGTACCTCAGCCTGGTGATGCGGACGGAGTAATGGCAGCTATCAAAGCTAAATCCAATACCCCTTCAGGCACTCCCTCTGTTCCTGGTATGCCTGATATTTTATTGGATGTTGCATCGGCTAACTTTTACAGTACTTCAGGAGGCGGCTCTTTGGTGAATGTTGGCGAAGTCATATTGAACGATTTCAAACTTCAAAATATCAGCGGAAACACTTATATCAACAATTTCACAGATATCACTTTGGGAATAAACTCAGGTCAAGCCAATGGCTGGAAAGTAGCTGGAGCAAATGGCTTTGATGGCTTTACGTACACGACCACCAAGGTAATGCCGGGGGTGGTAAAGTTTGCGAGTAATCAAAGCGAAACAATTAGTATCTCTAGCTCAGTCACCCTTTCCATCCAATCAGTTCCTTCAGGAGTTGACAACATACTTTGGGTGATTTCAGATGGCACCAAGGTGGTAACCAAAGAAAGCAGGGCTACTTCAATTACCTTTTCCGCTTCAGAATTATCAGGTATGAAAACTACCAGCCAAGGAATCATTCAAGTAGCTGCTTATAATAGTGAAAGCAGAACTATAGGAGGTAAAAAAATCTACTTCATCAACGAAACTGTTGATAGCAAGTTTGTATCCTTAAATTAAGTAATAAAAGACCTGTCGGGGCAATAAGTTCTGGCAGGTCTTTAAACTGCCACTTTTTTCCAATTTCCCTTTTTAAATAAATACCATGAAACCACTGCATGGAAGGAATGGGCAAATGCGATTGCAATAAATATCCCCAAATATTCTAGTCCCATCGGGAAGGCTAAAAACCAGGCTAAGGGAATTTCCAAAAACCAGAGCACTCCAATATTGATATATGCGGGAGTTTTGGTGTCACCTGCTCCATTGAAAGCCTGAGTTAATACCATCCCAACTGCAAAAAACACATAACCCAGAACAATCACCCATAAACCTTGTGCTGCTATGCTTTGAACTTCCGGTATATCCGTAAAAAGACCTGCCAGTTCCTTTGAAAAAATTAAATAGATTCCAGTCACTGAAGCCATGAATATTACGCAATATCGAGTTGTCAACCATACTGCTTGTTCAGCTCTTCCAATTTCTTTGGCACCTAAATTTTGACCTACTAAAGTAGCTGCTGCTCCGGAAAGTCCCCATGCAGGTAAGATGGTAAAAATCAATACTCTCATGGCTATGGTATACCCTGCCAAGGCCGTTGACCCAAATTCAGCATTCATTCTGGTCAAAGCCAACCAAGATACTGAGTCAATCAAAAATTGACCCATCCCTCCTGCTGCGATATCCAGAATTTTTCGGATAGTCTTCCATTTAATTTTAATATTTCTGGAAAGAATGTGAAGCCTGTGTTTCCCGTTGAAGAGGTGATATAATTGGTAAAGCACGCCAAAACTTCTTCCCATCGTAGTCGCTATTGCAGCTCCGTCAAGTCCTAACCCATCCCATGAACCAATTCCAAAAATAAATAAGGGATCCAGGATGATATTAAAACCATTGGCAATCCACAAAGATCTCATGGCATGGTGAGCTTGTCCAGCACCACGAAAAGCTCCATTGATCAAGAACAAAAGCATGATGGCACTATTTCCGATAAAAATTATTCGGGCATAATTGGCTCCAGTCCGAATGACTTCTTCTTCAGCTCCCATGAGCATCAGTACTTCTTTGGCAAAGATCCAGCCCAGAATCCCCAAAATCAAAGAAATCATTATTCCAACAACCAGTAACTGAAAAGCCGCATCCCCTGCTTTTTCATACTCCTTTTCTCCAAATCTGCGTGAAATAAGTGCCGTAGCAGCCATGCTGATTCCAAACCCTACAGCATAAATCAAAACGATAACAGACTCAGTCAATCCTACTGTTGCAATGGCACTTTCACCCAGTTTGGCAACAAAAAAGATATCCACTACCGCAAACAAGGACTCCATCATCATTTCCAAGATCATAGGAATAGCTAGAACCATTATTGCGGTTTTGAGAGGCAAAACGGTAAAATCTTGCTCTTTACCCAAAATTGCGTCTTTGATCAACTGAAAATTCATGGAAATCTGCCTCGTGAAATTGAAAGAAAAGCAAAAATAGAGGATTCGATTCAAAGCAGATTCATGTTAGGACACCTTCAATCAAATTTTCAAAAGTTCGACTTCACTTCTTTATGGGGAAAACAAAGTATTTTTGTTTGAAAATGAACTGAACATACAATGCATCAGTTTATTTGTCACTTGTAATCGAATGGACCTTGAATCCATTAATTGATGCAGCTATGAATAAAAAACCAAGAGTAGTCGTCGGCTTATCCGGAGGTGTGGATAGTTCAGTGGCGGCCCACCTGCTGCTTGAGCAGGGTTATGAAGTCATCGGCATGTTTATGAAAAACTGGCACGATGAATCAGTCACCATCTCCAATGAATGTCCTTGGATGGAAGATTCCACAGATGCAATGCTTGTTGCTGAAAAGTTAGGAATCCCATTTCAAGCCATTGACCTCAGCGAAGAATATCGGGAAAGAATTGTGGACTACATGTTTGCCGAATACGAAGCAGGCCGAACTCCCAATCCAGACATCCTTTGTAACCGAGAGATAAAGTTTGACATTTTTCTAAAAGCAGCTCAAAAACTGAAAGCAGACTTCGTTGCCACTGGACATTATTGTCAAAAAGGAAGTGTTGAAGTTGATGGAAAACCTGTTTATCAACTATTAGCGGGTGCAGACCCCAATAAAGATCAAAGTTATTTTCTTTGTCAGCTTTCTCAGGAGCAGTTAGCAAAGGCATTATTCCCAATAGGACATCTCCAAAAATCCGAAGTAAGGGCCATCGCTAAAAATTTGGATCTTATCACAGCCGAAAAGAAAGACTCACAAGGCTTATGCTTTATCGGAAAAGTGAGACTTCCCGAATTTCTTCAGCAACAATTGAAACCCAAAAAAGGAAAAATCATTCAAATCCCTGATAATCTAGCGGTATTCAATCGTTTAAAAATTCCTGCAGGAGTAGCTTTGGAGGATTTAGATACTGATGAATTGGATGCTTTAGCCCTTCCTGTTCACTATCAGGCTAATCAAGGAAAAGTCTTGGGAGAGCATAATGGAGCTCATTATTTCACTGTTGGGCAAAGAAAAGGCTTGCAAGTAGGCGGAACCGGCAAACCCTTATTTGTAATCGCCACAGATACTAAAGAGAATAACATCTATACAGGACTAGGCGATGATCATCAGGGATTATTGAGAAATGCACTTTTCGTAAAAGAAAAGGATATTCACTGGATTAGGGAAGATCTTGAATTGAACCCGGGTCAAAATGCAAAATATCAAGCAAGGATCAGGTACAGACAGCCTTTGACAGAAGCAACCTTGATCAGAAGAGAGAAAGGACTTTATGTCATTTTTGATCAAGCTCAGAAAGGAATAGCTTCAGGACAATTTGTTGCCTGGTACAATGCGGATGAATGCATAGGTTCAGGTACAATTTTCTAACTTCACGGCCGGTTTTATAGCCGGCTTTTTTTATGCATTTAGAAATTCTATTCGAGGACGATGACATCATCGCAATCAATAAACCATCTGGGCTTTTGGTTCATAGAACGGCATTAGCCGCGTCCGAGAAAAAAGAGTTTGCGGTACAAATCTTAAGAGATCAAATAGGTCAACGAGTTTATCCGGCCCATAGGCTGGACCGACCTACCAGCGGCATCTTATTATTTTCAAAAAAAGAAGAAGTATTGCCTTTGCTGAAAAAGCAATTTGAAAATAAGACAGTTCATAAATCTTACCTCGCTATAGTTAGAGGTATTCCGGCTGAAAAAACTTTTACGGTTGATCAAGGTTTGAAAAATGAAAGATCAGGCAAGATTCAGGATGCTGTAACCCATTTTCAAGTATTAGATAGCTCGGAAATTCCTTATGACACTACTGGACGATATCCAACCAGTCGATATTCTTTACTTTTTGCCAAACCAGAAACAGGTAGAACCCATCAGATACGGAGGCACCTAGCCCATAAAAGGCATTATATTTTAGGAGATAAAAAGCATGGAAACAATAAGCAAAACAGCTTTTTTGAAAAGCAGTTTGGGCTTCAAAATTTATTGCTTCATGCACACAAGCTTGAGTTCAATCACCCAATCAGCAATGAAAAAATTACTCTGAAAGCTGAAATACCTGTACACTTTCGAACTATTTTGAAAGAATTGAATCTGAGTGATCAAGTATTGTAGCTTTCTCAGATATCTTTTCTCCGATTTCCCTTATTTTGGAAGAATAAAATTACACCCTATGAATAAAAAACTCTTGGGATTTGGTTTAGCCTTTCTGCTGGCCAATCCTCTTTTTTCCCAAAAAGTAGCTATTGAAAAAGCATTTAATAATCAATCTGCATTAGAAGACTTTAGATATTTAGCTTCAGATGAATTAATGGGGCGAGATCCTGTAAGGCCTGAAATTGAGCTTGCCTATAATTACATAGCTTCGGAACTTAAAAAAGCAGGAGCCAAAATGATCCCTGGGGCCGATGGCTATTTCCAGAATATTCCATTTAGAATGTCCTCTCCTCCAAGTACCGGACAGATCAAATTGGACAAGAATACATTTGAGCAAGGTAAAGATTTATTGGTCCTTGATGGTAAGTCCATTTCTGGATCCTATGAATTGGTTGATGTGGGTTTTGGTCTAGAAGAGGATTTTCAAGGAAAAGATTTAAAAGGAAAAATAGCAGTTTCCAATGTTGGCGCGCCAGATAGATTCGGACCTGCTGATTTATTCGCTTTGGGTAGAGAAAAAACTGCCCGAGCTCAAGAAAGTGGTGCAATCGCCTTGATTGAAAGATTTAATGTGCCGAGCGTACCATGGCAACTAGTTTCCAATTTCTTAAATAGACCAACTCTGGGAGTAGATCAAGGCGAAAGCTCTGAGCTCACCTATATCTGGATAAAGGACATGGACAATGGAGTTCGTTCAGCTATGGCAGATCAGAGCATCTCTAAAGCTGACTTGATGATATCTGGTAAAACCAATAAAAATATTGACGGGAAAAATGTTGTAGCTTGGATTGAAGGTACAGATCCTCAATTAAAAAATGAATATGTAATGCTTTCCGCTCATTATGATCATGTAGGTGTGGGAAGACCTGATGCTGAAGGTGATTCAATTTATAATGGAGCAAGAGACAATGCTGTTGGAACTGTAGCTGTAATGAATGCCGCAAGATTCTTTGCAAAAAATCCTCCAAAACGGTCCATTCTCCTAGCCCTTTGGACAGCTGAGGAAAAAGGCCTGCTCGGCTCCGCTTATTTTGCAGAAAATCCATTAATCCCACTTAATCAGGTGATTTTCAATCTGAATATCGATAATGGAGGTTATAATGATACTTCAGTCATAACTGTAATTGGCTTAGGGAGAACTACAGGAGATGATCAAATTTCAAAAGCAGTCAGTGAATTTGGATTAAAAGCAATACCTGATCCTGCTCCAGAGCAAGGACTTTATGACCGTTCCGATAATGTGAACTTTGCAAGAAAGGGTATCCCTGCTCCTACTTTCTCTTTGGGTTTTCAAGCCTTTGATGATGAAATTCAAAAGTACTATCACAAGCCTGGAGATCATGTGGAGAATTTTGATTTGGATTATGCCATCAATTATTGGAAGTCCTACATTTTGGCAGCACAGTTAATTGCCAATGATTCTTCTAAGCCAGTTTGGGTGGCTGGTGATAAATATGAAAAAGCAGGAAAAGACTTATATGGAAATTGATCCTTTAATTATTCAATCTGATTATCCGCAATCATACCAATTGCCTTATTTTCTTTGCTTGACCGTTTGGAAGACCGATGACCGAAGACCGAAGCTTCCGGATTCTGATCCTTATAGCAGACAATAAGCCGTATTTTTGTCAATACTGGTAAGAAAGCGGATATCCTTATTATTCAATATTTTAATTAAAATGTAATTCTAAAAAAAAGCCCGAATTCAAGTTGAATTCGGGCTTTTTTATGTCTTTGTAGTAAAGAGCTTTTATATTTCTAGAATAACATGCCGGCGATTGTGGCAGTCATCAAACAGGCAAGTGAAGCTGCCATTAAGGATTTCAATCCTAATCGGCTTAAATTTCCTTGCTGATTTGGAGCTATGATGGAAATACCTCCCAATTGAATTGCGATTGAACTAAAGTTGGAAAAACCACAAAGGGCATAAGTCGCTATAACAATTGATTTCGAGGAAAGAGAACCCATTTCCTTCATTTCTGAGAGAGAAAGGTAAGCTACAAATTCATTGATCACCGTTTTTTGTCCAAGCAAACTTCCCACTTGGAGGGTATCAGACCATTCCACACCTATCACCCAAGCAAATACCCGGAAGATTTGACCAAAGATATATTCCAAAGAAAAACCTTGAAACTGTCCACCAGTTGAACTTGCCACGAAGGAATTCAGACCTGTATACTCTCCCAGTAAGCCAGTTAATAAATAGTTGACTGCTGCAATCACCGCAATAAAAGCCAATAGCATGGCACCTACATTTAAGGCAAGCTTTAATCCCTCTGATGCTCCAATAGACATGGCATCTATCAAGTTAACTCCCATACTTTCCTCATTCACTTCCAATTTGTCCTGAACCAGCTCCTTTTCTGTTTCAGGAATAAAGATCTTGGACAATACAATGGCTGCAGGCGCATTCATGATACTAGCTCCTAAAAGGTAAGCAGCAAACTTACTTTGCTCTTCCAAGCTATCTCCTCCTAAAAAGGCTACATAACCTGCCAAAACCCCTCCGGCAATTGTTGCCATACCTCCTGTCATCAAGCACATCAGCTCAGATTTACTCATATGAGGAATAAAAGGTCTGACCAGTAATGGTGCCTCTGTTTGTCCCAGGAAAATATTCCCGGCAGCTGACAAACTCTCTGGGCCCGAAAGCCTCATAGTGCGGGCCATCACCCAAGCAATTCCGAAAACGATCTTCTGTAAAATCCCAAGATAATAAAGCCCAGCTGATACTGTGGAAAAGAAAATGATGGTAGGGAGTACTTTGAAGGCAAAAATAAACCCAAAGCTATCTCCTGCAAGATCGCCGAAAATAAACCTAGCCCCATCTTCTGAGAAACTAAGAAACTTTACGAAACCTTCCGAAAGCAAGGCAAAGCCACTAGCAACGATTGGTACTTTGGTAATCAAAAAACCAAAAATCAACTGAAGGATGATACCTATACCGACTAACCTCCAGTCTATTTTCTTCTTATTATTTGAAAAAATAAAGGCCACCAATACAATGACCAATAGTCCGAAGACTCCTCTGATGTAATCCATGCGATCTAATTATCAAATCAAGGGCTAAAAATAGGTAAGTCAGGGGCAAGAAAAAAGTCCTGATTTCTCAGGACTTTCAATTTGCTTAATTTCTTTTATTTATTTCATCCCTGATTCTGGCTGCTTTTTCATAATCTTCATTATTAATAGCTTTTTCCAGCATCTGATTCAACTTATCCAAACTGAAATCCTTCAAAGAAGGCTCTTTTTTGGAGGTGAATTTTTGGGTTGGTTTTTTTTGCGGAGAACTGCTTTCCTTTTCCTCAACTTCAAAATGCTCCACTGCGCCTTCAGACATGGCCTTTTCACTACAGTAAATAGGGCTTCCAAATCGAATAGCAATGGCAATAGCATCTGATGGTCGGGCATCAATTTCGGCATCTATCAAGTCACTTTTACACTGAATTTTGGCATAAAATACGCCTTCTTTCATGTCAGTAATGACTATTCTGTCAATGTCAAAATTAAAACCATGAGCAAAAGACTTGAAAAGATCATGAGTCATTGGCCTGTTGGGAATGATTTTTTCGATTTCCAAGGCTATGGCCTGAGCTTCAAACATACCAATCACAATAGGAAGCCTTCTTATACCCCCTACTTCTCCCAGTACCAGGGTAAAGGAGCCTGATTGGGAATGATTGGACGAAAGGCCCAAAATCTCAAGTTCTATGAGTTTCTCCACAAAAATTTAAAGTTCTGCTTTAAGTGCTTCGTTTAATTTAGGAACGACCTCAAATGCATCTCCAACTATCCCATAATCCGCAGCTTTAAAGAAAGGAGCTTCTGGATCTTTATTGATAACTACAATACACTTAGAGGAATTTACTCCTGCAAGATGTTGAATCGCTCCTGAAATTCCTATTGCAACGTATAAAGAAGGTGCAACTTTTACTCCTGTTTGCCCTACGTGCTCATGGTGAGGTCTCCAACCGATATCAGAAACTGGCTTGGAACAACCTGTAGCAGCACCAAGGGTTTTTGCCAAATCTTCGATCATACCCCAGTTTTCAGGACCTTTCATTCCTCTTCCACCGGAAACCACGATGTCAGCTTCAGGAAGTAATACCTCACCCGTAGCTCTTTCAGTCGCAGTAATTTTGGAACCAAAATCAGAATCAGGAATATTCACCTCCAAAGACTCGACTGCAGCATCTGCTCCATCAGTTTTAAGGTCAATGGCGTTTTTCTTGATAGCCAAAATTTTGTTTTCAGTAGTTAAACTAGTTTCAGCAAATGCTTTACCTGTATAAATACTTCTTTTAACTATATAACCAGAATCGGTATTTGGCAATTCTACTACATTGGAAACCAATCCTGCATTGACCTTAATGGCCAACCTAGCAGCAACAGCGTCTCCTAATGATGATTTCGCCAAAACCACAGTTTTAGACCCTGTTTTCTCAAATGCCTGGGCCACAGCAGTAGCATGAGCCTGAATCACCCCTGCATCCAATCTGCTATCCGATGCATGAAGTAATTTGGTTGCACCTGCTTTCCCAACTGAAGCCAATTCAGCCTGATCGACTGAACCTAATGCCACAGCGATTACATCTCCTTCCCCTGTTTTGGCAGCTAAGGCGCTTGCAAATGAAACAGCCTCAAGACTGGTTTTTTTGATTTTACCTTCTGCCTGCTCTATATATACTAATACTGACATAATTTACTGATTTAATGTAAGTTAAAAATAATTACTTAAAGTACCTTGGCATCATTTTTCAACAATTTCACCAACTCGGCTACATTGTCTTTGTCAACCAATTTTACAGCACCTTTAGCAGGTGGTAATTGATACTTTTGAGTTTCAGCCTGAGTTTCTTCAGTTACTGGATCCACCACATTCAATGGTTTTGTTCTCGCAGACATGATTCCTCTCATATTAGGGATTTTCCATTCTGCTATTGGCTCCTGACATCCTGCAATAAGTGGCAATTGAGCTTCAAGCATTTCTTTCCCGCCCTCAATTTCTCTAGCCATTTTTACAGTGGTTCCTTCCACATCTAATTTCATGACTGGAGAGAAAGAAGGCATTCCCAAAAGCTCTCCTACCATACCGTGAACCATTCCACCATTAAAATCGATTGATTCTCTGCCCATCAAAATCAGGTCATATCCACCTTCTTTTGCATAATGAGCTATTTGTTTGGCTACAAAAAAGGAGTCCTTTGGATTTGAATTGACACGAATGGCATCATCGGCACCAATTGCCAAAGCCTTTCTCAAAGTTGGCTCAGTTTCAGCCTCCCCTACATTCAAAACTGTTAACTTACCTCCGGTTTGATCTCTTAATTCAACCGCTCGCGCTAAAGCATAGTCATCATAGGGTCCGATGATGAACTGAACTCCTGTGATGTCAAACTTGGTATTTTCGGCAGTAAACTGAATCTTGGAAGTCGTATCCGGCACATGAGTGATACAAACAAGAATCTTCATTGGTTTAGGATTAGATTATTTTAGATTTATTTGCCGTGAAAATAACAGTCAGACCTTAATTAAAAAAACAATTCATGCCCTATTTAGACAGGAAAAGCCTTTTAAAACAATATATTTCCGAAGAACCTAAAAATCCCTTCAATTGGTATGCATTGGCCTTGGAGCTACAACAAAATGAGCCAGAAGAAGCAAAATTGATTTTTGAAAAATTATTGAAGGAATTTCCTGACTATTTACCTACCTATTACCAGGCAGCTTTTCTTTTCGATTCGCTTGGTATGCTAGATCAGGCTAAAAAAACTTTTGAAGAAGGCATAAACTTGGCGACTCGTCAAGAAGATCAAAAGGCAATCAAAGAGCTGAAAAATGCTTACCAAAATTTCTTGTTCGAAAATGATTTGGATGAGGAGATTTAAAAAAATTGATGCAGGGAAAGATTTTTTAAAGTTTAAAAAACCAACCAAGACTGACTAAAATCATATTTCCAAATTTGTATTAATAACTTATCAATCAGATATTTATACAAAGCAATCTGACGGTGCAATGGCTGTTTCTCATGAAAAAATATACGACTACTTTTTTCCCCTCTTGAAAGAGTCAGGAAAAAAATATCGAAAGACAAGTCTGGTCAAAGCCAAATTAGCCGAACCAGGACAAGAAGTAATTACAAAGACTTCAGATGGAGTTGAAATTAAATGCAAAGCAACCAAAGGGGATTTATTGATTGAAAATCAAACAAGCACCGGAGAAGTTTACTTGATGAAAGGGGATAAATTTGAGAAGCGTTATCAAATGAAACAAGCCCTAGATAAGGGCTGGGCTGTATACCAGTCCAACTTTCCAATACAGGCTATCCAACTTGAAACCAAGCATTTAACTGATTTAGGGATAGATTCTGAATTTGAATTTGAAACTCCATGGCAAGACACTATGAAAGCCCTCATAGGTGATTTCATAGTTCTCTCCAGTGATGATTCTGGCTTTTATAGAATTGCTCAGAAGGAGTTCTTGGAGACCTACAAGGAGGTTTAGGGCTTTAACACAATTTTTCCCATTTGCTTACCGGCCTTCATTCGATCAAAAGCTTCGACTGCTTTTTCAAAAGAGAAAACTTGGTCTACAATTGGTTCAATGGATTTTTCATTTACAAATGCCAACATTTGCTCAAAATCCTGATCTGAACCCATGGTACTACCCATGATTTTCAGTTGATTCCAAAAAATCCTTCTGGCTTCCAGTTTTGCGGGATTTCCCAAAGTCGCACCATAAAAAACTATTCTCCCGCCAGGATTAGCCACTTTAATCAGATCATTCAAACTATCACCAGCGGCACCATCAATGATTAAATCAAATCCACCAGCCTTTTCTAAGGCCTGATCAGTCCAGTTTTCATTTTTGTAATTGAAACCTGCCTTTACACCTAAACCCAAAGCTTTTTGAATCTTATCCTCACTACTACTACTCACATACACCTCTGCTTGAAGACCTATCGCAAACTGTGCCGCAAACTGTGCTACCCCTCCTCCAAAACCGGTAATCAAAACTTTTTCACTGGCGTGGCAGTTTCCTTGATAAGTCAATGCCCTATAGGCTGTTAATCCTGCCAAAGGCAAGGCCGCAGCTGATTCAAAAGTCAGGTGAGAAGGCTTTGAATGTACTCTATCTGCCGCTACAAGCAATTCTTCGGCAAGTGTTCCATTCCCGGGCATTCCCAAGATTTGAAAGTCTTTGGATTGAACTTTTTGATTTTGACCCCAGTTCAAAGCTGGATTAATGATCACCTCCTGCCCTACTTCAAGACCCGAAACTCCAGCTCCCAATTCCGAAATAACTCCGGCTCCATCAGAACCTAAGACTACTCCGTTTTTTAAATTAGGATAAAGTCCTTGTCTACACCATTCATCCCGATGATTCAAAGCAGCTGCCTTAATCTGGATTTTTACCTCTCCTGGTCCAGGACTTAGGGAGTTCAGACTTTTAAATTCAATTTTATCCTCTAATTCTCTATTGAGTACAATTCCTTTCATTATTAAAAATCAGTGGGTTTAGAATCCTTATTCAGCAAATCGTCAATATCATCATTTGCTTTACTCTGAAGCTTGATGGTTCTACCCGAATCAAATTCTCCCGCTCCTGTTGATTGAGAAGAGAATTTATTACCATACATCGGTTCTGCCGGCATTTGCCCAGGATCAAAATTTCCAAAATTCTCCAAGTCTGTGAACTTGGTGTATTTGCCGATGAATCTGAGTTTCACTGTATCCAAAGAACCATTTCTGTGCTTGGCAATAATTACCTCACCTACCCCTTGGGTTGACATTCCTTCATCTTCAGTGATGCCATAATATTCCGGTCGGTAAAGGAACATTACCATATCCGCATCCTGCTCGATAGCTCCAGATTCCCTCAAATCTGATAATTGTGGTCGTTTATCTCCACCACGTGTTTCTACCGCTCTAGACAACTGGGAAAGTGCAATTACAGGGATAGCGAGCTCTTTAGCGATCTTCTTCAAGGCTCGGGAAATACTCGCAATCTCCTGTTCACGGTTTCCTCCATTTCCGCCTCCTTTGGAGTCACCTGACATCAATTGCAAGTAATCAATTACAATCATTTGAATGTCATGTTGTGCTTTCAGCTTTCGGCATTTTGCTCTTAATTCCAAGATGGAAAGAGCCGGAGTGTCGTCTACAAATAAGGGAGCTTTTGAGAGCTTGGCTGTTTTGTGAACCAACTGAGCCCATTCATGCTCAGCCAATGATCCTTTTTTGATTTTTTCGGAGTCCAATTCGGCTTCAGAAGCTATCAGACGATTTACTAATTGAACGGATGACATTTCCAGAGAGAAAATGGCTACCGGACGACTATGGTCTACTGCGGCATTTCTTAGAACAGATAGAACGAAAGCTGTTTTACCCATTGCTGGACGAGCCGCGATAATTACCAAATCAGATTTTTGCCATCCTGAAGTAACTCTGTCTAATGCTGTAAATCCGGAAGGAACTCCCGTCAAACCATCTTTTTGATGTTTCTTAGACTCCATTTCAGCGATTGCTTCCCGCATGATGGACTTCATATCCGAATAGTTTTTTCGGATATTTTTCTCTGAAATTTCGAAAAGAGATTGCTCCATTTTATCCAGCAATTCAAAGACATCGGTGGTATCTTCGAAAGCATCTTTTTGGATCTCTGAAGCTATACTGATCAATTCACGCTTGATAGCCTGCTCAGTAATAATCCTCGCATGGTATTCAATATTGGCAGCTGAGGCTACTTTTGAGGTTAATTCTGTTACATAAAATGCACCTCCTGCTATTTCCAGAGCACCATTTTTTCTCAATTGAGACGTGACAGTCAATAAGTCGATCGGCTGAGAATCGGTGAATAGGTCCAAAATCGCCTGAAAAATAACCTTATGAGCATCCTTGTAAAAAGATTCAACTTTCAGGATGTCAATCACATTGGTTAAGGCATCCTTTTCCAACATCAAGGCTCCCAAAACAGCTTCTTCCAAATCCACAGCCTGAGGAGGTACTTTTCCTAGGTTATTTGGATTATCGAAACTTGGCTTTTTTCGGGTGATTCTAGGGTTATTCGGCTTTTCGGTCATAGAACAAATGTATTCGCTTTAGTTCAAGAGTTTTGAACAAGTTTTCCAATACTTATCAACAAAAATCAATCCGATTGAATATCAGCGCTCTTTAAAATGAACACCATTTCTATATCCCCGGAACATACTGCAGAGCAAGGCCCAGGAAAAATGCCAAAGCATTTCGGAAAGTGGAATATTAAAGATTCGGAAACCTAAAATAGGTTCATTCAGCATCCCATAAGTATCCCAGAAATGAGGAAATAATAATTTGAAATTGATCAAATAAATTAAAAATGAAATACCCAAAGTGGCAAAAGCTGAAATGATGGATATTCTAATCAAATCTGGTCTTTGAGTCCAAATATAGACAGACAGACAAAAGAAGGTCAAGAAGGTCACATAGCCTGAATGAATTCCAAGTCCAATGCTGAAAAAGGTTAAACTGGAGCAACCGAGAATAAAAAGGATAAACAAGTCCCTGTTTTTAGGTGGGCTAAATTTTTCCGTATCTACTTCTCTCTTGGTAAAGGCTGAATGTATATAACCTCCAACTCCAAATAGGGCAAAGCCAATGATGAAGTCTTCTATGCTCGCTATCCCTTCACCCATGAGTGTTGGAGGTCTCCAATAATCCCTGAAATACCAAACTTCAGCGATCACACCCATGATTCCGCCGATAAATCCAACTTGAATCATCCCTCTTTTCCAGGGACTTTTCCAATAAACGAAAGCCCATGCAAGCATATACAGCAATGACATTGACAAATAGGCAAATCGGTCCTCGAGCATTTTCACAATCTTATTGAGGCGCGAAATTAACCAAAAACTTAATAGCTCAAAAAAATCAAGGATGCATTAACTTTATAAAGCTTTTCCTTTCAAAATCCTTTAAGTTTGAATTTTTAACACTAAACCAACAGCATGAAGAACTATCATTTTATAGCCATTGGAGGAGCTGTAATGCACAACTTGGCTTTAGCTCTAGTAAAGAAGGGATACCAAGTAACGGGTTCAGATGATGAAATTTATGAGCCTTCCAAAAGCAGATTAGCAAAGGCCGGGATTTTACCCCAAGAATATGGTTGGTTCCCTGAAAAAATTCATTCTGGCCTAGATGGAATCATTCTTGGAATGCATGCCAGAATAGATAACCCTGAATTGGTTAAGGCGAAAGAATTGGGCATTCCAGTTTTTTCTTTCCCTGAGTTTATATACAATCAAAGCAAAGATAAAAAACGGGTAGTGATTGCAGGGTCTCACGGCAAAACCTCTATCACCTCCATCATCTTGCATGTACTCAAAGATCAGCGAGTAGAATTTGATTATTTGGTCGGTGCACAAATTGAGGGTTTCGACCTAATGGTTCAACTCTCTGATGCTCCAATCATCATCATTGAAGGCGATGAATATCTTACCTCACCATTGGATAGAAGACCAAAGTTTTTCCATTACAAGCATGATATAGCCTTGCTTTCTGGTATTGCTTGGGATCATTTCAATGTCTTCCCCGATTTTGAAGAATATAAAGACCAGTTTAAACAGCTCATTAATCTCACTCCGGCAGATGGTGAATTGATCTATTGTATTGCTGATCCATTGGTCAATGAAGCAGTAGAAAGCAGTTCAATTATGGGAAAGAAAACCACATACGCTGCGCATCCAGCTAAAATTGAGCTGGGAAAAACCTATTTAGAGACCCTGGGAGGACCTGTTCCTGTTCAGATTTTCGGTGAGCACAATCTTCAAAATCTCCATGGTGCAAAAAAGGTATGCGAGTCATTAGGAATCAGTGAGCTGCAGTTTTATCAATCCATTCCTCTCTTCAAAGGAGCAGCCAAAAGAATGGAATTGGTCAAAGAGAAAGAAGACAGAGCCATGTACAGAGATTTTGCTCATGCTCCATCTAAATTAAAAGCAACTGCCAGCGCAGTAAAGAATCAATTTCCTGATAGAAGATTAGTTGCAGTTCAGGAATTACACACCTATTCTTCTTTAAATCAGGACTTTTTACCGAATTATGCTCATACAATGGATACAGCTGATGAGGCAATTATCTATTTAAATCCACATGCGGTAACCCTCAAAAAGCTCAAGTTGATGGATGAGGAAACCCTAAGAAATGGATTTAAAAGGCAGGATTTACGATTATTTACCGATAGTCAGGAGTTAAAATCGTACCTTTTGGGTCTTGATTATAAGAATACCAACCTGCTTTTGATGAGTTCGGGAAATTATGACAACATGGACTTGGAAGGAATCAAGGCAAAATTTGATTAAAATGAATTTAAACTTAAAAAACTCAATTGCTTTTTTTGATCTGGAAGCTACGGGAACCAATGTAGGAACCGATCGTATCGTTGAAATCTCAATTGTTAAAGTACACCCCAACGGTGGTCAGGATATATACACTAAAATCGTTAATCCAGGAATTCCAATTCCTTTGGAATCTTCTCTCATTCATGGGATTTATGACAAAGATGTCAAAGGGGAACCTTCTTTTAAGGAATTAGCCAAAGACATACATCAGTTTATAGGGCATTCAGACTTAGCTGGCTTCAATGTTCTGAAGTATGACATTCCTTTGTTAGTTGAAGAGTTTCTGAGAGCAGGTATAGATTTCGATTTGGATAAAAGGAATCTTTTGGATGCGCAGAAGATTTTTCACCTGATGGAAAAGCGTAACCTGACTGCTGCTTATAAATTCTATTGTGGAAGAAAGCTGGAAAATGCGCATAGTGCGGAGGCAGATACACTTGCTACTCTGGACGTATTCCGAGCTCAAGTAGAAAGATATGCTGGTGAAGAAGTAGAAGACTTACAAGGAAATAAGTTGGGAGTCTTTGAAAATGATATGAAAAAAATTCACGACTTAGTGAATGAAAAAATGGTAGATCTTGCCGGAAGGTTTATTTTTAATTCCGAAGGAGTTGAAATATTCAATTTCGGAAAGCACAAAGGCAAAACAATTGAGCAAGTGCTGAAAGAAGAGCCTGGCTATTATGATTGGATGATGCGAGGAGATTTTCCATTAGACACCAAACGAAAACTTACTCAGGTGAAATTGAGGGGTTTTGGTGCAAAATAAGTATCAAAAAAGGTAGTGAGTTTCCTTAGGGAAGGCTCACTACCAGATTAATCTATTTTTTGTAGTACTCCAATGCCTTGGGCATATTAGCGTTTAATCGCTCTATTCTTCTATCTGGTCCAGGGTGAGTTGATAGAAATTCTGGTGGAGCTTCTCCTCCGGCAGCTGCCATTCTTTCCCAGAATACCGGCGCTTCTCGAGGATCATATCCCGCCATTGCCATGAATATCAAGCCCAATTCATCTGCTTCCAATTCATGTTTTCTGGAGAATTTCAACATTCCCAATTGACTTCCAATACCTACAGACTGTAAAAAGATCTGTTGCATCAAAGTAGGATTCTGTCCCATAGCTGCTGAAAAGACACTCAAACCCAAATTGGCAACCATTGCATTGGACATACGCTCTCGCGCATGAGAAGCAACAGCATGTGCCACTTCATGTCCCATAACTACGGCAATTCCTAATTCGTCTTGAGTGATAGGTAAAATCCCTGTGTAGTAAGCTACTTTTCCTCCAGGCATACACCAAGCATTTACTTGATCAGATTCGATCAGATTGAATTCCCATTCAAAATCATCAACCAAATCTTGATACCCCTCCTGAATTAAAAAGGTTTCTACCGCGTTAGCGACTCTATTTCCAACCTTCACTATCAACTGACCATCCTTGGTATTTGTAAGGAGCTTACTCTCTTTTTTAACTTGATCGTATTGTTCATTGACCAAAGGCATAATTTCCTCATGAGAAACCGCAGCCAATTGCCTTCTGCCTGTAATTGGAACTTTGGCACAGGAGTACACTAATAACCCTGCAAGAAAAATGACTAGTAGTTTTTTCATAAGTTTTTGTTTAAGCTATAGATTAAAATTCAAAAAGGATACCAAGGTTTAAATCAATGGTAAAAATTAGTACTTTAAGTGAAAATTTACATCATGGGAACTGTGAGTACTACTACTAATCTACGCAAAGAGGCATTGGAATACCAAAGAAAAATGACCAACCCTATCATCTTTTGGTTTGCAATGCTGGTCAAACTGCCTTCAGCCGTTTTTTGGAGATTAAAAATCAAGTCATTGACAATTGAAAAATGTGAAGTTACTATTCCTTTTTTCTGGAGAAGTCAGAATCCTTTTCGATCCATTTATTTTGCAGCCTTGGCTGGAGCAGCTGAACTAAGTACAGGTGCTTTGTGTCAATTAGCCCTTGCAGGGAAAGGTAAATTCAGTATGCTCGTAGTGGATTTTAGAGCTGAATACAGTAAAAAAGCAGATACAAAGATCACTTTTACATGTGATCAAGGATTAGAGTTGTTTGATTTGATAGAAAAAATGGGCGTAGGTGAAACCGATCAATTGACCATGATCTCCAAAGGTAAAAACCAAAATGGGGATGAGGTTGCCAGGTTTTATGTCACTTGGTCTTTCAAGCGAAAAGCTTAATAAGAAAGCATAGACTCCACCTCAAAAAATTCAAAAAGGCTTCTTTGCACCCGATCTTTGGACCAGTCTAAAAATTCATGGGCTTGATGAAACTGGTTGAATTTGATAATCATTTGATCCCATGAAGCCGAATCCAAATTATATTTGATTTTCAATTCCTGCTTAATTGAATCAGATTCAATAATTTCATAATACCCTGCCCTTCTGGCATGCCATATTTTTTTTTGCTCATATTCCCTTGCCAACCGCGCCTTTTTGGTAAAATATGAAATTGGTCCACTGATGGTAATTCCACCATTTGGATCATCGCTTTTTGTTCCCACGAGAACCTCTCCTTTTCTAGAAGGCAATTCCTCTTCATTTTCATCTCTTAATACCAACCTTCCATCTTTGAAGCGATAAGAATAAGGCTTCTCCTTTACTTCAAAAGTCGGCAGAAAACGGGCTTTATCCTGTAACTCAATCAAAAAATAGCGCTCAGCCGAAAGCACCTTTTTTTGACTGATAAATCCGGGAAAACTTATCAATATGGAATCACCCGGAAATGCCTTCACTGAAAAGTAACCTCTTGAATTTGAAAGTGAGTTATGATCTTTACCAATGACCTCTACTTTCACGCCCTCTAAATAAGCCTTATCATTGCTGTCCAGGATATTACCTGAATAGGTGATTTGAGCGCTTACCGAAAAGCTTAGAAACAGAAAGAAAAGAAGGAATAAAATTCTCACCTCGAAAAGTAAATAGGTGCTCTCGATTTCTGAAAAATTGAGGGTTAAAAGACCTTAATCTCTATTTAATTTCCAATAGCATGTCTGTTCCCAAAAATTCCGGGGTTTCCGTTCTGTACCAGGATCTGTTGGTTGGGATTTTCAAGCCATTGTGTTCAGTAAGTCCATCTAAATAAATGATTTCCCCTTTTTTTGTTTCCTCATCCTGATAAAACTTATACGCTTCCATGGCATAAGTTTGAGGGTCTAGGTAGAAATACCAAACGTCCTTTTCATAAGGAACCCTCACGACCAGATAAGATTTACCATTCAATTCTTCTTGCGTAACCTTATCATCGATTTGCGTTCCAGGATCTTGCAATTTCATAGGTAATCCCCACAAATAGGTATAATAATTTCTCATACGGAAAGCTCTTTCAGCTTCAATCTCTCCTTCAAATACCTGAATTGAATCATTCCAAACCAAATAATGAAGCCCTTCTATTCGGTATACCATTTTGGATAAGTTATTCTCGAAGGATACTTCATAAAACCTGGAGTCTCTTCCTGCAGGAAGGCTATCCTGAATCACTAAAGTGCCCTTAAAATTTTTCCATTGATCCTTAGGATCATGAAACTCAATACTTTTCTTAATCAATTCATTTCCAGTTAATTCCAAATCACTCTTTGTATTACAAGAAAAAATAGAAATGATAAATATGAAGGAGAATAAAAACCGCATGACCTTTTTTTTACTAATCTACTTATTTTGGTGAGATGAATCAGCTTTTGACCAGAATAGCACCAACTCCAAGTGGGTATTTGCATTTAGGAAATGCCTATTCTTTTTTAGTCACGAAGGCAATTGCTGAGAAATTTGGAGCAAAAATCCTCTTGAGAATTGATGACTTGGATAGAGATCGATTCAGAGAAGAATACGTTCAGGATATTTTTGATTGCTTGGACTTTCTGGAAATCAATATTGATCAAGGGCCTCGGAACTTGCAAGATTTTCATCAAGAATGGTCACAAATTCACCGATTTGGGCTTTATGAGCAAGCATTGGATAAATTGAGGGTGGACAAAAAGGTCTTTGCCTGCACTTGTTCCAGAAAGAAAATCAGCCAATTAGATTCCTCCGGTTATTATTTGGGACATTGCCTGGATCGAAAGATACCTTTACAAAGACCTGAAGTAGCCTGGCGACTGGATACCTTAGACGCTGATCTGATCAAATTAAAAGACATTCAAGACCGCATTCATTACGAGGTAATTCCCGAAGACGTAGCCTTCTTTGTTGTTAGAAAAAAAGACCGACTTCCCTCCTACCAATTAACTTCTTTAATTGATGACATCCATTTTGGAGTTAATCTGATTGTTAGGGGAAAAGACTTGTATTCGTCCAGTATCGCTCAAACCTATTTAGCAGAGCAATTGAATCTATCCGCTTTTCAAGAGAGTCGATTTTTTCATCATGATTTAATGAAAGGACCCAAAAAGAAAAAGCTTTCTAAAACCGATGGAGCTACATCTATTAAACAGCTTAGAGAGGATGGAAAGGCACTCAATCAGGTAATTGAATTAATTGGGGACTATCTGGGCAAACCTTTTCAAAATTACGATGACATCAAAAAAACAATCTCCTGAACGTCATCAACATCCAGGAGATTGAATTCTTAGAAGCCAAAATAAAGACTTTAGGATATTCCGATTAGATCAATTTTGTAAGTAATATTCATTTGATTAAGTAATGAATATGCAATTGCAACTATGCAAGGAAACTTACATTTTCTCGATTTTCACTTATCCTTCAGCCTCTTTTCAATTATTTATATTTAGCAGGCATATTCGGTGCTACCATAGATTTTTGAATGAATTGGCGAATATCTTCATTGGAAGTAGCCAAATCCTCAGCTCTCAAGTACATCATATGTCCAGATCTATAGCCTTTAAAGGAGAGTCTATCTGACATCTTGCCATTAGGGTCTATATGCCAAAGGCTATATTTTGCATTAAAGAAATCGGTTCCCCCATCAAAATATCCGGATTGAACCATCACGTGCAAATAAGGATTTTGACGCATTGCCTGGCCTAGATCATAGCCTGTATTTTCATTAGATCTGTCCCAAGGATGAACAGGCCCGAAAAGATTATAAGTAAGGTCTGACTTGAAACCCAATACGTTTCTTGCATAAATATTAAATGCAGGTGCAAAAGCATGATTCCAGCTAGTCAAGGCTGGATCAAAATCGTAGCGATCACCCGCTTCCATTCTGTCAAAACCTTTATATCTACTATCTAATCTACCGACAGTCATTCCTTCATCTCTCAATAGTTCTTTCCAGAAGAAGCTGGTTGGAACCATCAGATTATGGTCAAGAATTACTTCTTTGCTCAAACCTGAATAACGAGACATTTGTGTGGCGATTGCATCCCTTTCTTGTGCAGAAAGACTTCCTCCTTTCACCATAGCTGGAAGTACTTTTTCGATGGTATACTTTTCTACTTCCGGTAAAATCTCATCTAAATCCTTGCTCTGAAGATCAGCAGGAAGCTGACCATGATACCAAGCGGTTGCTGCATAATAAGGAAGATAGTTAGCCATTTTCACCGGCCCTCCTCTGTCAATCCCCATATCTGTAGGTGAAACCAGGATCACCCCATTAAAATACATCCAATGAGCATTTTGTAATTGAGAAACCAATCCTGCCACTCGCGTGGTACCATAGCTCTCTCCTATCAAATACTTGGGAGAAGCCCATCTGTTTTGTCTAGTCACAAACGTATTTACCCAATCAGCTAAATACTTGATGTCAGAGTTGATTCCAAAAAAGGTAGATCTTGGAGTCTCAGAGTTCAAAATTCTGGAATATCCTGTATTAACCGGGTCTACATAGACGATGTCGGCTACATCCAAGATCGAATGAGGATTGGATCTTGTACCATAAGGTTGCACTGGATAACCCTCATCATCAATATTCAATAATACCGGCCCTGTATAAGCCAAATGCATCCAGATAGAAGCTGAACCAGGACCACCATTAAACGAGATCACCAAAGGGCGGCTCGCTTTGTTGGTGATATCAGTTCGCTCGTAATAGGTGTAAAATAAGGAAGCTATAGGCTCTCCATTATCGTCCCAAACAGGTTGAGTACCCGCAGTGGATTTATATGGCACCCTTTTTCCTTTGATGGTGACTTCATGTGTTTTTTCTACAGAGGTTTCAACAGGCAGTTTGCGTGTCTCCTGAGCCATCGTCAGGGAATAGCAAAGCATCAATGCCAATGAAAGGTATATTTTTCTCATGAGTTTAGTGATTTAGAAAGAAAGCTAAGGGGAATGATAAAATAAAGCAGGGCCTTTTACACCAGTGGACTCATCTTTTACTTTCACTAACCAATTTTGCGATGACCACTGCGGGATATAAAATCCCTACTGTGCTCAAGAACACTGAAAGCATTTTAGACATGATGTTTACTGGGTAAAGGTCTCCGAAGCCGACAGTAGTGAGAGATACTAAACTAAAATAAATGTACTGGGCATAATCATCATCTAATCCTTTCAAGTCTAGCTCTCCCGAAATACTGTTTCCTAAAGTCAAATGGATAATTTCAAAAACAAAGGCCCCTAATAAGGCTACACATAAATACACATTAATTGCACCAATGACTCTATAAACATTAAACTCCCTGTCTCTAAATAAGAGTCTGAGATTCAAAAATATAAATATGGACATATTCAGTATACCTACAATTCTTTCTGTCAGGTAAAACTGAACCGGAAGGTCCGAAAATCTGAGAATCCTGAGCGTTAATTGAGCAAAGAATAATAAAGCCGTAAAAATTATTAAGAATCGCTGCGTTGAAGACCAAATTCCCGTAAAAAACAAGAAAAGAAAAACCAAGTTCACAAAGATCATCTCCACATGACCATATTCTATTAATATGGGGAGAATGAAAATGGTAAACAGTAGAATCAGCAAAAGCAGGCCAAAACTACCGTCAGTCAACCAATATTCGGTAAAATTGGTAAATACTCTCTTTAGAGTTCTTTTTTTGAAATCTTTGACTTCCTGAAAACTTTCCTCCATTACACTTCAATAAATCCCTGAAGAACAGCAACTGCTTTTCCCCGTAATATCACTCGATCATCGTGTTTTTCCAAAAATAATTTCCCGCCTCTTTTACTAGCCTGATTTGCTTTCAACTGCATCTTACCAGTTTTTTGATACCAAAAATCCATCAATGCGCAGTGTGCAAAGCCAGTTACAGGATCCTCAGGTACTCCCACGTTGGGTCCAAAAAACCTAGATACAATGTCAAAATCGCCATTCCCTGCGGCGGTAATGATAAAGCCTTCCTCGCTGTGAGCTGCAATCTCCATAAAATCAGGCTTAAGTCTTTTTACAGCCTCTGCTGACTCCAGCTCAAAAATCCAGTTCTTTCTCAATTGTGCAGCCGATATGATCTTTTCTCCGAATAGTTCACTTTTAAAATGTGGATGCAGATCTTCAAAAGTGGGGATCAAAGGGAAATTCATTTCCAATCCATCCTCATTTCCTATTACTCTCAATTCACCACTTAAGGTGTGAAAATGAATCGTTTCTCCTGCCTGGGACCAACCTTTTTGAAGCATCCAAAATGAAGATGCCAATGTGGCGTGCCCACAAAGATCAATTTCCAAAGTAGGAGTAAACCAGCGTAGGGAAAAATGATTGGGATTCTCAGTTCTTTGCACGAAGGCAGTTTCACTCAGATTCATCTCCATGGCTATGGATTGCATCAACTCTTTTTCTAAAGGATCATCCAGCAGACAAACGCCCGCTGGATTGCCTGAAAAAGCCTTTTCAGTAAATGCGTCTACAACAGCTATCTCTAATCTCATCAGTATCTTTCTTTTAGAATATTCAAATGGTGAATGAAATGCCCAGGAATAATCCAAAATAAGGCTCTCGGAGTAATGGTGTTTCCATTGGCTTCACCTTTAAAATCCAAAACATCTTCACGAAGTGTTTGGATTAAGGTCATCAAGGCTTTTCTCTGAGCTTCAAAGTCTTTGATTAGTAAGTCAGACTGAACCGAACCAAAGCGGGCATTCAAAACATACGGATCCTGATCAAAGCCAGGTAAAGCAGATTTTTCACCTCTCGCAAAACACAATGCACGGAAAGTCATAATTCTTTCTGTATCTATCACATGACCCAAGACTTCCTTGGGTGACCATTTTCCACTTTGGTAAGGATGGTCAGACCAATTTTCAGGTTTGGATGCAAATAAGCTTTTCAAGTCTTCAATTTGGCTTTCCACCAACTCGCAAAAAGGAGTTTCCGGAACCAAGTCCATATAGGTAGAATAATAAGCAGGGTATTCGCCTTTGTTGGGAAGTAAGAAGGTGTTCATGTAAAATTATGCTGTTATTTTAAAGTCTGAGGGTAAATTTAGGCTTAAGCAATTAATCAACCTTACCATGCGTAAAATTTTATACACCCTACTGTTGGGGATTTTTTCCCAGCAGATCATTGCACAAACATTAATCATCCGAAATCCTGAAATAGACCAAATGGTTCAGGAAATTTCTGCGGATACTTTGGAATCCTATGTGAGAAAACTAGCTTCATTTAACTCTAGACACACTTTAAATACCGATGAAGTAAATGGAATGCCTGCTGCTCAGAACTGGGTACTTTCTAAATTTAATCAATTTGCCAAAAACTCATCCGGTAGAATGAGTGCAGAAATCGAGCGTTTTACCATTCCTGCTGATGGAAGAAGAATAGAAAAAGACTCCCCTGCTGCTAATGTGGTGGCTACAATAAAAGGCACAGATCCAAACGATAGCAGAATATTTATTATCTCCGCCCATATGGATTCACGAAATAAAAATGTGATGGATCCCGACAATCAGGCACCTGGAGCTAATGATGACGGAAGCGGTACAGCGGCTGTGATTGAATTGGCAAGAATCATGGCTTCACATTCTTTTCCTACCACCATCAAATTTGTGGCATTTACAGGGGAAGAGCAAGGTCTTAAGGGCGCAACCTACATGTCGGATAAAGCCAAAGAAGAAGGTTGGAATATCGCTGCAGTACTCAATAATGATATTGTAGGGAATAGTGAATCATCCGGAACCTTGATCAAAGACAATCTCAAAATGAGAGTTTTTTCAGAAACTATTCCAGTGGCTGAAACAGAAAGAGAAGCTTCTATCAGAAGATATACTGGTTCGGATAATGACTCTGACTCCAGACTTCTAGCAAGATATATCAAGGAGCTTGGTGAAAGATATGTGGACCAATTTGAAGTTAAATTGATTTACAGAGCCGATAGATTCTTAAGAGGCGGAGATCAGACAGCTTTTGCCAGAAACGGTTTTACCGCTGTTAGAATGTCGGAAATGAATGAAAATTTCTACTATCAGCATGAAAATGTCCGTGTTGAAGACGGTATACAATATGGTGACTTACCTGAGTTTATGGATTTTGAATATTTAAGAAAGGTTTCAGGAGTTAATTTGGCTTCATTGGCAACCTTGGCGAATTCAGCCGGTAAACCACAAAATGTTAGAATTGATGTGAGAGGATTGAGTAACCATTCCATCTTATTATGGGAAGCTCCGAAAGTTGGAAAAGTTAAGGGTTACTATGTCTTGATGCGTGAAACCTCCTCTCCTGTTTGGGAAAAGAAATTTTTCACCACAGACACCAATTTAACATTGCCCTACTCCAAGGATAATTATTTCTTCGCTGTACAGTCTGTTTCCGAATACGGCGCTGAAGGATTACCTGTATTTCCATCTCCTTTGACCAGATAAAGGGGAAATTGAAATGCGATATAAAACCTATTTAATTAAATCAATTCTAAATTTCTTGTAAAAAAGCAATTTTGGAACCTTGGTTCCTAGAAATGGTTAATTTGGTATAAATAACATCGCTATGAAACAAAAGGAAATAGTCACATTGCAGCGTTCCCTGCTGCACGACACAGAAGCATTACTGAACAAACAGATTGAAATGGAGGGTAAATCCTCTGCCTACTATCTATCAATGGCATCTTGGTGTCATATGATGGGTTACGAGAATGCTGCAAAGTATCTTTATACCCATGCTGATGAAGAAAGATTGCACATGATGAAAATCTTTCAATATGTGAATGAGGCAGGTGGACATGCTATCCAACCTGAGATCACTGGAATCAGAAACCATTTTAATTCCTTGAGAGAAATATTCGAATTGATTTTGGAGCATGAAATCAAAGTGACCAAATCCATCAATTCAATTGTAGATCATGCCTTTTCTGCTAAAGACTTCGCCACTTTCAGCTTTATGCAATGGTATGTAACTGAGCAAAGAGAAGAAGAAACCATGTCCAGAAGAGCATTAGAGCTATTCGATATCATTGGAGAAGAAGGTATTGGTTTGTGGACCATTGATCAAGAACTGGGAAAACTTCATGCAGCAGCGCATGCGGGTGAGTAAGCTCAAATTATTAAAAGACAAAAGCGGCTTAAAAGCCGCTTTTTTTTTGATCTACAGAAAGAAGGATAGAACCATTGCTATCAAAAAAACTAATCTTATCAATGATCAGTCTGACATTGTATAAGAAACTTGTTACTTTTCAATACGAAAACAAGTTATATGAATCTTATTAAATCTAGAAAATATTACCTCAGTCTTTTAATTCTTCTTCCTTTCTTTGCTTGTCAGGAAAAAAAAGAAAATCAATTAGAAGAAGATCTTTTTGAATTATCTGATAGCCCTAAACCCGAAAACACACCTGATGGAATGGTTTGGATTCCAGGCGGAAAATTCACCATGGGCACCAATGATGCAGATGCTTATGAAGCTGAAAAACCTGCAGTTCAAATCGAAGTACAAAGTTTTTGGATGGATGAGCATGAAGTCACTAATCAGGAATTCCAGAAGTTTATAAATGAAACAGGCTACCTAACTGTAGGCGAAAGACCGATTGATTGGGAGGAGCTGAAAAAGCAACTTCCCCCGGGAACTCCAAAACCGGATGACTCTGTCTTAGTGCCCGGTTCAATGGTTTTCACCCCTCCTCCCTTTCCTGTACCGCTTCAAGATATTTCCCTTTGGTGGAGCTGGGTCAATGGAGCCAACTGGCAACATCCGGAAGGTCCAGATAGCAATCTTGAAGGCAGAGAAAATCATCCTGTAGTTCATATCGCATATGAAGATGCGGTAGCTTTTGCTGAATGGGCTGGAAAAAGACTACCTACAGAAGTGGAATGGGAATTTGCGGCTAGAGGAGGAATCAATGGTAAGCGGTTCGCTTGGGGTGATGAATTAATGCCCAATGGGCAATATTTAGCCAATACATTCCAAGGAAGCTTCCCCAATGAAAATTTAGGAAAAGACGGTTTCATTGGCACTTCACCTGTAAAATCCTTTGCTCCAAATGGCTTTGGCCTTTACGATATGATCGGGAATGTGTGGGAACTAACCAGTGACTGGTATGATGCACTCAAGTTTGCCAGAATTGCAGGAAAAGCACCCAAACTAGATGCCGGAATGAACCCGTGTTATAATCCAGACAATCCCTTTGCACAAGAAAGAGTGATCAAAGGGGGCTCTTTTTTATGTGCAGAAAATTATTGTGTCAACTACAGGCCCTCGGCAAGACAAGGTCAGGCTTTTGATTCGGGCACATCCAATGTTGGATTTAGATTGGTCAAAGATGTGGATACTAAAACTCTTAGTATGAATTAAACTTACATTCCAAAAATTAATAAAAGCTCCTTATTTTAGAGGAGCTTTCTTTTTTATGAAAAAACTATCCATAAGCCTAATTTTAACGGTTTTATTCGCATCTCAAGCCTTTGCTCAATTAAAACCTGGTTTTGAAGCTGAAGAATACTTGCAACTTCTGGGTGTTTTTACCCATGGGCTACCAGACAGCACGAAAGTAGGTATACCTTCCCCAAAGGATTTAGAAAAATTATATGATTCACCCGTGGTAGGACTTGAAAATAAATGGAGTCTTTGGGTTCAAGAGTCTGAGAAAATTGCTGTAATAGCTATTAGAGGAACAGTTCAGAGTCCTACGAGTTGGCTGGCAAACTTCTACGCTGCAATGATCCCTGCATCTGGATCCATGAAAATACGAGATGATTACACCTTCAAATATGATTTTGCGAAAAATCCCAAAGCCGCGGTTCATGTGGGTTGGACTTTTGCAACTGCAGCTTTGTCCGAAACAATGACACCAAAAATAGATTCACTGATTGCCAATGGATATCAAGACTTTATAATAGCAGGCCATTCTCAAGGTGGTGCCATAGCAAATTTGGTTAGCGCAATGCTCAATGTTAAAAACCAATCAGGGAGTTGGCCCTCAAAAATTAGAGTTAAAACTTACTGCTCTGCCGCCCCTAAACCGGGTAATTTATACTTCGCCTATGATTATGAGTACATGAATCAAGGCGGTTGGGCCTTTAATGTTGTCAATGCTTCAGACTGGGTGCCTGAAGTTCCTTTTTCAGTCCAGACAGTTGATGATTTCAACAGCACAAATCCCTTCTCCGATGTTTCAGGAATCATCAAGGCACAGAAATTTCCAAGAAACCTAATTTTCAAGAAGGTTTACAAGAAACTGGATAAGCCAACCAAAAAATCCACGAAAAATTTCCAAAAATTTCTTGGGAAGTATGCAGGAAAGCAGGTATTGAAACTATACCCTGATTATGAATCTCCCGCTTTTTTCCCAAGCAATCACTTTGTCCGAGTAGGTAATTTCATTGTGCTTTTACCTGATGAGGAATACCGAAAAATTTATCCTGATGAAGAAGGTAAAATCTTCAAACACCATGTGTTCAATCCTTATTATTTTCTTTTCAAAAAACAGTACTTGGATTAGGGATTAGGATATCCTCTTAAAATTCTTTGAATGTATTTGCCCACGATGTCAAATTCCAAATTGACCAAATCCCCTATTTCTAATTGATGGAAATTGGTGTGCTCGTAGGTATATGGGATAATAGCAACTGAAAATCTACCTGGTCCTGAATTAAAGCATGTCAAACTAGTGCCATTGATAGTGATGGATCCTTTTTCAACAGTCACATTGCCCGTTGCAGGGTCAAATTCCAAATCAAAAATCCAAGAACCATCCTGATCTTTGATATTTTTCACTACTCCGGTCTGATCCACATGACCTTGAACAATATGCCCATCAAACCTTCCATTAGCCGGCATGCATCTTTCCAAATTCACCTTTTTACCCACTTTCCAAGCAGCTAGATTGGTTTTTTGAATAGTTTCATCAATAGCCGTTACTCTGTAAGCTTTAGGGTCTGTTCTTACTACAGTTAAACATACCCCATCATGAGCGACCGATTGATCAATTTTTAATTCCGAACAAATTTCTGACTCCAAGTCAAAATGAACATTTGAACCTTCTTTGGTAATATTTTGAATGACTCCGAATGATTCGATGATTCCTGTAAACATATATTTTCTTTGAACTGGCTTTCAGTGAATAAGCAATTTTTGCCCATTGAGGTTTCAAATTAAGCCAAAATATCCTTTAACTTCGACTGAAACTCCATATTCAATGCCACTGCTTAAATTAGAAGACACCTACCTCCACAAAGGAAAAAGAAAAGCACTTGTAGCTGAACTCAAAAAGAAAGGAATTCAAAGTCAACGTGTTTTAGATGCAATCAACACATTACCCAGGCATTTTTTCTTTGATTCGGCCTTGATATCTCATGCCTATGAGGACAAAGCTTTCCCAATTGGTGAGGGTCAGACAATCTCGCAACCTTATACAGTAGCCTTTCAAACCGAACTGTTAGATATTCAGCAAGGGGATAAAGTTTTAGAAATAGGTACTGGTTCCGGTTACCAAGCAAGCATCCTGCATCTTTTAGGGGCAGAAGTTTATACTATTGAGTATCAAAAAAAGCTTTTTGAGGGCACCCAGAAATTTTTGAAAAGACTGGGAATAGATATGAACCTGTTTTATGGAGATGGTACAGGAGGTCTTCCTCAATTCGCCCCTTACGATAAGATTATTGTGACCGCCGGAGCTCCAGTAGTACCAGAAGCCCTAACCCAACAATTGAAGGTTGGGGGAGTTTTAGTCATTCCTGTTGGGGATAGAAGTAGACAAGCTATGGTAAAAATCACCAAGAAGGCAGGAGGAAAATTAGAAAGAGAAGAATTTGATTACTTCGCTTTTGTACCCTTATTGGGAAAAGATGGATGGAAATAGAATTAAGATATTTTTCAGAATAATATTCTGAAAATATATTTTCATATCATGCTTTAAGAAATTTAATTTTTATTTTTGTTGAAATTAAAGATTATGGCTAAGAAAAAATTTGCAAGGGAATCAGCTACCATCATGACAGAAATGGTGCTACCTAATGACACAAATACACTCAATAATCTCATGGGCGGAAGGTTGATGCATTGGATGGATGTGGTTGCAGCCATCGCTGCTCAAAAGCATTCCAACCGAATTGTAGTAACAGCTTCTGCTGATAGCATTTCATTCAAGCAGCCCATTAAACTTGGCAATGTGGTCACATTGGAATCCAAAGTAACAAGGGCTTTCAATTCTTCAATGGAGGTGTATATTGAAGTAACCGCAGAAGATATTCCTGCTAGCACAAAAATCACTACGCATAGAGCTTTCTTTACATTTGTTGCGGTAGACCAAAACGGGAAACCCATAGAAGTGCCTGAGGTAGTACCTGAGACAGCAGAAGAAGAGGAACTTTTCGAAGGAGCCTTGAGGAGAAGACAATTGAGATTAGTATTGGCAAAAAGAATGAAACCAGAAGATGCAGTGGAGTTGAAATCCATATTCAATCTAGACATCACAAAATAATGATCAGGGAAGGCACAAAGTCTTCCCTTTTTTTGGCTTAAGGGGATTTTTTGAGCAATTTTCAGACATGGAAAATTTATCACTGGGTGAATTAAAATATATACTTCAAGAACCGATTTATCTTTTCGAGGAAGATCAATCTGAATTGAAAAACAAGGTTTCAGAGAATAAATCAGAGCTTGTCAAGAAAAATGAGGTACCCCCTACTCCTCATGAAGAACCAATCAAATCTGATGAATTAAAGCCTGAGACTGAAGAGATTGAAATAGAACCTATTAAAGTTCGTGGCAAGTTTGAAAAAGGGATTCTGATTTTACACGAGGAGGCAGCACTCAGTGACCCAGTGATGGATATGCTTGTGAAAATGATACAGGCAGTAGGACATAGTATGAGCGAAGTTGGATTAGTCAGTTCGGAAGAACTGCATGGAAAAAGCCTAGAGGAATTTCAAGCAATCAATGCGCATATTGTTCTGAAGTTTGGCAAAATCAAACACCCTATCAATGCGCTTCCCATCCATGAATATCAAATTCACACAGAGGAGGAAACAGAGTATTTGTTCGCAGATTCTCTAACAGCCATTTCAGAGGATAAAAATTTAAAAGTTAAAACCTGGAACGCTTTGAAACTTCTCTTTAATATTTCCAAATGAAAAAATTAACTCCAGAGCAGAGCTTGTGGGCCAAACGATTTAAATGGATCAGTTTGATTGAAGGAATATCATTTTTGGTACTCTTATTTATTGCTATGCCATTGAAATACATGATGGATATGCCTCAGGCTGTTACAGTTGTGGGCTGGATTCATGGACTTCTTTTCATTATATACATCTACACCGTTTTCCCTACAGCTTCAAAGCTAAAATGGAATTTCAGCCGAACTCTATTTGCCTTGATAGCTTCTGTATTACCCTTTGGCCCATTTATATTTGACAGAAATCTGAAGAAAAGCCAACAAGTTGATTTTTGAAATGGCATTGATCAGCAAAAAGAAAAAAGTATACAAAATCAGCTCAGAGTTGAGAAGCTACCTCTTGGAATATTCAAGAGAGGTGGATATTCCTATTCATTATCATGAGCTATTGAGATATACTGATTCGATTGCTTTATACGATTCCAAAGAACAGGACACATTTTGGGAGACAGTATTTTATGATCAATCAGATCGAGAAGAAATCCATTTAAATGTCAAAAAGATCTATGCTATCCTGAAAGCCGGAGGAGATATGTCTGTGATGGATCACCTGTATGTAGACAGAATTGATCTCTGTATCTATGGAAACACGCAGCCATTTCGGGTAAGGATTGTTAATCGGATCAATGATAATTTTGACTATTTCTATATCAAAAATGCAGACGCCTCCAGAGTATATGGATTGGAACTAGAGCATTTACTTTCTCCCAATAGAATCAGTTACCTTGTTCATCAAAACACCTTAATTGAGGAACATATAGCAGGTATTCCAGGGGATAAATTTATGCGTCTCCATATGGCAGATCCACATCTGAACCCTATTCGACTCGCCAAAGAGTTCGTCAAATTCAATGAGCGTTGCTTTGTAAGACTTTTGGGAGATATGCACTCCTCTAATTTTGTCATTGATGTTACTCCTGATTTCGAAGAGACGCATTATAGAATCAGAGCGATTGATTTTGATCAGCAAACCTATGAAGGTAAAAAGTCCATCTATTTGCCTCAATATTTCAAGGAAAACAATGTCTTAATTCAATTGGGAATGAAATACATCACTCCTGAATCCATGAGACAGTATCAACGAGAAGAAAGAGCCTTGATCGCCACAAGATTGAAGTCTTCCTATCATGAAATCGAGGGAATTTTAAACGCTATGGAAAAGGATCATATTGCTCCTTTGCAGAATGTGGATAGCCTTAGAAAAGAATTGGCAAGACATTATAAGAACCAAAAGTTCATGTCTTGCCAAAATATGGGACAAATACTTAAAGTAAGTCTAGAGCAGTTGCTCAAATAGCATTACCACTTTTTCAATTGCTCATAAACCAAGTGCAAGGGGAATCCCATTACATTAAAGTAAGATCCTTCAATACTTGCTACTCCTATAAATCCAATCCATTCCTGGATTCCATAAGCTCCCGCCTTGTCGAAAGGCTTATATTCTCGGATATAATGCCAAATCTCCTCTTCTTCCAAAAATCGAAAGGTTACCTTCGTTTCATCCTCAAGCGTGATCCTCTTGTTTCTATCCTTGATGGTAACAGCTGTCATCACTGTATGCGTAGCACCGGATAAACTTTTGATCATGTCGAAAGCCTGTTGTTCTGAATTGGGTTTGCCCAGAACATGGCCTTTTTCGATGACAACAGTATCAGATGTAATGAGGATTTCATTTTCTTCAAGTTCCTCAGAATAAGATTCTGATTTCAACCTAGAGAGATAAGCCGCCACGTATTCCGCAGGAATATCTGCCGGAATCGTCTCATCCACAGGGTTGACTTTAATCTCAAATTCCAGCTCTAACCCTTTAAGAAGCTCTTGTCTTCTCGGAGAGTTAGATGCTAAGATGAGCTTTTTGTCCTTCAGTTTTTTCAAAAAAGGCGTCATATTCATAGTCAAATTCGTCTTGATCAATACTCGCAAAAATCAATCCTCCGAGAGCTTTAGGATAAAAATAAGTAGATTTCTGCGGCATCATTTCTCCGGATTTACAAACCTCCAATACTTGCTCCATCTCTAATTCTCTGGTAATTAAAGCAAAGATTGCTTTTCCGGATCTTACTTCTCTGATACAACGCGCAAAATTTCTTTCGTAGGCTATTTTGGGTGATTTTCTTTGTTCTTCTGAAGGGATTCCTAAAATCTGGTTAAAGAGAACTTCGTGCAAAGCTACTAAGTCCAAGTTTTTCAAAGCAGGCGCTAAGTTCAAATTTAAATTTTCAAACTTCTCTTCCTTTAACTCCAAAAAGTAGGACTCCTCTCCTATCACCAAACCATAAGTATGGGATTTATGAAAAGCATAATTACCTAATTCATCCGGATCTGGGAATTTTTTGACTACAAACCAATCCTCCAACTTATTCATTAATGTGGATTGTTCGATTTCCATATCATAAAAAAGCCGATGAGTGGGAAGAATTTTCAGATCATTCGCCAATGCATTGGTTAAATACATTAAATGATAATCATGAGCCTTCCACTTCTTATCCTGATATTCTCCATTCATCGAATTGCGATAAGAAATAGCTCCTTCTAAGCGATGGTGGCCATCTGCTAATATGATTTGCTTTTTTTGAATTAGATTCAAAAACTTTTGAATAACCTCTGCGTCATGGATCACCGCCAAAACTTCCCTTACTCCTTGGTAATCCTCCAATTCATACAATGGGGATTCAATAGCTGCATCCATGTATTTCTCCAATTGGAATTCCTCGTCCTCATACAATCCATGAGTGGGACTTGCCTGGATTTTAGATGCCTTCAAAAGATCTACTCTATCATTTACCGCAGAGACTATCGTGTTCTCATGCCTTAGAATTTGTTTTTCATCCCAATTATAGGCTTTAATCTGAGCTATAAACCCTTTTCTACATCGCTCATCATGCTCTCCCGGAAGCCTGAAATATTGATAATAGACATAAATTCCGGGAAGCATATCCTGAGAGATAATCCCTTCTTTTTTCCATTCTAAAACAGTATTCTTCACTCTTTCTATAGGCTCGGGACCTTTAGGTACAGAAAGGTGTATACTATTTAAAGGATTTTGGTAAAGTTGTTCTCTCTGCTTTTCAGAAACCACATCAAAAAGTGGGGCAGTAAGTTCTTCCAACTTGGAGCTAAACTTCTCAGCATACCTCCAAGCTCTTAATGGTAGTATTTCAGCCATATTATTTTAATCTATTCCTCCACATGCTTGTAGATTGGGAAGGGTTAGACTCAGTAGTTTTGTTTGTTGATTTTGATTTTTGAGCATTGAAAAATTCGACCGCCAAAGCAGCCAACATTTCTTCTTCTTCAGGAGAGAGCTTCTGGTCCAAAACTTCAGGAGTAAAGTACCTTTCCACGAATTTGGTATCGAAATTTCCACTGACGAAGGCCTCATGCTCTAAAGCAAAACGACAAAAATCCAATGTGGTTTGAATTCCTGTAATCTCATAATCCTCAATTGCCCTCAACATTCTGTCTATCGCAGCCTCTCTAGATTCTGCATGCGTGATTAGTTTGGCAATCATTGGATCATAATAAATTGGAATATCCATACCTTCCTCAAACCCATCATCCACACGAATTCCAGGTCCTTGAGGTCTTTTATAGGTAATTAATTTTCCAATATCCGGTAAAAAGTTGTTTCTCGGATCTTCGGCATAAACACGAACTTCCAGTGAATGTCCGTTAATTTTTAAATCCTCTTGAACAAAGTTCAATTTTTTCCCTTCAGCCACCCAGATTTGCTCTTTTACCAAATCCTTTCCCGTAATCATCTCTGTCACAGGATGCTCTACCTGAAGGCGGGTATTCATCTCAAGGAAATAAAAGTTCAATTTATCGTCAACAATGAATTCCACTGTTCCGGCACCATAATAATTACATGCCTTAGCTACTCCCACAGCTGCCTCTCCCATGGCTTTTCTCATTTCTGGAGTCACTACGGCTGAAGGCGCTTCTTCAATTACTTTTTGGTGTCTTCTCTGAATAGAACACTCTCTTTCAAATAGATAAACAATATTTCCATGCTGATCGCCCAAAATTTGAATTTCTATATGTCGTGGAGAAGTAATGAATTTTTCAATAAACACAGCACCATCTCCAAAAGCAGACTGTGCCTCAGAAACAGCCCTTTGCATTTGCTCCTCAAATTCCGCTTCAGATTCTACAATCCGCATTCCCTTTCCTCCTCCTCCTGCGCTTGCCTTGATCAGGATTGGATATCCGATTTCTTGAGCCTTGGATTTAGCAGCTGCAATATCTGAAATGGCCTCTTCCGTCCCCGGAACCAATGGAATATCATACTTAGAAACCGCCTGCTTAGCTGCCAATTTACTCCCCATAACCTCAATAGATTCAGGGGAAGGCCCTACAAAAATGATCCCTGCATCACTGACTTTTTGGGAAAAACCCGCATTTTCTGATAAAAACCCATATCCTGGATGAATGGCATCTACTCCTAATTCTTTACATGCTTCAATTATTTTATCTGCCAATAAATAGGACTGATTAGAAGGTGGAGGTCCTAAGCAAATAGCCTCATCAGCAAATTTGACATGGGGGGATAATCTATCGGCTTCTGAATAAACTGCAACGGTTTTAATTCCCATTTCCTTTGCTGAGCGCATGATTCTAAGGGCAATTTCCCCTCTATTGGCTACCAGCAATTTTTTAATACTTGGCATGATCTCTAATCTAATTTGGGTACTGTACAAAGTCAAAAGCGAATTAAGGAAATTATTTTGAGGAATGTTAAGAAAGCAGCAGTATGACAAGGGATTTTTGCTTGGTAGGCATTTAAGTTTTATTTTTGGCGGATTTTGAATGAATAAATCATTGCAAAATCTTTATCACTTAAATTCAATAAGCTTTGGATCTATTTGCAAAACTACACACCAATCTGGGCCCGCTGGGCAAACACTCTCAGTTTTCAGATGGCTATTACATGTTCCCTAAACTAGAGGGCGAGATTGCTCCCCGTATGAAATTTCAGGGAAGAGAAGTATTGACTTGGTCTCTGAATAATTATTTGGGTCTGGCCAATCATCCTGAAGTAAGGAAAACTGACGCTGATGCAGCAGCCAAATGGGGTGCAGCATACCCAATGGGAGCTAGAATGATGTCAGGCCAAACCTCACTGCATGAAAAATTAGAGGATGAATTGGCTGAATTCGTAGGCAAAGAGAAAGCCTACTTACTGAATTATGGCTATCAAGGCATCATGTCTGTAATTGATGCTCTATTGGACAGAAAAGATGTTGTCGTATACGACTCGGAATGTCATGCCTGTATTATTGATGCATTGAGAATGCACATGGGAAAAAGATATGTTTTCCCTCATAATGATATCGAAAACTGCGAAAAGCAGTTGGAAAGAGCGACCAAACTTGCCGCTGAAACAGGTGGAGGTATCCTTGTGATTACGGAAGGTGTATTCGGAATGACTGGTGATCAGGGAAAACTCAAAGAAATCTGTGAACTAAAAAAGAAATTTGAATTCCGTTTATTGGTTGACGATGCTCATGGTTTCGGAACTATGGGACAAACCGGTGCCGGAACTCATGAAGAGCAGGGAGTAATCGAAGAGGTAGACCTTTATTTCTCCACATTCGCAAAATCTATGGCATCTATTGGTGCTTTCATTGCAGGAGAAGAAAAAGTGATTCACTATTTGAGGTTCAATATGAGATCTCAAATCTTCGCCAAATCTTTGCCTATGCTTTTGGTAGAAGGTGCTTTGAAGCGTTTGGAGCTTCTAAAAACCCAACCAGAATTGAAGGCAAATCTTTGGAAAGTAGTCAATGCATTGAGAAGCGGGCTACATGAAAACGGTTTTAGCACAGGAAAATCAAATTCTCCAGTTACCCCAGTGGTCTTGAACGGAACAGTTGGAGAAGCTGCAGCTCTTTCTTATGACCTGAGAGAAAATTATAACATCTTCTGTTCAGTAGTGATTTACCCAGTAGTACCTAAAGGCATGATTATCTTGCGTTTAATCCCTACTGCTGTTCACACTTTGGAAGATGTAAAAGAAACTGTTCAGGCCTTTGCAGCTGTAAAAGACAAGCTAACTAGCGGTCAATACAGAAATTCTGAGATAGCAGTTTCCTTCGGAGAATAAAAAAAAATTCAAAAAAAATACCCTCAGGATTGAAATAGCAAGTATTTGGGCTATATTGGATTCAAATAAACTTATCATCAACCTAAAAAACACACTTTTACTATGAGCAGATTTAGTGAAGTTAAAGATCTTGTAATGGGCCTTGAGGGCGATTTCGAAAAATTCTACGAGAAAGGTAATCAAGCAGCCGGAACCCGAGTAAGAAAAGGGATGCAAGATTTGAAAAACTTGGCACAGGACATCCGTAAGGAAGTTCAAGACAAGAAAAACGCCGGTTGATCCGTAAAAAATAAAAGGTGGCTCAAAAGCCACCTTTTTTTTAACTGGATTTTAATAAAGTGGAGCCTTAAAACTCCACTTTATTGTTTTCAGGCATTACATCTGCCAATCTTTTACTTGGGTCAATCTCAATTGATTGAATATCCTCCAATTTTCTATCCAACACGATAGTCTTTTCTAAATTGACCCACGGCCAATCCTCTGTATACACTCTTTTTGGCATTCCTTCTTCATTGGCTTTTTCACCTCTCATAATCACCAAAGGCATATAAATTTGCTCCTGCGCACCATCCTTATACGTGACCACTATATCAAGAGGCATTGGCATTAAACCAATTCTTTGGAAAGTTACTGCTGTTTGATCTCCTCTAGCTTCTACAGGACCTATAGCATAGTCAATGGTCTTTGTTGTATAAACAAAATATTCCTTATACCAATCCAATTCGATTCCGCTTTCCTTTTCCATAATTCTAATCAAATCATTGGCATTGGGATGCTTGAATTTCCAAGTATTGAAATATCTCAATAAACCTCGATCTCTTACCTCTTTACCAATTACGTAACCTAATTGCTCCATAAATACAGCACCTTTTGAATAAGCCGCAGAACCGTATGCCCTATTGGTATGATAATGGTCTGAATGCGTAGACATGGGCTCTTCCAAGCCTGATTTCGCTAAACTGATGTAGCCACGATAACTTCCTGCATGAACATTCCCTACTCCTTCTCTAAAAATTTCACCCATAGTCAGATTGGTGGCATAACTCGTGAACCCTTCGTCCATCCAAGGATACAAAGATTCATTGCTTGCCAGAACTCCGTGATACCAGCTATGAGCCAATTCGTGAACCATCACTCCTACCAAGCTGCCTAAGCTTCTTTCTCCGGTGATTAAAGTAGACATGGCATATTCCATTCCACCATCTCCTCCTTGTACCACTGAAAATTGCTTATAAGGATATTGCCCAAAATTCTTGGACATATATTCTATAGCCTTAGGAGTATATTCTTTCAATTTTTCCCAGTTCTCAGAGGTATTCTCTCCTGGAATAAAAAAATGGTGAACTGTTATTCCATTGTCCATTTGAACCTTATCATGCTGGTACTTCGGATCAGCTCCCCACATAAAATCGTGAACCATCGGAGCTTTAAAATGCCAAGTCAAAGTATTCCCTTTTGGCTGGGGCACTTTCACTCCTGCATCTTCATAGCCATGACCAATTTCATTTGGATTCTGCAGGTAACCTGTTCCCCCAATGGTGTAGGTTTTATCAATGGTAATTTTAACATCAAAATCACCCCAGATTCCATAAAACTCACGACCTATGTAAGGATTTGCATGCCAACCTTGTTCATCATAATTGGCCATCTTAGGATACCATTGGGACATGGAGTAGCGAACACCCTCTTCTGAGTCCCTTCCCGATCTCCTGATTTGTACAGGTACTTGACCTTCAAATGCCATTTCAAAGGTTGCATTGGAATTAGGCAAAATCGGCTGATCCAAATCCACAACCAAGATTGTTTCTTCTTCATTGAATTTTACAGCCTTTCCGTCTTTAGTCAAGGACTTGACATGCAGATAGCCGATTTCTTCCGGAGACAGTAAAGAGATTCTGTCTCCTACTCTTCTATCCGGATCAGCAATGGTACGGGACCTTACATCCATCATGCTTCCTGGTTGGAATGCATTATAATACAAATGATAAAAAACCCTATTTAGGGTATCTGGTGAATTGTTGGTGTATGTGAGAACTTGAGTACCGGTATATCGATTGGTTTTCACATCCATGGATACTTCCATTTGGTAATCCACCGCTTGTTGGAATCTACCTGTTTTTGCAAAAACACCCGTACCCGATATCAAGCAAAGAAAAAGCCCTGCAAAAGGCTTCATGTACTTAGTGAGCATAGATTTAATTTTTTTTTCTAAAGAAAATCAAAATGAATAGGCTGGGCAAACCAACTATCAAATTTTACTTAGAAGAGTAAGTTTGATGCTCAAATAGCTATCTACTCCATTGAAATAATTTTCGAAAAAGGTTTGAATCATTTCCTTTAGTTTCAGAAAAAATTACCAATCCAACACCCTTGCGAAATCGAGCTGAAAGACTTAAGTACTTTGGGAATTTATCTCTAAAGGCACGATTCCATGTGAATAGTGAGAAAACAAATTTAAAACACATGAAAAAACTCTACATTTTGATTTTAGTGGCCATGATGGGATTCAACCTTCAGGCCCAACAGGTCAATATGGATTTATTTAAATCCATGAAAACAAGAAATGTGGGACCGGCAGGTATGAGTGGTCGAATTACTGCTATTGATGCAGTTGACGATGATCCCACCATTATTTATGCCGGTTCTGCATCTGGCGGACTTTGGAAATCCACTTCAGGAGGTATCCATTGGGAGCCTATTTTTGATGACCAAAAAGTTCATTCTATCGGAGCTATTTCCATTTACCAAAAAAATCCTTCCGTAATCTGGGTAGGTACAGGGGAAGGAAATCCAAGAAACTCTCTAAACCTAGGTTATGGAGTTTACCGCTCACTTGATGCAGGTAAGACCTGGGAAATGATGGGCTTGGAAAAAACAAGAGCTATCCACAGAATCATCGTACACCCGGATGACCCCAATACTGTTTTTGTGGGGGCGATCGGTTCGCCTTGGGGTGAGCAAGAAGATCGAGGTTTATACAAAACTACAGATGGAGGAAAAACCTGGAAAAAAATCTTGTATGTAGATACAAAAACTGGTGTGGGTGAAATGATCATGGATCCAAATAACCCAAACAAGATCTTTGTCAACATGTGGCAACACAGAAGATATCCATGGTTTTTTGAATCTGGAGGAGCATCTAGTGGCTTGTACGTGACTTATGATGGAGGAGACAATTGGACAAAGCTGGGTGATAAAAACGGTTTACCAAAAGGAGACTTAGGACGTATGGGACTAGCTATTTCTGCTGCAAATAGTAATAAGGTTTATGCTTTGGTTGAGTCAAAGAAAAATGCACTTTATGTATCTGAAGATGGGGGTTCCAATTTTAGTATGATCAACAGTGGTGATGATATTGGAGATAGACCTTTCTATTATTTTGAAATCCATGCCGATCCTAAGAATGAAAACAGGATTTACACTTTGTATTCCAGGGTTGGAATGAGTGAAGATGGTGGTAAATCTTTCAAGCAAATCTTACAATATGCAGGAGTTCACCCGGATCATCACGCTTGGTATATCAACCCAAATGATCCAAAACTTCTTATTGATGGAAATGACGGTGGCTTGAATATTTCTCGTGACGGAGGTAAAACTTGGTATTTCGCAGAAAAGTTACCAGTAGGCCAATTCTATCACGTCAATGTTGATAATGAGCTTCCGTATAATATCTATGGAGGCATGCAAGACAATGGCTCTTGGGTAGGCCCAGCCTATATCTGGAGAAGAGATGGAATTAGAAATACATATTGGCAAGAAGTATCATTTGGTGATGGATTTGACGTTGTTCCCCATCCAGCAGATTCAAGATATGGATATACCATGTCTCAGGGTGGGAATGTGACCCGCTTTGATAAATTGACAGGTCACAACCGATTCATCAAGCCTACACATCCAGATAAAGACGTGTTCTTGAGATTCAACTGGAATGCTGCAATTGCACAAGATCCGCATGATGATAATACCGTATATTACGGTTCGCAGTTTTTGCATAAGTCAACTGATAGTGGGGAAACTTGGGAAATTATTTCACCGGATTTGACAACCAATGATTCAACCAAGCAAAGGCAGCAACAAACAGGAGGTTTGACCTTTGATATCACAGGAGCAGAAAATCATACTACAATTATTGCCATAGCTCCGAGTCCAGTTGATCCTAATGTTATTTGGGTGGGTACGGATGACGGCAACTTGCAAGTAACCCAAGATGGTGGAAAAACCTGGAACAATGTAGCTTCCAAGCTGACAGGACTTCCAAAAGCAAGCTGGATTCCTCAAGTTCAAGCTTCTACCTACGAAGCAGGAGAAGTGTGGGTCATTGCAAATAATTATAGAAACAATGACTTTTCAGCTTATGCCTACCATAGCAAAGACTTTGGAAAAACATTTACCAGAATAGCAGATGATTCAAAAGTTTGGGGATATGCCTTATCCATTATGCAAGATGTAGAGCAGCCTAATCTAGTTTTCCTAGGAACTGAGTATGGATTGTACGTTTCGTTCGATAAGGCAAAAACCTGGAACAAATGGGAACATGGCTATCCGAAAGCTGTCTCCACATACGATATGACCATTCAGGAAAGAGAGGCTGACTTGGTAATAGGCACCTTCGGAAGATCCATGTGGGTTCTGGATGATATCAGACCTTTAAGAATTTTTGCAGCTAATGGAGGAAAAGCTCCGGCAGCAAAAATAACGGCTGTTCCAGCTCCTGATGCTTATCAAGTAGAAATTCAACAGCCACATGGTGAGCGATTCCCGGCTGATGGAAAATATGCTGGAGAAAATAGAGAAACAGGAGGAAGACTAAGCTTTATCATCAATGATGACAAAGAAAAGTTGGATACAGTCACTGTGAATATTTATAATCAAGCAGGAGAACAAATCAGAACCTTGAAAACTGCACCTCAAAAAGGGGTAAATAGAGTTAACTGGGGTCTAGACAGAAAATCTACAGCAGAAAATGCCGGAGGAAACCGTGGACGAAGAAATGGATTCTACGAACCTAGCGGTGGAGATGCACTTCCTGGAACTTACAAAGTAGAGTTTGTATATGGTGAGGAAAAAGCTGAAACTTCTATTAATGTGTATGCAGATCCAAGAATCGAGATTCAACTAGCAAACCTAAAAGCCAGAGAAGACTTCACTAAGAAGTTGGAAGCTTTGCAGACAGAAATGAGCACAGCAACCAATCAAATGAGTGAAGCAGAAAAAGCTATCAAGAAGGTGGAAGACATGACCAAGGACCTGGATTCAGAAGAGGCAAAAGAATTGGCAAAAGCAGCCAAGGAAATCAAGAAAAAACTGGAAACAGTTAAAGAAGCCTTTAATGGACCAACCCGAGAAGGTCAGGGAATCGTGAGAAACCTCTACCCTACTACCATGACTATGCAGTTTGCACCTAGAAGGTATGTAGGCTCATCCTACGGAGCACCGGGAGAAACTGAAGAAAGGCTCTACCAACATGCAAAAGAGTCCGCAGAAGAGGCCTTTAAAGTACTGGAAGAGTTTATGAGTGGAGAGTGGAAAGCTTTCGAAGAGAAAGTAAAAAACACTCCTGTAAACCTTTTTGAAGGTGTGAAAGAAAAATAAATTCAAACCTAGAAAAAATGAAAGGCTGGCTATTTTTAGTCAGCCTTTCTTTATTCTAAGAAGCACAAATTTCAGCACAATATTTATATTCAGGTCCTTAAACCTATTAGCCAACATTCACTCATGTTCTCTTCGAATTTTAGCCAAAAAGCCATTCAAGAATTCCAAAATAGATACCAAAAGAAGCCAAGAGTTTTTCGTTCTCCCGGAAGAATCAATTTGATTGGAGAGCATATAGATTACAATAACGGCTGGGTAATGCCAGCGGGGATTGACAAAGAAGTCACCTTTTGTATTTCAAAAAATGAAACTGACACCTTTCGGATTTTCTCATTAAACCAACAAGAGGAGGTTTCTTTTACCCTGTCTACTTACAATTCCATCCCATCAGGCTGGGCGAAATATGTGATTGGAGTTATAGATGAATTAATAAAAGTCGGAAAAAAAATCCCTGCATTTGACGCTACAATAGACGGAAACGTTCCCTTCGGATCGGGACTATCCTCATCTGCGGCTTTGGAATGTGCCACTGCATTTGCAATCAATGAGTATTTTGAATTAAATCTTTCCAGAAAAGAGATTGCGCTAATTTCTCAAGCAGCCGAAAATAATTTTGTGGGGGTGAATTGCGGTATTATGGATCAATTTGCCTCAGTGTTTTCCAAAGAAAACCAGGTGATCAGGCTGGATTGCGACACATTGGAATATGAATATTTTCCCTGTGAACTTGGAGAGTACACCTTGATTCTCGCCAATACATTAGTCAAACACAGCTTGGGTGATTCCGAATATAATACTCGAAGAAGGGAATGCGAAACCGCCCTCGAAGTTTTATCCGATGCTAAAGGAGTTGAAAAAAGCTTTAGAAATTTGACGATTGAAGATCTCAATACCTATTCTTCATTGATCAATGAGACACAAGCTAAAAGATTAAGCTTTGTACTTGGAGAAATCAACAGAGTTCAGCTTGCAAGTAAGGCACTTAAAAATAAAGATTTTCATGAGCTGGGTAAATTGCTTTACGAATCACACGAAGGATTGCAACATTTATATGAAGTGAGCTGTGAGGAATTGGATTTTATGGTCAATTTTTCAAAAGGCTTTGAAGGTCTTTTAGGATCTAGGATGATGGGAGGTGGATTTGGAGGATGTACCATCAATCTCATTGAGCGGAAATCTTCCCAATCTTTTCAAAAGGAGCTTACAGGAGCATATTTCAAACAATTTGGCATCGAACCTGAATTCTATCAGGTCAATATTGGAGAAGGAAGCTCAGAAGTGATCCTATAATTAAAATGAAAAATGCCAGATACAGCTAAAATTTCCTGGAAAACCGCCGCGGGCCTTGTGATGGCCAATATGATCGGAACTGGGGTATTTACAAGTCTTGGCTTTCAACTCCTTCAGGTTCAAAATACCTGGTCAATCATTCTTTTGTGGGTAATTGGAGGTATCATGGCCTTAATCGGCGCTTTGATATATGCTGAGTTGGGAACTCATTTTAAAAAAAGTGGAGGTGACTATATTTTTTTATCAGAAACCCTGCATCCTTCCATCGGCTATTTATATGCTTGGGTTTCTTTAACTGTAGGATTTTCTGCTCCTATCGCTATTGCTGCCATGGCAATGAATAACTATTTAAACCCTATCATTCGAGCAGGAATCTATCCAGGATTGGCATTTTTACTTTTTATTCCGCTTACACATATTTTCTCTATCAAGCGCTCTTCACAGTTTCAAAATCTCTTCACCCTAATCAAGATCCTATTTATTCTGGGATTAATTGGAATAGGTTTAAGTCTTTCAAATCAAATTTCTACATCTGCTTTGGATTTCTCAGGAACCTGGAAAAATGAAGTGGTTCTGCCTGGATTTGCAGTTTCTCTGGTTTATGTATTTTATGCCTACACAGGCTGGAATTCAGCTGCATATATTGTAGAAGAAATAGAAAATCCCGGGAAAAATCTTCCAAAAGCCCTTTTAGCTGCAACAAGCTTGGTATTAGTTCTATATGTTTTAATGCAATTGGTTTTTCTCAAACATGCTAACCAAGAGCAATTGCTGGGTCAAGTTGAAGTAGCTGAGATTTCTTTTAAGAATATCTTTGGTGAATCGGGAGCCATGTGGGTAAGCATCTTAATAGGGATTCAATTAATTGCCACCATATCAGGATATGCTTGGGTTGGACCAAGAGTTACTTATGCCATGGCTAAGGATTTTAAAATCTGGAAGCCTCTATCCAAAACAAACTCAAAAGGAATTCCCGTTAGAGCTATTTTAATCAATACACTTTTCAGTCTAATCCTTTTCTTAAGCGGTTCTTTTGAGCAGGTAATGATCTACGCTGGATTTATTCTACAAATAATGGGAACCATCACAGTTTACTCTTCTTTAAAGGTTTCTAAATCCAAGGGTTTTCGCTCTCCTTTCAAACCCCTTCTTCAGTATTGCTATATCGTCTTTAGTTTGTTTGTTTCAGGATATATTTTCTGGGAGAAACCAAAAGAAAGTCTTGCCGGGTTGATCCTAATTCTAGCAGGTTTAATTCTGTATAAAGTCGATAAAAAAACCGGCACTAGGCCGGTTGTAGATCAATGATAATGTTGTTGGTAGTAATCTTGGTAAGCTCCCGAGGTCACATGGTCTAGCCATTCCTCATTGACCAAGTACCAATCAATGGTGATATCTATTCCCTCATCAAACTGCAAACTTGGCTCCCAACCTAGCTCGTTTTTGATTTTGGATGAGTCAATGGCATACCTCAAATCATGACCAGCTCTATCTTTCACAAATGTGATCAGCTTCTCAGAAGTACCTTCTTCCCTACCTAGCTTTTCATCCATTTTCTTGCAAAGCAGACGAACGATATCAATATTTTTCCACTCGTTGAATCCACCGATATTGTACGTTTCCCCTGCTTTTCCTTGGTGAAATACTGTGTCAATTGCTCGAGCATGATCCTTCACAAACAGCCAATCTCTGACATTTTCCCCTTTTCCATAAACTGGAAGCGGTTTCATATTCTTGATATTGTTGATGCAAAGTGGGATCAATTTCTCAGGAAAATGATTTGGTCCATAATTGTTAGAACAATTTGAAACAACCGTTTTCATTTTGTAGGTATTTGCATAGGCCCGCACAAAATGATCAGAAGCTGCTTTGGAAGCAGAATAAGGCGATTGAGGATCGTAAGGAGTAGTCTCTAAGAAGAAGCCTCCATCATGCAGTGATCCATAAACTTCATCTGTGGAAACATGGTAAAATAAGTGCTGATCCAATTCTCCTTCCCAGGCTTTTTTGGCAGCATTCAATAGATTGACTGTTCCAAAAACATTGGTTTTCACAAATGCCAAAGGATCAGATATTGACCTATCTACATGAGATTCTGCTGCAAGGTGGATTACATCGGTAATGGCGTGTTTTTCAAATACTTTTTCCAATTCCAAAGCATCTTGAATATCAACCTTCTCAAAGTAATAATTGGAAGCATTTTCTACAGCCTTTAGATTTTCAAGATTGCCGGCATAGGTAAGGGCATCCAAATTCACAATCTTATAAGAAGGATATTTCTCTACAAAAAGTTGTACTACGTGGGAACCAATAAATCCAGCTCCGCCTGTAATTAAAATTGATTTACTCATTTATAGTTTTTTTATAATAATCTAAGTACCAATCAGTAAATGCCTGAACTCCATCTTCAATTTTTGTATCAGGTTTATATCCGGTATCTCTGATCAAGTCAGAAACTTCTGCGTGTGAAGCAGGAACATCACCAGGCTGTAAAGGTAGAAGTTCCATTTTCGCCTTTTTGCCTAGTCCCTTCTCGATTGCCTTGATATAATCCATCAACAATACAGGAGAGGAATTACCAATATTATACACTTTATACGGGGCCCTCCCACTTCCTGGATCTGGGTTTTGAGGGTCAAAATCAGGGTTGGGTCTTGCAGGCCTATCAGCTACTTTAAGAATTCCTTCAACTATATCATCAATATAGGTGAAGTCCCTTTTCATCTCTCCGTGATTAAAGACTTTGATAGGTTCCCCTTTCAAAATTGCCTCAGTAAAAAGAAATAAAGCCATATCTGGTCTACCCCATGGACCGTAAACGGTGAAGAAGCGTAAGCCAGTAGTAGGTATTCCAAATAAGTGACTGTATGTATGAGCCATCAATTCGTTGGATTTCTTTGAGGCTGCATACAAAGAGATAGGATGATCTACTGAATCAGAGGTTGAAAAAGGTAATTTTTCATTTGCACCATACACTGAACTGGAAGATGCATAAACCAAGTGTTTGACTGGATTATAGCGACTGCACTCCAAAATATTCAGGAAAGCAATGATATTACTTTGAATGTATACTTCTGGATTCGTTAGGGAATATCTTACACCTGCCTGTGCCGCAAGATGGATTACAACATCAAATTTTTCAGCTTTAAAAAGTTCAGACAACTTCTCTTTCTCTGTTAAATCAAGCTGTATAAATGAATATTCTGGATACTTATTAGACTGAAGTAATTTTCCATAGTTAAGCTTTTCCTTTTCAATGCCCATATGCTCCAAACGAGCGTATTTTAGATTGATATCATAGTAGTCATTGATCGAATCCAAGCCTACTACCTGTTCTCCCCTTTCAATCAGTTTTTTTGCAACATGGAATCCAATAAAACCGGCTGTACCGGTGACCAAATACTTCATAGGGAAAAATAACTATTCATTATTAATTCAAATATATACTATTCACTTTTCTCAACCTCTTCAATCAAGCGTTGATAATTGGAAAATATTTCTTGATGAAGCTTCGTTCTCTCATATTTTTCACTGATTTCTTTAAAAAGGTTTGCGGCCAGTAATTGCATTTTATCTCTTTTTACGAATGCAAATTCCAGTGCTTCTCTTAAAACCTCTTCATTTTTTACAGGAAAAATTAGCCCAGTTTTTTGCTGGCTAATGATATCTGAATTACCAATTATATCAGAGCAAATCACAGGCAGCTGCATCGCTCCTGCTTCCAACAAAACATTGGGAAAGCCTTCTCTATGGGAGGCATGAACCAAGACATCTGCCAAAGCCATGTAATGAGCTACATGATCAGTCCAGTCTATTTGAACTATCCTTGGATGATCTTGGATGGTCTGAATTATTTCCGGGGAGAGTGGATTTAAATCTTGTTCAAAACTGCCTAACAAAACCAATTTTGAACTGGACACTATCTTTGAAGCCAAAAAAGCCCGAACCAACTCCTCAATACCTTTGTCTTTGACAAGCCTTCCTACAGCTAAGATTAAGAAATCATCTTCTCCTGGTAAGATTCTCATCGTTGCGGCAACCAAGTGATTTTCCTTTAGCGCAGACCGATTGTATTTAGCTAAATCCACTCCATTAGAGGAGCCACTTCCGATTACTTTTAATTTACGCTCAGAGCTTAGCTCTTTTTCAATCACGAAATTTTTTAATCCATGAGAATTAGGCCATACCTCAGTAGCGTTGGAATAGGTCCATTTTTCAGCACTTTCTAAAAGTCCTTTTTTTTGACCCTCGGCAGCCATGGCAGGAATGCCCGCTAAAGTATGAATCCGAATTTTGACACCCGCTAAATTTGCTGCTATCATTCCAAGCAAACCTGCCTTGGGTGTATGTGTGTGAACTATATCAGGTTTCTCATTTCGGAAAAGTTGGTACAATTTCCAAACGCATTTTAAATCCTGAAATGGGGTGATTTTTCTTGTAAAAGGAATTGTAATGTGCTTAACCCCTTCTCTTTTTTCGACTTGTGGAATTTCTTTACCATCAGAACTGACCGCAATTACCTCCCAACCCTTTTCTTTCATATATTTCATTTGCCCTGAAAGCAAAAGATTTAAAGAAAGAGGAACAGTTGTAATACGAATTAATTTCGGCATCAGTAGCTATTATAAAAACGCAAAGGCAGGTTTTGAAACAAACCTACCCGCTTTTGTGCAATTGCAGGGCCAAAAATAGTCATGTTAATGGAATATTCTACCATTAAAGCAGTGGATTCAATCTTAAAGCTTAATTAACTTTTGCCAAACTTGTAAAAAAAGTAATTGATATCATTTTCAGCTTTTTCTTAAGTATCTATTAATAAATAGCGCATTTAATTACCTTTAATGAAGATTATTTGCTAAAAATTGAAAAATTCATGATCACAGATAAAAAAATAGCAATCATAGGCTGTGGGAATTTAGGGACTTCCATCGCAAATGGCTTATTGGAAACCCAAGGCTTCGTTGCGAAGAATCTGACTTTGACTAAAAGGTCAATCAGTAGTCTATCTTCCTATTCCCAACTGGGAGTCACAATCAGCTCTGACAATATTACTGCTGCTCAGGAGGCTGATTTGGTGATTTTAGGGGTGAAACCCTACAATGTCACTCCCATATTAAATGAAATCAAAGAGGTTCTGAACCCTAGAAAACAGATTATTATTTCGCTAGCTACCGGAATAAGCCTCGAGGAAATGTATAAAACCCTAGATCCTCGGACAGTCTGTTTCCGTGCTATGCCCAATATTGCAGCAGATATTCAAGAATCGATAACCTGCATTTGTCAACAAAATGCAAATGCAGAACAAATTGCATTGATTGAAAAGCTATTTAATTCGATTGGATTTACTCAAACCATCGATGAAAATTTAATGGAAGCAGCAACAGTCTTAGGTGCCTGTGGTATTGCTTATGTTTTACGCTTTATGAGAGCAATGATTCAAGGAGGTATTCAAATTGGATTTGATTCTGTAACTGCCAGTAAAATTGTCAATCAAACTGTGAAGGGTGCTGCCGAACTGATGATACAGAAGAACATGCATCCTGAAGCAGCAATAGATAAAGTGACCACTCCCAAAGGCTGCACTATCGTAGGACTGAATGAAATGGAACATCAAGGCTTCAGTTCAGCAATGGTCAGGGGGGTAATTGCCAGCTACGAAAAGATTGAAAAACACTAAAAAATCACGCTTTAAAAAGAAACCGAAGAAAATCTTCGGTTTTTTTTATGTCAATTTTTGTCAAACTGAAATTAATCAAAAAATAACCGAAAAAATAAAAATGCCGTTTGGAGCACACCAGCCATACTTCTTGTATTAAAAAACAATCATTTCTATGAATATTTATATTTATTGAAAAAGAAAGAATTTTTGATGTGTTTTTCTTTTGAATATTTTTATTAGATTTGTCTCGGGTGATAAACAACTTTTGCTATTCCTTTTTAAAAGAACCAATTTTTAAAGGAAGGACTGTTTGGTACTTTTTCCTCCTTCCTTTTATGAAATAGAATTTCTGCTCTGAAAACCTTCGCTAAAACGAAGGTTTTTTTCATAAAAAAAACCCTGTCATTTTTGGTGACAGGGTTCTTCATTTTTGGTCAGAAATATTAATCAAAAATCTCTGCAAGCTTATTTTCAAGACTAGGTCCGCGTAAATCTTTAGCGATGATTTTCCCATCAGGATCCAGCATATAAGTAGCTGGAATGGCATTGATTTGATAGGTCTCTGCAGCTTTGGAATTAAAATACTGAAGATCTGAAACATGAGTCCAAGTCAGACCATCGTCTTCAATAGCTTTCAACCAGTCTTCTTTGGTTCTGTCTAAAGAGACTCCAAATACTTCAAAGCCTTTATCTTTATAAAGATTGTACATTCTTACAAGATTAGGATTTTCCTGACGACAAGGCTTACACCAAGCAGCCCAAAAATCAATCAGCACGTACTTCCCTTTCATATCAGAAAGCTTTACCATTTCCCCTTGAGGATTAGGTAATTCAATCTCAGGGGCAGGCTGCCCTACAGATAACTTTCTCATTTCATCCAGTTGTTGTTTTAACTGAAGGATTGATTTCGTGTTAGGGTAGTTTTCATTCAGATCAGAAACCAATTGATCCAAAAATGGAAAATCATTTTTTGGATTTAATAAGCCTACCGCAGCAAGAGAGGCAAAGCTATCTCCCATACTTTCTATAGTCGCTTTTACTTTTTCAGATTGCTGAGCTTCCAATTCCATTGCCTGCTCTTGGATACTTCGGATAGCATCTGAGTTATTACTACTCATGGCTTCATAATAAGCTTCGTTTAGCTTATTCACTTCAGCTTGATAATCATTCATCAGCTTTTCCAGTTTGAGCATCTCCTGAGAGTCTTGAGAACCCTCGATTTTAATTTCCTCTGGTTTGGAGAAATCATAATAAACCTGCACATTTTCATCCAAAAGAGCTAGCCTTACTGAGCGTTGACCATAAAGATTCAATTCATAAAAGGTAGGAGAATCAACAGCCACCTCATATTCAAATTCCCCTTTGGAGTTAACCTCCAAGGTATCTAAAACCTTTGGTCTTGATTCTGTAAACTGAGAAAGAACAACCACTCCTGCCGGAGCATTTTCAACTTTCCCCGAAACAAGGACTTTTCCATCCGTATTAGACTGTCTGCTTCCACAGGAAACCAATATTGTGAAAACAGCCAGAAAACTTAAGCTGAGTATTTTTTTCATATTAATTGTCTAGAATTTTTGTCAATAATTTAGTGGCGACTTTTGGATCTGCCTTTCCTTGAGACTTTTTCATTACCTGTCCCATAAACATCCCCATTAATCCCTTTTTACCTGATTTATACTCCTTTACCTTAGAAGCATTTTCACTGATCACACTTTCAACTATAGGCAACAAAGAATCTTCATCGCTTTCCTGGATCAAATTTAACCGCTGAGCAATTTGAAGAGGACTTTCTTCAGATTGATTAAGCATTTCAGGATAAATCTTTTGCTGAGCAGCTGTGAAGCTAACATGCCCCTCATCAATCATCTCAATCAATTCTCCCAACTTGGTAGCCGGAATCGGAAAATCTGAAATTGAGGCTCCACTTTCATTCAAATAGGACTTAATCGGTCCCATCATCCAGTTGGATGCCGCTTTATAATTAGAAGTGATTTTACAAAGATTATCAAACCATAAGGCAATGGATCTTGATTCTGTCAAGAAACTGGCATCATAATCCGGAAGCCCGTAGTCATTGACAAACCTGGATTGCAGTTCACGAGGAAGCTCTGGCATCTGTTCCTGAATGGAGCTCAACCATTCTTCAGAAATCACCACCGGACTCAAGTCAGGCTCAGGAAAATACCTGTAATCATTTAAATCTTCCTTGGTACGCATGCTGGCAGTTGTACCCGAATTGGCATCAAAAGTTCTTGTTTCAGAGACAATTTCCTTGCCTTCTTCCAACAGCCCGATTATTCTTTCATGCTCGTGCTCAATAGCCCGAAAGACATTTCTGAAAGAATTCATGTTCTTCACTTCAACTTTTTTTCCAAGTTCTTTGGCGCCCTTGAGCATGACAGATACGTTGGCATCGCATCGAAGAGATCCCTCTTCCATGTTTCCATCACATATTTCTAAATATTCAACGAGCTTTTTAATCTCAGTCAAAAAAGCATAAGCCTCTTCTGGGCTATGCATATCCGGTTCAGAAACGATTTCAATTAATGGAGTACCTGCTCTGTTAAAATCCACAAAAGTATCTGTTTCACCTGCCAAGTGAATTGATTTACCTGCATCCTCTTCCATATGTACCCGATTGAGTCGGATATCTCTTTTGGTTCCGTCTGAAAGCTGAATAGGTACTGTCCCACCCACGCAAATAGGCCCTTTATCTTGGGTAATTTGATAGCCCTTAGGCAAGTCTGGATAGAAATAATTTTTTCGGGAGAAAATATTAAATCGCGTGATTTCAGAATTACAGGCTAACCCCATTTTCACTGCATACTCCACCACCTTTTTATTGATCTTCGGTAATGTGCCTGGATGCCCTAGGGTAATTACAGATATTTGGGTATTAGGAAGATTACCGTATTCAGTAGAATCGGCTGAAAATATTTTACTCACAGTCTGCAATTGGGCATGAACCTCCAGCCCAATTACCAACTGATATTTATTTCTTAAATCTTCGCTAATCATATTTACTTATTCAGCGCTTATAAAAACATTTGCTTTGCCTTGCTAATCACGTCTGGAAGGCCTTCCAATTTTTTGCCACCTGCTGTAGCAAAGAAAGGTTGACCTCCTCCTCCACCCTGAATCTCCTTGGCTAATTCACGGACAATTTGACCCGCATTCAAGTTTTTAGATGAGATCAAATTTTCGTCCAAAATAACAGCTATTTGCGGTTTTCCTTCGATTTCTGCTGCAAGAATTACAAAGGCATCAGCTACTTCATTTTTCAATTCATAAGCCAATTTCTTCAAGGAGTCTGCATTCGGAAGGCTAATTTGAGCCAAAAGAATTTTTGCTCCATCCTTTTCTACAAATTGCTTTAAAAGATCTGCTTTAACTCCTGAAGCTTTCTCTTGATATAATTTATCCAGCTCGCTCTTCAATTCCGCTTTTTCCTGCAACAAAGATTCCACCGCTTTCTTCAAGTCTTTAGGGTTCTTTAACAGGTCCTGAAGTTCTTTCAAGAGATTTTCCTGAGCTTTCAGATATTTCTCTGCTTCCAAAGAAGTTATAGCTTCTATCCTTCGAACCCCTGAAGCTACAGATCCCTCTGAAAGAATCTTGAATAGCCCAATTTGTGCTGTGGAAGGAACATGAGTACCACCACAAAGTTCGACTGAGAAGTTTGGATCAAAGGTGATTACTCTCACATAATCCCCATATTTTTCACCAAACAAAGCAGTTGCGCCCATTTGCTTAGCTTCTTCAATAGGGACATTTCTTTTTTCCAAAAGCGGGATATTCTCCCGAATCTTGGAATTGACAATGTCTTCAACCTGAGAGATTTCTTCTTCAGTCATCTTAGCAAAGTGGGAGAAATCAAACCTGAGGATTTGATCATTCACCAAGGAACCTCTTTGCTGCACATGTTCTCCTAGCACCTGTTTAAGAGCAGATTGCAACAAATGAGTAGCAGTATGATTATTCATAGTTAAGGACCGCTTGCCCTTATCCACCTCAGCTGAAAACTTCAAACTTGGATCCGTTGGCAGTTTTTCAACAAAATGAACAATCAGGTCATTTTCCTTTTTGGTGTCTACTACTCTTATTTTTTCCGATTCAGATATCAAGTAACCGGTATCCCCTACCTGACCGCCACTTTCTGCATAAAATGGAGTTTTGTCCAGCACCAACTGATACTTATCTCCTTTTTTATCCTTAACTACCCTGTATTTGATGATGTGGGAATAAGCCTCAGTAAAATCATAACCTATAAAGTCCACACCTTCATCATCATGCACTGAAACCCAATCTCCGGTTTCGGATTCTGAAGCTGCTCTAGATCGATTTTTTTGTTTTTCCATCTCAAAGGCAAAGCCTTTTTCATCCAGTGAAAAGCCACCTTCTCTTGCAATTAAAGAAGTTAAGTCCAGTGGAAAACCATAGGTATCATATAATTCAAAGGCAGTTTTTCCTGAAATCACGGTTTCATTTTGAGCTCTCAAGTCCGCCTTGATTTGATCCAGCATCTTTAAGCCTTTATCCAAGGTTCTCAGGAAAGATGTTTCCTCTTCCTGAATCACTTTTGCAATAAATTCCTGCTGTTGCTTTACCTCTGGAAAAATCTCCCCAAAGTTGGCTGAGATCAATGGGCTCAATTCATATAAAAATGGCTCCTGAAAATCCAAGAAAGTATATCCATACCTCACAGCTCTTCTGAGAATTCTTCTGATCACATAACCAGCTTTATTATTGGATGGCAATTGTCCATCTGCTATGGTAAAAGAAATTGCTCTGATATGGTCGACGATAACCCTAAATGCAATATCAGTTTGCTCATCTTGCCCATACTTTTTCCCAGATTTACCTTCCAAAAAGGAAATGAAAGGCATAAACAAATCCGTATCATAATTGGACGACTTATGCTGTATTGCTCTTACAAGTCGCTCGAAGCCCATTCCAGTATCAACATGCTTGGCAGGCAATTCTTTTAGACTTCCATCAGAAAGTCTGTTATACTGCATAAACACCAAGTTCCATATTTCAATGACTTGAGGGTGATCATTATTTACCAGATCCTTCCCGGCAACTTGCTTTCTTTCTTCCTCAGAGCGCAAATCAATGTGGATTTCTGAACAAGGACCACAAGGACCTGTATCTCCCATTTCCCAAAAATTATCCTTTTTGGACCCCATGATGATTCTATCTTCTGGAACAATTTTTTTCCAGAAATCATAGGCCTCTTGATCCATTTGTAAATTGTCATCCTGGTCACCTTCAAAAACAGAAACATATAATCTGTCCTTTGGTAATTGATACACCTCAGTCAGTAATTCCCAAGCCCATTCAATAGCTTCTTTTTTGAAATAATCTCCAAAGGACCAATTGCCCAGCATTTCAAACATGGTGTGGTGGTAAGTGTCCACTCCGACTTCCTCCAAATCGTTGTGCTTTCCACTTACACGAAGACATTTTTGTGAATTGGCTACTCGGGCGTATTTAGCCTGCTCATTTCCTAAAAAAGCATCTTTAAATTGATTCATCCCTGCGTTTGTAAACATCAGGGTAGGGTCATTTTTAACAACTATTGGAGAAGAAGGAACAAACTGATGCTGTTTAGACTGGAAAAACTCAATGAATGTACTTCGGATTTTTTTTGCTTCCATGAAGTTTAGACTGCGCTTAAGGTGTTGAATATTGGATACAAGTCCGCTAAAATCGGCCTTTTATTTTGGGACACAAAATTAGTACAATTGGCGGGCTATCGCTAAGGGTGTGGGTAAATTCTACAATTGTTTCAAAATCGGAGGCTAAAATTCCAAAATCCAACTCAGAAAAATGAAATAATACAGAATACCAGTCTTGTTCAAAATCCTTCCGCAGGATAAACTCGAAATAGGAATAGTCAATTTCAGTATTTCAATCAATCTCTAATTTTAATCTTCAAAGCTTATTGGATAGCAGTAATTCATGAATTATTCATTTCCAAGCTCAAAAATCTTTTTTACTTTCAGGTAAATTTTAATGCTATCAAACCACAATGACCTACCTATCAAAAATCACTTCCCCTACTCTGCTGATCGATGAGAAAAAATGCCGGGCAAATATTAAACGAATGGCAGATAAAGCTGCTCGGCATGAAATGAAACTTGCTCCACATTGGAAGACTGCTCAATCTAGAATTATTGGGACTTGGGCAAAGGATTTTGGAATCAAAGAATTAACAGCTTCATCAATCAAGATGGCTGCATATCTATGCGGACAAGGCTGGGATAATATCCATATAGCTTTTCCTTTTAATTCATTGGAAATAAATAAGCTGAATGAATTAGCCAAAAATCAAATCCTTTCAGTTCAATTGATCAACCCAATCACCACTCAAAAATTGGTAGACCAATTGACTGAAAAAGTAGGTTTCTTCATAGAAATAGATGCCGGATATGGCAGAACGGGCGTCAAGGTTTCGGATTTTGGACTGATTGAAGAAATCTTGAGAACAGCTAAGAAGTCTGATAAGCTATATTTTAAAGGTTTTTACATCCATGCAGGTCATTCCTATTATAAGCCTGACATTCCAGAACTCTATGAGCAAACCAGAAATGCATTAGGGATGCTGAAGGCCAAATATCGATCTGAATATCCGCACCTAGTTACTCGAACAGGAGATACTCCCGGTTGTGCAGTGATGGAAGATTTCGGAGATATCGATGAAATGGGACCTGGAAATTTTGTCTTTTTTGACTTAATGCAAGCCAAACTTGGCGGTTGTTCAAAAGAAGAGATAGCTGTTGCTCTTGCAGTTCCAGTGGTCGATATTAATAAAGAAAGAAAAGAAGTGCTTGTTCATGGTGGTGGGGTTCATTTGGCCAAAGATGTGTTGAAAGAGCCTGATGGCACAAATAATTTCGGCGAAGTGGTCCAACTGGAAGAATCTGGCTGGAAAATTTCTGAACCTAGTGAAAGGTCCTATTTAAAAAGTATTTCTCAGGAGCATGGCATTATAAAGGCTTCCGAGAGCTTTCTACAAAAGGTGAAAATTGGAGATGTGATAGGAATACTACCTGTTCATTCCTGTATGACAGCAGATGCTATGGCTTCTTATTTGAGCTTGGATGGTCAGACAATAGACCATGCAGAGGGAGTCTCCTAATGCAGTCATTTGATGATCAAATGACCTAAAAAATCAATCAAAACCAATTTTACGATTATGAGTTATCAATTTGATTGAATTGTGAATGAAGACTGTATAGCTTATTTCCTCCCTTAAAATTTCTTGATTCCCTACTTGATAACCTGTAAAATAGGTTTGAAATAATAATGTATTGATGAGCAGCATTTCACCTCTTTTTGAAGAATTTTCTTCTTCAAAAAACATCCTCAACCTGATTGAAACTGAATTATGTGATGGGATTTTACAACTCACACAAAATTCGGATTGGGAGGAAAAAAGCAACATATCTCTTAAAAATCTATTAGGTTTTCCTATTGGAAAGAATTATCCTGGTTTTTTTAATCTCGTTCAGCCTTCAGATCTCACGGCATTTTTGGATGCAATTGGAAAAATTTCAGCTGAAAGAGGAGGGAAAATAAATTTTATACTCCGAGCCAAGCATGTAAATGGAAAGCGCCTTCATCTCCAACTCATCGGACAGAGATTAAAAGCAAACTCGCCTGATTTATTATTTTTTATCAAAGACCAAACTGCAAAAATCGAGCAGGAGGACTTTACTTTTCAATGCAACTTAGCATCAAAAATTGGATACTGGAACATAGATCTAGAGACACAAAAGCCCTATTGGAGCCGAGTGACCAGATTGATACATGAAGTACCAGATGATTTTCAACCTGATCTGGAAACAGCGATAGATTTTTATAAGGATGGGCATAGTAAAGAATTGATCCAACGAGTCGTAAAAAATGCGCTTGAAAAAGGAGAACCTTATGATGTCGAACTTATCCTTTTAACATATAATAAAAAAGAAAAGTGGGTTCGGGCCATTGGACTTCCGGAATTTGCCGATGGAAAATGTATTAGGTTATACGGGACTTTTCAAGACATCCACCAACGCAAAATCAATAGACTTAAACTCCAAGCTGAGCAGGCAAAGTTTAAAAACGCTATTGAGGGGACTAATCTTGGAACCTGGGAATGGAATGTTCAAACGGGCGAGGCTGTGTTTAATGAAAGGTGGGCTGAAATCACAGGATACACGCTGGCCGAATTAGCCCCAATTTCTATAGAGACTTGGACAAAATTGGCTCATCCTGAAGACCTTGAAGTTTCCTCCAAAAAGCTTCAAGACTGTTTTGAGAAAAAAACAGATTTTTACGAATGTGAGGCCAGAATGAAGCATAAAGACGGGCATTGGGTTTGGGTGTATGATAGAGGAAAGGTGTTTTCATGGACTGAGGATGGCAAGCCGTTGATGATGTTTGGAACTCATCAGGACATCACTGAAACCAAAAATGAAATTGAACAACAAGCCATTTTCATTCAGCAGGCACCGACATCCATTGCGATGTTTGACAAAGAGTTGAATTACCTCTCCGCTTCTTCTAAATGGATTAGAGACTATGGACTAAACGGTAAAAAAATCATCGGAAATTCCTTTTTTAAAACTTTCCCGAAATCAAATCAAAACTGGCAGGAAATTTTTGAGGACAGCTTAAAAGGCAATTCCCGAAAAAAAGACGAGGAAAAGTTAGTTTATGAAAACGGGGAAATTCAATGGATCAAATGGGAGTGCAAACCATGGTATAATAAACAGGGGAATATTGGTGGTGCATTGATTTACACCCAGGATATCACGAAAGTCAAAGAAACAGCTGAGCAACTGAAAATTTCCATGTCTGCTTTTCAAAGAAATTTTGAGAATGCGGGGATTGGGATGGCTATAGTGTCTACCGAAGGACAATGGAAAAATGTCAACGACAGACTTTGCGAAATGATAGGATACAGTCGTGAAGAACTTTTGAAGCTAACTTTTCAGGACATCACCCATCCCGAAGATCTCAATGCTGATTTAGAATTGTTGTATGAAACCATAAGAGGAGAGCGACAAACGTATCAGATTGAAAAAAGATATTTTCATAAAACCGGAGAAGAAATCCATGCACTGCTTTCAGTATCAGCAGTAAGAGATACCGAGGATAAATTACTTTATTTTATTTCTCAGATCATCGATATTACTGATTTAAAGCATGCACAGGCTCAAATAGAAAAGTTATTACAGACCAGTGAAGACCAAAACGAGCGTTTAAAGAATTTTGCCCATATCGTATCTCATAATCTTCGTTCCCACAGTGGTGGAATGGTACAACTTCTGGAGTTTTTAGAAATAGAAAGTCCGGAATACTTTCAAAATGAATTGGTCAAATTGCTCAAACAAGCATCCGACAATCTTAAAGAGACTATTGAACATTTAACCCAAATAGTCAATGTCAACTTACAGTCCTCCTATCCAAAAAAAGCGCTCAATTTGTATGATGTGGTGGAAAAAGCCTTACAAAGCCTACAAATGGCAAGTCAAAAGTCAAGCGTGAAACTGATTAATGAAGTAGATCCCGCTTTGAAAGTAATGGCAATTCCTGCATATTTGGATAGTATAGTGCTGAATTTTCTTACCAATGGCATCAAATACAAAGATCCTGAAAAGGATAGTTTCGTAAAAGTCAAAACAATTAACCACTCAGAAAGCATAGAAATTCAGTTTGAAGACAATGGTTTGGGGATAGATTTGGAGAGATATTCGAATTCTTTATTTGGAATGTACAAGACTTTTCACAAACATGATGATTCGAGGGGAGTAGGACTTTATATCACTAAAAACCAGATCGAAGCTATGGGTGGAAAAATCGAAGTAGAGAGTAAAGTTACAGTAGGAACAATTTTTAAAGTTTTTTTAAATAAGAATTAAATCATGATTGACCTAGCTTGTTTAATTGAGGATGATCCTATTCATGTCTTCCTAACAGAAAAATTTTTGGGTGCCAGTGGAAAAGTGAAGGAACTCATCCGCTATGCTAATGGAGAGGAAGCTTATTTTGCACTCAGAGAAAAGTTCGAGAAAAAAACACCTTTACCTGAATTAATCCTATTGGATCTAAATATGCCTATTTGGGATGGATGGCAATTTTTGGAAGAGTTCACGAAGTTAGCCATTGAAAAAAAGATTTACATTTTCATTCTGACAAGCTCTATTGACAGTCAGGATGAACTTAAAGCTCAAAAGTATGGGATGCAGGATTATTTTAGAATTAAACCAATCACTGCCAATATGGTGACAGAAATATTTGACATGATGGATTAAGAAATCTGTCAATTGATAAAATAAACTATCCCAAGCTTTACTGTCCAAGTACTCCTCTGTCCAAATTGCCTTTGAATCTCAGGATTCAAACCCAATTGATCGAGTAATTTCCATTGGAGTCCGGTACCCACATTGAATGTGTGGAGATTTACAGGTGGATTCTCACTCAACTCAAATACTCTCTTATAATATCCGTATCCTGAAGAAGCGTACCATTGATATTTTTTTTCCGTCAGATAATACCGTGCATCTAAATTTACTCCAGTCGCTTTTCCTGTTGCTGGGAGATATACAGATACACTGGGACTAACAGATAAATAATGAATGGGGAAATATTCACCCGATATATTTATCGCAAAAAACCCAGGTTGGAATCGAAAATCATAGCCCTGAGATATCCTCCACTGCTTTTGATATTGAGCATGAACGCTCATGGATAAAGTAATTGCGATCAGCAATAAGCCAAATTTCTTCATGATTTTTAACCTTAAAATTGGAAGTCTCTGGTCAATGGTTTTCGGTTACCTCTAAAATCAAATGTGTACATAATATTCAAGCGAATAATATGTCTGTTCCGGTAAATACCCAAAGTGGATGTCGGACCATAAGTCCACATATGTCCACCAAAAAACATGAGGTTGTTGTAGGTATAACCAATTGCCGTGTAAAGACGGTTTTCTTCAAAAATATTCAGCTTAGTCTTGCCGGTTTCGAAGAATATCTCATTGGACGGAGCAATAAAAAAGGTCTTATTTTCCATTTTCGGCTTATTCAATGGAACATAAGCAGTGATTTTATAGCGATATCTATTGGTAAAATCATAGTCATCACCTACGTTATTTAAACGCTTGAATCTATGCTCAAATCTAAATTGATGAAGAACCTTTACCCTGCCAACTCCCTGAGTAAGCAACCATTGATGCCAAATTCTAGGTTCTAAGACAGAGGTCTCAAATTCCGGATTTCCAGGTTCAGGTGTGTAATTCCAAACTAAGGTCGGACCGAAAGTAACTTCGAAATTGTCTGTGAATAAATAGGTCATCCCGAAACGGTTATAAACCTGTCCCATTCTACCCACAAAATCACTTCTGTTATCAATACTACTCCTTCTTCGATAGTGATTTTCTTGATACCACCACCACTTTTCTGATAGCCTCAGTTTAAGGTACAATCCATTCCAGAGTTCAGTTGTGGCGGGTAAACCTTGAGGCTCCGTCACAGGAGAACTTTGAGCTAAAGCCAAACCAAAAGAGGTTACAAAGAATATCAGGATCAGACTTAACTGATGGACCCTATTGATCAATCTTTTCATTTTATTGAAGCCCTAGTGATTGTTCTAATTTTGAAATGGAAGCTCTCTTGTTGATGCTCCTTTCTATGCTTTTGGTGTCTTGATCCACTAAGGCAACCATCTTGGAGGAGAGCGTTTGAATTTTCTGAATCCAAACTGGGAGCTGTTTAGGATTCCTTTCCTGCATCAATTGTCCTTGGTAATATTCCATCAGGCGTTCGTATGCATCGTATAATTTGGGCTTAATTCTTTGATTGTAGCGGCTATAAGTAAATGGATTAAATACCTCTTCTTGATAAAGCTCGTCAACCTGCTGTGAGTAGCTATTCAACTCCAACAATTCAGGGTAATTAGAAATAAGGGTAGAAAGCAAATCCAGTATGTTTTGACCTATTGCCTTCTTCTTATCAAATTCCTGCTCCTTCGCAAAATCACCCGTCAGCTTTTGTAATGTTTGAGTATATAATTGCTCATAGACTGCTTTGACATATTCATTAGCAAAGTCCACCTGATATAGATTTCTGGTTGCCTCAGACTTTTGAGCAATTTGCTTTTCCAAGTCAAGGAGTTCAGAATCTTGCCTAATCACAAATAATGATTCATCTACCAAATCTTGCTGCTGATCAATCAATTCTGATATCTGTGTCAACCAGGAATCCAATCCTCTAAAAAAACCTTTTGAAAATTCTTCTTTAGAAAAAGACAAGGATCTGCTAACACTTTCTCCGCCATAAGTGAATTTGATTGGGATTTCTTTAGGGAACTTATTTTCCAGAGATTTTTCCAATAATGACACATCATGATATTGAATATCCTTTGTTTCCAGAAGTTTGACCAACTCTTCCAATCCTTTCAGTCTATTTTCAAAATCACTGTGAATTTGATAAGCATAAGCCATTGACTCTGAAGAGTTTTTATTCAACACAAAGGAATCATCATCGAGATAGGTTTGAATTTTGGAGATGAGACTTTTATAGCTTCCCGGAATGGTCTCTATCAGCCTCTGCTGAGTGCGATTAAATTCATACACCATCCTTCTGGTATGCATTGGGTAATCAATCAATTGTCCTGCTGCATTCACATAGGAGGATTCAAACTTTAAAAGTTTACTTAGGAATTCTTTTATGAATTGATTCCCTGCGTTCTGAGATTTAGCCTCTTCTGAGTCACTTAAAAATCCATCTCGGTAATCCAGATTAAAAACCCTATCTGCAACTCTAAATCCGGTATTTTTCCCTTGATCCAATAAATTGAGCTTATCTATGGTTTCAAAATAAACCTTATCCATGATCAGTTGGTCAGTCTTCAAGTCCCTCTTGACCATCCCGATTAAAAAGCCATTTAAATAATTTCGGACTTCTGAAATGAGCTTCTCCCCTTCTCGGTAGACAATTACCCATTCCCCGTCCATCACACCGTTTTCCAGGAGTTTACCTCTGATGAATTCGGCCCTGCCATTGTTTCTAAACTGAATTTCGAGTTTTTCAGAAAGATCTCCTTTTTTAAAAAGTAATTGATCAGAAAATGCTCTTCTTACTTTTTTGGGGCCGTCTACTGAATATTCCTCATATACCCAATTCCCTGAGGGCACCCCTCCTTCGTAATTAGCCTTTAATTCAATCAGAGTTCCACTTAAATCAGCCACAAGCTCAATGTCCTTTACATCCCTTATAGTGACTTTATAATCTTCTGTGAGGTAATTCCATTTCTGGGCTTTCTTATTTCTATCATAGGCGCCTTCCACCAGCACCTTTAAGAGCTCATCCTTTTGAGGCAACTTTTTAGATTGGAATTTAAAATCTCCATCTAAAACCACAGAATCTTTATCAAAAGAATAAAATTCAAAGTCAGCTTTTCCCTCGAATCCTCTCCATGAATAAGCACCGCTATAAATCTTTTTTTCCTGTCCCCAAATGTCATTACTGTATAAAAGGGCTAAAACAAGAAAGCATCTTGAAAACTTCATAGGCCAATTGAATCAAGAATATCACCAGAAACTAAGTTTTAAAAAACCTCAGCAAACTCAATTAGTTCCTGCTTATTATTTTTTTCGTGTTCCTTTAAAAAAGGGTTATATAATTCCCCCAGTGCATCTAAACTGCAAATTTATTATGGGAGAAGAACTTTTTAAATAATCTTAAATTACTGAATGTAAAAAGCTACACCTTTCATGGTTTGATAACCAAAAAAAGGAGAAAATCTACAAAGTGTAGACTTTCTCCTCAATTTATCACTTCTCAACTGGGGAATAGCCCAATGTTTTGAGCATACTTTCCTCAGTTTGATCCTTCGCAAATAATTTATGAACAATGCTACCGGTTTCATCTCTATCTATCAACACATGCTTGGGAGCTGGAATCAAGCAGTGTTGTATTCCTCCATACCCTCCCAAAGATTCCTGATAGGCTCCTGTGTGGAAAAAGCCGATATATTGTTTTTTGCCTTGCTCCACTTTAGGCAAGTAGATATTGAATTGGTGAGCTTCGGAGTTGTAATAATCCATGCTGTCACAAGTCAAACCTCCCAAAGAAATATTGTGATATTCCTCATCCCAGTTATTTACAGCTAGCATGATATATTTCTGATTCAAGCCCCAGCTATCCGGTAACTGAGTAATGAAAGATCCATCAATCATATACCAAAGCTCCTTATCATTTTGGAGTTTCTCATCCAAAATGCTGTAAAGAACAGCACCGCTCTCTCCTACTGTGTAACTTCCAAATTCAGTAAAAATATTCGGTTCATCGGTGTGGTTTTTAGCACACATCCATTTGATATTTTTGACAATTTGATCCGCCATATATTGGTAGTCGTAGTCAAAAAACACGTTTGTTTTGATAGGCCATCCCCCTCCAATATCCATGGTGTCCAAACTTGGAGCTACCTTCTTCAGGTCCACATACTTTTGGATAAATCGGGTCAACTCAGACCAGTAATAGGCAGTATCCTTAATTCCTGAATTGATGAAAAAATGGAGCATTTTCAAGCTTACTTGAGGATTATCCTTAATTTTTTCCTCATACAAGCTGATAATATCATTATAACGCACTCCCAGTCTGGATGTATAAAACCCAAACTTTGGTTCTTCATCAGCAGCGATACGGATACCCACTTGGAATGGGACTTTCACGTGCTCCAAGTAGTAATCAATCTCACTCAGATTATCCAGGATAGGAACACAGTTTTTAAAACCGTCATTCAGCAATTCGGAAATGTATTGCTTGTACAACTCCCTTTTGAACCCATTGCAAATAATAAAGGTATCCTTCGTGATTTTCCCTTCTGCATAAAGACTTCTCACCAAAGGAATATCGAAGGTTGAGGAAGTCTCTATATGGATATCATTTTTCAAGGCTTCATTCAATACGAAGCTGAAATGAGAAGATTTGGTACAGTAGCAGTAGGTATATTTTCCTTTATAGTTATGCGTTTGAATCGCATTGTTGAAGTAGGTTTTGGCATTCTGAATACTTTCAGAAATTTTGGGCAAATAGGTTAATTTTAAAGGTGTGCCATAAGTTTGGATGATCTCCATCAAGTTCACACCATTAAAAAATAACTCATTATTTTCAACATGGAACTCTTTGGTTGGAAAGTCAAAAGTCTGTTGGATCAGATCAATATATCGATTCATTTGCCTTAGTTGAATGTTTTATAATACGCTTACAAAATTGGACAATAAATATGGAATTCAAATTAAAAGCCCATAAATCCCTGAAAAAGCTCTAGGACTTAATCTTTATAAAGGAGTTCAAATTTTCTCTTCACATATATCTAAAACCACCTGTTTTAGCTACTTGTTTCCTTCCAAAGAAATAATAAAACCATACTTATTTCAGAAAATCACTTTATCCTTGAATTAAATGGATTAAATCGGGGGTATTAAGTAGCTTTGCCGGCATAAACCCAATAAATTTTTGAGAAAATGAGAAATATCAAACTAGTAGAAGTTCGTTCTGAAATTGCAGCCGGCACCCGGGGTGCAAGTTTGGGTATAGACGCTCTCAAAATAGCTTCTCTGGATAAAAAATCAGATTTCTTTACTCAATTCGAGCCTATTAATGTGGCTGACGCGAATAATTACCTATGGAAAGGAAATAAATTTCCTCACGCCAAATATATTGACGGGGTGTATCAGGTTCTCAAAAATGTATACAGCTCAATAGAATCTCTTCGCTTGGAAAAAAAATTCCCTATTGTATTGGCAGGAGACCACTCTACAGCAGCCGGCACCATCATGGGAATCAAAGCCGCTAACCCAGAATTAAGATTAGGAGTGGTTTGGATTGATGCTCACGCAGATCTTCATACACCTTACACCACACCTTCAGGAAACATGCACGGGATGCCTCTTGCAATGGTTTCTCAACTGGACAATAAAGAATGTCAGGTTAACCAACCAGATGAAGAAACATTGTTGTATTGGGAGAGAATCAAAAAAATAGGTGGAGATCAGCCTAAAATTGATCCTCAAGATATTGTCTTCATCTCTGTAAGAGATACAGAATCTCCTGAGGATTTCCTGATCAAAAAGCATGAAATCCGAAACTTCAAAACCAGTGAGGTCAGAGAAAAAGGCATAAGTCAAGTTGCCAACGAAACCTTAGAGATTCTCAAAGATTGCGATCAAATCTATATTTCATTTGATGTGGACAGTTTGGATAGCTCCATTTCTGTAGGCACAGGTACTCCAGTTCCAGACGGACTTACTGTCGAAGAAGCCATTCAGCTAAACGCAGAATTAATCAAAGACAAAAGAGTGTGTTGCTGGGAAATTGTAGAAGTAAACCCTACACTTGATACGGAAAACACCATGGCAGAAAACGCCTTTGAAGTACTCGAAGTTACCACCAAATCTCTGGTTGAAAACTTTTAAATGAATTGAGTCAATAAGGAAGACGAGTAAAACTATTAGGAATAATAAATGGCTAAAATCGATTATGTGAAATCGTCATTTTGATGCTTTTTTATTTCAAAATTCAAAACAATTGAAGCATAGAAAATTTCAGACAGGGTATAGATTAAAGTTTGCTGTTTTACCAGTTGACAATAGGTTGTATACATTCTAAAAAAAATCTTTGCGTACCTTCGCGTTCTTTGCGATTAGGTTAACAAAATCATGAATATTCAAGAAAATATCCTCTCAGGCATACAACAAGCCTTTCAAAATATCTTCAATCACGATCTAGCAGTAGATCAACTGAGTTTGGCGCCCACCAGAAAGGAATTTGAAGGAACTTACACATTTGTGGTTTTCCCATTTCTGAAAATCAGCCAAACGACTCCTGAAAACACAGCCAACCAAATTGGTGAATATCTTAAGGCAAATGTCAGTGAGGTCGCTGATTTCAATGTGGTCAAAGGATTCCTGAACTTAGTTTTGAATGAAAATTCATGGCTGGATATTTTTCAAAAAATTTATTCCAATCCAAATTTGGGGCAGCTTCCTGCCAATGGGCAGAAAGTAATGGTGGAGTACTCCTCTCCCAACACCAATAAACCACTGCATTTGGGCCATCTCAGAAATAACTTTTTAGGCTTTTCGGTTGCGGAAATCCTCAAAGCAAATGGCTACCAGGTGATCAAAGCCAACTTGGTCAATGATCGGGGAATTCATATTTGTAAGTCCATGGTGGCTTACCTGCATTTTGGAAATGGAGAGAGTCCTGAAACCTCAGGGTTAAAGGGAGATCATTTGGCTGGGAAATACTATGTGCTTTTTGATAAAGAATACAAATCCCAGATCAAAGTTTTGATAGAGCAAGGTCAAAGTGAAGAAGAGGCAAAGAAGAACGCCCCAATCTTATTGGAAGCCCAGGAAATGCTCAGAAAGTGGGAAGCTAATGATCCTGATGTCGTTAGTCTTTGGAAGCAAATGAATGCCTGGGTATATGCAGGGTTCGACGCCACCTACACCAAAATGGGAGTTGACTTTGATAAATTCTACTATGAATCCGACACCTATTTATTAGGGAAAGATATTGTCGAAGAAGGACTAAAAAAGGGTGTTTTCTTCAAAAAAGAAAATGGCTCTGTTTGGGTAGATTTGACTGATGAAGGATTGGACGAAAAGCTTGTTTTGAGAGGTGATGGAACTTCCGTTTATATCACTCAAGACATGGGTACAGCAGACTTGAAGTACAATGATTTTCAAATAGATAAATCGGTATATGTGGTTGGAAATGAGCAAGATTATCACTTTGATGTCTTGTTCAAAATCATGCGTAAACTGGGCAGACCTTATGGGCCAGGGCTTTATCACCTTTCCTACGGGATGGTAGATCTGCCTACAGGTAAAATGAAATCTCGAGAAGGTACAGTAGTGGATGCCGATGACTTGATGCAGGAAATGATTGACACTGCAGAATCTCATACCAAGGAATTAGGGAAAATTGAAGGGTTTACTAGCGAGCAAGCAGCTGAACTGTATGAGATATTGGGACTTGGCGCTTTGAAATATTTTCTATTGAAAGTGGATCCTAAAAAACGAATGCTCTTCAACCCTCAAGAGTCTATCGAATTTCAGGGAAATACTGGCCCATTCATTCAATATTCACATGCAAGAATTGCATCTATTTTAAGAAAAGCAGATCAGCTGGGAGTAAATTATCAAAACCCTGATTTTAGTAGCGTGAGTAAGATTGAAGAATCGGAATCTGCTTTGATATTCTTATTGAATGATTTTGAAAAGAAAATTAAGCAGGCTGGTGAAGATTACGCTCCATCCATCATGGCTCAATATCTTTTTGATTTGGCCAAAGAGTATAACCGATTTTATGCAGATCTTCCTATTTTTAATGAGGATGACACAAACATTCTTACGTTTAGAGTGGCCCTTTCTTCGCTAACTGCTCAAACAATCAAAAAAGGAATGAGTTTGCTAGGCATAGCAGTACCTGACCGAATGTAATATGAAAAGCATCTTCTACCTTCTCTTAGCTTTAGTCCTTCTTTCCTGTGGGAAAACATTAGAAAGACCTGAGCATTTGCAAGCAGGAATGATGACACTAAACAATACCTCTATGGAAAGTTCATTCTATGATTTTAAACTCAAAAATATTGACGGAAAAGAGGTTGATTTCAGTCAATATAAGGGCAAAAAAGTATTGATTGTCAATGTGGCTTCTAAATGCGGCTATACTCCTCAGTATGAGTCATTGCAGGAATTACACGAAAACTTCGGAGATAAAATCGCAATTCTGGCTTTTCCGGCTAATAATTTTGGTGGACAAGAACCTGGATCTAATGAGGAAATCAAGGAGTTTTGTACCACCAATTATGGAGTAAGTTTCCCTGTTTTTGAAAAAATATCTGTAAAAGGTTTCGATAAACACCCTTTGTACAGTTGGCTTTCTGACGAAAAACTAAACGGATGGAATAATCAGGAACCAACATGGAATTTCTGCAAATACTACATAAATGAACAGGGAGAATTAATGAAGTTTTTCCCTTCTTCCGTGAATCCTTTAGATGAAGAAATCATTTCATTGGTAGAAGCATAATCTAGATTAGTGAAAAGAGAAATTAGCACAAAAAAAGAAGCCTGGCTGCATGCAGTCAGGCTTCGTACTTTACCCTTAGCGCTTGCGAGCATATTCGCAGGTTCTTTTATTGCCGCATGGCAAAACTCATTTCGTTGGGAAATATTAGTCTTGGCTTCCTTAACCACTGTTTTTCTCCAAATCCTATCTAACCTCTCCAATGATTACGGAGATTCTGTGCATGGCGCAGACTCGATCGATCGCCAAGGACCGGTTAGAGCGGTCCAATCAGGGCTAATCACCCTGCCTGAAATGAAAAAAGCAATGTATCTATTTGGAGCTTTATCATTGATTTCAGGCCTTTCCCTTCTTTATTTGGCCGTTCAGGATTTACAGATTTTCTTGCTCTTCCTGGGTTTGGGTTTGGCAGCAATTTGGGCATCCATCACCTATACTTCAGGTAAAAATCCATATGGCTATGCTGGTCTGGGAGATCTTTCAGTATTTATATTTTTTGGCTTATTAGGGGTACTCGGGACATATTTTCTCCATACCTATAGTAGCAATAATTTAGCTGTATTGATTGCGGTAGCTTTAGGTTTTTTTAGTACGGCAGTTTTGAATATTAATAATATCAGGGATATAGATTCCGATAAGCTTGCGGGAAAAAAATCAATTCCTGTCAGGATCGGGAGAAGCAATGCAGTTAAGTACAATTGGTCTTTGATCATATTAGGGAATCTTGCTCTTCTTTGGTTTGTAATTTATTCCAGTGAATGGTTTTCACTCATTGCACTTTTAGCAAGTATCATAATGATCAAGGTAGCCCGAGGAGTTCAAGTAGCTCAATCAGCTCAGGAAACTGACCCTTATCTCAAAAAAATGGCAATTAGTACCCTATTTTGGGTAGTTCTTTTTGGGATTGGGCTACTTTTTTAGGAAAAGCTGACAAAAGTCCTTTTATGGTCTCGATTTTATGCTAATTTGGCATAACACAATAACTCTTTTTGACCATGACTAAAGTACTTGTACCCTACGACTTCTCAGAACAAGCCCAATATGCACTGGATTTCACCACTAATCTTGCCTCAAAATTGGACAATATTACTGTGGAAGTGCTTCACGTTCTCGAAATCCCAACCAACACCAGCCTTGGTACAATGGGTGGAGGTGAAATGATGCCTGAAATTGAAAACCAGATTTTCTTCGTGGAATTGACGGAACGAAGGAAAAAACAAATGAAAGAACTGGAAGAGAAATTCAAATCCCAAAAATTTGAATTCAAAACCAAATTAAAACTTGGAAATGCCTTTCAGGCTATCAGTGAATCCATCAATGAAGAAAAACCAGATCTGGTTGTAATGGGGTCAAAAGGCTCTTCCGGCTTGGAGGAGGTCTTGGTGGGGTCGAATACCGAAAAAGTGGTAAGAAATGCCAAGTGTCCTGTAGTCACCATCAAATCTCCAGTTGATCCTAAGGATTTGAAAAAAATTGTTTTTGCTAGTGATTTCAGAGAAAATTCAGATGAAGTAGCAGCTAGAATCAAAAGGCTACAAAAATTGTTTGGAGCTGAACTTTACTTGGTCAATGTGAATACACCTGGCAGCTTTGAAACTACCAGAGAATCAATCGCTAGAATCAAGCATTACGTAAAGAAATATGATTTCGAAAACGTCAAAGCTGAGATCTACAACTCTTCATCTGAGGAGTCAGGAATCATTGAGTTTGCCGAAGACATCGATGCGGATTTGATTGCAATGGCAACTCATGGAAGAACAGGTTTCTTACATTTAATCACCGGAAGCATAGCAGAAGACGTGGTCAATCACGCTAAAAGACCAGTTTGGACATTTCGAGCTGAGTAAAAAAACAAGTAAATTGCCTGCATAAAAGCAGGCTTTTTTATTGAATTATGGGAAGAAAAAACAACGATTGGAAAAAAAGAGATGGGGTAGTATACTCCACCAGCGACAACTTTGATTACAATTATGAGGAAGATGAAGCACTGGAAACGCTCCCTCCTGCTCAACAAAACCTGAAGGTAATGTTGGATAAAAAAGCAAGAGGAGGAAAACAGGTTACTCTGATTGAAGGCTTTATTGGAACTGAGGATGATCTAAAGGATTTAGGGAAAATGCTCAAGACAAAATGTGGTGTCGGGGGCTCTGCAAAAGATGGAGAAATCTTAATCCAAGGTGACCACAGAGACAAAGTCGTACAAGTTTTACAAAGTGCCGGATACAAAGCAAAACGATCTGGTGGCTGATTATTGAATTTAACATCTTATAAAATAACTGAGCAAAAAAACTCAGACCTACATATCCCTCACTACCTACCTAGCAATAACCCAGATCATGAAAACATCCCTTTCTCCCCTAGTTATCATTCTTCTTCTTTTATCTTTCTGTAGTCCCAAAGAAGAAACGAAAACAGAATTCTGGGTTGACCAGACCGTCAAAAATCGAATTGACTCTACGCTCAATAGCTTTGTGGAGTCTGGAAATGTAGCAGGAATTTCAGCTTTGGTTTATGAAAAAGGCGAGGAAGTTTATTTCAACGCATTTGGGTATGCCGATAGAGAAGCAGGTGTTCCTATGGACAGAAACACCATCGTGAAGATATATTCTATGACCAAGCCTGTCACTGGAGTAGCTTTAATGTCTCTTTATGAAAAAGGAAAGTTTCAGTTGGATGATCCGCTTGAAATGTATTTACCGGAATTTTCAGATATGAAGGTTTATCAAGGGGTTGATAAGGATGGAAAAATGATCTTGGTGGATGCGGAAAGACCTATCAGCATCAGGGATATCACCCGTCATACTGCAGGCTTTCCAAATAGAAATGATATCCCAGGTCTAAGTGAGGTCATGGCTGAAAAAGATGCGAGAAGTTTTAATAATACACTTGCCAGTATGGCTCAAAAAATGGGTAGCACACCTTTATGGTTTCACCCTGGAACCCAGTGGGAATACGGCCTTTCTGTGGATGTGCAGGCATATTTGGTAGAAAAAATAGCAGGAGTTCCATACAAGGAATATGTTCAACAAACTATTCTGGATCCCCTGGGAATGAATGAAACACAATATTACGTCCCTGAAAATCTCAGAAATAGAGTGGCCGCAATGTATAATCGAACTGGAGAAGGTCAATTGGAAAGAATAGTGGACTCTGTAGCTCATGAATTTAATTTCAATGAATGGCCACTGACTCCAGGAGGTTTTGGATTGACGAGCACTTTGGATGATTACATGAAATTTGCTCAGATGCTGGTAAATAATGGAAGCTACAAAGGGGTACAAATCCTAGAACCAGAGACGATCAAATTGATGAGTACTGACCACTTACCAGATTCAATTACTGAGAAATCTTGGCTTCCAAGCAAAGGAAATGTAGGGTTTGGGATTGATTTTGCAGTAAGAAAAGCACCACCTTCCGATGAAAAGGAAAATAATGGCGTGGTAGGAGAATTCTTCTGGGACGGAGCTGCAAGTACCCTGTTTTGGGTAGATCCTGTCAATGAAATAACCGCAGTCCTATTTGTGCAACTTTTCCCGTATGACGGAATAGGTTTACACAAAAAGTTCAGAGATGCAGTTTACGGGTCATATAAAGCCCCGAATTAATTCAAAAAAACGAAAACTATCTTCAGGTTTGGATGTTTTAATTCCGTGCTTAACTTTGCCATCAGAAATGAACATCCAAACCACATATTGTACTTTTAGAGCAGCAGGCCACATGAGCCATTTGTTGCATCATTTCCATCATTCCTCTTGAGAGGAATTATTTTACACACCCACCCGGTGACGCCGATGACAGGGATTCGGCCTTTCACCAAAATTTATTACTAGCCTTTTATTTCTTAGCGTAACTTGCTATCATGGAAAAAATTATCCGTATTGCCGTTCAAAAAAGCGGTAGACTTTCAGACGATTCATTAAGCCTCATAAAAGAATGTGGCATCAAATTTTACAATGGAACGGGGAAACTCAAGTCCACATCCACCAACTTTCCGATCGAATTCCTCTTTTTAAGAGATGACGATATTCCAGGCTACGTAGCCGATGGAGTGGCTGATTTGGGAATCGTTGGGGAAAACGAATTAGTAGAAAAAGACAAAGACGTCACTACCCTAAAAAAATTAGGATTCTCAAAGTGTAGACTTTCCTTAGCCATCCCAAAAGGTCAAGAGTATTCCGGAATAGAATATTTTCAAGGGAAAAACATTGCCACATCTTATCCTAAAATTCTTGGAGATTATCTTGAATCCAAAAAAATACAGGCATCTATCCATGAAATTTCCGGTTCAGTGGAAATTGCTCCAAGTATAGGTTTGGCAGAAGGAATTTGTGATATCGTCAGTTCAGGTTCCACCTTGATGATGAATGGTCTGAAAGAAGTGGAAGAAATATTCAGATCAGAGGCAGTTTTGATTGCCAATAAAGATTTGGAAGAATCCAAAAAGCAAATCGTAGACAAATTGCTTTTCAGGATGAACGCTGTTCAAAAAGGAAAAAGCAATAAATATGTACTTCTGAATGCTCCAAACGAGTCTTTGGAAAAAATTGTCAGCCTAATCCCAGGTATGAGAAGTCCTACCATTCTTCCTTTAGCTCAAGAAGGCTGGTCGTCTGTTCACTCGGTATTGAATGAGGATCAATTTTGGGAAAATATCGAGGAATTACGTGCCGCTGGTGCAGAGGGAATCTTAGTAGTCCCAATTGAAAAAATGGTGATTTAAATTGCTCTTAACGCGAATAACATGAAAATATTGGTCAATCCTGGTCCATCTTCTTGGAAAAAAGAACTTGCCAGACCGGTTTTTAAAACCAAAGAAATCAATAAAATCGTCAAGCCTATCCTAAGAAAGGTAAAACGAAGTGGAGACAAATCTCTCTATAAGTTCGCACATGAATACGATCATGTTGATTTGGATTCTTTATTGGTAGATGATACAGAAATAAAAGCAGCTGCTGCTGCCTTGGCGCCAGAGCTAAGAGAGGCTATACAAACCGCAAAAGCCAATATTGAACGCTTTCATGCTGCACAATTCAACCCTGAATTAGTAGAGGAAGTAATGCCAGGCGTGATTTGTAAAAGAAAAAGCGTACCTATTCAAAAAGTTGGCCTATATATCCCGGGAGGAACAGCCCCCCTTTTTAGTACAGTTCTGATGCTGGGAGTACCTGCTAAATTAGCTGGCTGTAAAGAAATAGTGTTGTGCACCCCTCCTAATCGAGAAGGAAAAGTGCATCCAGCTATACTCTTTACCGCCGAACTGATAGGTATTGATAAAATTGTAAAGGTAGGCGGAGCTCAAGCGATTGCTGCCTTAACTTTTGGTACAGAATCAGTGCCAGCTGTTGATAAAATATTTGGTCCAGGAAATCAATTTGTTACCGCAGCCAAACAATTGGCGACCAAATACGGAGTTGCCATAGATATGCCTGCCGGCCCCTCTGAGGTATTGGTTTATGCTGACGAATCTGCTATTCCAGCCTTTGTTGCAGCTGATTTACTATCTCAGGCTGAGCACGGCGTAGATTCTCAGGTAGTTTTGGTAACTCATTCCGAGAAGTTTGCCAAAAAAGTCTTGAAGGAAGTTGACTCTCAGTGGGGAGACTTGTCCCGAAAAGATATTGCTAAAAAAGCTCTCAACAATTCAGTTGCTGTGGTACTGGATGATCAGGAAAGTGCATTGGCCTTAATTAATGCCTACGCTCCTGAGCATTTGATCATTGCTGTAGAAAATGAAGAAGAAGTAGTTGCAGGAATTGTCAATGCAGGATCTGTATTTATTGGGAATTACACACCAGAATCTGCAGGTGATTATGCCAGTGGCACCAACCACACACTGCCTACCTATGGCTATGCCAAAAACTACAGCGGTGTCTCCTTGGATAGTTTCGTGAAAAAAATAACCTATCAAAAGATTACCGAAGAAGGATTAAAAAACCTTGGGCCTACAGTAGAGATTATGGCTGCTAATGAGTTGCTTGACGCTCACAAAAATGCCGTAACTATTCGTCTTAACTATTTGAAAAAGAATAAACTATGAGTTTTGACTTAAACTCACTTTTAAGGCCGCATATTGTAAATTTACAGCCTTACACTTCGGCTCGTGACGAGTATACAGGCAAGGAAGGAGTCTTTTTGGATGCGAATGAAAATCCTTACGGCTCTATAACAGATCAGGATTTCAACCGATATCCAGACCCTTACCAATCTGAACTGAAAGAGAAGATAGCTGCTATTAAAAATGTAAAACCAAGTCAGATTTTCTTGGGAAATGGGTCAGATGAAGCTATTGATTTGCTTTTTAGGGCCTTCTGCAATCCCGGAGTGGACAATGTAATCCTTTTGCCCCCTACCTATGGAATGTATGAAGTTAGCGCTTCAATCAATGATGTAGCAGTTAAAAAAGTACCCCTAACGGCTGACTTCCAGTTGCAGACTGATTTGATTTTCGAAGCTATCAATGATAAAACGAAAATAATTTTTGTATGTAGCCCGAATAATCCGAGTGGTAATAAGGTAAAAAGATCAGATGTACTGCTGCTTCTCAAGCACTTTAATGGCTTGGTTGTAGTGGACGAGGCTTATATTGACTTCAATGATGAACCGAGTTTTACCAATCATTTGAAGGATTTCCCGAACCTCCTCGTCATGCAGACATTTTCCAAAGCATGGGGTTTAGCCTCTTTAAGACTTGGAATGGCATTCGCTTCTGAGGAACTCATCAAAATCCTAAACAGAATAAAGCCTCCTTATAATATTTCAGGACTAACTCAGGAAACTGTCCTTGCAGCAATTGATAAGCAGAATAAGGTAGATTCCATGATCCAAAAAATACTGGATGAAAGGGACTTTCTTGAAAAGCACTTATTGGAAATTGATGCAGTTCAAAAAATCCATCCATCGCAAGCAAACTTCCTTCTTGTAAAAGTACCTGCAGCCAATCAGGTGTACGAGCAATTGATCGAAAATAAAATAATTGTGAGGAATCGCGCAAAGGTTCAACTATGCGAGAATTGCCTTCGGATTTCCGTTGGAACCAGGGATGAAAACAAAGCCTTTATCAAGGCCTTGAAAGCCATATTAGATTAATTTACTTATGAAAAAGAAAGTATTGTTTATAGATCGTGATGGAACCATCATCAAGGAGCCACCTACTGATTTTCAGGTAGATAGTTTAGAGAAATTAGAATTTATTCCCAAAGCGATCTCAAACTTAAGAAAAATAGCAGAGGAGACTGATTACGAATTGGTTATGGTTACCAATCAAGATGGATTGGGTACCGATTCATTTCCTGAAAAGGACTTTTGGCCAGCTCAATTTAAAATGTTGAAGACTTTAGAGCAGGAAAATATTTTCTTCAAGGCCATTCATATTGACAAGACATTTGAGCATGAGAATGCACCAACCCGAAAGCCTCGAACAGGCCTGTTAACCGAATATTTTTCTGAGGAATATGATCTGGCTAACTCCTATGTAATTGGGGATCGATTGACTGATGTTCAATTGGCGGAAAACCTAGGAGCTAAAGCTATTTTCATTGGAAAAGAGCAGGAAAAAGCAGCCTTAAGCACGGAAAATTGGGATGAAATCTATGAATTCCTGAAAATGCCATCTAGGTCCGCTGAAGTAAAAAGAAAGACTTCAGAAACAGATATTTTGATTCGCCTGAATTTAGATGGAAGCGGAAAATGCGATATCTCCACTGGCCTTCACTTCTTTGATCACATGCTGGAGCAACTCGGAAAACATGGATCCACAGACTTGGAAATCAAGGTGAAAGGAGATCTTCACATCGATGAACATCATACCATAGAAGATACGGCTTTAGCTTTAGGCGAAGCTTATTTAAAGGCTTTGGGCGATAAAAAAGGCATTTATCGATATGGCTTTCTCTTACCTATGGATGATGCTTTGGCTCAGGTAGCCATTGATTTTGGCGGAAGACCTTGGATAGTTTGGGATGCGGAATTCAAAAGAGAAAAGGTCGGAGACATGCCGACAGAGCTCTTTTATCATTTCTTCAAATCATTTTCAGATACCGCTAAGTGTAATCTTAATATCAAGGTTGAAGGAGATAATGAGCACCATAAAATTGAGGCAATTTTCAAAGGATTGGCCCGAGCTATCAAAATGGCGGTGACAAGAGATCCTAGAAATATCAATCAATTACCAAGTACTAAAGGGGTTTTGTAGGCTTACAAGCTCAACATTTTCAAAGGGTTGAAAAATAATTTTTATTGAATTGTTTTTTAACCCTTTATTTTTTTGTTTATTTAGGTATGCTACGAAAAATACATAAACCAACTGTTCTATTTTTGCTCCTGATTCTTTCATCTTGTTCCTCAGATCTTTTTCAGGCAGAGCAGCTGTTTTACAAAAAACAATATGAGGAAGCCATTTCGGAACTGAATAAATATCTTTTCTTGCATATAACTGATATTAAAGCTTTGCATTTAAGGGCCAGGTCCTATGAGGAGTTGGACAAGACAGATGAAGCGATACAAGACTATGAACGAATCATATCTATCAAACCTGATTATGCTCAAGCTTTTGCAGGAATTGGGAAAATTTTATTTGAACAGGAAAAGTATAAGGATGCAGAATTAGCACTTTTAAAAGCAGCTAAGCTGGATCCGGTTGATTACGAAATCCTTTATTTGGTGGGCAGGGCTTTAATGATGACCGAAGATTACAAAACAGCCAATAAATTCTTTGACAGAGCAAAAGAAATCAATCCCAAAGATGCCAAGCTCTATTTTTATCAAGGAATGGCCAGAGCCTATATAGGAGACCCATTAGGCTGTGCGGCTTCCTTTAATACTTATGTTCAAAAAGAGCCCAACAATGCCGTAGCTGTGTACAACAGAGGTTTTGCATATCTCCATTTGGGTTACTTAGAATATGCCCTAGAGGACTTTGAACAAGTTTTAAAGTTTAATCCAAACCATACAGAAGCCCTTGCAAAAAAGGGAATCTGTATGGCTAAAATGGGTAATTCTGATGGATGTATTTACATACAGCAAGCTGCCAGAAAAGGCTCAGATTATGCCCAAAGTAATTTAGATATTTGTTCTTAAAGCAACCTTTCGCTCAAGGCTTGAATGTAATTTGGTATGGCTTGAGGTGTAAGAGCTAAGAATAAATAAGGTTCGATAAGCTCTAACTCCATCAGGTGAAATTTACTGTCTACCATCACACCATCTACTCGGGCGTAAAGCGAATTCGAAGCAAATTCTCTTACAAATGATTTGGCCGATTCCAACATCTCGGGACTCGGCTCTATAACTTGAATTGTTCCCCCAAAATAATGCTGTACACGAAAATCTTCTTTTGCTGGAGTTTTCAAAACAGCATGAGACAATTTTCCATTGAAAAATATCATAGAATACTCTCCCACTTCAGCCACTTCCCTGATATAGGGTTGAACCAAAAAAGACTCATTTTCAAGTAAGTGATTTACTTTTTCACTGTAATTCTCCCAATCTTTCAAGGGAATTTTCAAGGTGTTTTTTGCGCCACCACTGATCAATGGTTTAACGACTACAATATCCGAAGACATTGCCTTTTGAATTTCAGTCAATGAAGCTTTACTCCCCTTCTCCAGTAGCTTTCCCGCAATTACCGGAAAGCCTCTTTCTTCAATTTCAAGCAAATAGGCCTTATTACTGTTCCATCGAATGGTATCCAAATCGTTTAAAACAGGAATTCCCAATTCCTTAATTTTTTCAATCCAATTGAGAAATTCAGGATAATAGTCAAAATAGTCCCAAACAGATTTAATCAGTAGGAATGAAAAATCTTCCCAGTTTACACTTGGATCAGACCAGGCAACTATCCGATTGGGAACCCCCAAATCATCTAATATTCCAGACAAAATCTCGTCTTCATTGACGGTATTTGTATCGTAAGCTCCGGTGGAAAAATAACTGACTATAGCAACAGACTGATTCATATCTTATTTTTTGGCAAAAGTAGTCTTTAAGGAAAATTTGTAAATACCATTCTTCAAAAACCGTTAGTAAACCTTACTTTTGATTTTCGGAAAAAATGAAGCACCAAAAATTAGTCATCATCCCCACCTACAATGAAATCGAAAACATTCCTGCAATGATTTCGAAGGTCATGGATTTGGAAGGAGATTTTGAACTTTTAATCATAGACGATCAATCACCTGACGGAACAGCTGAGGCAGTGAAAAGTCTTCAGGCCTCATTTCCAGAAAGACTACATTTGATTGAACGAAAAGGCAAATTGGGATTAGGTACAGCCTATATCACTGGATTCAAATGGGCCTTGAAAAATGGCTATGACTATATTTTTGAAATGGATGCAGATTTTTCTCACAATCCCAAAGATTTGATTCGACTTTATGAAGCTTGCGCGGAACAAGGATTCGACCTGTGCATAGGTTCTCGATATATCACAGGTGTGAATGTAGTCAATTGGCCAATTGGAAGGGTTTTGATGTCTTATTTTGCTTCAGTTTATGTCAAATTCATCACTGGGTTACCTATCAAAGATGCCACTGCAGGCTTTAAATGTTATCATAGGTCCGTTCTAGCAGGAATCAATTTGGATGAAATCAGATTTATTGGTTATGCATTCCAAATTGAAATGAAATTCACTGCCTGGAAGCTAGGATTTAAGATTAAGGAGGTTCCTATCATATTTACTGACAGAACTAAAGGCACTTCAAAAATGAGCTCTGGAATATTCCAGGAAGCCGTTTTTGGAGTTATTTGGATGAAAATCAAAAGTATTTTCTCTCCTTACCGCCTTAATCAAAACGTATTGACTGGATTGGATTTACCCGAGAAATCACAATAACAGGAATCCACAAAACTGCTGCAGTTAAGATAGTAATGCCCAAATTGATGGCTATAAAAACAGGCCAATTCCAGTCAATAGGCACATAACTCATATAATAACTTTCCGCATCTAAAGGAATCAAGTTGAAAGTGGATTGAAGAAAACCTAGACCCAAGCCAACCGCATTTCCGACCAGAAGGCCTCTTCCCAAAATGCGAATTCCATTCCAGAAAAATATTCTTCTAATCTGCGCATTTTTAGCACCCAAGGCTTTCAGCAAACCAATCATCTGAGTTCTCTCCATAATGAGAATAAAGAGAATGGCTCCCATGTTGAAAACAGCTACAAAACCAATTAAAGTAATAAAGACATATACATTGGTATCCAGTAACTTAAGCCAGTCAAAAATCTCTAGGTACTTATCTTGAGAATTGATCAATTTTAAATCCAAATCCAGGATATTTTCCATCTCAGATACTTGTTGAGAATTGGGTTGCTCCTTGACAAATACTTCCAAACCACCAACCTGCTCAGGCTTCCATCCATTCAAATTTCTAATCGTCTGAAGCTCACCTATGACAATTTTTTCATCAAAATTTTCCAGAAAAGTCTCATAAATCCCAACTACCTCTACCCTTCTGTATCGTGGTGGATCCTGCACAAAATAGAGTATGATTTTATCGCCTACATTTAAAAGCAATCTATTGGCAATTAGACGACTAAGCATTACTTCATTGGAAGTTCCTTCTTCAGGAATTTTGATAAGCCTTCCAGATACTAAATACTTTTTAAAAGTCAGTGTATCAAAGTCTTGTCCCACACCTTTCATCAAGATTCCTTCTACTTCCTGATCCCCTTTAATGAGTGCTGCCTTATGAGCAAAGGACTGAATTCTCTCTACGAAATCCAGATTATGATAATTCTTTGCAAAATCGCTTTCAAGTGAAAAAGGAGCCTCCTCAAAAGCATTGCTCATGGTAAAACGTTGTACCTGATAATGGCCTGTAAAGCTATAAACCTTATCAGCAACAGTTTTTTGGAACCCTCCCAAAACCATAAAGGCAAGGATAGAAACAGCCACTCCCAATGCCAAACTTCCCACTGCAATCCCATGAATGGTTGCAGAGAAGCCGCCTGCACGGCGAAAACTGATTCTTTTAGCAATGAAATAGGAAAGGTTCAATGGAGTGATTTAATTTGTCTAAACACAGCGCAAAATAGCATGAAGCACACGAAAAACTTATTTCTCATACTTTTTTTGACAAGTATTTGTTTCCTTTTCCCTTTTTCACCCAACCAATCTTTTGGACAGATTTTGATGGGCTCCGAAAGGCCAGACCTATATCTCACTCATCTTCAGGGGAAAAAAGTAGGGATCGTGGCCAATCAGACTTCTATCATGCCTCAATCCTCCAATCAACATATCGTAGATTACCTCTTGAGTCAAAACGTAAATCTAAAGAAGGTTTTTGTCCCGGAACATGGATTTAGAGGTACTGCAGATGCAGGGGAGAAAGTAGACAATAGTGTGGACCAAAAAACAGGGCTCCCAATTATTTCTCTTTATGGAAATAATAAAAAGCCTTCGGCTGATCAAATTAAAGATCTGGATGTAATCATTTTTGATTTGCAGGATGTTGGAGTCAGGTTTTATACCTATATCTCTACTATGCATTACATCATGGAGGCAGCGGCTGAGAATGGTAAAGAAGTTATCATATTTGACAGGCCTAACCCAAATGGAAATTATGTGGCTGGCCCCGTTTTGAAAAAAGGCTTTGAAAGCTTTGTGGGAATGCATCCGATTCCTGTTGTTCATGGGCTTACTGTAGGAGAATTAGCACAGATGATCAATGGGGAAAAATGGTTGAAAGGTGGTTTAACCTGTCAAATCAAGGTCATCCCTATGAATGGTTGGAGCCATTCTAGTATTTACAGTTTACCAGTCAAGCCCTCTCCCAACCTTCCCAACGACCTGTCTGTAAAATTATATCCTAGCACCTGTTTCTTTGAAGGTACAGTGGTCTCATTGGGCAGAGGGACTTATTTTCCATTTCAGGTTTATGGATATCCCGATCCCAAATTCGGAGAATTTACCTTTACGCCTGTGAGTATTGATGGAATGTCCAAAACCCCTCCCCATCAGGATAAGTTATGCTATGGTAGAGACTTGCGAAAAGAATCTTTGGACCATCGATTTACCTTGGAATATCTCGTTGAAGCATTCCAAAAGTCTGGAATGAAGGAAAAATTCTTCAATAACTATTTCAATACTTTAGCAGGTACAGATCAAATCAAAAAAATGATTCTAGCCGGCAAATCAGCATCTGAAATAGAGGCCTTATGGCAATCAGAGCTGGAGAGTTTCAACAAACTTAGGCTTAACTACTTACTGTATAAGTGATCCCATAATTTAGAATGTACAAACCAACTTCATGAGTAATAAAAATCTTAGAATAGTATACATGGGCACTCCTGAATTTGCGGTGCCAGCATTGGAAAAATTAGTAGAAGCAGGTTGGAATGTCGTAGGTGTAATTACAGCTCCTGATAAGCCTCAAGGACGTGGGCAAAAGCTGGTAGGCTCACCTGTTAAGCAAGCTGCAGAAAAACTTGGCTTGAATATACTGCAACCAAAAAATCTCAAAAGCGAGGAGTTTCAGGAAGAACTAAAAAGCTTGAAAGCTGACCTTCAAATTGTGGTGGCTTTTAGAATGTTGCCTGAATCAGTTTGGAGTATGCCCCCCTTAGGCACTTTTAACCTTCATGCCTCATTACTTCCAAATTATCGTGGGGCAGCTCCTATCAACTGGGCCATTATCAACGGAGAAACCGAAACGGGAGTCACTACTTTTTTTCTCAAACACGAGATCGATACCGGGAGCATCATTTATCAAGAAAAGGTCCCAATTCTTCCGGAAGAAAACTTGGGAGATGTGTACGAAAAGTTGATGAATATAGGCTCTGACTTGGTTCTAAAAACTGTCGAAGATATTGCTAAAGATGAAGTGAAAGCTCTACCACAAGATGAAAGTAAAGCCATTCATCATGCTCCGAAAATTTTCAAGGAAACCTGCAAGATAAATTGGGAAAATACGGCGGAAGACATTCACAACCTGGTAAGGGGACTTTCTCCCTACCCTGCAGCTTGGACAGAGTTAGATGGTAAATTTTGCAAAATCTATCAAACGGAGTTGCTGTCCTCTTCAAGTAATTCTGAACCTGGGAAGCTTTATACCGACGGTAAAACTTATTTGAGAATAGGAACTTCAAAAGGACAACTGGGTATACTGGAGCTGCAAATTGAAGGAAAAAAACGAATGAAAGTCGAAGACTTTCTAAGAGGGTATAAATTTGAATAAGAGTCAATAAGGTTTAAACGTCTTAAATCAGTCAAGCAATCTTGTATGGAAATAATATTAGTAGCAGCAATAGGGAAAAATAGAGTTTTGGGCAAAGACAATGAATTGCTTTGGAGACTACCTGCTGATTTTAAAAGGTTCAAAGCCATCACCTCCGGCAATTACCTTTTGATGGGACGTAAAACCTTTGAGTCCTTGGGTAAACCATTGCCCAATAGAACGCATCTAGTAATTACCCGTGACCCAAACTATCAAGTTCCTGAAGGACATTACCAGTTCACAAGCTTTGAGAAAGCATTTACTTTCTGCAAGAAACTGGATTTAGATAAGCTCTTTGTCATTGGAGGTGGAGAGATTTATACACAGACACTAAAAATGGCTGATAAGATGCTTTTGACTGAAGTAGAAGCCTCACCTGAAGGAGATACTTTTTTCCCTGAATTCGATAAGAGTAACTGGAAGGAAACTTTCAGAGAATTCCATCCGGCAGATGAAAAGCATGCTTATGCTTTTTCCTTTGTAGATTACGAAAAAAAGAGTCACAATGAGTGAAAACAAAGTGATTTGGATAACCGGTGCATCCTCAGGAATCGGCGAGGCCTGCTGTAAAAAATTCAATCAAGAAGGATATCGAGTTATCCTATCTGCCAGAAATAAAAAAGAGTTGACCAGAGTTCAAAGCTCTCTTAACTACCCGGAAAACAGTCAAATACTTCCTCTAGATCTTGCTGAACTAGGAAATGTGGATGAATTGGTACAAAAGGCAATTGGACTTTTTGGTCATGTTGATGTGCTTTTACATAATGGAGGAATCAGTCAGCGCTCTCTTATACACGAGACAGCTTTAGATGTAGACCGACGCTTGATGGAAGTAAATTATTTTGGGACCATCACTTTGACCAAAGCCCTTTTACCCCATTTTATCCACCGGAAAAAGGGGCATTTTGGGGTAGTGACTAGTTTGGTAGGGAAATTTGGCACCCCATTTAGATCATCTTACGCCGCCTCTAAACATGCGCTACATGGTTTTTTCGATACATTGAGGGCAGAGCATCATCAGGATCAAATTCAAGTTACCTTGATATGTCCAGGCTTCATCAAAACCCAGGTTTCTGTCAATGCTTTAACTTCGGATGGAAGTCCCTTAAACTTAATGGATGATGCACAGGCAAACGGAATGAGTCCAGAAGAGTGTGCTAATCAAATTTTTCAAGCTATAACCAAACAAAAACGGGAAGTATTGATTGGAGGAAAAGAAACAATGGGAGTTTACCTGAAAAGATTCTTCCCTGGTATTTTCGCCAAATTCCTAACAAAAGCCAAAGTCAGATAAGTAAATGAAGCTAGTAAAAGCAGAAATCATAGCCATAGGAGACGAATTGCTGTATGGACAAATCATGGATACTAATAGTCACTGGATTTCCCAGCAATTAGACCTAAAAGGTGTAAAGGTGGTAAGAAAAACTACCGTCGGAGATAATAGAGAAGATATTTTAAAGGCTTTTTCAGAGGCTGAAAAAAGGGCGGATTTAGTGCTTATTACAGGTGGGCTAGGCCCAACTCAGGATGACTTGACCAAACCCTTATTGGCTGAGTATTTCAATTGCCCTGTAATTGAAGTTCCGGATGCTGTTAAAGCGATTACAGAGTTTTTCAAAAGAAGAGGCCGAGAAATGACCCCTTTGAATGTCTTACAGGGACATTTGCCTTCCTGTTGTGAATACGTTCCTAATCCAGTGGGAACTGCGCCGGGCATGTGGTTTGATCAGAATGAAACTTATTGGATGTCCATGCCGGGTGTACCTCATGAGATGAAGAGGCTCATGAATGACTTTGTTTTACCCAAATTACCAAGCCTGTTTGAGCTGCCAGTAATCTATCACAAGGTTATAAAAACCGCCGGTATTGGCGAAAGCTGGTTGGCTGATTTGATAGCTGATTGGGAAAATGCGTTGCCTGAACATATCAGATTAGCTTACCTTCCTTCGCTGGGACATGTGAAACTGAGGTTAACAGGTTTTGACAAGGATTTGAGTCAAATCCAGAAAGAAGTAGAAAATCAAATCCAGCTAGTATTACCTAAAATTGAAAAGTACGTATACGGGTTTAATGAAGAAACTCTGGAAACTGCTATCGGCAAGCTTTTGAAGAAAGCCGGGAAAACCCTAGCTTTGGCTGAGAGCTGTTCTGGAGGATATATTTCCCATTTGGTAACAAGCATCCCTGGATGTAGTGATTATTTTCAAGGTTCTTTGGTTCCTTATCACAACCAATACAAAAGAGATATCCTAGGAGTAAAAGAGGATACTTTAGCGAATTTTGGAGCTGTGAGCGAAGAAACTGTCCATGAAATGGCAAAAGGAATTAGAAGTTTATTTCATGCCGACTTCGGTTTAGCCTCTAGTGGGATAGCCGGACCTGATGGTGGAACAGATGAAAAACCAGTTGGAACTGTTTGGATAGCTTGTGCCGGAGATGGCTTTTCAGAAGCAAAAAAATTACAATTGACCCAAGACAGATTATTAAATATTCAATTAACTGGGGTTGCTGTTTTGAATTTATTAAGAGTTTGTATCTCTCAATACAACAAATAAAATTTTATACTAAAGGTTTGTTTCAAATGTTTTTAAAATTTAATTTTAAAAGTTGAATGTAAACCCAATTAAATACCGAAAATAGTATGGCGAGTGTAGAAATGCTGATGCCTAAAATGGGCGAAAGTATCATAGAAGGCACCATCCTTACCTGGTTAAAAAAAGAAGGCGACTCTATTGAGCAGGATGAATCCGTCCTGGAGGTTGCCACTGATAAGGTGGATACAGAAGTACCTGCAACCCATGCTGGTGTTTTGAAAAAAATATTGGCTAAAGAGGGAGAGGTAATAGCTGTAGGTGCTCCAATTGCCATCATTGAAACTTCTGGTGAAGAAACCGCCCCAGCTAATGCTTCTAAGCCTAAGGAAGAGGCTAAAGAAGAACTAGTAGCCGCTGCTCCGGAGAAAACTGAGACCTTGATTTCAAGCCCAGAGCCAGTAGTAGCGGATGGAGATGATAGATTCTATTCTCCTCTTGTCAAAAGCATTGCAAAAGAGGAAGGAATTGACGCTTCTGAACTTTCCAAAATACCTGGTACCGGCAAAGAAGGCCGAGTAACTAAGCAGGATATGTTGGATTATGTGAAAAACAGAAAGGCTGCACCAAGTGCATCCTCTCCTAGCCCATCCATAGCTGAACCTAAAGTTCAAGTAAGCGTTTCGGCCAATGATGAAATTATCGAGATGGATAGAATGCGCAAGATGATTGCGCAGCGTATGGTGGATTCCAAGAGAATTTCTCCGCACGTAACATCTTTTGTTGAGGCTGATATGACTAACATCGTATTATGGAGGGAGAAAAATAAAGAAGCATACAAAAAGAAATATGGAGAATCTATTACTTATACTCCATTCTTCATTGAAGCCATCGCCAAAGCAATCAGAGATTTCCCAATGATCAATATTTCCGTGGATGGAGATAGAATCATCAAGAAGAAAGATATCAATGTCGGAATGGCAGTAGCATTACCTTCTGGAAACCTGATTGTTCCAATCATAAAAAATGCAGATCAGTTAAACTTGGTGGGTATTTCCAAAAAAGTAAACGATCTAGCCAATAGAGCGAGAAATAACAAATTGACTGCCGATGACCTTTCGGGAGGCACATATACCGTATCCAATGTAGGCTCATTCGGGAATGTCATGGGTACTCCTATCATTCCTCAGCCTCAAGTTGCGATTATGGCCGTTGGTGCAATCGTCAAAAAACCTGCGGTGGTAGAAACACCTACTGGAGACGTGATTGCCATTCGACATAAAATGTTCTTATCGCATTCCTATGACCATAGAGTTGTTGATGGATCTTTGGGAGGAATGTTTGTCAGAAAAGTAGCAGATTATTTAGAGGAGTTTGATATGAATTCTTCCTTTTAAAATTGACCCCGGCTTGAGTCGGGGTTTATTTTTTCCTCTTTTCTATGATCTTTTTATAATAATGTTCCAATCTTTCAGCCAATACAGCTAATCGTATTGGTTTTGTTAGATAATCATCCATACCGGACTCTATAGCTTTCATTTGGTCTTCATCAAAGACGTTTGCTGAAAGTCCTATGATCACAAGATCCTTTTTCTTAGGGAGCTTTCTAATCTCATCGGTAGCTTCAAGACCATTCATTATAGGCATCTGTACATCCATCAGGACTATATCAAAATCCTGCTCTTTTATTCTTTCCACAGCTTCCTCTCCATTTCTGGCAACCTCGTATTGAAAACCCAATTGATTAAGCATTAACTTCATCAATTGTAGGTTCAAGTCATTATCTTCAGTCAAAAGAATTTTCAGAGGGTGTGTCTCACCCATTTCTTTGACCTCAGCCCAAGACAATTCTTTCTTGTCAGTTTTTAGACTATCCTTCTCTACTTTTTTTACCAAAACAGAAAATTCAAATACCGAGCCTATTCCCTTTTCACTACTAATAGCTAAATCTCCTCCTAAGAGCTCTATGAGCTTTTTCGCAATAGCTAATCCCAATCCAGTTCCTTGATAGTTTCGGGTTGCGGAGCTGTCTATCTGATAAAATGGTTCGCTTAACTTTTCCAGATGCTCGTCGGATATTCCTATCCCGGTATCGATGATTTTACAATTGATATAATAAGCATCACCGCTTATTTGCTCCAATCCTACGCTGACGTCTACTTTTCCTTTTTCAGGGGTAAACTTGATCGCATTTCCCACGAGATTCAAGAAAATCTGATTGATTTTCACTTTATCTCCCTGTGCTAAAAAGTCCTGTTTGCTATCTGATTGAAAATTGAATGCTATGTCTTTTTTATTTGCCAGTCCTGAAAGTATCTGTGCCTGATTCTCAAGCTCCTGCATAGGATCAAATACCTCATTGAAAATTTCAACTTTTCCGGCTTCAATTTTAGAGTAGTCCAAAATATCCTTGATTATACCAAGGAGCATATTTCCGGAATTTTTGATGATATCAACATATTGCTGTTGAATCGTATTCAACTTGGTTTGCTCCAAGAGATCTATAATTCCCAATAATCCATTCATCGGGGTTCTGATCTCATGACTCATATTGGCAAGGAAGTCTGACTTCGCTTTGCTGGCCTGATCCGCAGCATTCATAGCGTCCACCAATCCTTTTTCCCAAATTTTCTGAGTAGTAATATCTTTTGAAATAGACATCATTTTCTCAGCATCTAAGGGGAAGAATCTCATTTCAAAATGCCTCTCCCCATTTGGACTTTCCCATTTCACATTGATAGTCTGAATGGATCGTTTTTCTCTTGCCTTATAAAAAGCCTCTAAAACCACCTCAGTCTGACCATGTGGCACAAATTCCTGCAGGCTCTTTCCTAAAGTCTGACGTGAGGGTTCTTCCAATTCCTCTTTGTCCTGAACATGAAAATCAATAACTCTACTGTCATTATCATACAGAAAAATATTATCCGGGATATTGCCAATCAGAGTTCTTAGCCTATTTTCACTTTCTATCAGCTTAATTCTCGATTGATAAGTATCAGTGATATCTGTACAAATACCCATACCTCCGTTGAACCGACCTGAAGCATTAAAAATCAATTTTTCAAAAACTTTGAGCCTTATCCTTTTTCCATCTGGCATGACAAAATCATACTCAAAGTCAACCAAATCCTTTTTTTCATTCAATGCCTGAAAAATAATTGCACGTAGATTCTGAACCTCCACATTATCTGATTCTTCTTTGAAAGCAGATCTAAACTCATGAGGTTCCATGCCTAAAATATCTCGAACCTCATCACTGATGCGCGTTATCTGCCCTTTGGCGTCGTGGAAATAAACAAAACCTTTGAGCTCTTGAAGTAATAAATTCTGTTGATCAAATAGCTCGCTGATCTCCTGAATATTAGCTTCTTGAGTTCTTTGAAACTCTAAATTATTCTTTAAAGAAACTACAAAAAATCCCACAGTAAATATCAACAAGGCAACGAAACCTAGAAAAAGGAAAAAATACGTTTGGTAAATTCCCGAAGTCAAACTTTCTGCAGGAACGGCAAAGACCATCGCTCCAGATTCACTAGAAAGTACAAAACTAAATGGATACTGGGCAATAATCCCACTTGTCTCCTCATCATTCCTTTGCCAAGAAGCTTCATAAAAGCCCTTCAACCCTAAAGCCAAATCATTTTCTAAATCTGCAATTTTGCTTGCTTGAATCTGAATAGAATTATTGTTTAAAGGGATAAGCCGATCATCATAAATCAAAAATTTACCACTGCCTGGATTTAGATAATAATTCATCACATACTCCTTTGCATAGGAGACTAAATCCAGTGAATAAAGCACACGAAAGCCTTTTTTCCCTAAAATCAAATTGGAAAATCTCTTTTCATCAGTCGAGGGGAAACCTTTATCAGACTGGGTTCGAAAAAATTCAGTTCTATCATTTTTATTGAAAACCAAAACCGAATCCATCATATCCACCCAAACTGTATCTACTAATTGGGGGAAAGAATTAAACAATCTTCTAACCGCGTAGGTGAATTCTTCATCATAGTCATCCAACTCGTGATTGGGATCCTCCAGATAGTTGATTAATTCCTTGGACTCCTCTTCGAATCTTCTAATCTCAAGTTCAATACCACGAGAAGCGAGCTCAGTTTGTTTATTTAAAAACTCCTTTCTGGAATTTAACTGAGCATTAAAAATTGCCATGAAAAAGCTAAATCCCAAGGTGATTACCAAAAGGACTAAAAGTGATCCAATGACTAAGGTTAGCCAAAAATCAATACGGTAAGGCTTATTAGTTTCCATTAGCTTTTGATATTGATTTTAATGGCATACCACTCTATCTCTTTGAAAGCCCTGCATACTGCATCAGATAGGTAACTTTCCTCTATGAATTCAAATTGATCTTTAGATTCCAAAAGGAAAGCCTGACCCATTTTTCGAACTTCCCTACTTTTACTATTGAATAGATTAAAATCGGAAATTCTGAAGTTATCCGACCGGATAGTTTCCCGGTATACATGGTTTTTCAAAGGAGGCATGCTCAAGGCCTCGATAGCAGTAGATTTTCCGGCTACTATGTCCCCTTTTTTATTTACAATTAGATAGTCCCCATTAGTGTCTTCCAAAAATCTTTGAATCAAATGGTCTACTGTGATATCAATACCCAAAACAGCAAATAATTCATCTTGATCATAAACAGGCTTGATTAGTGACAAAATCCATCCTTGACCGGCTGGATCTATATATGGTTCAGGAATCCATGCATATCCCCTACTAGGATTATTTTCCTTGTCTGCTTTATAATAAAAATTAAAGTCCTTGACATTAATATTTGGATCTACTATACCTGCTGCATCATAAAAAGGATAAACTCTGGATACTTGATTCTCAGAGTTGGAATAGATCTGGGCTATAATATCATAACGATGAAAAACCTTTGAAAAAATCTCGTCCAATCCATTAGTATATTTAACTTCTTGTCTGGATATGGCATAATCTTCCGCTGAATTTAAGATGATTATGGAACTATAGTTGTCATCCTTGATATATAATCCTTCAGAAAAAGGACCATTCATCTTGTATTTATATCCTTCTAATTGTTTCAGAATTTGATCTTTGTTCCTGATCAGGGAATCATAAAAAACAGCAACAGAATCAATCTCTTTTTCCAGAGCATCTGCATGACTTTCAAAAGATGTAACTAATTCATGTAAACTTGCTTTATCAGCCTTCTTTTTCTTTTCCCGAAGATCAGAACATGCCGAAAAAAGAAGTAGAACGGAAACTAAAAATAGTAATGGGGCTCTCATGTATCATATGCTTTCCGGGAAATTAAAGATTTTCCAACTGAGCACGAAATGATTTTCCCATTTCATGAAATCTTTCAACTATTTGCTTAAAAAAATCTCCTTCCAGAAAGCTTTCCAAGTCTGCTTCTTCCAATACATCCATCTCGTTTAACTTGAAAGTCTGCTCCATGGGGCCAAACTCAAATTTCAAGATGTACTTATTATTCCAGGAGAAAATACTAATTCGTATTTCCTCCCGGATTAATTCTTTGACTACTCTCATCCTGGTCTTTTTACCTCAGAACTATACGTTAATCTGGACTTTAAAGAAGAAGCAACTGAACAATATTTGTCCACAGATAGCGCAACCACTTTTTCAAACTCCTCCTCTTTAGCATCTGGAGAAATTAAAGTAAATTTTAGATGGATATCGGTATAAAATGCAGGTACTCCATCGTTTCGGATTCCTTCCACTTCTACTGAAAAATCAACAATTTCTCTTCTTTTTTTCTTCATCATCAAAACTGCATCCACAGAAGCACAGCCACCCACTGCAGATAAAAGCAAATCCATGGGAGATTGTGCTTTTTTGGCAGGGGCATCGTACATATCGATCTTAACCACATTTCCCTGGGGATTTACAGCTTCGTATTCATAGTCCGCTTTCATTCGGACGGTTACATTTCTTTTTGACATAGCACTTAATCTTTATTCTATTTGAAAGGCTTACCCTTACATGTTTCTTCTATATTGACCACCAACCTCGTATAGAGCTCTGGTAATTTGTCCCAAAGAACAATACTTAGATGCTTCCATTAATCGCTCAAATACATTCTCGTTTTGAATAGCAGCTTTCTTCAAGGACATCAATTGCTCTTCTTCCTTGCCTTCATAAGCTTGATGTAAGCTTTTCAAAGTCTGGATCTGAGCTTCTTTTTCCTCTTGAGTAGCTCGAATCACTTCCCCAGGAGTTACAGTTGGAGAGCCTTCACTTGAAAGGAAAGTATTCACACCAATAATCGGATACTCTCCAGTGTGCTTCAGCATTTCGTAATGCATGCTCTCTTCCTGAATTTTACCTCTTTGGTACATGGTCTCCATGGCTCCAAGTACTCCCCCTCTTTCTGTGATTCTATCAAACTCCACGTAAACTGCTTCTTCCACCAAATCAGTCAATTCTTCAATAATGAAAGCGCCCTGCAATGGGTTTTCATTTTTAGCTAATCCTAATTCTTTATTGATAATCAACTGAATCGCCATTGCTCTCCTTACAGATGCCTCAGTTGGAGTTGTAATCGCTTCATCATAAGCATTGGTATGTAGGGAATTACAGTTATCATAAATCGCATACAATGCTTGTAGCGTCGTTCTGATATCATTGAAATCAATCTCTTGTGCATGTAGAGACCTTCCAGAAGTCTGAATATGGTACTTCAACATTTGCGAGCGTTCATTCGCCCCATATTTCAACTTCATGGCTTTGGCCCAGATTCTTCTAGCCACTCGTCCAATTACCGCATACTCCGGATCAATTCCATTGGAAAAGAAGAAAGATAGATTTGGTGCAAAATCATTGACATCCATTCCTCTGGAAACATAGTATTCCACATACGTGAACCCATTGGAAAGCGTTAATGCCAATTGCGTGATAGGATTAGCGCCAGCTTCAGCAATATGATATCCAGAAATAGAAACTGAATAAAAGTTTCTGACTTTGTTTTGAATGAAATATTGCTGTACATCACCCATGAGCCTTAGAGAAAACTCAGTAGAGAAAATACAAGTATTTTGTGCCTGATCTTCTTTGAGAATATCTGCCTGAACAGTCCCCCTTACTTTAGAAATGGTATCTGCTTTGATTTTTTCATATATCTCTTTCGGCAAGACCTGATCTCCAGTCACACCCAAAAGCATCAAGCCTAATCCATCATTTCCTACGGGTATCTCTGCATTGTAAGTTGGTCTTTTCAGTCCTTTCTTTTGGTAAATGGCGTCAATTTTTTGATTGATCTCATCTTCCAAACCATTGGCTTTAATATAAACCTCACATTGCTGATCAATAGCTGCATTCATGAAAAATGCCGTCATGGTAGCTGCGGGGCCATTGATAGTCATCGAAACTGAAGTCAAAGGGTCTACCAGATTAAATCCTGAATAGAGCTTCTTAGCATCATCCAAGCAGCAAACATTTACTCCGGAATTTCCAATTTTGCCATAAATATCCGGTCTGTAATCAGGATCCTCACCATAAAGAGTCACGGAGTCAAAAGCAGTGGACAATCGCTTGGCCGGCATATCCTTTGAAACGTAGTGGAATCGCTTATTGGTACGCTCTGGCCCTCCTTCTCCTGCAAACATTCTAGTAGGATCTTCACCTTCTCTCTTGAAAGGGAAAACTCCAGAAGTGTAAGGGAATTTTCCAGGAACGTTTTCTCTAAGCCCCCATTTTAATAGCTCACCCCAAGCCTCATACTTAGGAAGTGAAACCTTTGGAATTCTTGAATCTGCAAGTGATTTATGGAAAGTTTTTACCTTGATCTCCTTATCTCTTACTTTGAAAACATAAAAATCCTCCTGATATCTAGCGGCTTCTTCTGGCCACTCTTCTAGCCATTTCTTATTTTTTGGATCTAAATTCAGCTCGACTTGAGTATAGACTTCTTCTAATTCTTTCTTCAATCTGTCTTTGTCCTCTACACCGGATTCTTCAATAGTGTCAATTGATTTCCGAATGGAATAAAGCTTTTGAGCGATGTCTTTTTGCACTTCTACCCACTTGTCGTAATTCCTGTTGTTCTCAGTAATCTCGCTTAGATATCGGGTTCTTGCAGGTGGAATAATATAGATCTTTTCAGAACTACCGGATGTCAATTCGGAACTGCTGTCAAAAGACTCAAACTTCTCATTGACTTTGGAAATGATTGCCTTATAAAGCTGATTCATTCCCGGATCGTTGAATTGAGAAGCAATGGTACCGAAAACAGGTAAATCCTCGTCTTTCGCTTCCCATAGATTGTGATTGCGTTTGAATTGCTTTTTCACATCACGAATAGCATCTAGAGCCCCTCTTTTATCAAACTTGTTCAGTGCAATGATATCTGCAAAATCCAGCATATCGATCTTCTCCAATTGAGATGCGGCACCATATTCCGGAGTCATCACGTAGAGGGATAAATCTGAATGCTCGATAATTTCTGTATCTGACTGACCAATACCCGATGTTTCTAAAATCACCAAGTCAAATCCAGCCGCTTTCACAGTATCTACAGCATCTTGGACATATCGAGATAGAGCTAAGTTTGACTGTCTGGTTGCCAGAGACCTCATAAACACTCTGGGATGATGAATTGCATTCATACGGATTCTATCGCCCAAAAGAGCTCCTCCAGTTTTTCTTTTGGAAGGGTCTACGGATATGATTGCGAGAGTTTTGTCTTCAAAATCCAAAACAAATCTTCTGACCAATTCATCAACCAAGGAAGATTTACCAGCACCTCCAGTTCCTGTAATTCCCAAAACCGGGGTTTTTGACGCTTTGCTTTTTGATCTTACTTCTTCCAATAATTTTTTGGATTGATCAGGGAAGTTTTCAAAAGCAGAGATCAGTCTTGCTACATGATTTTTTTTATCTCTTTCCAGAGCAAATTCTTCCGGCAACTCATCTCCAATTGGAAAGTCGCATTGCTTTACTAAGTCATTGATCATTCCCTGAAGACCCATTGCTCTTCCATCGTCAGGAGCATAGATTCTGGAAATACCATATTCATGCAATTCCTTGATCTCTTCAGGAAGGATTGTTCCACCTCCCCCTCCGAAAAGCTTGATATGTCCAGCTCCTTTTTCATGAAGCAAATCATACATGTATTTGAAAAATTCTACGTGCCCTCCCTGATAGGAAGTAATGGCAATAGCTTGGACATCTTCCTGAATCGCACAATCAACAATCTCCTGAACCGAGCGATTGTGTCCTAAATGAATCACCTCACAACCAGTCGATTGAATGATTCTTCTCATGATATTGATCGCTGCATCATGCCCATCAAAAAGTGAGGCTGCAGTGACAATACGAATGTGATTTTTTGGCTTATAAATCTCCGCTTGGGTAGTCATACTTATGGGTTTATATACTCTATTTTTTGGGCTTTGAAACGACATTCAAGCCGATCTTTTCAGTCTGCGAATATAACAAATTTAAGGCTGCCTTGGGTTTAAAACACGTGATCAAACAAAATATTATTTGGTAGGCAAACAGATAAATCAAGCGGTTAGCTGACAATTGTCAGCTTTTTTTATCATCTTAATTTAAACCTTTGGGGAATAAAAAAAATTGAAAATGATCAACTATACCACAGCAGCTGATGCGGTTCAGCTGGTTCAAAGCCATCAACGCGTATTTATTCACGGAAGTGCAGCAACCCCCACCACTCTTTTGTATGCATTGGCAGACAGAAAAAAAGAATTGAGAAATGTCGAAATCGTAGCAATCACTACGCTAGGTCCTATGCCTTTGGTAGAACCCGATTGTAAAGGGAGTTTCTTTATGAATTCTCTTTTCGTTTCAACTAATATCAGAACTGCCGTCAATACAGATCAGGGAGGCTATGTCCCTATTTTCTTGAGTGAAATCGGACACCTTTTTAGGAATAAAATTTTGGAAATTGATGTAGCAATGATTCAGGTTTCAGAGCCTGATGCACATGGGTTTTGTTCGTTGGGAACCTCAGTGGATATTGCCAAACCTGCAGTTGAAACCGCCAAAGTGATTATTGCGCAAATCAATAAGCAAATGCCTCGAACACATGGAGATGGACATATTCATATTTCAAAATTTGATAAAGCTATCTATGTAGACGAACCACTACCTGAAGTAAACTATCTCGGAAAAATTACGGAAAAGGAAATTCAGATTGGCAATCATATAGCTTCTATTATAGAGGACAGATCAACCCTTCAAATGGGCATTGGTGCAATTCCTGATGCAGTTTTAAATAGCCTTCATCATCATAAAGATTTGGGAGTACATACAGAAATGTTTTCCAACGGCATCCTGAACTTGATGAAATCGGGGGCTGTCACCAATGCCTATAAGAAAAAACATCCCGGCAAAGTAGTTTCCGCTTTTACTGCAGGTTCAGCAGAATTATACCGGGAAATCCACGATAACCCTGAATTCTCCTTTCATGAGGCAGCCTATGTTAATGATACTTCTGTAATCAGGAAAAACCCGAAAGTAGTATCGATCAACTCCTGTGTTGAACTTGATTTGACAGGACAAGTCTGTGCCGATTCGATAGGAAGCTATCATTATTCGGGAGTTGGTGGACAGATGGATTTTATGAGAGGAGCTTCACTGTCTGTGGGAGGGAAACCCATTATGGCATTAACAGCCTGCACAAAATCAGGAGAATCAAAAATTGTCCCTTTCCTAAAACCAGGAGCTGGAGTAGTTACGACAAGAGCGCATGTTCAATATGTGGTAACAGAGTTTGGAGTCGTCAATTTGTACGGAAAGAATCTGAGACAGAGATCATACGAATTGATGAGAATCGCTCATCCAGATCATAGAGAAAGTCTGGAAAGAGCTATTGTAGAAAGATTTGGTAGCTATATCTATCCATTTCGTTGATTTGGCAATTTCATAAATGGGGTTTTGAATTATGCTGCTTCTACTTAGATTAGCGAATGATAAACCCCATTTCTTTTTATGTCTTCTAATAAATATGTCTTTTTCATTTCCATCACAGCCGCTCTTGGCGGCTTTTTATTTGGATTTGATACAGCTGTAATTTCAGGTGCGGAAAGAGCGATACAAGAAGTATGGCAATTAAGTGACTGGATGCATGGATTAGCTATAGCATCAGCTTTGTATGGAACAGTAATAGGTGCCTTGCTAGGCGGAATACCTGCAGACAAATTTGGAAGAAAGAAAAGCTTACTCTGGATAGGTATATTTTATTTAGTTTCCGCTGTAGGTTCAGGAATGGCGTGGGACGTCACCTCCTTTACCATTTTTAGATTCATTGGTGGCTTAGGTGTAGGTGCATCCTCCGTAGTTGCACCTATGTATATCTCTGAAATCGCTCCTGCAAAAAACCGGGGACTCTTGGTGGCCCTGTATCAGTTTAACATTGTATTTGGAATTGTAATCGCCTATGTCTCCAATTATCTGATTGGAACTGCTGGCTTGCCAGAAGAGTGGCGATGGATGCTGATTGTTGAAGGGATACCAGCTTTGATTTACAGTGTAATGATTTTCAGAATACCTGAAAGTCCAAGATGGCTGATCGCCAAATTTAATGCTCAAAGTCAAGCTAGAATCATTTTAACTCGGACAGATCCTGAAGGTGCAGAAGAGGCAATTAGACTTGCCATTGAAGAAGAAAAAAGGCAAAAGTCCAAAGCGAGCATTTCAACTCTTTTCAATTCAAAATACCTTTCCAGTACTCTTCTAGCGGTTATGATTGCCTTTTTTAATCAGGTATCAGGAATTAATGCCATCATCTACTTTGCTCCCAGAGTATTTGAAATGGCGGGGATTTCCACAGAAAACGCTTTAATCTCAACCATTGGAATTGGAATAGTCAACTTGCTGGGCACATTTTTGGGACTTTATTTAATAGATCGATTGGGAAGAAAAAAGTTGATGTATATAGGTTCTGCAGGCTATATCATTTCATTATCCTTGATGGCATATAACTTTTTGGGACCTGGAATTCCATCCTTCTGGCTCCCTATTTTTGTTTTCGGATTTATTGTTTCTCACGCAGTAGGACAAGGTTCGGTGATTTGGGTTTTCATTTCAGAAATGTTTCCTAATGAACTTAGAGCATATGGCCAATCGCTTGGCTCTTTTACCCACTGGATTTTAGCCGCTGTAATTGCCAATGTCTTTCCTTTCTTTGCCAATGCATTCGGACCAGGCTATATCTTTGCTTTCTTTGCATTGATGATGGTTTGGCAACTCCTTTGGGTGAAATTTAAAATGCCGGAAACCAAAGGAAGAACTCTAGAAGAAATTCAAAAAGATTTACATCAAGACTATGCCTCATAAAGTTTTTATTTTCGGTGAAATGCTATGGGATTGCTTACCTAGCGGTTCGAAAGCAGGTGGTGCCCCATTGAACGTGGCCCTGAATCTTCACCAATTAGGACTGAATTCCAATTTTATCTCCGCAATAGGAAATGATTTAGATGGAGAAAAATTAGTAGAATACATAAAGAGTTATGGGATCTCGGATAAGTTTATTCAAAGAAAAGACGCTTATCAGACCTCAAAAGTCCTGGTTGACAATTCTGATCCTGAAAATATCAAGTATACCATTTTACCCAATGTGGCTTGGGATCATATCTCTATTACAGATGAATTGATTCAGGCTAGCCAGAACTGTGATGCTTTTATTTTTGGAACATTGGGAGTTAGAAGCAATGAAAGTCTCAAAACTCTTTTAGCATTACTCCCGAAGCAAAAATTGAGGATTTTTGATGCCAACTTGAGAAGTCCGTTTTACGATTTCGAAGTGATTGAAACTCTCCTTGGATACACCGAAATTCTAAAAATCAACGAAGAAGAATTAGAAATTTTCGCAGATTACTTCAATACAGAAGCAACAGTGGAAAGTCTATGTGAATTTTTGGATCATAATTTCCCCATTGAAATCATCTGCATCACTTTGGGATCCAAGGGCGCTATGATTTATCAAAATGGACAAATCACACCGCACCCTGGGTATAAAATCAAAGTGAAAGACTCCATAGGAGCTGGAGATGCTTTCTTGAGCGGATTTGTCAAAACATACCTAGACGGCAAAAATCCAGAAGAGATTTTGGATTTTGCCTGTAAAATCGGAGCATTTGTAGCAACTCAGGAAGGGGGCACACCCAAGTATCAAGTAAGCGACATTAATCAAATACATTGAAATTTGGCAGTTTTTTGAAATAATTGAGCATTTTTCTTCCTCAGGGATAAAAACCACTTATCCCTTTTTGCAACTTTGTTTCACTTTTTCTGGTATAAAGCTACAAAGCACTTTATTTTTGTGGCGTGAAGAAACTGATACCCTACATTACTGTAATTCTGACAACCCTAATTCTGGCTTTCCCTTCTAAAGCTCAGAACTGCAACTTGTCTATCCGGGGTAAGGTGATTCATTTAGAAAACAACCAACCCATCCCGGGAGCTTACGTGTGGCTGGAAGAAACCAAGCAAGGTATGGTGACTGATCTTGATGGCAACTTTCTCATAAGAAATCTTTGTCAGGGTACATACAATTTGAAAATCCAGTTTTTAGGGCATAAGGAAATTCAGGAAAAAATAGACTTGGCTTCCAATTCATTCAATAAAACATTTCGAATGGAAGAGGAGTCCTTCGCTCTATCTGGGGTTGAAATTCATGGACACAGAGATGCCGTTCAAACTACTACAGCGGTTACTGCTCTATATGGTGAGCAATTATTAGAGTCCAGAGGAGAAAACTTAGGAGAAAGCCTCAAAAGAGTTGCTGGTGTTACTACTTTTTCCACAGGAAATAGCATAGCAAAGCCAGTGATTCATGGTCTGCACTCTAATAGAATCATGATTCTGAATAATGGAATCCGACTTGAAGGACAACAATGGGGAGCTGAGCATGCGCCTGAGATTGATCCTTTTTTGGCAGATGAAATTACAGTAATAAAAGGTGCTGAGACAGTTCGCTTTGGGCCGGAGGCTATGGGTGGAGTGATTCTAGTTAGCCCTGCTGAAATCCCTACCAAAAGTGAAAGCAAGACAGATCTATATGTTTTAGGCGCAAGTAATGGTAGAATGGGGAATGTTTCTGTTACTCACCAAGATGGATTCAAAAGCATCAAAGGCCTGGGCTACAGAGTTCAGGGATCAGTAAAAAGGGCAGGTAATATTCAAAGTCCGGATTACTATCAGGCAAATACCGGGCTGAATGAAATCAACTTTTCTGGTGCACTTGGATATACGAGTCCAAAATTAGGAGCAGAGATTTATTATAGTTTTTTCAATACCGAATTGGGGATTTTGAGAGATTCCCATACAGGAAATTTGACTGATTTACAGGAAATTATTGCCAATGGAAGGCCTTTTTCTAATGTGGGTTTCACCTATGATATTCTAAATCCAAAGCAAAAAGTTGCCCATCATTTAGGTAAAATCAAGTCTCATTATCATATCAACTCCAACTGGAAAGCAAATCTTCAATATGGTTTTCAGCTCAACCAAAGACAGGAGTTTGATAGAAGAAGAGGAGATTTAAATGAACGAGCCAGTTTGGATTTGGAGCTATTCACCAATACTCTTGACTTATTCGTAGACCATACCCACCCAAATGAGTTTAGCGGTACTTGGGGATTGAATATTATTCAACAGGCAAATAGCAACATTCCAGGAACTGGAGTGACTCCCCTAATTCCGAATTATCAAATGCTTAATATGGGTTTCTATGGAATTGAAAAATATTCCAAAGGACCTTTGGAAATTGAAGGCGGAATTAGGTTTGATTTTAGAGACGTCTCTACAGCAAGATTCGTCAATAATGAGCTGGAGGAAGTGGACTTGAACTACAGCAATTTCACAGCTTTTCTAGGTGCTTATTACCAATTGTCCCCAAGCCTTACTTTTTCTACCAATTTGGGCTCTGCTTGGAGACCACCGAATATCAACGAGTTATTTTCCCAAGGGTTGCACCATGGGGCAGCTGCGGTGGAAATAGGTGATCAAGATTTAAACTCAGAAAAATCCCTTAAATGGGTAAACTCACTTGAGTTTACTTCCAATAAATCAACCTTTGAATTGACCGCCTACGCTAACAGGATTTCAAATTACATTTACCTCAATCCCACAGGAGATACTTTTGTGAGTTTGAGAGGTACTTTCAATGTTTATGAGTACCTGCAGGCAAATGCGCTGTTTTATGGATTTGATTTTTCTGGGAGCTATGAATTCACCTCCAATTTCAATGCTTACGTCAAAGGATCCATCATCAGAGCAAAAAATACAGACGAAGACAATTTCTTTCCATTTATTCCTTCGGACAGAATGGATTGGGGACTTTCATATAAGCTAGGTCAGGAAAAAAAGACCCACAAATTTACTATCAGTAATCAGTTGGTTGCGAGACAAAGCCGAGAGCCTGATTTTGATTTGGCTCCTGCTCCTGATGCTTATGCTTTATTCAACTTTGGGTATTTAACACAATTGCCAATTGGACAAAACAAATTGAATCTTGGGCTACAGGTTCAAAATATCTTCAATAACAGCTATAAAGAGTACATGAACAGATTTCGATACTTCACTGATGATATCGGAAGAAACATCCTTTTGAAAATCAATTACCAATTTTAATTAATATAAACACAATGAAAACTATCCAAAAACTTCCTTTTTACGCATTGATCGTAAGTTTATTCGTATTCACAGCCTGTGAACCAGAAGAGCCGGTTGTAGAGAATGACGGTGAAGTGATCACTGATGTAACTTTAAACTTTACAGAGCTTGATGCTTCGGGTAATCCTGTTGGTACACCAATCAGTTTCAAGGCTTCTGACCCAGAAGGAATTGAAGTAGGAGCTTCTCCTGTAGTGCAGACTGTAAGCCTTATGAAAGGTAAAACCTACCGTTTAGACATTGAAGTATTCAATGCTATCGAAAACGAGGATATTACAGAAGAGATTTTAGAGGAAGCTGATGAGCATCAGTTTTATTTCTTGGGATCAGCTTTCGTGGGATCTTCCGCACCACTTACTTATGTCTATGATGATGAGAGCGGAGAACTAATCGGTGTAAGAGGTATCGTTACAGTAGCATCTTCTCCAGGTTTCAACAATGCTCAAATGAGAATTGTCTTGAGACACGATTTGGATAAAAACTATCCAGGAGCTAACAATCCAAACTTTGAAAATTTTGTGATGGCAGGTGGAGAAACCGATTTAGACATCACTTTCCCACTAGTATTAAATTAAAAAAAATTTAGGCCTGATGAAAAATCAGGCCTTTTTTTATTCTAATAATCCTTCCCGCAGATCACCATTTGAGACAGATCCAAATTGGAAGCATTCGCAGCTTTTCCAATATTTCCAGCAACCAAAATCGTATTGTAATCAGGTCCATCGGCAGCTAGATGAACTTTGATATGCCCTTCAAATCCTAATAGTTCATTGAACAGTAATCGATTTCCATTGGTCATTTGCTCCAATACAGTCACTGATTTTAGGGATGCTGCATTTACCGGCTTGAGCATAAATGCTATTGTGGCTTGTGGGGTATTGATATTCCCAAAATGCAGATGAGCCGGGTAACTCACACTGGCATCACCCCTGGAGCCTTCCAGATCAATACTCATCTCCAAATTCCCTCCGATCAATTCCCTGACGGTCGCAGTGCCTGAAAAATCAAAATCTGAGGCTTTGAATAAAGTATATTCAACCTGCTTGCCGGTGTATTTATTTGATTCCAATGAGTCAGTGCAGGATATGAAAATTAACCCGGAAAGTAGCGCAAAAATTAACTTTTTCATGAATAGCTTGTTTTCAAATTGGTAAACGGCAAGAAGTCCATTAAGTTAAGATTTCAAATTAAATACTCTTACTCATTATCCATTTGAATGAAAAACTTTGCAGAGCTAATCACTAAGTTGGATCAAACCAACAAAACCAAAGATAAGCTGGAGGCTTTGCAACATTTTTTTGAAACATCTTCCTCAAAAGATAAAGTCTGGGCAATCGCCCTATTCACTCACAGAAGACCGAAAAGGCAAGTGAATACCCGACAATTACGAGAGTGGTGTATGGAAATGGCAGAAATTCCAGAATGGCTCTTTGAAGAATCATATCACACAGTAGGAGATTTGGCAGAAACCATTTCTCTCTTGCTACCTCTACCCACTTCCGAGTCGAGCTATCAACTCAGTGATTGGATCAATCAGTTGATAGCTTTAAAGGAAAAATCCGATGAGCAAAAGAAAGATTTCATTCTAAATGCATGGAGCGAACTGGACCGAATGGAGCGCTTTGTTTTTAATAAAATTATCACAGGAGGATTCAGAATTGGTGTCAGTCAAAATTTAATCACTCAGGCCCTTGCTAATTTTCTAAACCGGGAAAAAGCAGACATTGCTTATGCATTGATGGGAAATTGGGATCCTGAAACTTTAACCTTTGATCAGCTTTTTGACCAAACAGAAGCAGAAAAAGACTTAAGCAAACCTTACCCTTTTTTCTTAGCCCATCCTTTAGAAAAGATACCAGAAGAGCTAGGGCATACAGAAGAGTGGCAAGTTGAATGGAAATGGGATGGAATCAGAGGACAATTGATAAGAAGAAACCAAGAAACCTTCATCTGGAGCAGAGGAGAAGAACTTGTCAATGAAAAGTTCCCTGAGCTGATTGACTTAGGAAGTTCCTTGCCTGACGGTTTGGTATTGGATGGAGAGATTTTGGCTTTCGATGAAGGAAAGCCCCTACCCTTTGGTATTTTGCAAACAAGGATTGGAAGAAAATCCATTAGTAAAAAAATACTGAAAGATGCCCCTGTGAGCCTATTGGCATATGATTTATTGGAGTTTGAAGGTGAGGATTTCAGAGACTATCCTTTGAAAAAAAGGAGACAAATTTTGGAAGAAGTCGTCCGGAAGACTAAACATCCAAGATTAGAAATATCCAGTCCACTACTGGCTGAAAATTGGGATGAATATGCCAAAATCAGAGAAAATTCCAGAGCTAATTTAGCAGAAGGCCTGATGCTGAAACATAAAGATTCTCCCTATGAGACAGGTAGAAAACGGGGGAATTGGTGGAAATGGAAAATCGATCCTTTGACGATTGATGGAGTCATGATTTATGCCCAAAAGGGACACGGAAGGCGGGCAGACTTATACAGTGATTATACCTTTGCGGTTTGGGAAGGAGAAAATCTAGTTCCTTTTGCAAAAGCATACTCTGGACTTACCGATTCCGAAATGCGGGAAGTAGATCAATTTGTAAAGAAAAATACTCGAGAAAGATTTGGACCTGTGAGAACAGTGAAAGCTGAGCTTGTATTTGAAATTGCATTTGAAGGAATTCAGGCAAGCCCAAGACACAAAAGCGGTATAGCCTTGAGATTTCCCCGTATCTTAAGATGGAGAAAAGACAAGCCTAAAGAAGAGGCAAATACACTTCAAGACTTGAAAGATCTTTTAAAACTGTATGGAGGATAAGCGTTTTCAGGTTGCTTTAAATTACTTCAAGTCTAAAGGTTGGACAGCCTTTCCTTTTCAGCTTCATGCCTGGAAAGACTATTTAGATGGAAAATCAGGTCTATTAAATGCCCCAACAGGATCAGGAAAAACTTTTGCTTTATGGTTTCCGGTAATTCTGGAATTTATCCAACAGCATCCCGACGATTGGCAGAACAGCAAAAACAATGGACTTCAACTTATTTGGGTCACTCCCCTTAGAGCCTTAGCTAAAGACATACAAAAGGCTATGGAAGAGGTTTGCGAGGCTATTGGTTTGCCTTGGCAAGTGGCAGTCAGAAATGGAGATACCGATGCCAAAACCAGAGCTGCATTGAAAAGAAGGCCTCCCGAAGTCTTAATCACAACTCCTGAAACACTGCATATATTAATCGCCCAAAAAGATCATCATAAACTCTTTCAAACGGTGCAAACTGTAGTGGTTGATGAATGGCATGAGTTGGTTGGAAATAAGCGAGGGGTTCAGGTTCAGCTTGCTTTAGAATACATTCAGGCAATCTGCCCGAACATTTTCAAAAGATGGGCTATTTCTGCTACCATTGGTAATTTGGAGGAAGCTGCCAAAGCGCTTTTAGGAAAAGACCTTCCCATAAATATTGTCAAAGCTGAGGTAATAAAAGAAATCCGATTAGAATCAGTTTTTCCAGATGAAATCGAAAAATATCCTTGGTCTGGGCATCTGGGAATTAGGATGCTGGACAAAATAATTCCAATCATAGAGTCAGGAAAATCCCTCTTGCTTTTTACCAATACACGATCTCAGACGGAAATTTGGTATCAAAAAATTTTGGAAGCCAAACCTGAATGGGCAGGCTGGATCGCCATGCATCATGGCTCTTTGGACATGTCTGTCCGATCTTGGGTAGAAGAAGCTTTGCACGAAGGAAAATTAAAACTAGTGGTTTGCACCTCAAGTTTAGACCTCGGAGTAGATTTTAGACCCGTTGACAAAGTCATCCAAATAGGAAGTCCTAAAGGTGTTGCGCGCTTTATGCAAAGAGCTGGTAGAGCTGGACATCAACCGGGTGTTCCCTCTGAAGTTTATTTCGTCCCTACCAATTCTCTAGAGTTAATTGAAGCAGCAGCTTTAAGGGATGCCATGGAAAATGAAGCCATAGAGTCTCAATTTGCTCCTATCCTACCCTATGATGTCCTCATTCAATTTTTGGTCACACTGGCAGTAGGCGAAGGATTTGCACCGGAAAAAATCTATCCTATCGTCAAACGGACCTACTCTTTTTCCAATTTAAGCAAAGAGGAAATGGCCTGGGCTATGGATTTCATCACCAAGGGAGGAAATTCTCTGGGAAGCTATGAGGATTTTCTCAAAGTCAGTCAAGATGAGGATGGGCTATACAAAGTCAAAAACAAACGAATAGCAATGAAACATAGGCTTTCTATGGGAACCATTGTTTCGGAAGCAATGATGAAAGTGAAGTTCAAAAATGGAACCTACCTGGGCACAGTGGAAGAGTACTTCATTTCAAAAATGAAAATTGGGGATAGATTCTTTTTTGCGGGTCGATCGTTAGAGCTTCTTCAAATTCGAGACCTGAGCGCCATAGTCAAAGTGAGTGAGAAAAAAACCAATAACGTGGTAAGCTGGATGGGTGCAAGAATGTCACTTTCTTCCATGCTGTCAGATAAAATTCTCCAAATACTTTCAGAGTATAATAATGGCATTCATAAATCAGAAGAAGTCAAGCAGGTTTTACCAATTTTGGATCTTCAGAGCAAGCTTTCCATTGTTCCAGATCAAAGCACCTTCTTGATAGAGTCTCATCAAAGCAAGCAGGGATATCACATTTTTTTCTATCCTTTTGAAGGCAGAATGATGCATGAATTGATGAGTGCTTTGATTGCCTATAGAGTTTCAGCAAGCTATCCAGTTACTTTCAATATGGCGATGAATGATTATGGCTTTGAGCTCCTTTCAGATATGCCAATTCCTATTGAAGAAATATTAGAAGAAGATGTATTCAGCCTAAAAAATATCAAAGAGGATATTCTCCATTGTGTGAATGAAAGTGAAATGTCCCGGAGAAAATTCAGAGAAATTGCCAGTATTGCAGGTTTGGTTTTTCAGGGATATCCGGGAAAGCCCACGACATTCAAGCACATTCAGGCCAATTCCAGCTTACTTTTTCAGGTTTTTGAGCAATATGATCCAGACAACCTATTGTTGAAGCAGGCACATGAAGAAGCCATCAACCAGCAGATGGATAGGGATAAGTTGATTAATGCCTTAAAAAAGATTAATCGATTGAAGATCGTGGTCAAACACCCAGTTCAATTTACCCCATTCTCTTTTCCTATCATGGTGGATAGATTGAGCCGAACAACCATTTCTTCAGAAAGTCTGGAAGATAGAATTGCTAAAATACAGGCCCAGTTTACTGTTTTTGATTAGTTCGCTCTCCAGAAGAATGGAGTGAAAAGGATCAGAATGGTGAATAATTCCAATCTTCCCAGAAGCATGATAAAGGAAAGGAATATTTTAGCAGATCCGCTAAAAAAGGCGAAGTTGTCCTCCGGCCCTACTTCTCCTATAGCTGGCCCAACATTACCCAAACAGGTAGCCACAGCACCTAGAGAAGTCGGTAAATCATAGCCCATCAGAGAGAGTACCAATGCCCCAATGACAAAAGTCAAAAGGTAAATCAAAAGGAAGTTCATAATATGGGTAATGATCCTTCCAGTAACCCGGTCACCATTGATCATCAATGGTACGATCGCCCTTGGATGGACCAGTCTTTTAAACTCCAGCCAGGAATTTTTAATAAAAGTCAGGTGACGTACGAACTTGATTCCACCGGCTGTTGATCCTGCTGAGCCCCCCAAAAACAGAAGCATGAAGAAAATAAAGCTCATTCCCTGTCCGTATTGGGTATAGTCGTCAGTGACATATCCAGTAGTAGTTACGAGAGAGACCACTTGGAAAAGGGATTTTCTAAAAGCCAATTCATAGTCAACTCCTCCTTTTGCGAAAATTGGGTAGAATAATATCACCGATATCCCAAGCAAGGCAAAAGCATAAGTTTTAAACTCATCACTTTTCAATACCCTTCTAAATTTCCCCATCAAACCAAAATAAATGATGGTAAAGTTGGTTCCGGCCAAAAACATGAAGACAATAGCTACATATTGAATAAAAGCCGAATCATAATAAGCCATTGAGGCATTTTTGGTAGAGAATCCACCCGTAGCCAAGGTCGTCAAGGCATGGTTGATGGCATCATAAAAAGTCATTCCACCTACCCAATAAAGAAGGGTTGCCAATAAAGTCAATCCCACGTAGACATACCATAACCTTTTGGCTGTTTCTGAAATCCTTGGATGCACCTTATCAGAAGTTGGCCCCGGTGACTCGGCAACAAAGAGTTCAATTCCACCAATTCCCAAAAGTGGGAAAATTGCAACCGTCAAGACAATAATTCCCAAACCACCAATCCATTGCGTCATACTTCTCCAGAAAAGAAGACCTTTAGGCATTGCCTCTATATCTGTCAAAATACTGGCACCTGTTGTGGTAAGACCCGACATGGTCTCAAATAGAGCATCGTGAAAAGAGGTGATTTCGGCGCTTAAAATAAAGGGCAACATTCCAAACAGCGTCATGAAAACCCAAGAAAGGGCCACAATCAAATAGCCCTCTCTTTTTCGGATATTTTGATCCTGCTTGGAAAAGGAAGAAAAGAAAAATGCACCAAAAAGGGCTGAAATACACATTGCAACCAAAATTGGCCAAGGGTCTTCTCCAAAATAAATTGACCACCCAGCTGCAGGAAGCATCAAAATCGAGATGAGCACCAAGAGGGCTCCCATGATTTTTGCTATTTCCTTAAAATGAATCATAGATTAATGGAAAAGTTTGTCCAAGGAACCTTTGGCTTGTGGGAGTGCCAATACAATAGCCTTGTCATTTAACTGAAGCTGAAAATCTCCATCAGGAATAAAAACTTCCTCTCCACGGATAACCCCGGCTACGATAGCAGTATCAGGAAAGTGAAGATCTTTCAGGGCATTTTTAGTCAGGCGGTTATTTTTGCAGACAGAATATTGAATAAATTCTGCATCTACACCATAGATCCCAGATACGGCTTCTACAGTTCCTTTTTTCAAATACCTGGAAATTTCATTGGCCGCAACCAATTTTTTATTGATTAAGGAATCCACCCCAATACTGTGTGAAATATGAATATACTCCCTTGTATCCACGTGTGCGATGGTTTTATACACACCGTGATTCTTAGCTGACAAACTGGTAATAATATTCGTCTCGGAAGATTCAGTAAGTGCCAAAAAAGCATCCATCTGCTCCAAACCTTCTTCAATCAAAAGCTCTATATTCTTGTAATCCCCGTTGATTATCAGTGTATTGGGGAGGTTTTCTGCCAGCCACTTACATCTCTCCTTATCTTTATTGACCAAAGTTACCCTGAAATGATTTTCAAGCTTGAGGGCAGTGGTCAGAGCCATGTCATCACCTCCGATGATCATGATATTTTTCACCTCTCTTTTCTCCTGACCGATCAATTCCAAAATACTCTCAGTATGCTTTTTATTAGAAATAAAGAACACGTGATCACTATTTCGGATAATTGTGGATCCTCTTGGAATTATAGTCTTTTGGTCTCTTAAAATCGCAATGATGCGAATATCCTCAAAGATTGGGTTGGTCTTCATATCCATAATCCTTTGATTGACCAAAGGATTAAATTGATCCAAGGTAACCCCAACGATATTTAATTTTCCTCCTCCAAAGTCAAAAACTTCGGTGAAAGAAGAATTTTGAATCATATTGAAAATCTCTCTACTACAGAGCATAGTCGGAGAGATCAGGTTATCGATTCCTAGATTTTGAAAATAATTGACATTTTCAGGATTGAGGTAAGAGTGATTTCTTACCCTGGCCATCACACGCTTGGCTCCTAGCTGTTTTGCAAGAACAGCCGCAACAATATTGGTTTTTTCAGAAGTAGTAACTGCCAATACCATGCTGGCATTGGTCACATTTGCCCTCTGTAAAATCTCAATTGAAGTGGCGTCTCCCAATACGGTTAGGACGTCCAATTTGGATGAAACATAATCCAAGACTTCTCGCTCAGTATCGATTAGCGTGATGTCTTTGTTGTCATAACTTAATTGCTCAGCCAGGTGATAACCCATATCCCCCGCACCGGCAATTACAATGTGCATCCCCATAGAAATTGTTCTGGTGATAAAAACAGGCACAAAAGTAATACCTTTCTTAATGGTTATCAGTATTTAAACCAATTCTTTTGTGCCAATAGGCTAAGGTAACAAAGCAGGTAGTTAAAAATTCATTTTTTTTCAATTTTAACTACTCATCCAAGAGCTTTTCACTCTCTGCACTTGGAAGTTCCTGCACGTCTTTCAACTTTCTCTGAATAGCTCTTGTTCTGACTCCCCCCAACTTATCTAATTCAGAGTTTGCTTCATTCAGCTTTTTCTGTGTTTTCTCTATCAGCTCTCCGAATTTTCCGAATTCAGTTTTAATTGCTCCCAATATCTGCCAAACCTCAGAGCTCCTTTTTTGAATAGCTAAAGTTCTGAAGCCCATCTGTAAACTATTCAAGATAGCTGAAAGAGTGGTAGGGCCAGTTACCAGTACCTTATATTCCAGTTGAATTGCTTGCGCTAGTCCCGGTTCCCGGAGAATTTCAGCGTACAAGCTTTCTACAGGAAGAAATAAAATCGCAAAATCTGTGGTATAGGGAGGATGAATATATTTTATCTGAATATCTGAAGCTGCTTTTTTTACTGCTTTAATCAACTCAGCTCGATTGATATCAATCTCTGTTTTGTTGACAGTATCATAAGCATCCACCAATCTCAAGTAGGATTCTTGGGGGAATTTAGAATCTATTGGTAATAATACTGGATGATCCTGACCAGGCATTTTGACGGCAAACTCCACCCTTTCTCGCGTTCCTTTTCCAACTTCGGCATTGCTTAAATATTGATCAGGTGCCAATTGATTTTCTAAAATGGCTTGTAATTGATATTCACCCAAAACTCCACGGCTCTTCACATTGCTCAAAACCCGCTTGAGATCTCCTACTCCATTGGCTAGACTTTGCATCTCTCCTAGGCCTTTTTGAACAGCCTGTAGCTGCCTACTGACCATTTCAAAAGATTGACCAAGCCTAGCCTCTAGGGTCTTTTGCAGTTTCTCGTCTACCGTTTCCCGAATCTTTTCCAATCTCAATTCGGTAGATTTCATCAATTCATCCTGTCTTCTATTCAATTCACCAAACTTCTCCCTTTGAACTGAATTAAAATCCTGAACATTTTGCCTAAATAATTCTCCAAAGGTTTTGAGCTCCCCTTTTTGATCCTGAGCATGATTTCTTAGCGAAGTGAATACCAACTGAAATTGGGACTGTAAATTCTCTCTACTTTCTTTTCTGGCTAAAGCCAAACCATTATCGAGCTCATTTCTAAGTTCAGAGATTTGGGATTGAAGTAACTCTGAATTAAGATTTTTCCTTTTGTCCAATAGATAAAGAATCAGAAAAATCAGCTGTACAAAAAATATGAGTCCTAAAATAAATTCAATTTGCATAAGTCATCAATTTGGGACCATCAAGATAATCCTTCCTGATCTCGACCCCTAGAAAGGCAAGGTATTTTGCGACAGATTCTGTCGGTATCTCTTCCATGGGCACATGGCCCACTCCTTCGAAAACTATGACTTTACTTCCTGGTATTGCTTTTTCCAAGGAATATGCCTGAGAAATAGGAATCCAAGAATCTCTGTCTCCCCACATGATAAGGGTGGGCATAGTCAACCTATTGAAATCAATGGAGGATTGTTTGGGCCCAGAAAGTCTATCCAAAGTTGCCTGCCTATTCCCATCTCTTAGCATCAATTCAAAATAACGATCTACTGTGCCTGACTTAATTTTCTCCTGATCACCATAGACCTCTCTCATATTCATTGAAAAGAGAAATTTCGGAGTACATTTTAGAAGCACTTTTGAAAAAAGAGGATTTTCCAACAGTTGAAAAACCCAAGCTCCACCTCCTCTAGCACTAGATTCTGAGGAGGATTCCAAACTCCTTTTTACAGGTTTTGGAGCACCTGAGGAGTCAATTAAATTTAAAGAGAGAACTTGATCCGGCCGAGTGCTTGCAACTTGTAAAGCCACTGCTCCACCCATGGAATTTCCCGCTAGATGAAAGCGGTTGATAGAAAGCTTCTCAGCCAACCTCAATATAAACTGACCATAATCTTCAATTGAATAGCGTTGGAGTTCATCAGGCCCAGTCAAACCATGTCCCGGTAAATCCACCGAAATGGTCATAAAATAAGGGCTCATTTCTCTTTGCCAATCATCCCAAGTATGTAAGGAAGAAAAACTCCCGTGAATCAAAAACACAGGATCTCCTTTTCCCATAAATCTAACATGAAGATTAACCCCATCGACTTCGATAAAATGGGATTCAGGATAGCTGTATTTGTTAATGATTTTTTCTTCTGATATATCGTTGCGAAAAAGAAGCAATAGGAAAAACACCAAGGAAAGAAGTATTCCCAGCAAAATTTTAAAGACACGTCGCATCCAGATCATAAGAATTTCTTTAAGCCAAAAGAATAACCATAATTCTAACAAAAAGTCTTCCCAAAAAGCTATTTTGGCAAAAAAAGAAGTCAGTTGAGTCTAAAAAAACTACTTAGCGGCATTGGCCCCGGTCCCATCATCGCAGCGGCATTTATTGGCCCCGGAACGGTCACTGTTTGCACTTTGGCTGGATACAATTTTGGATTTTCCCTCATCTGGGCAATGGGCCTTTCCGTTTTAGCAACAGTTATTTTACAAGAAATGAGCGGAAGGATAGGCTTAGTATCAGGTAAGGATCTAAGTCAAATCATCAGGTCCCAAAAGGGCTCTGCTCTATTCAAAATAGTACAAATCATTCTTGTTCTAACAGCTATAGTCATTGGAAATATCGCCTATGAATCGGGTAATATAACGGGCGCAAATCTCGGTCTTGGAGCATTTTGGAAAGCTCCAATATTCTCTTTTGGTCCATTTTCTCTTGACTCCGGCAACTTTCTTTTAGGATCAATCGCTCTTTTGATACTCTGGTCAGGAAATTCTAAAACCTTAGAAAAGACTTTAATCGCTCTAGTGGTATTGATGTCATTGGTATTTATCAGCACCGCAATATTAGTAAAACCGGATTGGTCGGAAGTTCTTGCAGGATTTTGGCCTTCTTTGAAGAATGAAGAAATCCCAAGCTTGGTTGCCTTAATCGGAACTACCGTGGTTCCCTACAACCTGTTCCTTTATGCAAGTTTGGCCAAAGCAAAATGGAAAAATCCAAGCGGAATCAAGCTTATGCGAAGGGATATTATTTTATCCGTTTTATTGGGAGGATTGGTTTCTATGGCGATTTTGATAGTAGGCACATTCAATACGAGCGAGTCTATTAATTCGGCTCAGGACGTAGCTTCCGGTTTAGAAACAGTTTTCGGAAAATCAGGCACTTATTTGATGGGGTTTGGATTGTTGGCCGCTGGTCTGACCTCTTCGATTACTGCTCCGCTCGCAGGTGCTTTGGTGATTTGCGGAATTATGAATTGGAGTCAGGAAAATAAATCACAAAGTATGAGAGTATCTTTTCTGATAATTGTAGGAGCAGGATTGGTATTTTCGTCATTTGGAATTAGACCAGTGGCATTAATTTCTCTGGCACAAATTGCAAATGGAGTTCTCTTGCCATTAATCAGTGCCTGGCTGATATGGATTGCAAATCAACAAGTTTGGATGAAAGAATATAAAAACTCAAAGTGGATCAATTCACTGGCAATTTTTATATGGATCATTACCTTGATTTTGGGCTTAAAAAGCCTGGATTCTGTTTTGGGATTTCAAATATTTTAAAATTTTGAAGGAAAGAAATAAACCTTGCCCATCATTTCAGGTCTAACCAAGCAGCAATGCAAATTAGTGATCAAGAAATTCTGAATCTAATTCAAAACCCTCATAGCAAGGAGATGGGGTTCAGACAATTGATCCAAGTCTACCAAAAAAGGGTATACCATGTCATTAGAAGATTGGTTATCATCCATGAGGATGCCGATGATCTCACCCAAAATACCTTTATCAAAGCTTATCATCATATCCATAAATTCGAGTCGAAATCAGGATTGTTTACTTGGTTGTATCGAATTGCAACCAATGAAGCCTTGAGTTTTTTGGAGAAGAAAAAGAAACGCTATTTCTTTTCGCTGGATGATCATCAAGAAAAAATGGAGTCTTATCTGGATCATTCCTCTGGCTTAAACGGTGATGAGATTCAACTCAAGCTCCAAAAAACATTGCTAAAATTACCTGAAAAGCAGCGTCTTGTTTTTCATTTGAAATACCAAGAAGACCTCAGTTATGATGAAATTTCGGCTATTACAGGTACCAGTGTGGGTGCTTTAAAGGCCAGTTATCATCATGCAGTCAAAAAAATTGAAGAAATTATCAGCAATCAATAAACCTGAAGCACTAAATTAAGTCTAACCAACGATATGTCAGTTATCCCTCCTATTCAGCCATTTAAAGAGCCAAAAGGCTACTTTGAAGACTTGCCTGATCAAATCATGGCACGTGTGCAATCCAAAACTGATTATTCATGGATCAAGTGGGCTGCAGTTGCTATTATAGCATTGTCAGTCGGGATTTACACCTTTCTTCCCCAATCCAAAACCGATGAATATCTAGTTTTGGACAATCAAGTCAATCTGTACATTGACGCAAATTACTGGACTGCGGAAGACATTTTATCCATGAGTGATAATCCTGATGAATTATTGGAAGGAATCATCGAAGAGGAATTCCCTGTTGTGGATGAACTGTGGGATACTGAAGATCAAAATATATTTGAATTATGAGAAAAACCCTATGGATAAGCATTTACCTCTTTCTCTTTTCTTTGCAGGCATATGCTCAAAGGCCGGGTCAGCAATTTGATAGACAAAAATTAGAGGATGCCAAAATCGCCTTTATTTCTACAAGATTAGACCTAAGTCCGGAACAAGCCCAAAAATTCTGGCCATTATACAATCAATATTCAAATCAAAGAGAGGCAAACCTTCGAAAACTTGCAGAGCTAAATCCTCGAAGAGAAGCGAATTCTATTTCAGATTCTCAGGCTAAGGATATGATCGCTAAAAGATTTGCGGTGCAGAGGCAAATGATTGATGATGAGGAAAAGTTCGTGAAGGAAGTAGCCTCAGTCATTAGCTATGAACAAATTCTCAAGTTGAATGGAATTTCAAGAGATTTTACCAGAATGCTTTATCAGAGGCAGAGAGGTAGAGTCCAACAATAAAAAAACGGCTCCCAATTTTGAGAGCCGTTTGATTTTTTACTGCTTCTTGAGCAAATCTCGAATTTCTTCCAAAAGAACTTCGGATTTTGGTGGTGCTGGAGGTGGTGCAGCTTCTTCTTTTTTCTCCTCTTTCTTTTTCATGTTGTTCATGCCTTTGATAGCAAGAAAAATCACGAAAGCGATGATTACGAAATCCACTACGTTTTGAATAAACATCCCGTAGTTTAAAGTAACAGCTGCAACTGCAACTTCTCCAGCGGCATCCATTTCAGCTTCTTTTAGCACTACTGCGAGATCCTTGAAATCTACGCCGCCTAACATAAGCCCCAGAGGTGGCATAATAATGTCATTCACAAAAGAAGACACAATTTTACCGAACGCACCTCCAATGATTACCGCTACCGCCAAATCGACAACATTGCCTTTGACAGCGAATTCTTTAAATTCTTTTAACATTCCCATAGGTGAAAGGTTGATGGTTGATTAATACTTCCATGAATATTTTAATAAATATTGAATGAAACAATAGCTCATCACATTTTTCTGATTTTTTATACCTAAAAAAATGCATTTAATTTCAAAATCGGGTCCTCCTCAAGCCTTTTTAGTAAACTTGTAGCCTAAATCGAAATTTGATGAAATCACCTAAAGCCCATAAGAGGCCCCAAGTTTTAGAAGCACACGGACACAGAAGGATTGATAATTATTACTGGATGAGAGATCGGGAAAACCCGGAAGTAATTCAATACTTAAAAGAGGAAAATGCCTATCTGAAAGAGGTTATGAAAGATACTGAAGAGTTTCAGAAGGATCTTTTTGATGAAATGAAAGGCAGGATTAAGGAAGATGATGAAAGTGTACCCTATTTCAAATCTGGGTTTTATTGGTATGTAAGATATCGTCAAGGAGGTGAATATCCGATTTATTGTAGAAAAAAAGATAGCCTTGAAAATCAGGAAGAAATCATCCTAGATGTCAATGAACTGGCTGAAGGCAAAACCTATTTCCATGTAGCTGGTATCGCTGTCAGTTCTGATCAAAAAATGTTGGCCTTCCCGGTAGATGAGGTTGGAAGAAGAATCTACACCATTCATTTCAAAAATCTTGAAACCGGAGAAATCCTAGCCGAAAAAATCGAACAAATAACAGGAAACATGGCCTGGGCAACAGACCATTACACTCTATTTTATGCCAAACAGAATCCTGACACGCTGAGATCTAATCAAATATTTCGCTATGAACTGGGTACTAAGCCTGAGAACTCTGAGTTGGTTTTTGAAGAATTGGATGAAGAATTTACTTGTCATGTTCACAAGTCAAAGTCCCAGGACTATTTATTCATTCATTCTGAAAGCACCATTTCTTCGGAAATCAGGTATTTAGAAGCAAAAAATCCAAATGGACAATGGAAATTGATTCAAAGTAGAGTTCCTCATTTGGAGTATGCAGTCGATCATTATGAAGAGCATTTTTGGATTAGAACCAATCATCAAGCTCAAAACTTTAAAGTGGTCAAAGCTCCAATTTCAAACCCTTCTTTGGAATATTGGGAAGACTTCATTCCCCATCGGGATCAGGTATTAATAGAAGACTTTGATTTATTTGAAAGCTTCTTTGTCTCCCAGGAAAGAAGTAATGGGTTGACCAGAATATTCATCAAACCCTGGGATGGAAGTGCTGGTCATGAACTGGAATTTGAAGAAGAAACCTACACAGCTTGGATAGGAAATAATCCCGAATTTAAAACAGAGATTCTCCGGTTTGGATATAATTCTTTGGTTTCTCCACCTTCAACTTTTGAATACCACATGGTCACGAGGAAAAGAACCTTATTAAAGCAACAGGAGGTTGTCGGAGGCTATCAGGAGAGTGATTATCAATCCGCTAAGATTTGGGCAAAAGCCGAAGATGGAGTAATGATCCCAATTTCTCTGGTTTACAAGAAGTCTCTATTTAAACCTGATGGAAAGAATCCCCTACTGTTGTACGCCTATGGGTCTTACGGTTTTAGCATGGATGCTTATTTTTCAAGCAGCAGATTGAGCTTATTAGATAGAGGCTTTGTCTATGCTATCGCCCATATTAGAGGGGGAGAAGATTTAGGAAGACATTGGTACGAGGATGGGAAATTGCTAAAGAAGAAAAACACATTTTTAGATTTTATTGCCTGCGCCAATCATTTGATTCAGGAAAAATATACCAGCTCAGCCCATCTTTACGCAATGGGAGGCAGTGCAGGAGGACTTTTGATAGGTGCAGTAATCAATATGAGTCCCGAGCTTTTCAATGGAGCAATTGCAGCTGTTCCTTTTGTAGATGTGGTGACTACAATGCTGGATGAAACTATTCCATTGACAACAGGTGAATTTAAAGAATGGGGAAATCCGAAAGAGAAAGATTATTATGATTACATGCTTTCGTATTCTCCTTACGATAATGTAGAAACTAAATCCTATCCAAATCTCTTAGTAACTTCAGGTTTGCATGATTCTCAGGTGCAATATTGGGAGCCGACCAAATGGGTAGCAAAACTCAGGGAACTTAAATCAGATCAAAACCTTTTGCTCTTACACACCAATATGGAAGCGGGACATGGAGGAGCTTCCGGGCGATTTAATGCTTTGAAAGAAATAGCCTTGGAATATGCCTTCCTTTTCAAACTGGAAAATATGATTCCTAAGAAAGGATGATTAGTTCCAAATTATCTTCTGCTTATTGAAAAATAAGCCTGAAATCAAATCATCAAAAGCTTAAAAAAAGGATTTTTTCCTAACTTTGACACCAACCTATTAAACTAGATTTCATGAAAATTGCATTAATTGCCCATGATGGAAAAAAAGCCGACATGGTTCATTTTTTAAGCGGCTTTAAGAATAATCTACAAAGGGTAGATGTTCAGCTTGTTGCAACAGGCACAACTGGGTCGCATATCGAGAAAGCTGGTTTTGAGGTTCAAAAATTATTATCCGGCCCAATTGGAGGTGATGCACAAATTGCCGCTATGGCTGCACAGAAAGAGCTTGACATGGTTGTGTTTTTCAGAGATCCTTTGGACAAACACCCCCATGAGCCGGATGTGCAAATGCTGATGAGGATTTGTGATGTCCACAATATCCCACTAGCTACCAATCCAGCATCTGCTGAATTAATGTTTAAAGCCTTAACTCAAACCTTATAATGGAACCTAAAACTATCCGTAAAATCGGGGTACTTACCTCCGGAGGGGATTCTCCTGGCATGAACGCTGCTATCAGAGCAGCCGTACGGGCAGGATTTTACTATAATCTGGAAATGTATGGTATCTATAGAGGCTATGAAGGCCTCATCCAAAATGATATCAAAAAATTAGATTCAAAAAACATCGCTCACGTTCTTGAAAGAGGCGGTACATTCCTAAAATCTGCAAGAAGTGACGAATTTAGAACCCCGGAAGGAAGAAAAAAAGCCTACGAAAATCTAAGAAGTCATGGCATAGATGCTTTGGTGGTGATCGGTGGTGATGGTTCTCTAACTGGAGCCCATTTGTTTTACAAAGAGTTTGGAATTCCTGCCGTAGGTTTACCAGGAACTATCGATAATGACCTCTCAGGAACTGATGTCACAATTGGGTTTGATACTGCCTGTAATACTGCAATCGAAGCGATTGATAAAATCAGGGATACGGCTACTTCCCATGACAGACTTTTCTTTGTGGAAGTGATGGGTAGAGATGCTGGTTTCATTGCTATCAATGCGGGAATTGGTTCTGCAGCGGCAGCAATTCTGATACCTGAAAAAAAAATGCCAATTGAGGATTTGGTAGAAAAACTGAAGATCAGAACTAAGGCCAAAAAATCATCCAACATTGTCATTGTAGCAGAAGGCGGAAAAAGTGGTGGTGCTGCTGAAATAGCTGAAAAGGTAAAGAAACATCTTCCTTATTACGATATCAAAGTAACTATCCTTGGCCATTTGCAGCGAGGCGGAGCTCCAAGTTCTTATGATAGATTATTGGCATCTAAACTAGGAGTAGCTGCTGTAGAGGGTCTATTACAAGGTAAATATGATGTGATGGCAGGGCTAATCAATCATAAAGTTGTGTACACTCCTATTAAAAAGGCGATCGTAGATGACAAATCAGTGGATGAAGATGATTTTAGGGTTGCAAAAATCCTTTCTACATAAAAACCAAAAGCTGTTGAAAATTCAACAGCTTTTTTTCTTTCTCTTTCGTATAGAATTTTTTAAGACTAACTTAACCGCTGTACATGAAAGCAATCAACTTACTTATTTTTACGATCTTTTTGACAATCTTGAGTTTTTCAAGTTATGCTCAATCCAAAGATTTTTTACTCTTGAAAAGAGGCAGTAATACCAAAACCCAAATCCGATTTTATATAGGTGAACCGATCACCTACAAAAGTGCGAAGCTAGGATATTACATCACAGATGTGATCAAAGATCTCAATGACAATTATATCTATTTGAGTGAGAATATACTTTCTCCTGATGATATCTTGGAAATTGATATCAGAAGAAAAGATCCCAGAAACTCTACTCTTAGAAACATTAATGCCCTAGTTTTAGGATCAGGTGTAATCTTACTGGGGGTTGAGAGTATAAATTCCATTTACCAAACTGGGGAGTTTTCCATTGATAGGGGCGTTGGAGTGATTGGAGGTATCTTAACTGGAACAGGTTTAGCACTTTTACCTATTCGGTACAAAACATTCAAAAATCAAGGGCGAAACCGAATTCAGATTATCCAAATGAGATTACCGGATTGATTTTGTTTTTACTTAGTAAAAACGGATTTTTTTTCAGACTTTTGCAGCTCAATTTTCAACTTTAAAATCATGACTTCGGACCAACTGAAAGACTTGAAAGCTCGCACCTCGGCTTTAAGGAGGTATCTTTGACTACGATCGGAAGAAAGCAGAAATAGAAGATTTAGAGGCAGTATCTGCCCAGCCTGATTTTTGGAATAATCCGGAAGAGGCTGAAAAAACGATGAAACAAATCCAGGTTAGAAAAGGCTGGACTTCATCATTTGAAGATCTGGAGCAGATTATTCAGGACTTGGAGGTATTGTATGAATTCTATTCAGCTGATGAAGTCAGCGAAGAAGAAATCAAAACTGAATACCAAAAAGCCAAAACAGCTGTAGAAGATCTTGAACTCAAAAAGATGCTCTCCTCAGAGGAAGATCAGCTGAATGCAGTGCTGGAAATCAACCCTGGAGCGGGAGGAACTGAAAGTAATGACTGGGCTTCTATCCTAATGAGAATGTACATCATGTGGGGTGAAAAGAATGGCTACAAGGTAAAAGAGGTAGACGTTCAGCCAGGTGAAGTTGCAGGTATTAAATCAGCCACTTTAGAATTCGAGGGTCCTTTGGCATATGGATTCCTTAAATCTGAAACAGGTGTTCACCGACTGGTAAGGATATCCCCTTTTGACTCAGGAGGAAGAAGACATACTTCATTTGCCTCAGTTTATGCCTATCCTGAAGTGGATGATAGCATAGAGATCGATATCAACCCTGCCGATATTGAACTCCATACTTCCCGATCCGGAGGTGCAGGTGGTCAAAATGTGAACAAGGTGGAAACCAAAGTCCAATTGACACACAAGCCAACCGGAATTGTTGTGGTATGCCAGGTGGAAAGATCACAGCTTGCCAACCGGGAAAAAGCCATGCAGATGTTGAAATCCAGGCTTTATCAAATGGAGCTGGAAAAACGGAATGCTGAGATCGCGAAGATAGAATCTTCCAAACTTCGGGTAGATTTTGGTTCCCAAATCCGAAACTATGTCCTGCATCCATATAAACTAGTAAAGGACAATCGGACAGGTTTTGAAACCTCTGATACCCAGCATGTATTGGACGGGGGCTTGAATGAATTTATGAAAGCCTTTCTACTCGCTCAAAGCGAAGAAGAAGCAAACAAAGAATAATTACAGGGCCGATTTTATTTTCGGCCCTGTTCCTTTTCAATCCAAACTTCATGAAAATCTTCCCATCCTTTTTCAGTCTGGATTTTTTCCTGCTCTGCTTGAGTTCCTTTTTGTTTTTTTCTTCTTTCAATATGATTATTCCTGAGCTTCCCTCCTACCTAAGTTCATTGGGAGGTGAGGATTACAAAGGTTTGATCATCTCATTATTCACCTTATCTGCCGGTCTTTCCAGACCATTTTCCGGTAAGCTTGCAGATAAAATCGGAAGAATACCTGTGATGATTTTTGGTGCTTCAGTATGCTTTATTGTGGGCTTATTGTATCCAATTTTAAGTTTTGTCGGCGGGTTTTTATTCCTGCGATTTGCACATGGATTCTCAGCTGGATTTACTCCTACCGGCACCTCTGCCTATGTAGCCGATATTGTTCCTTTCCAAAAACGTGGAGAAGCAATGGGAATTCAATCCCTTTTTGGTTCTTTGGGCATGGCTGCAGGCCCGGCTATCGGTGGATGGATTGCAAGTATTTGGGAGTTGGAAATTCTTTTCTATGCTTCTGCCTTTACTGCAATCTTTTCCATTCTAATTCTATTGAAGCTGAAAGAAACGCTTCCAAACAAAGAGCCTCTCAAACTGAATTTATTCAAACTTAAAAAAGACGAAATCATAGAAAAGCGGGTATTAATGCCATCGGCGATACTTTTCTTGTCTGTTTTTTCTTTTGGAGTGGTGCTTACCATTATTCCAGATCTCTCAGAGCATTTAGGAATCAAAAACAAAGGACTTTTCTTTGCTGTATTTACACTCTCCTCTTTAGGGATAAGATTGATAGCTGGAAGAACCTCAGACCGATATGGAAGAATCCCTGTCCTAAGAGTAGCCAGTATTTTTATGATTATGGCAATGATGACAATTGCATTTGCAGAAACGAAAGCCATGCTGATGATTGCGGGGGTATTGTTTGGGTCTGCAGTTGGGATGTATAGTCCTACCACGGCTGCCTGGGTGGTGGATCTTTCCTTGGATGCTTATCGAGGTAGGGCTTTAGCAACCATGTATATATTTTTGGAAGCAGGAATCGGTATTGGCGCGATCGTTTCAGGCTTTTTGTATGCCAATAAAGCAGAAAACTTTCAACTCGTATTCCTCAGCAGTGCGGGCATGGCCTTTTTGGCTTTCTTAGTCTTGGTCAGTATCAGAAAAAGAAAGTATCAAACATAAAAAAAGCCTTGAGTTCCTCTCAAGGCCTTTTTTCAATAAGTGATATCAATATTCTCTTTTAGCCAGTTAGAAGAAAAACATGGCTTAGTATTAGCCCAAAAGATTAGAATCCGGAAGCATCGGTCATCGGTCATTGGTCACCTGTTCTGAGCGAATTCGAAATGTCCTATCGGTCAAGCAAAGAAAATATGGTAAGTGGCAAGATTGAGGATTATCAAATAATTAATCTCAATTCCCCAAATAATTACTCATTCGTGGGATGGATAGAATCTTTTTCTGTCTTCCATTATAATAGGTCACTTTTTCACCATCGAAAAACGCTCCCTCTTCCAGCATGATTCTCACATCTTTTTTCCATTCCTCGACATAAACCACGGCATTCAATTCAATTGCATATCCAGTATTGGCATGAAGCGGGAAATCTCCAGCACCTGGAGTATCCCCTTGATTATCCCACATTCCGATGGTTGGTCCGGCCGAATGTCCATAAAATCCCAATGGATGCGTATAAATACTTCCTCTAATTCCTTCTGATTCCATTTTCTGTCTGGATGCCCTTAGAATTTCATTTCCTGTACGGCCAGCTACATAGTTTTCCGTTAGAATATCCTGTAGTCTATTTCCTATTTCGAATGCTTTCTGAAGGAAGACTGGAACTTCTGTTTCCCCTGGCTTAAGGACATATGCTAATTCCTGAGTGTCAGTATTTAACCTGAGGTAAGTTATTCCAAAGTCAATATGAAGTAAATCTCCCGGCATAATGGTCATCTCAGAGGGCCGAACTGCAAAAGACCTGTTTGCTTCATTGGAAGAAGGGTCCGGACGCTGAATATCTACAGTTGGATGAAACCAAGTATCCAACTTCATTTCTTTGATCTTTTCTCTATACCACCACACCACATCTTCAGTTGTTGTCTTTCCGGGAGTGATCACTTTTTCAGATAATCCTTCCTGGATTATATCATGAGCCAATTGCTGCACATGTCTATAAGTAGACATTTCTTGTTCAGTTCGGGTTTCCAACCATCTAACTGCCAATGTTTGGGCAGATACAACTTTTGATTTCAAAGCATTGGGTAATTGATTGACGAAAGCCTGATGTTCTGAATAAGTCAAGCCATCAGCATGACCATAATCTTTCGCATAATTCAAACCGATTTTTTGAGGGTTCTTACTTGCTACCAAGTCAATTAATGCTTTCCACTGATCTGGCTGCTGTTCAGGATTCCAAGCTCTTTTGAATGCCTTTCCCACATCATATCTGGCAATTGCGTAAGTTTCCACTGGAGAATTTGGCTTAGGCTGATACATCACCAAAATGGTTCGCCTTCGAGCAGCCATCCAGGTGGCAGGAAGCATAGTTCGTATAACCGGGTCCTCATTATATTCTCTCGAGATCACGATCCACATATCCACCCCAGTCTCTGTCATCAATTGAGGCAATAGAGAGTTGATCCTGACATCCAACCAAGAATCAATCAATTCAGCCTGTTCGCGTTGAGTTAAAACAGCAAGTTTCTGAGAAAAGGTGAACTGACTAAACAAGAAAAGTAATAGGGCAAGAGAAAATATTTTTTTCATCAGTAGAATATTAATTAAGTCCTGAATATAAAGTTTCCTTTATTGATTCAGAAACCCTTTAAAAAAGACTTTTTGATCAAGGGTTAATTCCTTTTTCCAAAATTGCTTTCCTGGATAATTTATGGAATCGGTAAAAAAGAACTATTGCCGTTATACTCAAGCCGATCAGCAAGCCATACCAAATCCCTTTTTCTGCCAGTCCCATTTCGAAAGCTAGAAAATACCCCAATGGGAGACCTAAAACCCAATAAGCAATCAAGGTAATAATTGTGGGAAATTTCACATCCTCCATACCTCGGAGAACACCTAAGCCTGCAACTTGTACACCATCCGATAATTGAAACATTCCAGCTATGATTAACAAAGTAGCTGAAGTAGCTATAACCTCAGGATCATCTATATAGAAAGTAGGCAGGAAGTTTCTGCCTGCAATAAAAATAACTGCAGTAACGGCCATAAAAATCAGCACCATGGCAAACACTACCATACCTGCTTCTCGCATGGCTTTGAAATTATTCTTGCCAATCTGATTACTTACACGAATCATTCCCGCAGTGCTTAATCCAGCAGCCATCATGTAACTAATCGAAGCTAAGTTTAAAGCTATTTGATGTCCTGCAAGGGCGTTTACGCCTATCCAACCCATCATAATTGCTGCAGATCCAAAGGCACTAACTTCAAAAATATATTGAAAACCAGTGGGTATCCCTATTTTCAATATTCTGTTGATCATGGGAAAACTCATTTTTGTCAATCCTAGAGTCAACTGAAAATTTTTATACCTAGAAGACTTCATCACATACCAACCTATCATTATCGGCATCAAAATCCTGGAAATCAAGGTAGCCAACCCAGCACCGATCAAGCCCATTTCCGGAGCTCCCAGTTTCCCGAAAATGAGAACCCAGTTTAAAAACACATTGACCAAGTTGCAAAAAATGGTCACGTACATAGCCTGTCTCGTCTGAGAAAGACCCTCGGCAAACTGCTTGAAGGTCTGAAAAATCATAAATGGAAAAAGAGAAGCAGTGATGATAAAAAGGTAAGGTATTGCCTCTTTTACCACAATTTCAGGTTGATTGAGATGGGAAAGCCCTTGTGAGAGACCCAAAATAATGATGGTTAAAACCAATGCTGTAGAAAGATTGATCCACAATCCATGCTGAAATAAACGTCCGATACGAATTGATTTCCCTTTGCCCTCTGCAATAGAAACCAAAGGAGTAATCCCCATGGATACTCCCATTCCAAACATGAGTAATACGAAAAATATGGAATTCGCCAGGGAGGCAGCTGCCAAAGGTACGGCACCCAATTGCCCCACCATCATACTGTCTGCTACCCCAACCATCACTTGCCCTAATTGACTCAAGACAACTGGATAAGCTAATTTGGAAGTAATTTTAAAATGATCTTTGATTGTCATATTACAAACCCAAAACTCGGGCAGCTTTTAGAATTCCGGCAATACTGATTGCATCAGTAATTTCCCCATTCATAACCATAGAAACGGCTTCCTGAAGTGGAAGCTTTTTGATTTGTAATACTTCAGTCTCTTCGAACTCCGTATCAAGTTGAGTTAAATCTTCAGCCAGATAAACAAAGCCCTCCTCGTCTGTAACTGAATTGGAAGTATGTATTCTGAGAAGCTCAGTCCATTTTTCGGCAACTAAGCCAGTTTCTTCTTTTAATTCGCGCTTGGCAGATTCCAAAAGGTCTTGACCAATAGGACCTCCGCCCATGGGAATTTCCCAGGAATATTCCTTCAAAGTATACCGGTATTGCCCTACTAGCCAAGTGTTACCATTTTTATCTATAGGTATAATGCCCATAGCTTTATTTTTAAAATGCACTTTACCGTAGATCCCCTCCTTTCCTGCTGGATTTAAGACATCGTGTTCTTCGAGTCTTATCCAAGGATTGTTGTAAATGGGTTTAATTTTTAGTGTTTTCCAAGGATTATGTTCCATAGCTTCAAAAAAAAAGGGTGGCAATTGCCACCCTAAATTCTATTCTATTCTAATAATTAAGCAGGGATAGGCAATACCTTTGAGTCTTTAAATGTGGACAAAATTACCATGGATTGCATGGAGTCCACTTCTTTAATTTCAGAAACTTTTTCCAACATCAACTTCTGATAAGCAGTGATATCTTTTGCAATGATTTTAAGAATAAAATCACCTGTACCTGTAATGTGGTGACATTCAATTACCTCAGGAATTCCGTTGATTTCCTTCATGAATGCATCGATATTACCTTTGTTGTGACCAATAAGAGATACCAAAACAAATGTACTTACCCCAAGGCCAATTTTTTCTGGGTCTAATTTCGCATGGTAACTTTTAATGATACCAGACTGCTCAAGTTTTTTCACTCGCTCCAAGGTTGGAGCAGGAGAAAGCCCGATATCTTTTGAAAGTTGAGCGTTAGTGATCTTTGCGTTTCCCTGAAGGATTTCTAGAATCCTGCGATCAATTTTATCGAATTTTATTCTTACGCTATTATCCATGATTTCTTGCTTTTACAAAATTTTATGCTGTGCAAATTTATAATAATTAAGGAAAATTTTAAAACTATTATCCGTTTTTATATAGACCTAATTCGAAATTTTCTTTAGGATAGTGGGGATTTTAGCAAAGATTCCTTCTAAAAATCCTCCTTCTCTTGGAAAAATTCAAATTATCTCTTGCAGTAAGTGCTAAAAACGCAAACTTTTTGATTAAAGTTTATTCTTTTTGATAAAATCCCTTGCGGCCTGATGAGCGGGGTGTTTTCGCTTTGCGTATTTCTTTACTTTTTTGAAATATTCTTTTGCAAGTGCTTTGTTTTTCTCTACCAGTGCAATTTTCCCCAACTCTACCAAAGAGTGTAAATAATACCCACTTTCCTGGGATTCTGACTCCTCACCATAAGAAAGAGTTTTGAGATAATATTTTTTGGCCTCCAGTCTATTCCCGATTCTATCATAGTATTGAGCTATATAGAAAGCTGCATAGCGACCACTATTTGATTCATATCCCGTTTGCTTCGCATCAATTCTTCTCAGAATCTCTTCTGACTCCCTCAACGACTCAGTCCACCTTCCAACGGTATATAAATGCCTCGCATAGGATCTATGGAAATAAGGGTTGTTTGGGAATTTTTCATTGAGATATTCTGAAATTCTGAGGGCCTCATAAGGTTTCTTTTCTTCAGAAGCATAGAGCCTAAATAAAAAATACATAGCCTCAATTCTAGTATAAAAGGCATTCTCAGCCACTTGTTCCAGCTGCTTCAAGCCAAGCTGCTTGTTGCCTTTAGGAAATAAGGCTAGAATTGGTTTTAAGAGCGGATAATTTTCAGGAATCCAAACAGAGAAGTAATTAAAAAGGGCATCCCCTAGAAGAAGCTCAGGATTAAACTCTTCCTCTCCTCTGCTTAATTCCATGTATTTCAATGCATTTCTTCCCGCCCAAGCTGCACGCGTCCAGCTTTTTCTTTCTGATAAAAGCCTTCCTTGGAATCCATATCCTGCAGCTAAGAAAAATGCCGCTTCCTTGTTGGTTTTATCTTCGTCATAGAGCTTTTCAGCCTTCTCATTTGCCCGATCAATGTAGGCCAAAAATATTTTATCGTATTTTTCATTGGTCACATCTACTTCTATCCTCCACCAGTAACTCAATGCCATCAAAAAATCAGGTAATGGGTGATCAGGGTATTGATAGGCAATTACTTTGAAGTCTCTTTCAGCCACATCAAAATCAAAATTATACATGCTGTTGATTGACTTAGTAATCCTGTATTGTAAACCCCGATCTAGCAATAGATAAGGAGAGGCTTTTACAAATAAGCTATCCGAAGGCGCAGATTGAGCCTTCACCATGCTTCCTGCTAAGCAGCAAAAAATGAATGTGAAACTTAAAATAAACTTCTTTAACATAGATTTTTCTCCTTCAGCGCGCAAAATTAGGTCTTATCTCAGACAATCAATTAGATTTAAGCAAACTTAACCTCGAAATATGCCTAAAGAACGCTCTCCATTAGCACAACGTCTTTTTGACTATTTAGATTTTGATAAAAGGCTTTATTTTTTTCTTTTGGTTTTACTCTTTATTCTCATCCGATACCTTACTAACACCATCATACTGGAAGCAATTCCCGATTCGGAGAATTTAGACGCGAGAGGTGATTTTATGATATTTCATATTTTCAATACGTTAGAATATGTTTGGACACCATTTGCTCTTCTATGGAAGTTTACGGTAATAGCCTTTCTTTTTTGGTTGGGCGCATTTTTTCTGGGTTATAAAATCCCTTACAAAGAACTCTGGAAATTTGCTTTGGTGGCAGAGGGGATATTTTTATTTCCTGAGTTGATAAGATTCCTGGTTTATATCAACCCGCATTCAGCGAGCACTTACCAGGAAATCTTGGAATACAGACCCCTTTCTTTCTTATCATTTATTGGTTTTGATAATTTAAATCCAAGGTGGTATTATCCCCTTGGTACTCTCAACTTATTCGAATTAGGATATGGAGTTCTTTGGGTGATGGGATTTCATATGATCAGCAATAGAAGTATCAAAGAATCTATTTTAGCGGTTGTGGTGTCCTATTTTGTTCCTTTGACTATTTGGCTTACCTGGTTTGTAATGGTTTACCGAGATTAATGCCTGCTTTTTTTAGCATCTCCAGAACATCGTTTAGAGCAATATTTAACTTCTTCCCAGTTCTTTTCCCATTTCTTTCTCCAAGAAAAGGGTCTTTGGCAAACCGGACATATTTTGGAAGGTAAATGCTGTTTTTTCATGCCCATCTGTTTGGTAAAGTATGTTGCTCCACTATTCGTTCTGATTCCTGGAGGACCGCTGGATCTTTTTGCGCTGCCCATATTTTCTTTCTGGCCTCTGCTCCTGCTTTTTCAGAATCCACTATTGGAAATGGATAGTCTCTTCCCAAGTGAAAGTCTAAATCTTCCTGCTCTAAAGGACTGATTTTCCATGGTTCATGCACCAAAGCAGATGGAATTTGGCTTAATTCCGGTACCCATTTTTTAATAAACTCTCCTTCAGGATCATGATCTTTAGATTGTTTGATAGGATTATAGATTCTCACAGTATTGATTCCTGTCACTCCCGCCTGCATCTGTAGCTGAGGATAATGTATGCCAGGCTCAAAGTCTAAAAATTGCCTACCCAAATGATCTGAGCCATCTTTCCAGTTTTGCCCTAAATGATGGGTAAGAAATGAAACCAGCATAGCTCTCATTCTAAAATTCAAATAACCTGTTTGAATCAAACATCTCATACAGGCATCTATCAATGGAATGCCAGTATTTCCTTCCTTCCAAGCCTGAATAAAGGCTGGATTTTTTTTGTACTCTACTTTTAAAAACCCCCTATTAATGGGTTCAAACTCCATTCGGCATTCCATCTCAAATTTTTGGATAAAATGACAATGCCATCTTAGTCGGGATTGAAAATTGGAGAAGTTTCTAACCTGAAATTTTTCCTTCTTTTTAATTTCCGAAGCCTGAAAAACTTGCCGGATCGATAAGCATCCCCAGGCTAAATAAGGCGAAACTCTTCCACAGCTCCTTCTACTTCTTTCAGGCTTTGAAATATTCCTGCTGTAATTGGAAACTCTATCTTCTATAAAGCTTTTAAGGTATTTGTGCCCAATAGTCTCCCCTCCTTTCTGCATCAAAGGATTAGGTTTTTTCCAATCCTTAGGAATATTCAAATTACTTTTTAGAATTTGTTCTATTTCCGTGTTAGAGAGAAATCTCGCTTGATCTAAGTTCGGGTCTACTTGTTTGGCTGCCGCATAGGAAAACCAATCCTTTCTCCAATTAGCTCTTGATTTTCTCCCCCTTCTAACTCCTTGTTGAAGGAACTCATACCAGGGTATATTTCTAGATTGAAGCCAGGATTTTATTTGTAAATCTCGCTGAAAAGTTATCTGAATCCCTGTTTCCTGATGAGAGAATACGGCAGCGATTTCAAATCCTAACTCCAATTGGCTGAAAACTTCATTTACTTCTTGATGAAAAATAGCAACCTCAGTTTGATAAGGTTGAAGCTGCCGATTCAAATCTTCTAGAGATTCCCATACAAACCTCCAATGACGAAGATCACTTTGAGAAGCTTGAATCAAGGAAGGCTCAAAAACATAGGCTAATAGAATGGGATGCCCCAGATTTATGGCAGCATCCAAAGCTGGATGGTCCTTTAATCTTAAATCTCGTTTTAGCCAGACAACAGAAATTTTCTTCACCTTCTAAAAACCTTAATGGACTCGAAGGGTTTGAAGAATATGAAGAAATTCCAAAATTTAAGTGAAAGAGATATTGATCGCATCATTGAAATGGCATGGGAGGACAGGACCCCTTTCGATGCAATTGAATCCCAATTTGGCGTAAAAGAGGCCGAGGTTATTCAATTAATGAGAAGAGAAATGAAGCGAAGCAGTTTCAAAATGTGGAGAGCCAGAGTTCAAGGCAGAAAAACAAAGCACGCTCAAAAAAGTCCAGAAGATATGGATCGATTTAAATCAAACTTACAACGATCCATCAGCATGAATAAAATCTCAAAAAAATAAATGGGTTACCCCACTTATCTAAACCAATTCAAAAGGCCACCTCATAATTCCCCCGCTGAGGTTTTTGAGATTTTTAAAGCCCATTTCAGCCATTATCTCACAAGCTTGGGCGCTTCTGTTTCCACTTCTACAGTACACCAAGTATGTTTTGTCTTTGGGCAGCTCATTTATTTTCAATTTGAAATCTCGAGACATGATGTCCAGATTTTTTGAATTTCTAATTTTCCCTGATTGATTTTCGCCAGAAGTCCTTACATCCAATATTACAGTTGCAGGATTCAACATCAATTCGTGAAATACACCTGAAGGTATATCCTCGTAGTTTTTCGGTTTTGTTTTAAAGAAATCAAACATAGATTGTTTTTTTCTCAAAATTAGACCTACCCTAGCTCTCCTTCAGTACCAGAAGTCACAGTCCTCTGATAAATGTCCCAACTTTTAAAATAAATAGTCTTCCCAATAAAAGCCAGGGAAAACCATGCAATACCAAATCTCCCCAATCCATCAATTTCATTCCATCTGCCCCACCTAATACCCACTTGATCTTTCCCCAGACATGGGGTTCCGGGGTAAAAGGTGCCAATCCCAAGACCAAGCACAGCAAAATAATTGTAGCCCAACTATTTAATGGGTTTAAGCTTTTTTGTTTTTCTTTCGAAGCCATGGGTATGTGATTTGTGTCCAAAATGTATGTGGAAATTCCTCCACTTTATCAAAACCTAATGGCTCATTTTCTCCATCATTGGGGATATATGCTGTTCCAAACAAATAATCCCATAGACTTAGAGAAATCCCATAATTCACTCCATGACTTCCTTTGGGAAGATGCTTAGCATGATGCCAGGTATGCATCACGGGATTGTTGAAAATATATTTGAGTGGACCATAGGATATTTTGACATTCGCGTGATTTAAATGACCTATTGCAATGGTGAAAATATGTAAGACAAAGAAATCTGCCAGCCCAAAACCTATCATTGCCAAAGGAATATACTGCACTGATTTATAGACAATTGTCTCCATCCAGTGATATCTTAAGTGCGCGGCAAAGCCCATTTGCTCGACTGAGTGGTGAACCTTATGAAACTCCCACAACCATGGAACCCGATGAAGCATTCGGTGTACATTCCATTGTATAAAATCAGCTACTACAAATAAGAGTAAGAACTGACCCCAAACTGGCCAGGAATTGACCTCAATAGCTACCAAATTCGTGATTCCAAAAAGCCCTAAGAAATCATTAAATGCTTCTACAAATACATTGGAAAGGGAATTGTAGAGAATCAATGAAAACAGGAAGAAATTGAAGAACATGTAAAATGCATCCAACCAAAAGTCTTTGCGGAAAAAGGGACGACCTTTTCTCCAGGGAAAAATTACTTCGAGCATCCACACTAATAAGGACAAGCCTATCAGCCAATAAAAATAGTTGTGCCAAGATGGATACAATATTTCTGATTGAAGGTAGTTCCAGTACCCATAATAACCATCCAGAAAGATTTTGAAATACTTTTCCAACTTAAATCCCTGCTAATTCTTTCCCAATAATATAAATACCCATGATCAAGACAAACCAGCCAAACCCTTTTTTAAGTGCTTTTTCATTGATTTTCTTTGAAAGTGCACTACCTATGAAAATACCCACCACTGATAGTCCAGAGAAAATCAAGAGCATATTCCAATCGATTGTTTGATTTCCCAAATCACCCAAAAATCCAATTAATGATTTTGCTGCTATAATTAACAAAGAAGTACCGACTGCAAGTTTCATGGGAAGTTTGGCTAATAAGACTAAAGCTGGAATGATCAAAAATCCTCCACCTGCTCCCACTATTCCCGTAATGACTCCTACCACTGAACCTTCCACCGCTATCAAAGGAATGTTAAACTTAACTTCCCCTTCCTCGCTAGCATCCTCTGAATGATTTTTCTTAATCATGGAGTATGAAGCCGCCAGCATAATCATTGCAAAGAAAATCATGATGCCTACACTTTTTGTGATCGCTAATTCTCCTATAGAAAACAGAGGATCAGGAAGCCAGGGCACCAAAAATTTTCGGGTAAGAAATACTGCGATAAATGAAGGTATGGCAAATACAATGGCAGTTTTATAATCAACTAGTCCATGTTTCATGTAATTGCCTGCTCCAACCAAAGATGTAGCTCCCACAACAAATAATGAATATGCTGTAGCCAGAACCGGATCTACATTTAAAATATAAACCAGTACAGGAACTGTTAAAATTGATCCTCCTCCACCTATCAAACCCAAGCTTACACCAATAATTATTGCAGCTGCATATCCTAAAAGGACTATCAAATCCATAGTTTTTTTGATTTTAAATAACCTGTACAAAAGTACATGTGTGTGATAGGCTTAAGCAGTGACAAATGTTACATCCAAAATTACATAAATACCAAGGGAGCCCAGCAAGATATTATACCAGTGTAGTTAAATCTGAATTCAGATTGATTTTTATCATAGTATAAGCTGAATCTTAAGGTTAAATTAGAGAAGTTTAATTCAAATCGGCATGAAAATCCTTATTCCTTTAGATTTCTCAGACAACTCGGTGAAGGCTTTAGAATTCGCCAAAGGCTTGTGCAAAAAAGGCGAAAATGAAATCATTCTACTTCATGTGGTAGAAGTCGTCTATGATTTTGCCTCCCAAGCAGCTATAGCTTTGGACAATATGCATAAAGATGCGCGCGAAATGATTTCCAAGCTTAAAAAGAAGCATGAGCATGATTCAATCAATTATCGGTCAATCATTAAGGAAGGAACTGCTTCCATTAGTATCGCTCGGATTGCTGAAGAAGAAGATGTTGATATGATCATAATGGGAACCCATGGTGTCTCAGGAATCAAAAAAGTATTGGTGGGTTCAACAGCTGTAGAGGTAATCAAAGAAGCTAGGACACCTGTATTGTTAATCCCTTCAGAAGGAAAAACCTCTTCAATTACAAAGATTACTTTGGCCTTGGAAATCTCCAATCATGAAGAAGAATATATTCATAAGGTAGTTGGACTTGCAAAAAAATGGGAATTATCTCTTGAAATCCTACATTTTGAGAAAAGTGATGATTTTCGGGAAAAACTAGCAGAAAAGGGCTTACAGGTGTTTTTAAAAGAAGAGTTTCCAGATTTAAAGTCTACGCTAATCAGCATTAAAAGCAAAGAATTAATCAAAGGATTAGACCAATATTTCGATGATAAGACTGATTCAATTTTAGCCATGTGTCATCAACATAAAAACCTTTGGGAGCAAGTTACCGGAAAAAGTAGATCATTGGAAATGGCTTATCATACGCATGTGCCGCTTCTGGTTATGCTTTGATCATTTGGAAATCAATTCTTCGAAATCATCTCGAATATAAATCATATTTCTACCCAATTCTATCCATTTTTTCTTTTCCAATTGTTTTAATAGTCGGGAAATAACTTCTCGGGAAGTACCTAATTCTGTGGCAATATCCTGATGGGTAGTTTGAAGCTCATTGGTTTTATATTGTTTCATTTTGGTGACAATATATCGCATCAAACGCTCATCCATTCTTTTAAAAGCTACTGCATCTAATGCTATTAACATTTCCTGAAACCTACTTTGATAAGTGGATGAGACAAAATCCTTCCATTGCTTAAATTCATCAGAAAGCTGTTCATGAACTGTAATTGGAATCCCTATAATGGTTGTAGGCTCTTCCACTACTGCTTTGATCTCACTTGGTTTGGAGGCAGAGCAGCAAGTCAAGGACAAAGCACAAGTCTCCCCTGCATCCAAGTAGTATAAAAACAATTCTTTCCCATCTTCATCCATCCTGGAAACCTTAATGGATCCATTCAAGACAATCGGGACCATTTTGATAAATTTCCCTGGCTCCATCAAAACCTTTCCCGGCTCAAGACGCATGATTTGACCTTTGTCCAAAAGGATTTCTAAAAGCCTTGGATCTGTGAAATTTGGAAGTGCTGATTTGAGTTCTTCTACTGTCATAATTATAAAAAAACGAAACTAGTCTTGACTGAAATGGAAGTTAGTGATAATTGTCACAATGCAGTAATCGTACTTTTAAAATAATACTGAATCAGAAAGGTGATTTATCTCATCTTTCCCAGCAAAGGTGATGAAAGTCACTAAAATGCCTTTTGATTTTAAATACCTTTCTATCAGTCAAACAACCGAATCATGAAACATTATCAAATAGTAATCATCGGTGGAGGTACCGCCGGAATTACAGTTGCTGCCCAGTTAAAACGTAAGGATAAAAATCTGGCAATAGCCATCATTGAACCTTCCGAAAAACACTATTACCAGCCAGCTTGGACACTTGTAGGCGCTGGTACTTTTGATTTTAAAGATACCGAAAGAGAGGAGGCCGACTACATCCCCAAAGGAGTGGAATGGATTAAAGGCAAGGCCACAGCCATAGATCCTAAACAGAATAAGGTTTCAACTGAAAAATCAGGGGATGTTTCTTATGATTATTTGGTAGTAGCTCCGGGTTTGGTAATGGCACCGGAATTATTGCCTGGGCTAAGCGAAGCAATGGATAAAAAGGTTGTTTGTAGCAATTACACAGACCCCGAACATACCTGGGAAGTATTAAAGAATTTCAAGGGAGGCAATGCTGTTTTCACCCAACCTACAACACCAATCAAGTGCGGAGGAGCGCCTCAAAAGATCATGTATTTGGCTGAAGAATTTTTTAGAAAAGCTGGAGTCAGAGAAAAAACCAACGTGATTTTTGCTACCCCTGGGACCGTGATATTTGGAGTTCCGGACTTTGCAAAAACACTCAACAAAATCATCAAGGATAGAGATATAATATTCAAGCCCTTTTATGCTCCAGTAAGAATAGATGCTGAAAATCAGGATATTTATTTTAAATACATTAAACCTGATTCTGTCCATTCTTTTGATGAAGCAGGTATGAAAATAGGAGAAGAACAGCTTGGTAATAATGAGATCAAAATTCACTTTGATATGCTTCACCTAGCACCACCGCAGGCTGCTCCCAAGTTCATTCAGGAAAGTGACATATCCCTCAAAGAAGGGCCTGGAAAAGGATGGGTGGACGTAGACATCCATACGCTACAGCACCTGCGTTTCCCTAATATTTTTGCTTTGGGAGACGTCGCACATCTTCCAACTGCAAAGACCGGTGCTGCAATCAGAAAACAAGCTCCCGTACTAGTGGGAAATTTACTTCAATTGATTCGGGAAAATAAAGTTGGAGAAGAGGCTTATTCTGGATATTCTTCCTGTCCATTGGTCACAGGATATAGTAAAATGGTTTTGGCTGAATTCAAATATGATAATGTAAGAGACAGTGATCCATTAATCTCAAAATTTGTGGATACATCGAAAGAACAGTATAGTATGTGGCTTTTGAAAAAATATGGGTTGCCCTTTATGTATTGGAACTTGATGCTGAGAGGAAAAGCTTAAAATCAACCACCAACAAGCCTAAAGCCTATATTTTCTGGATATAGGCTTTTTTATTCCTAACTTTTCATGAATACTTGAGTTTAAAGATTATAGCTCATCTCAAAAAATGAAAAACGCCGGTAAAGTTACTTTACTCACTTTTTTAATTTTCTCCTCATTGGCGATTTTACCTATGAGTTGCACCAACTTCTGTAATGACTCTTGCGGCTGCGGACCGGTTTTTGACATCAAGGATTTTAGGATTTTATCCTTTGAAACCCTCTCCCTCACCACTGATGGCCAGCAGGTAAGCCCCAGTACCGTGCTTCCGTATTCAACCATTACGAAATCATTCCGAATAAAAGAAACACAGACACTTGCATACTTTGAGTCCAATCCCTCCTACTTTACTTTCGGGACTGCAATGGCCTGTAGCCCACCTTTACCAAAATCTGCCGAGAAAATGATTGGTATTCAGATCATCAATACCAGAGAAGTCATCTTGGGAAACGGTGAAGTCATCAAAGTTGGACAAGACATCAGTAACTACTTTCAGATGAATTATTTTTTCAACAACACTACACGATCCATTGATCAGTTTCTGGAGAATGGATTAACAGTTTTTCGGGATGATTTATTCAAACTCGTCTGGAACAAAGATCCTGGTAAAGAAATCGAACTTGAGTTCAGTTTAAGAATTATGATGGAGGGTGGCCTGGAATTTAACTTAGCAAATGAAATCCTAAGTATTCGTTGATAACCATCTATCTAAAAACTGACAAAAATCTTTATTCTTTTTCTTTAGATCCATTCCAAATAAGTTATTTTTGCAAATCTTAGAAAAGGATTCCGACATTTAGTACATGACAGCTGACCAACTACCCATTTCCAAAAGTGCCGTTATCAAGGACGTTTTAGACTCCCCTTTGAAAATCAACTTAATGGAACTGGGCTTTCTTCCAGGAAAAAAAATCACCTTGCAACACGTTGCTCCTTTGAATGGCCCTATGGCATTCAGACTGGAAGAATCCACTTTAGCACTTCGAAAAGCCGAAGCTGCATTGCTGGATATTCAATTACTATAATCCCACATGCCTGAACAGACTCAATCACCTTTAGTCAAGCCACTCAAAATTGCCATCATAGGGAACCCCAATGTTGGTAAGTCGACCATATTCAACCAACTCACCGGTCTAAGCCAGAAAATAGGTAATTACCCGGGGGTAACTGTGGATAAGAAAATTGGTATGATGAATTACCAAGGGTCTACTTATGAAATTATAGATCTTCCTGGTACTTATTCCCTCTATCCAAATTCCGAAGATGAAATCATAGCCCACAGAGTATTAAATCAGTTGAGTGAAGTTGAGCGACCTGATTATGTGTTGATGGTTATTGATTCTCTTCAGCTATCAAGAGGGATGTTTTTAGCCTCGCAGTTGATTGACCTAGGATTGAATCTGGCTTTAGTACTGAACATGTCAGATTTAGCTGAAAAGCACGATCTGGAAATAAAAGGCTTCGAATTATTCAAAGCTTTAGGAGTACCAATTTTGAACACGGATGCAAGAGGTTCCAAAGGATTGGAGCAAATCCGGGAATTGATCCATCAGAAAAATTTTTCCAAAAAAAGTCAATTCCTTCAGGTAGACGATTTCATAGACTCTTCTCTCCTACAAGACATTAAAGAAAAGTTCGACCTCTCCAATGACTATCAGGCCTATCAAATTTTAAGATTTGGACTGAAAGATAAAGGACTTCCTCTGGAAAAAAGGCAATGGGTTAAAAACAAGATAGATAGCTTGAATATCAATTTGGAATCAGCCCAACTTGAAGAAACCAAGCTCAGGTATAGAAAAATCACCGGTATAATAGAAAAAGTACTGGTGAAAAAAGAGGATAGAAAAGTGTCCTCAAATACCATAGACAAAATTATTTTACATCCTGTTTTCGGATATCTCGTTTTCGCCTCCATCCTATTGGTCATTTTTCAGGCAATTTTTGCCTGGGCCACAGTTCCAATGGACTTGATAGATGGGGTTTTTGCTGATTTGGGAACTTGGGTGAGTACAGTTTTACCAGAAGGAGTATTGACCAGTCTCTTAGCCGAAGGTATCATCCCCGGTATAGGAGGTATAGTCATATTTATTCCTCAAATCGCCTTGCTTTTTGGATTTTTAGCCATTCTGGAGGACACAGGGTATATGTCCAGAGTTGTCTTTTTGATGGACAGATGGATGCGCCCATTTGGTCTTCACGGTAAAAGTATAGTGCCTTTGGTTTCAGGAGTAGCATGTGCTATTCCAGGAGTCATGGCTGCCAGAAATATCGGTAACTGGAAAGAGAAAATCATAACCATCATGGTGACTCCGCTAATGAGTTGCTCAGCAAGGCTTCCGGTATACATCATCCTAATTGGTTTGGTAGTTCCAAATGAGACCGTTTTAGGGTTTATTAATCTTCAAGCTGTCGCCTTATTGTCTCTTTATCTTTTGGGAGTGATAGGTGTTTTATTTACAGCTTTTGGACTTAAAAGCATCCTAAAAACCGATGAAAAGAGCTTTTTGATGGTAGAACTCCCATCTTATCGTACCCCAAGATGGAAAGATGTTATCATTACCATGTACAATAAGTCCAAGACATTTGTGACTGAGGCAGGAAAGGTGATTTTAGCTATTTCAATCATTCTATGGGTATTGGGCACCTATGGCCCTCCTGAAAAAATGGAGGAAATCAGAGCAGAAAGGGATCAAAAAATAGAATTGGCGTCTTCTGAAGTGGAAATAGAAGAAATCAGAGCAGAAGCCTCATCAGACTTATTGGAAAATTCCTTTATAGGAATCATGGGAAGAGCTATTGAGCCAGCTATTCGACCCTTAGGTTATGACTGGAAAATTGGAATAGCATTGATCACATCCTTTGCGGCTAGAGAAGTATTCGTATCCACCATTGCGACTATTTATAGCATAGGGGGAGATCCAGAAGATGATTCCACCATTCGAGAAAAGTTGAATGCTCAAATTAACCCGGTGACGGGCGATAAAGTATTCAACAAAGCCACCGCATTCTCTTTGATGGTATTTTATGTTTTCGCTATGCAGTGTATGAGTACCCTGGCGATTGTGTACAGGGAAACTAAAGGATGGAAATGGCCGTTAATCCAAACAGTATACATGACCGCTTTGGCTTATATATCAGCATTGATTACTTATCAAATTTTATCCTAAAATGTGGCAAGAAATAATCGTAGGAATTATCGTGTTGGGAGCTGTAGTCTATTTGGGTAGAAGGTTTTTCTATAAACCTAAAACCGAACCGGGCTGTGATAAATGTGCTAAACCTTGATTTGAAGAAAAAAAGGTAGCATTTCCAATTTTTTGATAATTTCACCCTATGGGCAGAGTTGCCAGTCAAAGTATTCAAACCACACTTTTTTCCTACTTAGGTGTAGTCATTGGCTATTTTAATGTCCTTTGGTTATATCCTTATGCTTTAGAAGCTGCTCAGTTAGGTACTTTTCGCACTATTCAAGATCTAGCTCTGCTATTTGTTCCCTTTGCTCAATTAGGATTGGGACATGGAATTACCCGGTATTTCCCCAAATTAAAAGCAGGTCATTCTGCTTTTTTGAGTTTTAGTTTGCTTCTGGCCACTGCAGGCTTTGTTTTAGTGAGTTTCCTATTTTTCGTATTCAAAGAAGAAATTATTGGTTTATTTTCCTCTAATTCTCCTGAGCTTATCAATTATTTATGGATCGTTTTATTGATCACATTTTTGGCTTTGGCCAATTCCATTTTAGATGCCTATAGCAGATCTTTTCTCAAAGTAGCTATTCCTACCTTCTTCCGGGAGGTTTTGCTTAGATTACTGACAGGCCTTTGGGTCATTTGTTTTTTGATGAAATGGATCAATTTTGATTGGATGATGGCAGGGCTAATAGCAGTATATGGGATACCACTTTTGGGGATTCTGGTTTATTTGTCATGGTTGAAAGTTTTGAAAGTTGATCTGAATTGGAGGTCATTTCCAAAAGGATTCAGAAGCTCATTTTTAAAATTCAGTCTTATAACCTTTCTAGCCACTGCTGCCTCTACCCTCATCATGAAAATTGACAGCATCATGGTCAGTTCTATGGTCAGTTTGGAGGCAAATGCAATTTATACCATTGCATTTAGCATGGCATTGGTCATAGAAATGCCAAGAAGAGCTATTTCTCAAGTTGTGATGCCCGTAGTTGCCGATCATTTTTCAAAAAACAATCTAGTAGAAATTAACCGGCTATATAAGGAAGTTTCCACAAGGCAATTCTACATCTGTATCCTATTATTTCTGGGAATATGGGCTAATATTGATTCCATCTACCATTTTATTCCCAATAGAGAAATTTATGAAAGCGGGAAATGGATTGTATTCTTTATTGGCTTGGGAAAACTCTTTGATGTGGCCTTTTCAATCAATTCTGAGATCTTGGTCTTCTCCAAGTATTACAGGTTTAACCTGATAGCAACTATAGCCATGAGTATCCTGATTATTCTGATGAACTTTTGGTTGATTCCTATTTATGGAATAGAGGGGGCTGCAATCGCTTCAGCATTAGTCATGTTGGCCTTCAATACAGTAAAATTCCTCTTTCTAAAAATCAGATTAGACTTCAATCCTTTTTCATTGGACACGGTAAAAATCATAGGCTTAGGTCTTTTCGCTCTGATTATGACTTCCATTTTACCAATGATGGAAAATCCATTGATCGATATAACAATTAGATCAATCTTGATTCTAGGAATATTTTGGTTGATTGCGGTGAGTGGTTTTTATGGAAAAGCTGAACTCAACTGGATAAAGGAAAAAATTAAAAAGTCCGGGTCTTAGAGTGTTACAAACCTCCGTATAGACAAGATTTGAGCTGCCTTTAATCCGCAAACTTCCACTGTTATCCTGCTTTTTTGGGCGAGGCCCCGATTAGTCCGATAACATCGGGATCGAGGTGAGGCCTGTTTTTGGAAAGGGCTTCACTCGGTAATTATGTTAATTGTGAAGTTTGAACATGTCGGCGACCCGGACTTGTGCAAATATACGATATTATGAGAGAGGGGTTAAGTAAATAGAGGATAATTCCAGAAATATTCGGATAAAACAATATGTCAAATCGATTAAAATGAAATATAATTCTGATTATTGAGGTATTTTTCTTTAAAAATTAGAACCAAATCAAAAATTTAGCGTTCGCAACAAAATATTATACCGTTTCTATATTTAAACATTCCATTTAGCCTTAACTTTGTAAATCCAAAACCCGGAGAACTATGTACTTGATTAAAAAAATGATCGTTTGCCTGGACCAAACTTCTTTGGATAAGACCCTGATTCAATATGCGGCATTTATCGCCAAAGTGAATCAAACCAAGAAGATTTACTTTGTCAATGTGATCAAAAATCTATCTGTACCTAAGGAGGTTTTGGAAGAGTTTCCAAATTTGGTGGAGAGCATGATCAATGAACGACAAGCGGCCATGGAAACGGTTGTCTCTGAAAACTTCCCTGATCAAAAAGGTATCTCCTTAAACTATATTGTAAAAGAGGGTTCTTTATCTAAAAAGGTACTCAAATTAGCTGAGGAGAAATCTGCTGATATGATTATTGTAGGCAGAAAAATTCATCTCCCAGGCACTGGTGTAGTATCTTTGAGGCTGGCAAGACGTGCATCTTGCTCCTTATTAATCGTTCCTGAAAACTCCCAACCGAAAGTTCAAAAAATTCTGGTTCCATCTGATTTTTCTGATTATTCTAAAGATGCGCTGGAAGAAGCGATTATGATCGCGGAAAAACATGGAAATGTGGAAATCGTCTGCCAGAATGTATTCTCTATCCCTTCTGGTTATCATTTCACAGGAAAAAGCTACGAAGAGTTTACTCAAATCATGCAGATGCATGCTGAGATAGCTTACAAAAAATTCATTCGAAAAATAAATACCAAGGGAATCAAAATCACACCTGTCTATACCAAAGACGAGGATGATGATCCCGTTCAGGAAATTGTCAACAAGGCCTTGGAAATCAATGCTGATGGCATCATTATCGGGGCTAAAGGACGAACAGCTGCTACCGCACTTTTTATAGGTAGTATGGCTGAAAGGCTTATTCAATTCAATGACAGCCTTCCTCTTTTAGTCACAAGGCCTAAAGGCAAAAACGCAGGTATTCTAGATTATATCCTGGAAATCTAAGTCTTATAGTGATTTGGCGCTGAAGGTATCGCCTTGGCTCAAATCCCCTGTATCAAATCCTTTTTTGAACCAGCGCATTCTTTGAGCAGATGTGCCATGGGTAAAAGAATCAGGTACTACCCTACCCCCTGCCTGTTTTTGAAGCCTGTCATCTCCAATAGCATTGGCAGCATTCAGTGCTTCTTCCAAATCCCCCCTTTCCATCATCCCGCTGCTTTTTTGGCTGTGATGAGCCCAAACTCCCGCAAGGAAATCCGCCTGAAGCTCCAGTCTGACAGAATATTGATTATACTCTTGATCGCTAATCTGACCTCTCAGGGAATGAACCTCATCAGTAATTCCCATGATTTTTTGGATATGATGTCCTACTTCATGGGCAATAACATAGGCTTGAGCAAAATCTCCCGGCGCATTTAATTTCCTTTCCATATCCTCAAAAAAGCTTAAATCTATATACAGTTTTTCATCAGCCGGACAATAAAAAGGACCTGTTGCCGCGCTGGCATTACCACAAGCCGAAGAAACTGATCCAGTAAAAAGAACTAAAGTGGGTTCCCGATAATTTGAAATCAATTCATTCCATACCTGCTCTGTATCCCCCAATATGACTGCACTGAATTCAGCCAATTCATCTTCCTCAGCAGTTGGTTGGTAATTGGATTCCGTCGTAAATCCTTGCCCTCCACCTTGCAAAAATCCACCTAAAAAGCTTAATGGGTTGGTGCCCGTTATAATGGAAAATGCAATTAATATCCCTACTATAATGAGTCCCGTTTTGGAAAAGAGGATTTTGAGCAATGAACCTATCAATAATGGATTCATTCCTCCTCCAGAAGAACTTCTTCCTCTTCTATCATCGATATTGCTGCTTTTTTTGCGGCCTTGCCATTTCATAGTATTCCTTTTGATGTTAAAGTGCCTTTTTTTCTCTTCATGAAAAAGATAAACAAGGGCTTAGCATAGAAAATAATTTAAAGAAAGGGAGATTACTTCGCATTCTCCGTGTAAAATTTATTTCCTACATCATTAAAATTAACCAAATTGACCAAAAAGCAATCAATAGCTTTTTAATAAATCAAACCCAAAACCTATGAAAAACACAAAAACCTCCATCCTATGCCTTTTATCGGCATTCTTTTATTTCCTTTTCTTAAGCTGTGAAAGCACTGCACAAGTCGGAGTGGGTGTCAAACCTATTGAAGGAGCAGAACTCATGTTAGATGGCACCAAGTCTATGTTGCTTGAAAAATGGGAGTATTGGGAAGGACCTAGATTTTCAGCTGAGGCACCTATCAAATGGCCTGAGGTTCAAGATCCTGTGACAGGAGGCAAAGCAATCAGTTCCAATGACCCAGCAGGAGCAGGAGGGAAATATGGAGCTGCAGATATCGTTACCAAAAAGAAATACAAGGACTTCAGGGCTCATGTGGAGTTTTTGATAAAAAATGAGGGAGGAAATAGCGGGGTTTATCTTCAGAATCGATACGAAATTCAAATCCTGGATGGAGACTATGGACTTCATGGATTGGCTGCAGTGATCAATGAACATCTCCCAAAAGAACAGGCCTATAATGGTCTTGGGAAATGGAATGCCTATGACATTGTATTCAAAGCAGCTCGCTTTGAAAATGGAATATTAAAAGAAAAAGCCAGGGTCACAGTTTATTTTAATGGTAAAAAAATCCACGAAGATGTGGTAATCCAACAGGTATGGGGCGGTCCAAATTCGGGTCTAGACGGAGGAAATGACGGTGGTAAAGGAATTACAGACAGACCCGGAGGTTTGAAGCTTCAGGCTGAAGGACACGATGTCCTTTACAAAAATGTCTGGATTAAGGAATTGGATTTGGATGGAAAGACAACTGATTTCTAATAAAAAGAGGCTGTCTTTTTAGTAGATTGTCAGACTGAGCGCCTAATTAACGTCAGGCAGGGAGTCAACGGCCATTTTAATCTTTCTGGCCCACATTTCGATCCCGAAAAATTGTTGGGACGCTCAATGTGACAAACTTCACTTTTAAGACAGCCACTTTTTTTATCCCAATTTGAATCGAATTGGAAGTCTCATTCTTGTCCTGACAATACTTCCATTCATTTCACCTGGAGACCATTTGCCAGAGCCTTTGACTACTCTCAAGGCTTCCTCATCGCATCCCCCACCTATTCCCCTCATCAACTCAATATCGCTAAGTGAGCCGTCTTTTTCTACAATAAAAGAAACAATGACAGTGCCTTCTATTTCTTTGGATTGGGCCTTTTCAGGATATTTTAAACTATTGATAAGATATTGCGTCCATCCCTGAAATCCACCGGGAGGCTGAGGAGCAACATCTAATTTTTCTATCTGTTCCTCAACTGTTTCGCCAGTTTGAGCTTTCAACTCAACCCCGATTAAAAATAGGAAAAGGGGAATAAATACTAGGGTTAATTTATAGTTTTTCATGATTTTGAATTTTAATGGAAAAAACTCTCCAATAGCTTGGAGAGCTTTTCAGGTTGCTTAACACGATTATTTGCTTAACTCAACTTGAACCGAATTGGTAATCTCATTCGAGTTCTTACTTTCCGACCTCTTTGTTCGCCAGCTTTCCATTCAGGGGAATTTTGAACCACTCTTAGTGCCTCTTCATCCAAACCAGAACCCACTCCTCTCAAAATTTCCACATCCTGAACTGAACCATCAGTATTAATTACAAAAACGACAATGACAGTACCTTCAACTCCTTCAGCCCTAGCAGCATCCGGGTATTTAAGATTCGCGCTCAAGTAATTATTCCATCCAGACATTCCCCCCGGTGGTTGAGGCTGAGTTTCCACCACGTCAAATATTTCATCCGCTGCTATGTCAACCACTTTACCATTGACCATTCCCTTGAGTTCAGTTGATCCATCTTCATTGATCACATCCACTATCTGTTCTGGCTTGAGTGGTTCATCTGATAAGTTTTGCTCGCAAGCGAATACAAAAACCATTAATGAAAAAAGAGGGAGAACTAACAAAAATCTGCTCTTTTGCAGTTCAGTTGATTTAGTTTTGTTCATCATAACAATGCGTTTTTTTGTTTGAAATTGATTAAAGCTATTCATAAACTGCCAGCCTTGATCTTTAGCTAAAAGTCTAACAAGCAATCTTGAATAATCGAATTGAGAAAAAGATTTGGTCACCCCTTGGTCAGCCTGAAACTCATGCACTTCCCGAAGAGATTTTTCTAAAGCATAAATGAATGGGTTAAACCAAAAAATAGCCTTGGTAAACTGAATCAGAATCAAGTCCCAGGTGTGTTTTTTTGCCACGTGAATTGATTCATGAAGTAAAATCTGTTTTTGATCCGGATCCTCTGGGTCAAATTTTGGCAATAAAATATAATTGAAGAAAGATGCTGGTTCAAAGCTGGGATGGATGGCTAATTTCATTCCCTGATAATTCCTCTTTTCGACCAGTTGGAGCTGAAAAATAGGTTTGGCCAAACCCAAACAAAACTTACCTAGTGAAAAGACCAATCCAATGGCATAAATCACCAAAATCATTTCCTGCCAAGAATAGGTTTCCACTTGCTCAGTGGTGCTTCCAAAATCAAAAGTAGGAAGTGTGTATTCCGCGAGAGGTGCCGCCGCTTGAGTCATCTCAAATGACAAAAGGGGCACAAAAAGAACCAGCAGCATCAAAACCAGAAGAGTTACTCTATTCCAGTCAAAGAAGGTTAGTTTTTCTAATACTACCTTATAAAAAACCCATCCGCCTACCAGGCAAATGCTTCCTTCTAAAAGATAATTTAAAACATTATTCATTGTTTATCCATGTTTTCGTAATCATCAATCATCTTCTGCAAATCATCAATTTCATCCTTGCTGATTTTTTTCTCTTTCACCATAAAGGATAAGAAATTACCTACAGACCCTTCAAAGAAATGCTTTACCATATGATTGATGCTTTTCTTAGAATAGTCTTCCTGACTGACTGTCGGGATATACATGTGAACTGTACCGTAAACCTTGTGAGTCAAATACCCCTTTTTCTCCAGTAACCTGATTGTTGAGGCCAAAGTGGTGTAAGGTGGCTTAGGTTCTGGAAATTCGTCCAAAACGTCACGAATGAGACCTTGTCCCATCTTCCATAATATGCGCATGATGCGCTCTTCCTGTTCTGATAATTCTTTCATGACTTTAATTTAAAATGAATTTTTTAAATAACCTATTAAAAATTAGTAGATCTATTGAAAAATAATTTATGACTTACTAAATATAGGTTATTCGCGAATAAAAATGGATTCCGATAATAAAGGCGAAACCAGGAAGTACCCCAATACCTCACCCTCTCCCTGAATGACCCGAATATTGGTTTCTGGATTTTGAGGAGGAGGACTGAAGAGTCCACCATCATTAAATAACAATCCTACCAACTGGGTAAAATAATTATAAACATCTCTATTCATACGAAAAAGCTCCAGTCTAACTCTATCTCCAGGCTGAAATGCATAATTTAACTCCAAACCTCTTTCGAAAAAACTTAATCCAAAGGTATCATCAAATAGTAAATAATCTTCCCTATTGTTTTTCAAGGTGTCATTTTCAATGACTCTAATCCGATAATAGTTATCTCTGGTGAATGGAATTTTGCCATAGGCTTTAATATAGTATCCCTCGTCAGAGAATAGTCTTTTCTCTTTGAACTCATAGGTCAAGCTATCAATTTTCGGAGCTTCTAACATCAGTCCCGAAGCTTGATAAATATTACCCCCCCATTTGACGGAAAGATTATATCGCTCTCCTACTTTTGCCACCTTTCTCCTATCCTTCGGCCTATAGCTCCTTGAACTGGAATTGTAGACAAATGGGATCAAAACTTCAGTCCCTGGAATACTGATTACCACCTCAGCATCAGAAATCACAATTCTAGTGGATTCATCAAAATAATTCTTTGCAAGGCTAATAGTCACCTCATTATAAAAGTCCTTATCGGTCCATGTACCCTCTATTACAGGGATCTCTCCTTCTATAGTAGCCAAGGGAAGATCCACTTCTTCCTGACAGGAAAAAAACACCACACTCAACAGAAGAATAAGCAATCGTCTCATCAAAACTGAAAATTATAAGTAATTGAAGGAAGAAATGTAAACAAATAGGTCATGACGATTCCTTGCCGACTAGATTCAATAGGGCCATCCCCCGCACTAAATCTAAAATCATCATTGTAGATCTGACGGAACTCATAGGCAAAAGGGTTCTTTCTTCCATATAGATTGTAAACACTGAAGTTCCAGCTTCCCCTCCATTTTCTCCCTTTATTGGGGTTTTTCCACGTGACTGAGGCATCCATGCGATGATAATCCGGGAATCTATCCTGATTTCTGAATTTGGAAAAAAGTGGTAAATGCTGGTTGTCTATTGGATAAGTTCCGATTGGAAATGTGACTGCCTGTCCTGTGGTATAAACGAAGGTTAAACCTGATGACCAGGAAGGAGAAAACTCATGATTCAAGACCAAAGTCACATCATGAGGTCTATCAAATCTTGGGTTATACTTTCGGTTTTCACTTATTCCTTCAATCAACCTCCAAGTTCTTGACCAGGTATATGCCAGCCAGCCTGTAGTTTTTCCGGTATTTTTTCGAAGTAAAAACTCCACTCCATAAGCCCAGCCTTTTCCGGTAAGAATTTCTGTTTCCACCTGGTCTGTAAATAGAACCTGAGCTCCATTTCTCAAATCAATGATATTTCTCAGGTCTTTATAATAAGATTCAACTGAAAACTCCCATTTGTTATTTTGGAAGTTTTTGAACACTCCAACCGAAATTTGATCAGATCTAATCGGAGGAACATAAGTGCCTGCCAAAATCCATCTATCAATTGGCAATCCTGCAGAACTATTAGAAGCAATCTGCACGTATTGAAAATTCCTGTTGTAGGCGGCTTTCAACGAAAACTCTTCATTAATCAAATACCTAAAAGCCAATCTTGGCTCCAAGCCTTGATAAAACTTGATGTTTTCGAAGGAATTGAATTGAACAGAATCAATCACTTCCACATCCGGTCCAGGAACACCTCCCGCATATCTATAGTCCACACCTCTACCTAGCTGATTGAAAAAACCCCATCGGAGCCCAGCCTCAGCACTCAATTTTGAAGAGAATTGATGAGACAGTCCAGCAAATAAATTATTCAATACTCCATTTTTTGGATTGGTATTGATTGGATCCAAATTACTGTTCGGAAGAGGTTCTAAATTGATGGGTGAAAAATTATAAAACTGGGAATGAAAGCCCCAGTAAGTCTGTGTTTTTGAATTATTATTTAAGGACCAGTTTCCCTTAATTCCTGATTCAGAAAGGTTATTATTCCAAATAAACCCATTATCCGGATCATTGATTTCGATTTTATAATTGTAAAAAGAGTGATAAGCATCTAAGTCAAAAAACAAGTCATCAGAAATATTTCTGGACCACTTCAATGAACTCACCCAATTACTCCAACCCAACCCGAACTCTTTATTTACACCCAGAAAATCTCTCCCTTGATAGGTAGAGAAAGTGATCTTATCCTTGTCCGAGATTTTAAACGCCAGCTTTCCGCTTAAATCATAAAAATTAAGCCTATTGTCTCTTAGGTCTGGATCATTAGCCAGTTTCAAAAAAACATCTGCATAGGTTCTTCTCGCCGAAAATACAAAAGAGGATTTTTCTGAAAATAATGGACCATCTATAGTAAACCTGGAAGAAATTGTTCCAATTCCTCCCTCTCCATGAATTTGATCATAATTTCCTTCTCTCAAACTAACATCAATTAGAGAAGACAGCCTTCCTCCATAGGAAGCGGGCATGTTCCCCTTATATAATTCCACCTGATCTAATGCATCTGGATTAAACACCGAAAAGAATCCAAAGAAATGGGAAGGATTGTAAACAGGAGTTCCATCTAGTTGTACTAAATTTTGATCGGCAGAGCCTCCTCTAACGAACAAACCGGTAGTCCCCTCCCCCGCAGTTTGAACTCCAGGTAGTAACTGCAAACTTCTAAGCAAATCGACTTCTCCAAATAAAGCGGGAATATTCTTGATAGTCTCAATAGGAACCCTCGCTTTTCCAGTCTCCAAATTCCGAACATTTTCATCCGGACGCCTTTCCTGAATAATCACTTCCTCAAGAGACAACTCCTCAGGATTCAAAAAAAAGCGCTGAAATTTGGCTAAATCTTTTTCAGTAAGAACTCTGATTGATTTTTCATAGCCTATAAAAGAGACAATCAATCTGGCTGGAAGTTTAGTGGGCTGGATTTCAAAATTCCCATCTAAATCACTAACTACTCCAGATTTTAAATCATTTTCCCAAAAAATATTTGCTCCCGGCAAGGGTGATGAATCTTTCACATCCAAAACCTGCCCACTGATTTTCGCACTTTCCTGAGCAAATAGAAAAAACGGCAACAGACTTAAAGCTAAGACTATCAGCAAACAAAAATTGACTTTGGATAAATTCATCGACCAAAAATATTGAACCCATTCAAATTACTCGGAAGGATTTGGGATTTAATAATTGTTAATATTTACAAACATTGAATTTATAACCGACCACTTGCATGAAAGTTCCTTTCAAAGTAAGCTTTATTTTATAATTTCAGGCCATGATTTGGGCATATCCTGACATCAAGCTTATTGCAATCCTAGCAGGAATTTTTATTCTGCTCTATCTGGTATATTTATCAAGATATTGGGCCATCAATAGAAGGCTACAAGTTGAAAAGCGAAGACTTTTCACCAAACTGGTCATACGTACTCTTTACTTTATATTATTTCTAATCGCTTTGGCAGGACCATCCATTGGAACATCTACCAAAGAAGTCAAAGAAGAAGGAAAGGATATTTTCATTGCAATTGATTTATCCCAATCTATGAATGCAACGGATATTGGCCCAAGTCGTTTGCAGAGAATCAAGTTTGAGTTGAAAAATTTGATTAAAAGTTTTCCATCTGACAGAATTGGATTGATAATTTTCTCCTCTGAGGCTTTTATGCAGTGTCCTTTGACATTTGATCAAAGTGTGCTCCAGCTTTATTTAGATGGATTGAATACCGGTTTGGTTCCAAATTCAGGCACGGACCTGAGAGGCCCTTTAAAAATGGCTTTGGAGAGATTCAACAATGATGAAAGCATGGAAGTAAAATCCAAGTCCATAGTATTGATCTCCGACGGAGAGAATTTCGGGGATGATTTGGACGACGTGGGCGACAGACTAAGCGATGCTGGAATCAAGGTTTACTCCTTAGGTATTGGAACAGAAAAAGGAAGCTCTATTCCACGAGGAAATGGAGTAATCATCAATCCTGAGACCGGGAAACCTGCAGAAACTAAATTAGATAGAGGATCTTTAAAATACATTGCCTCAGAAACAGGAGGTCAATATTTTGAAATTTCAGATGAAGCCCAGGAGCTAGGTGATCTCACTGCAGCACTAGAGAGATTAGAAGGAGGAACTGTAGGCACCAGAAAAATAGAAACCTCCTCCAATAAGTATTTCTATTTTCTTTTGGCAGGACTGGTTCTGTCTCTCATTGACATGATTTTACCTATCAAAACAATTAGATTATAATGAGCTGGGGCAAAGTCATCATAGCAATTTTCCTAATAATCCCTGCATCATGGACCCGGGACTCCAGGTTGAATGCAGCGATAGATGTTGCTGCTGAAAGCTATGCCAAAGCAGAATATGAGCAGTCTATTAAAGACCACTTATTTATATTAGAACAGTTTCAGCTCCAATCCTACGCATTGGATTTCAACTTGGGACTCAGCTATCATTATGCAGAAAATCCCGATGAAGCCAGTACTTATTTTGACAAAGCATCCACTAGTCCAGATAAGTTACTCTCATCTTTTGCTTACAATCAAGGTGGAGTGATTCTGGGAAATAAGAAGGAATATGAAGTAGCTCTTAATAAATTTAAATCTGCTTTAATTCAAGACCCATTCAATGAGGTAGCAAGGCATAATTACGAATTACTTGCTCGCTGGATGCAAAGAGACGAGGAAAGGAAAAATGAGGAGCAGAATAAGCCTGAGCCATCCGAATTTGCCAAGCGCAAAAAAGCGGAGGCTGATCGCCTGGTTGAACAATTTAGGTTCCAGAATGCGTTACAGGTAATGACTGATGCTCTGCAACAGGATGAGACGGTTGCAGCTTATCAGGACTTTATCAACAGTCTCCAAGAAATAACAGAAATAGAGAAAAAATGAAATACCTATTAAGCATCATTTTCTTGCTTTCCGCTTTGAGCCTTCAAGCTCAAACGGCAGGGGATTTCTTTAACCGAGCTGCGAGGTCCTATGTCAAAACTGAAAAAGAGGATGCTCTTAAAACAGTAAATCAGGGATTAAGTAAATATCCTGAGGACCAAAAATTAAAAGCTTTGAAAGAAAAGCTGGAGCAGGATCAAGAAAAGGAACAAAACCAAAATCAGCAGCAGCAGAACCAACAAAATCAGGAACAGCAGCAGCAAAATCAGCAAAGTCAAGGGGAAGAAGGCCAACAGCAGGAGTCCAAAGATCAAGGGGAAAAGACAGATCAGGATAAAGCTAAGGAATCTCAGTCCGGAAATCCTACAGACAAGAGCAATGACCCTGCAAGCCAAAATGCCAATGATCAAATGGATGCCAATTTAGCTGACAGACAGAAAGCCATGGAGGAATTCAAGGAAAAGCTTAAGGCTATGAACTTGACCCCAGAGCAAGCTGCTCAGATTTTAGAGAGCATGAATGCAGCTGAATTACGGTATATCCAACAGAATAAAAAGAAACCAACTCAAAGACCTAAAAGGGGAATTCCTGATTGGTAAAATTTTCTAATTGAGCTTTTAATTAAACCCAAATAAACATGTCTAAAGAAGTATATATTGTTTCAGCAGTTCGTACACCACTCGGAAGTTTTGGAGGAAAGCTTTCAGGACTTACTGCCGTTGAGTTAGGGAGCACTGCCATTAAAGGTGCCTTGGAAAAATCCAGTGTCAAAGCGGATGACGTACAGGAAGTTTTCATGGGAAATGTAATATCTGCCAATCTAGGTCAAGCCCCTGCAAGACAGGCTGCAATTGGAGCAGGAATTGGGTACCAAGTCCCTTGTACTACTATTAACAAGGTATGTGCTTCTGGAATGAAAGCAGTAATGTTTGCCGCTCAGTCCATCATGCTTGGAATCAATGATGTGGTCGTTGCTGGGGGAATGGAAAGTATGTCCAATGTCCCATTCTATGTTCCTAAAGCCAGATTTGGATACAAGTATGGCAATGCAGAGTTCGTGGACGGCCTTGTAAAAGATGGCTTATTCGAAGTTTACTATAAATTCCCTATGGGAAATTGTGCAGATAATACTGCCAAAGAGATGAAAATCAGCAGAGAAGAGCAGGATGCTTATGCAATACAGTCTTACCAAAGATCTGCTGATGCTTGGGCAAAAGGATACTTCAAGGACGAGGTAATTCCTGTAGAACTTAAAGGAAGAAAAGGGGAAACAATTCTCATTGATGAGGATGAGGAATATAAAAACGTTATGTTCGATAAAATCCCTTCCCTTCGTCCTGTATTTGATAAAGCAGGAACAGTTACCGCAGCCAATGCTTCCACCATGAATGATGGAGCATCTGCCTTAGTATTAGTCAGCAAAGAAAAAGCAGAAGAATTGGGATTAAAGCCACTGGCGAAAATCAGAGGATTTGCAGATGCAGCCACTGACCCACTATGGTTTACTACTGCTCCAGCACTTGCGATTCCTAAAGCTATCAAGCATGCAGGTTTGACTGCAGATGATGTGGATTTTTATGAAATCAATGAAGCCTTCTCAGCGGTGGCATTAGCCAATCAAAAACAGCTGAATTTGAATCCAGACAAACTGAATGTATTCGGAGGTGCAGTCTCCCTTGGTCACCCACTTGGGGCTTCAGGAGCTAGAATCATCGCTACCTTAAATTCAGTCTTGCATCAAAAATCTGGACAGATCGGAGTTGCCGGTATCTGTAACGGAGGCGGCGGTGCTTCTGCTTTAGTATTAGAAAAAGTCTAAAAAAGCAATTAATTTGATCCTTGGTGAATTAACCTCACCAAGGATTATTTTTATGAAAAAAGCCCTTTCAATTCTACTCTTTCTTTCCTTTTGTTTGATCGCAAAAGCTCAGGATACAATTCGAACTTATTACGATGAGGATCAGGAGCTACTGAAGGAAATTTATGTCCGAATCAACGGCAAAGCTCAGGGCCAAATCAAAAGATATAGTGAAGATGGACAATTGATCCAAATCGGTTTTTTAAAAGATGACCAAAGACATGGATTATTTGTGGATTTAGATCCGGCAACCGGAGATACAATTCGGATTGTCCCCTTTTTGGAAAATCAAAGAAATGGCTTGAGCAAAAGCTTTTATCCATCAGGACAAATTCAGCAGGAACTTAATTTCAACAATAACCAAATTCAGGGAAAGGTTACCACTTATTATCCCGACGGAAGTCTTCAGGACCTGACTGAGTTCAAAAATGACAGGCCAAATGGGTTGAATGAATCTTTTTATGAAAATGGGGAAATCCAAAGCAGGCGCAATTTCTCCATGGGACAATTTGATGGCTTGGTAGAGGAGTTTGATGAAAGTGGTCAAAAATTAAGAGTTGCAACCTACTCTAAAGGAGTTTTGGATGGAAAAGAAGAGCAGTATTATGAAAATGGTAAAATTCAGTCATCCATCGATTACAAAAAAGGCCTCTTGGATGGGGCATATATTTTAAATTTTGAAGATGGAAGCCCTCAAAGACGGGGAACTTACAAAAATGGGATAGCTGAAGGTGATTTGCTGGAATATTTTCCTGATGGAAGTATAAGATCCCAAATAAGCTATAAAAAAGGAATCCCTACCACTCCCCTTTTGGTTTATCATGCAAATGGAAAAATTGCTATCGAAAGAAAGTTTGTTCCTAATTCAGATTTGGTACTTAGTGAAAGCTTTTATTTTCCAAATGGACAGCTTCAGATGAAAAATACCTATCTCAATGGTTTATTGGAGGGAGAAGTTAAAATATTTAGGGAAGATGGGAGTTTAAAAGAAATCAAGAATTTCAAAAAAGATAAACTGGATGGTAAAAGGGAGTTCTATGATGAAAATGGAGAACTTATAAGAGTAGAAATTTACAAAGCAGGTAAAATCGAAGAGAAATAATCCCCAAACCCAAAGTATAAAGGCAAAGCTTTTCCTATTTTTGCCAAAAATCAAAAGCATGAGTCAAGCGATCAAAGAAACCAATTTTCAATTCCCCGGCCAACAGGGCTTTTATAAAGGAAAGGTAAGAGATGTCTATATCTTCGAAAAAGAATTGGTTGTAGTAGCCTCTGACAGGATTTCTGCTTTTGACGTGGTTTTACCCAAACCCATCCCATTCAAGGGACAAGTTCTAAATCAAATTGCAGCTAAATTTCTTGCTGCCACAGCTGATATAGTTCCAAACTGGGTAGCAGCAACCCCTGACCCAAATGTGACCATAGGAAAAAGATGTGAGCCATTTAAAGTTGAAATGGTAATCAGAGGCTATTTGTCCGGTCATGCTGCACGTGAATACAAGGCAGGGAAAAGAATGATTTGTGGGGTGCCTATGCCTGAGGGCATGAAAGAAAATGATCGCTTTCCTACACCTATTATCACTCCTACCACCAAAGCCTTAGAAGGTCACGATGAAGATATTTCCAAAGAGGATATTTTGGCAAAAGGAATCGTAAGTGCGGAAGACTATGCTGTTTTGGAAAAATATACGCGTGCGCTTTTTCAAAGAGGGCAAGAAATGGCTGCAGAAAAAGGACTGATTCTGGTAGATACGAAATATGAATTCGGGAAATACGGAGATCAAATATTTCTGATCGATGAGATCCACACACCAGACTCATCCAGATACTTCTACGCAGAAGGTTACGAGGAAAATCAAGAAAAAAACTTGCCACAAAAACAGCTTTCCAAAGAATTTGTTAGACAATGGTTGATTGCTAATGGTTTCCAGGGGAAAGAGGGACAGCAAGTGCCTGAAATGACCGATGAAATTGTAGATAGCATCTCGGATCGTTATATTGAACTTTTCGAGAAGATCACCGGTGAAAAGTTTCAGAAAGCAGAGACAAACCAACTTGAAAATAGGATTGAAAAAGCGATAAACGCTTATCTTTCCAAATAAATCTAAATTTATAAGGTCAGTCAATAACAAGAAAATCTAGAAGTGAATTGACAAGATCTCAACCGATTTAATTCGGGATTACCACTTAAATACAATCGTCTAAATATGAAATACAGCATCGATAAAAAAGAACAATATGTGGTTTTCACTCCAATGGAGGAAAAACTGGATTCTATTCTAGCACCAGCCCTAAAATCTGAGCTATTGACAGTTCATGCTGAAGGCTATGAAAACTTGGTTTTGGACATGAGCCAGGTAAAATATGTAGATTCCAGCGGACTAAGTGCTCTTTTAGTTGGAGATCGTGAATTCAACAAAAACGGTGGAATTTTTATCATCTCCGGAGTTCAGGATCACGTGATGAAGCTATTGAAAATCTCCATGCTTGATAAGAAATTGAATCTAGTCAACTCATTGGAGGAAGCCAGTGAGGCTATTTTCATTCATGAAATCGAAAGCGGAGAGGAAGAAGAAGAGGAAGAAGATTGATCAAGGATTTTGAGGTAACGATTCTTGGAAACACCTCCTCTATTCCTGTACATGATAGGAATCATACATCACAGGTGGTCCAAATTGGTCGGGAGTTAATTTTACTCGACTGCGGAGAAGGCACGCAGTTACAACTGAGAAGGTATAAGGTCAAAACCTCAAAAATCTCACACATATTTATTTCTCACCTACATGGGGATCATTACCTTGGATTGATTGGATTGCTGTCCAGTTACAATTTATCCAAGCGTCTTGATCCCATTTTTCTTTTTGGCCCCAAAGGTCTGGATGAAATCATAACCACTCATTTCAGGTATAGTAATACTCAGCTTTCATATCCTCTTCATTTTAAAGAGACAAATCTAGACAAAGGATTCAGTTTATTGACAGATCAAGCTAACTATCAGGTTTATAGCTTTCCACTTAAACATAGACTTCCGACTACAGGCTTTTTGATTCGGGAAAAAGCTGGATTTAGAAATCTGATCAAAGAAAAGCTGCAAAAGGAACAGCTTCCCCTGGAAGCTATTCATTCTTTGAGAAAAGGTTTGGACTACATTGGAAGTGATGGGTCTTTCTATTCTGTTAGGGAATACTGTTATCCGCTAGCTCCTTTGCGTTCCTATGCCTTTTGCTCCGATACAATTTACAATCCCGATATCATCGAGTTTATCAAAGGAGTGAATCTATTATATCATGAATCAACTTTCATGGAGTCAGACGCAGCCAGGGCTGAAAAAACTTTCCACAGTACAGCAAAGCAAGCTGCAGAGATAGCAAAAGCTGCTCAAGTGAAACAGCTCTTATTAGGACACTTTTCTTCCAGATATGTAGACTTGGAACCCATGTTAGAAGAAGCCAAAACAGTATTTGAAAACTCCGTGTTAAGCTTGGAAGGTCAAACCTATACTTTATGAACAAAGCCAATAATTCCCGGAAGACTAACTTGTTTATGATTCTTGGCGGGATATTTCTCACCAATGCTATTCTTGCAGAGATTATTGGAGTTAAAATCTTTTCCGCTGAAAAGACCTTGGGTTTTTCTCCGGTTAATCTCAATATTTTCGGGGAGTATTTATTGGATTTCAATTTGACTGCGGGGGCGGTAATCTGGCCAGTAGTATTTATTACCACGGATATTATCAATGAGTATTTTGGCAAAAAGGGAGTAAAAAAGATCAGCTTTCTGACTGCAGGGTTAATTGCTTATTCATTTTTAGTAATTGGATTGGTGACCATGCTGACTCCAGCAGATTTCTGGCTGGAAGTAAATGCCACAGATCCGGAGGGAAATGCTTTCAACATCAGTTATGCCTTCAACACTATTTTCAGACAAGGTCTTGGGATTATTGTTGGGTCCCTGACTGCCTTTTTATTGGGACAGCTGATTGATGTTTTTGTCTTCCAGAAGTTAAGGGCGATCACAGGTGCAAAAATGATATGGTTGAGAGCAACTGGCTCTACCCTAGTATCACAATTCATTGACTCTTTCGTGGTTTTGGGAATTGCTTTTTATGTATTTGGAAATTGGGACTTATCCCAAGTGGCTGCTGTCGGCATCATCAATTACATCTATAAATTCACTGTAGCTGTGATTTTGACACCTCTACTCTACCTGGCCCACGGATTGATTGACAATTTTTTGGGAGAAGAACTTTCACAGGAAATGATGAAAGAGGCATCTTCAGACAGATCCTTTTTGTAATGGAGTTAGCACTATGATGCTAACCTTGCCAAATATTTTACTCCAAAATCATGTTAATTTTTAAGAATATTCTAAAAAGACTGAGAGTCCGTTAGGTTTACAAAATAATTACTATTAATTTTGCACCGTCAATAAGACATAGAACATTTTTCTGAGCCGTGAAATCCTTACTGTCGCTTGTCGTGGGATAATCACAAGGAGTACATGGCAAGAAAAGTAAGGAAACATCATGGAAAACAACACAAAATTCTCAGACCTGGGGATTTCAGCAGAAATCTTACGGGCAGTGGAAGAAATGGGCTATACCCAACCTTCCGAAATTCAAACTCAAGCCATTCCTTTCGTATTAGAAGGTCGTGACGTAATTGGTCAGGCTCAAACTGGTACTGGAAAAACCGCAGCTTTTGCAATTCCTATCATCGATTTGGTTGATCCGGAATACAACAGACCGCAGGCTATTATCCTTTGCCCTACCCGTGAACTTGCTGTTCAGGTTGAAGGCGAAATTCAAAAACTTGCCAAATTTCACAAAAGAATAAACTCTGTAGCCATCTACGGTGGTGAATCTATCGACAAGCAGATTCGCGTACTTAAAAAAGGCGTTCAGATTGTAGTAGGTACTCCAGGTAGAGTTCAAGATCACATCAACAGAGGCACATTGAAGCTGGAAGATGCTGGAATCATCGTTTTGGATGAGGCAGATGAAATGCTAGACATGGGCTTTAGGGATGATATCGAGGCGATCTTGCAGGAGATGCCAGAACAGAGACAGACTGTCTTCTTCTCAGCTACTATGGCTAAGCCTATTATGGACTTAACCAGAAAATATCAAACAGATCCACAAATCATCAAGGTTGCCAAAAAAGAACTGACCGTCGATAGAATCGAGCAGGTTTTTTATGAGGTGAAGCCTTCTTTGAAAATGGAATTGATGACTCGTCTAATGACAGTCAACAACTATGCACTTTCTGTGGTATTCTGTAATACTAAAAGAATGACCGATGAGGTGACTGAGTCTTTGGGTTCAAGAGGAATTCTAGCTGAAGCACTTCACGGAGATCTATCTCAAGCTCAGCGTGACAAAGTAATGGGCAAGTTCAGAAAAGGACTTTGTACTGTATTGGTTGCGACTGACGTAGCAGCAAGAGGTATTGATGTAGACAATGTTGAGGCAGTGTTCAACTTCGATCTTCCACTGGATGAGGAATACTACGTTCACAGAATCGGAAGAACCGGTAGAGCTGGAAAATCAGGAACTGCTATCAACTTTGTAACTGGCAGAAGAGATTTCATGAAAATTCGTGACTTGGAGAAATTCACCAAGGCCACAATCGCAAAAATGGACCCTCCTTCAGTATCTGATTTGATTGAGTTGAAAAAAGCTCAATTGGTGAAGGATGTTTACAGACATTTAAGCAAAGAAGAGGATAATCAAATTTTCGAAGCGACTATTGGCCAAATGTTGGCCGAAGGTTTAAGCATGGACCAAATTGCTTTAGGATTACTAAAGATGACCATGGGAGATGCTGTGAAAGAAATGAGAGACCAAGACTTCGCGCTTCCTTCATTCAATGAAAGAAGAAGAGAAGGTGGACGTGACGGAGGTCGTGAAAGAGGAGAAAGAGGCGGAAGATTTGAAAGAGGTGGAAGTGACCGATTTGGACGTGGAGAAAGAGGCGAAGGCAGAAGAGAAAGACGTGAAGGTGGAAGAGACAGCAGAGATGGTGGAAGAAGACCTGAGCGAGTTCGTGATGCCAACATGGCCCGTCTATTCTTAAACCTAGGTAAAAAAGACAGAATCCGTCCTAATGATATCGTGGGAGCAATTGCAGGTGAAGCCGGCATCCCAGGCAGAAGCATTGGAGGAATTGACATATTTGACAACTTCTCTTTTGTGGACGTTCCACAGAAAGATGCTGATCATGTAATCCGCACTATGAAACATAACACTATCAAAGGGAAGTCCGTTAATATGGAAATCTCTAAAGGTTGAGTTTTTAGGTTATAAGGTTAATTGGTTAAAAGCACAATTTCTTCGGGAATTGTGCTTTTTTTGTAGGCAGATATGCAACTCTTTTTTCAACAAAATATAGCCCCTCCTACTATTTATCTGGAGTCTGAAGAATCAAAGCACCTCACCAAGGTTCTGAGAAAAAGAGTCGGTGATCAGGTTTTTGTCACCGATGGTGAAGGGAATTTATTTGAATGTACCATCACGGAGGCCAACCCTAAAAAAACCATTCTGCAGGTACTCCATCAGGAAACAATAGCAGAGGATGAGTTTCATATCCATTTGGTCATAGCGCCAACGAAAAGTCCTGACCGAATGGAATGGATGGTGGAAAAAATCACGGAGCTGGGTTTTCATGAATTGACTCTAATCAAGACGATGAATTCTGAAAGAAGCTTTCTGAAAACTGAAAGGCTGGAGAAAAAAATCATCGCTGCTTGCAAGCAAAGTCTAAAATTTAGGATCCCGAAACTCAACCCTTCCTGCTCTTTGGAGGATTTCTTTGCTGATCATATCCACAAAGACCATGAGAATTTCATTGCATATGTAGACGAGGATCATGACAGGCATCTTTTTGATGCAGCCAGTAAAGGAAAGAGTTATTGCATCCTAATTGGACCGGAAGGAGATTTTGACCCTAAAGAAATAAAAAAGGCATTTGAATTCGGCTTCCAACCTGTATCGCTAGGAAAAAGCAGATTGAGAACAGAAACAGCCGGACTTGCAGCTGTCCAAATGCTTCAAATACTGAATCGATAATTTTTTCGTTTGAAAATCAATTAGCTCAAGTTTTACTTGAAGAGAAATCTATATTTTCACTAATTTAGAGTTTAAACCATTTTTGCTGTGCCGTACAAAGAGCGAGAAATAGAAAAGAAATATCATTCCATTGGTGAAGTTGCTCAGATGTTCAAAGTAGCTCCCTCATTGATCCGTTACTGGGAAGGAGAATTTGATATTATCCGCCCTAAAAAGGATAAAAAAGGAAACCGTCGCTACACCAAGGATGACATTCAGAAAATTCGCTACATTTTTCATTTAGTAAAAGAAAAAGGCTACACACTAGATGGTGCTCGTGAGGTTATAGCACAAGGAAAAGACAAAGGCTTCGACAAGGTAGAGGCCGTTCAGAAACTTCAGGAAATCAAAGACTTTTTAATCAATCTGAAAAATGAACTTCAAGGAAAAAACGACACCTGAGGAGTATAGGTATTTTTTAGCCTTATCATTGGCACCAAAAATAGGACCGGGAGTATTTAAAGCAATTTTGGCATATGCTGGATCTGCTCAGAATTTTTTCGAAATTCCTAAAGGAAAAGCAGCTAAAATTCCAAAAGTAGGCCCTAAGCTACTTGAATTACGCGAGCAAAAGGACACTTTACTCAGAGCAGCTGATCAACTCATTCAGAATTCTGAGAAGAAAAATATCCGGATTCTTACCCATTTGGATCCTGAGTTCCCACAAAGATTAAAAGCGCAAGAAGATGGACCCGTTGTACTATTCATCAAGGGAAACAGTACCCTGAATTTTGAGAGAACAGTAGGAATAGTCGGCACCAGAAATGCCACCGATTATGGAAAAAGTGTTACTCGAAAAATTATTGAGGATTTAGCTGTATATCAACCTGTTATAATATCTGGTTTAGCTTATGGCATTGATATAGAAGCTCATAGACTGAGCCTCAAAACAGACCTTCCCACCATTGGAGTATTAGGTTCTCCGATCGATCAGATATATCCCGCTGTGCATAAAAGTACTGCCGAGCAAATGCTGGAAAAGGGAGCTTTGATCAGCGAGTACCCCTCAGGATCCAAAATGGTACCGGGAAATTTTCCTGCCAGAAACCGAATTATTGCAGGACTTTCCGATGCCCTTATTGTGGTGGAAGCAGCAGAAAAAGGAGGAGCATTGATCACCGCTGAAATAGCTTACAGCTATGATAAAGAAGTTTTTGCGGTACCGGGCAATTTGCAATCATCCTTCAGTGAAGGATGCAATCAATTAATCAAAAAAATGAAAGCATCCATTTATACAGGTCCGAATGATATTGCTGAAGCCTTATTTTGGACCAAACCAGGAGAGCAAAAAGTCAGCAAACCAAGTTTAGATTTGAGTTCCAGAAATGGTGAGGAGAAACTGATTTTAGAATTATTGCTGGACAAAAAGGAACTGGAAATAGACATGATATCCTATCAAACCGGTATACCTTTGGGATTATTATCATCCAAATTGCTGGAATTGGAATTTGAGGGGATTATTAAATCTTTACCTGGGAAAAAGTATAAAATTCAATACTGATCCTAACTTTTCAACCTTCTGATCAACTTTGGGTAATACCAAAGATAAAACCCGCTGATTGCCAGCAAAATCAATCCTAAAGAAACCAATGTTGAATAGGTCAACTTAGCACCTTCATCTCCTGAAGTATAAAAGTCTATAATACTTCCGTCGTGCACTTTCTCTATCCAATCAGAATGTCGGATGTCTACTGATAATATTTCTCCCGAAAATCCATCGACCTGCACTTCTTTAAAGTGATTTTTGAAAGTTACTTTAGCTATGCCCTTATCTGGCCGAATATCTATTCTGTCTACTTCCTTGGACTCTCCTAGCCTTTCCATTTCTAGCTCGGCAATGGAAATCATCATTGCTGGAGAAATCCACTCTCCCTGACCTAAAAATTCACTTTTCTGTGTTGGAGGTAATAGGTCTACCTTCTTTTTCCAGGCTAATAGAATGGAGGTAATTCCAATTATGAAAAAGAAAATAATCAATGGAACACCCATCCATTTATGAAGCACCCTCAGCCATCTCAGGGCTTTGACTTTACTTTGAATTAATGGAGTACTCATTACTTAGGACTGGAAAACATAATTAGCCAACTTCATGGATTCTCCCAACTCGGCTTTATTGAGGTTCAATGAGTGCCCCTCTCCTTCCAGAGTTTCTATCATGACTTCGGTAGCCATATTTCCAACCAAGTCATCATTTGCCATAGGACAGCCGCCAAATCCCTTTAACGCCCCATCGAATCGCTTGCATCCTCCTGCCAATCCAGCAATTACCTTTTCAGCTATACTTTCTCTTCTACTGTGCAAATGAGCACCGAATTCTATATGGGGAAAGGCTTGAATTTGCACTTCAAATAGATTTTTAATCAATTCATTATCAGCTACTCCTACTGTATCACTTAAAGATATTATTTTGACTTCAAGGTCATCTAGTTTTTGAACAAACTCCGCCACTAATTCTGGGGAATAAGGATCACCGTAGGGATTCCCAAAACCCATACTCAAGTAAACTACCAATTCTTTCCCCTTGGTTTGACAAAGATTTTGAACGGTTTCTACTGTTTCTAAAGCCTTAGAAATGGATGCATTGGTATTTCGCTGTTGAAAGGTTTCAGAAAGAGAAAGAGGAAATCCCAAGTAATCAATTTCAGGAAAATGAAAGGCATCTTCTGCACCTCTGACATTGGCTATGATGGCTAAAAGTTTGGATTGGGATTTATGCAGATCCAACAAACTCAATACTTCCGCAGTATCCCTCATTTGGGGTATTGCTTTGGGACTTACAAAACTTCCAAAATCCACTGTATCAAAGCCTACTTCCAATAGCTGGTTGATATAAGCCGCCTTGATTGCTGTATCCACAAAATCGGGCAGTCCCTGCATGGCATCCCGAGGACATTCGATTAATTTAATCATGCCCGAAGATAGGGAGAAATGAGAAAAAGAGGGAAAATTTGGGAAGAATGGTCAATTCTAACAGTCCTATTGGACACTAAGGAAATTAAAACACCTCCTTTGAAATCTTAATAAATTGTGTTTACTAATCGGGAATTAAAAGATATTATGGCATAACTACTACCAACTATTGTCAAAGATTACACCGAGCGCAAATGCTTCGTTCAAACAAGAAGCAGTATTCCAACTAGACAATCGCCCATTCATACAAAAAATAATCAGGCGGGATCTTTTTCTACCCTATACCGAATCGCTTCAGCAACGAAGTTGTTCAATGAAGTCTTGGCCTCCATGGCCAATAATGCAGCCTTTTGATGTAATTTAGCCGGTATTCTTACATTGAAACTCCCTTTGAACGGCTTCTCAGGCGATATCCCCGTTTCCTTACAATGAGCCAGATAAGTATCAACCGCCTCTTTAAAATCCTCTTCCAGGTGTTTACCGGTTTCTCCTTCGTAAGAGATCAGACCCTTAACCCCCAACACTTTTCCATAGAGAAGACTATCCTGAGGACTGTATTCAATGCTGCCTGTATAACCTTTATATTCCAGATATTTCATAACTCCAATAGTTCTTTGATCTGTTTCATTTGATATTGCTTCATGATCCCGCTTGGATGTGGTTTATGGAGCATGATAAGAGCCCCACCCTCGTTCTCGAATTTAACCCTAGAACCGGAGGTTTTACCTTTCTTTACTTCACTAAAACCAAAGTATCCAAGGAGTCTCACCATTTCATTATAATGGAAGTCAGATGGCATGCCCAAAAACCTAGCAATCAGTTTTTCCTTCTTAGACATAAACTCAAAGTAACTGTATTCAGTTGCAATTTACAAATTTTTAACTCAACTCTAACTAGTTAAACTCAGGGTTAAATAAGCATTGATTCCTCGAAGGGCCAACAGCTTCTACAATAAAAAACTTGGATGAAGCAGAATAAGTTAAGTCTTCAAAAAATTGAAAGCATAACCTGTATTAACTCAACTTAAATCGAATTGGAATTTTCATTTCTGAAGGAACTGGAATCCCATTGATTTTTTTTGGATTCCAGTTTTCTGGATAAATAAGAAGTATCCTCAAGGCTTCTGCAGCCAAGGCTGGATGAACCTGTTCTGGATTGGCTACCTGTGGATTAACAATAGCTCCTTCCTCATCCAAATCAAAGGCTAAAATAACCGTACCTTCAGCCCGTTCAGACCTTGCTTCTACCGGGTATTGCAAGTTGGCTACCAAAAAATCATTCCAGCTTTTCTTTCCTCCTTTTGGTTCAGGGTCTTCAATTAAGGGTTTGTCAATGACCACTCCATCCACACCATAATAGGTTTCTGATAAGATTTCTATCGAGGAACTGACTATTTCACTTTTTAGACTACCATCTTCATAATAGTTGGTCTCTTTAAACTCATCCTTCGCGTAATCAATACGCTTATTGAATTTCATTTCTCCATTGGGGTAATATCCCAAAATTCGTTCACTGATTTTTTCTCCGTTCTCGTCAGTCAAAACTGTAGAATGCTCAACCTTTACTGTATCCAAATTATATGTAAAGCTTTGAATCACCCCGTTTTTCTGGGTAGTGACTTTAATAAATTCAGCTGGATAGGCGTTGAGATCCACTATAGGATACCTAAAACCATTTAGGTATTCAACTTCCTGACCTAAGCAAATTATACACTGGGATAAAAAGAGAAATAAAAATAACAATCGAGACATCATAATTGGTTTTCCACTAAAAAAATAAAAGCTATTAGAAATACAAAATCAAATAGCCTTTTTTGTCAGAAATGGTCTTAAAACACCTCCTTCGCAATCTTATAAGTCGCATCTGCCTTACTCATAGTATAAAAGTGAAGACTCGGCGCATCTGCTGCTACCAGTTCCTTACATTGCTGAATGGCCCACTCTATACCCACTTCTTTGACTTCTCCATTGGTCTTGCACTTTTCCAGTTCGTCCATCAAGGCATCTGGTAAGTCCAAGAAGAAAGTACGAGGAAGCATGGTAATCTGACCTATGGTCGTGATGGGCTTGATTCCCGGAATGATGGGAACTGTTATCCCCGCTGCTCTTACGTCTTCCACAAATTTGAAATACTTCTCATTGTCAAAGAACATCTGAGTCACGATGTATTCGGCACCTTTCTCGACTTTTTCTTTCAGATACTTCAAATCAAATTTCATCGAAGGCGCCTCAAAATGCTTTTCAGGATAGCCTGCAACTCCTACACAGAAATCAGTATGGAAACTGGTTTCTGTTTCTTCATGCAAATATTTCCCATGATTCATACGGATAATTTGATCTACCAACTCGCTGGCAAAATGATGGCCGTCATTTTCTGGAACAAATCTTCCTTCAGTTTTGGGTGCATCGCCTCTTAAAGCCAATACATTTTCCACCCCGATGAAATTGAGGTCTATCAGTGCATTTTCGGTTTCTTCTCGGGTAAAACCTCCACAGAGCAAGTGAGGAACAGCATCCACCTGAAATCTATTCATAATTGCTGCACAGATTCCAACCGTTCCCGGCCGCTTTTTGGTACTGATCTTTTCCAACAAACCATTGGGATGCTTCTTATAAATAAACTCCTCACGATGATAAGTCACATCGACAAAAGGAGGTTTGAAATCCATCAAGGGAGCAATTCCTTCCAACAATTCTTTCAAACTTTGCCCTTTCAATGGCGGTAAAATCTCAAATGAAAACAGCGTAGATTTCGCGTTTTTCAGGTGTTCGGTAATCTTCATACAGTCTGATTCACAAGTAATTTAGCAGGCGTGTAAGCCAAATTGGGTGATAATAATCTCTCGGCATCTTCCAGGCTGATGCCTTTTCTCTTCGCATAACTCTCCACTTGATCTTGGGCAATTTTCCCTAAGCCGAAATACTTTGCATCTGGATGGGCAAAATAAAATCCTGAAACAGAACTAGTCGGATACATGGCATAACTCGAAGTCAAAGTGATTCCAATGGCTTTTTCCATTTCCAAAAGGCTGGCGATAGTTTCTTTCTCAGAATGCTCTGGACAGGCTGGATAGCCGGGTGCAGGTCGGATTCCTGTATATTCTTCTCGGATCAAGGAATCGTTTTCCAAATTCTCTTCAGGCGCATAACCCCAATAGTTTTTTCGGACTTGCTCATGTAAATATTCGGCTGCTGCTTCTGCCAATCTATCCGCCAAGGCCTTAAACAAAATATCATTGTAATCATCCCCGGCTTTTTGAAATTCTGCCAATTTGGACTCCATTCCCAATCCTGAAGTCACTGCGAAGCAACCCATGTAATCCACCTTTTCGGGATGTAGGTAATCAGCTAAAGAACGGTTTGGAACCCCTTTCCCTTTTTTACCTTGCTGTCTCAGAAAGTGAAATTGACCTAGAGTCAAATTTTTCTTTTCAGGACTAAAAACAATCGCATCATCTCCTTTTCTCTGAACAGGAAACAGTCCAAAAACACCTTTTGCAGTCAACCATTTTTCATCAATCAACTGATCCAACATTCTTTGGGCATCATTGAAAAGCTTTTTTGCTTCGCTACCCACGACTGGATCTTCAAGAATTTTAGGATACTTCCCGCTTAACATCCATGTACTGAAGAATGGGGTCCAGTCAATATATTTTCGGATTTCATTTAAATCCAAATCATCCAAAATTTGGGTTCCCAAGACTTTCGGTTCAATAGGTTCAAAAGCAGTCCAATCAATTTCCACAGGATTTTCCATAGCCTCTGAATAGGAAATCAATTGTTTGGCGGATTGTTTGGCCTCATGCTCTTCTCTCAATCGCTTATAAGTTTCCTTGATATCTAGATGATATTGATCCCTAGTCTCCTCAGAAATGGATTCACCCGCAATAGGCACAGACTTACTCGCATCAGTTACATGGATCACCGTTCCGGAATACACAGGATCAATTTTTACAGCAGTATGAATTCTGGAAGTAGTGGCCCCACCTATCAGCAAAGGAATTTTTAAACCTTGACGCTCCATTTCTGATGCCACATTGACCATTTCATCCAAAGAAGGAGTAATCAATCCACTCAATCCTATAATATCAACCTTATTTTTAATCGCTTCATCAATTATCTTTTGGGCATCTACCATCACTCCCAAATCAATGATTTGATAGCTATTACAAGCCAATACGACTCCTACGATATTTTTCCCGATATCATGCACATCCCCTTTAACTGTTGCCAGCAAAATTTTCTTCAGGGAACTGTCCTCTTGACCTTCTTCCGGCAGTGGCATGAATGGCTCAAGATAGGCTACAGCCTTTTTCATCACTCTGGCAGACTTCACCACCTGGGGCAAAAACATCTTGCCTTCCCCAAAAAGATCTCCCACCACATTCATTCCATCCATTAATGGACCTTCAATGACTTTCAATGGGTTTTGGAGTAGCTGTCTGGCTTCCTCCGTATCTTCAATAATAAAATCGAGAATTCCTTTTACCAAGGCATGCTCAATTCGCTTTGCCACAGGATCAGAACGCCATGCTTCATTTACTACCTCTTTTTTGCCGGAGGATTTGACAGTGTCTGCAAACTCCAAGAGCCTTTCGGTAGCATCTTCTTTTCTATCAAAAAAGACATCCTCAACCCGCTCCAATAAGTCTTTAGGAATATCATCATAGACTTCCAGCATGGTAGGGTTGACTATGCCCATATCCATTCCATGATGAATCGCATGATAAAGAAAAGCTGCATGCATAGCTTCTCTCACTCGGTCATTTCCTCTAAATGAAAAAGATACATTGCTAACCCCGCCACTTACTTTTGCTCCGGGCAGATTTTCTTTGATCCATTTGGTGGCAAGGAAAAAGTCTAATGCATTCTTTCTATGCTCTTCCATCCCTGTTGCAACCGGGAATATATTGGGATCAAAAATGATGTCTTGAGGATTAAATCGTACCCGATCCACCAAAATCCTATAACTTCTCTCACAAATCTGAATCCTCCGCTCGAAGGTATCCGCCTGGCCTTTTTCGTCAAAGGCCATTACTACCACAGCGGCTCCAAATTTCTTGATGGTTTTGGCTTGAAGGATGAATTCTTCTTCTCCATTTTTAAGAGAGATGGAGTTAACGATTCCTTTGCCCTGAACGCACTTCAAACCAGCCAAAATGATACTCCACTTGGAACTGTCAATCATGATAGGAATTCGGCTGATTTCGGGTTCTGAAGCGATTAGGTTCAAAAACTTAACCATTGCCGCTTCTCCATCCAGCATTCCTTCATCCATACAAACGTCCAGAACCTGAGCTCCTCCACGTACCTGATCTAATGCTACCTCCAAGGCCTCATCATAATTCCCATTCAAAATCAAACGGGCAAATTTCTTGGAGCCTGTCACATTGGTTCTTTCTCCAATATTGACAAAGTTTAGGTTGGGTGTAAATACTAAAGGCTCAAGGCCTGATAATTTCAAATAATCGTTCATTGCCTGCTCCTCAATCTTCATTTTCTGCTAATTCTTTTTTTCCGATTTTTCTTGGCTCAAAACCATCTGCTAGTTTTGCCAATTCCCGGATATGATCGGGGGTGGTTCCACAGCAACCTCCCAAAATATTCAACATGCCTTCCTGCAAAAACTCTTTGACTTGCGCGGCCATCTCCTGTGCATTTTGATCATACGCACCAAATTCATTAGGCAAGCCCGCATTAGGATAGGCTGATACAAAAAATGGGGCTTTGTTTGCCAAAACTTTCAAATAAGGTCTTAACTCTTTGGCACCTAAAGCGCAGTTTAATCCTACTGAAAGTAGAGGAACATGCGATACGGAAATCAGAAAAGCCTCTGTAGTTTGCCCTGAAAGAGTTCTTCCTGAGGCATCGGTGATAGTTCCAGAGATCATGATAGGAATACCTCCCTCAAGCGGGTCTAATGGTATATTTCTTTCTTCAAACACCTCTTGAATTGCATACAGCGCTGCTTTTGCATTCAAAGTATCAAATATTGTTTCCACTAATAAAATATCTGAACCTCCGTCCAGTAATCCTCTCACTTGCTCGGCATAAGCTTCCGCCAGTTGATCAAAATTTATTGCCCTATATCCCGGATCATTCACGTCCGGAGAAATGGAAGCAGTTCTATTGGTGGGGCCCATGGCTCCTGCTACAAATCTTGGTTTTTGAGGATTTTGAGAAGTAAATTCTTCAGCAACTTCTCTGGCTAATTTTGCAGATTGAAAATTAATCTCATAGGCTAAATGCGACAACTCATAATCAGCCTGAGCTATACTGGTGCCTGAGAAAGTATTGGTCTCAATGATATCCGCTCCAACCCCAAGATATTCAGCATGAATTGCCTTGATAATATCCGGTCTACTAAGGGAAAGTAAATCATTATTTCCCTTTAGAGATTTTGGGTGGTTTTTGAGACTTTCGGTGCGGAAATCCTCTTCTGTTAACTGGTATCTTTGAATCATGGTACCCATAGCTCCATCAAGGATTAAGATCCTATCTTGAATTGCCTGAAGCAGGGTTTCCGTTCTATTTTGCATCATTCTATTAAGTTTAAAAAGCTAATCGAGCAAAACCACGGAGCAAAGTAAAAATACTTTTCCGCTCATCTTTTTCCGGCATTTCCGGAACGGGAGTTAGCACCTTGATTACAGGTTGCTAAGACGTCGTAGGGCCCTTCCCTCGGTCTTTCTCGATAAGCAACTCAAATGTACTAGCTATTTGGCAATAAAACAGCGCTATCGTTGGATTTTTAAAACTTTTCGCCCTCTTTTTTTAAGATTCGGCAAGCGAAAATGCGATTACTCTAAAATTTAAGGTCTTACCCCTATTCCAAAAGTCAAATAAGGGGCTGACATGTAAGAAGCCATATCCAACTCCCCTAGTCTATAATTTGCCAATGCAAGTTCATATCCGGCAGATGCGGTAAATACAAGGTCAACCAACTTCCTTTTGGTCATTGGAATTCCATACTCTAAAAACACTTCGGGTTTACCCATCAAACCTGAATTTCTCAAATACCCGTCAAACTTTCTCTGCTCAAACAGTTCAGGAAAGTCTGGCTTATTTCTCTGCGCCAAGGTGTATCGTATATTTCCAAAACCCAGTCCGGCCAAAGCTCCAAATCCAAAATTTTTGTATTGAATAACTTTATATCCCAAATTCCCATACACTCTCAAACTGTTGAGAGACTGAGATTGGGTCTCGCTTGCGCTGCCATTCATGGCTAAGTTGTAAACATCTACTCCATAAAGCATACGTTCGGATTCACCTTTAATCTTAATCCCCAAATTGGAAGGCCTGCCTTCTAAGGGATCATAGCCAGCTTCTTCCAAAACCTCATTAAAAGTATCTGGACTTGTGAAATGAACCCCAGAAATCAGGTGAAGCCCAATTGAGGCATCTTTATAAAAGAAGTTTCTATCTGGAATGGAAATACCTGCTCCTAGTCTAAGAAATGCACCACTTTGAGCATTATCAAAAGACATCCCATTCAGCTCCCATTTTCCTTCAAATGGGCTAAATGCGTATCCTGCTTTCGCAATGATGGAAAGTGCTTCTCTCCTACCTGGAAGATCAAAGTCGTAGGTCATATGGAAGCCTATTTCTGTTAAAAAGTTCCCATAGTATTTTGATCCTTTTTGGATATCATTTTCACGAATAATAAATCCCTGCTTTGGGTCTGCCAGAAACTCTTCCAAACTGGAAGGCCTTTCGGATGGAAGCATTTGAAAATTCAAATAGCCCATTCCTAAAGACATATAGTGAATTAGCTGAAATTTGGATTCCTCGGTAAAAGCATATCCCACGTTGAGTAAAACTCTGGAAGTCCGGTATCCCAATTTAAAGCCATCCAAATCACTGTTTGCACCACGATTGTGATAAAGCTCAAGTCCAATCACGAAATCATTTATTCTGCTTTGATAGCCTAATCCTAAGGTTCTATATCTATTTCTCAAGCCTGTTAAACCTCTATCTTCCAGCATTTGGTCAAATTGATTCAATTTGGCTCCACTGGTACCTACCACGGTATACAGTGTGGTTCGCTTGGATAGAAGTTGCTGAGAAAAAGCATAGCCAGAACCAAAGAAGAAAACTATTGCAATGCTTATTCTAAAAAAAAGGGACATGAGTAAGGAAAATTTCGGCTGTAAATAAATAACCCACAGCCTTTAGGCAAAATTAATGCTAAAGATGTCTTAGACCCTTTCTTTGGGACGAAGAAATTTCAACAATTTCTCGTAGAGATTTTCCGGAGTAAATGGTTTGGCCACATAGTCGTTTACACCTACTTCCATTAACTGTTCTTTTACTTCATGCAAAGATGTGGCAGTCAATGCAAGCATAGGAACTTTACTTTTTACCGGATCTGCCATAGACCTTATTTTCTTGGCAACTGTAAAGCCGTCATAAATTGGCATTTGCAAATCCAATAGAATTAAATCAAAATGTTCCTTCTCAAAAAATTCCAGAGCCTCTTGCCCATCAGAAGCCACAACCACATTTCCGGTATTCCATTTTTTCAAAAATTTCTGGATCAAAATCTGGTTTACCATGTTGTCTTCCGCAACTAGTATAGAAGCTCCCATCAGAGATTTGATTTGAGGCTTATCCTCAGCTGAACCATTGTTCGCCCTCTCTTCAAAAGGCTTCAAGTGAATCACAAATTCAAAGACACTTCCACCACCTAGATTTGGAGAATAGGTAATATCCCCTTGATATAATTCCACCAAGCGTTTTACAATGGCCAATCCCAAGCCTGTACCTCCATACTTTCTAGTAGTCTCTGAAGAGGCCTGTGTAAATGCTTCGAAAATAGTGGAGACCTTTTCTTCTGGAATTCCAATTCCAGTATCCTCAAATCTAAATTTGACTATAGCTTTTCCTTCTATATCGATTCCCTCGGATTTGAGAATTATTTTTACACCGCCTTTTTCGGTGAATTTAATCGCATTGGAAACTAGGTTATTTACAATTTGACCCAATCGGACAGAATCAGCCAAGATACTTTTAGGAAGTGCTTCATCAATTTCGGAAATCACATACAGAGATTTTTCTGTAGCCTGAAAACTATGAGAATGCACAATTCGCTGAATGAAATTCTTTAAATCAAAAGGCATCTCCTCCAACTCTATTTTCCCTGAATCAATCTTATTGTAATCCAAAATATCATTGATCAGGGCCATCAAGCTTTCAGCAGAAAACTGTAGTGTTTTAAGGTTTTCCAACTGATCAGGTTTAGGATCATCCTCCAAAAGAAAATGAGCCAAACCAATGACTGCGTTCATTGGTGTCCGGATTTCATGGCTCATCACAGAAAGAAACTGGGATTTTATCAAAGACGCCTGCTCCGCTTTTTCTTTAGCTTTGAGCAATTCTCGCTGAGCCTCTTTAAGTTTGGATATGTCCCTTGCAATACCTGTGTAGAGTCTCTTTCCATCTTTATCCAGAATAACTTTTCCATTGGAATTGAACACTCGGTATTCTCCATTTTTATGGCGCAATTTGAACTCCAAAAATTGGTTTTGGGAGAAGAAATCCTTGGTCTCTTCCAAAAGTACCTGGAAAACATCCAGATCTTCCGGGTCCAAAAATTCAAATACGCTTTTACCGATAACCTCATCCATCTCATAGCCCATAAATTGCTTGACGTTGGGTGAGATATAATCCACAATAAATGACTCCGATAAGGAAAATATGATCTCAGTTGACTCTTCTACCAAGGTTCTATATTTTTCCTCTGACTGTCTTAAATCTTCTTTGGCTTTATGCTCTTCTGTGATATCCCTAACGATACTTAGTGCATATTCCACTTTGCCATATTCTAATATAGGCCTGATCACTCTGTGATATCTTCTTCCTCTTAAAAAGAATTCAGTCTCGACGATCTCACGTTTTTCATAAACTCTATCCAGTAATTTGGATACCTCCTTAGAATCAGTCAGTGCGATATCAGTTAGGTAATTCCCTTCAAAATCTGATGGACTCAGCCCCCAGTTTTCAAAGTTGGTTCCTTCTGCCAAAATGTATTTTCGACTTTTATCCAATAGGAAAATATTCGTTCCGGGAATATTGGAAGCCAAGACTCGATATTGTTTTTCTTTTTCCTCTTTGAATTCTTCGAAATTCTTTCTCTCGGTAATATCCTGAAACAGACCCTGATGTAGAATGATATCGCCTACTTCGTTTCTCACGTCTGTAGTTTTATCCTCAACCCAGATAAATGTCCCATCAGTTTTTTTGATCCTATATTCGCCAGAAAAGGAAACTACTCCTGACTTACCCCTTGATTTGCTATTGATCTTTTTGATGATTTTGGCGTCATCAGGATGTACAATGTCCAAGAATGGAACCCTATTTTCCATCAATTCCTTAGACTGATAGCCAAATTGGTTGATATTTTCCGAGATGTAATAGATTCTGTAGTCATCATTAGGATCCACCTGAAATAATACAGCTGGACTATTCTCTACAATCATGCTGGCTCTCATAGCCAAGCGTTCATTTTCGTATTTCTCAGAAAGGTCCCGGAGGATCAAAGAGTAGCCTATTTTCTCCTTTCCATCTGCATGGATTGCCTGCATAGAAATTTCAAAAGGAGCCTTAGGCTGAACCCCTGTCTCTATAAATAACTCTTGTTTCTTTACATCTCCTATTTCCAGTTTCCTGCCGATTTTTTCAAATCTGCTTCCATCTGGAAAATTAAATTTGATGACAGAATCTATGTGTTCATTATAGGCATTCTCCTTCACCATCCCACATAATTCCACAGCAGCTTTATTCAGATATATGATCTGATATTCGAGATTAGTGACCAAAATGGGATCATTAACCTGGGCTAGAATCTGAGATTGAAGCCTTAGATACTCCTCGCTTGCTCGCTTGTGTGTGATATCGGTACAAAATCCATTTACCTCAATTCCCTGGGTAAAAAAGTCCTGTTTGGTTTCTATTTCATAGGAAATGTAAACTAGTTTACCATCCTCATTGCGAATAGTAAACTCTCCCGAGGCATGACTTTTTTCCTTAATACTTCTTTTCAGATTTTTGACAAAATCCTCTCTGTAGCTCTTATCAATCCGAAGAATCAAAGAAGAAAATTCAGCTGTTACAGGCTGAATCCCCAAGTCAAAAATTCTTGCTAAACCACCTGAGATATAAAATAGATTTCTTGTAGTACTGTATCTCCAGGAACCGGATTTAGATAGCCTTTCTGTTGTAGCAAGAAGATTCTCGTTTCTTTCGATTCGTCGAGTCATCAAACTACCGATATATGCACCGGCAAGTATATCTCCCAATTGTCGGAAAATCTGCAACTCCTTCTCCGTAAACTCCAAGTCTTCCTGATCTATTTCAAAATAGATGACACCCAAAATCTTGGAGGCAGATATCATTGGAATCAAAATAAGCCTTGAAGTAGATTCAAAGCCCTCCGACTCTAAGTCAATCAGTTTTACTATGCCTGCCTCCAACCTTTTTTTACGGGAATCAATGATCGCTTTGAAATCAATTTCTGACTCACTTTTCCAGCTGGATAAACTCCAGGTATTAATAATATCAAGCTCTTGGGTTTCCTGATTGAATATGCTGATTACACCACGATGAGCCCTCAAAAAATGACTGAATTTTCTTAAAAACTCCTGAAAGTCTTCTTCCAGATTACTCAACCTTCTATTGATCAAACGGGAGGAAACCTGATTGATCAGGTTTTCTATTTCATATCTTTTCTGAAGAGACCTGTCTGTTTCAATAAAATCAGTGATATCTCTACTCGAAAATAAAACGCCATTGATCTCAGGATGATAAATTAAGTTTTTGGCAAAACTTTCAAGATAGATTCGTTTGCCCTTGGATCTATTAATCCAGAAATCAACTGCAACCTCCTCTGTAGAGTCTAGAACCTCCTCGAAACTCCCTTTCACCAACTCAATGATTCCTTCCTCAATGAAGTCACGGAAATTTTTCCCAACTATATAATCTACCGGAAAACCAATCTTTTGGACCACCGAATCGGAAATGAATTTATAATTTCCCTGCTCATCCAAAATGGCAATTAAATCATGACTATGATGAAGAATACTTTGGATATAACTCAGTTCCCCTACTGTCTGCTCCTGCTTATTCAAGATTGAATTCTCAATCGCTTTATTACCCAAAAACTTGATGGGATTGGCCTTAACTATCAAAAATCTACTGCTATAACTGGAAGGTAGATTTACAAAAACCCATTCAAACCGCTGAAATTCACCACATTTCTTCTCTAAAGATTTGAAATAAGTGATTTGGGGCAGAATTCCTTCTTTGAAAAATAAAAGTAGTTTTTGTTCTAGCTCCTCGTTTGAAATCCAAGCCTTCCAATCCTCAGGAAGGTTTTTGAAATTTTCAGTTGCGGTATTGTTCCAAAAGATGATTTCTTCAGAATCCATCAGAAACAAGGGTTCGTTGATTTCATTGAAGAAATCCGAAATATCAAACTGATGGAATTGACTCATTTAATTAACTACTTACTTTTTAGGGTTTATATCAAATCGGAAAATATTGAAAAAAGATGATCTAAAAAACAAGATTAGAGAAACAAATTCATTTTATAACTTATCACAGTTAAATTAATCACCTAAATTCAATTTAAATGATTTATTCAAATTTGCACCTTAAATTAAACGTGCATAAAATATGTTTCACCTAATCAAAATTCTATGATTATCTCAACAACCAACCAACTAGAAGGCTACAAAATCGATGAATATCTTGGCATTGTTTCTGGAGAAACCATCATAGGTGCCAATGTTTTCAAAGACTTCTTTGCCAGTATTACTGATATTGTAGGAGGCAGATCCGGCTCATACGAGCGCGTTCTAAGAGAAGCCAAAGCTACTGCTATGGCAGAAATGGAAATGCAAGCTAGAACCTTCGGAGCGAATGCCATTGTAGGAATTGACTTGGATTACGAAACGATTCGAGATGGAATGCTGATGGTGACTGCCAGCGGTACTGCTGTCAAGACAACCAAACTTTAATCTTAGCCCTGATCTTTCAGGGCTTTTTTCATTTGATCCAATATTTTTTCTGTACTGGTTTTTTTTAAAAAATGATCTTCCACTATCGCAACCGGAGCAGACTTACACATGTCCAAACATTTGGTTTGGATCAGTTTGCAGCAACCTTTCCAAGGATTTTGTTTGCTTGCAATTTTCAGATCCTTCTTGATCAGCTTGGAACCTGCTTTTTTACAATCTGAACCTGTACATATAAAGACTAACTGTCTGCTGTGTTTCATTATCCAATAGAAATGGCCTGCATCATTAAACCGCATAAGTAGGCCCCATAAGTTCCCACAGCATAGCCTAATACCGCCAAAAGAACTCCAACCGGTGCCAAAGAAGCATCAAATGCCGATGCCACAATTGGAGCAGATGCAGCTCCTCCCACATTTGCCTGAGAACCAACTGCCACGTAGAAAAATGGTGCTTTAATCAACCAAGCAACCAAAAGCATGATTAAAATATGGAAGAACATCCATAAAATACCGATCAGAAACAAAATTGGATTATCCAATACAGCTCCCAAATCCATCTGCATTCCAATGGTTGCCACCAAGACATATAAGAAGGCGCTACCCAATCTTGATGCACCTGCACCTTCCAAGTTTCTTGCTTTAGTAAAAGAAAGTGCAAGACCTGCTGTAGTGGCAATCACCACGATCCAAAAGAAAGTAGAGTCCAAAGAGTATTGCTTCAGTGCAGGGTAATCACTAGAAATAATCGGAGCTATCCAGTCAGCAATCAAATGCGAAACCCCGGTGATCCCAAAACCCACACCTAATATGGTCATGGTCTGAGCTAAACTTGGAATTGTCATGATCTTGGATCTAAAATCCGCTATTTTGTCTCGCAACTCATAGATTGCCGTAGAATCAGCTTTGAATATTTTGTCAATTTTTTCAGGTTTGGCAGCCCAGTACAACAAGAAAGCCATCCAAAGATTAGCCACTAAAACATCAACTGCTATCATTTGGGCGAAAAGGCTGGAACTTGCTCCAAATACCTCCAACATGGCAGTTTGATTGGCTCCCCCTCCTATCCATGATCCGGCAATGGTAGCCAAACCTCTCCAGATCGCATCCGGACCAGTGCCACCTAGGAGTTCAGGCTGAATAAAGCCCACTGTCATCAGTGCCAATGGACCTCCCAGCATGATCCCTAATGTACCTGCCAGAAACATCGTCAATGCCTTAGGCCCTAATTTGAGAATACCCTTTATATCAATGCTGATTGTAAATAAAACCAAAGAAGCAGGCAATAAATACCTGGAAGCAACAAAGTACAGGTTGGAATCTTCACCTGAAATAATTCCCAAGGAGTTAAAAACCGCAGGAATAAAATAGCAGAGTAGCACTGCCGGAACAACCTTATAAAATTTTTGAAAAATACGATTTTGGCTTGCTGAGGTGCTGAAAATTACTGCTAGAGTGGCTACTAGTAAGCCAAAAACCACAGCATCATTGGTGATCAAAGGAGCTTGTTCTTCCATAGTTTTGCTTAAAGGTTACAACAATACCAACAAATGCTCATATGCCCAAAAATGAGCTTATTTTCCCTTTTCCAAAAGTTCTATAAACTCTCCCAAAATCATGGCAGTGGCACCCCAAACCATTTCTTTCTCTACTTCAAAATAAGGAGTGTCCAGTTTGATTTGATTTCCTATTTCCAAAATGGTTTTTTTCTGGATTTCAGGGGATACGATATCGGCAACTCTTGCTGAAATGATTCTTTGAACTTCCCTTTCCTCAGGAACGAATTCAGGAATATGATCTACATAACCGATTACAGGACTTACTAAAAAATTGCTGGCAGGAATAAATAAATCAGACATTCTTCCCAAAACTTCGACTTTACTGGCATTTACTGCCACTTCCTCCTCAGCTTCCCGAAGGGCTGTAAAAACTTCGTTTTCGTCTCCTTCGTCCATTTTTCCTCCTGGAAAAGCTATCTGCCCACTATGTACTCCAATGTATTCAGGTCTTTTGATCAATGGAAAAAAAGCCTGCTTTTCCTGTGGATAGATTAAAATCAGAACTGCACCTTTTCTGTAATTAGAAGGTAATTTTGTATCAAACCTTCTCATATCCACCGGCTGAGGTGACATCCTCATCTGCGCCTCTTTACCCGGAAGTTGCCTTGAAAGCGAGTTTTTCAGTCTTTGGATGACTTCTTCAAAATCCATTTTAAATCAATTCAACCTTCTTGATTTTCTTATTTAGGTAAGATTCTATCTTATAATCAGAGGTAACTTTTTTCATTCTAAATTGATATACGAGATTTTCATTTGGTCTGATCAACCAAACCAAGGGTCTAAACCCCTCTACTTCCTGAAAAAAGCCCAATACTATAAACTCTTCCTCGCTCAGCCATAAGCCCTCTTCAAATGCTCCGGAAGGCCCCATAAATAGAAGGCGCTCTTTCATTCCATCTGCTTTATACCATACCACCTCAGAGTCAGGATTCAAAAAAGGAGAATCCAATTCATCTTGAGCTTCAATTTTGTAAGAATAGATATCCATTACTCCGTTTCCTCCTGGATGTGGAAATTGATATGGAAATAAAGGGTCACTAGGAAGGATAGGGTTTTTCTCAGGCATCTCAAAGCCCTCCAAAGTATCGGAAAGCATTAATTCAAAATCATCCGCCTCGAACCTTCCTAATTTCTGAGCCCAATGCTCGTACCATTCAGATTTCTGTGCAAAAACTAAGTCAAGTTTGGTGGGAAAATCATCCAACAAATCGGAAGAATCCACCATCACTTCAGTCTCATTTTTCTCCGAAGTTGATTCACATGCAAAAGCTATCCCGATAAGGCAAATGAGGAAAAGAATTTTTATCGATTTATCCATAAGAAAAAGATGAATGCATGAAGCTAAACCAGGACGATCAAAAAACAAAAAAGGCCGGACTACTAATCCGACCTTTTCCTGCTCTCAAACCTATTAAACCTATTGTAGATATTCAATTCATGAATACTGTCGAAAAGTAGAAAATGTTTTTATATACTCCAAACAATCGATTGCGAAAGATTTTCAAAATTTTATTCTTCTAGTAATTTTCGCCCTAAACGCTTCAAAATCAAGCTTATTTATTTTCATTTTTTTACAGAATTTTTTTGGTAGGATTTTGAGATCAATTAGGAAATTTCAATGCAATCGTGTGCATAAATTCCTGTTGCACTATCTTTTTATAAGAAAAATAAATAGGAATCATTCCACGAGCTTCAGAGGTATTAACTTTTTATACTATTTTCAATCATGCCACACAGAGCCATACCTCTTGCAGAAAAAATTTTTCAAGGATTCGAAAGTTACATTCGCTCCTTCAATACTTACACGGAGCTAGCTCCTCTTTATTTCAAGGAAAGAAACTGGGCTGCCACCCAATTGAATCATAAACAAAGGCTGCGCTTGTATAAAGACTTATTGTTTCAATTAGTGGAAGAGTTCCGAAAAATGCTTGGTGATGATGCCGATAAAAGGGAAATATGGACACTGATAAGGCAGCATTATCAGGAATTGATTGCTGAAAGACCTGATATAGAACTTGCAGAAACTTTTTTCAATTCAGTCATCAGAAAGGCTTTTCCGGGTATGTCCAGCGACGAAGAATTGATGTACCTCATGGAAGGTCATAGTTCCTGTGAGATTTTTTCTACGGCAGAGTTGCTCAATTCCTATCCCAGCTCAATGGGATTGGACTCCATTATTCGAAAAATATTGGATGATTATGATTTTGGAGCTCCTTTTATGAATAAAGAAGCTGATATCCAATTCCTGATTCAAAGTGTAAAAGAGGTCATTCTTACGCGATATAATCCCGGACCTGAAACGACCACGCAGATTCTTAAGTCAGTTTTTTATAGAAATAAGGCGGCATACTTAATCGGCCGAACTTATTTGGGACATAAATGGATGCCTTTTATCATCCCAATTCTTCATGGACCCAAAGGTGTTTTTGTAGACACTCTGATTTTTGATCCTAATATTATGAGCTCACTTTTTAGCTTCACCAGATCGTATTTTATGGTGCGGGCAGAAATCCCTTCCCAGGTTGTAGCCTTTCTGAGTTCGGTTATTCCTCATAAAAAAACACATGAGCTATACAATGCGATCGGATTCAATAAACACGGCAAAACACTATTTTACAGGGATTTTTTATTGCACTTGGCACAGTCTAAAGATCAATTTGTAATCGCTCCCGGCATCAAGGGAATGGTCATGACAGTATTTACTCTTCCTTCCTTTAATGTGGTATTCAAACTCATCAAAGATCATTTTGAGCCTCCAAAAAACATGACCAGGCAGGAAGTTCGGGAAAAATATAAGTTGGTTTCCTTACATGACCGGGTAGGCAGAATGGCTGACACACATGAATTCGAACACTTTAAAATTCCCTTAGATAGACTAAGCCCTGAACTGCTTCAGGAACTAAAAAACACCACTAATTCCCTTTTAAAGAAAGACGGTAAACATTTAATTATCAAACACCTATATACTGAAAGAAGAATGACTCCTTTGAACATATATCTGGAAAACTGCAGTACAGAGGAGGGAAATCAAGTGGCAGAAGATTATGGAAGAGCTATTTTACAATTGGCTCAGGCTAATATTTTCCCGGGAGATATGATGACAAAGAATTTTGGGTTAACTAGACAAAAAAGGGTGATATTTTACGATTATGACGAGATCGAGTTTCTAACGGATATGAACTTTAGAGCCAAACCCAAGGCCGAAACTTATGCGCAAATCTATGCTTCTGAACCTTGGTATGATATAGCTAAAAACGATGTGTTTCCGGAAGATTTTAGGCGTTGGATGATTGGAAGAAGTGATTTGAAGGAACATTTTTTAAGCTATCATCAGAATCTTTTTGATCCAGAGCATTGGAAAAAGATTCAACAAAGGATTTTGAAAGGCGAGCTTATACATGCCTTCCCCTATCCAGATGAAATCCGCTTTAGGCCAGAAGAAAAAGTTTAAGTTTCTTCTTAATGGTTCAAAGCTTACTTTTGCAAAGATTGAAAGGCAGCTCGCCTCACCTATGATTTCCCTAGAGACAGACCTAAAAGATAGCAGTATCAAAACCCGTAAACTGATTTTGCACACCCCCGACGATGATGAAAGACCTGTTTATATTTCAGGTAATTTCAACAATTGGGCTACGCAAGATTATCGGTTTAAAATGAAAAAAATCGATGAGGGAAAGTATGAGTTCGAATTTCCTGAGGAGGAGATTTTTCAGGGAGAATTGATTTACAAATTCACCAAAGGAGACTGGTCAGAAGTAGAAATAGATAGATATGGCAATAGAACTCCCAATAGAATATGGAGTGACTCCAAAACCTCACGAATTGAAAAAGTTGCCAAATGGAGAAAAAACTGGCTCCCTTATCGCCCAAGTCAACTTCCAAAAATTCATTTGATCTCTGAGGAATTTGAGATCCCCCAATTGAACAAAAAGAGAAAAATCTGGGCATTGTTACCTCACGATTATGAGAGTAGCGATGAACATTATCCGGTTCTTTATCTCCAGGACGCTCAAAACCTTTTCAACGAAAACGCTGAATTTGGAAACTGGCAGATCGACAAAAAACTGGCTGTTATGTCAGATTATGGAATTGGGAAAATCATCATCATCGCAGTAGAACATGCTGAATCAGAAAGAATTCAGGAATACAATGTTGGTAAAACTCTTTTAGGTAAGGGTCAGGGGAAGCAATACATCAGATTTATAACAGATACGCTTAAGCCATTTGTAGATAAAACCTTTAGAACCAAACCTGAAAGAGAGCACACAGGAATTGGTGGAAGCTCTATGGGAGGATTGGTTAGTATCTTTTCAGGCTTGATTTATCCGGAGGTGTTTGGTAAACTCATGGTATTTTCTCCTTCCCTTTGGGTAATTCCCAAAATCAAACTAGGATTCTTAGATTTCTTTGATCCGCAGGAAACCAGACTTTATCTATATGCCGGAGGAGATGAGAGTGAAACCATGGTTGAGCATGTCAGTAAACTCCGAAAAAGGCTTCTTAAAAGAGAGAGCCTACAAGGAAAAATGAAAATCCGGCTATCCATCAATGAGCAGGGGAAACATAATGAAAGCTACTGGAGTGATGAATTCCCCAAAGCGATAGAATGGCTTTTTTTCAGCAATAAAGAAGAATAAGACTTATGAAGATTCAAATTAATACTCAAGTTTCCAGCTCAACCTTTTTAAGAGTAATTCCATTTTTGGAAAAGGAAGAAATCAGCTTTTCTGCATCAAACGGAGTTTCTGTAAATGTGAAAAGCCCTATTTTTTCCGGGAAAAAAGACAGTTTTTATGTCCTGGAAGCGGAAAAGGAAATGGTGCTGCTTGTTGGCTTGGGAAAGGAGCCTGAGTACAAATCCATAGAAAATTCATTCAGAAAAGTGCTTCATAAGCATGATCATCTAATCGATCAAAGTATCCTGCTTGAATTTCCGGAAGGCTTTGATGATAATTATCTTGAACCAGCCTTAGTTGGCTTATTTCTAGGAGACTATCATCTTGATTTTTTCAAAAAAGAGCGTAAAAATAATTTCGAAGAGCTAGAGGTGCATATCAAGTTGGCACATAAAAACGCTGAGAAATTGGTACAACGAGCAGAAAAAATTTCAAAAGCAAAGAAGGAAGCATTTAGGCTTGTAGACTTACCTCCCAATAACCTTACCCCAGAATACTTGGCAGAATGGGCCGTAGAAATGGCAGGAAAATATTCCCTGAAATCAGAAATTATCAGCGGGATAGACGCAAAAGATAAAGGATTGGAAGCTTTTTTGGCTGTGGGAAGAGGCTCTGCCAAGGAACCCAAATTCATTATTCTAGAATATAGGCACCCTGAAGCAAAAACACATTTAGGCTTGGTCGGTAAAGGAGTAACCTTCGATACAGGAGGCCTAAATATCAAAACTCAGGGAATGCATCATATGAAATCAGATATGGGAGGAGCTGCTGCAGTATTGGGAGCAACTCAAGTGATTGCAGATTTGAAAATCCCTATCAATCTAACAACCATTGTTCCAGCAGTGGAAAATGCAGTCGATAAGGATGCCTATTTACCTTCCGAAATTATTGCTTCTCATGCAGGATTAAGCATCGAGGTAGTGGATACTGACGCAGAAGGTAGACTGATTTTGGCGGATGGTCTCTCCTATCTCATTGAGACTTACAAACCAGATCAAGTCATTGACATGGCTACCTTAACAGGCAGTGCCGTAGGTACCTTTGGTTATGAGTGTGCTGCACTTTTCTCCAATGATTCTAAGCTCTCTGAATCTCTTCAAAACGCCGGAAAAGGTGTTGGAGAAAAATCCTGGCCCCTTCCAATTTGGGAAGAATATGCTAAAGAGATGGACTCCGAAATTGCTGATATCAGAAATTATCATGGAAAGCCAATTGCAGGAGCCATAACAGCTGCAAAGTTTTTGCAAGCCTTCACTCATGAGCATCCTTCTTGGGCTCATTTGGATATTGCTGGGGTGGCTTTTGCGGATACTGATTTTGCAAAAACCAAATCAGGAACTGCCTTTGGTGTGGGATTATTGCTTAAATTCATAGAAAATCAAATGTAATATGAATCAACAAGGCAAAACTTTTCTGTGCATTTCCAACTTTTTCAAAGGCAATGCATTTTTAACAGCATTGAAGAAACAGGGAAATCGAGTTTTTCTAGTTACCTCAGAAAAATTGAAAGACAAACCTTGGGTCTATGAATACATAGATGAGGTTTTTTTCATGCCAGGGCAAGATTTAGATTGGGATTTAAACCTCTTGCTTCAGGGAGTTGGTGGACTAATGAAAAACCATAAAATCGAATCCATCATTGCCTTGGATGATTATGATGTTGAAAAAGCCACTTTCCTGAGGGAAAGTTTGAGAATACCGGGAATGGGACAGACCACCGGAAGATTTTTCAGAGATAAGTTGGCCATGAGAATTAAAGCTCAGGACTCTGGACTTCGGGTTCCTGCCTTCTCTCCTCTTTTCAATGATGAGGACATCAATTTATTTGCAGATCATATTTCTGCGCCTTGGGTACTCAAACCCAGGTCCGAAGCTTCTGCACATGGGATTATCAAGGTAAATTCGAAAGAAGAACTTTGGCACCATATCAACGAGTTGGGAGATAACCGCTTATACTACCTCGTCGAACAGTTCAAACCGGGAGATGTCTATCATGCCGATGGCTTATTATTAAATGGAAAAAGTCTGTTTTTAACTGTTTCTAAATACCTAGCTACTCCTATGGAAATCTCCCAAGGAGGTGGGATTTTTCGTTCTTCAAATATCAAATACGGGTCTTCAGAGGATAAAGCAATTAAGAAGGCCAATTTGGAAATTATGAAGGCATTTGGGATGAAATCAGGAGCAACGCATACTGAATTTATCAAATGCCATGAAGATGGAGAAATCTACTTTTTGGAAACATCATCCAGAGTTGGCGGGGCTCATTTGGCTGAAATGGTGGAAGCGGCAACAGACATCAACTTATGGGCTGAGTGGGCCAAAATCGAAGACTCTTTAGCCAAAGGCTACAAGTATGAATTGCCAAAAGTAGCTAAAAACTATGCGGGTATTGTACTTACTTTATCCAAGTATGAACATCCTGATTTGAGCAGTTTTGACGATCCCGAGGTATATTTTAGAGTTCCCTTAGAATATCATGCGGGGCTGATTGTTAGATCCAAAAACCAGCAAAAAATCATGGAGTTGTTGGACAACTATGCAGAAAGATTTGCAAATGAATTTTCTACCTCAGCGGCTGCTCCAGAGGTCAAAAAATTTCATTAAGCCTAGAACTTTTCTTCGATTCCAAGTCCAAAAAGAGCAAAATCATATTTGACCGGATCCCTTGGATCAAAGGTTCTCAATTGCTCTGTCAGTTCCAGAGCTGTTAGCCAATCCGTTTGTTTACGTGTGATTAAGCCAAGTTTCCTCGCCACCCTATCGACATGCAGATCACAGGGACAAATCAATTGAGCCGGCTTAATCTGATCCCAAATTCCAAAATCAACACCCTTCGAATCCTTTCTTACCATCCATCGCAAATACATGGTAATGCGCTTACATGCTGCTTTTCTTGCGGGAGTTGCTATATGTTTGCGGGTTCTGGATGGAGCATCGGGAAGAGAAAAGAAAAACTCATGGAATCGGGATAGAATTGATCCCATAGCATCAATTTCCCCGTTTTGTCCCAGTAAAAAGGCCTGTTCCAAGGAATCGTATTTTTTATAAAACCAAGTCAAAAAGTGGATAAAATAAAGCGTATCCACATCATTAAAGGTTCTATGTTTGAAGCTTAGAAATGGCTTCAAGTCATCTTCCTGATGATTCATCAAAAATTCATGGGGAGCATTATCCATTTTCTCAAAAAGCTCCAAGCATTTATTGATGATGGTCTTTCTTTGACCCCAGGCTAATATTGCAGCAAAAAAACCTGAAATTTCTATATCCTGCTTTTTTGAAAAGCGATGTGGGATAGAAATCGGATCGTTGGTTATAAATCCCGGCTGATTGTAGAGTTCGACTTTTTCGTCTAAAAATCCCTTGATATCATTCATTAAAGAGCAACTTTCACCTCTCCGCCTTGAGTTCCGTCAAACCATTTAAAAGAAAGCTCATTTTCTACTTTCTCAGAAACATGCCAGTCAAAGCACTTAATATTTGTAAGTGATCTTAAGGAATCTTCATCTGGATTATACAAGCAAATGTCAAAGTCGGGAAGATCTTTGGATTCAGTGCTATTCCATTTTTCTAAAATAAATCCCTCTTCTATAACTCTGATTTTATTTCCGAACACAAAATCCGATAAAACTGAAGGTACTCCATCCATCCTTCTCAGTCTAAAGCCAGAAGGGCCAAACATGATCTGTTTAACCAATTTAGCCTCCAGCATGTCATTGGAATAAGGGAGAACTTCCCATTCACTTTCCTTAATGACTATTTTTTTACCCTCAGGTCTCAACTTGGTCAAGAGTTGGGAAAGTTTGGAAAAGAGCCAAGTTAGCCCAATAAATAGCAAGCCAAAGCTTGCAAGGATTGGATAAGATACCACGAATATCAAATTCCAGATAAATCTAAAAACGTGGTGAAAGAAGAGTTGTACTTTGTTCATAATGGGGTACTTGCATGCAAAGGTACCCTGACTAAATAAGAATGACAAACTAGAGCTACAGAGTAATAACTAAATTCTATTCAAAAAAATATGATTTATCTCAGGGGAATTCTCAAGGCAACTCCGGTTGTGCTTAAACTAATGTTTTGAACTATTCCAGGTAAGTCTTTTGCATTCGCGCTGTGGAAGCTATACATGATGCCATCAAAGACCAATAAAAATGCACCTTGTAAAATTACCGACTTACCAAACCCAATCAATCGCTCATTTGATTTTCTAAGCCCTCTTTCTTTCAGGTATAAGCCTCCTCCCATATAAGCTAAATCTAATGCAGCATTAAAAAGGAGAATTTTTTCAATTCCATTTTGAGCATCCATTGTTTGCCAAAAATCGGTACCTGGACTCTCCTTGGTAGCTTGCCAATAACCCAACCCTGCAATTATCAAATTCACGGAGTTCCAATACAGGTTCATTTGGTGAAAAGCCTTGTTTTCTCCCATGCTTTGGCTTGCTCCTATCCCACCCCAAATCATATTTCCCACAGCCCAAGAGCCTAAAATCAACATCCCTTTTTGATTGTAATCTAATCGGGTCTGATTAAAAGATTCTAATGCAGGAATTTCCTGACTGAGGCTTTCAAAAGCAATAAAAAATAGTGCTAGAAAAAGGAGAGTTCGAAGTGGAGAAATAGCTTTCATATCAAACAAACTTACTGAAAAGCGGATAGTTATGATAATTAAAAAAAAAGCTCCGATAATTCGGAGCTCCAATTAATTTATCAAAACTTCTTAATACATCACCTCAACAGGGAATCTTCCATTCACAGCTTTGAGTTGATCAAATGCAGCTTGTGAAAGTTTAATGACCAATTTGGAGTTATCTCCAGTTTCAGGAAGTGTTCCCACCACTCTGGCAAAAATGGTCACGTCATTTTCTTCATTTTTCACTCGCATGATAGTTCCTACGGGCGCTGTTCTGTGAAGAACCAAATATTTTTTATGACCACCTGTACCTTCTATCAGTTCAGCTTGGCCGGTTTCTCTAATATTCTTAAACCCACCTGAGCTCGCTCCATCCGGAACAACATGCATTTCTTCAGGGCTACTTACCACCTTCGGCTCACCTACAATCGGCACGTCTGATTGTTTGGGCTCTGCTCTCCCAACTTTCAACACCTGTCCGACAGTTAGATTATTTGAGACCAAACCATTCCAATTAATGATGTCTTCCACTTTTGCATTGTACTGCCCAGCAATTGAAAACAAGGTCTGTCCGGTTTTAACTTCATGAGAAATCCAGTCTCCAGGAACCAAAACCTGACCTGTTGGCTGGGTTTTAGGCTCAGTCATTGGTCTTGTTTCTTCCTTTCTTGCAGGAGCCTCTTGCTTTACAGGACTCAGCTTAGGCTCCGGCTTTGGAGTAGTTTCTTTTTTTGCAGGTACATTAGCAGTGTTAGGTGCAGGTGGAGTTTCTTTCACTTCAGCTACCGTCTTTTGAGGAGCTGCTTGTGGTTTTTGAATGACCAATGCCTGGCCGACACTTAGATCATTTCCTTTTAAACCATTCCACTCCATGATCTCAGAAACTGTCACATCATATTTTTTGGAAATCGCAAATAGCGTTTCGCCTGGAACTACTTTATGCAAGGCTGCACCTGAAGGAACAGTTTCTTTGGATACATAGGGAACTCTGATTTGCTGTCCGATTTTTAAACCCGATTTCAAAGAGGCATTTGCATCTACAATTTCTCCTACAGGGGTTTGATATCTTCTTGAAATTCCGAAAAGAGTCTCCTTAGGCTCAACATTATGGATAATAAAGGTTTTATCGCCCACCCTTTCAATTCCTACAGAGTCCATTTCAGTCATAGCGAAGGTTGAAATGGAGATAAAAAGTGCAGGAACTAGGTAGAAAGTGCGTTTATTAATTTGCATATAGAAAGCTGATTTTGATGGGTTGTACTAAAATTCTATCTACATAAACATCAATAATTATGCTAAAAGACTAATTTTCTCGAATAAGAATCCCAGGTTATGGATCAAACGTCTTAAATCAACTGAAAGTCAAGGGATTTTAGAAAAAAAGCCTGATATCTTTCAAAAAATAAGTCCTAAAGGAAATTCATGCGTATCTTTTGTTTCTGATTAACTAACCATGAAAACATTATTCTACTGCCTTTTAATGTCAATTTTCTTTAGCAGCTTCTCAAGCACTAATGCCCAGGAAGCTGAAATAAAGAAAATATTCACTTTTAAAATTGACAGAGATATTGATCCTGCAATGAATAGAAGAGTGAAGCTGGCTTTGGAAGATGCAAAAGAAAAAAATGCAGATTTGATTATCATCGAAATGGACACCTACGGAGGTGCGGTCAATGATGCAGATGATATTCGAACCATGCTTTTGGAATCCGAAATTCCGATTTACACCTTTATCAATAAGGATGCAGCCTCCGCCGGAGCCTTGATTTCGATTGCTACCGATAGTATTTACATGGCACCAGGAGCAAGCATTGGTGCCGCCACTGTGGTCAATGGGGCAGATGGAGCTGCAGCACCTGATAAGTATCAGTCCTACATGCGCTCCATGATGAGAAGTACTGCCGAAGCAAAAGGAAGAGACCCCAAAATTGCTGAAGGAATGGTAGACGAAAAATTGGAGATTGAAGGTGTATCCGAAGCAGGTTCAGTCATTACACTTTCCGTTTCTGAAGCCATTAAGCTGGGTTTTTGTGAAGGAGAATACCGCTCCATCAATGCTATTCTTGAGGCCCAGGGGCTTCAAGACGCTGAGATTATTGAATATGAAGTTTCACACACAGAACAAATCATTTCTTTTTTCCTAAATCCTGCAATCAGTGGGATATTGATCTTAATTATTATAGGAGGAATCTATTTCGAACTTCAAACTCCCGGAGTTGGCTTTCCACTTCTAGCATCAATCGTTGCTACCATCCTCTATTTCATCCCTTATTATTTAAATGGACTAGCTGAAAACTGGGAAGTAATTGTATTTGTGGCAGGTGTGATTTTATTGGCAATCGAGCTATTTGTCATCCCAGGTTTTGGAATTTTTGGGGTTCTAGGGATAACTTGTATCCTTGCAGGTTTGGTCTTGGGTATGCTTCCGAATCAGAATTTCGACTTTGAATTTGTACCTGCCTCTCAATTATTCACTGCCTTGCTCACCGTGATCCTTTCCGCAATTGCTGCTGTGAGTTTGATCTTTTGGCTCACTCCCAAGGTGAATAAATGGCAGGCATTTCAAACCATTACTTTGGCCAGTACCCAACAGAGAACAGAGGGGTATACTTCCAGTTTTTACAAAGATGATTTAAAGGGAAAATCAGGTATAGTACATTCCAGACTCAGGCCCAGCGGAAGGGTAGAAATTGACGGAGAGATTTATGATGCCTATTCCAGAGGAGATTTTATAGACCAAGGTGAAAAAGTGATTGTAATATCCACAGAAGGAACATCTTTGAAAGTCAAAAAACTGGAATCCTAATTCCTGGCTTTTGTTAAGTTTGCGAAATGAACCCATTTCAAAGCATATATGAAGCAGTCGGAGAAGAAAAAATAAAACTACTGACCGCTTATTTTTATGAGGAAGTGTCCCGGAACGAAGAGTTGAGAAGACTTTATCCAGAAAAAGATCTGGCTCCAGCAGAAAGGAGACTTTTCTTATTTCTAATGCAGGTATTTGGTGGACCTCAAACCTATTCGGAAGAGCGGGGACATCCTCGGCTTAGAATGAGACATTTTCAGTGGAAAATAGATGGTAAAATGAGAAATCACTGGATGAATGCCATGCTCACAGCTTTGGATAAAATTCAGGTGGAACAGGAAGTCAGAGAGTTGATGATGAATTATTTTATCAAGGTGGCAAATCATATGGTCAATCATGATTAAACTTCTACGGATCATTTATTCAGTCTATGCCGGCTTATTATTCATTGGAAGCTTTTTAGCAATATTCCCTTTCTTTATGATCTGTATTTGGATTCCTGGATGGCAAAGATTTGGAAGAAAAATCAACCGCTATTGGGCTAAAGTTTATTTCACCTTGATTTTTCTCCCCGTTCACATGGAGAAAAAATGCAAGTTAGAAAAAGGCAAACCTTACCTTTTTTTAGCCAATCACTTCTCTTACCTGGACATTGCCATGATGGGGTTTATTCCGGGTGACGTGAAGTTTGTGGGAAAAGCCTCAATTAGGAAAGCACCTCTTTTCGGCTACTATTTTAAAAAACTCCATATCGCAGTTGACAGGTCAAGACTTAAAAGCCGTGCTGAAACTATGAGAAGGGCAGGTTTAGCACTGGATAATGGAAGCAGTATTGTTCTTTTTCCAGAAGGAGGAATCTATTCCACCCAACCACCACAAATGGTTCCTTTCAAAAATGGGGCGTTTCGGCTAGCTGTTGAGAAACAAATACCCATCATTCCTGTCACTTTATCCTATAATCATCTAATTTTGCCTGAAGGAAAAGGGCTCTTGCTCAACTTGAAAAGAGCAAAAATGGTCTTACATGAGGCTTTACTTCCTACAGTAGAAGATACAGAAGACAGCCTGAAAGAGAAGTGTTTTGAAGTGATTCAAGCTCAACTCAATCGGGATAATTTAGGTAACGACACACATGAAGATTGACAAAGAAGCAATCAAAAAAATAGCGCATTTGGCAAGGCTAGAATTCGATGAAGGCAGTGCTGAAAAAATGTCACAAGATATGAGTCAGATTTTGGACTGGGTGGAAAAGCTCAATGAATTAGATACAGATTCAGTGGAGCCATTAACCACTATGTCGTCCGAAGTCAATGACATGCGGGAAGATCAGGTAGGTAAGCATTTAGACCACGAAGCAGGTTTGAAAAATGCCCCAAAAAGAGATTCTGATTATTTCCGGGTTCCAAAGGTTTTAGAATAATGCTGCAAAACTCCACCAACTTACTTTCTAAAAAAGCAATTATCCCGGCCCTCCTTTTGATTATTACGGGAGGGCTTTTTGCTTACTTCTATTTTCTTTTCAATCCCATACCTTACAGAAATATCCAAGCCGGTTACTTTTTGGATAGTATTTCTATCCCTTTTGATTGGTCTCAATTTGGACCCGTTTCATTTCCTATATTGGTAGATAATTTTCTGATTTTTCAGGAATTCAAAGATTTAGGCCCCAATATTTTTGTTGCTGAGTCTTTATTCTTTGGTGTTTTAATGGGGCTCATTCTTACCCTGATTTTGACATTAGTCAGCGAATTGAAAAAGTACTTTTTTCTTGCTTTTGGAATAGCCTGGATTGCCATTCTCACTTTTTCCAATCTGAACGGATTGAATATTGGAAGTCCAAGTAGCAACTACCCCCTCATCATTGCCATAGTTGGCACCTTAGTAATTCCTGTTTTTTTTCATATTACTGGGAAATCTCTTCGATTTGAGTTCAGGTTTCTTCTCAATTTAATTTGCTTGATGGTCACTGGCTATGCGTTGGAAACCTTGAGTCCGATTTCCAGCCCAGAGCTTTTTCTAGCAGAACATCTAACCATGCCAGCTATACTATTATCAATTGCTTGGCTCTTATGGAATGGACACGGAGTGATTTCAGGCATTTATATTTTACTGCTAAAAGCAGGAAGAAATTTATCCTTGAAAGTATCCATTCAAATCACTCTAATAACAGCTATTTACCTACTATTAATGGTAAATATTTTGATGGATTTCACAGGCTTCCCTATGGATTTTCTGCCAAGCTTCAATCCCCTGTTTCTTCTATTTCCATTAGGAATATTGGGCTGGTTTACTTTGAAAGAAAGAGTTGAATCAGGTCAGGATTTGGTGGGGTCTGAAAAGGCATTGAAAGGACTGTATCTGATTGGCTTTGGACTGGTTTTATGGTTGAGCTGGAAACTCAAAATCTCCGGAAATCAACCCGCAGAAGAGTTTCTCAAACATATTTTCACTTACTCTCAAATCGGTTTCAGTCTATTTTTCTTGGTCTATATTCTTACCAATTTCTATGAGGTAATGAATTCCGGAAAAGCTGCAGAAAAGGTATTATTCAAGCCTCATTCCTTGCCTTATTATCATTTAAGAATTGGAGGTTTGATTGCCATGTTGGTAGCCACTGCTTACTCAGAAGGAATAGTTGGAGTACAAGCCAATGCCATGAGCAGTAATATTTTGGGTGATTATTATTACGGATCAGGTCAAAAATTAGAGGCTAGTATTATTTATGAAAACTCCTGGTCCAGGTATAGAAATAACCCAAAAGCCAAGAATGCTACAGCACAGCTTCTTTTCCAATTAAACCAGCCTACTTTAGCTAAACAACACTTGGAAGAAAGCTTTTCTGAAGCTCCTCAGGTGGACAATATTATCCTTCTGGCAGACAGGCTTCATAGAGAAAATAAGATTTTTGAATCCATATTTTATTTAGAACGAGGCCTTCGATTTTTCCCTGAAAATGAATTATTGCTGAATAATTTGGCACTATTGCTCACCAAGGTAAACCGTGCTGAAGAGGCATTGGCATTATTGGATTCAAGTTCAATCTCACACCCTGTTTCCCAAAGTAATCTATTGGCTTTGAAGGCCAAAATGGGTCAAATTGAGGGTGAGTCCAAGGCCTTGAATTCATTGGCAGAAAAAATCAATGAAATAGCCAGACAAAACGCTCTGGGAAACTATCCTGAAGAGAAACTTCTAGCGGAAGTAAAGAAAGAAATAGAAAAAGAAAATTCCCCCCTTTTGGTACAGGCTGCTTGGAGAAATATCTTTTCTCAAAAAAACCATGTCAACATTGAGTCCGACATTGCAATGCTTGACAGCTTGTGGAAGCAAGAGGAAATGCAGGATTATATCATGCAACTTCAGGAGACGGCTGTCATCAGAAGCCTTGGAGCCGGAAGAATAGCAGATGCGATCAAAAACCTGAATGGCTTGGCTTTTAGAAATCCCGGAGATGCTGGCTATTTTCTCCATTTATCGACCAGCATTTTAGCTCAGCAAATGGACTTTAAAAAAGCTGCCAAAGAATTACTGGCGGCAGAGGAAAAGGGATTTCAGGCTTTTCAGTCTTACCATTGGAGTATTTTGAGCTTTGGTGGATATTATGAAAATGCGGAACTGATTCGAGTAAAATATGGTCTTCAAATGCCGGATTATCTAACTCAGCCAGATGAAGCAGCCTTGTTTTACCTCGAGTTAATTCAAAAATTCCACGAAAGTCTGCCAAAAACTTTATACGATGAATGGAAAACTCTTCCTGATTCAGAACTCAAAACTGATTTCGCAATTCGATTGATAGCCTTTAAAAGTCATGGAATCGACGTGTCTGATTTGAGGGAATTAGGAAAGCATATTCAAGATAAAAAGGGTATTCAGGAAGATCTGAGTAAATTTTTGGCCAATCCGGATTTGAAAAATAAAGAGTCTGTAGAAGCCCTGCTCAATTGGCTTCAATTGGGAGATGAGTTGACAGGCAATCCCTATTTCAGTCCCTTAATCTGGTCTGCCGTTGCAATCAATCCAGATCCTTTGGCTCAATATGAAATCATCAATGCGGCTACTGAATTCAACCGAGACCCTATTCTCTGGATCAAAAAAGTTCAACTGGCAAGAGCAATAGGTTTGAGCAATTACGCAACAGATGCCCTGGTTGAAATGGCCCAATGGATAGATCCTGCCACTTTAGAAAGACTCCAATTAACCAACTATTAGAAGATAATCTCGTATTTTGACAGAAATGCTGTATTTTTAAAATTCAGCTGAAACCACTAACCCAACTTACCATGAGCAGAGTTATTGAGACCCATAATATCAACCGAACCTACAAAATGGGGGCAGAAATTATTCAAGCCCTAAAATCCGTTTCTATCACAGTGGATAGAGGGGAATATGTAGCTTTTATGGGTCCTTCAGGATCAGGTAAATCTACCTTGATGAATATCATCGGTTGCCTTGATACCCCTACTTCAGGCACATACATTCTCAATAATAAGGATGTCAGTGACATGACTGAAAATGAGCTGGCGGAGATCAGAAATAAAGAAATAGGCTTCGTATTCCAAACTTTTAACCTTCTTCCGAGAGCCAGTTGTCTGGAGAATGTAGCCCTGCCCTTGGTTTATGCAGGTTTTAGCAGAGCCGAGAGAGAAGAAATGGCATTTCAGGCTTTGAGTAATGTGGGACTTGGTGATCGAACCAAGCACAGACCAAATGAACTTTCCGGTGGACAAAGACAAAGAGTTGCGATTGCAAGAGCTTTGGTCAACAATCCATCTATCATATTGGCAGATGAGCCAACAGGAAACCTAGACTCTAAGACTTCCTATGATATTATGGAGCTTTTTCATGAGCTACACTCAAAAGGAAATACCATCATCATGGTAACTCACGAAGATGATATTGCCCACTATGCGCACCGAATTGTCAGATTAAGAGACGGCTTGGTAGAAAGTGATACAGTGAACCCAAATCCAACCCGAGGGGTAGGCGTTCACGCTTAAATCAAACAAAGTATTATCAAATAGATTCTTATTTTTGTCGGAGAATTGAAGGGCTATTCATGAAAATTTATACCAAAACCGGAGATCAAGGAATTACCTCATTGTTGGGAGGAGTCAGAGTACCAAAATCAGATTTAAGAATCGATGCTTATGGAACCATTGACGAACTCAACTCTTATGTGGGACTTCTCAGAGATCAGGAAGTAAATAATTCCAGAACTGATATTCTGAAAGAAATTCAGGATAGACTCTTTACAATTGGAGCTGATTTAGCCACTGTTCCGGGAAAGGATAAAGTAAAAAAGCCAGACTTGCATGCTGAAGATATCCAAATGCTAGAGCATCAAATGGATAGTATGGAAGCTAATTTGGCTCCTCTTACAGCATTTATCTTACCAGGTGGACACCAATCTGTTTCATTTTGCCACTTAGCAAGGACGGTGTGTAGAAGAGCTGAAAGATTGACAGTTGAGCTCGCTTCCTACGAACAAGTGAATGAAATGGTGATCCAATATTTGAATAGACTTTCGGACTACTTCTTTGTTTTGGGAAGAAAAATGGCCCAAGAACTAGAAGTAGAGGAAGTAACTTGGAAACCTAGAGTTTAAAAAACTGGGTAAATTTTGCCCGTAGTAAAATAAAATTTCAACAAAGGCTTTTGGCCTGAATCCGATTTAGCATGAAAACCTCGCTAGCCATACCGGTACACAAGACAGCATCTTCCAGATTAGCGCAAACTGATTTTTCCAATTTGGTTTTTGGAAAAACCATCTCTGATCACATGTTTGTGGCAGATTATAAAAATGGAGAGTGGACTGACTTGAGAATTGAACCTTATGCACCATTACAGCTCAACCCTTCCAATGCCGCTCTTCATTATGGACAGTCCATTTTTGAAGGAATGAAAGCATATAAAAATGAAGAAGGTGAAATTTTGATTTTCCGAGCGGATGCTAACTGGAAAAGAATGAATGAATCGGCTGAAAGGATGTGCATGCCATCCTTGCCTGAAGAGGTCTTTATGGAGGGTATGCTTCAGCTTTTGGATTTGGATAGAGACTGGGTTCCGACTGCCAAAGGAGCCTCCCTTTATATCCGACCATTCATGTTTGCTACAGATGACTACATTGGTGTAAAACCATCTGACACCTATAAATTCATCATTTTCACCTGCCCAGTAGGAAATTATTACTCTAAGCCTGTTTCTGTAAAAGTAGAAACCAAGTTTACGAGAGCAACTGAAGGAGGAACGGGAGCTGCAAAAACAGCTGGAAACTATGCTGCTTCATTATATCCGGCCTTACAGGCACAAAAAGCTGGCTACGATCAACTACTCTGGACAGATGGTAAAAGCCATAGTAATATTGAAGAAAGTGGTACGATGAATGTAATGTTTAAAATAAACGGAACGCTCATTACAGCTCCACTTCACACGGGTACAATCCTGAAGGGAATTACAAGAAATTCAGTAGTTCAATTGGCAAATGACTGGAATCAGCCAATCGAAGAACGATTTTTAAGCGTTTCTGAGTTGAAAGAAGCTTTGGAAAATGGAACTTTGGAAGAAGCATTTGGAACGGGAACTGCGGCGACTATTGCTCATATTGCCAAAATCCATATTGATGGAAAAGATTATGTCTTGCCAGAAAAACCAGCAGATGCTTTTTCACACAAAGTTTTAGCCGCATTGGATGGCATTAAATATGGAAGCCAAAAAGATCCACACAATTGGATCATTAAATTATAAAAATAAAGGCCAGTTAACTTAACTGGCCTTTTTTATTCCTATACTCTTGCTCGGCTCAGTCGCATAGTCATACATCTCGGACCTCCCAACTTCGGGTTCTGTTGTCAGCCTGAGCGGAGTCGAAGGCAGTCCCCAATTATTCTGATCCCGACTACAGGTCACTAGCCGCTAAAGGTCACATAAATTAATAGTCACTTTTTTATCCCTACACCCTAGCTCGGCTAAGTGGCATAGTCATACATCTCGGACCTCCCAAACCTCGGGATAATTCTGAGGAAGGAATTTCCAATACCTCCACTCCCATATTTCTTAAGGCTCTGTTGGTGTGAATGTTCCTATTATAGGATATCACTCTTCTTGGTCCAATAGCAAAAACATTAGCTCCATCAAACCATTGCTCACGCATAGAATAGTCTGGATTTCCATCTGCAGTTGCCAAAACCTCTAAATGAGGAATTTCCCTTTCCAAAACCGTTAACAGTGACTCCTTCAGAACTTCGCGTTTGATATGCACCTTATCATCCTGCACCTCCTTTAAAGTGTAAAGAGATGTTTGAAGGACAGCATTCATAGCATCAGGATATGTCAGCACCAGGTTTTCATCTAAAACGGTGAAAACTGTGTCCAAATGCATATAATTTCGCTTTTCAGGCAAGTGAACCTCATAAACCCTTTTCACAGATCCCTCTGCCAGAAGAGCTTTGGCTGCATGGTAAATTGCCTTTTCATCGGTCCGCTCAGAGTTCCCTATAGCTACTGCCTCATGGGATAAGACTATGACATCTCCCCCTTCAATACTTGGAGGATTATCATGACCATTGATGGGGTATAATTTATTGACGTGGTCTTTGAACTCCGGGTGATTTTCAAAAACGGTCCTTAACAAATTTGCTTCTCTCTGTCTACCTTCCATTTTCATGGAAGAAAAAATAATCCCGCCCGGAGTGAGTGCCATAGGATCTCTTTGAAAATACAAATTAGGACAAGGAGTTATCACAAAAGCATAATCCAAAAGTTCTCCCTGATTCAAGTTTGGGATTTTTCTTTTCAATTCATGCACTTTTAAGCCTGCTGTCAAAATCCCTGCACATTCAGCTGTAGAATATCGCTCCAAAATATCCTCAGCCAAATGAACCATGTTGGATCGTCTGAGAGATTCCCTCATCAATCTCAGCAATATCTCCCCGTCATATAATACGCGGATTAACAATTCTCTGAGTTGGTAAACCGTAGCTCCGGTTGATTCTTTAATTAAATTGGAAAAAACGTCATGTTCTTTTTGCAATGCCTCTAAGTAAGGAACATCTTCAAATAGTAAAAAGTCTTTGTTATAGGGAGTTAGCCTATCAATTTCCTTTCCCGGCCTATGCATCAACACTGCCCTGAGAGTTCCAAACTCCGAGTTTAATCTTAAATTCATTTATCAATATTTCATTAAATGACTCACTTTATTAAAATTTATCAATGATATCATCAATTTTAATAAAAAATTATCAAAATTTTAAGACTTCCTGATTTTATCGTAAAACTTAAAATCCCCTTGATATGGCTTGCTTTTAAAATCTTTTTGGCGTTTTTTCCGTTCTTTCAATCATACAATCAACCATCATCCCATGACCATGAGTCGACCATATAGAAATTTACTGTTTTTTTTAGGATTACTAATCTTCAGTTCTTGTCAATCCACAGCTCAGATAAACAAGGTAATCCAACAAACCTTAGGTACACCGAATAATTCTGAAATTGCAACGGGGCTGAAAGAGGCTTTGGAAAAAGGAACCGGAGTTAGTACAGAGCGATTATCTGCCGTTGACGGGTATTTTAAAAATCCTGATGTGAAGATTCTATTTCCTGAAGAGGCCAAAAATGTTGAAAAAACACTTCGATCAATCGGCTTGGGCTCAGTTTGCGATCAAGCTATTGAAAGCTTGAACAAAGCCGCAGAGGAAGCAGCTAAGGAAGCTAAACCCATTTTTACCGCGGCTATTAAGCAGATGACCTTGCAGGATGTCCGGGGAATCTTATTGGGAGAAAATGATGCGGCAACTCAGTATTTCGCGCGAACCACCAGTCAGGAGCTTACTAAGAAATTTTCACCTATAATTAATAGCAGCCTACAAAAAGTGAACGCTACCAACTATTGGTCTGATGTGATGACTCAGTACAACAAGATTCCTTTAGTAAAACCTGTTAATACCGACTTGACTGCTTATGTTACCCAGAAAGCTATAGATGGCTTATTTGTAGAAATCGCCAAAGAAGAATACAAAATCCGAGAATTAGTAACTGAGAGAACCAGTCCTCTACTTCTTAAAGTTTTTAGCTACGCCGAGAGGGAAAAAGAAGCACGTAAAAAAGATAATACAGGATTATAAACAAAGACCCCGGCAATCAGAAATTGACCGGGGTCTTTTATTTATTCAATAATATGGATATCCGCCTTCTTACCTGAATTGACAAAAATATGGCTTATTGTCTGCTGAAAGGATCAGAATCCAGAAGCTTCCGTCTTCGGTCATCGGTCTTCCAACCTGTCAAGCAAGGAAAATAAGGCAACTGGCATGATTGCGGATAATCAGGTTCAATAATAAAGAGAACTACTCTGCCAAATCAATAAAAAGGTTTTCCCCTTCTTTTCGAACAGATACCACTCCTTTTTTGCTTAAGCCTTTCATAGCAACATCCCATTTTTTATTACTCAATTCAGTCATACCCTTGATTTCAGGCAATAAGGCTGGCTGATTTCCCTTTACTAATTCAAAAATCATCTTTTCTTCCTCAGTCATTTCTACCTGCTTTTTCTCAGGTCTCATTTGAGGGAAGAATAAAACTTCCTGAATCGTAGTCTTATTAGTCAGCAACATGGTCAATCTATCGATTCCAATACCCAATCCTGAAGTAGGTGGCATTCCATATTCCAAAGATCTCAAGAAATCCTCATCCATGGCCATTGCCTCATCATCTCCTCTTTCGGCTAGTTTCAACTGGTCTTCAAATCTCTCTCGCTGATCAATTGGATCATTTAATTCCGTGTAGGCGTTAGCTATTTCTTTTCCATTCACGAACAATTCAAATCGCTCCACCAAGCCCGGTTCAGTTCTGTGCTTTTTCGCCAACGGAGTCATTTCAATTGGGTAGTCAGTGATATAAGTTGGCTGAACTAAGTGTTCCTCAACTTTTTCTCCGAAAATCTCATCAATCAGCTTGCCCTTGCCCATAGAATCATCTACTTCAATGCCTAGCTCAGTACAAACTTTTCGGAGTTCTTCTTCTCCCATTTTACTCACGTCGATACCAGCATATTCCTTAATCGAATCGTACATTGTCAAACGACGGTATGGACCTGCAAAATCAATTTCCTTCTCTCCTACTTTGACTTTGGTATCTCCGTGAATCGCTAGGGTAACTTTTTCAAGAAGATCTTCCACCATTTCCATCATCCAGATGTAATCCTTGTAGGCTACATAGATTTCCATTGATGTAAACTCCGGATTGTGAGTTCGGTCCATTCCTTCATTACGGAACATTTTCCCAAACTCATAAACTCCATCAAAGCCACCAACAATCAACCTCTTTAAATAAAGTTCATTGGCAATTCTCAAAAACAGAGGCATGTCCAGCGTATTATGATGAGTCTGGAAAGGTCTTGCAGCAGCACCACCATGAACAGCCTGAAGAATAGGAGTTTCTACCTCCAACCATCCGTGATCATCAAAATATCTACGCATGGTAGAAATAATTTTGGATCTGGTGATGAAAGTTTGCTTCACTTCTGGATTGACAGTCAAATCAACATAGCGTTGTCTATAGCGCATTTCAGGATCTGTAAATCCGTCGTAGACATTCCCTTCTTCGTCTCTTTTAACTACAGGTAATGGCTTAACGGATTTAGAAAGAACCTTCAATTCAGTGACATGAAGGGAAATCTCTCCAGTTTGAGTAGTAAAAATATATCCCTTAACTCCTATAAAATCTCCTATACCCAATAGCTTTTTGAATACACTATTGTAAAGTGTTTTATCCTCTCCCGGACAGATATCATCCCTTCTTACATAAATCTGTAACCTTCCAGTAGAATCCTGAATCTCAGCAAATGAAGCTGAGCCCATGATTCTCTTGGTCATCAATCGACCAGCAATTGAGATATCTTTGTAGTCGGTTTTATGATTTTCGTAATTTTTATGAATATCCTCTGAAGTGACATTGATTGAGAAAGCTTCAGCTGGGTAAGGGTTTATCCCTAATTGCATCAGCTCTTCCCTGTCTTTTCTTCGTTCGATTTCCTGTTCACTCAAAAGTTGCATGGTATAGATTTGAGAGTTCTAATTTTTATTTTATTCCTTGACTATTCTTTTTCAGCCTTCTGGTTTCAGCTTTCAAACTTCACACTTTTAATTCCTCTTTCTTCTTTTCATTTCCCTTTTCACCAGCTCAAACTCCCTGCTGCTTTGTCCAGCTATGGAACTGTTTTCTGCTGCTCTTCTGGTTAGATATGGCATCACTTTTTCTACAGGGCCGTAAGGAACATATTTTACCACCCTATATCCCGAGTTAGCCAGATTAAAGGAAATATTATCACTCATCCCATAAAGTTGAGAGAAGAAAACTCGGTCTGACTTAGGGTCTATCCCATTGAGGTTCATCAAATCTATCAGTTGAAGGCTACTTTTTTCATTATGGGTAGCACAAACCAGATAAATCCCGTTCTCAACACAATAAGCGATGGCTGCATCATAATCCCTGTCAGTGGCTGCCTTATTAGGTTGAATCGGATCAGGATAACCCATCTCCTCTGCCCTTTCCCGCTCCTTTTCCATATAGGCACCTCTTACAGGTTTGGCGCCCAACAAATAGCCTTTTTCTTGAGCTACCAAATGAGCTTTTTGCAATCTTGACAAAGAGTCATGCCTATACATTTGATAGGTGTTATAGACTACACAACGGTCCTGATTGTATTTTTCCATGGCCTCATAGGCCAAATCATCTATAACGTTTTGGAACCAAGATTCTTCTGCATCCACAAGAATCCTTAATCCCAAGTCATGAGCAGCTTTGCAAAGTTTATCCACCCTAGCTTTCATCCTATCAAAAGCAGCTTGCTCTTCTTTACTTAACTTTTCCCCATCCTGGATTTTGATCATGATATGATAATCTCCCAGTCCGGTTACCTTAAATACACCGAAAGGCATGTAAGCGGTTTTGGCTGATTCGACCAAAGTCTGATAAATCTCCTCCGTAGTTTTATCAAAGCTGGCTTCATCTCCTTTTCCCTCTACCGAAAGATCGAGAATAGACTCTACCCCGTATTCCGCCAACTTTTTACAAGCTTGAATGGACTCCTTGATAGTTTCTCCTCCACAAAAATGACCAAACATGGTCTTTTTCATGATACCTTTGACCGGAAGTTTGAGTTTAAAGGCCAAATTTGCTAATCCAATACCCAGATCGGAGATCAGATTATTATTGAGGGTTGCGAAAATCAAATACATTTTACGCAATTCAGCATCGCTCTTGGAAGCGAAGGCTACTTCTAGATTCTCGAAAGAAATTTTGGGTTTTACTGGCATATTGCTCAAATAAAGGTGCAAAGATATTAAAAAAACCTCTTCAGCAGATGATTTGTTGGGATATTTGGGCGGAATCTGATACTGAAAAAATCAAAAAATCAGGAAATTAAACCTAGTCGACCCTACTTGAGTTTTAAAGAACAAAAACCCGAATACTTTGGAAACCCTTTTCAATAAAAATTCCCATTCAAAGCCCTTAATTATTGCAGGTCCATGCAGCATAGAAACCCCCGAACAACTGGATAATACTGTTCAGGAATTGGTATCTCAAGGCATCAACTTAATACGCGGAGGTGTATGGAAACCAAGGACAAGACCAGGGAGTTTCGAGGGCTTAGGATCCATTGCCCTTCCTTGGATCCAGGAAATCAAAAATAAATACCCAGTCAAATTTGCGATAGAGGTTGCCTCTGCCCAACATGTTGAGGAAGCTCTGGCTCATGAAATTGATATACTCTGGGTTGGAGCAAGATCCACAGTTAATCCATTTACCGTTCAGGAAATAGCCGAAAGTCTCAAAGGAGTTAATATTCCGGTGATGATTAAAAATCCTGTCAATCCAGATTTAAGCCTTTGGATTGGAGCGGTAGAGCGATTCCAAAAAATTGGGATTCAAGATCTGGCAGTAATACATAGAGGTTTTTCAAATTTTAGGGATCAAATTCACCGTAACTCCCCTCTTTGGCAGATCCCAATTGAATTCAGAACTCATTTCCCTGATTTGATGATGATCAATGATCCAAGTCATATCTCAGGAAAGAGAGACCTAGTTCCCATCATTGCTCAGAAGGCTCTTGATTTAAATTTTGATGGCTTGATCATTGAGTCCCATTGTAATCCAGATCAAGCTTGGTCCGACGCTGCCCAACAATTAACTCCTAAAAATCTGGAATTCATGCTTTCTCAGCTGAAAACCAGAAAGGTGAAATTTGAAGCTGCAGAAATGCTCAATCAATTGGCAGAAATAAGAAGTCAGATTGATCAAGCAGATCATGACCTATTAGAAGCTTTGCACAGAAGAATGCAATTGGTAGAAAAAATAGGTGAATACAAAAAACTCAATAACGTAGCCGTATTGCAGATGGAGCGTTGGAAAGAGATTTTCGATAGCCGACCTAAGTGGGGAGAATCCTTAGGATTGAACCCAGAATTGATTCAGGAGATTTTCGGAATTCTGCATCAAGAGTCTATTCGGACCCAAACAGAAATTTTGGATAAAATAGAATCAAACAATTGAAGCAAGTGACATAATGAAAGGAAGTATTCTTTTATTTGTTGAAAAATTATTTTTCAATATATAATTCCGTTAGAATATTCATTAGCAATTAATTATTCTGAATCCATTCTATATTTTCATCTCATTTGAAATAAATGCAAAGAAGAGCCCTTCACTTTACATATTTGATAATCAATTGGTGAAAAAAATATTTTGCAATTAAAATTCCTCCGCTTACATTTACAGCATGTTAATCACAGCAGCGATCTATTTTACTTTCTTTTACTTTTACTTTCGAATGAAAAATCGAATCGGAGCTGTGTATTGTCTAGCCAAAAACTAAAAGAAAATAAATATCACAAAAGCCCGATTCGAAAGAGTCGGGCTTTTTTCATTTAAACGCTCAAGCCGTATGAAACCACACAAGCAAATCAAAGATTGGGGATTGGGACTAAGCTCCCCTTTGATCATCGCAGGACCTTGTTCTGCAGAAACTCCAGAGCAAATCGAACAGATCTGTAAGGAGATGAAAGAAGAAAACACTGTTCCTCAATTATTTAGAGCAGGAATCTGGAAGCCTAGAACAAGACCGGGATCATTCGAAGGAGTCGGGGAAGAAGGATTAAAATGGATGGAGATCGTCCGACATCACCTCAATATTCCTATTACAGTGGAAGTTGGAAATGCTGCACATGCTGAACTGGCACTGAAGCATAAAGTAGATGTATTGTGGATTGGAGCTCGTACCACAGTTAATCCATTCGCGGTTCAGGAGATTGCTGAAGCATTGAGAGGCTCGGACGTTCCTGTCATGGTCAAAAACCCAATGAATCCTGATCTAGACCTATGGATGGGTGCTTTGGAAAGAATGCATGCAGTGGGTATTGACAAATTAGCCGCAATTCACAGAGGTTTCTCTGATGCTTATGATAAGCGCTTCAGAAACAAGCCTAATTGGTCAATGCCTATCCACCTTAAGCGCGTTTGGCAAGGAATGGAAGTAATCAATGATCCCTCCCACATTGTCGGAAGAAGAGATGGACTTCTTGAAGTTGCTCAAAGAGCTATGAACTTTGGTTTGGATGGACTGATGATAGAAACTCATCATGACCCTGACAAAGCCTGGTCTGATGCCAAGCAGCAAGTAACGCCAAAAGCTTTGAAGCAGATGATTCAATCAATTGACTTCAAAGAGCCTTTGGAAAATATGAAGCCTGACGAAAGGTTGCAGGATTTGAGAAGAGCAGTAGATCATTTAGATGACCAGCTATTAGATATTTTACAAGAAAGATTTGCTGTGATTGATCAGATTGGTACGCATAAAAGAGAGCATCACTTGACAGTATTCCAATCTAACAGATGGAAAGAAGTAATGGAAAGCAGAACTCAAAAAGGAGTGGCTAAGCAGTTGAGCGAAAAATTCATGAAAGAACTGCTTTATTGTATCCACGAAGAATCTGTGAAGAGACAGGAAAAACAACTTCGGGAAGCAGAGCCTCTCAAGAAATAACAAATACGGCTGAGCACCTTAAAGAAAGGGAAGAATCTACCCTTCCCTTTCTTAATTTGATGTACCTTTAGGTTTTAAACTTGAGTTTTGTGAATCCAATCATAATTGCGGAACAGCCATCTAAAAGTCTATCTGAGGCACTTTCTTCCCTTACATTTTCTTCCCTGTTTATCCTTACAGATGAAAACACCCAAGAATATTGTTTTCCTCTGATTAAAGATGTCTTGCCGGAATCTTATTTTCATTTCACATTTCCTGCGGGAGAAAAGCATAAAAACCTAGAAACCTGCGCTGAAATTTGGACAGAAATGACCGAGGCGGGCTTGGATAGAAAGGCTCTTGTCTTGAATTTGGGAGGAGGAGTGTTGGGAGATATGGGTGGTTTTTGCGCCAGTATTTACAAAAGGGGCATTCGATTTATCAATTTGCCTACTACCCTACTTTCTCAGGTAGATGCCAGTGTGGGAGGAAAATTAGGGGTTGACTTTGAAGGTCTCAAAAATCATCTGGGTGTCTTCAATGAACCTGAACTTGTTCTTATTTGCCCGCAATTTCTCAATACACTTCCTTCGAACGAATTAAGGTCAGGCTTTGCAGAAATCATCAAGCATGGACTTATTCGGGATAAAGAATATTTTGAAAATTTAGATTTTCAAAATTGGAAAGAAAATGACTGGAAGAGTCTGATTTCACATTCTGTGGAAATTAAAAAATCGGTTGTGCAAGAAGACCCCAAAGAAGCTGGCTTAAGGAAGATCCTCAATTTTGGGCATACCATAGGACATGCCTTAGAAACACATTTCCTGGATGGTTCAAACCACTTATTGCATGGAGAAGCTATAGCCGCAGGAATGATTTGCGAAGCTTGGTTGTCCGTCGAAAAATGTCAAATGTCTTCTGCCGATCTTGAGCAAATCACCCAGAATCTTTTGGAGGTATATGGAAAAATCAGACTCAATAAATCAGATTTTGAACCCGTATTGAACCTTTGTCTCCAAGACAAAAAAAATGAAGGAAAGGAGATTTTATTTTCCTTACTGGAAAAAATTGGAAGCTGCACCTTTAACGTTCCCGTGAACAAAAGCGAAATAGCAGCTGCCCTAACCTATTATCAAAACCTATAACCTATTTACCTTGCCAACTGACACTATGGAGCTACTAAAACTGAATCAGAAATCAGCTTTTACTCCCACCACTATCCCTCTTCCTTCCTCTAAAAGCGAATCTAATCGGGTTTTGATCATAGATGCTTTGACTGAAGGTCAAAACACTATAGAAAACCTTGCAGAAGCGAGAGATACGCAGACTATGATTCGCCTGCTTCAAACCAATCCTCCTGTTTATGATGTGTTGGATGCAGGTACTACCATGCGATTTCTAACAGCTTATGCTGCTGTCACCAATCAAAATAAAGTAATGACAGGAACGGCCAGAATGTGTCAAAGACCTATCGGAATTTTGGTTGACGCTTTGAGGGAAATTGGGGCTGAAATTCATTACATGAACGTGGAAGGTTATCCTCCTTTGGCGGTTCATGGACTTTCAGAGCAGACAAAATCTGCGGTAAAAATTCGAGGAGATGTGTCCAGTCAGTACATTTCCGCCATGTTGATGATTGCTCCTATATTACCTAAAGGACTGGAAATTGAGTTGGAAGGAAAAGTGGGAAGCCGCACCTATATCGAAATGACTTTGGAATTGATGGCCAAGTTCGGGATCAACTATACCTGGGAAAAAAATACCATTAAAGTTGAAAACCAAGCCTATCAGCCAACTCAATTCATGGTGGAGAGCGATTGGTCTGGGGCAAGTTATTGGTTTAGCCTATTAGCCTGTGCAGATTCTGGACAACTTTTTTTGAAAGGGTTGAAAGAAAATAGCCTTCAGGGAGATTCTAAAGTTGTGGAAATCATGTCCAAACTCGGCGTGAAAAGCAGCTTCCAAAAGGATGGTGTTTTGTTGGAAAAAATCCCTGTGGAGGGATTGGAAGAGTTTGACTTTACACATTGCCCAGATTTGGCTCAAACTGTAGCTGTTACCTGCGCAATCATTGGCCAAAATTCAAAATTCACGGGATTGGAAAGTCTTCGTATAAAGGAGACTGACAGAATTTATGCTTTACAGCAAGAATTAGCGAAGTTTAATGCTGAACTTAAGGAAATTGAGCCAGAAGTATTTCAGGTGATCCCATCTGTTACTATGCCACATGAGGTAAAAATTCACACCTATGATGATCATAGAATGGCGATGGCATTTATGCCTCTTTTGACAAAAACTCAAGTACTAATCGAGGATCCGGATGTGGTGAATAAAAGCTATCCTAGTTTCTGGAAGCACTGCCAGCTTGCCGGAATAGATCTTTCAAACCATGAGTCTTAAAATTGCCATTCAGGGAATCCCTGGTTCATTCCATCATCAGGTGGCCTTAAAGGCTTATGGAGATGAAGCTGAAATTCTTCCCTTCAATACTTTTGAAGCAGTGGCAAAATCCATTTCTCAGGGAGAAGCTGATTTTGGAGTGATGGCTATAGAGAATTCCATAGCTGGAGCTATTTTACCTAATTACGATCTCCTCGATCGGTATGAGCTATTTATAACTGACGAATTTTACTTGCCTATTTCTCATCAATTGATGGCCTTGCCTGGTCAGCAAATTGAAAAGATTAAGGAGGTTCGCTCCCACCCAATGGCTTTATTGCAGTGTAAAACATTTCTTGCCCAACATCCAAATATGAAGCAAGTAGATGATATAGATACAGCAACGGTAGCCAAAAGAATTAGCCAGGAGCAAAGTGAGGGCCTAGCCGCAATCGCTTCGGAAATAGCAGCAGAAATCTACGGATTGGAAATACTTGCAAGAGATATACAAACTGTTAAAAGCAATTTCACCCGCTTTATTTTATTGGCAAATAAGATCAATCCTTCAGATGAAGGATCGAACAAAGCCTCTTTCAAAGTAACCATCAAAAATGAGCAAGGGGGCCTCGCCCAATTACTCAGTATGCTGGCTTATAAAGGTTTGGACTTAAGTAAAATTCAATCTATTCCTGTCATTGAAAAACCTTGGGAATATTCCTTTTTCATTGATGCAGTTTTTACGAATTATGAAAATTATCGGGATGCGATGAATCTTATCCAAAGGGATTTTGGGGATGTTAAAATTTTTGGAGAATACAGGAGCAGAAAATAATGAAGGGATTTGCAAAGCGCATAGAGGAGGTACAGGAATACTATTTTTCCGCCAAGCTCAAAGAAGTCAATCAAATGATTTCAGATGGGAAACCCATTATCAATTTGGGCATAGGAAGTCCTGATCTGGCTCCAGCCAAAGAAGTAATTCAAGCCCTAAACCATACAGCAGAAAATTCGCAATCTCATGGATATCAAGCTTATCAGGGAATCCCTGAGCTTAGGGTGGCCATGGCTGAATTTTATCAACGAGAGTTTCGTGTAAGGTTAAATCCACAGACTGAAATTCTTCCTTTGATGGGTTCAAAGGAAGGTATTATGCATATCAGCATGACTTTCTTAAATCCTGGGGATCAAGTGCTTATTCCAAATCCAGGATATCCCACTTACCGGAGTGTTACCCAATTGTTGGAAGCTGAACCCATATTTTATGAGTTGGATGAGTCAGGAAATCCAAATTGGGATCAATTGAACTCTCTTGACTGTAGCAAAGTCAAGTTGATGTGGGTGAATTATCCTCAAATGCCAACCGGAGCCTTGGGAAGTCTGGAACTGTTTGAGAAATTAATTGCCTTTGCAAAGCAAAATCAGCTGATCCTGATCAACGATAATCCCTATTCGCACATTTTGAACCCTCAGCCAATCAGCTTATTGGAGGTATCAGGCGCCAAAGAAGTAGCGATGGAGCTTAACTCTCTGAGTAAAACTTTCAATATGCCGGGATGGAGGGTAGGCATGCTTTGCGGAAAAGAAGAATGGGTCAAAGCCGTCATGAAAGTCAAATCCAACATGGACTCCGGGATGTTTTTAGGAATTCAAAAAGGTGCCATTGCAGCGCTTAGGTTGGGAAAAAATTGGTTTCAGGATTTAAATGAGCTATACACAAACCGACGTAAGCTGGTTTGGAAGCTGGCAGACCTACTGGATTTATCTTATTCCAAGTCTAACGGTGGACTCTTTGTCTGGTGCAAAATTCCTGAAGGAAAATCAGCAGATGAATTGGTCGATTATCTATTATACGAGAAAAATATCTTTATCACGCCAGGAAAAATCTTTGGTTCAGGAGGAGAAAATTACGTGAGAATTTCCCTCTGTATGCCAGAGTTCAAAATTTTAGAGGCAATCAAACGAATCAAACCTTAAAATCATGAATAAAATACATATTGTAGGATTAGGACTTCTGGGAGGTTCTTTCGGACTTGGGGCCAGAAGAAAATTTCCTGAAATGACCATCACGGGAACAGATATTTCTACCCAAAATCAGAAAGATGCTTTGACTTTGGGAATCATTACTAAAGCCCAAGATAAGCCTGACCTAGACACTGATATTGTTATTCTAGCCACTCCTGCTGATACTTTGGGAGACTTGTTAATTCAAACTTTGGATAAGGTCGGTGAAAATACCTTGGTAATTGACTTAGGTTCTACCAAGTCCAAGCTTTGCCTTCAGTTGGCTGGTCATCCAAAAAGAAAGCAATATCTGGCAGGACACCCCATTGCCGGTACAGAGTATTCAGGACCCAAAGCAGCATTTGCAGATCTACTAGATAGAAAAGTCATGATCCTCTGCGAAATGGAGAAAACAGACCTCCACCTGAAAGAAAAGGCCTATGAGCTTTTTGATGCATTGAATCTTAAACTGAGATTTATGGATCCTGATGAACATGATCGTCACCTGGCCTTTGTTTCTCATTTGTCCCATATTTCCTCATTTATGCTAGGAAAAACTGTTCTTCAAAAAATGGAGGATGAAAAAAACATATTCGATATGGCAGGATCGGGTTTCGCTTCTACAGTTAGACTTGCCAAATCAAGTCCGGCAATGTGGGCTCCTATCCTTACTGAAAACAAGGATAATATTTTAGCATCCTTGGATGGCTATATTTCAAATTTGACCGCTTTAAGGGAGAAAATAGCTTCTTCCGATGGAGAGGGTATTTACAAAGAATTGGAAGAGATTAACAAAATCCGGGATATTCTGGATTTGGGAAGATAAGCTCTATTCTATCCAATTATCAAACCAGGACAATCTCCTGGTTTTTTTATTGATAAAAGGTATTGAGAGAGCCAATGTGAAATTGTAAATTCAGTCACTAAAATAAACCTATGAAACCTACCCTACTATTGATAATCGGCTTATTCTTTGGCTTAGGAGTACATGCCCAAAGTTCTTGGGAAAATATAGCAGTCCAGGGAGAAGCCATGACCAGGCATGAAAATTCATTTGTAGAATGTGAAGGAAAACTATATGCCTTGGGAGGAAGAGGTATTCGCTCGGTAGACCAATTTGACCCCAAGACTCAAAAATGGCAGAAATATGCTGACGCCCCCATGGAAATCAGCCACTTTCAAGCTGTGAGTCTTAATGGAGAAATCTGGGTTATCGGGGCATTTACAGGATCTTATCCGCATGAAACTCCAATTCCTACAGCATTGATTTTTAATCCTCAAACAAGAAAGTGGAGAGAAGGCCCCAAATTACCCATGGGAAGGGAAAGGGGATCAGCAGGCGTAGTGGTAAAAGATGGCTTGATTTATATGGTAGGGGGAATTCAAGATGGACACTATGAAGGATTTGTTCCTTGGTTTGACGTACTAAATCCAAAAACAGGAAAATGGGAAGTCCTGCCAGATGCACCTAGGGCCAGAGATCACATCAGTGCTGCTATGGTAGGCGATAAATTGTATTTGGCAGGCGGAAGGACTTCCCATGCCGCTATTAGCAAAGTGTTGGAAACTACCATTGAAGAAGTGGATTACTTTGATTTCAAACAAGGAAAATGGATAAGTGACATCACACAAATCCCAACACCGAGAGCAGGAAACTCTAACTTGGGAATAGGAAAGTACTTGGTGGTTATGAATGGGGAAAGCGCTGCTCAAGTCCCAGCTCACGCAGAAGTGGAAGCATTAGATACTGAAACTAATCAATGGATCATACTCCCAAGCCTTAATCAGGGTAGACACGGAACTGGAGCCCTAATTTTTAAAGGAAAAATCTACGTGGCAGCTGGCTCCGCTAATCGAGGTGGAGGGCCTGAATTGAACACTTTGGAGATTTTGGATTGGAAAAAGGCCATTCAAAATTCAATTCAATAGCTGGGAACCTTTAGCTTGGAAAAGCTATTTTTGAATGGAAACAAACCAAGTATGAAAACACTAAAATTTAAAACCAATATCAATTGCGGTAACTGTCTTTCCAAAGTAAGTCCTATCCTGAATGCTGAATCTGGAATTGCTGAATGGAATGTTGATTTACAGGATACCGAAAAAACATTAACCGTTAAAACCGAGGATTTAAACCCTGAAGACATTAAAAAAACTGTGCTGAAATCTGGCTTTTTGGCCAACCCAAAGTAAGTTAAAGTACTGAAAATCAGATTTTATTAAGAATCACTTGAACTTTTGGTGGATATTTGCGTAGATTTGAGCTGTTGAAAAAATTTATTTCCATAGCGCTCTCATTGATTGTCCTATTCTCTTCTGTGGGAATGGCCAAAACCACGCATTTTTGTATGGGAGAGGAAATGGACAGTAAATTCAGCTTAGCCGCCAGTCATTTAGATTGTGGAATGGATAGTCCTAAATCCCACCAATCTCATGATGAAAAATCACATGTAGATCCAAGCGGATGCTGTGAGAACCTGAGTCAGCATTTACAGCTTGACGAAGAATCATCTGTTAAGAAATCAAATTCACAGGTAAATATCCACTTTGCCTTAGCCTTTATTGAGGTCTTTATATGGAATACCACAGTTTTTCCGCAGGAAGATCAAAGAGTAAATGATTATTACCCCCCTCCTATTGAACAGGATTATCAGATTCTGTTTCAAAGCTTTTTGATATAAAATTCATTCTTGCGGTTCTTCCGCTAAGTGCATGGACTTAATGTCCATTTGTATTTTCATTTCGCACAATTAGAATGAATTATGCTCAATTCCATCATAAAATATTTCCTAGAAAATAAGCTAGTTACCGTGCTTTTGCTTCTCCTAATAATTGCTTGGGGAGTAGCCACTGCACCTTTTAACTGGAACATCGGTATTCTACCACGGGACCCAGTTCCTGTAGATGCCATCCCGGATATCGGAGAAAACCAACAAATAGTCTTTACTGAATGGATGGGAAGATCTCCTCAGGATGTTGAAGATCAAATTACTTATCCACTTACCACCTCTTTATTAGGACTTCCCGGAGTTAAGAGTGTTCGCTCTAGCTCAGCATTTGGCTTTTCCAGCATCTATATCATCTTTGAAGAAGATATTGAGTTTTACTGGAGTAGGTCCAGAGTATTAGAAAAACTCAATTCATTACCCGCAGGTCTATTGCCTGAAGGCGTACAGCCTAAATTGGGCCCGGACGCAACTGCATTAGGCCAGGTTTATTGGTATACCTTAGAAGGAAGAGATCCTGAAGGCAATCCTGTAGGAGGCTGGGATCTTCACGAACTTCGAACCATTCAGGATTATTATGTCAGATATGCGCTGACATCTGTTGCAGGCGTATCAGAAGTTGCCTCTGTTGGCGGATATATCAAAGAATATCAAGTAGATGTAGATCCAGCTGCTCTAAAAGCTAATGGCGTTAGCCTGATGGATGTAATGGAGGCGGTGAGAAAATCCAACTTGGATGTTTCTGCCAATACCATCGAAGTCAATCGGGTGGATTATTTTATCCGTGGATTAGGATATGTGGAAGAACTTTCTGATTTGGATCAGGCTGTAGTCAAAGTGACCAACAACGTTCCAATTAGAATCCAGGATGTTGCACGGGTTAATATTGGCCCTCAGCCCAGAAATATGGGCGGAATCTTGGACAAATCCGGAGCTGAAGCTGTAGGCGGAGTTGTCATTGCTAGGTATGGTGACAATCCACTGGAAGTAATTGAAGGAGTAAAAGCAGAAATTGAAAAGCTTTCTGAGGGTTTACCTAGCAAGACATTAGCTGATGGCACGTTTTCAAAGGTTACATTGGTTCCATTTTATGACAGAACGGGCCTAATCTATGAAACGCTGGGGACACTCTATGAAGCTATTTCACTTCAAATCCTGATAACCATCATTGTCATTATAGTGATGGTGTATAATCTAAGAGCCTCTTTATTGGTTTCAGCATTGCTTCCATTAGCTGTATTGATGTGCTTTATTTTCATGAAGTACTTTGGAGTGGATGCCAATATTGTTGCTTTATCCGGTATAGCTATTGCCATTGGTACCATGGTGGATTTGGGAATCATTCTCAATGAAAATATACTCAGGCATCTGGAGCAGGCACCTGAGGGCAAAAGCAAATTGAAGATCGTTTATGAAGCAACAGCTGAAGTTTCAGGAGCAATTCTGACAGCAGTTAGTACTACGATCATCAGCTTTTTACCGGTATTTACACTTCAGGCTGCAGAAGGAAAGCTTTTTGGACCATTGGCTTACACCAAATCATTCGCATTGGTTGCTGCATTGATTTTCACGCTTTTGATCATGCCGGCATTTTCGCATTGGTTCTTCTCATTCAAAGGCTATAAAGGAAAGTTAAGCAGGTACTTTAATTATGCCTTGGTTTTGCTCGGTCTGGTGATCGCTTGGACTGTTTGGGCATGGGGAGGTTGGGTTCTGGTTGGATATGGACTGGTTCATACTCTTGCTTTTCATTTCCCTGAAAAGATAGAGCCCAGAAAGAAATTTCTGATTATAGCAGTAACCTTGATAGCTGTAGCAGGACTTTTGACAACAGAGTGGATGCCTTTAGGCGTGAGCAACAGCACTTTTGTCAACTTCCTGTTTATTGGTCTCCTTTTACTTCTGGTTTTAGGAGGATTCTCTCTATTCATAAAAGCCTATCCAAGACTCCTTACCTGGTGTTTAAACAATAAGAAGACATTCTTAATTTTCCCTGCGCTAGTAATCACCACGGCCGCCAGTATTTGGTTGGGATTCAATACGGTTTTTGGATTCATTCCTAAAACATTTGACCAAATTGGATGGAATATTCGCACCAGTTCAGTTTGGTCTGGATTAAGCCATACATTTCCTGGTTTAGGGGAAGAATTTATGCCCTCTTTGAATGAAGGTTCATTCCTTTTGATGCCAACCACAATGCCTCATTCTGGAGTTCAGGAAAACAAGGAGGTACTCCAAAAACTGGATATGTTAGTAACGGCCATTCCAGAAGTGGAATTAGTAGTTGGAAAAGCGGGTAGAGCCGAAACTGCCATCGACCCTGCTCCTATTTCCATGTTTGAAAATACCATCAATTACAAGAGCGAGTATGCGACAGACATCAATGGAAACAGGATCAGATATAAGGTCAATAAGGATGGGCATTATGAATTGAAAAACGGACTCTTTCATGATCCAGAGAATTCAGAACCTCATTTGATCAACACTTCACAGTTGATACCAGATGATGATGGAAAATACTTCAGACAATGGAGAAAAGAAATCAAAAGTCCTGATGATATCTGGGATGAAATTGTAGGGGTAATTAATATTCCTGGAGTCACCTCTTCTCCTAAGCTTCAACCCATCGAAACCCGCTTAGTCATGCTACAAACTGGCATGAGAGCTCCCATGGGAATAAAAGTATATGGACCTGATTTACAAACCATTGAAGAGTTTGGATTAAAGTTAGAAAACTATCTCAAAGAGGTTCCTTCTGTCAAAAGTGAAGCGGTATTCGCAGACAGAATAGTTGGTAAGCCTTATCTGGAATTGGACATCAATCGAGAGCAAATTTCCCGATATGGAATGAACGTGGTCGATGTGCAGGACTTTATTGAGACCGCTATTGGAGGGATGAAATTGAGTACTACGGTTGAAGGAAGAGAACGCTTCCCAATACGTGTTCGATATGCCCGCGAATTCCGCGATGATCCTGATGCCATTGCCAATCTTCAAGTTCCGACCCCAATGGGAAATTATATTCCTTTGGGGCAATTGGTTGATATTACCTACAGACCCGGACCGGATATGATACGGGGTGAAAACTCCTTCTTGGTAGGATATGTCTTATTGGATAAGAAACCTGGTTTTGCTGAAGTGAGTGTAGTAGAAGATGCCCAGCGCTATCTGAAAAGCAAAATTGATTCTGGAGAATTAGTGGTTCCTTCCGGAGTTAGGTATCAATTTTCAGGAAGCTATGAAAATCAAATCAGGGCAGAAAAAAGGCTTTCCATTGTTGTTCCTTTATCCCTCATCATCATATTTCTCATTCTCTATTTCCAATTTAGAGCGGTATCCACCACGCTTTTTGTCTTTACAGGAATTGCAATGGCTTTTTCTGGAGGCTTTTGGATGATATGGTTGTATGGTCAGGAATGGTTTATGGACTTCTCTCTATTGGGAACTAACATGCGGGATTTGTTCCAAATGAAAGTGTACAACTTATCCGTTGCGGTTTGGGTAGGGTTCATTGCCCTGTTTGGAATTGCAACTGATGATGGGGTCGTGGTTGCCTCGTATTTAGATCAAAGCTTTAAAAGCAATACTCCAAAATCAGCCCAAGAGGTAAGAGAAGCAGTATTGGAGGCTGGAAAAAGAAGGGTCCTTCCTTGCTTGATGACGACAGCTACTACCCTACTTGCTTTGGTACCGGTATTTACATCTACCGGTCGAGGTTCGGATATTATGATTCCTATGGCTATTCCTTCTTTGGGCGGAATGGTATTGGAGTTAACGACCGTATTTATAGTACCCACACTCTATTGCTGGTGGGCAGAAAGAAAGTTAAAAAACAATCCTACTGTTTTTGCAGAGGATGAAAATCAATAAGGATATGAGAAATTCAATCATTATAGTACTCATGTCATGCTGCATTACCTTTCCAGCCTGGACACAATCCTTGGATGATTATTTGGTAATAGCGGGAGAAAACAATCCCGAACTGAAAGCTTATTATCAAGAATACTTAGCTGCTATGGAAATTGCGCCTCAGGTTGGTAGCCTCCCAGATCCAGAATTGAGTGTGGGAATATTCCCTTCACCCATGGAGCGTTTTATGGGAAATCAGTTAGCTGATATCAGATTGATGCAAATGTTCCCTTGGTTTGGGATGCTGGCAACTCAAAAGGAAGAAGCTAAATACATGGCTCAAGCCAAATACAGCCTTTTCTTGAACGCCAAAAATCAGCTATTCTATCAAGTTAAAGATTCTTGGTACGAGCTCTATGCTATTCAGGAACAGATTAGGATCAGTCAGGAAAATTTAGAGTATTTAAAGAAATATGAAACGCTGGCACTAAGTAAATTCAGAGCTGCCTCTGCCGGGAATAGTCCCAAAAGCGCCATGCCCCAAAACTCAACTAATACTCAAACTGTAAGCTCTGGTTCTTCTGGGATGAGCTCTATGGGCAACTCTCAACCTATGTCCACCTCCAGTCCGCAAGCAATGAATTCAGGGATGAGCAATAATGGTATTGGAATGAGCGATGTGCTTCGTATTCGAATGCAAATCAGGGAACTGGAAAGTTCAATTGAAACCTTGAAGGATCAATTGACTCCTGTTCAAATTAAATTTAATAAACTATTAAACAGAGAAATCCAGGCTCCGATAGCCATTCCTGAGAAGTTGGAAGCAACTGCATTAATATGGGATAAAATGGTGGTTTTAGACAGCATAACTACTCAAAATCCCATGCTTCAAATGTATGAATCTGAACTATCAGCCTTGGATCAGCAAGAGAAAATGGCACGTTTAGATGGGAGGCCTATGTTTGGGGCCGGGGTAAATTATATGCCTTTTCAGCCCAGACCTGAAGGAAATATGGTGATGGGTGGAAATGATATGATCATGCCAATGGTGACTATGACCTTGCCTATTTACAGGAAAAAAACTCAATCGAGAATTAAAGAAACAAACTACCTGAAAGAAGCAACGGTATTGAGGAAAGAAAGGGAAAGCAATATGCTAGCAATGGAGTGGTCTATGGCTATCCGTGATCTAGAAGATGCTAATCGAAAAGTCAAACTTTATCAGGAACAAACAGAACTGGCCAATCAAACACTCAATTTGGTATTAACCTCTTTTACCTCTAATGGAAAAGACTTTGAGGAAGTATTGGCTACTCAGCAAATTTTACTCGATTATCAATTGAAAGCCATATTGGCAATTGTACAACAACATAAAAGTTTAGCCTTACTGGAATCCTTGGGAACCGGTAATCTATCTGGCTTAAATGACTAAAACATGAAAAAGCTACTTGAAAATAAATGGATAAAAATAGCAGGGCTGATTCTTTTGGGAGTGGCCTTGGGTTGGTTGGTCAAGCCAAGCGGGGAAACTTCACAGGAAGCTGGACATGATCATTTGGGAACTCTTACTGACCAATTATGGACATGCTCCATGCATCCCCAGATCAAATTGAACGAGCCAGGAGACTGCCCAATTTGTGGAATGGATTTGATTCCTGTTGCTTCTAATTCCTCCTCTGGAAATTCCAACCCACTAGCATTCGAAATGACTCCTGAGGCTGTTGCTATGGCTAATGTAAGCACGACTATAGTGGGAGGAACTGATGCAAAAGGTGACCTTTTTCTATCAGGTAAAATTCAGGCTGATGAGAGAGAAAATGCAGCGATAACTGCAAAGTTTCCTGGAAGGATTGAAAAACTTTATGTCACATTTACAGGAGAGCAGGTTAGAGTTGGGCAAAGGCTGGCAAGTATTTATTCACCGGAACTATTGACCGCACAGCGGGAATTGATCGAGGCTGTAAAAACAAAAGCCTCTTTTCCTGAATTATACCAAGCGGCAAAAGAAAAATTGAAGCTCTGGAAACTGAATGATGCCCAAATCTCAGAAATAGAAAAGTCAGGTCAAGTCAAAGATAAAATTGATATCCTCGCTGAATTTAGTGGTGTAGTAACCCAAAGAAATATTGCTGTGGGAGACTATGTTTCCACAGGACAAGTTCTATTCAATGTAGTGGATCTATCCAGACTTTGGGTGCTGATGGATGCTTATGAATCAGATCTCCCATTTATCAAGGTTGGAAATGAAGTCAATTTCAATGTGGCAGGTATCCCAGGCGAAAATTTTAAAGCCAAAGTCACATACATTGATCCGATGATAAACCCTAATACAAGGGCTGCTTCAATCAGAGCGGAGGTTTTGAATCGTCAAAGCAATCTTAAACCGGAGATGTTTGTCACAGCTAGAATTCAAAGTACTCAAAAAGGAAGTCAAGCCAAGCTTTCAATTCCCCGTACGGCTGTACTTTGGTCGGGAAAAAGATCAGTTGTTTACCTCAAAGTGCCTAATTCAGAAATTCCAACCTATGAAATGAGAGAAATCACCTTAGGTTCTCGGGTCGGAGATAATTATCAAATAGAATCCGGTTTACAAGCTGGAGAAGAAATCGTCACCAATGGTGTATTTGCCATTGATGCAGCAGCACAGCTTTCTGGAAACTTTAGTATGATGAATCGACCAGAAACCAGGTCTTTAGAAGTTTCTTCGGCCTTCCGTGATCAAATCACTCAAATTGCTGATGCTTACTTTAGAGTAAAAAATGGCTTGGTCTCCGACCAATTGAACCAGAGTCAAAAAGACTTGACTGAGGTAAAAAAAGCAGTTTCTCAAGTAGATATGAAGCTTGTAGAAGGTAAAGCCCATGATTCATGGATGAAAGTCCAGGCCCAGCTGAACGCGGCTGTTGGAAATATGGAAAAGGCCTCATCGATAGATGAAGCAAGGAAAGGCTTTTCCTCCCTATCTGAAGCTGTATTGGAAATGACTGAATTATTCGGATTGAATAAAGAGGCTGTATATAAAGACTATTGTCCTATGGCATTTGGGAATCAGGGAGCTTTTTGGCTTTCTGAAAGAAAAGATATTACCAACCCCTACTTTGGAGCTTCCATGCTCACATGTGGCGAGGTCAAGCAAACCTACCTAAAAGGTCAAGCGGTCTTGGCCACTGAACAATCGAAAACTACAATTTCAACATCTCATAATCATTAAATTAAAACTCATGACAAAAACAGGTTTATTTTCCCTAGCACTGGCTTTTGCCCTAATTTCTTGTTCTGGCTCGAAAACCGAAGAGTCTCAAGATTCAAGTGAAATGCAGGAAACTGAAGTTAGTCAAACAACTTCAGTTTCTAATAATTCTGGAACTTTAGGAATTATTGATGCTTATTTAGCTGTAAAAGATGCACTTGTGGCAGATAATTCGTCAGATGCTGCTGAAAAAAGCAAAGCTCTAACAGAAGCATTAAACGCTTATGATATTGCTTCTTCTCAGGGAGAAGACATTGAAGAATTGGAGAGAGTCCAAACTGAAGCTGCTCAATTTGCTTCCAATATTGCATCGGATGATATTGCTGTTCAGAGAGAAAGCTTCCAGGCATTAAGCGTATTGATGAAGGACTTTCTTAAAATTGCAGGTGCAGATAGAACCCTTTACCATCAATATTGCCCTATGTACAAAAACAACACCGGTGGAATGTGGTTAAGTGCCTCCTCAGATATCAAAAACCCGCTTTTTGGTAGTTCAATGCTAAATTGTGGAGCTGTGGAAGATACATTAACAGTGAACTTATAATTTCAAAGTGAGCCTTTGGGCTCACTTTTTATTTCCTACCCAATATGATCCGATTAATTCTTTTCTCTTTAGCCTGCTTTCTTTATTCATTAGAGGCTTATTCTCAAACCAAAGTTTTGGAACCTTTAAAAGTATCTCAAATCCGAGGTATCAATGTTTTTGGAAAACCTGTAGATAATCAAACCAGATGCGTCCACTGGCATTCCGAATTGGATGTGATAGCTATCAAGTTTAAGTGTTGCGAGAAGTACTACCCCTGCTTTTCCTGTCATGAAGAAGAGGCCGACCATACTCATCAAGTGTGGCCTAAAAAAGAGTTTGACCAAAAAGCCATCCTATGTGGTGTTTGTGGAACAGAGTTGAGTATCAAAGATTATATGAACTCCAACAATACCTGTCCCAATTGCCAGGCAGCTTTTAACCCTGGATGTAGTAAGCATTATCATTTGTATTTCGAAACATCTGAGAATAAATAGACCATATCTATTTAAATTTCAATATTTTAAACTAACCTGATTAATCTTTTTATGGAACATTCTAACCATCAACATCACCAGGAAAACCACCATGATCATCATGCCCACATGATCAAGGATTTTAAAATTAGGTTTTGGATCTCACTAATTCTGACGATTCCAATTCTTCTTTTTTCAGATATGATTCAAGATTGGTTGAACTTCAACATCCAATTTGAAGGAAAAGATTATGTAGTATTTGGGCTTGCCAGTATTCTGTTTTTTTATGGTGGCTGGCCATTTCTCAAGGGGCTAAAAGAAGAGTTAACAGATAAAAATCCTGGAATGATGACTTTAATAGCCCTTGCTATTACAGTAGCATATGTTTACAGTTCCGCTGTGGTTTTTGGCTTAGAGGGGATGGGCTTTTTTTGGGAACTGGCCACACTAATTGTCATCATGCTTCTTGGGCATTGGATGGAAATGCGCTCAATTATGGGTGCTTCCAAAGCTTTGGAAAAACTGGCGGATTTAATGCCTAACGAGGCTCATTTGATTGTCGATGGAGAAACCAAAGATATCTCCGCGGGCGAATTAAAAAAGGGGGATTTGATTTTGGTAAAAGCTAATGAAAAGATTCCTGCTGACGGCACCATTGAAGAGGGTGAAAGTCATCTTGATGAAAGTATGTTAACGGGTGAAAGTAAGCCGGTAAAGCGAGACAAAGGAGACGACGTCATAGGTGGATCAATCAACGGTAAACAATCTCTCAAAATCAAGATCTCCAAAACTGGTGAAGACTCCTACCTGAATCAGGTAATCAATATGGTCAAGGAGGCGCAGCAAAGTAAATCCAAAACTCAAAATTTAGCTAATGTCGCAGCTAAATGGCTGACATTCATCTCTATTGGTGCTGGAATTATCACTTTATCAGTTTGGCTTATTTTAGGAAAGGATTTTGACTTTTCTCTAGGCAGGATGGTAACTGTTATGGTCATCGCATGTCCTCATGCATTGGGATTAGCCATTCCGTTGGTTGTTTCTATTTCCACTTCCCTATCAGCAGAAAAAGGGCTTTTGATTCGAAATCGAACTGCCTTTGAAAATGCCAGAAAAGTAAGTGCTATTGTATTTGATAAAACAGGAACTCTTACTGAGGGGAAATTTGGAGTAACTCGAATTCATTCTTCAGGAGAATGGAAAAAAGATCAAATTCTAAAATTCGCTGCTTCTTTGGAATCCAGTTCTGAGCATCCAATCGCTCAGGGAGTCCTTGAAAAAGCAAAAGAGGCAAATATCACATTAAAGGAAGTCTCCAACTTTGAATCCATAACAGGTAAGGGAATTCAAGGAGACATCGATGGTAAAACCTATCAAGTAGTCAGTCCAGGTTATTTGGAAGAAAACTCAATCTCAATACCTCAGGAAACAGATTCTGATGAAGCAGAAACAATTGTTTTTCTCTTAGAAGAGAAGAAACTTCTTGGTTTCATCGCATTGGCAGACAGCATTCGTGAAGAAAGTCATCAAGCTATAAAGACCCTAAGAGAAAAGGGAATTAAGTTATACATGGCAACCGGTGATAATGAAAAAACTGCAAAAGCGGTAAGTGAACAGCTAAAATTAGATGGGTATTACAGCGAAGTGCTTCCGGACGAAAAAGTAAAAGTCATTGAAGAATTACAGAAAAAAGGTGAATTCGTAGCTATGACTGGAGACGGTGTCAATGACGCCCCTGCTTTAGCAAAAGCTGATATAGGAATTGCTGTAGGTTCAGGAACAGACGTCGCTGTAGAGACAGCTGATATTATTTTGGTCAACAGCAATCCTCAAGATATAGCCAAATTAATTCTCTTTGGAAAGGCAACTTATAACAAGATGATTCAAAATCTAGGATGGGCAGTCGGATATAATGCAATTGCCTTACCCCTTGCCACAGGTTTTATCCCTGGCTTGATGATTCAACCTGCTGTTGGAGCCGCTTTGATGAGTTTAAGTACCATCATTTGCGCAGCGAACGCTCAACTATTACGAAGAAAAATATAACCAAAACCCAACATATGAAAAACAGAATTCTATTATTCACCCTTTTCGCGGCAATTGCTTGCAGTCCAAAGTCCTCCGATTCAAATGGAGAAATGAATCATGAAGATCATGCAAATCATGAAGCTCCGGCCGAAAATGCTACTCCCTCCAAAAGCCCTAGGACTAGCGCTATGGCAATGATAGATGGCAACCATGTACACATAGATTACTCCTCTCCAAGTGTAAGAGGAAGACAGATATTTGGTGGATTAGTCGCTTACGGAGAAGTTTGGGTCACAGGAGCACATAAAGCCACCTCAATTCAGTTTGACAAGCCTGTCAGCATTAATGGCAAAGAAGTTCCAGCCAGGAAATACGGATTCTTTACCATTCCTGGAGAAAATGAATGGATCATCATTCTAAATGAAAACTGGGATATGCACTTAGCTGATGACTATAGCCAAGAAAAAGACATTTTACGATTTACGGTCACACCCAAAGAGCTCGACCAACCTGTTGAATCTCTGACCTATTTTGTTCAGGAAACTGCTCCTGGCATGGGAGAAATTACTGTTAGCTGGAGTACAACCCAAATCAAATTTGATTTCAAAAACAGCTAAATAATAACAAATTTTACTGGAGAGAAAACTCACCTATCACCCACCTATGAGAAAAAATAATCAGTATTTCGCCCGAAAAATCCATAGATTTTTAGGCGTATTTATAGGAATCCAATTCTTATTGTGGACTATCAGTGGACTTTATTTCAGTTGGACTGATATTGATGAAATTCATGGAGATCATTTCCATCAGGAACATATGATGCACGAATCTCCAAGTAATTTGATCAACCCTTCAAGTCTAGACTCAACTTTACAAATCTCCTCTTTAGAACTTCGATTTGTCAATCATCAACCCTACTATTGGGTCAATGAAAATGTACTTTATCATGCTCAAAATGGCCTGAAAAAAGAAGAAATCACTGAAAAAGAAGCTCGGGAAATAGCTCAGATTTACATCAAAGGTAATCTTCAAATCAAAGAGGCTGAATACCTAACTGAGACGGGTTCACATCATGAGTACCGAGGACGTCCTTTGCCTGCCTGGGCGATTCATTTTGAGCACCCTGAAAATTTAACAGCTTACATTGACGCCAAAAGTGGGAACTTTGAAAGAGTAAGACATAGGAGTTGGCGCTGGTTTGATTTCCTTTGGATGTTTCATACCATGGATTATGCAGGCAGAGATGATTTCAACAATTTACTCTTAAGAGCATTTTCACTATTTGGCTTAGCTACAGTTTTTTCTGGTTTTACCTTGTTTTTTATGACTAGAAAAAAGAAGAAAAAACGAAGCCTGTTTTAAAATAAAATAGCTGTCTCCATGCTTGAACGGACTAAACTGATTAGTCTATATGGAGACAGCTTATTTTTTAATCTAAGAGTGTAAACCGAACTCCAAGAAAACCCCGAATCCCCTGATTAGGAGCAAACATATAAGTGGGGTCAAAGGTAAGCGCATTCGGATTATTGGGAGTTGGGATAACCGATCCATCTGAACCGAACTCTACTCCTCTATCGAAAGGATCAAAGGCCCTGGCAATGCTGTTGGCAGGAGGCGTAAAATTCAGGAGATTTTTAATTCCACCATAAACCTCCCATTTTTTGCCAATGGATTTAGTGAGTTGAATATTCTGTATACTCCACCAGGGAGAAAACTCGGGCCTATCATCCAATTCCCCCAGTAAAGGTAAACGCATAGGACTATAAAGATTTCCGGTATAGTCAATTTTTAAATCCAAAGGGTAAATCGTATAACCAATATTCCAAACAGTTGAAAATCTCTCTGATAGAAGCTGTCGGGTACTGACTCCTTCTTCCGTAAAAGTCACATCCATCAGCGTGGCTCCAACACTTCCTTCCAAGCCACTTGGCAATGCAAAATTAGAATTCAATGAAATTCCCTTCGAAACAGCATGACCATCCAAATTGGCATAAATGATTTGGTTTGGATTAGTTTCGTAATCTGGAATGATCCTATTGGTGAAATAGGTATAGAATAGTGAAGCATCTAAACTGAGAAATGCCCCTTTACTGCTGTAATATTTTTTGATGGCATTCGCATTGACATTCCAGGAACGTTCTGGCTGCAATTCCTCTTCAAATACCACTTCTCTGGCTCCGGTCAAAGCAGCATGATCTTCCGTAAATACATTAGCAACCCGAAAGCCATTTCCCGCTGATAATCTAAAAACCATCGTCTGATCAGCAGATGAAATTTTATAATTAAGGCGAGGACTGAAAATGGCTCCATGAATGGAATTATAATCTGCTCTCGCCCCTAAGAGTAAACTTTGACTAGTAGTCAATTTGATCTCGTCTTGAACAAATACTCCGGGTAAATGAATGATTGAAGGTTGATTTAAGTCCAACTCTACCGAAGAGGTTGCTGGAGTATTATCATCGTATTTAGTATATCTGTAAGCCAAACCGGAGAGCAATTGATGATTTCCTAAATTTTCAGCCCAAGTCAATTGTCCAAAAGCGATGGTTTGATCTGCGATATAAATGACATCACCGTACACAGAGTTTTGATTATGCCCGTTTGCTGAAAATTGAAAATTCAACTTTTCACTGCCCGGAAGTTCATAATTTCCAAAAACCTCCCATCTACTCGTATAAATACTTTCGCCATAAATTTCATCTCCTCCGCGGTTGGTTGAAGTCCAATCCATCTGACCACCCCACCTGTCCTCATACAAGTAGCGAAGAGCTACATTCAATCCCTTTTTGCTTGCTCTATCTACTGCTAATTTTTGAAAAATAGAGATACGCTTAGCAAGGGTCAAATCCGTCATCCCATCTCCATTATTATCGATGGGGTTATCATAATAAAAAGCATTAATTCCAGTCAAAGACTTTACGGACCTTCCCCACTTGGAACGAATATCTAGATCCAAATTATACTCTCCCCAGCCAGTGCTAAAGGCATCTACCCCGACTTTAGGAGCTAAATCTGGGTTTTTGGTGATGATATTAATCAAGCCCCCCACTGCCTCTGATCCATACAAAGTGGATGCAGGACCTTTGACCACTTCAATTCTATCGATAAGAGATTGCGGGATGCCTGTTAGACCATACACAGTAGACAAACCAGAAACAATGGGCATTCCATCAATCAATACCATGGTGTAGGGTCCCTCCAAACCGTTAATATGGATGTCCCCCGTATTACAAATGTTACAATTGATTTGAGGTCTTACTCCGTTAATATTCTGTAAGGATTCAAATAAGGATGGTGTGGGATTGGCTTTAAAAAAGCCCTCCTTATAAACCTCCACCGGAACCGGGCTATTAAGCCTGGAGACTTCCTGTAAAGTTCCACTGACCACTACTTCATCTAAGCTTGAATCCAAAGATTCCATTTCAACAATCAAAGCACCCTCGTATGGAATCTCTACCTCAGTGACATACCTTCTAAATCCTAAAAGGGAAATCTCTACTTTTAGCCTCCCTTTTTGTAATCCAAAAATCTGAAAATGCCCATCGGCTTCTGAAACTGCACCTTTCCCAGAATCGGGTAAAAATATAGTAGCAAACTCTACAGCCTTTCCCCCTGAAAGTACCCTACCCTTTAAGCTATGTTGACCTTGGGCAGTACCATTCAAAAGATAACAAAATGAAAGAGTAAGCAGTAAGCGAGTGATCATAGTTTCTTGTAAATCAATAAGATTAAAGAGCTAACTATTTTAATTAGAATTACAAAATTACAATGTTAGAGTTATCTAACAAATTTATTCTATCAATTTTTTTTACATATTTGAGTACTCAAATTTTAATTATGGCCTCTACCACGGAAGAAAATTATCTCAAAGCCCTTTTTAATCTGTCAAATGAACAAGGTGAAGTCAATATTTCTGAATTGGCTAATCAGCTTCAAGTCAGTATGCCTACCGCAAACTCCATGGTCAAAAACTTGCAGAAAACGGGGCTTTGTGTCTATGAAAAATATAAACCTGTATTATTAACCCCTAAAGGAAAAAAAGAGGCTGCTTTGATTATCCGAAAGCATAGATTGACAGAAATGTTTTTGGTCACAAAAATGGGCTTTGGATGGGAAGAGGTACATGCAATCGCTGAGCAGGTGGAGCATATTCATGCACCTAAATTTTTTGAAAGAATGGATGAAATGATGGGTTTTCCAACAGTAGATCCCCATGGCTCTCCTATTCCCGACAAACAAGGAAGAATTCAGGATTTGAGGTTCAAAAACTTATCAGAAGCAAAAGCGGGACAAGAAGTGATTTTAGCTGCTTTGGCAGATTCCAGTACAGAATTTTTGGAGTATCTCAATAGCCGAAACTTGACTTTGGGAACAGAATTGAAGGTGGTTTCAAAGGAAGCTTTTGATCAAAGTATGGTCATCAGTTACGGAGATGTCGAAAAGGAAACTCTTAGTCAAAAAGTATGTGAAAAACTCTTGGTAAAAACCTTTGGATCAGAAGAATAGAGTTTAATAGTCTTTGGTCCAGCCCCTGCCGGCTTTTTTCTCTGATCTTGCTTTTTTCTCCTTGATTCTCTTTTCTACTGCTGCCTTGGTGGGTTTGGTTGCTTTCCTGATTTTTCTTTTTTCAAATGCCTTTCTAAGCAAATCGTAAAACTTTTTTACTACCAATTCCTTATTCTGAATTTGAGAACGTTTTTCTTGGCTTTGAAGCTGTAACTTACCCTCTAGATCTATCTTGTTTTTGAATTTTTGGGATAGTTTTTCTTTTTCCTCATCAGATAAAACAGTAGAGTTTTGTACATCAAAGTACAATTGAACTTTGCTTTCAACTTTATTTACATTTTGTCCTCCCGGACCAGAACTTCTGGCAGTCTGAAAGTCCAATTCTTTCAAAAAATCTCCTTCTGCAATTCTTTTTTCAAGTGATTTCATTTTGCCTTTTTAAATACCCGTGATTTCTCTGAACTTCACACTCTGCCGCTGGCTTAAGTCAATTTCATGACCTGAGTTCAATTTGATCAACAAGGTACTGTTGAAGTAGGGTTCAATTTTCTGAATAAAATCCATATTAAACATGTACTGACGATTTGCCCGAAAGAAGAGATCTGTAGGAAGTCTGGATTCCAAATAGCTTAGAGATTTATGTAAAAGTGGCTTTTGGTTCTCATAGTGAACCCGTACATAATTCCCCACGCTTTCCAATAAGAATATTTTAAAAACCGGAACGAAATGACAAGAATCTCCATCCTTGATGAAAATCTTCTTTTCTGGAGAGAGCCTTTCTTCTGTACTTTCCACATCTGATTCTTTGGACAAAAAGCGATTGACAGCTTCTTTTAACCGTGTGGGATTCAGAGGTTTCAGCAAATAATCCAAGGCGTTAATTTCAAAAGCTTTGATGGCGTATTGATCATAGGCAGTTACAAAAATGACAGAGTTCACCTCATCCAATTGCTCAAGAAATTGAAATCCATCCATTCCGGGCATGTTGATATCCAGAAATATCAAATCCGGTTTTAATTCATTGCATTGGATTATAGCTTCCTGCACCCGGTCAGATTTGCCAACTATTTCCAATTCCGGAAAGGGTTGAAGTAGTACCTGTAACTCCTCGAGAGCCAAATTTTCATCATCCACAAGGAAAACCCGCTTTTTCATGTTAATTGATTGGTAGATTGATAGTAGCTCGAACTTCATTGGAAGAGTTACTGTCGAGCATGAATTTTGAATTCTCCCCAAAAAGGGATTCTAATCTTTTTTGTACGTTTTGAAGCCCGATCCCCAAGTTGAAAGTATCATTCAACTGCCCTGAGTTTGTCACCTCAACTATTAAGTTTTTTCCTCTTTTTTTGCTCGACACGTGGATAGAACCCCCATCCGGTAGCTTGGTGATCCCATGTTTAATCGCGTTTTCAGCTAAGGTTAAAACCATGGCTGGAGGCACTTTCAACTCCAGGGTTTCCTCCTCCAGCTGAATATGAACATCCAATCTCTTTCCAAAGCGGATTTGCTCCAGCAAAAGATACTTTTCTACCTCCTTCATTTCATCATTCAAAGCTATTAAAGGAGCTTTCTCATAATTCAGAGAGAATCTCAGCAATTCCGAAAGCTTGATTATTGCATCTCTTGCCTTCTCCTGATCAATTAAAACCAAGGCCTTGATACTATTGAGAGAATTGAATAAAAAATGAGGATTCAATTGATTTTTCAAGAGTTCCAACTCAGATGTTTTGGCCAAATTCTCCAGCAAAAGCTTTTGCTCAGTCACCTCCTGCGTGTGCTTCATGATATGGAAAAGATAATAGATAATCACCCAGCCCATCACGTAGCGTCCCAAATTCATGAGTTGTCCAAAGTAACTGATAATAAACTGAGAATTAAGCCCCTCAAACTCAAAACTCATGATTAGAGGGAGATACAATAAAGCCGTCATGATGAATGTAATCCCAAAAACATCCACTAGCCCTTTCACCCAGATTCTGGAAAGTTTCTTTTGAAATTGAGATTTAGGGATAAAATAGGTTTTGTAAAAATGAGAAACAGTCAATCCTAGAAATGACATGATTAAAAACTGCATCACGTATTCCCAATTAAACTCTCCGACAATAAAGAAGGTATAATTGATGGTTTCAATAAAAACAATGGAACTCCAGCCAAGTACCTGTAGAACCCAGTAAAGATGTTTTTCAGATATTTTACCCTGAAATCCCATTGTTTTGAATTAACTATTAGTTAACTGGCGAAAGCGTATAGCCAGCTTCTTTTAAAAGATTCAAGACTCCTTTTTGACCTGCCAAGTGGCCTGATCCTACCGCAAAAAAGGTAGACTTTTCTTCCATTTGTTTTTTCATGACCGGAATCCAGTTTTCATTTCTTTGGTCCAGAAGAATTTCTGAAAAATTACCGGTCATTGGATTATCGCTGATGGTTTGGTACAACTTATCCAAATCCTGAGCAACATAAGCTTCAACCGTAGTCTGAAACTCTTTCATGGACTCATCTGTGGTAACCATTTTCCCAAGCTCTTCCAACTGAATATTCAAAGGAATCTGATCAAAAATCCCTACTTGGAATGCTACATCTTCCAAACCTAGAATTTCTTTTCCCTGCTGCTGAGCCATCTGCGTAAAAAAGAACTCGTAACTCTCCATTTGATCACAAGGCAATTGCTTCATCAAGACCATGGAAGTCAATACAAATGGCTTCAGTATCCCCATTTGAGCCAATCCTGCCCCATAATTTTGAGTTAAAAACTGATCCAAAGCCTTGGATTGTTCCTCTTTCATTTCTCCTTGGATATTTTTCATTCCGGAATTGATAGATACTGCCTGCATCTTTTGCTGCAGTTCCGGATCATCCATATCCAATTCTAAAACCAACTGTTCAGTACCAGTGAAAGCACCCTTAATTTCCTCATTCATCAAAAATTGATCAGGACAAATCATGTGAATGGTACCAAATACATAGGAATCTTTTTCTAATCCATTCCCGCTAATCTTCCAAAGAAGACTTTTCTCTGTTTGTGCTTGCAACTGAAACACAAAACCTATGCAAAAAAGCAAGGTTAATCTTAAAATGTTACAATAGTTCTTTTTCATGATCTAAATGATTAATTAAACAAATATGAATATTGCCGAGCTTGAAAAAATACTTAATTCCTTCAATGCAGAAATTTAGCGATAAATGCAGTTTTCTTTTTTTATTTTTTTAGGTTATGCTTGCTTTCTTTTCAAAGAAAGGTTTATATTTAATCCTTAGTTTCTTGTTTTTAGGCCTTTAAAGCTCTTCTGTTAAATATTTCAAATGAAATATTCGTATATACGAATCTATTTTGTTAATTTGAAACAATAGCTTCAAACCTAATCTAACCTGCAAACGACCATGAAGAACAGAAGAGACTTTCTTATTAAATCCACTTTAGGAGCCGCTGGCTTAGCCTTAGCTCCTGCTTGGCTAGAGGGAGCCCCCTCGATCATCAAAAATTACAATAAACCGGATAGTCAGATTAATGGAGTTCAGATTGGATGCATTACCTATTCATTCCGATCACTTCCTGACCAAAGTGCCGAAGCAACCCTGAAATATATAACAGACTCAGGTTTAAGTGCTGTTGAACTAATGGGAGATCCAGCGGAATCATTTGCAGGTATGCCTTCCCCAACATTTGATAGGATGAAAGCATGGCAATTGGGTGGAAGAGAAAGAAGAGGAGAAACTCTTTCAGACAATGAAAAGAATGAATTGGCAGAAATCAGAAAAGCTGCCGAGGCATATTCTCAGGAAGTTGCACAATGGAGAGCGAATGCCTCCATGAAGCCTTTCGAACAATTGAGAAAAATGTACAAGGATGCTGGTGTGAGTATCTATGCTTTCAAACCTAGCGCCTTTGGAATGAATAATACGGATGCTGAAATCGCTTATGGAATGAAAGCAGCCAAAGCTCTCGGCACCAGTCATGTAACCTTAGAGCATCCCTCAAACGATGCCCATACCTTAAAATTGGGTAAAATGGGGGAACAGTTTGGTATGGCAGTTGCCTATCATGGACACGAACAACAAACCTTTGACTTTTGGGATACAGCCTTGGCTCAAAGCCCAAAAAATGCACTGAATTTGGATATGGGACATTATATCGCTGCAGGGCACAAAGATTTACTTCAATTGATTGAAAAACAGCAGAAGAATATCCTCAGCATGCATACCAAAGATCGTCAGAGGCCTGAAAATGGCAAAGGAAACGTGGTATGGGGAAGTGGAGACACTCCTATAGGAGATGTACTCAAACTCATGCAAAAAAATAAATACAAGTTCCCAGCAACTATAGAACTGGAATATCAGGTACCGGAAGGATCTAATCCAGTAGCTGAAGTGCAAAAATGCCTGGAATTTTGTAGAAAGAGCCTGGCCTGATTAGGAAAGGATGCTTAACACGACCGCGGCGGGGAGAAATCTCTGCCGCTTATTTTTTGAATAATTCTCCAAGATTCTTCAGACGGACCAAAGCCTCTTCCAAATCTGAATTTTCTTTGGCAAAGCAAAAGCGAATGATCTTGTCATCTTTTTGATTATGATAAAAAGAGGATACAGGAATGCAGGCAACTTTCAATTCCTTAGTCATTTTCTCTGCTAACTCTCTATCCCCAATTTTTGAAAGATGTCCATAGCTGGCTGTTTGGAAAAAACTTCCTTGGGTAGCCTGAAACTCCAAGCCTGTATCTTTCAAGCCAGTTAAGAATAAATCCCTCTTTTCTTGATAAAAACCAGGAATCGACTCATATCGCTCAGGTTTTTCCAGATATTCCGCAAGAGTATATTGTAAAAAAGTAACCGAGCTGAAAGTCACATATTGATGGATTTTTCGGAACTCTTCTGTTAGCTTTTCAGGAGCTATACAGTAGCCCAATTTCCATCCCGTTACATGAAAAGTCTTCCCAAAGGATCCACATACAAAGGATTTTTGCCTCAATTCCTCATGTCCAACTAAGGAAAGATGGGGCCGGCCATCAAATGTGATATGTTCATATACCTCATCACTGACGACATAAATATTCCTTTCTCTGACTAATTCGGCCAATTGATCCAAATCATCTTGAGTCCACACATATCCGCTTGGATTATGAGGACTATTGATGACAATCAATTTAGTCTTAAAGGTGATGGAGTTTTTCACCCTTTCCCAGTCAACCGAAAAATCACTTGAATTCAATGGAACTCGAATTGGAATACCTCCACTCAATAATATAGCTGGCTCATAACTATCATAGGCGGGCTCCAGTATAATCGCCTCATCACCAGGATGAATCATCGCAGTAATTGAAGAAAAAATTGCTTCTGTCGCTCCTGAAACTATGCTGACTTCTGTTTCAGGATTCACCTTGGCACCATAGCACCTTAGCGTTTTTTCCGCCATTTTTTCCCTTAAAGAAGGAATCCCACTCATGGGTGCATATTGATTATATCCGGCTTTGGTATACTTTGCCACCATATCCAATAATTCGGGATCGGCACCAAAGCCCGGAAAGCCTTGGGATAAATTAATTGCTCCTTCCTCCTGAGCCATTTTAGACATGATTGTAAAAATAGTCGTCCCTATGTGGGGCAATTTTGAGCGCATATTTCTAAAATTTTGACTCTTACAAGTAATCAATTTTCTTTTGAAAAAAGGAGAATTTAATCTTATTTCCTTGACCTAGATTCGGAGTGAAAGCTGAAAAAGCTAAATCAATTATTATCGTGATAAGAAAAAGAATGCTCAATTTTGAAAGTCGGCTAGGTAAATTTGATTTCAATCATTGGCACTATCATTTTCCGGTTCCAGATGTAATTGCCGAGCAAATGATGGATAAAAATCACAGAAGAGTGCTAGTAAAGATTAACGAAAGTGATTCTTTTCATATGGCTTTGATGAAAGCAAAAGAATGCTGGTATATCCTTATCAATCAAGAGCTCCGCAAAAAACTTGATTTGGATGAGAACAAAAAGGCAACTATCCAAATCGAGCGGGACTTAAGTGAATATGGACATGAAGTTCCTGAGGAATTTTTGGTATTGATGGATCAGGATGAAGAAGGCAGTGCTTTCTTTAAATCACTTACTCCCGGGAAACAAAGATCACTGATTTACTTGGTGACTAAAGTTAAAAATCCGGAAAGTAGAATGAAAAAATCCCTTGCAATCATGCATCATCTGAAATTAGCCAAAGGGCAATTGGATTTTAAGCAATTAAACGAGTGGATCAAATATTATAATAATCTTTAATTTCATGGTAGAAAAGGCAAAAAACAAGGTATTCATTGCTACAAGCATGGATGGCTTTATTGCGGATAAAAACGGCGGAATAGACTTTTTGGAATCAGTTCCGGAACTCAACACAGTCGATTCCGGCTACGCAGCTTTCATGCAAAGCGTGGATGCACTTGTGATGGGAAGGCATACTTTTGAAACAGTACTGGGTTTTGACATTCCTTGGCCATACGAAAAGCCTGTTTATGTCATGAGTACCACGCTCAAACAAATTCCAAAAGAGCTCCAAGACAAAGTTTTTCTGGTCCAAGGAATTTTGAGGGATGTGCTGAAGGATATTCATTCGAATGGTCACTTGAGTTTATACATCGATGGGGGTAAAACTATTCAAAGTTTTCTCAAAGAAGACCTAATCGATGAAATAATAATAACCCAAATTCCTGTGATTTTGGGAGAAGGAATCTCATTATTCGGACCTCTTGATCAAATGCTAAAATTCCAATGTATCTCCAGCCAAATTTTCGTAGAAAAAGTACCTCAGCTACATTATATTAGGTCACATGAAAAATAAAAAAGAGGGCCAAAACCCTCTTTTATTGATCAATGCTTTACTTTTTATCCAAACCCATTTTGGCCTTTCTGGTCTGACGATTGGCCTCTTTTTTGGGTCTGCTTGCTCCGAAAGTTCCACGATTGATTTTTCCTCGTCTAGATTTCAAATCTCCTTTTCCCATAATTTTCAGGTTTAAGTTAAAAGATACTCAAAGTTAAAAAACAGCTCTAAGGATGTCAATTTGAGGATAAATGAATCTTTTCCTGTTTTCTTTCTTAATTTAGAATATGGAAAAAGCCAAAATTCAGATCAACTGTGATTTAGGTGAAGGGGTAGAAAATGAAGCCCAAATCATTCCCTTGATTGATGCAGCCAGCATAGCCTGCGGAGGGCATTTTGGGGATCAGAGTACCATTGCCCACACACTTTCTCTATGTGAAAAATTCGGGAAAGCAGCAGGTGCACATCCCTCCTATCCTGATCTGGAAAATTTCGGCAGGAAATCCATGGATATTTCTGATGAATATCTAATCGATGCCTTAGCCAGTCAATTGGAATTATTCGAATCCGTAAGGCAAAATACCCGACTTGAATTAGATCATATCAAGTTTCATGGAGCTTTGTATAATGATGCAGCCAAAGATTCCAGATTAGCGGAATTACTTTGCCACTTTTTGATCGAAAACCTTCCTGAAACCACCGTCTTTGTTCCACCGGGTTCAGAGATGGAAAAGGCAGCAAAATTGGCTGGATTGGCTATCAAAAGAGAAATTTTCGGCGACCGTACTTATGGGGAAGATCTAAAATTAAGGCCTAGATCAGAGGCAGACTCTCTTTTAACAAAGTATGATTCTGTTGAAAAACACTTAGAACCCATATTGAACTCAGGCAAAATCCAAACGGTCAATGGAACCATGATTTCGGTTCCTGCTGATACACTTTGTTTTCACGGAGATAACCCCGGATTATTGAATTTTTTACCGAAAATCAGGAAGAAATGGTGGAATTGACTCCTTCAGTTTTTCAAATTGGTCCACAATACACCGAAATAAAATGGTCCGAACAAGTAAGTGATTCTCTTTTGATTAAGAGATTATCATTAGAAAAATCCCTGCTAAAAGATCTGGGAAATGAAATAGATGATTTGAGGGTAGCCTATCAATCAATTGTCGTTAAGTGGAAAAATCAATTTCCCGAAGATCAGTTTCAAAAGCTGATTAAAACTACCTCCACTCAAAGAGCTACTCTTTCAGATACGGTTTGGAAAATTCCCGTATGTTACGGAGGCCAATTTGGGAAAGACCTTCTCAATTTGGCTTCAGAAAAAAAAATGTCAGAGGAGGAAATTGTTCAACTGCATAGCCAAGCCAATTATAGGATTTTCTTCTATGGTTTTTTACCTGGGTTTATGTATCTCTCAGGTTTAGACCCCATACTTTCTACTCCCAGAAAATCCATACCAGACCGTAGCATTCCTTCAGGCTCTGTGGCCATTGGAGGAGATCAAACAGGTGTTTATCCTCTGGAATCCCCCGGTGGCTGGCATATCATAGGAAGGAGCCCTATTCCTTTTTTTACTCCCTCTTCTATCCCACCAGTTTGGGGAAAAGCAGGTGACCTGATTCAGTTTAATCCTATTTCTGAATCAGAATATGAGCGCTTGAAACGAAATCCAAAACATCCGGAACAGGTATGATCAAGGATATAGCTTATTTGAATCTAATTCAAACAGGTCCGGGAACGAAAATCAGGGATTTAGGAAGAACAGGCTTAGTCCAATTTGGTGTACCACAATCAGGTCCGGGAGATTTGGAAGCTTTTTTATGGAATAATCATTTACTTAAAAATTCACCTGGAGACGCCCAACTGGAAATCCAACAACCTGGATTGAAATTACAGTTTGAGCAAGCCTGTCAAATTTGTATTTCAGGTGCTTTATCTACCATCAAGCTCAATGGGAAAAATATAGCCTGTATTGGAGTTATAGAGATTCAAGAAGGTGATCTTTTAGAAATAGGAAAATTTCTGCGCGGTTCTTTAATTTATTTGGGAATTCGGGGAGGATTTCAAACCCAAGAGATCTTAGGTTCCAGAAGTCAACTAAACGGCATCACAGATGCTGCATCTATTACAAAAGGAGCAAAAATTCCATTTTTCACCAACCTCTCAAACCCGGTAAAAACTACTTTTTCACATCCTAAATGGGATAATAGCTATTTGGAAAAAGAAGAAATCAGGGTTTACCCTGGTCCGGAGTGGTACTTGTTGGATCCCAACGAACAAAAGATGCTTCTATCCAGGGATTTCCATATTTCAATTATGAAAAATACGATGGCAATCCAACTGGAAGAATTGGTCTCCAATCAAATCTCAGATATTCTAACTGCTCCTGTTTATCCGGGAACCATTCAATTGACTTCGGGTGGAAAACTATTGGTATTGCAGCAAGATGCGCAAGTAACAGGAGGTTATCCAAGAGTTTTACAAATTGATGAAAAGGACCTGAGAGTTATAGCTCAAAAGGCTCCAGGTCAAAAAATTCGTTTCCAGCTCGTTTCCGAAGTTTAAATTTTAAGCCTACACGGAAAAAAATCAACATCACTTCTTAATAAATTCCTCTTGAAATTTGAGTGATGCCCTCCGACCTGTTAAATTACAGTTTTTACCATTAACCCTAAGACCACATGGATACCCTGTTGAAAGACAAAATTATTGCCCAAGGAATGGATCCTGATACAGTAGCGGAGCAAATTTCAAACTTTAAGGATGGCTTTCCTTATTTGAAAATAACAGGCCCAGCAACTCCACAGGATGGCATTCAGGTGCTTTCGAATGATCAATTGAAGCATTTTGTAGAAACTTATCCCAAAAAAGCAGCATCTATAGAAGTAGTGAAGTTTGTTCCTGCTTCAGGCGCTGCATCCAGGATGTTTAAAGACCTCTTCTCCTTTTTGGATGGAGATGGTGACTTGAGCAAATCGGCTTTTGTGCAGAAGTTCATAGACAAAATCGAAAAATTCGCTTTCTATGATGATTTGAATGCGGCATTGAAAGAAAAGAACACTTCGATTGCTGATTGTCTCGATAGAAATGATTATAAAGAAATAGTAGGTACGCTTCTAGAAGACTCTGGACTAGGTTATGGAAACCTTCCCAAAGGGCTTTTAAAATTCCATCAATACGAATCTGAAGCAAGGACACCTGCTTATGAGCACTTGATCGAGGGCTCACAATATGCAGTGGGAAAAGGTAAACTTGTCAAAATTCACTTTACCGTTTCGCCGGAACATGAAGAAAAATTCCGAAAGGAAATAGAAAGCATAGTACCAAAATTAGAGTCCAAAACAGGGCTTAAATACGAGGTAACTTATTCACAGCAGAAAAAATCAACTGACACCATTGCCGTCTCGATGGATAATGAGCCATTCCTTGAAGAAGATGGATCCATTTTGTTCCGTCCAGCCGGTCACGGTGCTTTATTGGAAAATCTAAATGATATTTCTGCTGACCTTATTTTCATCAAAAACATTGACAATGTAGTTCCTGACCGCCTTAAGTCAGATACAAAAACCTACAAAATGGCCATTGGAGGGCTATTGTTGGAAATCCAGGAGAAAGTTTTTGAAGCTTTAAAAGAGTTTAGTCAGGAGATATCTGATGAGTCATTGAAAAAAGCAAAAAATGTCTTCACTGAAGTATTGGGAGCAAAGCTTCCTAATGAGTTTGAAAACCAGCCTTTGATGGAGAGAGCCAATTTTCTGAAAGGAAAGCTCAATCGACCGATCCGTGTCTGTGGCATGGTGAAAAATACTGGAGAACCTGGAGGTGGACCTTTCTGGGTCTTGGAAAAAGACGGAAGCCAATCCCTACAAATTCTAGAAACTGCCCAAATCGATCTTTCTGACCCAGAGTCAAAAAAGCATTTTCAGGCTGCAACTCACTTCAATCCAGTGGATTTGGTTTGTGGTACCCGGAATTTCAAAGGAGAAGAATTTGATCTTTTGAAATACAGAGACATGAAAACCGGATTCATCACAGAGAAGTCAAAAAGTGGAAGAGAACTGAAGGCACTGGAATTACCTGGTTTATGGAACGGGGCTATGGCAGGCTGGAATACCTTGTTCGTTGAAGTTCCTTTGATCACTTTCAACCCGGTGAAAACAGTCAATGATCTACTCAGAGACGAACACCAATAAAGGCTGAAGTTTGAAGTTAAAAAGCTGAAAGAGACCATTCACTCTTTTCAGCTTTCTGACTTTATCTTTCTTACTTCCCTTAATCCCGTTTGCCCTCGTACAAATCGTATTTCAGCAATCTACAGTCGATTGTACCATTCCAAAACTCAATTCTTCTACTGGCCTTTAGTCCTACTTTTTTGGCCAATTCAAGGTTTCCGGTAAAAATATACCCACGATACCCCGCGCATTTTTGTTTCATGAAATCTCCTATCCTGCGATAGGTTTGCTCCAATTCCGTCTCCTCTCCCAGCCTTTCGCCATATTCGGGATTAAACATGATCACGCCTCTTGGCTTCTCTGGAATCTCAGTTTCCGCAAAATCACAAACCTGAAAATCAATCATATGATCCACTCCGGCAGTCATGGCATTTTCTTTCGCAAACGAAATAGCTTGTAATGAGATATCAGATGCTATAATCTTGACCTCAGGAACCTCCACTATTTTGGCCTCCAACTTCTTTATTTTAGCATGATAGGCAGACTCATCATAACCCAGAATTGACATAAAGGCATAATGGGATCTATATAAACCTGGATATCTTTTGGTAGCCATCAGTGCTGCTTCTATGGCCAAAGTACCTGAACCGCACATGGGATTGATAAAAGGTACTCTCGTATTCCATTCTGTAGCATAAATAGTAGCCGCTGCCAAATCCTCCATCATAGGGGCTTTGCCTGGAATCTTTCTATATCCATGCTTTGCAAGCGTATCACCAGAGGTATTAATGTATAAGGTGGCTTGCGTTTCCTTCCAGAACATCTGAAAAACCGCCCCACTAAATTCTGAACCAGAATCAGGTCTCCTTCCAAATTTTTCTCTGAAACGATCTACAATTGCGTCTTTGATTTTAACATTGACGATCAAAGGAGTAGTGACACTTTCATTGTCGGCCACCGAATTAATAGAGAAATAGCCATCCACATCCAGGTATTCCTCCCAATTGATAGCTTTTACCCTGCGATAAATATCATCTGCATGACGCAGATAAAAAGACTTGATTTCGAAGAGCACGTGAGAAGCTGTTCTGAGGTGAAGATTCAAATCCATGCAATCTTCCATACTGGCAATAAGTTCTATCCCTGTTCTCTGTACAGATTCCGGAACAAAACCTAACTCTCTTACTTCTTTTTCCAGGTAAGTAACTGATCGGTCTTTGCAGGTTATAAAGACCTTTCTTCTTTCATTAAAATCAAGCATACACAAAAGTAGGGATTTCAGGCCAAAGGATCTTCGAAGATTTTGGAGGCTACTCATGTAAAATCAGAGGTAAAACTCGCAAACGATTGCGTAACTTACATCAGACTCAGCTTGTACCTAAGCCTCGAAATTTTCAATTTAGAATGAATAAACAAGACTTTGCATGAAGATAAAATCAATTTACACCCTTGCCCTTCTCAGTAGTATTTTCCTTTTTTCATGTTCTTCCGGTGAAAAAGAAAACGCGGATGGATGGAAAAACCTATTTAATGGAGAAGATTTAAGCGGTTGGAAGGCAGTTGCCGGAACAGCCTCTTTTGCTGTAGAAAATGGCGAAATCATTGGAACCGCAGTTGCTGGCTCTCCCAATACATTTTTAATCACAGAGGAAACATTCGGAGATTTTATTCTTGAGCTAGAGCTTAAGGTAGAGCATGTTTCCTCCAATTCAGGAGTGATGGCTAGAGGACAATTTGATCCCGATGGCAGAGACGGAAAAGGATTAGTATACGGCTACCAAATTGAGGCGGACCCAACCGAGCGAGCTTGGTCAGCTGGTATATATGATGAAGCCAGAAGAGGGTGGCTTTATCCCTTGGAGCTCAATCCTGAAGCTAAATCAGCTTTCAAATTAGGTGAATACAATCAATATAGAATTGAAGTAATTGGGGATGAAATCAAAACCTGGTTGAATGGACAGGAAGTCGCCTACGTAGTGGATGATATGGATAAAAGCGGTTTTGTTGGTCTTCAGGTTCATAGTATCCAAAAGCCAGAAGATGCAGGTCGAAAAACCTATTTCAGAAATGTAAGGATCAAAACAGAAAACCTAGATCCTCAACCTTTCAACAAAGACATTTTCGTGGTCAATAACCGTCTGAATGAGTTGACAGATTATGAAAAAACTCAGGGTTGGAGACTTTTATTTAATGGTCAAAACTCAGAAGGATGGGTTGGAGCCTATAAAGACAGCTTCCCTGATTTCGGTTGGTCTGTGACTGATGGAATATTAACCATTGCTGCTTCAGGTGGCGGTGAGTCTACCCATGCAGGAGACATCGTGACAACGGAAGAGTTTAGTGCTTTTGACTTAGCTTTTGATTTCAAATTAACAGAAGGAGCCAATAGTGGAGTGAAATATTTTGTCACTTTGAAGGAAGAAAATTCAGGTTCAGCTATTGGCTTGGAATATCAGATTTTGGATGATGAAAGACATCCTGATGCCAAAATGGGAAGAGAAGGTAACAGAACCTTAGCTTCCTTGTATGATTTGATCAAAGCAGAAAAGCAACCAAGATTTTTGAAGCCAATCGGAGAATGGAATAAGGGTAGAATAGTCGTGCATCCTGATAATAAAGTGGAACATTATCTCAACGGCATCAAAGTAGTAGAATATGTCAGAGGATCCCAGGAGTACAAAGACCTTGTGGCAATCAGTAAGTATAAAATCTGGGAAAACTTTGGCGAGGCAGAGCAGGGCCATATCCTTTTGCAGGATCATGGTGATGAAGTCAGCTTTAAAAATATCAAAATCAAAACATTGAACTAAGACCCAAAAACCATGAGCAAGCAAAATAGAAGAGAGTTTATCAAGAAAAGCACGGCAGCCACCCTAGGCTTATCGGCTTTGGGAGCTGTGGGCTTTTCAGCCAAATCCTATGGTAGAATCATTGGTGCCAATGAACGATTGAATGTAGCCATTGCTGGTTTGGGAAGAAGATTGGGAGCTTTTTACGAGCCAATCGCTTTGGAATCCAGCAATGTAAATTTGCTATACCTCTGTGATGTAATGCAAAGCCAAATGACCAAAGCAGCAGGCAATTTTTCCAAGCATATTTCTTATCAGCCCAAATTGGAAGGGAACATCATGAAGGTTTTGGAGGACAAGGACTTGGATGTTTTGATCAATGCTACTCCGGATCATTGGCATGCACCTGGAACATGGCTTGCAATGGAAAGAGGAAAACACGTATACGTTGAAAAGCCATGCTCCCATAATCCAAAAGAGGGAGAATTGTTGATTGCCTTACAGAAGAAATACAATAAGGTAGTTCAAATGGGAAATCAGCAACGCTCAGCTCCTGAAAGTAGAGAAATCATTGCCGCCATTCATAATGGAGCAATCGGTAAAGCTTATAAAGCAGTTGCCTTTTACAGTAATCAGCGTGGAAGAGTAGTCAACCCCTCTCCTGCTCCAGTGCCTGAAGGTTTGGATTGGGAAATGTTTCAAGGTCCCGCTCCAAGGAGAGCATACACTCATGACACTTGGGATTACAATTGGCACTGGTACGGTTGGGATTATGGCACTGCAGAGACAGGTAATAATGCTACCCATGAATTAGATGTAGCAAGATGGGCTTTGCAAGTAGATTATCCTTCACAGGTCATGGTTGATTCTGGAAAGTATCATTTTGTGGATGATGGCTGGACTATGTACGATACCATGGAAGCAACTTTTAAGTTTGGTAAAGACAAGACGATCACATGGGACGGTAAAAGTAGAAATGGTCTGAATACTTATGGAGCAGATAGAGGGACAATCATCTACGGTTCTGAAGGAAGTGTATTTGTCAATAGAAATGGCTACAAGCACTTTGATCGAAATGGAAAACTGATTAAGGATAGTCAATCTTCTGGTTCCGAAGGTGGTACGCAACTCGGAGGTGGTGGCGACATGAGTACCACTCACGTGGTCAACTTCTTTAACGCGGTCAGAGGAAAAGAAAAACAAAACTCCAATATAGAAGAAGGTGCTGTAAGTACTCTGCTTTGTCATTTAGCCAATATTGCTTCAAGAACTGGTGAAATATTACAATGTGATCCCAAAAATGGTCATATCACCAACTCCAAAGCTGCCATGGCCTTATGGACACGTCAATATGAAAAAGGTTGGGAACCTCCCAAGGTTTAATTTATATTGATTAACAAAAAAAGGAAGATTGAATTATATAATTTGGTCTTCCTTTTTTTATTTCCTGACACGATATTTTATGCCATTGACTAATTTTATTTTTCAAACTCATTCATAATCTTTTATAATTCTTGGAAAAATACTATTTAACTGATTTATAGCTATTTGCAAACGAAATCGATTCCGTAATCTATACTATTAGACACCTTGCTATGGGTTTTATATATAGGTAAATTATAATCATAAATAAAGTTCTAAAGTATCATTAATACACATTAGAAAAACTCTATTTATAACCATAATCTATCTATCAATTAACAATAAACCCTTATCCAATGCGTCCAAAATTTTACACTTACCTCACGGTAGTGCTTTTTCTTTTGCTTGGTGTATTCCAGGCAAAAGCACAAGACCAGCAAGTAAGCGGAACCGTTTCCGACGAAACCGGATATCCCCTTCCCGGGGTGACCATTCTATTGAAAGGAACTACCCGCGGCACAACCTCCGACTTAGATGGAAAGTATTCCATCTCAGCCCCTTCAACCGGGGTTTTAGTATTTTCTTTTATTGGCTATGACCCAAAAGAGGTTACAGTTGGTAATCAGACTACTATTAATGTAAGCCTCAATCCAGATTTATCTGATTTGGAAGAAGTGATTGTGGTAGGATACGGAACAGCCAAGAAAAGTCAACTGACAGGTGCAATTTCTTCAGTTGGAAACAAAGAAATCCAAGAGCTCCCAATCACCGATGCCAGGCAGGCATTACAAGGGAGAGCTGCTGGAGTTGATGTTACACAGCCCGGATCAAAGCCAGGCTCAGCACCTCAGGTTCGTATCAGAGGAAGACGATCATTCAATGCATCCAACGAACCTTTGTATGTAGTAGACGGAATTCCGATTGTAGGTGGATTGGATGACATCAACCCTCAGGACATTACTTCCATGGAAGTTCTGAAAGATGCCTCTGCAACAGCTATCTATGGTTCAAGAGGTGCGAATGGAGTGGTTTTAATCACTACTAAAAGAGGTACAAAAGGTAAAACAGTAGTGTCTTTAGACTCCTATTATGGAATCAATGAAGAATTGGGAAGAATTGAAGTTTTTGATGGACCTGCTTTCGCAGAATACAAAAGAGAGTCCAGAAGAGCTACAGGAAACTACCCTGAAGGTCCGGCCACTCCAGAAGCTGATGCAAATATTTTTGAACCAGTAGAATTAGAAAGCTTAGCCATGGGAAGAAGCACCGATTATATCGGAGGTCTACTTCGCACCGGTGCAATCCAAAGTCATCAAATTGGAGTAAGTGGGGGGAGTGATAAAACCACCTTCTTTGTTTCCGCCAACTACTTCAATGACAAGGGAGTAGTAATCAATCAGGATTTTAGCCGGTATACATTTAGGGTGAATATCGATCATCAAATCAATGATAAGTTTAAGATAGGAACCTCCACCCTAGTATCTTACAGTGAAAGAAATGGAGAAGACTTTAACCCACTAGGTGGTGCACTGCAAGAAAATCCATTAGGTAAGCCTTTTGATGATGAGGGTAATTTGATCTTTTTACCTACGTCTGATGGTCTGAGAACCAACCCTTTTGCAGAAGTTGTACCAGGAGCCCAAGTCGATCTTACCAAAAGATACAGGATCTTCAATTCCATTTATGCCAATTGGCAAATTGCAGAAGGTTTGACATACAGGTTTGTTTTTGGTCCTGATTTTAACATAGCCAGGTCTGGAAGATTCACAGGATCTCAAACCAATGCAAGACGTGGTGGGGCAGCTACAGGAAGTGTTAATGAGCGTTTTCGATTCAATTACACGCTAGAAAATATCCTGACATACACTAAAAAATTCAATCAGGATCATAATATCAACATCACCGCTCTTCAGTCCATTCAAAAAGACAATTTTGAGCAGACAACTGTAAGTGTACTAGGCATACCAGCAGAGTCTCAACTATTCCATCGTTTAGGAGATGCTTCCCAAATCACAGGAGCAAACACAAATTTGGTTCAATGGGCTTTGATGTCATTCATGGGAAGGGTTAATTATGATTATAAAAACAAACTCCTTCTAACAGGTACTGTAAGGGCTGACGGTAGCTCAAGATTTGGAGAAAACAATAGGTACGGGGTATTCCCTTCTGTGGCAGTTGGCTGGAATTTATCTGAGGAAGCTTTCCTGAAAAATTCCTCATCCGTAGATCAATTGAAACTGAGAGTCTCTTATGGATCGATTGGAAATCAAGCAATCAATCCTTATCAAACGCAAGCACTTCTTGGTCGTACTACTTATGCTTTTGATAATACTCCTGCATTTGGTTATCGTCCAAACTCAATTGGTAACCCGGATTTGAGATGGGAGACTTCTACAACATTTAATACTGGGGTTGATTTTGCCCTTTGGAAAGGAAGAGTAATAGGTGCTTTGGAATATTACGTCACCAATACTTCCGATCTTTTGGCACCTCAACCATTGCCGAATTCAACCGGATTTGGAGGTTTTATTACCAATATTGGAGAAACACAAAATCGGGGAATTGAATTAACTCTATCTACCTTAAATGTTGAAAAAGGAGATTTCACCTGGTCCACAGACCTGATTTTCACAAGAAACCGAGAAGAAATCATTTCACTACCTAACGGAGATGATATCGCTGCTGGTAGATTTATTGGGCGACCATTGACTGTATTTTACGACTTGAAGAAAGTTGGAATTTGGCAATTGAGCGAAGCTGATGTAGCTAATTCATTTGGCGATGTTCCTGGCGAAATCAAGGTGGAAGATTTCAACGGCGATGGAAGAATCAATGCAGATGACAGACAATTTTTAGGCTCAGCAGTCCCTGATTTCTCAATCGGTATGACTAATCGTTTTGCCTACAAAGGCTTTGATTTCAACTTCTTCATATTTGGAAGATTTGGTTCCATGATCAGATCAGCCTTCCATGACAATTTCAATACGCTGTTTGGAAGATATAATAACCTAGCCGTGAATTATTGGACTCCTAATAATCCGACTAATGATTATCCAAGGCCAAATCAAAATCAAGAACGTCCGAAATATAATACTTCTATGTCCTACTTCAGCGGAACTTTCGTGAAGGTTAGAAATATCAATTTTGGATATAGTTTCTCTCAAGAAGCAGTTAAAAAAATTGGTTTGCAAAGCCTGCGAATTTATAGCAGTATTCAGCAACCCTTTATATTCTCAGAGTACAGAACAAAGCATAAGGGTATAGATCCAGAGGTTTTCATAGATGGAGAGCAAGGGGTCGAAGGTGGAGTAGTTAATGCTAACATATCCCCTGCTGTTACCCAGTTTACTTTTGGAATCAATGCAAAGTTTTAATCAGAAAAATCAATCTCATGAATAAGCAATTAATCAATAATATAAAGTATGGAGCTAAAGCCTGTTTTTTGGCTTTGAGCATCTCCATGGCTGTTTCCTGCGATGGATTATTGGAGGAGGATGTCATTTCACAAATCGGGAACAATTACCTCAACACTCCAAAAGGTCTAAATGACGGCATAAATGCAGCCTACAGTACAATGAGGAGTTGGTATGGAACAGAAAGAGGAAACAATTTCAGCATTTTCGGAACCGACATTTATACCAATGGATCAGACGGTAGCTGGAAATTTATGAATACCTATACCAATCAATTTGACTCTCAGAATGGACATGTTCGTGAGCTTTGGGATGAATTGTACAGAGGTATCAATACCTGCAATGCTGTAATTGAAAGAGCCGAGAACGTAACCGGAATGTCCTCCCAATTAAAAGCTCAGAGGGTTGCAGAAGCTAAATTTATAAGAGCTCATCACTATTTCTTATTGGTACAACTTTTTGGAGCAGTGGACCTTCAATTATCCGAAACCAGAGTTCCTACCAAAGAAGTAAGCAGAGCACCTGTTTCCGAAGTTTATGCTGCAATCATTCAAGATCTTCAGGAAGCCATCCCTAATCTGGAGGCCAAGGCTAAATCAAGCGATTACGGAAGAGCAACCAGACCTGCTGCAGAGCATTTACTGGGAAGAGTTTATATAACCCGTGCAACTTCACCTGCAGGCAGCGCAGCAGATTATGCGTCAGCAGAACCTTTATTGAAAAATGTAATTAATAATTACGGATTACGATTATTACCTGATTTTGGAAATGTACATCGCTTTGGAAATGAGATCAACGATGAGGTAATCTGGTCGGTTCAATATACCAGAGACCCTCTTACCAATGGTGGCGGCAATAATGCTCATGTTTTCTTCTTGATGGAATATGATATCCAACCAGGTATGATTCGGGATACTCAAAATGGAAGGCCTTTCAAGCGCTATAAGCCAACTACTTATTGCTTGGAAACTGTATTTGGAGAAAGAGTAAATGACAGTAGGTATAAAAAATCATTTGTTGATCATTTTCTTGCCAATAGACCAGGTACATACAATACCACCTTTGACCCGACAAAGCAGAAAGTAACCTTTGCGCAAGGAGACACAACCATTTATCTACCCGGGTTTGAAATGCCTTTGGATGAGCAAGCGAAAAAGCCCTACCAGGTTCTTACCCCAAGTAGATATACCGAAAAGCTGTATCCATCCTTAAACAAACATTTAGATCCAGGAAGAGTAGATAGAACTCAGTTTGAAGGTGGAAGAGACTATATCGCCATGCGTCTTGCCGACACTTACCTACTTTTAGCTGAAACACAATTCAGACAGGGAAAAGTTGCTGAAGCTACAGAAACCATCAATGTGGTAAGAAGAAGAGCTGCTTTTCCAGGAAGAAGTAGTCAAATGGAAATTACTCCATCTCAGATGACTTTCGAATTTTTGACTGAAGAAAGAGCAAGAGAATTGATTGGCGAACAAACTAGATGGTTAGACTTGAAACGCTGGGGAATTTTGGTAGAAAGAGTTAAGGCATACAACCCTCAGGGAGCTCCAAATATTCAGGATTTCCATACCCTTAGACCTATACCTCAAAATCAAATAGACCGGGCTGAAGGTGGAGCAAGTGCTTTCCCTCAAAACCCCGGTTATTAAAAATTAGCTGGTTTTCAAACAAAAAACTGCTTCGATTTTCGGAGCAGTTTTTTTTATTTCCAGCACACTAAAGTTGACTAATAATTTCTAAACCTTTTATCTCACAAGTGTCGACTCCCTAATCGTAATTTTACTGGGAATGGTAATCACCTGATTCAAAAGATCGGGTTGTCTGGGCTTCGTCAGTTTTTTGATTAAAAGCTTTGCACACTCCTCCCCTATAGTTTCTGCAGGTTGAGTGATAGTAGTTAGGGATGGATTTAGCAATCCGGCAATACTCATATTCGAGAAGGAAATAATCTTCAAATCATCCGGAATGCTCAAGTTTGTTTTTTTGACTGCCTGATAAGTGGCCAAAGCCAATTTTTCAACTGATGATAAAATGCCATCCGGTCTGTTAGAGGACAGCAGCAACTCTCTAATCAACTGAGTATTATCTTCATCACTATGACAGCAATGCAGGCTAAATGCGGGTTCAGGTTCCATTCCAGCCATTTTCAAGGCATCCACATAGCCTCTATGCCTTTCTTTGGTGATGGAAAGTTCTTTACTCAGCATTAAAAATGCGATCTTTTTACATCCTTGCTGAATCAAATGCTTAGTCCCTTCGAAAGCACTTTCATAGTCATTGGTGATGAATTTGGTAGTTGGAATTTCTGAACAAATTCGATCGAAAAATAATATAGGCAAACCTCTATCATGCAAGCGCTTCAAATGAGAAACATCACTTGTTTGGCTGGAAACAGACATGACTATTGCATCAGCTCTGCCATTTTGAAGCAAAGAGAGGATTTTCTTTTCTTTCTCTACATCCTCGTGGGTACTGTAGACCAGCAAATGATAGCCATGCTCAGAAGTAATTTCTTCGATTCCATCGATCACCTGAGAGAAAAAGTAATTGATACGCTCAGGGATAATAACTGCAATGGTTTTACTCTTATTCTCCCTCAAACTTCTGGCAAATGGATTAGGCTGATAATTCAGTTTTTCCGCCATGCTAATCACCTTTTTTTTGGTGGCTTCGGAAATTTCGTAACTGTCATTTAAAGCCCTGGATACGGTAGATGGCGCCAAATTCAACTCAGCTGCCAGTTCTTTGAGACTGATTCCATTATTCATGACTATTTTGGGTTTGTTAGTATAAAAGTCATTGAAAATACGAATCATTTTCGCTCACTTGGTAAAATGGTTCGGAAAATTTCGCAAACGTTTTCGTATTTAAATCTTCAAATGCTCTCGATTCGGGGTAAATTCAAGTTTGAAACGGAATGCTAATTTGATGACCTTTTTCCCATGATTTCAACTAATTCGCAAGTGAATTTTCTATCCGAAGACTTCTTATTGCAAAACTCTTTTGCTAAGACGCTATACCACGATTACGCTAAAAATCTACCCATTATAGATTATCACAACCATCTTTCTCCCTCAGAAGTCAATTCCAATAGGCAGTTTTCCAATATGAGTCAGATTTGGTTGGCTGGAGATCATTATAAGTGGAGAGCTATGCGAACATTGGGCATCTCCGAAAAATATATTACAGGCAATGCCACTGATTCAGAGAAGTTCAAAAAATGGGCTCAAACCGTCCCTTACACCATGCGTAACCCGCTGTATCATTGGACTCATTTAGAGCTGAAAAGATATTTTGGAATTGAAGAAATATTAAATGAATCCAATGCAGCTGAAGTTTATCTTCATTGCAATGAATTACTTCAAAAGCCGGAATATGCCACTCAAGGATTATTGGGGCAAATGAAAGTGGAAGTAATCTGTTCAACAGATGATCCCATTGATTCTCTACATGACCATGTTAATTTTAGTAGAAAAAAAACCGGGCTATCCATGTATCCTGCATTCAGGCCGGATAAAGCTTATGCCATAGAAAACCCGGATGCCTATCTTTCCTATTTAGAAAAACTGGGAGAAGCAGCAGGAATTAGCATCCAGAATTATGAAGATCTTTTAGCGGCTTTGGAAAATAGAATTGGATATTTTCATGAGAGGGGTTGTAGGCTAAGTGACCATGGTTTAGAACAATTATATTTCTTTGAAAAAGACGAATTCAATCTTCAGGATCTATTTGAGTTAATTCGCTTCAAAAAGAAATTAGAACCCAAAGAAATCCAGTATTTCAAATTCAAAACCTTGCAGGAACTTTGCAAAATGTATCATTCCAAGGGCTGGGTTCAACAGTTTCATTTGGGGGCTTTGCGGAATACCAATACCCGAAAATTGAGTGAATTGGGTCCGGATACGGGATTTGATTCCATTGGGGACTTTGATCAAGCCAAAGCATTAGCAGGCTTCTTAAATTCACTTGATAGCAAGGATCAATTAGCTAAAACTGTCCTTTATAATCTCAATCCAAGAGACAATGAGGTATTTGCAACCATGATCGGAAATTTTAATGATGGAAGCACCAAAGGAAAAATTCAATTTGGCTCAGGTTGGTGGTATTTAGACCAAAAAGACGGGATGGAAGCCCAGATGAATGTATTATCAAATATGGGATTGATATCATGCTTTATAGGTATGTTGACCGATTCTAGAAGCTTTTTATCCTTTCCAAGACATGAGTATTTCCGAAGAATCCTTTGCAATTTATTTGGAAAAGATGTAGAAAATGGAGAACTCCCCTGGGATGAAAAATGGCTGGGAAAAATCATTACTGATATCTGCTACCATAATGCCAAAAACTATTTTGACTTTAATTCAAAAAATATAACCGTCTGATAATGAGTAACTCTCTTTTCAACCTTTCCGGAAAAATAATTGCCTTCTCCGGCGCTACAGGAGTACTTGGCGAAGCAATGAGCAGGTATTTAGCTAAAGAAGGTGCTACGATTTTGATCCTTGGAAGGAATGAAGTTAAAATAGAAGATCTCATTGTCAAAATAAAATCAGAAGGCGGAAAAGCTGAGGGCTTTCAATGTGATGTTACCGATGAAGACCAATTAAAAAAGGCTGTAGAAGAAGTAAAAAAAACAGTCGGTAGGATTGATATCTTGATTAATGCAGCAGGTGGAAATATGCCGAGTGCTGTAATCAGACCTGATCAAAATTTTCTTGATCTGGATGCCAAAGCTTTGAAGAAGGTAATGGATCTCAACTATTTGGGAACTGTGCTTCCAACCAAGCATTTTCTCCCTTTGATGCTGGCGCAAAACAAAGGAAATATTATCAATATCAGCTCCATGGCTGCCAGTAGACCTATGACGAGAGTAATGGGATATGCTTCCGCCAAAGCCGCTATAGATAATATGACCAAGTGGTTAGCTGTGGAATTGGCGAAGAAACATGGTCCTGATTTCAGAGTGAACGCGATTGCACCTGGATTCTTTCTCACAGAACAAAACCGGACTTTATTAACGGAAAATGATGGATCACTAACCAGTCGAGGAAATCAGATCATAGAGCATACTCCTATGGATAGATTTGGAAAACCAGAAGATCTCTTTGGAGCATTACAGTGGCTTTGTTCAGATGCCTCTGCTTTTGTCACTGGAACAATCATTCCGATAGACGGAGGCTTTAGTGCATTTTCCGGAGTTTAATTTTCATGATCTCAACCCAATAAACCCTAAATAAAAGACAATGGCACTATTCAAAATGGAACAAACCATGCGATGGTATGGACCTAATGATCCAGTCAGTTTAAGAGATATTCGTCAAGCAGGTGCTACAGGTATTGTAACTGCCCTTCACCACATCCCAAATGGGGATATATGGTCAAGAGAAGAGATCCTGCTTCGAAAAAAAACTATTGAAGATGCCGGATTAAACTGGTCTGTGGTAGAATCTGTTCCAGTTCATGAGCGTATCAAAACCAGATCTGGTAACTTTCAGGAACTGGTAGCCAATTACCAACAAACCATCAGAAATCTGGCATCTGAAGGAATTTTTACTGTTTGTTACAATTTCATGCCCATACTGGACTGGACTAGAACAGATTTGGAACTAGAACTTCCAAATGGATCCAAGGCCTTGTTTTATGAAAAGAAGGCGGTCCAGGCATTCGACCTTTTTATTTTGAAAAGACCTGCAGCTTTGGAGGAATATACTCCCAAAGAAATTGAGGAAGTACGGCAATATTACGAAGCCCTTTCTCCTGAAAAGAAGCAACTGATTATAGATAACATTCTGAAAGGTTTACCCGGCTCTGAAATTGGTTACACCATGGAGGAGTTCAGGGAAATGCTTTCAACTTATGAAGGCATTGATGCATCTAAACTTCAAGAACATCTAAGGCTTTTTTTAGATGCTATAGTTCCAGTAGCTGAAGAGGCGGGAGTTTATATGACTATACACCCAGATGACCCTCCCTTCTCGCTGTATGGCTTGCCTAGAGTAGTGTCAACAGCTGCAGATGCAAGAAGAATAATAAGGGATAACCCAAGTCCAAATAACGGATTGTGCTTTTGTACCGGAAGTTATGGAGTAAGACCGGACAATGATTTACCTGCAATGGTTGCAGAATTTGGTGATCATATCAATTTCATCCATCTGAGAAGTACTAAAAGAGATGAGGCAGGGAATTTCTTTGAAGACAATCATTTGGAGGGCGATGTGCCTATGGTTGCCGTAATTGATGAAATACTGAAAATTCAGGAAAAAAGAGGAAAAAGTATTCCTATGCGTCCTGATCATGGACATCAAATGCTGGATGATTTAGGAAAAAAAACGAACCCTGGCTACTCTGCAATTGGAAGATTAAAAGGTTTGGCTGAAATTAGAGGAGTGGAGCAAGCACTTCTTTACAGCAAAACCAAATGACAGAAAAAGAAAAAATGCTCGCCGGCCAACTCTATCAGGCCGGCGATCCTATTTTATCATCAGAGAGGCTAAGAGCAAGAAAGCTATTAAAGGAATTCAATTTTTCAGATCTGGAAGAATCCGAGAAAAGGCAAAATATCTTGAGCCAATTACTGGGCAGCATCGGTGAAAACTGCTGGATCGAGCCCCCTTTTTCCTGTGATTATGGTTATAATATTTCTTTGGGCAACCATGTCTTTTTTAATTTCAATTGTGTGATATTGGATGTAGTCCCTGTAACCATAGGGGATAGAACTTTAGTGGGTCCAAATGTTCAATTTTACCCCGCAACCCATCCTATCGATTCAAAAACCAGAGGAGAGCTTTGGGAATTCGGAAAAGAAATTCATGTTGGATCAGATGTTTGGATTGGAGGTGGTAGCATTATCTGCCCTGGAGTAAAAATTGGTAATAGGGCAATCATAGGAGCTGGATCTGTGGTAACCAAAGATGTTCCTGATGATGTGATAGTTGCAGGTAATCCCGCCCGAATAATCAAAAAATTATAAGCTAAAAATCATGACTCAATTTTATTCTAAGCGAGACCTTAAGTTTCAACTTTTTGAATTGATAAAAGCTGATGAGTTAAATCAAATCGAATATTTCCAAGACCATAACCGGGAAACCTTTGAAATGATCCTTGAGGCTGCCGATCAAATAGCTCAAAAGTCCTTGAGACCTTTACTTACCGAGATGGATCGCAATGAACCTCAATTAGAAGACGGGAAAATCAAGATTCATCCAGGAATGAAATCCATCATACAACAATTCGGGAGGGATGGATGGATTAATGCTACTTTTAGCTATGAAGAAGGCGGCCAACAATTACCTTGGACTATACATATTGCAGCGGGGTTCATTCTTCAGGCAGCAAATTACTCAGCCTCTGTATTTCCTTTTTTGACTACTGGAGCGGCTAACTTGATACGATCTTTTGGTAGTCAGGAATTAATAGAAAAGTTTACACCAAATCTCTACTCTGGGCTTTGGCAGGGCACCATGGCTTTGACTGAGCCCGATGCAGGAAGTTCCCTCTCAGACCTAAGCACTACTGCGTTTCCGACAGATGAAGCTGGAGTCTATAAAATTAAAGGTCAAAAAATCTACATATCCTGTGGAGATCATGATGCCTGTGAGAATATCATTCATCTCATGCTGGCCAGAATAGATGGTGCACCTGCACGAACAAAAGGAATATCTCTTTTTGTAGTTCCCCAAAAGCGAATTGATACGCAGGAAAGTAACGATGTATTAACTCAGGGCATTTATCACAAGATGGGTTATAAAGGAGCCCCAATAGCTCATTTGATGATAGGTTCAGAAGATCAGTGTGAAGGATATCTTGTGGGTGAAGCTAATCTTGGCTTGAAGTACATGTTTCAAATGATGAATGAGGCAAGACTTGGAGTAGGAATGAATGGGGTTGCAATTGCTACGGCCGCTTATTATTCCTCTTTGGCCTATGCCAAAGAACGTCCTCAGGGAAGGAGAATTAACAATAAAGATCTCAATCAACCACAAGTTCCCATTATAGAGCATGCAGATGTAAAACGGATGCTTTTGTTTCAGAAAAGTGTCACTGAGGGTTCATTGGGACTATTGCTATACTGCTCTAAACTTGCGGATGAAGTCCAGCGAGAGCCAAATTCAGAGAAGAAAAAAGCCAAGGAAGCATTGCTGGACTTATTAACCCCAATTGCAAAAAGCTACCCATCAGAAATGGGTGTTCATAGTACATCTGCAGCTGTTCAGATTTTAGGCGGGGCTGGCTATACTACGGATTTTCCTGTAGAGCAATATTATCGTGAAGCCCGAATACATCCTATTCATGAAGGAACTACAGGGATTCATGGATTGGATCTTTTAGGAAGGAAGGTCCTAATGTCAGAAGGACTAGCTTGGAAATTACTTCACCAAGAAATATTGAAGAGCCTAAATCAGTCAAGCCTTGACCCTAATTTGAAATCAAGATTTGAAAAATACCATAGGATAGTTTTAGAAACAGCCGAAAAAGTATTGGCAAGGAGTAAAAAAGGCCTGGAATATTATCTTGCCGATGCCACTTTATTCTTAGAAATGTGCGGAATCCTTTGCGTAGCTTGGAAATGGCTAGATCAATCCAATATCGCCCAAAGTCAATTAAATGGTGGATCTCCGGAGAAAGCTTTCTATAAAGGTAAAATAATGGCCTCAGAATATTTTATGGAATATGAGCTAACAAAAATAGAATCCCTTGCAGCAAGGCTTCAATCAGAGAGCTACCCTACTCTTGAAATGAAAAATGATTGGTTTTAATCCTTCAAAGTGAGAGCTACTGTTTAAATCGATCTTTATCCATGAATATTGAAAAACATTTGCTTATTTTGGCGAGCAATAAATTTTAACCTCATTTAATATTAATGAAAAGAGTTTTAGTAAGTGGTGGTGGCGGATTTTTGGGTAGCCATCTATGCGATAGATTATTAAAGGAAGGTAACGAAGTACTATGTGTGGATAATTTTTTCACGGGAAATAGAAGAAACATTCACCATCTTTTAGACAATAAGAATTTCGAATTATTGAGGCACGATGTGACTCATCCTCTTTATGTGGAAGTGGACGAGATTTATAACCTCGCTTGCCCCGCCTCTCCAATTCATTATCAATTTGACCCTGTTCAAACGACCAAAACCTCCGTGATTGGTGCTATGAACATGTTAGGTTTGGCTAAAAGGCTGAAAATTAAAATCCTTCAGGCAAGTACATCTGAAGTTTATGGAGATCCAGAAATCCATCCTCAACCTGAATCCTACAGAGGTAATGTAAATACGCTTGGTCCTCGTGCTTGTTATGATGAGGGAAAGAGGTGTGCAGAAACTTTATTCTTTGATTATCACAGACAGCATGGAGTTGCGATCAAAGTGATGAGAATATTCAATACTTATGGTCCAAGGATGCACCCGAATGATGGCCGAGTTGTCAGCAACTTTATTGTTCAGGCATTAAAAAATCAAGATATCACCATCTACGGCGATGGAAAGCAAACTCGTTCTTTCTGTTATGTAGATGATAATATCGAAGGAATGTACAGGTTGATGAACTCCAGAGACGGATTTACTGGTCCGGTTAATATTGGAAACCCCGGAGAATTCACCATGTTGGAGCTAGCCAACTTGGTAATCGAACTGACCAACTCGAAAAGCAAGCTGGTTCATATGCCATTACCACAGGATGATCCAATGCAGAGAAAGCCAGTTATCGATCTTGCAAAGAAAGAATTAGGCTGGGAGCCTACAATTCCACTCCGAGAAGGTTTGGTCAAAACAATTGAATATTTCGAAAGTATTATATAAATCAAAAGCCACCCTCTCGGGTGGCTTTTTTTTTATTTGTCTCCGTGCTTTTCTATATGAGCCTCTTTGATTTTTCTCCTCAGAATTTTACCCACATTGGATTTAGGCAGCTCATCAGTAAAATATACTTCTTTTGGAATCTTATAGTTGGTCAATGATTCGTGGCAATGTGCTATAACAGCCTCAGCCTTCAGACTTTGATCTTTTGCTACTACATAGGCTACCACCTTTTCAGTTGATTTAGGATCCGGCATTCCTATGACTCCGACTTCTAGTACTCCTGGACAGGAAGCTATACAATCTTCAACTTCATTAGGATAAACATTAAACCCGGAAACTAGTATCATTTCCTTCTTTCTATCCACGATTTTAAAGAAGCCATCTTCATCCATAACTCCAATATCCCCTGACTTAAACCATTCTCCATGCATTACATTTGCAGTTTCCTCGGGACGATTCCAATAACCTTTCATGACTTGAGGTCCTTTTATCAAAATCTCTCCTCTTTCTCCTAATCCCAATGGTTCACCCTCATCATTAGCGATCATTACCTCTGTATTTGGCAACGGAATTCCTATTGTCCCAATCCTCTCAGTTCCATCAATAGGATTACATGTAGCTACTGGTGCAGTCTCTGTTAAGCCATAACCTTCTGCTAAAGGAACTCCAGTAACTTTTTTCCACTTTTCAGCAGTAACTTTCTGAACAGCCATCCCTCCTCCTACTGCGATCTTTAATTTGCTGAAATCAAGATTCAAAAATGCCTCTTGATTGAGAAGTCCATTAAACAAGGTATTTACTCCTGTGAAAACCGTGAATTGATGCTTGGATAGGTCTTTGCAAAAGGCCTTCATATCCCTTGGATTGGTGATCAAAAGGTTATGTGCTCCAATTTTTAGCATAGCCAAACAATTCACTGTCAAAGCGAAAATATGGTATAATGGCAAAGCAGTAATTACAATTTCCTCTCGCTCTCTCAACTTAGGTTTCATCCAAGCAGAAATCTGCTGCATGTTTGCCACTATATTACTGTGCGTTAATTCAGCACCTTTAGAGACCCCTGTAGTTCCTCCTGTATATTGTAGGAAAGCGGTATCTTGAAGAGAAATCTTTGGTTTTTTGAAGCTATGCTTAGCTCCTTTTGAAAGTGTGGACTTCAAGGAAACAGCATTGGGAATACTGTAAGCAGGAACCATTTTTTTGATATGCTTCACCACCAAGTTTACCAATGTGCCTTTGAAACCGCCCAACATATCCCCCAATTCTGTAACTATGACATGTTTAGCGGGGATTTCATGAAGGATTTTTTCCAAGTTGTAGGCAAAGTTGGCTACAATGACAATAACATCAGCCCCAGAATCATTGAACTGATGCTTCATCTCGGAAGATGTATAAAGCGGATTAGTATTAACTACAACCATCCCTGCCCTCAGGGCACCAAACATCACCACAGGATATTGAAGGATATTTGGCATTTGGATTGCCACGCGGGAACCCTTTTTCAACTTTAATTCCTCTGTAAGGTAAGCAGCAAAATGAGCACTGTATTCATTTATTTGATTGAAAGACAGTGTCTTTCCCATGCATTCATAGGCGACCGCATCTTTGTATTTCTCAACGCTTTCATCGAATAAATCTGCAACACTGGAGTATGCTTCACAATTCACTTCTTTTTCAACAGAGGCAGGGTAATGTTTAAACCACGGGAAATCCTTCATCGATTGGCTAATTTGGGTGTAACGTTATATTTAATTAAAGCCTAATATAATTCTATTTTAAAATTTTTCGGGCAATTAACTCCTTCATAATTTCATTTGTACCTGCATAAATTCTCTGAACTCTCGCATCTGCATAAGCTCGAGCTACTCCATACTCCCACATGTACCCATATCCTCCGTGTAATTGTACACATTCATCCGCCACCTTGCACTGAAGTTCGGTCATATTGTATTTAGCTGCAGACGCCATGGCAGGATCAACTAATTTGGAATTATGCAACTGCACCAAATGGTCACAATAGATTCTTCCCTGCTCCAAAGCTGCTGTCATCTCTGCTAATTTGAATCTGGTATTTTGGAACTCCGAAATACTTTTATTGAAGGCTTTCCTTTGCTTCACATATTCAACAGTGGATGCCAGCATATATTCTCCCAAAGCAACTGCCGCCAAAGCGACTACCAATCGCTCTTGGGCAAGTTCGGTCATCAAATATTTGAACCCTTCTCCCAACTTACCAAGAAGGTTTTCCTTTGGAACTTTCACATCTTCAAAGAATAATTCGCAAGTATCTTGGGCATGAAGGCCAACTTTCTCAAAAGGCTTTCCTTTTGAAAATCCTTTCATATCCTTATCAATCAGAACCAAACTGATGCCTTTTGCACCTTTTGCAGGATCAGTTTTAACCGCAACAACCACAACATCAGATAGATAACCATTTGTAATGAAAGTTTTACTTCCATTAACCAAAAAATGATCTCCTTTATCCTCAGCTGATGTACGCATTCCCTGTAAATCAGAACCAGCACCGGGCTCAGTCATTGCAACGGCACCGATATAATCACCTGAAACCATCTTGGGGATATACTTCTTCTTGGCTTCTTCTGTGCCATAATGCAAAATATAAGGCATCACAATGTCACTGTGAAGGGGATATCCAATCGCAGGTCCTGAGCATCCACTCAATCCCAATTCTTCAATTAATATCGCATTGTATCGGAAATCTTGTATGTTCATTCCTCCCAATGACTCGGGAGCTTGTATGCCTAAGAATCCGTTTTCACCAAATTTTTTCCAGGATTCTCGAGAAACCATTTTTTGTTTCTCCCATTCTGCATTGTAGGGGCTTATCTCTCTGGCAATAAAATCTTTTACACTCTGCCGAAAAAGCTCATGCTCTTCGGTAAATAACATTCGTGGTAGTCCAAACATTGGGTTTATATCGTTTTTAATTCCCTCAAAAATAGAAAATTCAGCTGTTTTTGAGGTTAATTAAGGGTTTTCATTTAAGGAAAAATAAACAATTCCTTTTCTGAAAAATTGATTAACAAGACTTATGTTTAAACTTCAACCACAAAGACATCTAGCTTTCCTATGACCGAGTTAAGTATCAACAGCCCCATTTCTGATTTAGAAGTACTGGATTTTTGGAATAAAGGAGAAAAAATTCTCAATGTATTGCCTGCCGGCGACAGTAATATGAACCTGGTTTTAAGAGTACAGACAAATGAAAAGTCTGTCATCCTCAAGCAATCCAAACCTTATGTCAGGAAATTCCCTCAAATCCCTGCTCCCATCGAAAGAATTGATGTAGAATACCAATATCTCAGCAGGATTAATCAGAAGGAAAGTCTGCGTCCCTACTCCCCGGAAGTATTGGCTTATTATCCTGATCAACATATTTTAATTACTGCAGATTTGGGGACAGAAGGAGACTTTTCGAAAATGTATCAAGCTGATTTTTCTTTAAGTCAAAATCATGCAAAATCCATCTTTCAATATCTCAATTTCCTACATCAGGTTGATGGGTTGGGTTTTCCTGAAAATCTAGAAATGAAGAAATTAAATCATGAGCACATTTTCAATTTTCCTTTCTTAGAAGAAAATGGCTTTGACTTAGATAGCGTTCAGCCTGGCTTGCAGGATTTGAGTATGGCTTGGAAAAGGGATACCCAGCTGAAATCCAAAATCACTGAATTAGGTAAAAGATATCTTTCTACCGGAAAGACTTTACTTCATGGTGACTTTTATCCAGGTAGCTGGATAGAATCCCAGGGTGAGTTAAAAGTCATAGATCCTGAATTTGGTTTTATGGGTGATGCCGAGTTTGATCTAGGCGTGGTCTTGGCACATGGAGATCTCAGTGGAAACTCTGAAATTATTCAGCAGGCTTTCCAGGATCATTATACCCTGCCTTATTCCCAAGCTTTGTTGGATCAATACCATGGGGTTGAAATCTTGAGAAGACTGATAGGTATAGCCCAGCTTCCAGTAAATTTTGATCTGGAAGCAAAGAAAAAATTATTGGAAAAGGGAAGAAAGCTCATTCTTGGCTAAGTTGCCGTGAAAAACAAAAAAGCTCCAAACATCTTCGTCTGGAGCTTTTTTTCTTCAATTTTTGAATTAGAAATGGAGAATTTTCATTCTTCCTTTAGAGTCTGTTACCTCCAAATAAACTTCTTCAGGACTTAATCCCTGCAATTTGAAATCCTTGGTAAAGCCTTCTGAAACATTGATTCTTTCAGAGTGCAAAATTGCATCAGAATCTTCATGACGAACTTTAACTCGAACTCCAGGTTCGGTCAATCCAAACACAGATAAATTGATGGTCTGATCGTCCACTTTCTTACCGTAAGCTGCCAATGGATACTCATCAATTATTTTTTTGCGCTCAAACGTTTCCACCTTGTAAGTTACTTCCTCATCCTCTGTAGTAATTTTGACCTGATATTCTCCACAAGGCATTTCATTCAAGTCATAAGGAACGATTACTTGCTGGTCCTTTACATTTACTTTTCTTTGATGGAGCATTTTTCCATCCTCATCAAGGATTGCTACTTTGGCTTTCCCAATACCTTCTTTAAGAAGGACGTTTACTTTTTTAAACTTGGCGCTGGCAGTAGATAAAGCCATCAAGTCTTCATTTGAATTTGAAGCCAGAGTGCTAGTTGCTAAAAGTCCGGCCATTGCGATTGTGAATAAGGTTTTCATAATGTGAGTTGGTTTAGTGTTTCAATGTCTACCCTCTTGCGAAGGACATACCAACTCTGAATAATCCCAGTTTCTCATTAAAACTGAGAAAATACATTTTTCAAAAAATTAACAATTGAACAAAATTAAATTTGGATAACGTGTCAAAAAATTAACAAAAACTGTATAACTACTGAGCAAATCCCCGTTCGCTTGTATCAGTTCCGAACAAAATCCTTGGATTTCTTACTGGAAGAAGGTTGCATGATTACCGGTATTGTTAAGGAAAATTAATTCAAAAAAAATTTCCATCGCATCATGCCAATTTTTACAAATAAAAAAACCTGTACGCTTCTGTACAGGTCTTGTTCGTCGCGGGACAATTAAAGTCTTCTTTTAAGATTTCTTAAACTCTGAAATCAACATTTTCACTCGATCTTTGATATCTAAATCACTGATATCCAGGTTTCCTGAAGTAGCCTTTAGGAAATCTGCCACTGCACCTTCATGATCTGTTGACTTCCCTTCAGCCAATGTCACATAGCGCATAGTAGACCAAAGCAAGGTCTTGAGCTGAGTCTTGCTATCATCAGTCATGTAGTATTCAACCACTATAGTATTGTGATTATGCCAGATGATTCGGCTCATGATGCGGACCCACTCTCCCACCATGGCAGGTTTGACATAGCTGATATTATGATTGTACACCACCCAGGCAGCTTTATACTTTCGGATCAAATCAATAACTTCCAAGCCATACAGCTTTGGCACCTGATCTTCCCTCGCATTGAAGAAGTAATCAAAATACTTCGCATTATTTAAATGCTGTAAAGGATCGCAATCTTGAAAACGGATTACAACTCTGCTTTCCGTTTCTTGGGGGTAGTATTTGTCTGGGTTAAATTCAAACATTCTTTTAAAGGTCTTTTGAGGTAATTAAATGAATTCCTGCATCCTGCATTTCCTTCAAAGCCACATCTCCATCTTCCGCTTTAAGGTTTACAGGCTTGGTCGCATCCGTAATTAAATAGGTTTCAAACCCCAGGCTTTTCGAATCCATAGCTGTAAACTTCACGCAGTAATCTTGTGCAAGACCGCAAACATATACCTTTTCCACTCCAATATCTTCTAAAAATTTTCCCAAACCTGTAACCCCTCTTCTGGCATTATCGAAAAAGCCTGAATACGAGTCCACTTCCGGATTAGTCCCTTTTTGAAAAATATCCTCCCATTGAGATTGATTAAGGTCCGAGGAAAATTGGGCTCCTTTGGTAAACTGTACACAGTGAACTGGCCACAAAACCTGCGTCAATCCCTGGAGATCAATCAGATCCCCAGGATTCTTGCCTTCATGATTGGCCGCAAAGCTTTGATGATCAACTGGATGCCAATCCTGAGTCGCTATGATCAATTCAAATTTTTCCTGAATTGAATTAATGATGGGTACAATTTGATCTCCATCAGAGACCGCTAAAGCGCCTCCCGGTAAAAAATCATATTGAACATCAACTATTACTAAAGCTGACTTTGAATTATGCATTGCCATTTTCCATCTTTTTTGCCTGTAAAACCAATTCCATTCTCAAATGGTGCAAATTTTCCTCCAAGCCCACTGGATATAGATGCGGATTGACCAATCTCTTATGTGTTTTATCAAAGGAATCCAGCTGTTTCTGTGCTCTTTCACGGATTTTTTGAATATCAGGACTTTGATAAACTGCTTTCCCTTTTTTGAAAATAGGTTTTAATAAATCCTCTTCCTGATAAAATGCCGGCATGATTCTTTTTCTTCTAGTCGGATCAGTTGGATCAATAATGACCGTACCTCTTGGGTTGATCTCCTCATTTTCCAAGTAAATCATATCAGCCACTGCTTTGTCATTAGAGTAGTATCGCTTCACATTGTGAATTCCCGGAATATTGATTTTCAGGGATTGTTGACTGATTTTAATCTTAGGCTGAAAAATTCCATTCTCGGTTTTAATAGCTGACAACTTATAAACGGCGCCCAAGGCAGGCTGATCAAACGCTGTAACCAGTTTGGTTCCAACACCCCATACATTGATTGAGGCCTCCTGCCCTTTCAAAGAAGTAATGATATGCTCATCCAGGTCATTGGAAGCTACAATTTTTGCCTCAGGAAACCCTGCCTCATCCAAGAGTTCTCTTGCTTGATTGGAAAAATAAGCCAAATCCCCGCTGTCAATTCGGATCCCCATCATCTCTTTTCCTTTTTTTCGCAAAGCTTGGCCAACCTTAATTGCGTTTTTGATTCCATTGATTGTATCATAGGTATCTACCAAAAAGACACATTGATTGGGAAATGCATCTGCATAGGCTTCGAAAGCTTCCAGTTCAGTCTCAAATGACATGATCCAGCTATGGGCATGTGTTCCGGAAACAGGTATTCCAAATAGCTTTCCTGCCATTACATTACTGGTAGAAGCACACCCTCCAATATAGGCCGCTCTACTTGCTGCCAATGCTCCATCTATGCCTTGTGCCCTTCGTAAACCGAATTCTAATACAGGTTCTCCTTTTGCTGCCAAATTAATTCTAGCTGCCTTAGTAGCGATCAATGATTGGAAGTTGAGGATATTCAGAAGGGGTGTTTCCAGCAACTGACACTGGATTAAAGGGCCTTTTACACGCACCATAGGTGCATTGGGAAATACCACGGTTCCTTCCTCCACGGCATCTATGTCACAACTGAATTTTAATTCGCTCAAATACTCCAAAAATCCCTTTTCAAACTGTGGGCTTCCATCAGGGGCTTTCATTTGTGAGAGGTACTCTATATCCTCTTTCCCAAACCTGAAATTACTGCAATAGTCAATGACATAATCCAGTCCAGCTGCCAAGGTAAAACCGCCCTGAAATGGATGTTTTCTGAAAAACAGATTAAAAACAGCCTCCTGCTCACCTTTTCCCGATTTCCAATAGGCATACGCCATGGTAAGCTGATAAAAGTCAGTGAGAAGGGCCAAGCTTCCCTGATATAAGTCTTTCGTGATTTTCATAAATTCAATTCTGACTTAAAAATATAACAGACATTGATTCTTCCCTAAAGTTTTCTAAACACATTTCCGGACAAATGAAGTTTTATCACTGATGAACTGTTTTTTTTGGATATTGTGGTTACAAAATTCCAAGCTGTATCGACCTAAAGATGAATAGCAAATGAAGCTAAATCCAAATTTCACTGATCAGGAACTGGTGGAAATGATCCTAACCAAAAACCGGCAGAATATGGCAATAACTTTACTTTATCGACAATATTACGGAGTCTTAGAAAATTACATTTTACAGAATTCCGGCAGTTCAGACGATGCGGCAGACATCATTCAGGAAGTGATGCTGATTTTTGTACAAATGATTTCTGAAGGAAAATTCAGAGCAGAGTCCTCCATCAAATCCTTTCTTTACAGTATTTGTAGAAACCTTTGGATCACAGAGTTAAGAAAAAGAAAAAGCTCTGCTGCAAGGCATGAGAAATATGAAGAAAGAACTGAAAAAGTAGATTCAGATGTCTCGGAAAGCATAGCAAAAACCGAGAGTCTCAAATACATCATGGGACTCTTTCAAGAGTTGGGAGACAAATGCAAGCAGATTCTTCAACTCTTCTACTATGAAGAACTTCCAATGAAGGAGATTTGCGAGAAACTTGACTTTAGTTCAGAGCAGGTTCTCAGAAACAAAAAATACAAATGCCTGAAATCATTGATTGAAAAAACACAGGCTTCACCTCAAGTATATCAAAACCTTCAAAAAGCTTTACGCCATGAATAATATAGACTTGGAAACATTGGAAGCTTATTTGGATGGAAAATTAGCTTCTGAAGAAAAAATACTACTTGAAAATAGCTTAAAGGAAGACGCCTCTTTAAGAGAGGAACTGGAATTACTAAAACTCTCAAGAGAGGCAATAGCTATGAACTCCTGGGCAGAATTGATCTCCGGAACTCAAAAATCATTTTTGAAGGAGAGAAAAAAAGCAGATTCAAAAGCAACTCCACTTTGGTCTTGGGCTGGAAGAATCGCCGCAGGTCTGTCTTTTTTACTGGTGGTGGCAACTGTGGTACTATTCGTCACAACGTCCCAAAATTCCATGGTAGAGAATTTTTACAGCTATCAAATTCCTGTGATGCGAGGAGAACAAAATACATTCTCACAAATTCAGGATGCCTACCTCAACCAGGATTATGAGCTGATAGAGTCCTTAAGAAGTCAGGTCAGTCAATCAGATTTAGAATCCCTATTTATTTTAGCCATGGCTGATTTGGAAAACGAAAAGTCAGCTTCGGCTGAAATCATATTAAAAGATCTAGAAACCAGAAGTTCACAATTGGAAGAACCAGTATTTTCGGAGGAAATCGATTATTATCTGATCCAGTCATTACTTCAGCAGGAAAAATATGATGAGGCTGAATTACGTCTTGAAAAGATCTTGCAGGATCCTTCACATCGATATTTCAAAAACTTTACAAAGTTGGATTTATGGAAAATAAGAATTCTAAAACTGAAAAAGGGATTATAATAAAGCAAAAACTCTCTTCGGGGAGTTTTTTTAATTTTTTTTCAGTTAAGTGGTTACATATTTGCAATTGACTCCGACAAAGGATTAAACCAACAAAAATTATGAGAACACTAATCAAATTAACACTAAGCACATTTTTGATTATCGGGCTAGCTGCCTGTAACAATGATGAAGATCCTCTTTCCTTAGGTGAAGGAGAAGTGAGAATGGGTGTTGGAGTCAAAATGAACTCCGGTACGAATCCAGGCGCAAGAATCCAAAATTCAGGACTTGATATCAACTCAGGCTTTTTACAAGTGAAAAAAATTGAGTTGGAAACAGAAGGAGTTGACGAAAATGGAGAATTCGAGCGTGAGCTTGAATATAAATTTCCGGAAATTCTGAAAATCGATTTCAATGAATTTGATTCAGGAGCCGACTTCTTTATCAATATTCCTGCTGGAAACTATTATGAAGTTGAATTTGAAATTGACTTGATTGATAACAGAAACGAGCCAAGCATTCAGCTAGACGGTACTTTTAATAAGGAAGACGGAAGTTCAGTACCATTTAGACTTCAGGTTTTTGGAGATGATGACGAGGACTTGGATTTTGAAGTTGAGTTGGAAGCCGAAGATGATGATGAATTATTCTTCCTCGATGCAGTAAATAATCCTTTGGCAATGCTAGAAATTAATGCAAAAGGTTGGTTCTCTAGTATCTCAAATTCTGAATTAGAAAATGCAGAATTGACTGATGGTGTCTTGCTAATTTCAAGAACAAAAAATAGAGAAATCTATGAAAGAGTATTGGATAAAATAGAAGCTTCAAGCGAAATTGAGCTGAAACTAAAATAGGGCTAATTTTCAGCGAAATAATCCGGCAGAGCAATTTGCCGGATTTTTTTTATTCCTTTTTATTTGACCTGTAAATTATCCAGACTATACCCGCTAGAATAAAGAGAACCAAAGCTATCCTACCTATTACTTCTTTTACTTTTCGCTCAAAAGAAACTACTTCAGGCTGACCGATTAACACATAATTTGCCCAATAACCAGGGTGAGAGAACTGGGACATTTTGGGATCATTTAGTAAATCCAATTTTGCCAATCTTAATGCCGAGGCATAGGTTTCACCTTCTTGCAAGTGTTTGTAAAAGGCGTCGGATAAATACACAGCTACCTGATTTTCGGTTAACCATAATGAGGTAATTAAGTGATCAGCTCCAGCCAAAGCGAAACTTCTAGCTAAACTGATCAACCCCTCAGAGTCACTCAACTGCCCTGCTCCTGTTTCGCATGCACTGAGAAATACAAATTCAACCGAGTCCAAAGCCTGATAGCTCAATTCCTGAGAAAAAAGCCTAAATTCTTCCAGACCGGGATAGAATGCGATAAATGAAGAATTGATGTCCCCGGGCTCAGCTTTTGCATGCGTCGCCAAATGGATATAGGGATAATTAGAGGCTTCTTTCAAGAAAGTTTCCAGATCGGCAGACTCATCTGTAAACACGGTAAATCCTTTCCTGCTTATTTCCTCTTTGGATCCTGGCAATCTGGATAAGCCTTGAAATCCCTTTTGCTCAAATGGAGAAAAACCCAAAACAGCATTGGAAAACCATTCTTTCTTGGGTTCTGATTTAACCAAAGCGGCAGAAAACTGATATAAAACTGCAATTCGCTCAATTAAATATTCTCCATCAATGGGTAATACCTCAAAAGGAATAGAATTAAACTGCGCATGAGGAACTACAATCAACTGATTCCTGCTTTTCATTCTCACCAGCCAAGGATCAAAAAGTGTTTTCCCAAATTGACTGATAAAGGAACCAGCATCATACTTTCTGCCCAAGTTAGGAGTTTGTAATGCCTTCCTCCAATTTTCAAGTTCTCTGAAATTGATTTCTTTGATATCCAACGCTTTGAAATCGAAAAAATCAGGCTCAACCCAAAAAACAAATAATTTTGAAGAAGTTTGGAATAGAGATAAACTCGCCTTCCTCCTACCCAATTGATCCTGATATCTAGCTAAACTAAAGACATCTGCATTTTCAAAATCAGGCAAAAAACTCTTGAATTCTTCACGTAACCTGGACAAGTCAACTTGCAGTTTGACAAATTCCTCCTGAAGCTTCTTTAACTCTTCGGGATCATTGGATAAATATTGTCTTTGATAATTTTTTGAAAGCAGAAACTGGAGGTTTTCCTCTTCCTGAAGCTTCGCTAAAGGGATTCCAGACCTTCTTTTGAGTCTTTCAAAATAGGCACTTTGTCTCAAAGCCCCGGCTTTGCTTTGCTCTGCCCAAACAAAAGCCTGCTCCATTAAACCCAATTCATCTCTCTCAAGAGCAATATTATAAATCCTCTCGATGGCGATTTGATAGGCCTTGAGAACTTGGTCTCCCAAAAAAATTCTAGCCTCATCGTTATCAAAATTGAAGCTGATGTAATTTGCAAAATCGAAAGCACTGAGATAGGTACTCAAGCCCAACCTGAACCATTTGGAATCTTCTTCTTTTTCGTAAAGCATCCAGGCTATTTTCGCCTTTGATGCTAAAACTTCAAAAAGCGTTATAGACGACATTCCTAAGGATGATTTTTCCGGATTTTGAAAAATATCTGAGTTTTGAAAAGTTGGATGTAGCTCAATGATTGCTTTTTGGTAAGAATTCAAAGCCTTCTGATACTCCTTTTTCTGTTCATGGAGCTGGCCTCTAAGATTATGATAGATACCTCTCTGAAGATCATTTTTCCTTGTCAATTTGATCATGAGAGAGTCCCTAGTCCTATCCAAAGCCAATTCAGCAGCCTCAAGATCATTTTTTAACAAATAACCTTTCGCAAGTAAATTCCAATGCGAAAACTTTAAAGGCTCAGAGGTCTCACTTATCTGGTTTAATACATCCAGCGCTTGATCAGGATTTCCCTCTTCCAAATGAGTGTTTGCCAGATTGATTCGAACTTGATTTGGATTAATCTCCCAAGTCAGTAAATCCTCATAGATCTTTTTCGCACTATCGTATTTTTCCAGATTATACAAGGCTGATGCCTTATTACTCAAGAAACTATAGCGTGCATATCGTCCATAATCCCCTAAAGAAGAAGGCAAGGCTGACTCTGCCCTACTGAAATAGCTGATACTTTGGCTGTAATTTCCTGTTTCAAAAAAGTAAACCCCTAAAGCATTAAATAGCCGTTCAGGCTGAGTCTTTTCCTGAATTAATTTCTGAAGATTTTCCGCCTCCTTCAAATGGTAAATTGAACTATCCAGCTTACTCAAGCTAAAAAGAAGCTCTCCCAAAAATAGATGAGATGAGTAAACTAAAGTATCCGGAAGCTTAAATGCTTTGGCAAGTTGAATTCCTTTTCTGTAAGATTTGGCTGCAGCTTCATTTTTACCATAAACTGAAAGTAACACTCCTAACCTTTCAGAGCCTCTCAAGAAAAGCTGAACCTCTTCAGAATTGGGAGTTTCAGCCAAAGCCTCAGAGTACAGCTTGATGGCAAGCCTATCATCCTCCTCAGTAGGTGAAGGCAACTGGTAAAGAGAGTCGGCTTTTTTCAGCAAATCCAGTTTTCCTTGCGCTAATACGCATATGGGTGAGAAGCATAAGCTTAGGAAAATGGAAAGATAGAGTCTCTTTACAAACACGGAAATAGGGATAAACCCTACTCCAGACGAGCAACGATTACCACAAAAGGAGGTCTCGGCTTGCCGGCAGGTCGGGTTTCATTTAGTGATCTAAAATTAACCCAATTTCCTCCTCTTCGCTCATTGATCAAGTCATTTTTTTCCTCAATATCATCCAATAATGCTTGAGGAATGTCTGCCACAGTTTCAAAATAGAAAAATCTCAAGGGGATAGAATTGAGTGCCAGATTGCTTAAATCAGGTAATCTGTAAAGCAATTCAACATCTAGGACTTGTCCGTTTACGGGAATAGCACCAAATGTCCCATTTTCAACTGTTTTTTGAAGGTCAAAAACACCTTTGGATGAAATCTCAAAACCGAGATCCTCTAGAGAAATACCGTTTTGATCCTCTACATCAAAATCACAGCTGGTATCATCATCGTCGTCATCATCTCCATCATCGCAGGGAAGTAACAAACCCGGAACTCCATTATAAATTGGAGCTGCCTGTATTTGATTCTGTCCAAGGACATAAATACCATCCCGGTAATTCACCCCTCCGATGGTAACAAAAGTATCACAGGAACTGGAGCTTCCTTCCGGAGTAAATGTTACTTTATATTTCAATCCGGTTTCACTTGCATTTACATCAATAGCCCCCGTCTCTCCATTGATAGCCAATCCATCAGGACTGGCAGTGAAAGTTCCTGATGCATTGGTAATCGGATTTACAATTACATTTTGGGTTGCATTGATGTAATAAATGGTGTCTGTGTAAGCAAATAACTCGCAATCAAATGAATTATCTCTGATCTGATTATCCTGAACACAAGAAAAAGATAGCAAAGCCAATAAGGCAAAAGTCAAAGTTGAAAGTAAAGCATGTGGGCGCATGAGTTCCTTTTTTATTTTAAGTCGATTCCAATTATAAAATTGTAATCAGATAACAGATTATTTTTCTCTTAAATTCAACAAAATGCCTATTAATACCAATCCCATTCCAACATAGGACATAATTCCGAAGGTTTCTCCAAATAGAACGAACCCAAAGAACAATGCATATAAAATTCCTAAATAACTCAGACTGGAAATTTTTGAGACATTGGCGTTTTGATAAGCAACTGTCATAAAATACTGTGCTGCCTGAGTACAAATACCTATCCAAAGTAAAATCAACCAATCCCAGCCTATCGGTTGAACCCAAGTAAAATAACTGATCAACGTAGCAACTGGAAGAGTTACCAAAGGAAAATAAAATATGATTACCAGCGGGTGCTCTGTGTTTTTGAGCTTTCGAATCACATTGTAAGCCAAACCAGAAAAAAGTGCAGCGATGATTCCGATTCCGGCATAAAAGAAATCTATTCGAGGATCAAAACCCTGTATCACTAAAACGCCGGCGAAGGATATAAAGAAATAAAGAAACTGTATAGGTTTGACTTTTTCTTTGACTAAAAAAATACCAAGAATGGTAGTAAAGATTGGGGATAGATATTGTATTGTTACAGCACTGGCCAATGGAATTTTCTGAAGCGTGTAAAAGAACCCTATCAGGCCCACAGAGCCTACAATTCCACGGATAACCAACAGTTTCTTATTATTCCCAAAGACCGGTATTTTTTGATTTTTCAAAAAAACATAGCTGAAAATCAAGGAGAAAATAGACCTAAACAGAATAATCTCTATGGCAGGGATATGAGGAATGAACTTGACTGATACATTCATCAACGCAAAAAATACTCCAGCCAAAAGCATGGATTGAACGCTAGAAATCTTCAATTTTTTATTTCATTTTAGGGTGTTGTACTTACAAAGCAAAATTATCATTGGAGAGTTCAAAAAAAATCTTCAAAAACAGAATAAACTATCTATACTTAGGAGAGTTAAAAAAGATAAGATGGCATTAAAACTAGGACAAATCGCTCCGGATTTCACTTTGAAAGGAACATCCGGAACGGAACTCAAACCCAGCAGGGATTTAGAAGGCAAATCATTCATCCTTTATTTCTACCCAAAAGATTTTACAAGAGTTTGTACTGCAGAGGCATGTGAATTCAGAGATCAGTTTGCGGCATTTCGGGATCTGGACATTCCTGTTTTTGGCGTTAGCAGAGATGATTTGGCTACGCATGAGAAATTCAAAAAGCAATTCAATCTTCCCTTCGAACTTTTATCTGATACCTCAGGAAAGGTTTGCCAAAAATACGATGCCTTGGTACCGTTGATCAAAATGCCGAAAAGGATTACCTATCTGATAGATGCTGAAATGAAAATAGCTGGAGTTTTTTCAGATATGTTTGAATCCAAAGGACATATAGAAAGCATGCTCAAAAAACTCAATAAATAAGTTAACTGAGAATATTTCCGTCTCTCATTTCTACTTTTCTATCGGCCATGGCAGCCAATTCCTCATTGTGAGTAACTATCACAAAGGAATGCCCCAACTCTTTTCTCAAGGTAAAAAACAGCTCATGCAAAGCTCTTGCATTGCTGGTATCCAAGTTGCCACTGGGTTCGTCAGCAAACACCACTTCCGGACTATTGATCAAGGCTCTCGCCACTGCCACACGTTGCTGTTCCCCACCGGATAAAGTGGATGGTTTATGATCCAGTCGATGAGAAATACCCAGAATTTCAGCTAATTCGCCAGCTTTTTTTTCGATTTGCTGAGGATTTTTTCCCTGAATAAAGCTTGGTATTTGAATATTTTCCAAAGCTGTAAACTCAGGAAGTAAATTATGAAATTGAAAAATGAAGCCTATTTGCTGATTTCTAAATTGAGCCAGCCCCTCTCCTTTCATGGCTATTAAATCCTTACCATTCATGGACAAAGTTCCTTGATCTGGCTTATCCAAAGTCCCCAAAATATGCAACAAAGTACTTTTTCCGGCACCCGATGAACCGACTATGGAAACAATCTCTGAAGTGGAAATCTCAAGATCCACCCCTTTTAAAACATGGAGATTTCCATAGGATTTATGGATGTCTCTGGCTATCAACATACTATTAAAATTTACGCTCCTAAAATTAGAACAATTCTTCGAGGCAAAGGGCATTTATGCCATCAAATAAGGTCCTAACAAATAAAAAAGGCAAAATTCAGATTTGATTTATCCACGGCTAGGGCTTAACTTCGCCCAAAAATTTTGAGAGATGAACATTCACGAATATCAGGCTAAAGAAGTACTAAAAAGTTACGGCGTTAGAATTCAGGAGGGCATCGTAGCAGACAGTCCCGAAGCCGCACAAGAAGCTGCAGAAAAACTCAACGCTCAAACAGGAACTTCCTGGTATGTGATTAAAGCTCAAATCCATGCTGGAGGCCGTGGAAAAGGTAAGGTTCAAGAAACTGGTTCCAATGGTGTTGTACTTGCCAAAAAATTGGAAGAGGTAGCTGAAAAGGCTAAAAATATCCTTGGAGGAACCTTGGTAACTCACCAAACCGGACCGGAAGGTAAAAAAGTAAACAAAGTTTTGATCGCTGAGGACGTATACTACCCTGGTGATTCAGAACCTAAAGAATATTATGTTTCTATCCTTTTGGACAGAGCTACAGGATCCAATGTGATCATGGCTTCTACCGAAGGTGGTATGGATATCGAAGAGGTAGCCGAGAAGCATCCTGAGAAAATTATCAAAGAATGGATCGATCCTAAAGCAGGACTTCAGGGATTCCAAGTAAGAAAGGTAGCTTTCAAATTGGGATTGAGCGGAAATGCTTTCAAGGAGATGACCAAATTTATCACTGCGCTTTATAAGGCGTATGAAGCTACAGATTCTTCTCAGTTTGAAATCAACCCAGTATTGAAAACTTCAGATGATAAAATTTTGGCAGTAGATGCTAAAGTAAATCTGGATGACAATGCACTTTACAGACATAAGGATTTGGCTGAATTGAGAGATTTGGCTGAAGAAGATCCATTGGAAGTTGAAGCTGGAAAATCCGGTCTTAACTATGTGAAGTTGGACGGTAACGTTGGCTGTATGGTGAACGGGGCAGGTCTGGCTATGGCAACTATGGATATGATCAAATTATCTGGTGGTGAGCCGGCTAACTTCCTAGATGTAGGAGGAGGAGCAAACGCTACTACTGTGGAAGCTGGATTTAGAATTATCCTTCAAGACCCTAATGTAAAGGCAATTTTGATTAACGTATTTGGCGGTATCGTAAGATGCGACAGAATCGCTAACGGTGTGGTTGAAGCTTACAAATCAATCGGAGACATTCGAGTTCCTATCATCGTAAGACTTCAGGGAACCAACGCTGAAGAAGGTGCTAAGATCATTGACGAATCAGGCCTTAAAGTATTTTCTGCAATCACTTTGAAAGAAGCTGCAGAAAAAGTACAAGGTGTACTAAAAGGCTAAAATATAGCAGCACTCGTAGTTCAACTGGATAGAATATCGGATTTCGGCTCCGAGGGTTGAGGGTTCGAATCCTTCCGAGTGCACTCTTTTAAGCTCAGACTCCTAGTCTGGGCTTTTTTTTTGTTATATACTCTAGCAGGGATAAGGTAATATGAGAGAAAGTGGACCGTATTTTTTTTGATTATGGAGAAAAAGGCTGGAGTATTAAACTTTAAGAGAAAATATTTTCTCCCTAAGGAAACTCCCTTGAAAATATGGATAAGGAAAAGGGAAGGATAGAAATAAGTTAAAAAGCTAGAAATTGTACTTATCCAAGATTAAAATAAAAAAGCAGGAGAAAATCTCCTGCCCTTTATTTGAAAACTAAACCAACTATTATTTAACTACCACAATGAATTCAAAAATAATACAATTATTAACAAAACAAAATCCAAAATAAAAATTTGTTTTTATTAATTACTTAGCCGGAAACGTACTGCGCTTAAAGGAAATCCCCAAAGCTAGCCCTTGGCTAAATTGTATTTTATCGTCTTGATCAATATCGTAAATGCTCAAACTGGTTAAACTCACATTGATCAAATTGGAAACTTTCGCTGTTAATGCTACATCCAATCTATGATCAATCGTGTCAAATGCTAAGGTCTCGTAATTTGCATACAACTGGTAACGCACCAGGAGAGAAACATTCTCTGAAAGTTGTTTATTCCAATCTGCCATGATATTCATGGCAAGCAATTCTGTTCTGACCTTGTCTCCTATCGGCACTCCATAATTTTGAGGGACATTCAAATATAATTCGGTATCGGTGACAAATGTAAATCTCGGAGCAAAGGGGGATAAACGAAGGCTAAACTCATCATTGGGCTTATACTCAAATCCCAAAGCAAATGTAAGGTAAGCCGGATTGGCAAATTTGGAAATTAAGGTTCTACCTGTGTCGTCAAAGTTATAGCCCGGTGCAAACTGAGAAAGGAAGTTTGCAGAGGAGTATAAATTCCAGAACTCACCAATCTTATATCCAACTTTTGAATCTAGAAATAACCTATCATTGGATTTTCTACCGTCTTGGTCTTGGTTTTTTACCACACCGTAAATGAAATCCAAGGTATTATCCCAAGTCCATTTCTCCTTCTTGTAATTTGCCCTGCCCTGAAGATAGGTACCAACTGCAATGGAGTTCACTCCACCACCCGTCCAGTTACCACTGAAGGAAGCTTGGTTAAAGTTTAGGCCTCCCCCTATTTCTTTTAACCAATAAGTTGTATCCTTTTCAGTTTCTTGAGCTTGCGCAAAAGCTACCCCAAAAACTAAAAAGAAAAGCGTAAATATTCTTTTCATAGGCTGTGTGATTTGTTAAATTACTTTTATCAACTAGTATAAGGTATGGAAAATGACTTTGAAAATGAATTAATAATCAGGGATTTTTTAGCTAGACAGAGAACTACTTTAGCCAATCAACGAACCCTGCTATCTTACATCCGTACTTCTTTGTATTTCCTGGTAAGTGGCACGGCATTGTTTGAGGTGAAAAATTTGGACCACATACGGGATTTAGGATACCTGTCATTTGGATTATCTCTGATTTTAATCATTCTAGGTTTTTACAATTATTTCAGAGTTCGGAAAAAACTCAAAAAAGGCACTTATCACCTGATGTAATATGACGTTTGAAATCGGTCTTGTTTTCGCCATCATTGGTTTGGCGATGATTTTATTTTTTACAGAAAGGCTGAGCATAGATACCGTTAGCATTGGCATCATGGGGCTTTTCATCTTTACAGGGATTTTAGACCTAGAAGAGGGCTTTGCCGGCTTTTCCAATCCTGCTACAGTCACTGTGGCAGCCATGTTTGTTATCTCTGCTGCAATCTTTAATACAGGACTTTTAGACTCATTCGGTCGTTTATTGACACTTCAAGCCCAAAAAAGTGAGGTTGGTCTGATATTAAGTTTGATGCTCTCCGCAGGTATTTTATCTGCATTTATCAACGATACTGCAGTTGTCGCCTTGCTAATGCCAACCGTTATTCAACTCGCCAAAAAAAATGGAATTTCACCATCCAGAGTTTTAATGCCCTTATCTTTTGGAGCTTTAATGGGCGGAATATGTACCCTACTAGGTACCAGTACCAATATCCTAGTAAGTGGAATCGCTGCAAGAGAAGGCTTGGAGGAGTTTGGTGTATTTGAAATGACTAAAGCGGGAGTTATATTTTTTATCGCTGGTATTATATATATGATTTCAATAGGCACTTGGCTTATTCCCAAGCGAAAGGCTCTTTTCAGTGTAAAAGACAGCTCCCATCTCGGAAATTACCTCATAGAAATTGTCATTACTAAAGAGTTTGAACAAATCAGTGAGCCTTTTCACAAACAGAAATTATTCAAAGCTTATCCTATCGAAGCCCTACAAATTTTAAGAGCAGATGGAAGAAAAGTGAAAGTATACCCCAATACTCCCATTGAAAAAGATGACCTGATAAGAATCACCTGTGAAAAAGAAACCATACAAAAACTCAAGAAAATCGCAGGACTATCGATAAAATCAGAATTGGAATGGAGCACGGAGAATATTACAGATGATGAAGTTAGACTGTATGAAGCATTAGTCACTCCAAACTCAGACTTAGTTAATAAAAAGCTATTAGCCCTTAACTTTCGGCATATTTTTGATCAGATTACTGTAGTAGGTATACGACACAGAGCGGGGCTTTTGGAAGGCTTACTCAAGCAGACTAAGCTACGTGCAGGGGACATTTTACTTCTTAGAGGTACAGAAGAAGCAATTCAAAGGCTAAGTGAAGGAAACGACCTTCTATTACTGGCTGAAAACAAGAGCAGAAATATCAATAAGACTCAGAGTATTCTTACGGTAGCTACCTTAGCAGCAGTAATATTACTTTCGGCTTTCAAAATTTTTCCAATTGCAGTTAGCGCAATAGGTGGTGTGGTAGTCCTAGTTTTACTTAAATCAATCAACCCGTTGGAAGCTTATAAAGCTATTGATTGGAAAGTGATTATGATGCTGGCCGGCGTACTCTCCATGGGTGCTGCTCTGGAGAAAACTGGAGGAGCACAGCTCTTAGGGGATTTGATTACAGAAAACTTGGGGGAGTTTGGCCCTAGAGCTGTTTTGGGAGGGATATTTGGACTGACTTTCTTATTGACCAATATCATGTCCAATAATGCTACCGCTGCTCTCTTAGCTCCTATTGCCATCACTGTAGCTGCATCAATTGGAGTGGATAGCAGACCTTTTTTGATGGCTGTTACATTTGCGGCAAGCTTAAGTTTTATGTCTCCTATGGGTTACCAGACTAATACGATGATTTACAATCCAGGAAATTATAAGTTCAGGGATTATTTGGTGGTGGGAATTCCACTAAACCTGATCATGTGGATATTAGCAACTTGGTTAATTCCATATTTTTATCCTTTTTAATAATTGGATAAATCACCAATAAAACCAACCTTTATACTCGTTTTTGTTCCATTCAAACCCTCTTCCAATGAAAATTTTCGGAATTATTTTAATTATTGCAGGCATTTTTATGCTTTTTAGTGGTAGTATCAGTTTCACTACCAAAGAAAAAGTCATAGATGCGGGGCCATTAGAAGTCACAGCTGACAAAGAAAATAAGCTGGATTGGCCTCAATATGCCGGAGGAATTGTGGTGGCAGCAGGAATTGTTCTATTGGCTGTTGCAAGTAAAAAGAAATAAAAAAAGCGCCTCTCGGCGCTTTTTTTATTAATCTATTAATCTGACCTGCATTACCTTATCAGGGTCCAGATTGAAAAATTCTTTGTGAACATTGAAAACTTCGTCCCCATTTTCCGGCTCCTTAGCCAGATAAGTCCCATCCTCTTGCATCACGTATGAATTGAAATTATCCCGAAGATTAAAAGCTAAGATATTCATCAACTGCTTTTCCAATAATGGAGATTCTACCTTGAACAAAGACTCCAGTCTTTTGTCAAAACTTCTAACCATCATATCAGCACTACCTGCATAAGTTCGTGTTTGGCCATTATTATGGAAATGATAAATCCTGGAATGCTCCAAGAAGTCACCAACAATAGAAATCACTTCTATATTTTCACTCAGTCCAGGTCTTCCAGGTCTTAGGCAACAAATTCCCCGAATCACTAATTTAATAATCACACCTGCCTGAGAAGCACGGTACAAGGCATAAATAATTTCGGAATCTTCCAAAGAATTGACTTTGATAAAAATCCCACTTGGAAGACCATTTCTTGCATTTTCTGCTTCCTGCTCAATGTATTCAATTAGCTGATTTCTCATGTCCCGAGGAGCAGTAATCAAATTTTGATATTGAGAAGGCATGCTGTGACCAGTTATTACATTAAAGAATTCTGATACATCATTTGCCAAAACCTCATTAGTAGTCAGGAGCCCAATATCTGTATATAGTCTTGCTGTATCCTCATTGTAATTACCTGAGCCTAAGTGAACAAAACGCGTAATCTCATTTCTGTCTTTTCTGACAATCAAAAGAAGTTTGGTATGCGTTTTTAAATGAGTGATGCCATAAATCACAAAGCATCCAGCCTTTTGAAGTTTTTTGGCCTCTCTGATATTATTCTCCTCATCAAATCTTGCTTTGACCTCAAAAAGAACAGAAACGTGCTTTCCATTTTCAGCAGCCTTTAACAAAGCTTTGGTAATTCTACTTTCCTTCGCTAACCTGTAAATGGTCATTTTGATAGCCATCACATCCGGATCATCGGCTGCCTTCTCAATTAGGTCCAGAATAGAATCAATATTGTTATACGGGTGATGAAGCAGGATATCCTTTTCTTTCAAAATCTCAAAAATATCAGCAGTCCCTTCATCTCGATAAGAAAGAGGCTTAACCGGCTCAGGGATTTGTGGCAATCTATCTCTGAATTTTTTATTTCCAACGATTTGCCAGAAACCGGTAAAATCAATCATGCTGGATCGTTTCACCAAAAAGACCGAATCACTTTTCAGATTCCATCTCTCTAATAATGAGTTCAGCATCCATTTGCTATACCCTTCTTCAATTTCAATTCTAACTACCCTACCGGTTTTTCTTTCCATCAGCTTCCGCTTCACTTCTTCCAGAAAGTTAGCGTCCATATCTTCACTTTCTTCCAGAGTAAAATCACCATTTCTGGTAATTCTGAAGAGACTGACTGCTTCTATTTCTACATTTCTAAAAAGCGAAACGATGTTTTCACGAATTACCTCTTCAATAGGAATCAAAAGCAACATGTTATCCCGCTCGATTTCAAAAAAACGAGGGATATTTGCTGGAATCTGTACAAAGCTGAGTTTGCGCATATCCTTCTTCTCTCCCGGGCTAGTTGTCACCACACCGAAGATCAGAAGCTTATTCATCAAAATTGGGAAAGTTCTGTACCCGTCATACACCATAGGCGTAAGCATTGGATAAATAGCCTTCTGAAAATACTGACGAACCTTTTCCTGTTCATCGGCTGTCAGTCTGGAAGTATTGACCAAAGAAATCCCCTCTTCGCCCAATCTAGGAAGTACATTTTCAATAAAATGATGATGCTGCTCTGCATGAAACTGCTGGCAATCTTTCATTAATTTAGCTTTGAAAGGCTCTTCTCTAAGGCCGGAGTAATCAATCCGCTCTTTATCATAATCCAGGTAATTATACAATGAACCTACACGGATCATAAAAAACTCATCCAGATTAGATGCAGTGATTGCCAGAAATTTCAGTTTTTCAAAAATTGAACGGTGCTCCTTCTTGGACTGATCCAGCACGCGTTCATTAAATTTCAGCCAGCTTAAATCTCTACTGACTAAATCACTTTTTTGGATGATTGACTCGTATTTATCTCCAACTGCCAGTTTCATACCTGATAATTTTGTTCCAGAATAGCTTATCTTATTTATTGGCCAAAAAAAGGGGCTCGAAAGCCCCTTTGGGAAGTATTAGGTATCGATTTTTGCGTATTTAGCATTTTTCTCGATAAACTCTCTTCTTGGGGCGACTTCATCTCCCATCAGCATGCTAAAGAGATGGTCTGCTTCAGCCGCCGAATCGATAGTCACCTGTTTAATGGTTCTGACATTTGGATCCATGGTGGTAGTCCAAAGTTGCTCTGGATTCATCTCACCGAGACCTTTGTATCTCTGAATACCGACACTGTCCTCTTTACCGTCTTTGGCCATTTCAGAGATCAATCTTTTTCTCTCTTCTTCAGTCCAGCAATAGCGCTCGTCTTTACCTCTCTTCAATAAATAAAGTGGTGGTAAAGCAATGTAGATATACCCTCTTTCAATCAAGGTCCTCATATATCTGAAGAATAAAGTCAAGATCAAAGTTCGGATGTGGGAACCATCAATATCAGCATCCGTCATGATGATGATTTTGTGATATCTCAAACCGGTCAAATCAAGTTCCTTATCGTCATCAGCAGTTCCAAACTTAACCCCTAAGGCAGTCAGGATGTTTTTGATTTCATCATTATCGTAGATTTTGTGCTCATGCGCTTTTTCTACGTTCAGGATTTTTCCTTTCAAGGGAAGAATAGCCTGAAAATCTCTGTCTCTCCCTTGCTTGGCTGAACCACCCGCTGAGTCACCCTCCACTAAGTACAATTCACAAACAGTAGGATCAGAATTCGCACAATCCGCAAGCTTTCCAGGTAGACCACCGCCTCCAAGGACATTCTTACGCTGCACCATTTCACGAGCTTTTCTAGCTGCATGTCTTGCCTGAGCTGCCAAGATTACTTTTCCTACGATAGTTTTCGCTTCTTTTGGATGCTCTTCCAACCATGACTGTAATGTCTCGGAAACAGCAGAATCCACTGCGCCTACCACATCGGAGTTACCCAATTTGGTTTTGGTCTGGCCTTCAAACTGAGGCTCTGCAACTTTGACGGAAATAACCGCAGTAAGACCTTCTCTAAAGTCATCACCGGAAACCTCAATCTTCAACTTATCCAACATGCCGGATTTATCAGCATAGGACTTGAGCGTTCTGGTTAGAGCTCTCCTGAATCCAGTTACATGGGAACCTCCTTCGTAGGTATTGATGGTGTTCACATAAGAAACCACATTTTCAGTGTAGGAATTGTTATAGCTCATTGCCACTTGCACAGGAACTTCCTGATCAAGGGCCTCTATGTAAATAGGTGCATCGATGATTTTCTCTCTAGTCTCATCCAGGTATTCTACGAATTCAACCAGACCACCTTCAGAGAAAAATTCATCAGACTTTGGATTTCCATCGTCTTCAATTTCTCTGAGATCCTTGAGGTAAATTCGAATTCCTGCATTCAAATATGCCATTTCTCTAAGCCTGTTGGCAATGGTCTCATACTTGAATTCAGTAATAGCAAAAATGCTGGAATCTGGCTTAAAGTGAATGATCGTTCCTCTCTTATCAGTTTTTCCTATTTCTCTGGCAGGATATTGAGGAACACCAATTTTAAATTCCTGCTCGGTGATAACACCGTTTCTAAATACTGTGGCTTTCAAGTCAGACGACAATGCATTCACACAGGAAACACCCACACCGTGCAAACCTCCGGAAACTTTGTAAGTGTCCTTATCAAATTTACCACCAGCGTGAAGCACAGTTAGTACGACCTCCAGGGCCGAACGTTTTTCCTTCGGGTGCATATCGGTTGGGATACCCCTACCATTATCCTCCACTGTGATGGAATTGTCTTCATTGACAGTGACATGAATAGTATCACAATGACCAGCCAAGGCCTCGTCAATGGAATTATCCACTACTTCCCAAATTAGGTGGTGAAGACCTTTTACTCCCACATCTCCGATGTACATGGCAGGTCTTTTTCTAACTGCTTCCAGACCTTCCAAAATCTGAATATTGCCGGCTCCGTACTCTGCCGGATTCTTCGCTTTTTCTTCGCTCATATTAACTGGAAAAAAACCCTTAAAACGGGCTTAAACGGTGATTTTCTGAAATTCAATTGATTCGGCAAGATAAGCAAAAAAAGTGACTCAAACGAGAATAATTACAGCATTATCTAAGTGAATATAATAGTATGCCTTAGCTCTGATAACCCAAATATTATTCTAAAATCCATATTTGTTGTAAAATTTTTTTCACCTATTCCTACCTGATTATAGTACATATAAACTTGTTTTTTAACACTTTATACCATTTTGTTTAATTTCAGATTCTTTTTGTTAAACAAATTTAATTCTGAATCTATTTAAGTAAGCAAATCAAACAGTTAACACTTTCCCCATTAAAAAATTATGAACCTAACCTTAGCAGCCGATCTAGTAGGACTAGATCGAATCATTAACTCAGACCCGGTAGCCATTACCTTCTTCATTGGGTATATGGCTATGTTCGCTTCTGCAGTCTTCTTTTTCGTAGAAAGAGGATCTGTAGATGGAAAATGGAAAACCTCTCTTTTAGTATCTGGACTGATCACAGGTATTGCCGCAGTTCACTATTACTACATGAGAGATTTCTATTTACAAACTGGTTCCAGCCCAACAGCTTTCCGTTATGTTGACTGGACTTTGACAGTACCTTTGATGTGTGTGGAGTTCTATTTGTTGACCAAACCATTTGGTGCAAAAGGTTCCACTCTTTTCAAATTGATCGTAGCATCTCTTTTCATGCTAATAACCGGTTACATCGGTGAAACTTCAGGTATCGATAGCAACATCATGTGGGGTATCCTATCTACCCTAGGTTATTTGTATATCGTATATGAAGTATTCGCAGGAGATGTAGCGAAATTGGCTAAAGATTCCAACAGCCCTGCTTTAGGAAGAGCTATGTTCCTATTGAAAATCTTCATCACCCTAGGATGGTCAATCTATCCAATCGGTTATATGGTATTGCCAGGAAACTTGTTGTCAGGTGCATTTGAAGTAAGCTCAATCGACTTGTTCTACAACTTGGCTGATGCTATCAACAAAATCGGTTTCGGTTTGGTAATCTACTCTGTAGCAATTTCCGAATCATCCAAAAACAAAACTGCAGCAGCATAAACCTAATTAAGAGTCGCCCTCTCGGGCGGCTCTTTTCTTCCCATGAAGCACTACGATTTCATATTTGCAGGTGCGGGTTGTGCCGGACTTAGTATGGTGTATCACCTACTCAATAGTCCGTTAAAAAATTCAAAAATATTACTTCTAGACCCAAATATGGGTCAAATACCGGATAAAACCTGGTGCTATTGGGCTGAAAAGCCTTTACCAATTCACCCAAGAAATGCGATCCATTCCTGGAATCAACTTAGCTTGAGTTCCAATTATGATAAGGATACTCACCAAATGGAAAACCTTCAGTATTTCCATTTAAATTCTAGAGATTTTTTTGAACACATCTATACTTTTTTAAAATCTCACCCCAACGTGACTCATGAACAACATGCTGTCACTCAAATCATTGAAAAAGAAAATTCAGTAGAAGTATTCACCTCAAATGATACTATCTATCAAGGAAATTATATTTTCGATTCCAGACTTACAGATTCGGATCACCTAGGTTCCAAAGCTCTAAAACAGATCTTTGCTGGATGGAAAATCGAAACTGATCAAAACATTTTTGATAAATCAACCTTCACGATGATGGAGTGGACCCACAGTGAAAAGGGTCTATTTGATTTCTTTTACATTCTACCCTATCATTCCAAATCAGCCTTGATAGAGTATACCGCCTACAGTCGACAGGATATAAGTCAAGAAATCTTAAACGCAAAAATCAAAGAATATCTGGAGGAAAAATTTAGTGGAATAGCTTATGAAATCACTTTTCAGGAAAAAGGAGTTATTCCAATGACAACTCAAATAAAAGCCCCCGATTTTTCAAAACGGATCATTCCTATCGGTACCAAAGCGGGATGGACTAAGGCATCTACAGGTTATACATTCCACACCATTCAAAAGAGAGCTCAATCACTTGTCAATCAGCTATTGAGTGGTGAAAACAACATTAAAACCGAAAAGTCTCCTGCCAGATTTCGCTTTTATGATAACATCCTACTCAATATCGCCCATAGATGGCCCCATGAACTCAAAGGAATTTTCGAGGATTTGTTTAAAAGGAATGAAACTGATTTGGTCATGAAATTCTTGGGAGAAGAAACTAGTCTTTTTCAAGAAATTAAATTGCTTAGCCGACTAAGGTTTCCGATTTTCATCAAAAGCCTCATGAATTATGAGAAGCATTGAAGGCATTTTCAAAATATTGGGCTTGGGGATAGGCTGTGTATATGCCCTTTTCTCATTTGACCTTCCTATCTTGGATTATGGGATTTTTCTACTAATACTCCTTACAGCCGGAATCCCTCACGGAGCAATAGACCATTTGACATCCAATCCTCATACCAACCAAAAAAGCCTTATCAGGTTTTTAATCAACTACTTATCATTGATTGCAGCTTATCTTTTGATTTGGTATATAGTACCCAAAATCGCCCTTTCTGCATTTCTTCTTATGTCCGCATACCACTTCGGACAAACTCACTTTATTAAGCGGGAATTTGTTAATAATAGACTTTTAAACTTTTTGTTATACTGCAGCAGGGGATTGTTAATGCTGTCTGTGATTCTCTTTGGAGATTTTGAAATGACCCAATCAATCTTAGCTCCTATTTTAGATGTTGAGGGATTCTATGATTATCAAATTCTCATTATAAGCGTATTTTTGATCAGCAGTTTATCAACTCAATTATATCTGAAAATTGGATTCAGTAAAGCTGATTTGATTGATCTGACTGTACTGCCCATACTTTTATACTTTAGCCCATTGCTAGTTTCCTTTATTATTTACTTTGGATTCTGGCATGCTGTTCCGAGTATGATGGTCGAATACCGATTTTTGGAAAAATTCCCCAAATTTCGGGGCTTTAAAAAATTTCTAATTCAACTTCTCCCCTTCTCAATATTGAGTTTCATAGGAATTGGCCTTATCCTATTTTTGGGTCTTAGGTTTTTAGAATCTCAGGAATTACTGCTTTTATTTTTCGTATTAATCTCCCTGATTTCCTTTCCACATATTTTGTATATGGATAATTTCTTCAAAAAAATCTCTAATACTGACCAGTACTAAGCATAACTAAAGTACATGCTGGGGTCACTTCCACACCTTGCTTTTTTGCTGCCTGAAAAAACTCTGGGTTTTCGGTTCCTGGATTAAAAATGATTCTCTTTGGATTGAGTGAAAGCAAATAATCAATCCACTCTTCTTGATGATCCGGACCAATATATAATGTGATCGTATCAATATCTTCCAAAGCTGGCTTTTGTCTCAAATCCAGAATTTCCTTTCCAAAAAGTTCTCCTTTTTTGATTCCAATGGGGATAAATTCCATATCTCTATCATCAAACATTCCCGCCGCTACAAATGCATATCGGGAAGGATTGGGAGTAGCACCTACGATTAATGTTTTTTTAGATTTGCCCATTTCTACTTCCTAAAACTCTGTCTCTTTCAAAGGTATCCATGTGTCTATGTTTTTTGGTATCATAGATATCTTTTAATGTGATTAGAATTCCTGTTTCCTCTACCTCTCCAAACTCATCATTCAGAGCCGTACCAAAAGTCATCATGGTAGGAGACAAATTCATATAAGTATTGATCAAAGGCGGAATATTTTCTCCGTAATTTCTAATCCGGGAATTGAGAAGTTTGTAGCCCTCTTTATAGTCTAGGCCTTCAAAAATATTTGGACCTGTTCCTAATTCGGTTTCATAAGTAAGTCTTAACTCAGGTTTGGGGCTGACTAAATTTTCTTTATCTGGGAAATAATGATTCATAAATCTCAGCAAAAGATCTCTTCCTTCTCTATTGTAATGCGGATACATGGTCACTTTGCCAAATAGATATTTGACATCTGGATTTAATAAGACCACTGCTCCAAGCCCATCCCATAGATTATCCAAGCTGAAAATTCCTTTTCTATTATCTATGCTTGGCTGATATTTAGGCTGAACAAAAGAGCGTCCCAACTCAATAGTGTAAGGCAAGTAGTCAGAAATAAATTTCTCTGAAAAATCGAATAAGTGAGTGGTGGATAAATTGATTTTCCCAGATGAATTAATGGCTTTTTTACAATGAATTAAACGGTATCCAGCCACAATTTCCTCATCTTCGGGGCTCCAGGTAATCAATTGATCATAGCAATTTTCACAGGTATCATTTTCATCAAGATCCAATGCTAGGCCAGTTCCTCCTCCTGCTGCTCTAAAGGTCAATTCTCTCAAACGGCCGATTTCTCGGACCACATTTGGTGCATTGTGGTAATTAACCAAATAAACCAGATTGTTTCCATTGTTTGCGTAACGAATGAATCTTTCAGGCCTTAATTCAGCCTTAATCAACTCCGTGCTCACTGCAGGAATAATTTCAGCCTCTTTATGCATTTTTCGATCCGAGTTCATACACTTTTTCTTTCATTTGATCAGCCCATTGAGCGTCAGATTTCTCATCGGTAAAGGTTTGATATTTGATTCTTTCACCAATTCGAATCTTAACTTTTTGACCCCTTTGCTTATACATTTCATCTGCAAGATAAAACATCTCCAGATTTGCCTTTATCCCAAGTTTCTTTCGCCAGTTAGCTAAATTGTAAAAGAATTTTGAATTTCCCCCCTCAATAAAGCTTAGAAGTATATCTTTTTTATATTTTTTTGACTTGGCAATAAAACTTTTTTTCCATTGCAAGTCCTTTATTTCTCCGTCTATTTTTCTGGAAACCAATCCTGCCGGAAATATTAGCACAGCAAAATCTTTGGAATATACCTCTTCAATTTTATCCAAAGTTTCTTGAGAATTCCTTCCATGCTTATTGACAGGGACAAAAATTGGATTGAAATTATCGAAGGTCATTAATAGATCATTCACCAAAAAGCGGATATCAGTTCGGATTCTACCCAAGGCATACATCAGTGCAATTCCATCCATTCCACCCAAAGGATGATTCGCAGCGATGATTACGCCTCCTTCTCTGGGTACTTTTTCCTCTCCTATTAATTCCACATCCATCTCAAACTCCTCGATCAATGCATTGACAAAATCAAGACCTTTCAAGTGCCCAATGCGGTCCATGATTCCATTCATCCATGACTCATGCGTGACACGTTTGATGTAGGAGAGCACAAAACCAGGCATCCATTTCAATAAAGATGGGTTTTTGGAGGCAATTGCCTTTTCTATATCAATAAATTTCTTCGACATAGCCAAATGCTATTCAATAGAGTTAGGATTTATTCGCTTAGATTGGGAAAATAAGGCTAAAATTACAAAAATTCTGCATGCATAACATTTTTGTATGTTATCAACTCTACAGTAAACTGAAAACCAAGAGAGTACTTTTTGAGTAGTCTTAGAAAAATACTATATGAATTTACTTTTGACAGGCAGCACTTCCGGAATTGGACTAGAAACTCTAAAAGCACTTTATCCCCATTTTGACCGATTTATTTTACCGGTAAGAAATATGGAAAAAGCCCAAAGGTTAGCCAGTCAATTCCCAAAAACCGAAAAGCTAGACTGGGTAGAAATGGATCTTTCTTCCATGAAATCCGTTCAAAATGCCGGATCTTATATTAAGGAAAATTACTCTGAAATCCATGTTGTGATCAATAATGCAGGCGGCATGTTTCCTGCTGGAAAAAAGACAGATGATGGCTTCGATATGACTTTTGCTGTCAACCATCTGGGGCATTTTTTCCTATTTAAATTAGTAGAAAATGCCCTGTTCAAAGGCAAAGCAAAAATTATCAATGTGAGTTCAGAGGCTCATAGAATCGCAAGTTTTAATACTGAAGACCCAAGTCTCAAAAAATCCGGAAATACCTTCTCAGCATACTGTCAGGCAAAACTTTATAATATTTTATTCACCAAAGAATTAAAACGAAGATTTAGTGAGCAAGGCATCTCTTCTTTCTCATTACATCCTGGAGCAGTCAAAACAGCATTCGGATCCGAAACAGACCCAATCAGCAAGATGATCATTCGGGCAACTCAATTATTTTTTATTTCAGCCAAGAAAGGAGCCCAAACCAGTATTTTTTTAGCAAAAATACCTTCAAAAGAACTCAAAAACGGAGCTTATTACGTCAGAAAGAAGCCTAAATCATCTAATTCCGCTTCCTCAGATCCTGAAAATGCCCGAGCTCTTTGGGAATATAGTGAGGAATGCCTGGCGAATTTGGGTCTGCTATAATTTCCCTATTTTTGCTCGCTCAAATAACTAGCTATGCAAGACAGAATTTTATCCCTTAGTCCCGGAGTTTGGAAAGATTACGAGCTGATAGATACAGGAGGCTTTGAGAAATTGGAACGCTTCGGAGAGTTTATTGTCAGCAGACCTGAACCGCAGGCTATTTGGGATAAAAGCATGCAAGACTCCGAATGGAAAAAGTTGGCACATGCCCACTTTGCAAAAGAAAAAAACAACCCTGAAAAAGGCCATTGGGAGCAACTAAAAAGAATGCCTCACAATTGGCAAATCGGCTATCAAAATGAGGAAGGTTTGGATATCAAGCTAAATCTTGCCCAAACGTCCTTTAAACACATTGGCCTGTTCCCAGAGCAAGCAGTCAATTGGGATTATATTTTCTCCACCATCAAACGCTCTCCTGTAAAAAACCCAAAAGTTCTCAATCTCTTTGCCTACACCGGAGCAGCTTCTGTGGCAGCCAAAGCTGCGGGAGCAGATGTCACCCATTTAGACTCAGTCAAGCAAGTAGTGACCTGGTCTAGACACAATATGGAGGCTTCTAAGCTGGATGGAATCCGCTGGATTGTGGATGATGCGATGAAGTTTATCAAACGGGAAGCCCGAAGAGGAAATAAATACCAGGGAATTATTTTGGATCCTCCAGCCTATGGAAGAGGACCAGACGGAGAAAAATGGGTATTGGAAGAGCAAATCAATGAAATGCTTAAAACCTGTGCAGAAATCTTAGATCCAAAAGATCATTTCTTACTCTTAAATATGTATTCACTCAGTTTTTCTTCTTTGATCGCTGTCAACCTGATCAAATCCAATTTCGGAGAAGTGAAAAACCCAGAGCACGGAGAATTATATCTGCAGGATAAATTTGAGAAAAAGCTTCCTTTGGGAATTTTCTTCAGATTCTCGAGTTTCTGATAAGTAAATCATGAATAACCGACAATTATTTTTATCTCATCTCGCCCAAACCACAGATTTTCCACTGATGATAGAAGTGGAAAAGGCGGAGGGAGTATACCTATATGGCCCCAATCAAGAAAAATACATTGATCTGATTTCAGGAATCGGAGTCAGTAATGTGGGGCATAGGCACCCCAAAGTGTTGGAGGCAATCCAGAATCAATTGGACAAATACCTCCACCTGATGGTATATGGAGAATATGTTCAAACTCCCCAAACCCTACTTGCCAAGGCACTTTGTGATACTTTACCGGATCAGCTTGACAATGTCTATTTTGTAAACAGTGGTTCGGAGGCAATTGAAGGAGCGCTCAAGTTAGCCAAGAGATACACTGGCAAGAAAAAGCTTTTCTCCTGCATCAATGCATATCATGGGAGTTCTCATGGTTCACTGAGTATAGGAGGAAATGAAATTTTCAAAAGAGCTTATAGACCTCTTTTACCTGGAATCACCAATATAGTGTATGGTGGCTATGCAGATCTGGAGAAAATTGATTCGGATACTGCTGCAGTAGTCGTAGAAACAATCCAAGGAGAAGCCGGAATTCGAGTAGCCTGCACAAATTATTTTCAGGATTTACGGAAAAAATGTGATGAAGTAGGAGCATTATTGATCTTGGATGAGATTCAGGCTGGCTTTGGCAGAACCGGCAAATTCTGGGCTTTTGAGCATTTTGATATAGTCCCGGATATAGTTGTTTGTGCCAAAGGTATGGGAGGTGGAATGCCGATCGGAGCATTTATAGCCAACAAAGAGGTGATGGGAGTTTTTAAGAATAATCCTTTGCTGGGCCATATCACTACTTTTGGTGGGCACCCAGTAAGCGCAGCTGCATCCTTGGCCACTATTCAGATTTTACAAAAAGAAAATTTGATCGCTCAGGTAGAGGAAAAAGCAGCGCTTTTCAAAAAACTACTCATTCACCCCAAAATCAAAGGTATCCGAAACAAAGGTTTGATGATGGCCGTTGAGTTTGAATCTTTTGAAGTTCTAAAACCAATTATTGACCGGGCAATCGAATTGGGTGTGATTACCGATTGGTTTCTGTTTTGTGATGATTCTATGAGAATCGCTCCACCATTGGTAATAACCGAAGAAGAAATAAAAGGTGCCTGTAGCATCATTTTGCAGGCTATTGATGATGTAGCTTAATTTTAAACTTTATTTTTTATGGGACAGAAGAAATGCCCCCATTGTGGGCAATGGTCGGATTGGAATCAGAATCTTACAGATACTTGCCAGCATTGCGGCAAACCACTGGGAGGCAAAGACCTCGAAAATCAACAAAAACGAGAGGCTGATAAGAAATCCAATGAAGAAAACTGGATGTTTTACATCAAGGAAGATGATTCTGATTTGGTCAAAACTTTCAAAAAGATCGGAAACTTCTTTTATACCATATATATGGCTATCATTACCTTCATCCTTTGGTTAATTGCAGCGCTCCCCGGATAATGAAAGTGATCAAAAATCCATTCTTTTTTATTCCTGTGATATTATTTTGGACGAACCAGTTTTTTGAAAGAGTCATGGGCTGGCATTCAAGCGGATTCCTTTCCTCTTATGCTGATGATTTGTTAGCAATGCCTGTTATACTCGGAATAACCCTTCAAATATATCAGTGGATTCATCCTAAAAAGGAGCATTTCAAATTTTCCAAGGCTCAGGTTTTGGTTGCATTTGTGTATGTCTCAATAGTGTTTGAGTTTTTGTTACCAAGATATTCATCTACCTATACCTCTGATTATTGGGATATTCTCTGCTATGGATTAGGGAGTATCTATTTTTATAAATTTATCAACCATACCAGAAGCCAGAAGGTCTTTAATTAGATCAAAAGTTTAATATTTCGCTGCTCATTTTTTCCGCTATCTGCCGAAGGCATATTTTGATAATTTCTCGAAGAGTGCCCCTCGGATCACCGACAGGAGTCGGGAGTAATTCCGAGGCTTTATCGTTGGATTTTCTATCCGATAAAAATAAAATCTCGTTCTATCTTGCTGGCACAGGGCCCCATTTCCAAAAGGAGAAATAGGGCCAGCGCTGGGGAGGGAAACGTAACCTTCCTAACCCTGGGTTGCACCCAGGCCTGCGCGCCTCTGGCGTGGCTAATAAATTACGCTCCTTTGGAGCTTTTGATCCGAGTACGATCGGAGGTTTTTCTCGCCGAAAGCATATTTTGATAATTTCTTGAAGAGTGCCCCTCGGATCACCGACAGGAGTCGGGAGTAATTCCGAGGCTTTATCGTTGGATTTTCTATCCGATAAAAATAAAATCTCGTTCTGTCTTGCTGGCACAGGGCCCCATTTCCAAAAGAAGAAATAGGGCCAGCGCTGGGTAAAGGCGTTGCATAATGAAACCAGGGGTTAAAACCCCTGGCTACGATATAGTACGCTCCTTTGGAGCTTACGATCCGAGTACGATCGGAGGTTTTCCCGCCGAAGGCAAATCTTGATAATATCTTGAAAAGTATCTTCTGAATATTTCGCCGAAGGCGTATTTCAAATTATTTCTACTGTATTTCTTTATCTATTTCGCCAAAGGCGTATTTCTAATTTTTTCTACTGAATTTTCCTTGAATAAAGCTTTATTTCTAAATCCCCCTTTCCCCCTTTACATATAGCTATCATCCTGAATTGAATTTACACTTCCAAAGGGGGAATTGACCCGTATCTCGCCGAAGGCATATCTTGATAATATCTTGAAAATTATCTTCTGAATATTTCGCCGAAGGCGTATTTCTATTTATTTCCACTGTATTTATTTATCTCTTTCACCTGAGGCAGATTTCAATTTTTATTTCAATTATCTTTTCTAAAATTTTGACACATGAGAAAAACAGGAATCGTATTAGGCATTTTGCTTCTTATTTTAGCAATTGGTGCATTGGTTTTTACAGCATTGCATACTCCTCAATATGAAGGGGAGATTTCAATCCAAGGGTTAAATGAAGAAACCACTGTTTACTTCGACCAATACGGAATCCCTCATATTTATGCCTCAAACCAAGCTGATGCATACATGGCTCTTGGATACCTCCATGCTCAAGATCGACTATTTCAGTTAGAGATGATGAGAAGAGTCGGAACTGGAACCTTAGCCGAATTTTTAGGGCCGGATTTATTGGAAATAGACCAGTTTTTCAGAACGCTGGGAATTCCTGAGCATGCTCAAAGCTCCACTGACTTTTGGAACTCTCAACCTGATTCTCCTTGGAAAAAAGCCACTGAAGCCTATATAGCTGGAATAAATCAATTTATTCAGGAAGGTACTTTACCTGTAGAATATACCCTTTTGGGAGAAAAGCCCCGGGAATTCACCATCAATGATGTTCACTCTATTTTGGGCTATATGTCATTTACTTTTGCCATGGCGGTAAAGACTGATCCATTGATTACTGAAATGAGCAGAAAACTCGGTGAAAATTACCTACAAGCATTATCCGTTCATACACTTCCAGAACACCATGTAATCCCAAACAATTATCCTGATTCTCTTAAGTCTACTTTAGGCAGCGGGCTTATATCCATGCTAGAAAAACTTCCTGTTCCTCTTTTGGAGGGTTCCAATGGCTGGGTCATTTCTGGATCTAAAACGAAAAGCGGGAAGGTCATTTTTGCCAATGACACCCATATTGGCTTTTCTTCTCCATCTGTTTGGTATGAGGCGCATTTGGAATATCCTGGTTTTAATTTTTATGGAAATCACCTTGCCGGTGTTCCTTTTGGTCTGGTTGGACATTCCTTGTTTCACAGCGTGGGCTTGACCATGTTTGAAAACGACGATCAGGACTTTTTTGAAGTAGAATTGAATCCCAATAATCCCAATGAATACAGATATGGAGATGAATTTCTTCCCTTTACTATACTCAAAGATCAAGTCCCAGTAAAAGGGCAAGACCCGGTAGATTTTGAAATACGTCAAACCATTCATGGTCCCATCATGAATGGGGTCGTTCCTGAAATAGCCTCTTTGACACAAAGTCCTGTTAGTTCTTGGTGGGTATATACATCAGAACCCACAAGAGCTTTAGAGTCACTTTACAAGATAAATCATGCCAAATCTATGCAGGATGTGGCTCAAGCCGCAGAGCTCATTCATGCGCCCGGCTTGAATATCATGTATGGTGACAGTTTGGGCAATATCGCTTGGTGGGCCGCTGCCAAATTGCCTATCCGATCTGAAAAAGTTCATTCCAAGATTTTTGCAAATGGCTCAGACCCCGAAACCATGCCTCTTGGTTGGTACCCTTTCAGCATGAATCCAATGAGTATCAATCCTCCATCGGGATTTGTTGCCTCTGCAAATAATCAACCTGACACCCTAAGAAATGGCGTGTTTTTTCCTGGCTATTATTATCCCGGTGAAAGATGGCTAAGAATCGCTGAGGCTATTCAATCCAAAAATGATTGGACCTTGGATGATGTAAAAGCGGTGCAGCTTGAAGTGATCAATACAGACCACTCTCAAATCGCCCAATTCATGTTGGATCAAATCCCGGACTTTGATTTTCAAGGAAGAGAAAAAGCTCGAGAGCTTCTAAACCAATGGGACGGCAATCATGAGTTAAACTCCCCTACTCCAACTATTTATTACAAATGGTTATACCATACCCTTCGCCTTTCAATGGAAGATGAGCTGGGAAAAGCAGGCTTTGAAAATTATCTAGGCACATTTATGATGATTCGATCCAACCTTCCCTTTATCAAAAACCTAGGAAGCCCTTGGTGGGATGATATACAAACCCCCGAGAAGGAAAGCGCAAAAGATATATTCACCAACAGCTTGCAGATTACCCTGGATGAGCTTAGCGATCAATTAGGAAAGGATTTGGATGACTGGGACTGGAAGAAGGTAATAATCGCCGAGCACCCCCACCCTTTAGGAAGTAAAAAACCGTTGGACAAGATATTCAATGTTAAAACTGCACCGATTCCAGCCAATGATGAAGCAGTCAATAAACTGGCCTTCAAATTAAATGGAGAAGGAATTTATAGGGTTACTACTGGACCGGCTATGCGGATTTTGATAGATTTTCAAAATATTCAAAAATCGCTTTCTGTGCTTCCCACAGGTCAAAGTGGGAATCGTTTTAGCAAACACTATAAAAATCAGGCGAATCTTTACGCCAAAGGGAAATACCGATATCAGTTGATGGATAAAAAGGACATCATCAAAAGCGCAGAGGAGCCTCTCATATTAAAGCCGAGATAAACTTCTTTGGCATCGGATGGGTTAGAATTCTAAATAGATATCTATGAGCAAGAAAAATAAAAAAGAATATCCGGTTCAATTCTCTGAAGAGGAACTTAAAAATAAACTAGATCCTGAGTCCTATCATGTGCTTAGAGAAAAGGGAACAGAAAGGCCATTCACGGGGCAATATTACTTAAACAAGGACACCGGCATATACGAGTGTAAGGTCTGCAATAATGAGATTTTTCACTCTTCGAAAAAGTATGACAGTGGCTGTGGTTGGCCTAGCTTCACAGAGCCAATTCGTCCAGAGGCAATCGAGGTGCAGATGGACTATTCGCACTTCATGATTCGGGAAGAAATTCTCTGCGGAAATTGTGGATCCCATTTAGGTCACCGTTTCCCGGATGGCCCTAAAGATCAAGGAGGAATTCGCTATTGTATTAATTCAGTCAGTATGGATTTCAAGAAAGGAGAGTAAAACCGGATTATATCAATATCCGGAATCTTGTCAGTTGCCAAATCTCCTTTGCTTATCGAGCAGGGAGACCGAAGACAGTTGACCGAAGCTTGTTTGAATTGAACTGTTGTGCTTCTTTTATGCACCTCAGTTCTCTTATAGACAGAAAATCGGATATACATGTCAAAAATATGTCAGTTCGAGCGAAGTCGAGAACCCATCGACCTTGCCCGAATTGACATAAGTTTTTTTAGTCAATACAATTATTTCCTTTTCCCTGGCTTATAACGCTCCTTAGCTCTGGCTTCAACATCTTCTTGATAATAAGCCACATCTTTCCAATTTGCATCAGCATAACGCTGCGCCTGATCGGTAAAATGAGGTGAATTAGGATCCCCACTTTGACCTCCAGCTAAAATACTTTTAGCTTTTACCTTTTCACCAAATTCAACTACGGCTACAAAGCTATTCCCTCTATATCCATATAATCGCTTGGTATCTTCTGTACTTCTTGCACCATAAGCCGCCAAAGCTCCCCAGGTTCCAGAAGCCATACCTACAGGGATATATGGTTTATCATCGTCAAACTTCAAATCAATAGCACCTGAAAGTCTTTGAAATCTATTGATCTCGCCCCAAGGGGTATTCCAAGATCCGAAATCTGCGTTCATTTCCTCAATAGTTTGATCAAAAGCCTCCACGACTTGATTGTCGCTAGGCTTAGAAAATTCCCCACTAATTGATGGATCGTCGATGAAGCGATTCAACGAACCTACATTTCGCGCATAATTCATCCCATAAAAATGAGCCAGAGACATAGCCACTGATTCCTTACTAGTACGGAAATCCCAAGCTTTCAGCTTCTGAATTGCCTCTTTATTTTTAGATCCTACTTTTTCATAGGCAGCGACCAATTCAGGAATCAAAGCTTCAAATGCAGGTAAATATGGATCGTGTGCCAATTCTATAAATGAATCCAATGTCAAATTTTTAGCCTCTTTCAAAACTTTAACTGCATGAATGCCTCGGAAATTTTCCTGATCAGGGGCCATGTAAATAGGATAATTTTCCCTTTTCGGAGAATATTCCCCTGCGGCTGTATATGGTGTGGAATTACAATTTTGAATCCAGCCCGTTTCAGGATTGAGGATCACAATGCTTTCATCCACCGTGTGTAAGCCTTGCCAGTCTGTAGCCGGATTAGAGCCATCTACGGGTTCAGAAAAGTCAAATTCAGGATTCCTTTTAGGAATAAAATTCCCGTGGAAATAGCCGATATTCCCTTCTGCATCAGCAAAAACAGTGTTATTGGATGAGTTGGTACGGATATTCATCATATCCTTAAACTCTGCAAAATTATTCAACTTGGTTCGGGTAAAACTTTGAATCAAGGCCTGAACAGGATCCCAATTGATTTTGGTTGCCACCCATTTTCCATCCATTTCGTGAGTGATCGGGCCATGATGGGTTCTATAAAAGTCAAAAGTTTTCTCTTTAATCCCCTCGGCTGTTTTATACTTAATTGTCGCTTGCTTTACTTCCACCGGTCTTTCCTCATCTCCATATTGATAAACCAGTGAGCCATCCTCTTTTTGGAATACTTCTTCTACAAATTCATCGATAAAGTCAACTCGGGTGGAAGTATGAATCCAACCGGTTTTTTCATTAAATCCCTGATAAACAAAAAGCTGACCCCAGGTCACAGCTCCATAGGCGTTCAAACCCTCATTGGAAACAACATGCACCTCTGGTCTGAAATAAAATGAGGTATGGGGATTGATAAGAAGCATAGCATTTCCTGACTCTGTCAGTTCCCCGGCAACTGCAATTCCATTCGATCCCGCAGGTTCTTCCAATGCCTCAGGGCTTTTCCATTCAGCAACTGCCTCCAAAACAGGTACACTGATTTCTTTTCCGTAGAATTCCCGAATTCCATTTAGAGGTATCTGCTCGATGTCTCCACCTATGGAACCTTCAAAAAAGAATAAATGCATCCATGGTTCATAATGAGTAATTACCTGAGCCTCAACTTCTGGATGTGTATGTAGGTAGTAATTTATGCCATCTGCGAAAGCCACACATAATTCCTTCAACCAATCCGGAGCTGTTTCATAAGCAGCCTTAGCTTCCTCTTCTGTCATGTACAAATTGGCTCTCAAATCAGAGAAAATTGCCTCCTCCCCTTCCAGTTCAGCTAATCTTCCTGTTGCCCATACATAATTTCGCTCAACCCTTCTAAAATCATCTTCGCATTGAGCGTAAAGCAGTCCAAATACCGCATCAGCATCGGTTTCTCCGTAAATATGAGGAACTCCAAAGTCATCCCGAATTATTTCCACTTGGGCAGCTCGGGTTTCCCAGCGATCAACTTCTGTTTCAACTTTGGGACTGCAAGCGATAAAAGCTATCAGAAGTAGCAAGCAAATATTTTTAATCATAGGTATCTATGGGTGGTTGATTTTCAATCTTGAAATTAAGGGAAATATAAATCCTGTATAGAAGAAATTGATCAGCGGTGATCTTGGTAATGATTTGCGGGTAATTTCCTTCGAATTGCTTGGATGAAGTCTTCCTCTATCTGCATCCCTTCTTCGTAGGCTCTCATCATTTTTTCAACTTGGCCTACTGAACTAGCCCCAATGACCAAAGATGCAACTGCCTTTTGGCTTAAGCCAAAGCGAATCAACAAGGACTCGGCTGAGTAGATGAATGAATTTAAAAAGTCCTTCATAGCCTTTACTTTATCAGCATGATAACTCAAGAAATCAGAGGATTGCTTATCTATCAATAAGCCTTTTGCGAATGCCCCTCTTACCAGAACCCGGGTTTCACTTTGTTCCAACACGGGAAAAACAACTTCCTCAGGTCTTCTATCCAATGGACTGTATTGCATCATAATGCTGGCCGGAGGGTTTAATTCCATTACTTTTCGGATAACATTGGGCCGAATAGAGGAAATCCCAAAAGCTCGGATTTTTCCTTCCTTCTTTAATATTTCAAAGGCTTCTAGAGTCTCCTCCCATGGATCCTCAATAGTGCCTCCGTGTAGCTGATATAAGTCTATATAATCGGTTTTCAAACGGGACAAACTTGCATCCACCGCCCGTAAAATGTATTCTTTTTTAGGGTTCCAATCCCATCCGGAACCATCCTTTCTCCATTCATTCCCAACTTTACTTGCTAAAATCACCTGATCTCTGCGGTCTTGAATGGCTTCTCCTACCATTTCCTCATTAAAGCCTCTTTGATACAAATCAGCCGTATCCAATAAATTGATTCCTGAAGAAATCGCAGCCTGAATGATTTTTATACCTTCATTCTTCTTTTCAGGAAGAGACATACAGCCTAAAGAAATTTCGGGTATTTGGAAATCCACAAGGGGAAGAGTTCGTCTATTCATTTTGATTTTGGGTTTACAATTCAAAAATATGATTTCATTCCATAGATAAAATTTTCCACTTAAATCATCCCAGAAACTACGGCTTTCCTCCTTTAATCCCTATTTTTGCGGGGCTTAAAAACCTATTTTATTAAAACCAGACGATCTAAGATTTTCCCTCATGGGAATTCTATCAAGAGATTGGTTTTATTGACCTTTTAGATAATACAGAAAACATGAAAAAAATTGCCGTTTTTACTTCAGGAGGTGATAGTCCAGGAATGAATGCCTGTGTGAGAGCTGTTGTCAGGACAGCTATTTTTAAAGGACTGGAAGTTTACGGAGTATTTCGCGGATATGAAGGAATGATTGAAGGTGATATCAAACGCATGCATTCCTACTCTGTAAGTAATATTGTTCAGCGTGGGGGAACCATCCTTAAATCTGCCAGATCAAAGGAATTTAGAACTCCGGAAGGCAGAAAAAAAGCCTATGACAACCTGATGAAACACGGAATCGAAGGAATTGTCGCAATCGGAGGAGACGGAACATTTACAGGTGCAAAAATTTTCTTCGAAGAATTTGGAATCCCAACAATCGGCTGTCCAGGAACCATAGACAACGATCTATACGGGACAGATTACACCATAGGGTTTGATACGGCAGTTAATACCGCTTTGGAAGCAATCGATAAAATTCGGGACACTGCTGCTGCTCATGACAGAATCTTTTTCATAGAAGTGATGGGACGAGATGCTGGCTTTATTGCAGTGGAATCAGGAATTGGAGGCGGAGCAGAATTCGTGATGGTTCCTGAGACCGCTACGGATATAGAAGGGGTGGTAAAGTCCTTGAAAAACCTTAGAAAGACTAAATCTTCCAGCATTATCGTAGTAGCAGAAGGAGATGATGCCGGGAATGCTGAGGAAGTGATGCAGAAAGTTAAAAGTAAAATCAAGGACACTTCCAAGGAATTTAAGGTGACTACTTTAGGACATATTCAAAGAGGTGGAAACCCTACGGCCCGAGATAGAGTTTTAGCAAGTAGATGTGGAATGGCAGCTGTAGAAGGTCTGTTGAAAGGAGAAGTGAACTGCATGGCCGGAGTGATGAATCAACAGGTTGTTTACACTCCATTTGGAGACTGCATAGGCAAAACCAAACCACTGATTGAAGATCATTTGAAACTGATAGAAATCTTAAGTATCTAAAATGGGCTATATCCCTTTATTTCTGACTGTAGGAGGCGCTTGTCTCCTTTTTTTCTTAACCGTTAAAACTTCCTTACAAAGGAAGCTCAACCTTCAAAAAGAGTTGCTTACTCAATTAAGCTTGGCCTTTCCTGAGCTTCAACTAACTGCAGGTAGTTTGGTAGATCCAGATGTGATTTTGGAAAAACTGAAAAAATCAGACGAAAAAAAATCCAAAATAAAAGATGCCTTAAAGGTAGTCAGAGAACTAAAGTATAATCGGATTCAATACAATCAACTGATCAAAAAAGCACCTTACAATTGGGTGGCAAAAATCAGTGGTTTTCAGCCAATCTAGTTTGAACCCACTGAATGATTTCTGATTTTTGATCAGGATGAAACCAGTGAATAGCTAAATCCCGTCGAAACCAAGTCAATTGACGCTTGGCGTATCGTCTGGAGTTTCTTTTTAATAAGCGGATAGCTTCTTCCCTATCATATTCACCTTCCATGTAGGAGAATATCTCTTGGTAACCTACGGTCTGCAAGGCATTCAAGTGTCTTTTTTTGAAAAGGCTTTCTGCCTCTTGAAATAAACCTGCCCAGATCATCTCATCCATGCGTTGGTCAATCCTTTGGTATAATTCTTCCCTTTCCCGATTCAGTCCAATTTTAATGGTTTGAAAGGGTCTTTCCACTTTTTGCTTTACCCTAAAAGAAGAAAACTTCTTGCCAGTGCCCCTCCAGATTTCCAAGGCTCGCATAAGTCTTTGGGGATTTTGCCTGTCGACAGTTTCAAAATATTCAGGATCTGCTTTTTTGACCTCTTCCTGCAAAAATTCTATGCCTCTTTCTTCATACTCTTGGATAATTTGAGCTCTGATTTCGGATTCAACTTCCGGCATTTCATCCAAGCCTTCTGTGATGGCATCTGCAAATAAGCCTGAACCACCGGTCATAATGACCACTTTTTTTTCCTTGAAGAGCTGAGTTAAAATATTCATAGCATCCTGCTCGAATTTCTTCACATCATATGCATCTTCAATAGACAGCGTATCTATCAAGTGATGCTTAACCTGAGCCAGTTCATCCGGGATAGGTTTTGCAGTACCCAAGTTCATTTCTTTATAAAATTGCCTACTATCGCAAGAAATGATTTCGGTATTGAAAAATTTAGCTAGCTTTAAACAAAGGTTAGTTTTCCCAACTGCAGTGGGGCCAACAACCAAAATTAATGTAGGTATTTCAGACAAGTCCTGAGGATTTGATTTGATGTAAAATTCTAAAGTAAAGGAATGAAAAGCAAAAGCATCCTGATCGTTGATGATAATGACCTCAACAGAAAGCTTTTCGAAAATCTCATCAGTCAATCCTGGTATTGTGAAACTGCGAGGAATGGTCTGGAAGCATTGGAGAAATTAAAGTATCAGAGTTTCGACCTGATTTTAATGGATATTCAGATGCCGGAATTGGATGGTATTTCAGCCATGAAGCTGATCAGATCGCGTGAATTAGCTGATTGCCCGATTATTGCAATCACGGCCTATGCAGATGAATCAGATCGGGAAACCTTCCTTTCCCAAGGTTTTGATGAGTTTATGGTCAAGCCGATAAGGCCAAGAGAATTTCTAAACTTGATTCAAAATACCCTGGACTCAAAAAATTTACCTGAGGAAGAAAGTGAAGAAAAAACTCTTCAAAAAAATATTTTAGACCGGGAAGTTTTTGAGCAATTGACAAAATACAATAACCCGGAAATGATCAAACAGGTATATCTAGACTTTTTGCAAGAGTGTGATCAACTGATAAAAAAATCAAAGATTGCATATGAAAGCAAAAATTTAGAGGGTTTGAGCAATTCTATTCATATTTTGAAAGGCAACTCGGGCACCCTTGGAGCCAATAGAATATTTCTTGCGGCACAGACTCTTGAGCTATCCGGTAGAAAAGGATCTTTAGAAGAAATCCCCAAACAACTGAATCAATTAGAAGAAGAAATACAATCTTTCAAACAATATTTAAACCAAGCAACTATTTTTGAGCTATGAATGCAGACAAGAAAATTTTGGTAGGTGAAGACAGTTCAGTCATTATCAACCTGACGAAAAATGTATTGGCATTTGAAAATTACCAAATGACAGCAGCCCGAAATGGACAGCAAGTTTTGGATCTTTTAGCCAAGGAGGATTTCGACCTTATTTTGATGGATATCAGCATGCCGGTCTTGGATGGAATCGCTTGCACCAAAGCAATCCGCGAATTGGCAGATGAGAAAAAATCCAAACTTCCTATTATTGCCATCTCTGGAAATATCCACAACATGACTCATGATGATTTCAGAAAGGCCGGCTTTGATGACTTTATTCAAAAACCTCTTGATTACGATCAGGTATTGGCTACAGTGAAAAAATTCCTAAGCTAAATGGCAGTCAAATACACAAAGCATTTTTTAGATAAACTCGAAAACTTATTCGCAGCTTCAGACTACGTTTTGCGCTACGAAAAAGGGAGTTTTAAATCAGGCTATTGTGTATTAAAAGACACCAAAATCGTCATTGTCAACAAATATTTTCCGCTAGAAGGGAAAATTAATGCACTGATCGACATTTTAGGGGAACTTCAATTCAATCCTCAGGATTTTAAAGAGAAGTCCGTTCAGGATTTCTTAAAAGAATTGCAACAAACCCAATTAAAATTTTGAAAGTACGATTTTTAGGAACAGGAACCTCACAGGGAGTGCCAGTCATCGGCTGCTCATGTCCGGTCTGTAAATCTTTGGACTTTAGGGATAAAAGATATAGGTCCTCTATTCATATACAGGTGGGCGAACTGAGTTTGGTAATTGACACGGGTCCAGACTTTCGATCTCAGATCCTTCAAAGTGGCATAAGCACGTTAGATGCCGTACTATTTACCCATGAGCATAAGGATCACACCGCTGGTCTGGATGATATCAGACCATTTAATTTTGCCCAGCAAAAAGATATGCCAGTGTTTGCAAGAGCTCAAGTGCTGGATCAAATTCGTAGGGAGTTTTCTTATATCTTTTCCAGTCAAAAATATCCGGGAGTCCCTCAGGTTGAAACCATAGAAATTGATGAACAAAGCTTTACCATAGAAGGCATTACCATCACTCCTATTCCGGTTTTACATTACAAATTACCTGTTTTAGGGTTTAGAATCGGCGATTTCACCTATATAACAGATGCCAATCACATTCCCGATTCATCTATTGATTTGATCCGAGGCTCTGAGACCATCGTCCTCAATGCCCTTCAAAAAAAGCCCCATATTTCCCACTTTACTTTGGACGAAGCATTGAAAATGGCTGAAAGTTTAGGAGCAAAAAATACTTATTTCACCCATATCTCCCACAAACTGGGACTTCATGCTGAAGTTGAAAAGGAGCTTCCTGAGGGCATTCATTTAGCCTACGATGGATTAGAGTTAACTTTAGACTAATGCATCTCAATTATCATTTTCTGAAATACCTCTGCCCTGAACTTGAGCAGGAATTGAAAGGAATGACCATTATCTCCTGCTTTTCACAAAGCAAAGATGAATTGGTGATAGAAACTGAATTAGGTGAAAATCATCGGTACATTCGGGCGCACTTTTTACCACCTCAGATTTATTATGCTTTTCCTGAAGATTATAAAAGAGCTAAAAGGAATTCGGTAGACCTTTTTCCAGAGTTAATAGGAGAAAAGATCAGTTCTTGCAAAGTATTAAGCTATGAAAGGGCTTTTAGATTGGAATTGGAGTCTGGAGGCACTTTGTTGTTTAAACTGCATGGAAATCGAAGTAATGTGCTTCATTATCAATCTGGAAATAAGCTACCCATTCGGGTTTTCAGAAATGAATTTGTAGAAGATAAAAGTCTATACTGGCCCGATTTAGAAAAACCCTTGGATTTAAGTCAAGAACAATTTTTCAGGCTTGAAGGCAATGCTTCCCAGTTTTTGCCAACTCTCGGGAAGATTCCTCGGGAATGGTTGAAAGAGCGGGGATACATACAGGCAACGATAAATCAAAAGTGGGCACTCATGCAGGAGTTGTTGGACATGCTCGACAGCCCGCTTTTTTCCTTGGCTCAAAAAGAGGAGGAAGTTTATTTGACCTTGCTTCCTGATTCCAATATCCAAAAAACCTTCGCCAACCCCGTAGATGCATTGAATGAGCTTTTTTATAAAGCCATGGTCGTGGGCTCTTTTGAAAAAGAAAAGAGGGCTTTGCTGAAGAAATATGGGGACGAACTCAAGAAAACTGAAAGCTATATCAAAAAATCTCAAGAGAAGCTGGAGGCATTGATTCAAGCCGCCCCTCCTTCTCAATTAGCTGATGTAATAATGGCTCATATTCATGAGTTTAAGCCAGGTCAATTAACCTATCGCTTTACCAATTTTTATTCAGGAGAAGAAGTCGAAGTAAAGCTAAAACCCAATCAGAAACTTCAAGATTATGCTGAAAACCTTTACAGAAAAAGTAAAAATAGGCAGCTTGAATTAGACCAGATTGAACAGGCTATCGCTTCTAAAAAAGCAAAAAAGGAGGAATTAGAAACCAAGCTCTTTGAGTTGGAAAACCTGGATGGTTATAGAGATTTAAAGGATTTTAAAAAATCACATAAAGAAGATAAGTCGCTCCAAAAGGATAGTGTCAGTCTTCCTTTTAGGCAATTCGAATATGCCGGTTTCCCTATCTGGGTGGGTAAATCTGCCAAGGATAATGATGAGATGCTGAGAAACTATATTCACAAAGATGATTTATGGTTGCATGCAAGGCAGGTTCCGGGATCTCACGTTGTCATCAGAACAAAGGGCAAGGAGAAAGTCCCCAATCAAGTGCTTGAAAAAGCGGCTTCTTTGGCAGCTTATTATTCAAAATACAAAACTGAAAGCTTGGCTCCAGTGATTTACACTGAAGCAAAGTTTGTAAGAAAGGTGAAAGGTCTTGCTCCAGGTGCAGTCATGGTAGATAGAGAATCGGTGATAATGGTAGCACCTGAAGGCCCTTCAGAGGAGCTCTCTACCTAATACCCAAAGGAGGATCAGGAGCTCTTAGAGAGAGCTTTTTAAATCCTTTGACTAGAACAAAAGTTCCGGCGATACCTGTGGCTCCTCCCACATATAGGAGTGACTTTCCCAAATCAGGATTAGACCCTAATAATTGACCACCAATAATGGTGATTGTATATCCCATGGTGGCTACAAAAATCCCGGTTTTCAGTTGGCTTTGAGCTTGATGTAAATTCAGTTTCACTTCATAGACTTCTTGATCCAAAGCAAGAATAGTTCTTTTCAAAGAATCATAGGCTGGATGTTCTATTACCTGACTATGGGCTAGATTCGAAATCAAAAGAGTTGCGATAAATAGAAAAAATATTTTTGTCAACATGTTATTGATTGATCCAATTTTTAAACTCACTCACCCTTTCTCTTGCCACAACTATAGCAGCCTCACTTCGGGCATTTAAAGATAAAACAAGCCTCCCATTCAGGTAAGGTTTGATCTCCATCAGGCCATCCAGATTAATAATAATGGATCGATTGACTCTATAAAATTGCTGAGGATCCAATAAATTATCCTGAAGTTCCTGCAAGCTGTGATCTATCATATATCGGGAAGAAGAGCCTATTTCTACAACGTAGGTAAAACCTTCTTCCGAATAGAAATAAGCTATTTTGTCACTGGAAATAAAACTGAATTTATTCCCAACTTTTACCAAAAATCTTTTTTTGTAAGATTTTGAATTATAGTGACTTATTAATCTATCTATCAATCTTGAGTTTAAGTTTAAACCCGAATTTGAAATACAGAGTTTTTCAGCTTTTTGACAAGCCAGAACCAACCTGTTTTCGTCAATAGGCTTAAGTACATAGTCTATACAATTATGGTCAAAAGACTGCAGTGCATATTGATCATAGGCTGTGATAAACACAACCGGATGAGCAATTTCTCTCCCTTCGAAAGCTTTAAAACTCAAACCATCAGCAAGGTGGATATCGCAAAGAATAATATCAAAAGCATCAGGACTTTTTAACTCTTCCCGAAGTTCCTTGATACTTTGTACAGCAGAATGAATAGTCCAGGAAGGAAAATGATGCTCAATGATCGATTTGATTCTGTCTTGAGCTAAAGGTTCGTCTTCGACTAAAAGTATCCTCATGGGTCTCTAACAATGGTAAAACTACTTCAAACCAGTCTTTCTGATCGGTAATCCTAATGGACTGATTTAAAAACCTATATCTATCGGAAATGTTTTTGAGGCCAATTCCCGTAGAATCCTCCACGGCTTCTTTCAATTGCTTTACATTTCCAACACTGATCCTTTGATCATCCGCAGAAATCTGAACAATCAATGGCTCCTTTTTAGTGAAATAATTATGCTTAACCACATTTTCTACCAGCAATTGGAGTACGGCTGGCGGAATCAATTTGTTTTTTGCTTTTTCAGAAATTGAAAAATTAAAGCTGAGTGAATCCTGAAATCGAATTTGCAAAAGCTCTATATAGTCCTCCAGAAAGACTAATTCATCTTTTAAATTAACTAGTTCTGATACCTTGTTTTGAAGAATGTATCGATAGGTAGCACTCAATTTTTGAAGGTATTGATCTGCTTTCTCCACGTCCTGATGGATCAAAACTGAAAGGGCACTGAGATTATTAAAGAAAAAATGAGGATTTAACTGTGAATTGAGGGATTCTAATTTGGCTTCAGTAGAGAGCAATCTTAACTTATCTGCTTCTAACTTTTTCTCTGTAAATTTTTTAAAGAAAAAATAAATTGCATTGACACAATTTAGGAAGAGGTTAATTCTAAATAAAAAACCGAGAGTCAGCAGAAAATTAGGTAGCGAGTTCCCAAAAGGCCCTCCAAATAAAAAAGAGGTAGTTTGTACTGAAAGTGCCGCTAATCCAGCTACCAAAACAAAACTTCCCAAAAATTGAGCTAATAGCGGATGTAAATTCTTGAATGAATAAGAAAAAAACCGCTCTAAACTCCAATTAATAAACCAAACAGCGTAACAAAGTACCAGGATAAGTGAAAATAATTGGGCCTCCGGCAATGCAGCCTGATACAATCTATCACCATCCAAAATAAGGATATTCAAGAAAGAATAAACCCCTAATAATCCTGGAAAGATAAATTTAAATCGATGGCTAAACATATCGGTTTTTGACTTTCATCACGGTTGGTAAATGTACAGAAACCTACGATGGAAAAACAAGGGGCAGATGTACCTGCCCCTTAATTGTGGTATTTAGTTGATTGTCAGATTAAAGGGTTGGCAATAATACCCCGTCGATTACGTGAACAACACCGTTTTCTATTGCCACATCAGCTGCTACAACATTGTAAGTTTGTCCATTGGCATCAGTGACGGTTACTTGATTTCCAGATCGAGTTACCATTAGATCTTCTCCGGCTAGAGTTGTTACCATTTGAGTTCCCTCAGCTAGATCAAATGAGAAAGCCGTTGTTGGTACAACATGAAATCCTAATACTTTTTGAACAGCTTCAAGCCCTAGATTGGAGATCATTTCTTGAAGAGAAGAAAAACCCAAAGCATTCAATAGATTCACAAAGGCCTGATTGGTAGGGGCAAAAACTGTAATTTCATCCGCATCCAATAATGTCTGTCCCAAATTAGCGGCAGTTACAGCGTCCAACAATACAGAAAGGTTAGCGGCTGTTGCTGCTTCCACAACATTTGGAAGATTATATTCCGGCAACAAAACCCCGTCAATGACATGCACCACTCCATTAGAAATGGCGACATCAGCAGTCACTACATTAGCTGTATTTCCTAATGCATCCGTCACAGTCACTCCAGAGCCTCCAGCGGTAACAGTTAGCTCCTGCCCTGCTAGAGTGGTAAAAGTATTACTTGCGTTCAAATCAGTAGAAAAAGCTACCGCAGGAACAACATGAAAACCAAGGACAGTTTGAAGGTTTTCTACGCCTCCTATTTTTGTCACCAACTGAGAAAGATTAGCAGCGCCGAAGGCTTGTAAAGCTGCCCCGAAAGCATCATTGGTAGGCGCAAATACTGTAATTGCATCAGATCCAAGCAATGCTCCTCCCAGATCTGCTGCAGTCACTGCATCAATCAAGGTAGTCAATCCTGCAGCAGTTGCAACCTCTACTACATTTGGAAGCATCAAATCTGGTAGTAGTACTCCGTCCACAACATGAACTACTCCATTGGCAATTTCTATATCAGCAGCAACTACGTTTACTGTTCTGCCCAATCTATCGGTTACAGTAACTGAACCTCCAGAAACTTCAACCAATAAGTCCTGTCCAGCAACTGTCGTGAATGTATTGCTTGCTTGCAAATCTCCTGAGAAAGCAACTGCTGGGACAACATGGAACCCTAAAACTTTTTCAAGATTGGCTACTCCTCCTAGTTTGATCACTAGTTCATTCAAATCTGCTGCACCAAAAACTTCCAACGCTGCAGCAAAAGCCTCATTGGTTGGCGCAAAAACAGTTATTTCTCCAGCTGAAAGTAAAGTATTACCTAAACCATCCACGGCATTTACAGCGCTTAAAAGGGTACTTAAACCAAATTCATTAGCTGCCTCAACCAAGTTTGGCTTTGGCAATTCAATGGATGGAAGCAACACCCTATCAATGATGTGCATAACACCATTTTGAAACTGCAAGTCAGTTTCTAATACATTGGCAGTATTACCTTGTGCATCCACTACAGTTATTCCGCCTATACTTCTGGTGACAGTTAATTGCTGCCCTGCCAAAGTGGTCACAGTACTTGTTCCAGAAAGAGAAGATGATAAAATTCTGGTTGGTACAACATGGAAACCTAAAACAGTCTGGAGATTTGTAGCTCCTCCTAATTTAGCAACCAAGTCGTTTAAATCACTTGCGCCGAAGGCATCCAAAGCAGCTGCAAAAGCTTCGTTGGTCGGAGCAAAAACAGTAATGGAAGACTGGCTTTGTAAAGTTGACTCCAAGCCTGGTACAGCCTGAACAGCAGCGACCAGCGTAGTTAGACCCTCATTTTGGGCCACAGACACCACAGTTCTTCCTTCTATTGGATCTGCGTCGACAATTTCCTGACAGGAAAACATCGAAAAAAGCGCAGTCCCGATAAACAGGTACTTAAATAATTTTGTCATAGCATTAAATTGGTTAGTTTGCTTTCAAAACTTTTAAGTAGAAATTAGGATACGAGTTTTACTCTAACCTGTATCAAAAGAAGCTTGAACTGTCTTATTTTTTCTTTGAACTGTGATCCTAAAAACAAAAAATCCCCAACAGAATAACTATTGAGGATTTTAAAGTATTAAACCTTAGAAGAATCAGGTTACCTGATGAATCTTAAGCATGTTTGTTCTGCCTTTAGCTTTCAAAGGCATACTTGCCGTGTTGATAATAATATCACCAGCGCTGACATGATCATCCCTTTTCAGGGTTTTCTCAATATCCTCAAAAGTAGCATCTGTTGAAACCTGATTTTGGTATAAATATGCTCTCACGCCCCATACCAAAGACATTTGAGTAATCAATTGCTTATTTCTGGTGAAAATGAAAATACTTGCCAAAGGTCTGTGGGAAGCAATTCTAAATCCTGTAAATCCTGAAGAGGTAATGCCTACAATAGCTTTAGCCTTGACGTTCCTGGATAGCCTGGCAGCCATCAATAACAGGTTATTACTTAAGAAAGTGGTATCGTCTTCAGGAATCTTGTAAAGATTATGATAGATCTCTGCATTTTGCTCCAAGTAGCTGATAATACTACTCATAGCTTTTACCGCATTTACAGGATATTTTCCAGAAGCTGTTTCAGCAGAAAGCATTACTGCATCTGCACCATCTAAGACTGCATTGGCTACATCATTGGTTTCAGCCCGGGTTGGTCTGGGATTCTGAATCATGCTTTCCATCATCTGGGTTGCAATAATTACAGGCTTACAAGCGAGCTTACATTTCTCCACCATTCTTTTTTGCCAGAGAGGAACTATCTCCATTGGAACTTCCACTCCCAAGTCACCTCTTGCAACCATAATCGCATCAGTAGCATCAATGATGGCATCTATATTTTCAAGAGCTTCAGGCTTTTCAATCTTAGCAACGATTTTGCAAACCTTTCCAGCTTTTTGAATTCTTTCTCTCAAATCATAAATATCCTCTGGAGATCTGACGAAAGACAAAGCGATCCAGTCAACATCCTGAGAAAGACCGAATTCAAGATCCTCAATATCTTTTTCAGTCAAAGAAGGAGCAGAAACTTTGGTATTAGGAAGATTGATTCCTTTTCTGGATTTCAAAATCCCTCCATGAATAACGGTACAGTTGACATTTTTGCCATCTGTATCGTTTACTACCACTTCCAGATTTCCATCATCGATTAGAATTCTGTCCCCTGCAACCACATCATTAGGGAGGTTTTGATAAACTGTGCTCACCAATCGACTGGTACCCACTACTGGGTCATTGGTGATGGTGATTGGCTCCCCAGGTTTGATTTCTACCCCATTGTTTTCCACTTCACCTACCCGGATTTTAGGACCTTGAAGATCCTGAAGGATGCCTAAATTCAAATTTTGTTCTTCATTGACCCTTCGGATGATTTGAATGACTTCCTCGTGGATGTCATGAGTACCATGAGAAAAATTTAATCGAAACACATTTGCCCCTGCAGCAGCCAAGCTTTTAATTGTTTCATAATTATTGGAGGCTGGGCCTATAGTTGCGAGGATTTTGGTTTTGTTAATATGACTCATTGATTTTTAATAAGTTAATAGGTTTTCTCTAGATTTTAGCTTGGTGACATCCAGTTTCATCACGTTTTGAATGAAGGGAATTTCAGCAAGTTTATTCGCAAATGTATTAATACTTATTTGAAAGGTCTGATCTTGGACCAAAAGGAAATAGTCCATGGTTTTTAGTTCAGGTATCAGGTAAGAGACCTGATTTTGTGAATTGATCGCTTTATTTTTCAAAAGTTGAACAAATCCATGGGGTAAAGAAAGGAAATATTGACTAATTTTCAGTTGTGGATCTGAAAGAAACTCAATCTCAAGATCCTCCCACTTGATAAGGTCTAAATCCAGTTGACGATTGATAAGCCAGGCCATCTTGTAGTCCTTTACAGGGGATACAAGGCCCAAAACCTCAAAGTCGTACGTATGTTCAATCTGTAATTTTACCTTCTTCATTTGGGAAGAAAATGGAGCAAAACAAAGGTAGAAATAAAAATTCAACTCAACGAAAAGCCCCAAAGCTTAAAAATTTACTTGAATCATTTCTTTGCCAATTAGCTTTTAAATATATTTCTTTGCGGAGTGTTATTAACTAAACTGATCACAAAATGTCTGAAATTGCACAAAAAGTAAAAGCCATCATCGTTGACAAACTGGGCGTAGAAGAGTCTGAAGTGACTATGGAAGCAAGCTTTACCAATGACTTGGGAGCTGACTCTCTAGACACTGTAGAATTGATTATGGAATTCGAGAAAGAATTCAACATCTCTATCCCAGATGATCAGGCTGAGCAAATCGGCACGGTGGGACAGGCTGTTTCCTACCTTGAGGCTAACGTAAAATAATAACCAATAAATTCAGTCCATGAATTTAAAAAGAGTTGTTGTAACTGGTATTGGTGCCCTTACACCCATAGGCAATACTTCCGAAGAATTTTGGAAGGCTTTGTCTACGGGCGTAAGTGGTGCTGCACCAATCACCAAGTTTGACGCTTCACTTTTCAAAACCCAGTTTGCCTGCGAAATCAAAAACCTCGATCTAGATCAATTTATTGACAGAAAGGAAGCCAGAAAAATGGATCCCTTTACTCAATATGCAATGATCACTGCAGATCAGGCAATGGCAGATTCGGGATTAGATCTTGAAAAAATTGACAAATCCAGAGCGGGAGTCATTTGGGGCTCAGGAATAGGTGGATTAAAAACCTTCCAGGATGAAGTCACCGATTATGCAAAAGGTGACGGAACTCCAAGGTTCAATCCTTTCTTTATCCCTAAAATGATCGCTGATATAAGTGCAGGTTTTATTTCCATCAAATATGGATTTAGAGGACCAAACTTTGTAACTGTTTCGGCTTGTGCTTCTGCAACCAACGCCCTAATCGATGCTTTTAATTACATCAGATTAGGAAAAGCAGATATCTTTATCTCTGGTGGATCTGAAGCAGCAGTTACCGAAGCCGGTATCGGTGGATTCAATGCTATGAAAGCCCTGTCTCAGAGAAATGATTCTCCTGAAACAGCCTCCAGACCTTTTGACAAAGACAGAGATGGCTTTGTATTAGGCGAAGGAGCTGGCGCATTGATTCTGGAAGAATACGAACATGCCAAAGCTAGAGGTGCTAAAATCTATGCTGAAATTGTAGGCGGAGGAATGTCCGCAGATGCCAATCACATTACCGCTCCACATCCAGAAGGCTTGGGAGCTAGTTCAGTGATGGAATCAGCCTTGGATGACGCCAACTTAAAGCCTGAGGATATTGATTACATCAATGTACATGGAACATCTACTCCGTTGGGAGATGTAAGTGAGACTAAAGCTATCCAAAAAGTTTTTGGAGAGCATGCTTACAAACTCAATATCAGTAGTACTAAATCCATGACAGGTCACCTGTTAGGTGCAGCTGGTGCTATCGAAGCTATCGCATCTATCTTTGCTATCAAGCATAGTTTGATCCCTCCTACCATCAACCATTTCACGGATGATGAAACATTTGACCCGGGATTGAACCTGACTTTCAATAAGGCGCAGCAAAGAGAAGTGAATTATGCGCTGAGTAATACATTTGGATTTGGTGGACACAACTGTTCTGTCATTTTCAAAAAATATAACTGATCAGGGTTTGAAACTCTTTCAGAAACTCGGAGTACATCTTCTCTTTCTCAACAAAAAAGACAAAAGGCTTGCTGCCTCGGTCAAATTAATGACCGGGAGCAAGCCTTTTAATATTTCTCTCTACCGACTCGCATTGACTCCTGCCGGATTGGGAGAGGAAACTTCCAAAGGATTCAGGATTTCCAATGAAAGACTGGAGTTTTTGGGAGATGCAGTGCTAGGTGCTGTCATCGCTGAGCATCTTTTCCAAAAATATCCCTACAGAGATGAGGGCTTTTTGACGGAAACCCGTTCAAAACTGGTAAACCGGGAAAGTCTGAATGAAACGGGAATTAAAATTGGGCTCAGAAATGTCCTGGATCAGGAAATAGGAGAAAGAAACTTTACAGGAAATAAATCTCTTTATGGAGATATGCTGGAAGCTTTCATCGGAGCCACCTATTTGGATCGGGGCTATCATTTTACCAAGCGCTTTATTCTTAAAAGAATTCTCCTCCACTTTGACTTGGAGGGAATGATCGCCACGACCACCAATTACAAGAGTAAAATCATCGAGTGGTCCCAAAAAGAAAACAAACAGCTGGAGTTTAAAGTATTGCAAGTACACGGCAATCAGCGATTCAAAGAATTTATTGTGGGGCTGGAGGTAGAAGGCAAAAGTGTAGCTCAAGGAAAAGGAAGCACTAAAAAGAAAGCCGAACAAGATGCCTCCAAAAATGCCTGTGAAGAACTGAATATCGCCACCTGATTCAAATCAATTACACATGTCTGCAATCAAAATCGGAGCAGCTCCCCTAAATCAAACACCTTTGGATTGGTCTGGCAACCTCCAAAGAATTGTTTCTGCAATCAATGAAGCTAGAGAAAAGAAGGTAGAACTTCTTTGTTTCCCTGAGCTGGCCATCACAGGCTATGGCTCTGAGGATTTATTTTTAAGCTATTGGTTTCCTATCAAAGCTCTGGATCAACTCAAAACCTTATTGCCCCATTGCAAGGGAATCACTGTTGCCATTGGGCTTCCTGTGAGAATTGAAAATAAAGTCTACAATACCATGGCTATTGTGGAGAACGGGAAACTGAAAGGTTTTGTAGCAAAGCAGTATATGGCCATAGACGGAGTTCATTACGAATTTCGCTGGTTTACCCCTTGGAAAGCGCATGGGATTATCGACCTGGATTTCTTCGGTGAAAAAATCCCTTTTGGAGATATTTCTTTCCATCACAAAACTATTCATTATGGTTTTGAAATTTGTGAAGATGCCTGGAGAGGACCTATTCGACCTGGCTATAGACTTTGCGAACGAAAAGTAGATTTAATATTCAATCCAAGTGCTAGTCATTTCGCCATGGGAAAAACCCTGGAGCGGAAAGAATTGATTGAATTTAGCTCCAAGGAATTTGACTGCTATTACTGCTATGTCAACTTACTTGGAAATGAAGCTGGTCGAATGATATTCGACGGAGAGACTATGCTGGCTAAATCCGGCAAGGTTTTGTATAGAAATCAACTCCTATCCTACCAAGATTTTCAGGTTTTGACTTTTGAGGTCAAAGAAGAAGTTCAAGAAATTGCTAGAATCCTAAGCAAGGAGGAAGAATTTGTTCAGGCCGCCAGTCTAGGACTTTTTGATTATTTGAGAAAAAGCAAAAGCAGAGGATTTGTTCTTTCCCTATCCGGAGGCGCTGATTCCTCCACCGTTGCGATTTTGGTTGCAGAAATGGTCAGAAGAGGAATTCAAGAATTAGGACTAGAAAACTTCTGCAAAAAAATCTCTTTTCCAATCCCTCAAAATTCAGCTTCTGCTGAAAAAGAGTTGGTAAATCAACTTCTCACTACAGCTTATCAGGGCACTAAAAATTCATCGGTTGACACGTTTAAAAGCGCTAAAGAGTTGGCTGAAAGCCTAGGAGCAACCTTTTATCATTGGACGATTGATGAAGAGGTCGGCACTTATACCCAGAAAATTGAAGATGCTATTGGCAGAAAATTGACTTGGGCCGAGGATGATATCACCCTGCAGAATATTCAGGCTAGAACTCGATCTCCAATTATTTGGATGCTGGCAAATATCAATAATGCTTTGCTGCTCGCTACATCCAATAGAAGTGAAGGAGACGTAGGTTATACTACCATGGATGGTGATACCAGCGGAAGTATCTCCCCTATTGCAGCGGTAGATAAATATTTTATACTTCATTGGTTGCGCTGGGCAGAAAAAAATCTCGACAGGCCAGGATTAGCTTTAGTGAATTCCCTGCAGCCTTCAGCTGAATTAAGGCCGGCTGAAAGGACTCAAACTGATGAAAAAGATTTGATGCCTTACTCCCTGATTGTAGAAATAGAAAAACTCGCAATCAGAGACCGAAGATCACCTATGGATGTATTTCTGATTTTAAAAGAAGAGATACAGATAGAAGATCAGATTTTGAAGGGATATATTAAAAAATTCTTTCAACTTTGGTCCAGAAACCAATGGAAAAGAGAGCGATTGGCTCCCTCCTTTCATTTGGATCAATTCAATGTAGACCCCAAAACCTGGTACAGATTTCCAATTTTATCAGGGGGATACAAAGAAGAATTAGAACAATTAGATCAACTTTGACCAAACCTAATTTATGCTCTCTTTTATCTTAAATTATGTAGTGTGGGATCCTAATCCAGCTGTGTTTGCAGGATTTGAAAGACTTCGGTGGTACAGCCTTTTGTTTGCCTTGGGCTTTATTATCTCCCAACAATTCATGGTTTATTTCTTCAAAAAAGAAGGACATAATGAAGCTTTGGTTGATAAGTTGACCATTTACATGGTGCTGGCAACAATCATTGGCGCTCGATTGGGGCATGTGCTTTTTTATGAACCCGAAAAATATTTAAGCAATCCCATAGACATCCTCAAAGTCTGGGAAGGCGGACTTGCTTCCCATGGAGCCGCTATTGCAATCCTTTTTGCGCTTTGGCTTTATGCCAAAAAGACTCCTGGACAAAGTTACCTATGGGTGGTTGATCGAATTGTCATTGTAACAGCTATGACGGGTGCTTTGATTCGCTTTGGAAATTTAATGAACTCTGAAATCGGGGGTAAAGACACAGGAACGGACACTGGCATTGTGTATATGAGAGATACCGAGGAGGTTTTGGAAAGCTTGCGGGTTCCTATAGAGTCTATTGATGCCTACAAACCAGAGGATAGGCAAAATGAGCTAACTGGAAATGGTATTGTTCCTGTGAATATTGACATTGTCATCAACAAGGGGAACTTCACTAAGGAAACCTTGGAGTCTACTTTAAGAAGTGATATCAAATACGCATTGACCCAGTTTAATTCCTCCAAAAAGTATTTGGCAGAAGAAGTAGAAACTCCACTAAATCTGACTTTGACTGAGGAGTCTAACCAATATGTGGCCACAGTCAAAACATTTGGCCGAGCCAAGCACCCAACCCAGATTTATGAATCCATTTCTTACTTTATTATTTTCTTAATTCTATTAAGCATTTGGATTAAATATAAGGAGCGGGTTCCTGAAGGTTTGCTTCTTGGTTTATTCTTGATTTCAGTTTTTGGAATGCGATTCGTCTGGGAGTTTTTCAAAGAGAATCAAGTGGAATTTGAAGAGACCATGCAATTCAACATGGGGCAAATCTTGAGTATTCCACTGGTGATTGCAGGTGTACTCCTCGTTTTGAGAGCCTTGAAAAAAGGTATTCCTGCGAAAGAAAATTAAGGTACGGGATCATGTCCATGTCCTCCCCAAGGATGGCATCTGGATATGCGCTTGATCCCCATCCATCCTCCTTTGAGTGGTCCATGTTTTAAAATGGCCTCTTTGGTATATTGACTGCAAGTCGGTGTAAATCTACAGCTTGCAGGAAATAAAGGAGAAATGGTGTATTGATATACCAAAACAGGGAAAATGGCAATCTTTCTGATGGCGTCTTTGAGCATGGTTCAAGCGTTTGGAGAGCTCGCTTATTTAAACCAAAAGTATTGATTCTGAATTCCTTTTGAAACTTAAAATTTCACATATTCTTTTTCTTAGCCTTACATGGCTAATGCTCAAGCCGGATAAAATCTTTGCTCAGGATACCTCTTTGGCGCCTATGGTAGAATATATCAACGGTTATCCCGACTCAGTGAAGGTCAATAATATTTTCATTATTGGAAATGAAAAGACTCAAAAGAATATCATTCTGAGGGAGTTGGACTTTACTACCGACTATTATTATGACTGGAATACATTTTTGGAAATTATCCAGGCTGACCAAAAGAAAATCTACAATCTCAGACTTTTTACCTCAGTTGAAATTACGCCTTTAATGAGCGGGAATAACGAAGTGGAAGTTCTCATAGCTGTCAAAGAAAGGTGGTATATCCTACCCTCTTTGATTTTTGAGTTGGCAGACAGAAACTTCTCAGAATGGTGGACCAACCAAAACCGGGACTTCTCAAGAGTTAATTTTGGGCTACGTCTATCTCATGCCAATGTGGGAGGAAGAAATGAAAAACTTCGCTTTGCCGGGCAGCTGGGTTTTACCAGAGCATTGGATGTGCTTTATAGCAAACCATATATTGATAAAAAACAAAAGCACGGGATTGCAGCTCAAGTAACATTTTTTGAGCAGAAAACTATTCCACTCAGATCCAGCAACAATAAACAAGTCTTCTTCTCCAATGAGCAAGAAGATGTTTTGAGAAAAAACTTTGGATTAGCCCTTAGATACACCTACAGAAGGACTTTTTACAATTTTCACTTCTTCAATTTGGGTTATAATAATACCAGAATAGATCCCGAAGTTCTTTTACAAAACCCGAATTATTTCCAGCATAACTCTAATTCTCTTAAGTATTTATACGCTACGTACACCTTTAGACATGATAAAAGGGATAATGTAGCTTACGCCACGGATGGGGAATTATTGCAGGTTTCGGCAACCAAATACGGGATTTTTAAAACAGAAAATCTGGACGAGATTGAGGTGAATTTGACCATGAATCGATATTGGAAGCTAAATGAGAAATTTCATTTTGCGAGTGGGTTAACGGCCAACTGGTTTCTCAGTCAATCTCAGCCCTATACTCTGGTTAGGGGTATCGGTTACAACCCTAACTTCATTCGTGGATATGAACTCAATGTAATTGAGGGACAGCAACTCTACGTCCATAAGAATAGCTTTAGATGGAAGTTTATCGATTGGGAATATGATATCTCAAGCGTTGTACCTCTTGAACAATTCAGTACTATTCCTTTTACATTTTATCTCAGTGCCAATTTTGACCATGGATATGTAAAAGATAGAAACAATATCCCTGAAAATGCCTTGTTGACCAATCGCTACCTGTTTGGTTACGGCTTAGGTATAGACATGGTAGGATTTTATGATGCAGTTTTGAGGTTTGAATACTCATTTAACAACAACGGAGGCGCCAATTTCTTTTTAAACTTTAAGGCTCCTTTTTAAAAAATATGGATATCCGCTTTCTTACCAGTATTGACAAAAATACGGCTTATTGTCTGCTAAAAGGAACAGAATCCGGAAGCTTCGGTCTTCGGTCATCGGTCTTCCAATCTGTCAAGCAAGGAAAATAAGGCAACTGGCATGATTGGGGATAATCAGATTAAAAAAAAAGAATTTCCTGATTCAAACTTAAAAGTTAGAATTTTTATAACTAACTTATCATTAGATTTTTCTTTCTCTATTACAGCGTTTTTAGTAAACCATTTTTAAATCCTGGCCTGAAAGAAAGGGATTTAGCTCACGCTTTAAGAAAAGGAAAATAGCTGTCTGAATTCTGGCAGAACTTTTAAACAATAATTTCAATCCTATGAGAAAGGGATTTTTTTTCTTCTTCTTTTTCGGTTCGATTCAACTGACTTTTGCGCAAATGGATCCCTTGACCCAAGTGCATGGAGCGAGCAATCAAGCTTTGGGAAACATTCGAGTTCATCATTCTAACGTTTGGTCCATTTTCAACAATGTGGGCGCTTTGGACAGAATTTCAAATTCAGAAATCCTTGGAGTAGGCTTTGATCATAGATACGGTTTAAAGGAACTCACGACATTAAATCTCGCCGGAGCATTTCGGTCCCAAAAAGGCACATTCGGGATTGGGATTAGCCGGTTTGGGGGCAAATTATTCAATCAGCAAACATTCAACCTGGGATATTCCAACACCTTGGGAATCGCCAGTATTGGAATCAAAGCCGAATGGTTTCAAACCCAAATTGAGAATTTTGGCTCAGCAGGTAGCTTACTAATTAGTTTGGGCGGAGTGGCAGAACTATCCCCCAACCTATTTTTAGGAGCTCATATCAGCAATATCAATCGGGGAAAAATCAGTCAGGATAGCGAAAGTCGCCTTCCAACAGCGGTTCAGATGGGTTTGGAATACAGACCCTTGGAAAGCTTAAATTTATTTTTTGAAGTGGAAAAGGATATTCAAATACAGCCAATTACTAAGGTTGGAATTGCCTATACGCTTCAAGAATTCCTGGTCTTACGTTCAGGAGTAAACACAAACCCCTCACGCTTATTTTTTGGTTTGGGAGTTTTACCCGGCAAAATTCAATTTGATTATTCTTATGGGCAAAATTCTGCCTTAGGGAGTACGCATCACCTTAGTTTGGGGTATCAACTGAGAGACTAATGCGGGCATTTGGATTTTCTATCGTGCTGTTGTCTTTCATTTTGACTAATCTAGTTTATGGACAGGCTCCACCACGAGCCAATTTCAAATTAGAAGAATTGATCGAACGATTATTCCCGGTCCAAGATGCTGATTTGGATTATGAGAGTATTTACGAGGTTCTTTTTCAGCTTTACCAAAACCCCATTGATATCAACAAAGCAGATATGGAAACTTTACAGTCCACATTTCTGCTTAATCCTCTTCAAATCAATGAATTTCTCCAATACCGAACTGAGATGGGTCCTTTTTTGTCACTTTATGAATTACAGGCAATTCCGGGATTTGATCAGGCAACCATAGAATCATTGCTTCCTTTTCTGACATTGAATCCTTCTATCAAACGGGAAAAATCCTTTTGGAAAAGAGTCTTTGAAGAAGAACAAGCCTATCTAATTTTCAGAACTCGTAGAGTTTGGGAAACCAGAAGAGGATTTACAGCCCCTGATACCAGCTCAACAGGAAGAATAAGCACTCGCTATTTGGGAGACCCTAATGATATTTATTTACGATGGAGAATTCAGCATGCCAAAGATTTCAGCATGGGGATGACAATGGATAAAGACCCTGGCGAAAAATTCACTTGGGATCCCAAAACCGCCCGATATGGCTTCAATTTTCTTTCTTTTCACTTAACCAGATATCAAGTGGGAAAATGGAAAACCATTTCTCTGGGAGATTTTCAGGCTTCATTTGGACAGGGATTGGTATTTGGCGCCGGATATTCCTTAGGGAAGGGTGCAGAGACTGTGCCTATAGTAAGAAGAAGTTCAGTAGGCATAATCCCTTACACTGCAGCTCTAGAGTTTGGATTTTTAAGAGGAATCGGGTCAACCTATACTCATAGGAACTGGGAATTCAGCTTTATTGGATCCTTTGCTCCCAAGGACGGAAGATTGGCAGAATCACTTGATAGTTTAAATCGGGAAGAATTCAGGATCAGTTCTTTCAACCAAAGTGGCCTACATCGCACCCCAAGCGAGCTTTCTACAAAAAATCAATTTAAAGAGCTCAGTTTAGGAGGAAATATACAATTGAAAGTACCTAGTAAAAGACTGAGTTCCGGAGTCAACTTTTTACATACTTCCTTTGATAATGAATGGAGACGAGATCCCAGACCCTACAATCAATTTGAGTTTGCCGGAAAAAGCAATCAGGTAGGAAGCGTCTATCTCAATTACAATTGGAGAAATTTTTTCCTTTTTGGGGAGACTGCCTATTCCAGTTCAGGAGGAAACGGTACGGTCTTAGGGTTTATCAGCAGCCTGAGCAATCGTTTGGACTTTTCTTTTTTATGGAGAAATTACGATCGAAACTTCCACAGCTTTTATGGAAATGCCTTTTCCGAAAATACCAGGCCTATCAATGAGCGTGGAACTTATTTAGGCTTGGAATTTCGTCCCAACAAAGTGTGGAAGATCAATGCTTATTATGATTTATTCAAATTTCCCTGGCTGAAATACAGAGTGTATGCGCCTTCAGCAGGTCATGAGTGGCTTGCAAGAATTACTTATAGACCCACTCGGACACTCACGGCTTTTATTCAATTCAGGGAGGAACAAAAAGATAGAAATGCATCTGACTCCGGAGAACCTAATCTTCCTTATCATGTGTTGCCTATCAAAAGATCGAATGGCATCCTAAGCTTGGAGTATCAACTGAGCAAGGAGGTTTTTATTCGTTCTCGCATACTTTGGTCACAAGTACAGATGGACGGTCTCAAAAGCAAGGGCTTTCTTATTCTTCAGGATTTGAAATGGGATAAAAACAGATGGAAATTTACTGCCCGCTATTCGCTTTTTGACACTGATGATTATGATAGTAGGTTGTTTGCATTTGAAAATAATGTGCTTTGGACATTTTCAATTCCAGCTTTTTTTGGACAAGGACAGCGAAGTTATTTAGTAAGCGAGTATACAGTAAACTCCCAAATTAGACTGTATTTAAGAATAGCACGAACAAGCTATACTGACCGCGAAAGAATAGGCTCTGGGCTCCAAACCATTGAAGGATCCACACTTACCGAAAGCAGTTTTTTAATTCGGTATTTATTTCACAGGTAATTTTCCATCAATGGCTGAAAGAAGCCATCCTTTTTTGATAATTTGAGGGCTAAGTTTGAATCTGTTATAGCCACTTCAATTGGAAGTTTTTAACAATTGGAATCCACTATTGAATCGGTTATCACAGCAGATAATTCAAAGAAAAAAATAAACTCTAATCACGTGAAAAGATTACTGACCACCACCCTAATTCTATTACTCCTTGTTTTTCAAATTCAGGCACAAAATCTGGATTTGGGAAAACTCTCCAATAAAGACGGCTTTGTCACCTTCTATCTAGATGAAGAAAAAGGAAAAATTTACCTGGAAATAGACAAACTTGATCATGAATTCCTTTATGTAAGTTCTCTTACAGCAGGCGTAGGATCAAACGACCTGGGATTGGATCGCGGTCAGTTGGGAGACACCAGAATCGTAGAATTCAGAAGATCAGGAAATAAGGTTCTCTTGGTTCATAAAAACTATGATTACCGCGCTTATTCAGATAATCCTTATGAGGTCAAATCCATTCAGGATGCATTTGCCGAATCCGTTTTATGGGGATTTGAAATCAGCCAAAAAAATGGAGATAAGCTAATTGTAGATGCTACCTCCTTCTACATGCAGGATACCCATGGAGTGGCAGAAAGGCTCAACCAAAGAAGACAGGGAAGCTATAAAGCAGACGCTTCCCGATCTGCATTGTACTTTCCTATGACCAAAAACTTCCCGAAAAACACGGAAGTTGAAGCCATCATAACCCTTACTGGAAATGCTACTGGAGCCTTGATAAGATCAGTTACTCCTAGTCCAGATGCAGTTACCGTTAGACAAAGACACTCATTTATTGAGTTGCCTGATGATCAATACGAGCCAAGAGAATTTGATCCAAGAGCCGGATTCTTTTCCATCAGCTACATGGATTTCACGACTCCAATTTCAGAGCCTATCGTTAAGCGTTTTATATCCAGACATAGATTAGAAAAGAAAGACCCGACAGCAGCTGTTTCGGAAGCGGTTGAGCCGATTGTGTATTATTTGGATCGTGGTACACCTGAGCCTGTGGCATCTGCCTTGATCGAAGGCGGAAATTGGTGGAATCAAGCCTTTGAAGCAGCGGGATTTAAAAATGCCTTTAGAGTTGAATTGGCGCCTGAAGGAATGGACTTGATGGATGTAAGGTACAATGTGATTCAGTGGGTGCATAGATCAACGCGTGGCTGGTCATATGGTAGTAGCGTCAGAGATCCTAGAACAGGCGAAATCATCAAAGGTCATGTTTCTTTGGGTTCACTTCGTGTAAGACAGGATTATTTGATTGCTCAAGGTTTACTTCAGCCCTTTGAAGATGGAAAACCTGCCGATCCAAAAATGCTGGAAATGGCACTTGCAAGATTAAGACAATTATCTGCTCATGAAATTGGACATACTATTGGTTTGGCTCACAGCTACGCGACCTCGGCAGTAGGTAGGGTTTCAGTAATGGATTATCCTTATCCTTTAATTACTCAAAACGCTCAGGGTCAATTGGATCTAAGTAATGCTTACGATGATAAAATCGGAGCTTGGGACAAGTGGGCAATAACCTATGGCTATGGATATCCTTCTCAAGGTCAGACTGAAGAGACATTTTTGAAAAACACCTTGGAAAAAACTTATGCTGAGGGGTACGAATTTATTACTGACTCTGATTCTAGGGACCCAAGTGGAGCCCATCCAAGGTCGCATTTATGGGATAATGGCGAGTCTGCTCCCAAAGAGTTGATGCGAATGCTAAGCATCCGGTCCAACAAATTAAAAACCTTTGGTTTAAATGCCATTCCTGATGGTACGCCGGAAGCTTTACTTGAAGAAGTTTTGGTACCGCTTTATCTCATGCACAGATATCAAGTTGAAGCCACCAGCAAGTTGATTGGAGGTTTGGATTACACATACAAAGTCAAAGGTGATAATCAAAAAAGACATCAGTGGATTACAAAAGATGCTCAGATGGAAGCATTAAATGCATTGCTATATACCATTTCCCCAGATCAGTTGGAAATCCCAGGTGATATCCTTTCTCTAATTCCACCAAGACCCTATGGTTATGGGAAAACTAGAGAAACATTTGTTTCAAGGACTGGACCTGTTTTCGATCCGATAGCTCCAGCTGAAAGCGTTGTAGATTTAACTTTCAGCTTCCTTTTCGAATCCGGCAGAGCTAACCGCATTTACCTACAGGGCCTACAAAGCAGTAGCCTTCCTGGATTTTCGCAAGTTTTAGATCAAATCTCCGCTCAGGTATTTACAGCAAATTTGCCGGCAGGTTTGAAAGGCGAAATCAAACTGATGACAGAATCAAAATTGGTAGATCAGCTTATCTCCTTGGCTAAAAACAAAGAAGTTTCCAACACAGTAAGAGCATTAGTGAGATCAAAATTGGGCATGCTTTCCAGTGGGAATACAAAGCTGACTGCTAGAAGTGGCAGTCCATTATTGGCTGCTCACTCCAAATATCTGGAAGATAAAATTTCAGCATTTCTAGAATTGCCTGAAGAACTCACAGTTCAGGAAAGTCTTAAAGTTCCAGACGGAGCACCAATCGGCTCAGATATCATGAGCTGCGATATGGATTATTAAATCTTCCCTAGGGGCTGTCTTGAAAGTGATTATGTCACATTGAGCGAAGTCGAAATGTTGGCCATTATGGTAGAAACGGCCTTCGACTCTGATCAGACTGACATCAGAACGAATATGAGACAGCCCCTTTTCTTTTTCATTTTTTCTTCTTTCGTTTATCGATCCGGCACAATTAAGTAACTTAGAGTTTGCTTTTAAAAACCTGAGTTTGGAGGAACCAAAGAATCAGGAGACTGTTATTTACCCGAATAAAAATCTGAAAAAATGAGTAACCCACTTTTGAGAGAGTTCAATACTCCTTTTGATACAGCACCCTTTGATAAAATTAAAACTGAACACTTTATGCCGGCGATCCAGGAAGGAATCCGTCTGGCTAAAGAAGAAATCGAGTCCATTAAGTCCCAAGCCTTGCCAACTTTTGAAAATACTATCGAGGCACTCGACCTAGCGGGCAAAAAATTGGGAATTATTTCGGGAATTTTCTTTAATCTGAACTCAGCTGAGACCTCGGATGAAATCCAAAAATTGGCAAGAGAAATATCCCCTCTCCTAACTCAGCACAGCAATGATATTCTTTTAGACAAGGATTTATTTCTGAGAGTTCAGCAAATTTTCAAGCAACAGGATGAACTCAATCTTAGCCCTGAACAAAAAACTTTACTGGAAAAAACATATAAGGCATTTGTACGAAACGGTGCCAATCTATCTGAAAAAGATGCAGATAAACTGAGAAAAATTGACCAGGAATTGGCCCAATTATCTCTGCAGTTTGGAGAAAATGTATTGGCAGAAACCAACAAGTTTGTACACTTTGTATCCGAAGAATCTGAAGTAGAGGGACTTCCTGATAGTATCAAGGAGGCTGCAGCGCAGACAGGTGAAGAAAAAGGGAAAGCTGGACAATGGGCATTTACTTTGGACTACCCTTCCTACATCCCTGCCATGACCTATCTGAAAAACAGGGAGTTGAGAAAAAAACTTTTCATCGCATATAATACCAAGTCTTCCAAGGGTGATGAACTTGACAATCAGGAAACGATCAAAAAAATCCTAAATCTCCGTCATCAAAGAGCCCATTTGCTGGGTTATTCTTCACATTCTCATTTTGTATTGGAAGAGCGGATGGCAAAAAGTCCAAAGGCAGTGATGGATTTTTTGGAGAACTTACTGGTTCAGGCGAAGCCAAAAGCTGAAGAGGAACTAGAGGAGCTCAGCAAGTTTGCGAATGATCTGGATAGTTTGGAAAGATTGGAAAAATGGGACTTCGCCTATTATTCCGAACTTTTGAAAAAGGAAAAATATGAATTGGACGATGAACTCCTTCGCCCCTATTTCCAGCTGGAAAATGTCATTGATGGAGTTTTTCAAACTGCCGGAAAACTATACGGTCTTAAATTCAAAGCCAATCAGGAAATTCCAGTTTATCATAAAGACGTCACAGCCTACGAGGTTCAAGATCTTCAAGGCAATCATATTTCCGTTTTTTATGCGGATTTCTTCCCAAGACCTGGAAAGAGAAACGGGGCATGGATGACCAGCTACAAAGGTCAATTCAAGTTAGAGGAGAAAGACCAAAGGCCTCATGTGTCCATAGTCTGCAATTTCACCAAACCCACCAAGAGTAAGCCCAGCCTTTTGACTTTCAATGAGGTCACTACCCTTTTCCATGAATTTGGACATGCATTGCATGGAATGCTGGCAAATAGTAAGTATGAGTCTTTATCGGGAACTAGTGTGTTTTGGGATTTTGTGGAGCTTCCATCTCAGATTTTCGAAAACTGGTGCTATGAAAAAGAGTGTTTGGATTTGTTTGCCAAGCATTATGAAACTGGAGAAAAAATCCCTGAAGATTTGATCGAAAGAATCAAAAAAGCTTCAAACTACCTGCAAGGCTATCAAACCGTAAGACAGATAAGTTTCGGGCTCTTGGATATGGCCTATCATAGTCAAGATCCTTCTCAGATCGAGGATATTTTTGATTTTGAGAAAGAGGTAATGAAAAAAACCGAGTTACTTCCACCTGTTCCAAATACCTTGATGAGCACTGCATTTTCCCACATATTTCAGGGAGGCTATTCATCTGGCTATTACAGTTATAAATGGGCCGAAGTATTGGATGCCGATGCATTTGAGCTATTCCAGGAAAAAGGAGTTTTTGATGAGGAAACGGCCAAATCATTCCAAAAGAATATTTTAGCAGCTGGAGGAACCGAGCATCCTTCTATTTTATACAAAAGATTCAGAGGAAGAGACCCACAGCCGGATGCTTTGATGCGGAGAGCTGGGTTAGTGAAAAAACAGTAGTTCTTATTTTTATTAAACAGAGAAATACGATTTAAATGAGCATCAAAAAGCTTCAAATTCCGACCTATCTGAGTGCTTTATCCGTGATGATTTTCATCATTGTATTAACCTTCTTTTTGATTGTTGGTAAAAGCCTTTTGATCCCTCTTTTTCTAGGTGGGTTCTTTGCAATCCTTTTCACTCCTTTTAGCAATTGGATGGAGAGCAAGAAAGTACCAAAAATTCTATCCTCTGTGATCTCCCTTTTATGCATGGCTTTGATCGTGGGAGGCCTTTTGTCCTTTATTGTGGGGAATGTAGCCTCATTTACCAGTGACTTCGATGATGTCACAAGCAAAATCAATACCTATGCCCAGCGAATAGACGAGTGGACTCAGTCCACTTTCAAAATGGACTATGAAATAAGAAATAAAGCTAATCCCGATTATCTGAAAAGAGTACTCAAAGAAAATAGCTCCAACATTTCAGATTTTGCCATGAAAACTGTGGGGTCACTTTCTGGATTGGTTCTTATACCAGTTTTCATGTTCTTTTTTCTTTTGTATAGACATCATTTGACTCAAATGATGATCATGATCTATAGAGACAGGGATCCCAACTTGGTGAAAATGCGAATCACCAGTCTGAGAAAGGTGATTCTACACTACATCGTAGGAGTGGGAAAAGTTATGATCATCTTGGCTATTCTGAATATTTCGGCCTATTCAGCATTGGGAATCAAACATGCAATTTTCTTCGGAGTCTTAGGAGCATTATTGAATATCATACCCTATGTAGGCCCCTTTTTCGGAGTTCTCCTTCCTGTCATTTATTCCTTTTTGACTAAGGACAGTCTGTTTTATCCGGTTGCTGTGATTGTTTGTTACCAAATTATTCAAATGATTGAAGGTAACTTTCTAACTCCAAAAATTGTAGGAGGCAATGTTAACCTTAATGCCTTTATTACTTTTTTGGGATTATTAATTGGCGGAACAATTTGGGGAGTTGCTGGTATGATATTGGTAATTCCTGCAATGGCAATCTTGCGAGAAATATTTGATTTGAGCAATACGACCAAGCCATTTGCTTACCTCATGGGTGAGGAAAAAGAAAAAACACAAAAAAATGAAAAGCCCGAAGCTGACAATGAAAGTTCAGAATAGCATACTAAAATTAATTTTAATCCTTTTTCTAATTGGTTGTGATTCTGATGAAGATAGAAAAGGTCGCTTCCTTTTGAAAGGGAATGAAAAATTGGAAGAAAATGATCCTAAATCAGCTTTAGGATTTTACCAGGAAGCCTTGGATATTGATTCCACTTATGCAGATGCCTGGTTCAATAAGGCAGTGGCTCATTTACAATTAAACCAGCTGGAAGAGGCTATCGCGGATTTTTCCCAAGCTATCAGATTCAAAAACGATTATGTTGAAGCTTATTTCCAAAGAGGACTGAGTTATTTGGATAACGGAGAATTTTACAAAGCCCGAACCGATGCGGAATGGATGACTACAAACGACTCGGATAATTGGCAAGGCTTCTTTTTAAGTGGCTTGGTAGCAGAAAAACTGGAGGATTATGAACTTGCTCTCAATTCTTTTCAACAAGCATTAGAGCTTAATCCTGAAAATTCAGATCTATTAGTCAATCAAGCTACGATTTATTATTACCAAGATGAGTATGCTAAAGCTTCAGAATTATTGGATAAAGCGGAGCAGATAAATCCAAATGAACCTAATCTTCATAATCTTAGGTCTATGATTTCCTTTGATGAAGGAAATTATCAGCTGGCCTTAAATGCTGTAGAAAAAGCAATTAGCCTTAACAATAGAGAAGCCTATTATTACAACAATAAAGGATTATACCTTCTTTTCTTGGGGAAGGAAGAGGAAGCTTTGGATCTTATTAATCAAAGTCTTCAGATGAATTCCAATAATCCTTTTGCTTTAAGAAATAAGGGGATTTATTATGTGATGACGGGAGATAAAATATCTGCTTTGTCGTATTTGAAAGAATTGTATGAAGATTATCCTGAGATGGATTTACTAGAAGAATACTATCAAAAAGCGCTAGAACTTTAATTTTTCTCAGAAATTACTTCCTTGATTTTCTTTAGGAGTTCAGCTGCGTCGATTGGCTTTGCTACAAACCCGTCGAAGCCACATTCTTCTATTTTCTCCATGATTTCCAATTTGGCTGCAGCTGTTAAAGCTATTACCGGTGTATCAATATTTTTCTTGATCTCTTGAGTTGCCTCGAAGCCATCCATTACGGGCATTTGAATATCCATCAAAATACAATCATATTGGTTGTCTTTCAAAATTTCCACTGCCTGAGCTCCATCTCCTACTCTGTCAAAAGTATATCCCCACTTTTTGATAATTTTCCCTAATACCAAGGCATTGACATCATTATCCTCTGCCATCAACAAATGAAGCTTTGAAAAGTCCTGAGTTGAACCAATAACAGGCTTCTCCACCTGAACTTCCTGATCCGAAACTTCAAGCTCTAATTCGAAGAAAAAGCGGGAGCCCTTACCAACTTCAGATTCTAAAGCAATGGTACTTCCCATCAGATTTAATAATTTCCTGGTAATAGATAGTCCAAGCCCGGTTCCTCCGTATTTGGTGCTGAAAGTTGGCTTTACTTGATCGAAATCGTTGAAAATCTTCGTTTGATTTTCAGGTGCGATTCCGATTCCCGTATCTTTTACTTCAAAATATACCTTAGCTCTACCATTCTTTAATTCCTGAAGCTTGATGCTGACATCCACATTTCCTTGATGGGTAAATTTGAGAGCGTTGGTTATCAAATTATTCATGATTTGAGAGAGTCTGGTTTTATCGCCATTTACCCTCATGTCCAAACCTTCACTTAGGTGAAGTTGCAAATCATTTTTACTATCTCTCGCATGGAAAGACAAACCTTTCATCACCTGCTCTACTAAATTCCTCAAATTGAAAGGGGCCTTTTCTATAGTCAGTTTGCCTGCTTCGATTTTTTGGAAATCAAGCAAATCATTGATCATAATGATCAGATTCTCTACAGCAAAATTTATCGTATTTAAAGCACTCTTTTGGGAAGTATTTGGATTTTCCTGCAATAAGGAATAAACAGATCCTGAAATCGCATTCAATGGGGTTCTCAACTCGTGGCTAATCATAGAAAGGAAGTCAGACTTAATTTGACTTGCTTTTTCCGCTGTTCTTCTTGCCTCGTCGAGTTTGGATTCAAATTCTTTTTGTTGGCTGATATCTGTCAAATATCCATACCAAACCATATCTCCATTTTCCAGTGCTTGTGGTCTCGCAGCACCTAATACCCATCGATATCCTTCAGAATCGGAATTGTCTTTCACTCTAAACTGACACTGCCAAGGTTCTCCTTTTCTGGCAGAGGCCACCGAGGTCATGATCACTTGTGGTAAATCATTTGGATGCACTCTGGATATAGCTCCTGAAATATCCTCAAACTTTTCAATTTCAGTCTGAGTAAGTCCCAAAACTGAGGCAATACCTCTGGAAAGGAATGAGAAGCTCATTTTTCCGTTTTGATCCAAAACTAATTGGTAAAGGCCTCCTGGAACTTGCTCAGTCAAATTCATTAAAAAATCACTGCTTTCCTCAAGAGTCTTCTCCAGTGTCACCTTCTCAGAAATATTTCTAAAAGAAAGCACCACAAAACTTTCCTCTTTCTCTTGCAAAGACTTAGCTGCTACCTCTAAAGTGAGTTGCTTGCCCAGATTACTGATCAGTAATGTGGAGAATCGTCTGGACCCTTCCTCGTTTGCAGGGGTATCAATCCAATCCTTCCACTCATCACTCTCTTCAAAAAGCACATTGAGCTCACTTAAATGCTCAAATTTCCGGTTCTCTTCTACTCCCAAAAGCTTTTTCGCTTCTTCATTGCAGAGGAAAATTTCCCCATCTGGTCGAGCCACCAACATTGGGTCTGGAGAATTCAAAATGATATTTTTGAGCAATTCTCCTGATCTCTCTATATTTTTCTTCTCAGAAAGGTCTGATAATACACCTAACCAGAAACCTCTTCCCTGAATGGCATCGTGATATTCGGCCACAACTCCCAAATCAAATTCAGGCAATTCAAATTCGAGCTTTTTCTCTTCTTTTTTATTGCTCAGGTTCTCCGAAAAGTAATTTTCAAATTTGATCTGTAGATCCACCTTCTTTTCAAAAATCAAGTTGGCAACTTCATCGTATTCAAATGAAGAGCTCTTAGGATCATAAGACCATGTGGCTACTCTAGCTAATTCCGAACCTTTTTTTCTTAGCTGATTGAGTCTTTTTGTTTTTACTGATTCACTGTATGACTCGGTTTTATCCCTGCCTATTAAATAAAAATATTCAGCCGTAAACTGGACTGAAAACTCTAAATACTTATATGAACCATCCTTACATTTTACTCGTGATTCAAAAAAACCAAGTTCATCCTGCTTTCGCTTACTCTTCCAAAATGATCTGATTTTTTCTAAATCCTCTTCATGCAGAAAAGGACAAAGACTAGTATTCATCAATTCCGCTGGCTCATATCCCAGAATTGGCTTTACCGCGGCATTCAGATAAGTCAGGAAATCATGCTGACCGATAGCAATTAGATCTAGGCCATTTTTAAAAAACTGCTGAATCTCACGCTTACCCGGAAGCCCATGAGTTTTAACTTCCTTTCCTTTATAAAACAAAAAGTAATTAGAAGAACTTTCCTGCGGAAGCTCCAGACGAAAAGAATAATCCTTATCACCATGGGTAAGAATCAGTTCCTCTTTAAAAATGTATGCATTGATATCTAATCCTAAGCCTACAAGATTTCGTTCTTTGAGACTTTCTCCAATAAATTCCTCAAAGGATTCATTGGCATAAAAGATATTGTACGGATAGGTATCATCAGCCAAAAACACCATTTCCGAAGACTCGTAAATGATCTTTTTAAAAGTACTGTTGATACCCCTTTCCTGCATTTGTTTAGGTTTTTGAATGAATTGAAGTCCTACTTTTTTATTCCTAGAATCATCCAATTCATATTCATAGGGTAAACATACAGCAATTTGTATTTCATAGCAAGTTTTTTACTTTTCAAACCCAAAAAAATGTTTTAAAAATTATAGAAATAGCCAATTTTTGCCCATAAGCGGGTTCTAAAGCCTTCTTGGAAAAATCCATCTGTTCTATAATCGATACTATATTCAAGTTTTTGCTCTTCATTGATCAATTTTCCTAGGGTAAACACTAGTCTATTTTCCAATTCAAACTCACCGTCCTGCAAACTGAAAATCGGTTCATTGGAGAGTACCAAATAATTTTCGCCGGGATCCAAAGTTTTTCCATCTAAAGGAATATCCAATGCCACTCTATATCTCAACCTCCACTCTAAAGACTCTCCTCTTGTGGCAGTTTGATCCGTTCGTATTCTGTGAGCTATTCTCAAAGATCTTAAACGCTGGAGAAAAGCCATCTGCTGAATAATCCTGTTGGCATTTGCACCGTCTTGAATCCTATGAAAAGCACCTATGGCCAAGTTAATTACAGGACTAGCCTGCCAACTATAAAAACCCATAAAATCAGTTCGGTAATGCCTTACATCCCATTTCTCCCCCTCTCTAGCTGTGTTTCTAAAGAAAGTTTCCTGATTCTCAACTTTGAAATTGATCTTTTTTCCATTCGAAAGACTTTTGGTAACCGCCGCCTCAGGAAAGAATCCAAAGAAAAAAACTTGCTCCTGAGCAAATAGTTTTCCTAAAAACGAAAAAAATAAGAAAGAAACGAGTATATACTTTTTGAGAACTGAATTTAGATTCAATTGACCTCTTGAAATCTTACCTTCCAAAAATTGTAAACGAGAAGTTTTATTACTTATTAAACCAAAAGGAAAGATTTGATTAATAACCTTAATTCTTTTTCCTTCCATCAAAAAATCAGGTTATCCATAATTCTCACTATTACGACCCGCTTGGAAATAAATTTCCCCTGAGCATCAAAGGTAGCCTCCCATATTTGCTCATCACCATCCTTTTCCTTACCTATATATTCTATCTCATATTGCTCCAGAATATTCTCCACTTCATTCTCATCAAAAAAATCCTCCAAATCATCTGGCTCACCTGAATACTGCCTCTGGATTTTTATTAATTTGAAATCAGTGTAGGTTTCCTCCCAGTATGCAGTAAGATTTTTTTGAACCTCTGGCTGAATTTCGTCGAAAGGTATTTCAATTTCCACATCCTGAATGATTCCTAAAGAGTCAAATTCCACACTGAAATACCTGCCATCCTTAAAGAATTTGGCTTCAAAGGAATATCCTGACTCAAAAAACTCCTGATACCATTTAGGCTTTTTTATTTCTTCAAATGCATCATACAACCATTCAATTGCAGCTTTAGGTACTGCTTTTTCATCAACTCTTTTTTCCCTTTCTATTTTCTCCTGTGAAAAGCATAGAACAGGAATCAAACAAACCAAGACTAAAATTAGCTTTCTCACATTATGCATGTCCTAAAAATAAAAAAAACCGTGGTCTTAATAACCACGGTTTCTATCATAAGGTTGAAGGGAAATTATAAACCAGCTTTGATTAAGTTCAATGCAGAACCTGCCTTGAACCATTCAATCTGTCCTTCATTATAGGTATGGTTCACTTCAATTGTGTCAGAAGAACCATCAGCATGGTGTAAAACAACCTGAAGAGACTTTCCTGGAGCGAATGATTCCAATCCAAGAATATCGATAGAATCATCCTCCAATACTTTATCATAATCGGCAGCATTTGCAAAAGTCAATGCCAACATACCTTGCTTTTTCAAGTTGGTTTCGTGGATTCTAGCAAAGGACTTTACTAAAATAGCTCTCACTCCCAAGAATCTTGGCTCCATTGCGGCATGCTCTCTGGATGAACCTTCACCGTAGTTTTCGTCTCCGACTACGACAGTGCCAATTCCATGCTGCTTATAATGTCTTTGAGTTGCAGGAACTTCTCCATATTCCCCAGTCAATTGATTTTTAACCTTGTTGGTAGAATCATTGAAAGCATTGACTGCACCGATCAACATATTATTGGAGATATTATCCAAGTGACCTCTGAATCTCAACCAAGGACCTGCCATGGAAATATGGTCAGTAGTACATTTTCCTTTTGCCTTGATCAAAAGCTTCAAGCCTTTCAGGTCAGTACCTTCCCAAGCTGGGAAAGATTCCAAAAGTTGCAATCTTTCTGAAGTTGGAGAAACAATTACATCTACTTTGGATCCATCTTCTGCAGGAGCTTGGTAGCCTGCATCTTCAACTGCAAAGCCTTTGGTTGGTAATTCCAATCCTTTAGGCTCATCCAGTTTCACTGATTTTCCTTCTTCATTGACCAAAGTGTCAGTCAGTGGATTGAAAGTCAAATCACCGGCAATTGCCAAGGCTGTTACGATTTCAGGAGAAGCCACAAATGCGTGAGTATTTGGATTTCCGTCAGCTCGCTTCGCAAAGTTTCTGTTGAAAGAAGTGATAATGGAGTTTTTCTCCTGCTTTTCAGCGCCATGTCTTGCCCACTGTCCGATGCACGGACCACAAGCATTTGCCAAAACTACTCCTCCCATTTTCCCAAAAGTATCCAAGAAACCATCTCTGTCAACGGTGTATCTTACCTGCTCAGAGCCTGGTGTGATAGTGTATTCAGATTTGGCAACCAATTTCTTGTCCACAGCTTGCTGTGCCAATGAAGCAGCACGGGAAATATCTTCATAAGAAGAGTTGGTACAAGAACCGATCAAGCCAACCTCCAATTTTGCTGGCCAACCGTTTTCCTTAACCGCAGCTGCAAATTTAGAAATAGGCCAAGCCAAGTCCGGAGTGAATGGTCCATTCACATGTGGCTCCAATTCAGAAAGATTGATTTCAATCACCTGATCGAAGTACTGCTCAGGATTTGCATATACCTCGTCATCTCCTGTTAAATGAGCTGCAATGCCATTAGCCAACTCAGCAATATCAGCTCTGCCAGTTCCCTGAAGGTAAGCAGCAGACTTTTCATCATAACCGAAAATAGAAGTGGTAGCACCAATCTCAGCTCCCATGTTACAGATGGTTCCTTTACCTGTAGCAGAAAGAGATCTAGCACCTTCACCGAAATATTCTACAATTGCACCAGTTCCTCCTTTTACAGTAAGAATACCAGCAACTTTCAAAATAACATCTTTAGCTGAAGTCCATCCAGACATTTTCCCGGTTAACTTCACACCGATAAGTTTTGGAAACTTCAGTTCCCAAGGCAAGCCTGCCATTACATCACAAGCATCCGCTCCACCTACACCGATAGCAACCATTCCCAAACCACCCGCATTTGGAGTATGAGAATCTGTTCCAATCATCATTCCACCAGGAAAAGCATAATTCTCCAATACTACTTGGTGAATAATTCCAGCTCCCGGTTTCCAGAATCCAATTCCGTACTTATTAGAAACTGAAGCTAAAAAGTCGTAAACCTCTCGGTTTTTATCTTTTGCTTTATTCAAATCTTTTTCCGCACCAACTTCTGCCTGGATCAAGTGATCACAGTGAACAGTAGAAGGAACAGCCACCTGATCTCTTCCGGCTTGCATGAATTGCAAAAGTGCCATCTGAGCGGTAGCATCTTGCATGGCAACACGATCCGGCTTAAAATCCACGTAGGATTTTCCTCTTTCGTATGCCTGTGAAGGGGTACCCTCACTTAAGTGTGAATACAAAATCTTCTCTGTCAGGGTAAGTGGCCTACCAACTGCCTTACGGGCAGCAGCTATTCTTTCAGGATAGCGGGCATACACTTCCTTGATCATTTCAATATCAAAAGCCATTGTATTGGATTTAGGTGTGTAAATGGTTCAAAATTTTCGGTGCAAATATAGGAACTTCAAGCTGAAAAAGATAACCAGACAAAACCTCAAAACAGGGGGTCATCCTTATTTAAAACCATTTTAGACTAGAGCAGCTTCTTTAGAAGAAAATGTAGACAGAAAAGGCCAAAAAGAGCGTTCCCATCAAAAACAGCCAAGAGGTATATTTAAGTAAATCTCTGGCATTTAAACCGGTAATCGCCAAAAGCGGTAAGGCCCAAAATGGTTGTAAAAGATTACTGATTTGATCTCCGTAAGAAAAAACCATGATCAATTTTCCAGAATCTAATCCCAAGGACTTACCAACCTCCATGATTACAGGTCCCTGAACCGCCCATTGCCCTCCTCCAGATGGCACCAATAAATTCACAATCGCAGCAGAGAATAAAGTCAATACTGGAAAAAAGGCCTGGCTGGTCGTTTCCAAAAAGAAAAGTGAAACTGATTCCAGTAATCCAGAATAAGTTACCAAACCCAAAATCCCCGCATAGAATGGAAACTGAATGAAAATATCTACCGAACTCTTGATTCCCTCCGTTGTTGCTTCGGTAAAGCTTTTAAGATTTTTATACAGGAATAGTGTAATCCCAAAAAGCAGAAAATTCACCAAGTTTAAATTCAGAAACCCCAGTCCCAAAGCATCCAATTTTAAAAATTGTAAGCCAAAAACAAGAAGAATCACCAGCCCTGTCCACCTAGCTAAGTTTCCTATTTCACCTTGAGGAATTGGTCTGAGTGGATGGCTATAAGTGGGTTTAAGATAAGGATAATCTTTGCGAGAAAGAAAAATCAAGGTTACTAAGAAAACCAAGATTAATCCGCCTGTCATGGCCATATTGAAACTGGTAAAAAGTGTTTCTGATACTGAAACAGTACCAATTTGACTGGCTAAAAAATGTCCTTCTTCAGCGACTTTTAAGGGTGCGGAAGCTGAAAGTCCTCCATGCCAAACTGCCATACCCAAATACCCGGAAGCTCCTAATAATGCTGGATTGATTTTAACCCCTTTTTCCACCATGGCCAAGTAGACAAACCTTGCCAGTAATGCTCCTATGATCAGTCCAAAGCCCCAGTTTAAAAGTCCCGCCACCATGGTGATAGAGCCAGTGAATAAGATTGCAGATAGAGCGCTGGAAGGAATCTTCGAAATCTTTCTTAAATAAGCATGGATAGGTTTAAAAATAGCTATGGCATAGCCAAAAACTAAAATCATCATCATTTGCATGGTGAAATCCAATAAACTGAAAAAGCCATCTTTCCAGAAATTCAGTGATTGTAAGATGCTATCCCCTGCTGATTGACCCTCTCCTATCAAATTGAAAACAGCCATAAGGAAGCAGAAAAGGCTTAAGGCCAAAACAATGCTAAAAGGTGAAATAATTGAGGCTTGATTTTTTTCTGATTTCAAAGATTTTGAGTTTATTAGTTAGAACGTTAAAGTAGCATCTTTTGAGTATTCACCCAAAAATTCAAAATACTGCTACCTCAATTCGCTGAATGCAAAAATAAATGGAATTTATCCACAACGCATTTTCAACTTCCCTGATTATATCCAGTCTTCTGGTGGGTGGGCTGTCATTATACATCGCTTTTAAATTGAGCGATTCAACCAGATGGATGGCTCTGACCATGTTTTTGATGACTATCTGGGGATTTTTTTACGGATTGGAGCTAGCGAGCAGCAGTTTGGAACAAATGATCAAGCTCATTTATCTGGAATACATTGGAATTTCATTTACCCCCGCTGCCTGGCTGATTTTTTCAATGATTTATACCGGATACAAAAAATGGTCGAAGCCTGCTGTTCTAGTTTCTGTTTTTTTGATTCCCATTACAACATATTTGATGGTTTTAACCAATAATTTCCATCATCTCCACTATAGCTCAGTTGGCATTTCAAATTCAGGCCCATTTCCCCTTCTAGATATAGAGGTTGGCCCTTGGTATTATATCCATACTATATACTCCTATATAGCATTTCTATTGGGTACTTTGATTTTGTGGAGCAGGTTCAAAAATGCAGATCCTCTCTACCAAACTCAAAGTATATTTCTGATTGCCTCAGGTTTCTTTCCCTTGATTTTTAATCTCTTCTATCAAGTTGGAATCATTAAGCCATTTTCGGGAATAGACCTTACACCCTATGCCTTTCTGCTCACTTATTTGATTTTAGGTTTTGCCATCATCAGGTACAGGCTTTTCAGTCTTAAGCCTGTGGCACAAAATCGGATCATGGAGTCCTTAACAGTAGGAGTTTTGGTTTTTGACAGCAATGAAAAGCTTATCGATTTCAATCCTGCAGCTAAACAGTTTTGCTTCCAAGAAAACCAAATAAAAATTGGAGTTCCGGCTGCTACATTATTTAATGAGAGAAAAGAAATTTATAAAATTCTTCAAGATGCAGAAGAAACTATACTATTGATCAACGCCGAAAAGAATGGAAAAGAGGTAAACATTCGAGTGAAATCTATTCCTATGCTTGATAAGACTTCAGGCTTTTATGGAGTCATCATACTTTTAGACGATCAGACCGAGCAAATAAAAGTAAACAATCAGCTGAGGCAACAGGCCAATGATTTGATTCAGCTGAATGAGCTAAAAGACAAATTTTTCAGTATTATTTCACATGATTTAAAAGGCCCAATTTTCGGTGTGAAGGAGTTAATCCATATGACCCAAAGTAATATTATCAGTAAGGAAGAATTTTTAACTATGCTTCCTGAAGTTTCCAAAAACATGGAGCAAGTAGCCATTCTTTTGGAAAACTTATTGGCATGGGCAAGCAGCCAATTGAGAGGGGAACATATTCAGATCCAAACTTTTAATATAGTCACTTTACTTACACAGCAGCAAAAGTTATTGGATAGAATAGCAAATGAGAAAAAAATTGAAATCATACTGGAAAGTGAAGAGATCATAGAAATTTTAGCGGACCGTAATATGATTGATTTGGTTTTGAGAAACTTGATAAATAATGCCGTCAAATTCTCTTCTGCGGGTGGAAAAATAAAACTGACAGCAAAAAAACTCTCCAAAGAAGTCAAAGTTTGCATTAAAGACTCTGGCGTAGGCATATCAAACCAAAACCTGAAAAAAATTAGAGAGGGAATTTCATTTACAACCAGAGGCCTTAACAATGAAAGCGGAACAGGCCTAGGCTTGGTTTTGGTAAGGGAATATGTCAAAAAAAACAACGGTAAACTTGAGGTAGATTCTATTTTAGGAGAAGGAACTACATTCTGTCTTTATCTACCTCTCAGCAATTAACCTTACAAGTTTGTTAAAAACTCTAGGGTATCCACTCCATCTGCATAATCCCAAAGTTCTGGCATTTGAGCTTGGCCAAAAGGGACACTTGCAATTCCATGATCAATATTCCCGACCACGCATTGGATTTTAGAACTGAGGCTGTCTATTTTTTCGGTTAAATCTTCTTTAGATGAATACAATTCGTAATAAAGAACAGCTATTGGAGAAACAAGATCTTGGCTTTCCTTCAGAATCAAAAAACCATTATCCAAATGCGAATCTTGATTAACGAGATAAATAGACTTATTGTAATCGTAATTATTCAAGTATTTATGATGCTCTGCCTTTTCAGCAAAAATCTGAAGTTCTTTCAATAATTGCTGCAATTGCTCTTCATTTCTAATGAAAATTTTCGAGACATTTCTACATCCCAATCCGTAATAGCTAAAAATATCTTTGCCTAAGTTGACTAAGTCATCCTGATTTTCATCTCCTTCCAAGATGGCAACTGAGGTTCTATTTTGCCGAATGACGGAAGGGTATTTTCCAAAGTAGTAATTGAAATATCTGGCGGAATTATCTGAACCTGTAGCGATGTAGGCGTCTTTATTTTTCAACATATCACTGAATTCAATCAGATTTTCGAATTCAGGTTCGAGTTGGATCAATTGCTGCAAAAGCCACTTCATAAGAACTTCATCTGCAGAACTTAATTTTGCACTGAGTTTATTTCCGGAAAGAAGAACCGTCATAGCATCATGAAAACCGACCGCAGGAATATTACCGGCCATTAGGACTCCCACGTCTTTTGGAGATGAATATGGAGGGAATTCGTACTTGGAAACCCATGCTCGCAACTTGGACTCTTGCAGCATAAATGCCAATCCATTCAGCGCCTGCTCGCAACTTTCAGCAGTAAACCAGTTGTTTCGATTTTCTGCTCTTCTGAATAAATCTTCTTTTTGGTCTGGTGCTAAGTTTGAAAGTAATGTTCCGAGAGAAGCAAAAGCCTTGATTCTTTTTTCCAATTCCATCATGCCCGCAAATTTACCAGAATCCCTAAGAACAAAATAAGAATTATTTTAAATTAGTTAGTATGACAACTTTTTATTGTGGGTCTGTGTTAAGCTTATTACTTTTGGAACAAATAGAGTGAGTTATGGCAATAATGATAACAGACGAATGCATCAATTGCGGTGCATGCGAACCAGAATGTCCTAATACAGCAATCTACGAAGGTGGTGTTGAATGGACTTGGGGAGGCGGAACAAGCCTCAAAGAAGTAACATTAGAAGACGGAACAGTTGTAGATGCAAATGAAAAGCAGGAACCTGTTTCTGATGAATTTTATTACATCGTCACTGCAAAATGTACGGAGTGTAATGGTTTTCACGAAGAGCCACAATGTGCTGCAGTATGTCCAGTGGACTGCTGCGTAGATGATCCAGATCATCGAGAAACAGAAGAAGAGCTACTTGCTAAAAAAGCAATGATGCATGGAGAATAAAAAAGGCGTATCAACGCCTTTTTTGTTTTTCTGACTAATTTTTGATCATGAACTTCACTTCCCTTAATCCAATTTTTCAGAGATAATTTGGGTTAAAACCTTTTTGATTGAATGGTTTATCTTGCCGCAGACATATCTTGAGAATTATCTTTTTCAATATCTCGCCGAAGGCGTATTTCAAACTATTTCTACTGTATTTCTTTATCCATTTCGCCACAGGCATATTTCTATTTATTTCAATTGTATTTCTACTTAAATCCCCCTTACCCCCTTTGATAAAGGAGGTAGTCCTAAACTGAGTTTACACTTCCAAAGGGGGAATTGATCCGTATTTCGCCGAAGGCGTATTTCTATCTATTTCTACTGTATTTCTTTACCTATTTCGCCGAAGGCATATTTCTAAGCTACTCGAGATTTGCAATCTCGAGCTCCTATCGAAGGATTTGTAATCCGAAGAACCCTCCAAGGGTTGGTCAAAAAGATGGTAAAGGCATTTTTTAATCAACTACTTAATTTGATGAATCCCTTGGAGGGTTAAAATGAGATTCTCGAATGTCTTGCTGGCACGTTTAATTAGTTTCCAAACATTGATCTCGGGCCAGCGCTGGGGAATTTGTTGCTCATATCTTTACCCCGAGTTGCACTCGGGGCTAAAATATTGTCGCTCCTTTGGAGCTTTTGCTATTAGTTTGACTTGAGGTCTATCTTACCAAATGCTTTTCTTGGTAATATCTTAAGGAATATTTTTTCAAAATATCGAGAGTTCTGTAGTATTTCGCCGAAGGCGTATTTCAAACTATTTCTACTGTATTTCTTTATCTATTTCGCCGAAGGCATATTTCTATTTTTTTTCAATTGTATTTCTACTTAAATCCCCCTTACCCCCTTTGATAAAGGAGGTAGTCCTAAACTGAGTTTACACTTCCAAAGGGGGAATTGATCCGTATTTCGCCGAAGGCGTATTTCTATCTATTTCTACTGTATTTCTTTATCCATTTCGCCGAAGGCGTATTTCTATTTATTTCAATTTTATTTCTTTAGATAAATATCTTTTAAAGTGATTTATAAACATCAAATCAAGGGCTATTTTATCATCCAACACCTTTTTTCATAACTGATTTTTAACCACTTATCCTCATAATTTAACTTTTTCTTGAAAATATTCCTTTTTCAGCTTGAAATCTAAAAATGATTTATGCTATCTTAGTTTTCAAATAAATTACCCCAGCAACTAAAACTAAAGCATTGTGGAAGATCGAAGAGGATACGACAGAGATGAAATTTTCTCTAAAAAAGTGAAAGCAGGTAAACGGACCTATTTTTTCGACATCAAATCTACTAGGGCAAATGATTATTATTTGACCATCACTGAAAGCAAAAGAAAAGTAAATGGTGATTCATTTACTTATGAAAAGCACAAAATTTTCCTTTATAAGGAGGATTTCCACAAATTTGTGGAAGCATTGAATGAGTCTGTGGATCATATCAAAACTGAATTGATGCCGGAAGTGGATTTTACTCAGTTTGAAAATGAAGATTCAGAAAACGAATACCGAGATGAATTAAAATGGGAATAGAAAATTTCCAAAAATTTAGATCACGTTGAGTAAATAGTATATTAGAGGAGGCCAAATAGCCTCCTTTTACTTTATCCAATATGCAGAGGTTTTTTATATATCTATTCTTGTTCATTGGAGCCTTCCTCCTCTTCGGTTGGTACTTTTCAAATATTACTGCTTATCTAATTTTATCCTTGATTTTAGCAGCTTTGTTGCGGCCTTTGACCAATCGATTGAATGATTTCCACATTGGCGGACAACATGTGCCACGTTGGACAGCGATTCTTATTTCATATTCTGCGATCGTTATACTTCTGATTCTTTTAGGCTTGCTCTTTTTCCCTTTGATCAATAATCAACTGATCATTCTGAGCAACTTAGACTTAGAAGGTATTTACCAACAAATTCAAATTCCAATAGCTCGGATTGAAAATTTTCTGCTGAAATATCAGTTAATCGAGTCACAACCTGGTTACCTTTTTGAGGAATTTAAGTCATTTATTGTAAGAGCAATTACGGGTTTTGATTTTGGCACCTTTATCAGTCAGGTATTCAGTACCGCCAGCTCCTTATTTATAGGTTTGATTGCCGTAGCTTTCATTACCTTCTTTCTACTTCTGGAAAATGGTTTATTGAGAAGGAATCTACTTAATTTGATTCCAAACCCCTATTTTGAGTTATCAGTGGCAACTTTCACTAAAGTGGAGAAGCTACTATCGAATTATCTATCTGGACTTTTATTACAGATCTTGGCCATCTTCACGATTGCAAGCTTAGGGCTGTCTCTAATGAGAATAGAATATGCACTTACCATCGCTCTATTTGCAGCAATTGCCAATTTGATACCTTATGCGGGTCCTATATTGGGTGCTACTTTTGGGATTATTGTGGGGATTTCAACAGGTAGTTTTTCCGAGGATTCTGAACTCACCTATTTATTAATCAAGATTCTCTCGGTTTTTTCCATAGTTCAGATCATAGATAATATCCTTTTACAGCCTATGATTTTTTCGAAATCAGTAAAAGCGCATCCCCTTGAAATTTTTGTTGTTATCTTTGCCGGGGCAAAAATCGCCGGAGTACTGGGGATGATTTTTGCGATACCGGTTTATACCATTTTTAGAGTTTCTGTGATGGAATTTTATAAGGGGTATAAATCCTATAGAATATTTAAAATAAAAACATCTAATTAATGGCTTTACAATGTGGCATAGTAGGACTTCCTAATGTAGGAAAGTCCACTTTGTTCAATTCCCTTTCTAGCGCGAAAGCTGAGGCGGCAAATTTCCCTTTTTGTACGATTGAACCCAATGTGGGTGTGGTGACTGTTCCGGATAAAAGACTCAAAACTTTGGAGCAACTTGTAAACCCTCAGCGGGTTTTACCAACAGTCATCGAGTTTGTTGACATCGCCGGATTGGTAAAAGGAGCTTCCAAAGGAGAAGGTTTGGGAAATAAGTTTCTGGCAAATATCCGTGAAGTCGATGCAATTATCCATGTAATAAGATGCTTTGAGGACGATAATATAGTCCATGTCGCAGGTAGCGTTGATCCTATTTTCGATAAGGAAGTAATCGACACTGAGCTCCAATTGAAGGACCTAGAATCAGTAGAGAAAAAAATCCTTAGAATAGAAAAGGTAGCCAAATCAGGGGATGCCAAAGCTAAAAAAGAGCTTGAAGTTTTGGTTAGATTCAGAGATGGATTGAAATCCGGTTTGAATGCCAGAGCGATCGAAATCGAGAAGGAAGACTTGGAAATTATCCGTGACTTACAACTTTTAACCATCAAGCCCGTGCTATATGTAGCAAACGTGGATGAAGGAAGCATTCAAACTGGCAACAAGTACGTAGAAGAGCTTAGGAATAAAGTTCAGGAAGAAAATGCTGAGGTCATTGTTTTATGTGCGGCATTAGAATCTCAAATTGCTGAATTTGAGGACCCTGAAGAAAAGGAATTATTTTTAAGTGAGTACGGTTTAGAAGAAAGTGGTCTTAATAAACTGATTTCTGCCGCCTATGCCCTGCTGGATTTAATCACCTATTTTACAGCGGGACCTCAGGAGGTAAGAGCATGGACCATCAAAAAAGGTTGGAAGGCGCCTCAGGCTGCCGGGGTAATTCACACTGATTTTGAACGTGGATTTATTAAAGCAGAAGTAATCAAGCTTGCAGACTATCAGCAATTCAAAACGGAAGCTGCATGCAGAGAAAATGGAAAAATAGCGATAGAAGGGAAAGAATATATCGTAAAAGATGGAGATATCATGCATTTTAGATTCAATGTTTAAGATATTATAAAAATTTAATGTAATTTTACCTCGCTTATCCACCCAAAAACGTTATCTGTTTTCAATAATTTATTGTCTCATTTATTTTTAATTTATCGTGAGAGTTAGACTAATATTTTCATTAAAAAACAAAGGTTCCTATTTACCTTTTCATCACCAGTACATCCTTGCGCAATTCCTTAAAGGTTTAATTGTCAAAGGAGGAAGAGAAGAGTTCTTCAACTACAACTACTTTAATTTTTCTGGTCTTAAGGGTCAGACTAAAGTAAGTAGAAGCGGTTTGCACTACTACTCCAGCTTGGTAACTCTTGTGTTATCTTCTCAAAGTGAAGATTTCATGGATTACTTGTTGGAGCAGGTATTTGCAACTCCAAAAATTGAGTTGGGAAATTTAATTCTCTCTCCAGAGTACACTGAATTGGAAGTAGAGCCTGAGTTGGAAACTTCAAACAAATTTGTTTGTATTTCCCCGTTGGTATTAATCACCCCTGCATTCAACGAGGAGATTGGCAAAAGATTCATCAGCCCAGATAGCGATGAATTTTCAGACTTATTGTATGAATCTACTTTAACTAGAATGGAACGATCCGGCTGGTATACACCAGAGCAAATGGAAAGTTTCTACAAGTTTCAGGTAGTTCCAGACATGGTCTATGTCAATAAACTCAAAGAACAACAGAAAAAATTCGCAAGAATCTATGCAGTCTATGACATGGATGTGAAATATGAAGTAAGAGGATACACCCTTCCTTTCACTTTGTATGCCGCTCCGGAAGTTCAAGACTTCGTATTTAAATGTGGGTTGGGTGCCTTTACACACAAAGGTTTTGGTATGTTGGACTTGGCAAATCACCCTGCCGGTAACAGAACAACTACTTACAAATTCAAGAGAGAAGGCTTTGTGCCTTACCGACCTACTGAAAGAGTTCGTCAAAATGTAGCTCCAGAGGAAACAGAAGGTTCCTCAGACGAGAGCACAGAAGATTAAAACATAAAATCCCCGCTAGCTAGCGGGGATTTTTTTTGACTTTTATTTTTATTCCTTCTTTTATAATAAAATTAACGGGCGTTTTCATCTCTGTTAATTCTTTTAGTAAAATCGGTCATGCCTACGGCATTCCAAACCCTTTCGATATTTCTTATTTCCAGCCATTGAAATGGGTGCCTGCCTGTCGAAGACAGGGCTAGGAAATCATTCATGCCTACGGCATTCTGAGCCATACCATAAACTTCATATTTATTTTTTGAAATTGAGTTTTTTGTGAAATGCCTCACGCTTTGGGCATTTTGCCACACCTAAAAAATTTGAATAAGCTATTAGTCGCGTAGCGACGATAGATATCCTAGCCCCACCGCGGCGGGCTAGCGGAAATTTAAATCTCTGGATGATTAATGGCTTTTCGAATAATCATAGAAGTCCTATAGGGACGATCCATTTGAAATCAGTCATCTACAGAATTCTGAGCCATGCCATAAACAATATATTCATCTTTTGAAATTGAGCTTTTTGTTACAAGTCTTAATCATACGGCGTTTTTAGTGAAACCATTTATTCTTTGTTGGGGAAATAGTCGCGTAGCGACGATAGATATCCTAGCCAGAGATTTTAATCTCTGGATATTTTAGTTATCTGCCTTTTAATCATAGAAGTCCCATAGGGACGATCCATTTGAAATCAGTCATTTCTACAGAATTCTGAGCCATGCCATAAACAATATATTCATCTTTTGAAATTGAGCTTTTTGTTACAAGTCTTAATCATACGGCGTTTTTAGTGAAACCATTTATTCTTTATTGGGGAAATAGTCGCGTAGCGACGATAGATATCCTAGCCAGAGATTTTAATCTCTGGATATTTTAGTTATCTGCCTTTTAATCATAGAAGTCCCATAGGGACGACCGATTTATTCAATCATTCCAACTCCTTAAATAAATATTCAGGCAAAAATTCAATTTGATGAGCTTTTAACAAATTCAAATATTCCTCCCTGAAGGTTATTTTTTCATGATGTTCATCTTGATTTTTTATATAATCAAATAGTTTCCCAATCTGATTCTGGCTATTGGTGAAAGAACCAAATCCTGTTTGCCACTCAAATCTATTATTCAAAAAACCATTCTCATTTATCCATTTAGAGGATTTAGCCTTCACGCTTTTCATTACTTCTGAAATAGAGTGCTTCGGATAAAACTTAAATAAGGCATGAACGTGATCTGAAACCCCATTTACAATTACGGTACTACATCCCGATTCATTTATAAGGTTTCCTAATACACCAAATAACTCTTTTTTAAAAGAGTTTTGGATGACAGCATGTCTAAACTTAACCGCAAAGATGGTGTGGCAATAAAGAGAAGAATATGTGTTTGGCATAAAAATTTAGATTAAAAATTTAAAATTCAAATCAAACTAACGATTATTTATATTTTTGGTTTCATTATTATCGGCCATGCCTACGGCATTTTTAACCTAATTAGCTATTCAGCATCCCAGCCATTAAAATGGGTGCCTGCCTGTCGAAGACAGGGCTAGGAAATCATTCATGCCTACGGCATTCTGAGCCATACCAAAAACTTCATATTTATTTTTTGAAATTGAGTTTTTTGTAAAATGCCTCACGCCTTGGGCATTTTGCCACACCGAAACTATTTGAATAAGCTATTAGTCGCGTAGCGACGATAGATATCCTAGCCCCACCGCGGCGGGCGGGCAGAGATTTTAATCTCTGGATATTTTAGGGATCTACCTTTTAATCATAGAAGTCCCAAAGGGACGACCGAATTAATCAATCATTGATATGAATATGAGCAACTCGAATGGACTATCGGTTTTTAATCCCAATTACAATCTTCTTCTATTGGGATGTAAATACACATAGCCTACCAATTGATCATATCTAGAACCCAGATTTCTGAAGTAAATCAATACTTCGTATTCATTTTCTGTTTCAAAATGGGCTCCTTCAAAAGCCTCGGTTGAGAACTGGCTTCCATCTTTGTAACCATATTGGTAATCATACCATCCTTGCTTCAGTAACAGCGTAGTTTCATAAACTCCCATTTCAGCATTCCACTGCATTTTAGCCTCCGGATTTTTTCCCCAATTTGTCAAAGCTCCCAACAAATAAACTGGGTTAGAACTTTGAGGATGATACAATCGAAAAGTGGTCAGCATATACTCACTTTCTATCTCGGGATTACCCCCTGGCCTATCGTTGGTATTCACCAAATATTGCCCATTGAGATCTAGGTATTGAGAGTAAATCTCAGCGGGTCTAGGTCTATCGACTTGAGCTTCTGCATAAATAATATCGTCTAAAACCTCCACAGAAGCCACATTCACCCCTGTTGCCCGAATAAATCTCAAATCCACAAACCTGAATTCATTCCCCGCACTAAAAGCATTTTCTCCATCAAAACTCTCGAAACGCATAGTTTTTGAGCTCTCATTTAGAAAAGTTGGCCTGCTTAAAAATCGGGCATTATCCCAACGCTGATTTTGTCTGATAACCACTTTAACCTGAGAGTTAGGATCCATCACCTCCCCTTTTGAGTAATTGACAGCTAAGTTTATCTGCTGTGAATTTCTTCTTTGAGAAGTTTGGGATGGTGGTACAATGGAAGCTCCTACTGCAAATAATTCCTCATATACCATGAATCGCTTAGTGAGAACTACATTGTTTTCATCGCGATTTGCATAAACCTTGACTACATAATTCCCTGACTTGGTAACCCTTGGAATTTGAAAATAATAATGAATAAAGGGTACTCGGGTATTATTGGAGTAATCAAAATCCTGGATATTAAATTCGTTGAAAGTGGGTAAAAAATCATTGTCTTTCAGTTGACTTGGCTTCCAATCCGCATCGCAGTGAATCAGTTTAGCCGCATACAATTCCGGATCATAGGCCAAATCATCAAAGAACAACATCAAAGGCCGAGAATCTGACATGGATATTACCGGCGCATCCAACTGGCTGTCAAATGCAGCACCAATAGGAAAAATCCTGACTGACTGAATATGGTCTTTGTAAACCTTGTCCTCTACCTGTCCAAAAGCATGAATGGATATCAAACAAAAAAGTAAAAGTGTATATCTAAAGGAATTAAGCATCTTTCAAAATAGAGATTTTAGCATCCAAAACGAAAAGCTCAGCTGAGAGTTTCCTGCAATTTTGAAATCTCATCCACCAACTCTTCCCATTCCGCATTTTTCCGGTCCAATTGACCCTTAACCGACTGGTATTTATCCTGAACTTTTGCAGCCTTTTCATCATCATTGTATAGCTCGGGGTCAGCCAACTCTATCTCTATTGTAGCCAGATTTCCTTCTAACTTCTCCACTTCTTTCTCAACCGACTCCAACTGATTTTCTAATTTCTTCAGGTTCTTTTTAGCCTGCTGAACTTCAGGATCCTGAGGATTGACAGTTTTTTTCTGTTCTTTCTTACCTGCCTTTTCCTGGGCCTGATTCGTTCCCTCCTCTTTTACTTGCTGGCTTTTCCAAAACTCATACTCTTCGTATGTTCCAGGGTATTCTTTTATCTGATTATCCTCTATGTACCAGATTTTATTGGCTACCCCTTTGATGAAATGCCTATCGTGAGAAACTGTGATAAATGTGCCTTCATACTGCTGCAAAGCTTGGATCAGAATATTGACAGACTGGAAATCCAGGTGGTTGGTCGGTTCATCCAGCAATAGAAAATTCGCTTCAGAAATCAGTGTTTTAGCCAAAGCCACTCTGGATTTTTCACCTCCTGAAAGAACTTTGATCTTTTTAAAAACTTCCTCATTTGTAAACAAAAAGCAACCCAAGACATTCCTCAACTCTGTTTCAGTTTTAGGACTTCCCGCCTGTGCCATTTCCTGAATAATTTCATTGTCCAGGGTCAAGGCTTCCAACTGATGCTGTGCAAAAAAGGACTTGATTACATTATAGCCTTCGGTTCTCTCACCCTGGATTTTTTCAGTACCATCAATGATCCTCAGCAAAGTAGACTTCCCTTTACCATTAGCACCGATCAGAGCAATTTTATCCCCACGTTCTATTCTGGCAGAAGTATCCTTCAAAATGGTCAAATCGCCATAACTTTTGCTCACATGATCCAATATGACCACGTCCCGACCCGATTTTTGAGAAAATTTGAACTTGAAATTCACAAATGCTTCATCATCCACCACTTCATGCACCCGCTCCATTCTATCCAATGCCTTTACTCTTGATTGAACCTGATTGGACTTGGAAGCTTTCGCACGGAAACGCTCTATAAATCGCTCAGTTTGCTTAATCATCTGTTGCTGATTTTCATAAGCATTCTGCTGAATCTCCATTCTTTCTTTCTTTTCCTCCTTGTAGAAAGAATAATTGCCTGCGTACAAAGTCAGGGTTTGATTCGCAACTTCCACAGTCGAGGAAATACAATTATCCAAAAAGGTTTGATCGTGAGAAACCACAATCACCGCACCTTCATAGGTTTTAAGATAATTCTCAACCCACTGAATGGATGGAAGATCCAGGTGGTTGGTCGGTTCATCCAGCATCAAAAGCGAAGGCTTTTCCAAAAGTAATTTGGCTAGCATCACTCGCATTCTCCAGCCTCCGGAGAAAGTTCGTAAAGGTTTTTCCAAATCTTCGGTCTTGAAACCAATTCCCTCCAGTACCTCTTCTGCTTTGGCTTTGATGGTATACCCTTCATTGGCTTCGAACCGATCTTGTAGAAAAGCCAATCTGTTGATGATCTCTTCAGAATGATCCGTTTCCATTTTTTTCAATACCTCATCAATTTCATCCTGGAGAGCCAATGTTTCCTTGAATGCAGCCAGAGCAACATTCAAGATACTTTCATCAGATTGATAGGAAAGCAAATCCTGATTCAAAAAACCAATAGTACAATCTTTGGCTTTTTGAACTTCCCCGCTGCTAGGCTGGTAGTCTCCGCTGATAATTTTTAATAAAGTTGATTTTCCTGTACCGTTTTGACCTACCAACCCAATTTTATCTTTTGGCTTGATGTGTAAGTTGGCATTTTCATACAAGGCACGTCCGCCGATGAAATAGGAAAGGTTTGAAATTGAAAGCATGGCGCAAAAATAAGGATTCAACCGTTTATTGAGGAAGACTATAGAAAGTATCTCAAAAGAATTAAATTGTAAGTAAATAATGATACTATGAACTCAATCAATAAAATATGTCTTTTAGCAGCCCTTACTATAGGAAGTTTGGGGGCAAGCTGTCAGCAAAAGGGGAAGCTAAGTGAAATCAAAACACCTGACTCCAGTAATAAAGTGGATATCAGAACCGCTAGTGCGGAAGTTCAGCTCGATAAAATCAAGCTTCCTGAAGGATTTAAAATTGACGTTTGGGCAGCAGATGTACCTAATGCCCGATCTATGGCGATTTCGGATAATGGAATCATCTTCGTTGGAAACCGCCAAGAAAATAATGTATATGCCTTGGTAGATGAAAATGCGGATGGAAAAGCTGATTTTAAATTCATTTTGGCAGAGGGCCTTCGAATGCCCAATGGAGTTGCCTACAAAGACGGTGATTTATACGTAGCAGAAGTAAGTAGAATCTTAAGGTTTAAGGATATCAAAAATACCTTGAGCAATCCTAGCTATGAAGTGGTTTATGATGCTTATCCAACGGAAGGACATCATGGCTGGAAATTCATAGCCTTCGGTCCAGACGGCATGTTGTATGTCCCAGTTGGTGCTCCTTGCAATATCTGTGATCCAGAAGATGAGATTTATGCATCTATCACCAGATTAGATGTGAGTAAGCCTAACCCTACTCCGGAAGTCTATGCTCATGGGGTAAGAAATACAGTTGGGTTTGACTGGCATCCTCAGACTGGTAACCTATGGTTTACCGATAATGGAAGAGATATGATGGGAGATGATATCCCTGATTGCGAGTTGAATAGAGCAACAGAAAAAGGCCAACATTTTGGATATCCTTATTGGCATGCCGGAACTGTCAAAGATCCTGAGTTTGGAGATAGTGGAAAGGCAGCTAGTGAATATGTGCAACCTGCAGCAAAAATGGGAGCTCACGTTGCTCCTTTGGGAATCCGTTTTTATGAGGGGGGAATGTTCCCTGGCACCTATAAAAACAATGCGATCATCGCAAAACATGGATCTTGGAATAGAAGCAAAAAATCAGGTTATGAAGTAGTTCTGGCTGAAATTGATGGATCCGGAAATGTAACCGGACAAAAAGTCTTTGCTAGCGGATGGTTAGATGATGCCAGTCAAGAAGTATGGGGAAGACCAGTGGATGTTCAGGAATTACCTGATGGAAGCTTGCTCATTTCAGATGATATGGCAGGATGTATTTATAGGGTGACTTATGGGGGATAATTTTTGGAGAGTAATTGAGGAGATTTGGTTAATTGTTATTAGTTATTGGTTATTAGATACTTCACTATTCGACGTTCATTATTCGATGTTCGATATTTGTGAGTAATTGAGTAAAGGGTAATTAATTGAGGATCAGTTAATTGTTATTGGTTATTAGGCACTTAGCTATTCGACGTTCATCATTCGATGTTCGATATTTGTGAGTAATTGAGTAGCTGAGGCAGATCAGTAATTTGTTATAAGTTATTGGTTAATAGATTCTTCGCTATTCGAAATTCATCATTCGATGTTCGATATTTGTGAGTAATTGAGTAAGGTGTAATTGATTAACTGGGGTCCTAATATGATTTGGATCTGTTCAAGGTTCAAAAGTTCAATGTTTTCCATCCCTAAATGGCTTAGATAAGCTACTGAGCAAGTCCAGTCGGGTCTTTAAAACTCAAAGCTCAGTATTTCTTGGTTGTTTCTTCTTGAGCTTATGACTTGAATCTGCTGGGCTGAAAACTGATGTAAAAATTGCCTTAGCACGTAGGAGGTTTCGGGATATGGCTTAACAGCTTCCAACTTTTCTGATTCATCTTTGATAAATCCATATTCCCGAAGCATTCCTCCCTCAAAAACACAGACTGCTCTTTCATCTTCCGTTCTACCTTCTAACTCTAGTCGAATAGCGCCTTTGCTGTCTTTCACTTTTTGGATAAATATCTGAGCTCTTTGATTGTACTTAAGGGCATCCTCCTTTTCTGCACATGCACCTTGGCAAATTGTATCATTCACCACTTCGCAGTTTACCTTTCGAATCCCGCACAATTTGGAACAAAGTTCATAGGTCTGAATCGCATCTGTTAAAAAGGCCTTCGCTTCCTCGGAAGAGAAAAAAGTTTCTAATGGCTGCAGGGATTTATTCACTTTTGCGATCTGAAACCGAGTGAACCCTCTCCCATCCTGATAGGAAAATAGGACCCAAATATTCCTTGGGCTTTTTAAAGCTGCATTGTACTTCGGCCAAATTCGTTTGATTTCCAAAGTTTCCAGAAGCAAAGCCATAAACTCAGAACCAGTCAATTTCCATTTTAAATCGGTAACCTCAGCCTTCAGTTCCTGCTTGATGCTTGGATGGCTCTGTCCGGTAAAATGACCTCGAAAACGATCTCTAATATTATTTGCTTTGCCTACATAGATGACTTTACCTTTTTGATCCAGCATGTAATAGACTCCGCATTTTTCAGGTATTTCACGAAATCTCTGAGATGAAAAATTTGGAGGCAAGAAGCTCTCTCCTGAATTCTTCTTTAAACCAGAATAAATAACCTCTGGATTTTCTTCAAGCATTTGACCAAACAATATGGCAGTTGCCTTAGCATCTCCCATCGCTCTATGCCTGGCAAGAATGGGAATATTTCTTTGTTCACAAATTCTTCCCAAACTGTAGGAACGCATCCCCGGAAAAATCTTCCTGCTTAATCTAACTGTGCAGAGTTTCGGATTCTTCAATTCAAAGCCTGACCTACCTAAAAACTCACGGATAAAACCGAAATCAAAATTGACTTGGTGGGCTACGAAAACCTTTCCATCCAATAACTCATAAATCTCCTCAGCGATTTCCTCAAAAGTAGGTGAATCTCTCACCATGGCATCATCAATCCCTGTAAGACCGGTGATGTAAGCTGGAATATTTTGCTGAGGATTGATCAGGCTTTGGTATTCATGCACGATTTGTTGTCCATCATGGATGACAATAGCAACTTCGGTGATCCCTCCATTTCTGAAGTTTCCTCCTGTTGTCTCAATATCCACAATAGCAAATTCCATGATCGAATTTAGGAAATGATTTTGAAGGAATAGTATTTCTGACGATAAGAGTCAGAAAGCTTAGCGCTTCACGTAGGTTCCAATCAAATGCTCAGCACAACGTTCACCATCCATGGCAGCCGATACAATCCCACCTGCATAGCCTGCCCCTTCCCCACATGGATACAATCGCTTAATCTGAGGATGCTCAAAACTCTCTCTATCTCTTGGAATTCTGACCGGCGAGGAAGTTCGGCTCTCCACCCCTATCAACTGTGCCTCGTTTGTCAGGTATCCCCTCATCTTTTGACCAAAAGCCTTAAAGGCCATAGCCAGTCTCTCAGAGATAAAGTCCGGAAGCACAGCATGCATATCTACTGAATTGAGTCCGGGCTGGTAGGAGGTATCCAAAAGGCTGGAGCTAACCCTTTTTTGAACAAAGTCAACCATTCTTTGAGCTGGTGCCACCTGCGTTTTTCCTCCGGCCTCCCATGCCTTTTTTTCAATATCTGCCTGGAAATGCATAGCGGCCAAAGGACCAAATTGATGGTATGTTCGCAAGTCTTCCAATTCAACCGAGGCTACCATTCCAGAATTGGCAAAGCGGCTATCTCTTCGGCTTGGACTCATGCCATTCACCACCAGTTCTCCGGGGGAAGTGGCAGCAGGAACAATAAAGCCTCCAGGGCACATACAAAAGCTAAAAACTCCTCTTTGTTTTCCTTTAAACTGCGTTTGCTGAACAAGAGAATAAGAAGAAGCAGGAAGATAAGGTCCGCGGTCAACCTCGCAATGGTATTGGATTTTATCGATCAGATTTTGACTATGCTCTATTCTTACGCCTAAGGCGAAAGGTTTTGCTTCAATCAAAACCTCTCTATTATGTAATAATTCAAAAATATCTCTGGCAGAATGACCTGTTGCCAAAATGACACCCTTACCGGTAATTTTCTCCCCATTTTGGGTTACTACCCCTTTGATCTCTCCATCCTTTAAAATCAAATCCTCAACTCTGGTTTCAAAAGCAATTTCTCCACCTGCGTTGAGAATACTTTGTCTGAGTTCAGCTACTAAAACCGGGAGCTTATTTGTTCCAATATGAGGATGAGCATCGACTAGGATTTCTTCCGTAGCCCCATGTGCTACTAAAATCTCCATGATTCTTCGAATATCTCCTCTTTTTTTGGATCGGGTGTACAGTTTCCCATCAGAGTATGTACCTGCTCCTCCTTCTCCAAAACAATAATTGGAGTCAGGGTTTACCACATGATGCTTGTTGATAGCAGCAAGGTCTCTTCTTCTAGCCCTAACATCCTTTCCTCTTTCTATTAGGATAGGCTTAACTCCCAGTTCAATCGCTCTCAAAGCAGCAAATAAACCTGCAGGCCCCGCTCCAACAATGATAATGGCTTCTGCATTTTTGACATTGGGATATTCAGGAATAGCATGCAGCAAAGGCTTAGGAGATTCTTTTATAAAAAGTTCTGCCTCCACATTAACCCGAACTCTTCTTCCTCGGGCGTCTATGGATCTTCGGGTTTGCCGGGCAAAGGACTCCGCTGTTTCGGTTGAAAGTCCAGCTTTATTTAGTAGAACTTTCTTAAAAAGTTCAGGGTCATAAGCCTCTTCCGGGCTTAGTTGCAAAGTGAAATTCTTCTTCATGGTAAGGTATTTATCCTTAAATCAATTGCAAAGGTAGGAAAGGGATTTGGGATTTACGAAGGACGAGGTACGATTTACGGCGATGAGAGGCGAGAAACGAGAAGCGAGAAACGAGAATTAAAATGGAGGCGACACTCAATTACACGGTTTCACTTACAAAAAATATCGAACATCGAATGATGAATGTTGAATATCGAATGAGGAATGTTGAATATCGAAGATCTACTTCGACCTAAGAACGGAATTAAATTTCAGATTTACGAAGTACGCCCCGAAAGCTTTCGGGGTACGAGAGGGCAGAGTTTATTTAATTGTTTATCGAAGCCATTTGTGTGTGGTAAAACGGTGAACCATGAACGCTGAACCAAGATGTGAGACGAGAAGCGAGAGACAAGAATTAAAATGGCGGCGACACTCAATTACACGGTTACACTTCCAAAAAATATCGAACATCGAATGAGGAATGTTGAATATCGAAGTTCTACTTCGACCTGAGAACAGAGATAAATTTCAGATTTACGATGATGAGAGACGAGAAACGAGAAGCGAGAGACGAGAAACGAGAATCTAAAGTGTGACGAAACCCAAATACACTATTACCCTTCTTCCAAAAAATATCGAACATCGAATGAGGAATGTTGAATATCGAAGTACTTAATAACCAATAACATATCCTCCTCAGTTACTCGATTAAACACTTACTCTTTAAATCACTTAATCGCCAGTATGTAAGAAAACATGGTAAATGGTATGGATACTGAAAATAAGATTACTCAGAGAGTGTACACAAGTTCAACCAAAACTCTTCAATTTTTAATATTGCTGACAAAAAATCATCCATTTGAATCGGTTTGGTCACAAAACTATTTACATGATTAGAGTAAGCCTTTTCAATATCCACTTTGTTTGAAGAAGTGGTTAGCATAATCACGGGAATTTTTTTTAAAATTTTATTTGATTTGATATCCTTCAGAACTTCATGTCCATTAAGCAAAGGGATGTTGATGTCCAATAATATCAAATCTGGCTTAAATGCATCTTTAAATTCTCCCCTTTGATAGAGGAAGTCTAAAGCATCCTCTCCATTTTTAACAACGTTAATTTGCGTTTTAATTTTACTTTCTTCGAAAGCTTCCAATGTGAGAAAGATATCTCCATCATTATCCTCCACTAGTAATATTTTTGCCTGCCTCATTTCTTTATTCATTTAAATTTGGGGGACATCCATAATAAAAACTCTTGATAAAGTTTAATTCAGATCCGCATTTATTATCCAAAGTTAATTCAGTTTTATTCCTTAGATTGATTTTACTACCAAACTGTTTTAAATCATGAATAATTATTCCAAAATAATATTTTTTGGAATAGTAAAATAAAAGGTAGTTCCGTTCCCTAATTCAGAATTTACCCAAACTTTTCCTCCCCAAGATTCTACGTTTTTCTTTACAATTGATAGTCCAATTCCTGTTCCACTAAATTCTGTCCTATCATGCAATCGTTGAAAGATGATGAAGATTTTCTCAAAGTATTTTTCTTTTATTCCGATACCATTATCCTTGACTTGGATCTGCCAATGATCCTTAGCCTCTTCAACAGAAATTTTAATTTCAGGTGATTCATCCTTTCTGGAGTACTTAATCGCATTATCTAAAAGGTTATGAATCACTTGAACAAACGGAGTTTTAAATACAGTTATTTCTGGCAAACTTTTAAAATGCAGCTTTACTCCTTTTTCTTGTATAGACTTTCTTCTCAGAATCTTAAAATCGTTAAGTATTCCATTAAAATCCACCTTTTCTGGACTTTCTTTAAACTTACCTGCTCTGGAGTACTCTAATAGATCTAGGATAATTTGCTTCATTCGAACAGCCCCATCTGTTGCAAAGTGAATGTATTGAAGGCCTTTTTCGTCTAAGACAGGTTCATATTTCTTTTTCAATAGTTGTAAAAAACTATTGATCATTCTCAAGGGTTCCTGCAGGTCATGGGAAGCTATAAAAGTAAATTGCTCTAATTCTTCATAAGCAATTTCCAGATCCTTGACATGCTGTTTCAAAGTATCGTTTAACTTGACAAGCTCATCTTCAAATTCTTTACGATAAGTGATGTCAGTCATGGCGCCTACCATTCTGATCGGCTTTTTTTCTTCATCCCTAATAATAATCCCTTTATCTAAAACCGTAATTATTCTACCAGAGGTTTGCATGATTCTATATTCAAACTCCCATTTTGACGCTTTGGGATTTTCTAATGCTTTTCTAAGGCTCTCTTTTACGCCTTCTAAATCTTCAGGGTGAAATTTATCCTTCCAGAATTCCTCTTGTGAAAGTTCTCGCTTTACATGAATTCCATATAGTTTTTCGAAACCTTTGCCACGGTAAAATTTATCATTTGCGATATCCCAATCCCAAATTCCATCTGTGGCTGCTTCTGTTACCTTTTCAAATCTTTCATTAGCTCGAAGTAAACGTATATCTGTCTCTTTTCGGGTAGTAATATCTTTAAGATAAACAGATAAACCCTGATCCGATGGATAGATACTTCCTTCTATCCACTTTTTCTTATTCTCAAAAAACTCCTCAAATTGAATTAATTGATTTAAAGATTGAGCTTTGGTCAGGTACTCAAGAAAAACCATCTTATAGGTGTCATTCAATACTTCTTGAATTTCCTTGCCAAGGACTGAAGCTTTCTTACTACCAAAGAGTTTTTCCGCTCTTTTATTCCAATAAGTAATCTGTCCTAGTTGATTTACAGCCAAAAATGCATCGCCAATACTTTCAAGAATATTCTCTTTCTCTTGATAAGCATTTTCGAGACGTTCTTTAGCTTTAATTCTTTCATCAATATTTTTAAAATAAACTGAAAGACCGCCATTAGAAGGGTAAGCATTTATTTCATACCAGCAATTATTTCCGGGATAAAAATATTCAAAGCTTTTGCTCTCATTTTGATTAACTACAGACAAATAGATTTCTTCAAGTTGGGTACCTTTCGCCGCCGGAAATTCCTTCCAAATATTTTTGCCCATCACCTCCTCGCTCTTTCTAGCCAAAAGATTCTCCGCTTCTTTATTGAAGTAAATAAAGTTCCAATTAGAATCTACCGCATAAAAAGCATCAGAGATACTGGCTAAAACCTCCGAAATTCTTAATTCCAAGAGTTTTCTTTCGTGTATATCCTGAAAGCTTCCATATATTCTAACACAACTTTTGTCAACAAATTCCACTTGGCCTCTGGAGCGAACCCAAATTTCGTTTTGTTCGGCAGTGACCAAAATGGCTTCAAAATCGAAAGGCTCTCCAAATTGAATAGCCCTATCCACTTTTTCTTTGACCAAATCCCGAAAATCAGATCTATAAAAATTTATAACAGCTTCCAACTCAGGAACGTAAGTATCAGGGTTTGTTTCATGGATTTCATGAACCATTTTTGACCAATAAATCTTATTGGACATCAAATCCACCTCCCAGCCCCCAACTCGAGAAACAGCAGATGCCTCATTTAATAATTCAGCCATCTGTTTTTCTGAAGTAATATCTTTAGCAGTCGCAAAAACAAGTCCCTCTTCGTGCTGCACCTCGCAACTCCAACTAAGCCACTTGATTGTTTTGTCACTTAAAACCTGTCTCGTTTTAAATTTGAAATTGTCTTTATTCTTGACAGACGAAACAAAGAAATCGGGCTCCGATATGCTAGAAAAATCATTCAAATTCCTTCCTCTAATCTCATCTTCTAAAGCATTCAAAAATCTTGAACCAGTTGTATTTATTTTTAAAAAATTTCCAGATAGATCCAATAAAGCAATTAAGTCTGGAGCTGATTGAAACGTGAGGTTCACCTCGTTCTCCAGCTTTTTCTTGTCTAAGTCTATCCCTAAGGATCCCTGCAGTGAATTGAGGACAGGAAAAATTGCTTCCAACTCAGAAATTGGCTTTTCAGCTCCAAAAAGTAAAACTCCTGATATTTCACCTTTATGAAATATTGGAATACCTGCCATAGAGTTTATACCTGATTTTTCGGCTTCTTTGCGCCTAATGAATCTTTCATCCTTAGATATATTTTTCCAAGAAATGGGCTTCTGCTTTTTCCAAACTTCTCCAGGTAAGCCCTCATTAGGGTTGAATTGCTCGTAGACTTTACTTTCTTTCCAAAAAATTTCTCCAGACTTGCTACCGAAACAATTCGCAATCCGTCTTAGCTTATCACCTGAAACAGTAGGAAGCCAGAATTCGGTATATTCTAATTCTAAAAATTCAATCAATTCTTCACAGACTCCATTTAAAGCTGTTTTTAAAGACTTCTTATCTCTAAATATTTTATTGATCCTTGAATCTAGTTCTTTCTTGAGTTCTATATTTTTCTTTTCTGTTACATCCTTTTGGATAGAGACCCAATGCGTAAACATTCCAGTATGATTTGCTACTGGGCTTACTGAAAAATTCACCCAAAATTCCTTGCCATACTTAGTGTAATTGACTGTTGTGACCTCTGCAGGTTTCCAGTTCCTAATTTTTTGACCAAACTCTGCCAAACCTTCAAAATCCGATTTGGGGCCTTGGAGAATCCTGGGATTTTGACCAATAATTTCCTCTAAAGTGTATTCCGAAGCATCCAAAAAAGCCTGATTGGCATAAACTATTTTAGGCCCAGGCTCCTCCATAGGTTCAGCTTCGGTTATCAAAATAGCATCATTTGTATTATTGATGGCATTCTCCAAAAGTTTTAACCTCTGTTCTTCTATAACCTTCTCCGTGATATCCCTTGAATTTGCTACTATTCCCTTAACCACCTGGTTATCCAACATATTGGTTAATATGGTTTCAATCCATCTCCACTCACCATTATTATTCTGAAATCTAAAGGGATCGACCTGAACTCTTTGCTCCTCAAAGATTCTATTTAGAAAACCCATTGTTCTTTCTTTATCCTCAGGATGGATAAATTCAAATGCATTTCTATTTTCAAATTCATGGGGTTCTATTCCCAAAATTGAGCTACTCGTAGGACTCACATACTTATAATTCCCCTCTTGATCGAGGATGGCTATTAAATCAGAACCTTCTTGAACCAAAGCTTTAAACCTTAATTCATTCTGGTGAATTAACAATTCATTTTCAATCTTCTCCCTTCCATCCCGAGCTACGCAGTACATCATTTGGTCTTGCTCGTCCCAGCGAGCCGACCAAAAATTATAGGCTATTTTCCCATCTTTTCTTATGTAGCGATTTTCAAAAGTGGTGATCTTTTTACCAGATAATATCTCTTCAGCCACCTTTGAGGTTTTTTCAATATCCTCCGGATAAATCAAATCAGCATAAGGAGTTCCCTCCAACTCCTCAGGCTCATAACCCCATAAATCTTTGGATGCGGCATTAACTTTCACAAAGTTTCCATTACTATCAATAGAACAGATAACATCTAGCGAAGCTTCAAAAAGTTTCTTCTCTTCTTTTCTAAGTGCTACAAAATTGGTCACATCAGTGTTCCTGCAAAAAGCCAGATTACCTAAACTTTTTTGGTCCGTAATCAAGTCAAACTTAATTATTCCAAAAATCTTCTTTCCAGTACTGGGATCTACAAATGACTCTTCAACCTCCTTTAATTGACCTGAAAACACTTTTTCATAAATAAAACTCCATTTACTTAAGTATTCCTCTCCAAATTCCGGAATGAAAATAGAGTCCCCTTTCTTCAAAACATTTCCCGTAAAATTTTCAATTAAACTTGAATATGAAGGATTAGCATAAACTATCTCGAGCTTATCATTTACTACCCAACAAAGGTCTGAGCAATAGTCAAAAACGCTAAAATTCATGTGATGGGTTAGGATTTTTCAAAGATGGGTTAGGGTTTCTCAAAATCGTATTTTCCAATTTACCAAAAATACTAGGAACGGTTAGCATTAGGTCTCCTTATTTTTAGTAATAGGTGCTTTTCAATTTTAACTAATTCCAAGATAAAATATGGGAAATAACAGAATTTTATCAGGATATTAAATTATCTGGCTATCTGCAATCTTGCCGCTTAACATATTTTCTTTGTTTGACCGATTAGATACTTCGACCTCGCTCAGCATAGGCAACCGAAGACCGAAGCTTGCGCGACCCTGCCTGATGCATAATGGATTAAGCACAGTTACTCGATTACATATCGAACGGCGAATGAGAAATGTAGAATTGGAGAGTTCTATTTCGACCTGAGAACAGAGGGAAATTTGAGATTTACGGCGATGAGAGGCGAGAGAAGAGGATTTAAAGTCAGACGAAACTTGATTAATCGATTACTCAATTGCACAGTTACACTTCCAAAAAAATATCGAACATCGAATGATGAATGTTGAATATTGAAGTTCTGCTTCGACCTGAGAACAGAGATAAATTTCACATTTACGATGATGAGAGACGAGAAACGAGAAGCGAGAGACGAGAATTTAAAGTGTGAGGAAACTCGATTAATCGATTACTCAATTACACAGTTACACTTTCAAATAATCAATTCATCCTATCCAATACCTGAAATCTGGAGGAATTGGAAATAAATTCAGGTACAATCGACTTCAAGTGAGAGACTAATTCATTTTCTGAATTTTTAGAAATCAACTCCTGGAAAAGCTCGACCTGACCATCTATCTTATGGTAGGCAGCAGGCATCACTTGGGCAATTTTAATCTTAGGATGATGGGTAATCTTCACTGTTTCAAAATCATTCAACAGTTCTTCATACAACTTCTCCCCTTCTCTCAATCCTGTAAATACAATACTGATGTCCTCATCTACTTTCTTACCGGAAAGCTGAATCATTTTCTTCGCCAAATCCAGAATCTTCACCGGCTCTCCCATGTCAAATACATAGATCTCTCCTCCATGTCCCATTACCCCAGCCTCCAATACCAATTGGCAAGCTTCAGGAATGGTCATAAAGAAACGAGTGATTTCCGGATGGGTAACTGTAATCGGGCCACCGTGCAAAATCTGCTTCTTGAAAAGTGGTATTACTGAACCATTAGAACCCAAAACGTTTCCAAATCGGGTGGTAATGAATTTAGTATGATACTTCTTATGATTGACTTCCAAATATTCATTCAATGCCTGCACATACATTTCAGCAGCTCTTTTGCTCGCCCCCATCACATTGGTTGGGTTTACTGCCTTATCTGTAGATACAAATACAAACTTATCTACCTGAGACAACACAGAAAGATCTGCCAAAACTTTGGTACCTATCACATTGGAATGGATCGCTTCTTCCGGATAGTTCTCCATCATCGGCACATGCTTATAGGCCGCTGCATGAAATACTACCTGAGGCTTAAAGTTTTTGAAGACTTCCTTCATTTTCTTCTTATTCCTCACGTCTCCCAAAATGATTTTAATCGGGCATGATGGATAAGACTCCTTAAACTCATTTTCCACATCATACAAAGCTGATTCAGCAATGTCTAACATGATTAGAAGTTTCGGTTGATAATAAGATATTTGTCGGCAAAGTTCAGAACCGATAGAACCTGCAGCTCCAGTTACCAATACAACCTTGTCTATCAAATCTTCATGGATTCTTGGATTATCCAATTGAATCTGATCTCTGGATAAAAGATCCTCAATTTTGATTTCACGAATTGCACCGGCAGTTAAGCCACCATTGATCCATTGATCTACAGGAGGAACTATGGAAACGGAAATCTTTAACCTCAAGCATTCATCAATAATTTCTCTTTTCCGCTGAACTGAAAGATCCCTAACTGCAATAATCAATTCAGTGACTCCATGTGCACTGACCAATTTTTCCAACTGAGAAAGCCCGTGGAAGATTCTGGTTCCAGAAATATTTTTGCCATCTTTTTTGGGGTCATCATCCAAAAAAGCAACCGTATTGAAATAGGATTTACTATCCGTCTTTATGGCATCCTGAGCAATAATACCGGCCTCTCCGGCACCAAAAATGACTCCGTTTCTTTGTTCTTTGGCAATAAATCCGTTTTTCAAATAGACAAACAGCTCTTTAACAAGCAGTCTATAGAAAACAAGCATGAAGAGCGAGGACAAACTCGCAATAATCAAAACAGAGGTAGGAAGTAGGAATCTGTCATTCAGAAAACTCCCATGGAAAAAATTAAGAAAGAGAAATAAAATAAAATTGATAAGAACCGTTTTAAAGATATTGGAACCATCCTTAAAACCGGTATGTCTAACAATTCCCTCGTAGCTTCGGGTATTTTGCATAACCAAAAGTCCACCGATCATAAAGGTAAAACTTCCAGCTACAGCATCATTTTGTTCGATTAAGGCTAATTCAAAATTGAATCTAACCAAATAGCCGAAAAGAGCACAGTGGAAAAGAATAAGGGCATCTAGCGTGGCAATGATCCATCTAGGAAGGATTTTGAGCCTGGTTAAAAAATTCATAGTAGAGATTGTTTCAAATTGATAAGGTTAAAAGGTTAAGCCTCACTAATTCTATGACTTTGCAAAATAAGATTTTTTATCCTGCTAAACCAAATATCCTTGTGTATTTTTCAGTTCAATCCAATATTATTTTGAATTATTTCAATTGAATGTTAGGTATTTTTGAAATACGATAAAAACAAAGGAATTGGATTTAAGCGGAAACAGTTTTTGTAATTCTTATTTAAGTGGGAAAATTTGGAGTACAACAGGTTTAAAAACGGGTTTGAAAGTATTAAATAATGTATTCTGATATTTTGTTCGAAAATATACAAATTTATTTGAATAATCTGTTAATTCACAGGAAGACTAAGTTGGAAGTGTGAATTATGAAATTAGAAAGCTAAAAATATTTTTTGAAACCAAGATTTTCATACTCTATTGTGAAAGATGAACCTTTTCCTGCTTATTTCCTTCAAATCTCCCCATGCTCACATGCCCTTGTTGGGAAACTCCTTTCCCCAACAAAACATTAAAAAAGGTGATAAGTAGAATTTTACAATCCAGCAGAAAGCTAACATTTTCCACATACCAGGTATCAAATTCAAATTTCTCCTCCCAAGAGATGGTGTTTCTACCATTGACCTGAGCCCAACCACTGACTCCTGGCTTGACTAAGTGCCTTTTGATTTGCTCTTCATTGTATAGCGGAAGGTATTCCATCAATAAGGGTCTTGGACCTACCAAACTCATATCCCCTCTGATTACATTGAGCAGCTGAGGCATTTCATCCAGAGAAAACTTCCGGATGACTCTTCCAAACTTGGTAATCCGCTCCGAATCTGGCAACAGGTTTCCTGACGAATCTTTTTTATCCGTCATGGTCTTGAATTTTAGAATACTAAAAGGAATGGTTTGAAATCCGGGACGGGTTTGTTTAAAAATTGGATTACCCCGGAAATAAAAGAATAAGGCTAGATAGAGAAATAGAAAAAGAGGAGATAGCAATAAAAAAAGGGTTCCTGCCACCAATAGATCCAGCAGTCTTTTACCGACTTTTCTATAATTCACAAACTCAGAATGTTTTGGCTAATTCTTTGATTACAATACCTACAATTTTTTCCTGATCCTCATAGGTCAAATCAGCAGAACTTGGTAGACAAATTCCTTTTTGAAATAAACTTTTGGAAATATCACCCCCGAAAAACTGTACATTTCTAAATACAGGCTGCATGTGCAAAGGTTTCCACAAAAATCTGGTTTCTATTCCATTCTTCATTAAGGCAACTCTCAGGTTATCATTAGTAAAGCCAGTCACTTTATCGTCAATCAAAATTGTAGTCAACCAATAATTGGAGGTGACGCCTTCAGGCTCATCCTGAAATACTATACCTGGTATTCTACCTAGGAGTTCGCGGTAAATAGCATTAACCTCTCTCCTTCTGTCAATCCATTGATCCAACTGCTCCAACTGAGCCAAGCCCACCGCAGCAGCCAAATTATTCATTTTATAATTATAGCCTATTTCCAAGTGCTGATAGTAAGGAAGATCTTCTCGTGCTTGAGTTGAAAGGTATCTTGCTTTTTCTACCAAGGAACTATCATTAGCGATTAATGCTCCTCCTCCACCGGAAGTGATAATTTTATTTCCGTTGAAAGAGTATACACCGATATCTCCCATGGTTCCACAAAAGCGATCATTCACTGTACTACCCACAGCCTCAGCAGCATCTTCCAAAACCGGAATATTGTATCTGCCAGCAATTTCCATGATTTCCTGCATTTTAGCAGGCATTCCAAAGAGGTGTACCACGATGATTGCCTTGGGCTTTTTCCCATGAGCAATCCTATGCATAATGGCATCTTCTAATAGTTCCGGCGACATATTCCATGTTTCCTTTTCACTATCTACAAAGATGGGAGTTGCTCCTAAGTAAATGATGGGATTAGCTGAGGCACAAAAAGTAAAAGATTGGCAAATTACTTCATCACCTGCTTTTACGCCTAAAAGAACAAGGGCTAAATGTAAAGAGCTGGTTCCAGAGTTAAGAGCTACAGCTTGATGAGTTTTCAGTTTTCGCCCAAGTTTCCTTTCGAATTTATCGATAAAGCTGCCTGAAGTTGCCAGTTGCCCGGAACTGATGGCTTCTTGGGTGTAAATAAGTTCATTTCCACCAAAGATTGGAGCGGAAAGTTTAAACTGAAATGCCATTTAGAGGGTGCGCCATACCGTTTACGATGGGAAACTAAATAGATTCTATCAAAAACCCAACCAAACATAAAATTTATTCAAATAAAAAATGCCCCGAAGGGCATTTATAAGCTTTGAACGGCTCTAAACCTAATTTAGGTTCATCTTGGATTCTTGAATTTCTTCCATTTCCAATTTGATTTTTCTTCTTTGTTGCTGCGAAAGAGGCCTTACTTCCAGCACTCTTGGCTCTGCATGAACCTTCTTTTTCACATACTTAATTGTCACCTGATCCAGCCTATATCCGAGGCCGAGGGCAATGGCAGAAATCAGTGGTAAAACCAAATGATCTGAATAATCTTTCAATGCGACCACCAATATCACGAAAGCCAATTGAATGAAGCCAAGAAGCATAGCCACATGATTATGCTTCAATCCAGATCTCATTAGGAAATGGTGTACATGGCTTTTATCCGGAGTCATAGGTCCTTTTCCCTGCATGAGTCTACGGGTAAATACACGTGCCATATCATAGAGTGGAAAAATCATCAACGCTATTCCTGATGAAAATACAGGTTCGAACTTCCAAGCCGATCCAGCAGGCAAAGCCGCATTATATTCCATAAAGGCAATAATTAAAGCTCCCATTGTAAAACCAAGTGTTAGAGAACCTGTATCACCCATGAAGATTTTGGCAGGATGCCAATTATATACCAAGAAGGAAAGAATTCCACCCAAGAAAGTAAAGCAAAGCACGGCGAAGCTGTCAAGCCCATGCACATAGAACCAAACACCAAGAGAACTTAGAACAATCACCGCCATGGTTGAGGCCAAGCCATCCAATCCATCGATCAGGTTGAACGCATTGGTCAAGGCCAAGATTACAAAAGCAGAGAATCCGTATGAAACATACAAGTTGAGCTCCCCTACTCCCATAAATCCATGTAGATCCTTGATTCGGATATCTGCGGCAACAATTACAAGCAGAACAGCAACCAGCTGGCCCATGATCTTATGGGTGGCTTTCAGTTCCACCATATCATCCCGAAGGCCCACAAAGAATACCAGGGCAATAGCACCTAGTAAATAGCGGATATCAGGAAGTGGAAACTGCCAAGCCCAAATGGACATGGCGATAGATGCAGCTAAAAAGAAGGCAATTCCTCCCATGGAAGGGATAAATTTCTTGTGAATTTTCCTTCCACCCGGCAGATCACCTATTTGAGCTTTGTGGAGTAGCTTTATCAGAATCGGTGTGACAAAAAATCCCACCGAAAAAGCTGTGAGTATGGCTAGTAAAAAAAACATAATTGGTTGGTTTAATCGGTTAAAATTACAAAGTATGAATTACAAAAGTCTTGCCTTTAATGATTTATTAATGGAAGGCCTGATATGATGAAAAGTATGAAAAACATAATTTAATGTATATCAGGTGTTTAAACTAAGATTAAATTCAAATTTTTGAATATAAAATTTTTTCAAAAATCATGCCTTTACATAAGGGCTTTGGATTTAGTTTTCAAAAACTCAGGAAGACTTAACCAAAACGATGAGACTTGAGTAATAGTGTAATTGAGTAATTGAGTAATTGAGTAACTGATTAATTGATAACGATCTCAAGTCTAGGTTCTTACCTCTAATCTCTCGCGTCTTGGTTCTCGATTCTAATCTCTCGCCTCTCGCTTCTCGCTTCTCGTCTCTAATCTCTCGCTGTCATTCCCTGAAATAGGTTGACCGTTTTTAAATCAGAATGAAGATGCTAAAAACGGGAAAAAGGATCAATTCACATCGTAAATTTTCTGAAGAATTTAAACGTAAATTGGTAGACGACTTCGAAAAAGGAGTCATGTCTGTTCCTCAAATGCAAAAGCATTACGGAGTTTGTAATGCTCTTATTTATCGTTGGATTTACAAGTATTCCACTTACAATGAAAAAAATATCAGAATCGTTGAGATGAAAGACAGCCAGACACATCGGTTAAAGGAACTCGAAGAAAAGGTCAAGGAGCTCGAACGAACTGTTGGACAGAAACAGATCATGATTGACTATTTAGAAAAGATGATTGACCTGGC
>NZ_FOVW01000010.1 GCF_900115305.1 Algoriphagus ornithinivorans | reverse complement strand
AATAAACGAACTGGTTAGAATGCCTGTCCCGATTCTCGGGAAGGTCGCGGCTCTCGATAGTTATCGGAGCGAGTCCCGTCCATTCCGCTTAAAGTCCCGAAGAGATTCGGGACTTTTTTGTTTTTGTACCCATTAGTTCCTCGGAATTTGCAATTCCGAGGCCCTATCGTAGGATTTTCAATCCGATTTAAACAGAGCTTTGTCCTGTCTTGCTGGCATAATGCCTCTTTTTCAAAAGGAGTTCTCGGGCCAGCGCTGGGTTGAGGTTAGGTACAAGGATCCAGGGGTTAAAACCCCTGGCTATTTTATTTTTCGCTCCTAAGGAGCTTTTGATGCGGGATGGTCTCAAGGTATATCTTACCGAAGGCATATCTTAATTTATCTTGAAAAGTATCTTCTCTATTATTTCGCCGAAGGCGTATTTCAATATATTTCTACTGTATTTCAACTAAAATCCCCCTTGCCCCCTTTTATAAAGCTTTCGTCCTAAACCTTATTTACATTTTCAAAGGGGGAATTGACCCTTATCGTGCCGCAGGCATATCTTAATCTATCTTAAAAAGTATCTTTTCTATTATTTCGCCGAAGGAGTATTTCAATATATTTCTACTGTATTTCTGCAAAATATATAAAGCCCAAATCTGAGAAATTCACCATTCAACCAAGTTTGACTTGCCCAAATTAAGCTTCCAACTTAATATCGAATCAAATTCGACAAATCATATGAAATATATTGCTTTGATGATTAGCTTCTTGCTGATCAGTTTGGGAACCAAAGGACAAGATCGGGTTACAGGAAAGAACTTTGCTACTCGATCTGAAATCGTCGCTCAAAATGGAATGGCTGCCACCAGCCAGCCTTTGGCGACACAAGCTGCTTTGGATATTTTGAAAAAAGGAGGAACTGCCATGGACGCAGCTATTGCAGCCAATGCCATGTTGGGTTTGGTAGAACCTCATGCCTGTGGAATTGGTGGAGATGTTTTTGCCATCATCTGGGATGCCAAAACTCAAAAACTTTATGGCTTCAATGGAAGTGGAAGAGCTCCAGCTAGTTTGACCATGGAAGTATTTAAAGAAAAAGGGCTAAACTATGTCCCTTTCTTAGGACCTCTTCCTATTTCTGTTCCCGGTACAGTGGACGGTTGGTTTGAAATGCACAAGCGCTTTGGAAAGCTATCCATGCAAGATATCCTCCAACCTGCCATTGATTACGGAAACAAGGGTTTCCCTATATCAGAGGTTATTGCCTGGCAGATGAATAATAACTGGCCTCGAATGCAAGACCTTCCGGGTTTCAGGAAGACTTATATGCCAAATGGAATATCAACTCCTAAAAAGGGAGATGTTTTCAAAAACCCTGATCTCGCAAGAACTTATGATCTAATTGCCAAAGGAGGAAAAAAGGCCTTTTATGAAGGTGAAATAGCGAGGACCATAGATCGTTTTATGAAAGAGCATGGAGGCTACTTAAGCTACGAGGACCTAAAAAATCATACTTCCGAGTGGGTAGACCCTGTAAGCACCAATTATAGAGGTTATGATGTATGGGAGCTTCCTCCAAATGGGCAAGGAATCGCCGCATTACAAATGCTAAATATTCTGGAAGGATTTGACATCAAATCTATGGGCTTTGGAAGTGCTGAATATTTACATGTATTGACTGAGGCAAAGAAGCTAGCATACGAAGACCGGGCAAAATATTATGCGGACCCTGCTTTCAATCAAATTCCCGTAGATTACCTGATTTCAAAGGAATACGCTGCTGAGAGAAGAAAATTAATAGATTTCCACCAAGCTGCAGATGAATATCCTGCTGGAGATATTGAAAAAGGGAATACCACCTATCTAACTGTAGCTGATTCGGAAGGAAATATGGTCTCCTTTATCCAAAGCATTTATGATGAATTTGGATCTGGCATGGTACCTGACGGCCTGGGATTTGTCTTACAAAACAGGGGGCAAATGTTTAACGTTCAGGACCCAAACCACTGGAACTCCTTAGCTAGAGGTAAAAGACCATTTCACACTATTATACCTGCATTTATCACCAAAGACGGAAAGCCATTTATGAGTTTTGGCTTAATGGGAGGAGCGGTCCAGCCGCAAGGACATGCCCAAATTGTAGTCAATATCATCGATTTTGGAATGAATATCCAAGAGGCGGGAGATGCTCCAAGAATGCGTCATGTCGGCTCCTCCCAGCCTACTGGTTCCCATATGACTTCCGGAGGTTCGCTCAACCTAGAAAGCGGATTTTCTTACGAAGTGATCAGAACCTTGGAGGAAATGGGACATAGGGTGGAGTTTAGTGTGGGGCCTTATGGAGGCTATCAAGCAATTCGATATGACCCTATTCAAAAAGTTTATTTTGGTGCATCCGAATCCAGAAAAGACGGTCAAGCTGCTGGATACTAAAAAAAATTGAGGTATTTTCTTACCTCAACCTCTAAAAAAAAGCCCTTCAAAGAAATTCTCTGAAGGGCTTTTACATGTAATTTAAAGAATGAATCCTTAGAAGTTACCTCTCAACTCTCCGCTTGGAACTAGATCTGAATGCACATTAACATAAGCATAGCTTGTTCTCATTGCTTCCCTCAAGATCATCAGGTCTCCGCCCATTAACTTACCTCCTAGACTTTCGCTGGTTAAGGTTCCTTTAACATATACTCCCTCTACAGGTCCATCTCTTCTTTCACCATCTAAAGTTACTACCACCGGGCCATTAGCTCCTGGTTCAGCAAGATGTATATGCGAGAATCGAATGTCTGAAATATTGTCAACATTCACCTGGAAGTCTACAGAGGAATTCTTTTTATTGAATCTGAAAATAGCTACTCCAGTCGCATCAGTTTCTACAGCTGGAACTTCATTCAGACCAGATAGCTTGATAGTGAAATTATCATTATTGTTTGGTTGAACCATGCTAACTTGTCCTCGTAGCTCCCCTGAAGGAAAAGAAGAGGTATGTATGTTCACATAAATTCTACCCATGTTGATTTCCCGGACTAAGTCAGAAATCATTTTTCCGTCTAAAGGTCCTGAAAGGTCTTCCATTTTGATCATTCCTTCTGCAACCACTCCGTTTTCCAGTCCAGATGGATCTTGAGCGGGAATCAAGGTTACTACTACAGGACCATTTACTCCCTCTGCTGCATTATGCAAGTGAGCAAAAATAATTCCTGTGGTGTTTGCAACTCTCACTTCGAAATTCAGGCTTTTACCATCAGGGCTTAAAGAGAAAAAAGCAGCGCCCGCACCGGAAGAATTGACAGCAGGAACTTCTTCAGTTCCAATCAAAAAGGAACCAAATTCCATCATTTGGCCTTTTCTGGCATTTTCGTCACCAGTAAACTCTACATTTGAATCATCTGCCATAGGAATTTGAGCATCCTCCATGCCTTGGCAGGCAACAAAAAACAGCATTACAAAAATGCTGAAGTACACACTTTGAAATAAATTTTTCATGATTTTTTGGGTTTGAATGTTAAAATCGAATAAAAGAATTACGTAGGGTCAACAGGAATTGGATTGACCTGGTTTTCAAAAAGTTGCAATTTTATGAGTGTAAAATGCAGTAATTGATACAGGAAGATTGAATCCTTATATCAAATGAAAATTAACAGGTATGTATAATCAAAAAAAAAATCAGCTTCAGAGAGCTGATTTTATTTTTAATTCAAAGTTTTCTGCCAATTCCAACTATCCCGAAGGGAATCTTCTAAGGAGTATTTCGGAAACCAGCCCAATATCTGATTGATTTTTTTCGTATCTGCCCAGATTTTAACTACATCACCAGGACGCTTAGGTCCGATTTCATAATTGAGTGTTATTTGATTGACTTTTTCAAAAGTCTCAACTACTTCTAATACCGTATTCCCATGGCCAGTTCCGACATTGAATACATCGTAAAAATTAGCACTCTGACCGCCCAAATAGTTAAGCGCTTTTACATGTGCATCTGCTAAATCCATCACATGAATAAAATCCCTTACACAAGAACCATCTGAAGTATCGTAATCATTTCCAAAGACAGTCAGTTTATTTCTTAATCCAGCGGCTGTTTGGGTAACAAAGGGCACCAAGTTATTTGGAATTCCATTGGGTAACTCTCCGATTTTAGCACTAGGATGCGCACCAACCGGATTGAAATAGCGGAGTGAAATCACTCTAACTCCAGCTTTACTTTTCACATAGTCAACCAAAATATCCTCACATACTTTCTTGGTGTTCCCATAGGGACTTTCAGCATCTTTTCGAGGTGTGGTTTCTGTAACAGGCAAAACATCCGGTTGCCCATATACTGTGCAGGATGAAGAGAAAACCAAATCCTGAATTCCCTCTTTTTTCATAAAATCCAACAAGACCATCAAAGAGCCTAAGTTGTTCTGATAATACTTCAATGGCTCTTGAGTACTCTCTCCCACCGCCTTAAAAGCCGCAAAATGAATTACTCCGGCAAGTTGATGTTCTTTTCCTATTTGATTTAAAATTGATGAGTCATTACAATCTCCTTTGTAAAAAATTGGTTTGTAACCCATGATTTCTTCCAGTCTATCGATAACTGACTCACTGGAATTTGATAAGTCATCTAAAATAATTGGGGTGAGACCCGCTTCTGCCATAACTACGGCAGTGTGTGAGCCAATATATCCTGCCCCACCGGTAATTAATATTTTTTTCATTCTTGATTAAAAATTCCTAAAGAACAAATCTAATCCAAAGGATAAGATCTCCCGAATTTTTGATCAAATCTTTAATTGATTAAGGTAAATGTTCCTCGTTTCTCATCAGTATTCAAACCATTTTCCAAGCTATACTGATAGGATATATAGTAGGAATAGGCTCCCGGTGGCATAGGATTGGCATTGTGATTCCCATCCCATCCTTCTGTCCCAGAAAAAATCAATTGTCCCCATCGGTTGAAAATCATTAATTTATAACTGATGCTACAATTGGATATAGGTTGATAAGGGCCATCTTTGGGCGAAAATCCGGTAGGCATTCGAACCTGAGGCCTCGATTCCGACACCTTACCCAAACCTGAAATTTGGCAGCCTTGGGAATCTGTGACTGTCACCGAAAATTCACCTGAAGGAAGATTTTCCAAAAGCGCCAATGCTTCGCCATTTTCCCACTGATAAGTATAAGGTGGAGTTCCTCCAGAAACTTTAACTTCCAATGCCCCATCCAGTCCTCCAGGACAACCTGGTGTCAGCTCCTCAAATTCCAACTTGAGGGGATCAGGACCGGTAATTACCAATTCAAATGGCATAGTACATGATTTGGAGTCCTCTAGTAAAAGCTCGAAAGTTCCTTTGCTCAATCCTGTAAATGAAAGACGGCTACCATCCCATTCAGATTCAAATCCAATTACTTGATAAGGCGGTTCTCCACCAGAAATTTCCAAGACAGCTCCTCCACTGGACTCAGCAGCACAACTTACATCTGTCACTGCTATTCTATTAATCAAAATAGGTTTAGGATCCTCTAGGGATATATTCAACTGAATTTCCCCACAGCCGGCTTGATCGATCACTTTTACCTGATAGTTACCAGCAGGTATGTTCTTTAAAAAATCCCCCTGATTTTCCGGAAATCCCTCCCATTCAAATATAAAATCTCCAGAACCTCCTTCTATGAATAGGAAAATTTCCCCATCACTTTCTCCAGGACATGAAGGAGAAATTTTATTTCCTTCAGTTACAGTAAGTGCATCAAAAGATCCAATGTTTAAAATTTTGGAGACGCCGAAGCAAGAGGGATCAGAAGACAAGCTTTCTTCATAAAAAACACTTCTTTCAGAGGCATTTTCATCCCACAAAACTACGATCTCTTCAGTCGATTGACCGGATAGAATTTGACCTCCGCTAACCTGCCAGAAATAATCTTTTCCATCCACTGGATAGGGTACAGTGTAGGTAAGTGGCTCGATGGTACTTCCGCATAGTCCTGCCTGTCCGGAAGGTATTTCAGGCTCAATATTATTCTGGATTTCTACCTCGATCTCCAAAACCTCTCCTAAACAACCATTTTCAGCAATAGGTGTAATGCGAATAAGTCCTGTACCTTCAACTACATCCCAATTCACTAAGGCAAATTCCTCATTACTTTGAGTGATCTCCCCTCCTTCTATTTCCCAAATCACTTGATCTGTATTGAGAGAATTTTCAAGATAATATCGAATTCCTTCAGCACCGGGACAAAGAGAGGCAGGCCCTTTCAATTCTGTTTCAACGAATGTAACTTCTATTTCAAATTTGAATTCTGTTTCGCTATCACAAGCTCCTGTTCCTGTAGAAGCAGTTATAACTACCTCATAAGTCCCTTTTTTCGTGAAAATATGAGAGACTTCCTGACCGCTTTTACTTGTACTCCCATCACCAAAATCCCAAGAGAAATTAATGAATTTGGGATCATCGGGAATAATCTTCCAAAGTCCTTCTTGATTGAGACAGGCTACCTTCTCTCCTTCAACTTCAAATTCATAGCTCGATTCAGTTTCAAACTGGACATTCTCCAAACTTGCACCAATAGCAAATCCATAGGACTCAATAGAGCCAGACCCATACACATATCCTATCAAACCTTCTGGGTTTGAAACAGAATTAACTCCAAATGGAACTTTGATTCTCGTATAGCTCAAGTTCGTGCCGGAAACTTGTAAAAAATTACCGCCAACGTTTTGGCCATTCAGGATAGTTTGACCCTCTGTCCCTGAATTTACTAATAGCGTTAAATAATGCTCGATATTTTGATTAAACCCACCGATGAGCTTGCCGGTAGAAAAAATAATATTCTTGAGCATTTGTGAGTTTGGACTCAAAACAAATAAAGAAGGATCTCCTAAAGGTGCAACGCCAAATTCATTGCAAGCCGCACTTTTTGCAATCACAGCTGCAGAGATGGGCTTATTTGCATCTATTCTGGCGATGTCATTCTTACCAAACTCAAATTTGGCGCTTTGTCTGGCATTTAAAGTTGCCTTTACCTCTCCGTTTATTCGTACGACAGTTCCATCCTGTGAGGCTAATACCTTTACTATTTCACCGGATGTTCTTCCTGCTAAAGGAATATGAATATATTCTTTACCCCAGGTTTGAATAGGATATGCCTGCTGGAAAATGTGGTCTCCACTGGTTCCGCAATCTCCTGCAGAGCTGGTCTTATTACCTCCAAAAACTGCTATGAGTTTGCAATTATTTTGATTGGCATTTAAAACCTTTATTCTGGAACCTGTCAAATCTCCTTCTGCCTTGACTTGATAACTTTCTCCCTCATTCAACACAATCCGAATTGGTGCTCCAGCAGGAATTGTATTGACTGTTCTTGCAGCAGGAATGATCTCAATTTCTGTATCATTTTCTGTGGCAACAACCAGTAAAGTACTTTCAAAATTTTGATTACTTCCTGGATTTTGACCTGGTCCGAAAACATCATAATGAGCCATGACCAGGTATTCGGTGCTTAATGAGCTGTAAGGAAGCACCACAGTTCCATCTGTGCTGTATTGTCTTCCATTGATCGCATGGACAGCCAAATCGCCCGAAGAGGTGATTCTAAAGGGTCTATACTCTACCTGTCCACTCTCCCTATGAATAACTCCTTCATCTTCTCCATCAAATTCTCGGATCAGTTGCTGACCGGCTTCTAGAGAAAATGAAATTGCCTGTTTGGGGGTTTGAATGATTCCTGAGGCTTTTTCATTGGCTGTTATGATAACCACGACTTTATCAGGCTGAGAGTTCCTGCGGTTATTATCCATGAAACCAATATAAAAATCTCTACCTAGGGTACTATTTTGGGAAAAAGCGGAAAAGCATACCAAAAAAATTGGCAAGAATGTCCAAATCGTCCTTTTCCACACTGAATTCATCTGCTAAAATCTCCTGAATCAGAAATTTACCTGATTAAGGTGAAAATTCCAGACTTTTCTTCTGTCTCTATTTCACCTTCTTTGCTGAATGTGTAACTCAAGACAAAAGTATATGTTCCAACTGGAGCTTCATTTCCTTTAATCATACCATCCCAACCTTCAGTTCCGACGTAGACCATCCCTCCCCATCTATCAAAAACTTTGAGGGTATAGTTCAGAGAGCAATTAGAAACAGGATAATACAATCCATCAGAAGGCAGGTATCCTGTAGGCATTCGAACCTGCGGACTAGTTTCTGAAATCCTTCCATAGGCCATTACCTGACAGCCATTACTATCCGTCACCGTAACAGCATACTCTCCGGAAGGCATATCACTGATAAAGTTAGATCCAAAATTTGAGGTACTAGAAGTAGAGCGGACCTCTGCGATTCCAGAGCCCAAGTCCCAAGCATATTGATAAGGTCCTACACCACCTTCAACTTTTACAGCCAACCTTCCAAAACTTCCTCCGGGACAACTTTCACTTTCTTCTACGAAGCTGACCTTTAACTCCTCAGTACCTCCAATTATCCCATCTACTGCTAAGCTACAATTGGTAGCATCTAAGACGAAAAGGGTAAATGGACCTTTTGACAATCCTTTCACGGTAAGTTTTTCACCATCCCAAGTAGAATCAAATCCTTCCACCTTATAAGGTGCCTTGCCTCCTGTCAAATAAGCGATAAAACCACCATCACCCGAATCTGAGCAAGTGGTTCTCATGTATTCCAATTCTCGGATTAACTCCAATCCTTTTGGCTCTGATAAGGTCAAGCTAAATTTGGCTATCCCACAACCTGATACATCTTTAACAGTTACTTGGTATTCACCCGCAGCAATATTTTCAAGCTTATTTACTTTTACAGTAGGATATCCTTCCCATTCAAATTCATAATTACGTGTCCCCCCTTTCACTTTGATCTCCAAAGCACCATTGGTTTCACCTGGACAAGAAGCCAATGTCTCTATCTGCTCTTGAAGCAGAATTGGTTCTCCAGTCTTAATTTTTAAAACCTCTGAGCTTCTAGGACAAACGCTTTGATCCTGAATTTGCTCAGAATAAGAAATGACTTTCCCCTCGCTGGAATTCTTCCATTTTACAGTAACTGATTTACCGGAATTTTCACCGATGATTTCTCCTCCTTGAATAGCCCAAGAATATTGAACTCCTGTCTGAGGATTTGGAACTTCATAGACTTGATCAGGAAAATCGGGTCCACAAAGGGTTTCAATTCCTTTCGGCTTCGGTAAAACTTCTGATTCCTTTATTCGGATTTCCAGAGATATCAACTCACCAGGGCAATCAGATTCATTGTATGGTATCAGTGAAAGCCCCATATTTTCAGTTTCCTCAATCCATCGAATTTTCACAAAATCATCACCTGTTTCTAAGATTGAACCTCCTCTTACATCTACCCAATCCAAATTTCCAAATGGGGTTGTTGATGAAAAAGTGTAGGTAATTTCTGAACCCAGACAAACTTCTTGATTTCCGTTTATTTGGGCATTCTCAAAAAGTATTTTATCCAGTTTTTCAACAATCAATTTCTTAGAAATACCTCCACATGCATCCTCTGTATTGGTAATCGTAAAAAACACCTTGCGCTCCTCTGCATCATCATCCCATAAAATTGCAACTTGTTTTTTATCTGCCTCACCAGTAATCTTTCCCCCTATCACTTCCCACAAGATTGACCCAGTGAATTCAAAATCTGCGGGAATTTCATAAACCAGAGACTGCTCTTGTATTCCACAAATACTTTCAGGGCCGAGTGGAATTACATCAAGCCCTGTACTTCCAAGTTCTATATCCAGAATTATTTCTTCTCCTCTACATCCATTTGGTGCAAAAGCCACCGCTTTAATTTGACCGGCATCGGAAGTTTCACTCCATTTCACCGTCAAAGAATTAGCTGATTGGCTCACTATTTCTCCACCGATTACCTCAAGCCATTCCAGCTTTTCGAAATTGGCAGTCTCTCCTAATTCGTAAACTTGAGTACTTCCGGGACAAACATTGGTTTCCCCTTTGATCTCTGCTAGTACCTTTAGGACTTCCACATCAAAAGAATAGGTTCTTTCTAAGGCACAGCTGGCTGCTCCGTTAGAAGCTAAGACAGAAACAGTGAATTTCCCTTCTTTTATAAATGTATGCTTGGCTTCTTGTCCAAAAACAGGGTCAGAACCATCACCAAAATCCCATTTAAACTGAGTGTAAATCTTACTTTCAGGTTGAATCATCCAGGTTGCCTCTTGACCAAAACAAGCCACTCTTTCACCCACTACCTCAAACTCATATTTACTGTCTGCCTCGTATTCAGAACTTTCAAAATTTGCTCCTGCAGAAAAGCCGTAGGAATTCAAATTACCGGTTCCATAGGCATAGGCAATCAATCCTTTAGGATTAGAAAGTGAATTTGTACCTCCACTTAATTTGATCTGAGCATAGTGAAAATTTGGATTTCCTGGAACGGCTTTGAATTGATCTCCGATATTTTTTCCATTCAAAATCGTTTCATTCACTGATTCAGCTGGAACAATTACATTGACAAAATGCCTAAGGAATCCATATGACTGCAGGGAGTTAAAAACGATGGAAGATATCCTCTCATTATTTGGATTGTAGGTGATCATCAAAGGGTCACCAAATTTAAGGGGGCCTGGAGTATCACAGTCCTGACTTTTCGCAATTGCCGTAGCTGCTATGGGTTTATCAGATTTGATAGTGGCAATATCAGTAGACTTAAAATCATAGATATAAAATTCACCTTCATTCAGAGTCACAGGTGCTAAGCCACTGACTTCGATGGTGGTATTATTTTGAGAAGCCACCACTTTGACTAATTCTCCGGCTGTCCTTTCCAAAAGAGGAATGTGAATGAATTCATTTCCCCAGGTAAAAAGTGGATAGGTCTGTTGAAATAAGTGATCTGATGTAGAACCGCAAGTTCCCCCCTGAGTCATTTTATTCCCTCCGAAAACGGCAACTCTTTTACAATCATCAGAGCCAGAATTGACCACCTTTACTCGTGTTCCTGTTAAATCGCCTTGTCCTTTTAACTGATAACTCTGACCTTTATTTATTGTGATTTTCACCGGTGAACCGGCTGCAAATCCATTGACAGTAGGTACGGTAGGATTAATTTCAACTTCTGTATTATCCTCTGCCGAAACAATCAGCACGGTGCTTTCAAAATTATTGGGAGAAAGACTGATGTCATTATAATGAGCAGTGACAATATAATCCTTGCCTATAGCTGTAAATGGCAGAATAACACTTCCGTCTGAACTGGTAGACCTGAGATTGAAAGCATGGACAGCTATTTTGCCAGAGGAAGAAATGTATACCCCTTTATTGCTGATTATACCTGAAGAACGATGAATGATGTCTTCAGTCGCTGTGGTGGGAATTTCATGAGTGAAAATTTTCCCCTTGGCTATTGAAAAGTTTATGGTCTTCCCCAAGTATTGAATATAGCCAATAGCGTCTTCAGTAGCCGTAATGGATATTAGGGCTTTATCCTCATTGTTTTCCTTCAGGTTATTTTCCATAAACCCGAAATAAAACTCCGAACCGACGGTGCTCAACTGGGCGAAACTACCTTCGCTCAGGAAAAATGAACTCAACACCAAAAAGATCAAAAAGAATCTTTTTGCGTGTTTCATTTATATATAAGGCATAAGCAGATTAGGGTGATCTAGCTATCTAATAAGAGCAAAAGCTCCGGATTTGTTTTCTACTTTTAATTCATCTTCCAATAAAAATGAATATTGGAAGACATAGGAATAAGTTCCTGATGGCGCATTCACTCCAGAAACCGTGCCATCCCATCCCTCAGTACCTGTATAGATAAGTTGACCCCATCTATCGTATATCCAAAGTTGGAATTGCAACTCACAATTGGAAATACCTTCGAAGAGATCCTTATCTCTTTGTGGAAAATATCCTGTTGGAAGTCTAACTTCAGGTTCGGCTTCTTCAACTATACCTTCGCCTAAGCTTACACATCCTGAACCATCTGTGACAGAAACAGCATAATTTCCTTTCGGAACAGCAAGTAATTGATTACCAAGGGTGGATTGGAAGTCCCAAGTATACACATAAGGTCCGACTCCACCAGCAGGAAAGGCAAATAATTCTCCATTACTTCCGCCTGGGCAGGCAGGCTTCTCCATTCTTACATCTACCTCAAGGGCAATAGGTGATGTTATTTCGAAATCTAGCGGAATGCTACATCCATTGGCATCCAACAACTCCCAAGAATATTCACCTTGAGGCATATCTGATAAAGTTATACTTCCAGTGAAGGTATTTAAACCTTGATAATCAATTGTATAAGGAGCTACACCTCCAGTTATTGTAAAACTTACTTTTCCATCAGGTTTACCAAAACAGGAAGTCCCAACCGGACTTATAGATTGGATAGCTAAAGGTTCAGGCTGAACTATTTCCAAGTTTTCTAAAAGTCTTTCACAACCTAACTGATCTGTGACTTTTACAGAGTATAGACCTGCTATTAACTGCAAAGCATCAGCAGAAGCTAATCCTGAATCATGAGACCATTCAAAGGTGTATGGAGCAACTCCGCCAATTACTTCCAATCCAATCTCTCCTGAATTCAATCCCGCACAGGAAATTGGAAGCAGTCGAGCTACATTGACTACAAACTCATCTTCTACTTTCACTTCTATTTCGGAAGATTCTCCCTCACAAAGTTCATCAACCAAACTAAAAACCTTGTAAGAAACAGCCCCTAAAACGCCGGGCTGATTCCAGGAAACCTCAATCTCAGAACTCCCTTGACCTGAAACAATCTCTCCCCCCGTCACAGTCCAAGTATATCCTCTTCCTGAAGAAGCACTTGGAGCTGAATAAGTGTGGAAAACAATAGGATCAAAACAAACCTGCATTACTCCCTCGGGGTCTTCTGCTTCAATTCGCTGATTAATTACTACTGATTTGATGATTGGTTCTCCAGGACAACCGTTTAAGGAATAAGGAATTGCTTTAACAAAGGCTGCATCATTGGCCGGCCCCCAATTAATTAGAACTGAATTATCAGTGGTTTCGATAATTTCTCCACCCTCTACCTCAAATTCAACCCTACTAACATTTTCAATAGCTTTGAATGAATATAGTAATTCCTCGACATCAGGGCAGACAGACTCTGCTCCCAACAGCTCTCCTTCTGTTTCCAAAACAGTGACGCTGAAGGTAACCTCCTCGCGTTGATCACATGAATTAGGGCTGATAGCTGCCAAAACACTTACCTCATATTCTCCTGGCTCAGTAAAGGTGTGAGTCACCTGAGCACCTTCTTGGATATCACTACCATCTCCAAAATCCCAGACAAAATAGGTGAAATCTGGGTTTTCAGAATTGATGATCCAATCACCTACCTGATTTAAACAGGCAATATTTTCACCCTGGACATCAAATTCATATTCGGATTCTGTTTTGAAATTCAAATTATCCAAAGCGGCACCGGCTGCATATCCGTAAGATTCTAAATCCCCAAAACCGTAGGCGTAGGCTGCAAAACCTTCGGGATTAGAAAGTCTATGCACTCCTTGCGAAATATTGACACGGGCATATTGAAAATCTGAATCCCCGGGAAGAGTTGAAAATAATGCCCCTATATTTTGACCATCCAGAATAGTTGAATTTTGGCTTCCTGTCTTGACTACGATATTTACATAATGATTAACTATGGATGGCAAGGCAAGGGACTGAAAGGTTAAGTCCTTTAAAAATTGCTCTGATGGGCTATAGGTAATCATGAAAGGATCTCCAGTATTCGAATTTGGAGAATTTGGCTGATTACAGGCTTGGCTTTTCGAAAACACTGTCACCGAAGAAGGCTTAGAAGTTTCAATTTTTCCAGACTCGTTAATGCCAAATTCGATGGGGATCCAAGTTCCTCTATTTACTGTGCCAACTGAAACTCCATTGACACGCACATCTGTATTGTCCTCAGAGCCTAAAATTTTGACTAATTCCCCAGAAGTTCTACCTGATAGTGCCACATGAACAAATGAAGTCCCCCAAGTATTCACTGGATAAGCTTGCTGAAACAAGTGATCATTTGCCGCACCACAATTCCCTACTGAGGTCCATTTATTTCCTCCAAAAACTGCAATCTTTTTACACTCATTGGCATTTTCTCCTATCACCCTAACCCGGGTTCCAGTCATATCTTCTTTGGCTTTCAGCTGATAACTCTGCCCCCTATTCAAGTTGATTGAAAAGGGCACTCCCGGGTTTCCTCCTCCTAAGGTATTGACAGAAGTAGTGATTTCAATCTGAGTATTGTCTTCGGTTGCGATGACCAACATGGTACTCTCATCGTTGATATTCCCATTGAAATTCACATCTGCGGTCAAAGTCTCATAGTGAGAAGTAATGTAATAGTCCGTTCCCAATGCTCCAACCGGCAAAACCACAGTTCCATCGGCACTTCTAAAGCGTTCATTATATGCGTGAACAGCAATTTTTCCAGTACTTGAAATATAGATTCCCTTATTTTCTGTGGTTGCTGAGTTCCTATGCAATAAATCTAAATCTTCAGAAGGTACTCTGAGGGTGTATTGTTGTCCAGCTGTCATGGAAAAACTTACCGATTGTCCCAAGTACTCAATAGTTCCTGTTGAATTTTCGCTGGCTGTTAAAATCAAAACTGCAAAATCAGGTGCTCCATTTGAATTTCCTGAAGGTGGTACTCGGTTATTATCCATGAATCCCACCCAGAATTCTTTTCCCACAGTAGAAAGCTGAGCAAAAGAGAAAGTACTTTTCGCCAGAAAAATGATTAAAAGAATTGTTGTCAGGTAAAATTTCCTCATTCTACTCGGTTAAGGGAACTATAATTTTTCAATATAAGCAACTGAATAAAATATTGTTGAGAAAAGATGTCAGATGTGAGGGATTATCATGTAAATGGTCTGGTATTACAGGAAAAGGAATAATATAATTCCTATCTTTGCGCCTTCAAAAAAAAGAAGCTAATACATGATTTCAGTAGATAATCTTTCCCTCAAATTTGGAAAAAGAACCCTTTTCGAAGATGTCAATCTTAAATTTACTCCCGGCAATTGCTATGGTGTGATTGGCGCAAACGGTGCGGGTAAATCTACCTTTCTTAAAATCCTTTCCGGAGATATAGACAGTACCTCAGGATCCATCAACATCACTCCTGGTCAAAGAATGGCTGTTTTGAAGCAGAACCACTTTGAGTTCGATGAAGTAGAAGTTCTTAAAACGGTTTTGATGGGACATAAAAAGCTTTATTCCATCATGTCTGAAAAAGATGCTATCTATATGAAAGCTGATTTTTCTGAGGAGGACGGGATTAGAGCTTCTGAGTTGGAAGCAGAATTTGCTGAAATGGATGGTTGGAATGCAGAATCTGATGCCGCTGCCCTACTTTCAGGCTTGGGGATTTCGGAGGATTTGCACTATCAGCCAATGAAAAACCTGGCGGGTAATCAAAAAGTAAGGGTTCTCCTAGCTCAAGCTTTATTCGGGAATCCTGATATCTTGATTTTGGATGAACCTACCAACGACTTGGATGCTGATACCATCGTGTGGTTGGAAGATTTTTTGGTCAACTTCAAAAACCTCGTTATTGTAGTTTCTCACGACCGTCACTTTTTAGATGCCGTATCAACACACATTGTGGACATAGACTTCGGAAAGATTAAGATTTACTCTGGTAACTATACATTCTGGTATGAGTCCTCCCAGTTGGCTTTGAAGCAGCGTTCTGATCAAAACAAGAAAGCTGAAGAAAAGCGAAAAGAATTACAGGAATTCATTGCCAGATTCTCTGCCAACGTGGCAAAGTCCAAGCAGGCAACTGCCAGAAAGAAGATGTTGGAGAAGTTGAATGTGGATGATATTGAGCCATCTTCGAGAAAGTATCCGGGCATTATGTTCAAACCGGAAAGAGAAGCCGGGGACCAGATTTTTATGACCGAAAACCTAGAATTAAAGCAGGATGGGGTTACTTACTTTACCGATGTAAATCTAATGGTAGACAAAGGAGATAAAATTGCCTTTATCTCTAAGACCAAGCAGGCGGTAAATAAATTTTTCCAAACCATTATGGAAGAGATTCCTGCTACCAAAGGCTCTTTCAAATGGGGAGTTACGATCAACAAGGCCTACTTGCCGAATGATAACTCCAAGTACTTCAATTCAGATCTTAACTTGATCGATTGGTTGAGACAATATTCCAGCAATCAGGAAGAAGCATACGTTAGAACTTTCTTGGGAAGAATGCTTTTCACCGGGGAAGAAACATTGAAAAAATGTACGGTTCTTTCCGGTGGTGAAAAAGTTCGATGCATGATTTCTAAGATGATGTTGCAAAATCCTAACCTATTGGTAATGGATGAGCCTACCAACCACTTGGACTTGGAATCTATTACAGCTTTCAACAATGCGGTTATAGAGTTTCCCGGAACAGTCTTGATGTCATCCTATGACCATGCTTTTGTACAGTCATCTGTCAATAGAATCATAGAATTCACACCAAATGGAACCATCGATCGCAGAATGCCATACGATGACTATTTGGAAAGTGAGGAGATCAAGGCACTTCGCGAGAAAATGTACGCTAAAAGTTAATTTGCCTTGCTGCTTCTTGCCATCATAGCTTATCTCGCTATCACGGTGGGAATCGGGGCTTGGTCTTCCAAGCTGGTTAAAAACTCCAATGATTTTGTATTAGCGGGAAGATCTCTCCCGCTTTTTCTTTCTGCCTCTGCCCTATTTGCGACTTGGTTTGGTTCAGAAACTATCTTTGGAGCATCCTCTGTATACCTAGAGGAGGGCTTGATTGGAGTTATTGAAGACCCTTTTGGAGGGGCACTATGCTTGGTTCTATTTGGGATGTTCTATTTACGCCCTATGTATAGAATGGGAGTTCTTACAATTGGGGATGTATTTAAAAGAATTTTCGGAAAAAGAGTTGAGTTTTTTGCTTCGGTTTTCATGATTCCGGCCTACTTTGGCTATGTAGCGGCCCAGCTTGTTGCCTTAAGTTTGGTGCTGGGAGCAGTAACTGATTTAAGCCTTTTAGAAGGAATTCTCATCGCTGCAGGAATTGTAGTATTCTATACATTTTTGGGCGGTATGTGGGCTATATCGATTACCGATTTCATCCAAACCACTATGATAGTTATTGGTCTGGTTTGGGTTGCAATATTGGTGGCTCGAGAAGCAGGAGGCGTTCAGGAAATACTTTCTCAAGCTCCCGAAGAAAGCTTTCAGTTTTTTCCTGAGCCCGATTTTACTTCCTGGATCAATTATTTCGGAGCTTGGATCATTTTGGGCTTAGGCTCTATTCCATCTCAGGATATTTATCAAAGAGTCATGGCTTCCAAATCAGAAAAAGTAGCTGTACGCTCCACCTATTTGGCTGGCACATTTTATTTGACTTTTGGCTTGTTGCCTTTATTTATCGCATTGGGAGCTAAGGTGCTCTATCCAGAACTTTATTTGGAAAATAAGCAAATGCTCCTCCCTTCCATGATATTAAGGCATGGGGGCTTGCCTGTACAGATTGTCTTTTTTGGGGCTTTAATTTCAGCAATTATGAGCACTACGAGTAGTGGACTTCTGGCGCCTGCTGCCATCATTTCAGAGAATATCATTAAGCCCTATTTTGGAGAAAGACTGGATGACAGACATTTCTTATGGATTCTAAGATTGAATGTGGTCTTTGTAGCCATCATCGCAACAATAATGGCAAGTTGGGAATCCAATATTTATGAATTAGTCGCTGGAGCCTCTATCTTGATGCTAGTATCTTTATTTGTACCCTTGACAGCAGGACTTTATTGGAAAAACGCTTCCAAGATGGGTGCCTTGATGTCTATGGTAATTGGCATGATCGTTTATTTGGTCATTTCCAACTTTGAGCTTTATGTAGAGGCTCATATATATGGACTATTTGCCAGCATTATTTCCATGATAGCCGGAAGCTATTTATTCCCTGACAAATCAAAACCGAACTATGAACTATCCTAAGATAATTTTAAAAAAAGGAAAAGAAATTTCACTGATGCGAAAGCATCATTGGGTTTTTTCAGGTGCGATTGCCCAAATGGATTCTGATCTTGAATCCGGTCAACTGGTGGCTGTTTACTCTTCAAGGAATACTTTTTTGGGAATAGGTCATTTTTCCCACGGCTCAATCATGGTCAGAATTATCAGTTTCAAAGAAGAGCAAATTGACCTATCCTTTTGGAAGAAAAGAATTCAATCCGCTTATGAATTGAGAAAGGCTTTAGGACTCATCAATAATCCCGAAACCAATGTCTACAGGCTAATTCATGGAGAGGGGGATCTACTGCCGGGTTTAATTGTGGATTTCTATAATGGAACGGCAGTCATCCAAGCCCATCATGTAGGCATGCATGCACATATTCAAGAGATTGCCGAAGCAATTCAGGAAGTATACGGCAAGGATATTCAAGGAATTTATGATAAAAGTTCAGAAACCCTTCCAAAAAATCTGGGCATCAGCAGCAATGAATGGGTTTGGGGACAAGCCTCCACTGATTTAGTAAAAGAATACGGAGCTACCTATAAAATTGACTGGGAGAAAGGACAGAAGACTGGCTTTTTCATTGATCAAAGAGAAAACAGAAAGCTTTTGGCCTCTTATTCCAAGGGAAAAAAAGTCCTGAACACCTTCTGCTATTCAGGCGGGTTTTCGGTTTTAGCGCTCTTAGAAGGAGCAAATGAGGTGCATTCTGTAGATATTTCTCCAAAGGCTATTGAACTGACAGAAGAGAATATCTCGCTCAACCTTCAAATCCAGGGATCCCATGAGTCCAAGGTGGCAGATGTGGTGAAATACATTCGGGAAATTGGTGACGATTATGATCTCATCGTGCTGGATCCTCCAGCTTTTGCCAAAAATATCAAAGCAAGACATAATGCTGTTCAGGCTTATAAAAGACTGAATGCAGAGGCATTGAAAAAAATCAAATCCGGGGGAATTCTATTTACATTTTCCTGTTCTCAGGTAGTCGATAAAATTCTATTTGCCAATACCATTACCGCTGCGGCTATGGAAACTGGCAGAAAAGTAAAAGTGCTACATCACTTAAGTCAGCCGGCTGATCATCCGATCAATATTTATCATCCGGAAACTGAGTATCTCAAAGGCCTGGTTCTTTACGTGGAGTAAATTTCAAACAATTTTAGTCGAGTATTATTTCTTTTGGAGTAATTTCACCCAATAAACATCATCGAATATGTATACAGGAATCCAACATTTACACTCAGGACTCGCTTATTTGGCTCTAATCGCCTTGATCATCGTCATAGTTTTGATGCTAATCGGTTCTCTCAGTGGAAAAGAGTTCACAGAAAAGGACAGGAAGATTGCTATGATCGCATTTATTCTTGCTCACACGCAATTATTGGTGGGTTTGATTTTGTACTTCGTAAGCCCAGTTGGATTTAGCCTGTTGACTTCAGGTGGGGCAATGTCTGACCCAGCTGCCAGATTAACTGCATTAGAGCACCCATTAATCAATATCATTGCTATAGTCTTAATTAGCATTGGTTATATCCGAGCAAAAAAACTACAAAGTGACCGTGCTAGGTTCAGAAGTGTTTACATGATGTATGCCATAGGATTGGTGTTGATTCTTAGCAGAATTCCTTGGGCTAATTGGTTAGGGTAATTGCAAAAACTGATTATCCGCAGTCGTGCCAGTATTCATGTCTTCTCTGCCTATCCTAATGGAAGACCGAAGACAGGAGACCGAAACTTCCGGATTTTGATCCTTTGGGCTAATTCTAAGTTATATTTATCATCTTCTAGGTAAGAACGCATACACACAAATACCAAAAAAACCGAAGCTTTACCAGCTTCGGTTTTTTTATTTTCTTAAAAATCCCAGCACCTTCTCTCACTTCTATTCTCTCTTCTCTAACTTCTCGATTCTCGCTTCTATTCTCTCTCTTAAAATCCTTTTTTAATCTGCTCTGCTATTTCTGCCAATTCTTCCTTCTCCAATTTGAGTTTAGGTCGGGTGAAATTGATATCATCCATGGTTTTCAAAGGAACCAAATGCACATGGACATGAGGAACTTCCAATCCTATCACTGCTACTCCAATACGGGTACACTTGATCGTCTTATCCATTGCCTTCGCTACCTTTTGAGCGAATGTCATCAATCCTGATAAGACCATTGGTTCTAAGTTGAAAATATAGTCTACTTCCTGTTTGGGAACTACCAAAACATGTCCTTTCACCAAAGGCATAATGTCCAAAAAAGCTATGTAATTTTCATCCTCAGCGATGATATGTCCAGGAATTTCCCGATTGATGATTTTTGTAAATATGCTTGCCATAATTTTTAAATATGATTATTCGGAATTTTTCAAGCAGCCCTATCTCCCTTTGCTAATGGAGACCGAAGACCGAAGACCGAAGTTTGTCCCTGATAGCCATCAGGCTGAGCTTTTATACTGATAATTTTCTTATAGGTAGAAAAGTAGATATACATATCCTTAAAATAAAAAAATCCCGGCGAAAACCGGGATTCCAAACTGATAATATTTTTTAATCAATAAGAAATCTCTAGAACTTCAAACTGCAACTTTCCTGCTGGAGCGTTGATTTCGGCAATATCTCCCACAGTCTTACCTACTAAACCTTTTCCAAATGGAGAGGCTAAGGAAATTTTCCCCGCTTTCAAATCAGCTTCTTCCTCAGATACCAAAGTGTAAGAAACAGTCATCCCATTCTTTACATTTTTGATTTTTACCGTGCTCAAAATCCCAACTTTGGATTGGTCCATTTGAGAGTTATCCAAAACTCTGGCGTTCCCTACCACTGCCTCCAACTTGGCGATTTTAAGTTCCAATAGGCCCTGTGCATCTTTTGCAGCATCGTACTCGGCATTTTCGGATAAATCACCCTTGTCACGTGCCTCTGCGATCTGCTTTGCAATATCAGATCTTCCTTTGGTCTTCAATTCGTGAAGTTCATCCTTCAACCTCTTAAGACCCTCTTCTGTGTAGTATTGTACTTTTGACATAAAATATCACTTTGTTAAGTAGGTACAAAAAACAAAGTAACGGTCGCGTGAAAGGGACCGTTACCTTGTTTTCTTCCTGAATTTGTAAAGCAAAAATAGAAAAACTCTAATCAGAAAGCAAAATTGCCTCAAAAATAAAAGCCTCCTGTTTTTTCACTCAATTCGCTAATTAAAAGCCTTTTTTATCCTCTTTACCAGAACTTTATTGATTTTTTCATAGGATTCAAAAGTCCAGCCAGCAACATGTGGACTAAATATTACATTATCTCGAGCAGCCAATCTTTCAAACTGCTCTTTTTGCTTATCGGTAAACTTCTTGAATTTTTCATTTTCCAGAACATCCAAAACAGCTCCTTTTAATATCCCTTCATCCAATGCTCTGTTAAGTACTTCAAAGCTGATGACTTCACCCCTTGCGGTATTGATCAGCCAAAAAGGTTTGGAGAAGCTTTTTAATTCTTCGTAGGTGAAAAAATTCCTGGTTTCCGAAGTCAATGGAATGTGCAAACTTAACACATCAGCTTCTGCTTTGACTTTTTCCCAAATAACTTCCTCTACCTCTTCCGAGCCAAAGCCCAATTTATATTTATCATAGGCCATCACGCGAACTCCAAAACCTTTGAGTCTTTTGGCAAACTGGCTCCCCATATTGCCATATCCCATGATCCCTACCGTTTTCCCCTTTAGTTCATGTCCTCGATTTCCTTCTCTATCCCAGATTCCTTTTCTCACTTCGGAATCAGCTTTAATGACATGATTGAACAAGGCTAATAAGCCTCCTATTGCATGCTCTGCCACTGCGTCGCGGTTTCCTTTGGCAGCATGAAATAATTTGATTCCCCGCTCCACCAAGTACTCCAAATCAATTTGATCCAAACCGGCTCCAGCTCGGGCTATAAATTGCAATTGACTGGCCTTTTCCAATAATTCCCTATCCATGGGAGTTTTAGAACGGATTACAAGCCCATGATAATCTGCTACTTTTTCCAGTATCTCAGCTCTGGAAATTTTTGGCTCATAATCTACCTGATGACCTTCATTTTCCAATAAATCGATGATGCTCAAATGCATCTCGTCTATAATCAAAATCTTCATTTAATCACAAATTGAGTAATAGCATGGCAACGCCAAAGTAAACAGCCAAGCCTAATAAATCATTGGTGGTGGTGATGAAAGGACCTGAGGCTATGGCCGGATTGATGCCAAACCTGTTCAGAACCAGCGGGGTAACTGTCCCCATAAATGAGGCTAATAGTACTACACAAAATAAGGCAATCCCAACTGTAACTCCGAAGATAGGCTCAAAGCCATAAAGAAAAACAACCACCAAGAAAACAAAACCTCCCAATACAACTCCATTGATCAAGGCAATTAGTAAGCCTTTAAAAAATCGCTGAAATGGTGTGTCATCAAATATGGATTTATTGGCAAGGGATTGAACGATCAAAGAGCTTGCTTGAATCCCTACATTTCCTCCAGTAGCTGCCACGAGCGGGATAAAGGAGGCCAAGGCTAAATATTTATTCAAACCATCTTCAAAGAAACCGATGATTTTAGCCCCCATCAATCCTCCCATCACACCAATCAATAGCCAAGGCAATCTTGCTTTGGTGATCATAAAGATAGAATCAGACTCTTCGATATCTCCGGAGATACCGGCCATAGCTTGGATATCCTCATCAGCTTCTTCCTGTACTACGTCGAGGATATCATCGACAGTAATTCTACCTACCAGTTTATTTTTTGCATTGACAACCGGAACGGATTCCAAGTCATATTTCCGCATGATGGCAGCTACCTCTTCCTGATCCATATAGGTAGGAACAGAGATCACTTCTTCCTCATAAATATCCTCAATTTTGGTATTTTCTCCTGCTAGGATAATCCGCTTCAAAGAGACTCTACCTAAGAGCTGTTGCCTATTATTAACTACGTAAATGGAAAAGATCTTTTCAACATTCTCTGCCTGTCGGCGAATCTCATTGATGGTTTGGATGACATTCCAGTTTTTATTGGCTCGGATAAATTCCTTGGCCATGATACCACCGGCGGTGTCTTCTTCGTAGCGCAACAAATCCAAGACTTGCTCAGACTTGAGTTTATCCTGAAAATGAGAAATAACTTCCTCCCGCTCACGCTCACCTAGTAAGTTTAGAATATCTGCTCCATCATCAGAATCCATCAACTCGATGTAGGATGCTATCTCAGCTTCATTGATTTCTTTCAAAACCCTGAAAAGCGTATTGTCATCCAACTCTATCAGAATATCAGCAGCTGTCTGTTTGGTTAAAGCACGCAGCACATATATCGACTCCTCCATCGACAGCTCGTCGAGGATGGCTGCAATATCAGCTACATTTACCCCTTCTAAAGACTCCTCAATGAACACGAGGTCTTCAGACTCGATCGCCAACCTAAGGCTTTCTAGGTATTCTTTTGAAAGTTCAAATTGCTTAATGATTTCCACGGGAAGCTTCGATTTGTTGGGTTAAAAACACAAAATCAGCCACATCTAACTGTTCGGCTCGCTTATTCAAAATAGGATGGCTTTTAAACTCCTCAGCAAGCTGAAATGATTTCAGAGAATTCCGCAATGTCTTTCTCCTGTTTCCAAAACCGCCTTTGACAACCTGGAAGAAAAGCTTTTCATTACAATCCAGTTTTTCTGTTTGGTTTCTTGTCAGACGAATTACTCCGGAATTTACTTTCGGAGGGGGATTGAAAACACCTGGAGGAACGGAAAACAAATATTCTATAGAATAATATGCCTGAAGCAAAACAGACAAAATACCATAATCTTTATTTCCTTTTGGAGAAGCAATTCGCTGCGCGACTTCTTTCTGAAGCATGCAAACTACCTCAGTTACTTTTTGCCTTTCTTCCAAAACCCTAAAAAAGATCTGAGAAGAAATATTGTAAGGGAAGTTTCCGGCTATGGCATAACGCTCCGGTAAAACAGCATCTAAATTCTCCTTTAAATAATCCCCTTCAATGATTTTTCCTCCAAGCTGGGGATATTTCTGATGCAGATAGGCTATGGACTCAGAATCAATATCTATTAGATATAGTTCCATGGGGTTTTTCAACAGAAAATCTGTCAGCACTCCCATTCCGGGGCCGATTTCCAATACGCAGCCTACATCTCCGTGGCCTTGCACTGCTTGAGCTATTCGCTCGGCAATACTAAGGTCGGTCAGAAAATGTTGGCCCAGATGTTTTTTGGGTCTGACGTTCTGCATCGAATAGCTCAGATAAATTTTTATAAATTGCAGCCTAAAATTAAGACAATATTCCTAAAGGCCTAAGTTCAAGATTAGGCCATTCTTTTCAACAATCAAGTTTTTATGAGCGCTAAAATTTCAAAACCCATAATAGGGATCAGCATAGGGGATATCAATGGCATTGGGGCAGAAGTAACTATGAAGGCTCTTCAGGACAATAGAACTTATAAAAACTTCACTCCATTGATCTATGGGCATGGAAAAGCTCTGAGTTATTACAGAAAGCTTCTCAGCATGGAAGATTTCAATTTTGTACAAATTCGGTCTCTGGATGAAATACAGCACAAGCGAGTAAATGTGATCAATGCTGTAGAAGAATGTCCGGAGATTATCCCTGGAGTAGAAACTCAGGAGGCTGGTAAAATGGCTCTAGAAGCGCTAAAAATGGCAGTTGAAGACTTAAAAGCTGGAAATATTCAGGCTTTGGTCACTGCTCCATTGAATAAAAACAACATCAACTCTGAGGATTTAAAATTTGTAGGACACACAGAATTTTTGACCGAAGCTGTTGGTGCGAAAAAAAGCTTGATGTTTATGGTGGCAGAACAACTTCGAGTTGGCTTAGTCACTGGACATATTCCTTTATCAAAAGTAGCTCAAGCCGTAACAGGTGAGAAGATCAAAGAGAAAGCGAATTTAATGCTACAAAGCCTTGAGAAGGATTTTGGAATTGCCAAACCAAAAATTGCAATTCTGGGACTAAATCCACATGCCGGAGAAAATGGACTGTTGGGAGAGGAAGAGGAAAAAGTAATCAGACCAGCTATCAATGAATTGAAAGACCAAAACAAACTGGTTTTTGGTCCCTATCCTTCTGATGGTTTCTTTGGAATGGTGCATCAAAGTAAGTTTGACGGGATTCTAGCCATGTATCATGATCAGGGGCTTATTCCTTTCAAATCAATAGCATTTAGCAATGGAGTGAACTTCACGGCGGGGCTCCCTGTTATTCGTACTTCACCGGATCATGGCACTGCATATAATATTGCAGGAAAGAATCTGGCAGATGAAGGATCGATGCGTGCGGCCATTTATTTGGCTTCAGATATCATACAATACCATGAGTCATTAGTCGAAGAGGAATAATTATTTCGGTTTAACCAAATATTATTTCCCTGACTATTTTAGATAAAACAAAATTATACCTATTTTTGCGGTCTTAAATCAGAAGGAGGAAGTGTGAAATTCTTACGAAGCTTTGATATTGAGGTAATTAAGTTCAAAGAAGGACAGCACGAAATCGAGTTTCTGATTGACGATCAGTTCTTTTCGGCTTTCGAGGATAATGAACTGGTTGAGAAAGGCAAGTTGACCACAAGGGTCATCATGCACAAAGGAGCAAATTTGATAGAGATGGAGTTTGATATTGCGGGTCATGTGAGACTGACTTGTGATAGAAGTCTCGAAGAATTTGATTATCCGCTTGATATTCAAGAGGAGATCATTTTCAAATATGGCTCTGAAGAAAAAGAAATTGACGATAATATCTACATGATTACGAGGGATACTCCTTCAATCAATGTAGCTCAGTTGATTTACGAGTTTATCTTATTGGCTATTCCAGCCAAGAAAATCCACCCTGATCACCGCAATGAATTGGATGAGGAAGACGATTCTGATATAGATGGACAATACATTTATATCGATGATCAGTCAGACTGGGAGGAAGAAGAGGAAAACTCAGAAGAAAATGAAGACACACCGGTAGATCCCCGTTGGGAGATGCTGAAAAAATTAAAAAAATAAAGAACGAGAAATCATAAACCACGCATAAAATGGCACATCCTAAACGCAAAATTTCGAAAACCAGAAGAGATAAAAGAAGAACTCATTACAAGTTAGAGGCTCCTGGTATGGCTAAATGTCCTACAACTGGCGAAATGCACCTTCCTCACAGAGCATTCTGGTTGGACGGTAAGTTGTATTACAAAGGTCAGGTGATCATCGAAAAAGAGGTATTGGCTTAATCCAATATTTAACTCATAAAATTGAAATCCATCCCCGAAACGGGATGGATTTTTGTTTTTCAGCTAATTCCAAGACTCATTTAACCAATGACTTAGCTGTCATAAACGGATTAATTTTGGTGGTAAGAAGCAATTGTAATATTTTTGACCTTCCTTAGCAAAACCTATCAACCTAAGAAAATCAAAGACTTTTTGAATTGTCTTTGGAAAAACAAAATCAAATGGAGCAACTAAGAGCCATGATCACCGGGATTCAGGGATATGTACCTGAGTACCGTCTGACAAACAAAGAACTTGAAAAACTGGTCGAGACCAATGATGAATGGATCACCTCGAGAACAGGAATCAAGGAAAGAAGAATTCTCAAAGGAGAAAACCAAGGATCCTCGGTAATGGGCGCAGCAGCAGTCAAAGGACTGTTGGAAAAAACCGGTACCGACCCAATGGATGTGGAATTGATCATCTGTGCGACTGTCACTCCTGACATGCCCTTTCCGGCAACAGCCAACATCATAGCGGACAAAGTCGGAGCAAAAAAGAGCTTCAGCTTTGATATTTCTGCTGCTTGTTCAGGATTCCTTTACGCACTTCAGTTAGGGGCTCAATTTATTCAAGCGGGAACCCACAAAAAAGTAGTGGTAGTTGGTGCTGATAAAATGTCATCCATCGTAGATTATCAGGATAGAACAACCTGTATCCTCTTTGGAGACGGTGCAGGAGCAGTACTACTGGAAGCTACCACCAGTGAATATGGTATCAGAGATGCGATTTTGAGATCTGATGGATCAGGAGAACCTTACCTACACATGAAAGCAGGAGGAAGCCGTAAGCCAGCCACTCATCAAACAGTTGAAGCAAGAGAGCATTTCGCCTACCAAGAAGGTTCAACAGTGTTTAAATTTGCTGTAACCAACATGGCAGATGTAAGTGCTGAAGTGATGGAAAGAAACGGATTGACTGGAGACGATGTAGCTTGGCTTGTTCCCCATCAGGCAAATAAGAGAATCATAGATGCTACAGCCAACAGAATGGGAGTAGGTCCAGAAAAAGTAATGATGAATATTGAACGCTATGGCAATACCACTGCCGCCACTATTCCACTTTGTCTTTGGGACTATGAAAGTCAACTCAAAAAAGGAGACAATTTGATTTTGGCTGCTTTTGGTGGTGGATTTACTTGGGGATCTATTTATGTGAAATGGGCTTACGACCCCAAATAAGGAAAAAATAAACTCAAATATATATGGCAAGTACTGCAGATTTTAAAAATGGATTGTGCCTTGAAATGAACAATGACATTTGGACCATTGTAGAATTTCAGCACGTAAAGCCAGGAAAAGGAGCTGCTTTCGTCAGAACAAAATTGAAAAGTCTTACCTCTGCCAAAACTTTGGATAAGACTTTCAACGCAGGTGAAAAGGTAACCACTGCAAGAGTTGAAAAAAGACCTCATCAATTCCTGTACAAGGATGACATGGGTTACAACTTTATGGATACCAATACCTTCGAACAAATCATGATCGAAGAAAAACTGATCGAGCGTTCTGATTTATTGAAAGATGGTCAGCTTGTGGATATTTTGATCCACGATGAGACTGAAACTCCACTTTCTGTGGAATTACCTCCATTTGTTGAATTGATGATCACCTATACCGAGCCGGGTATCAAAGGTGATACTGCTACTAATGCCTTGAAGCCGGCAACTGTTGAAACAGGTGCTACTGTGATGGTTCCTCTTTTTGTAGATCAGGACACCATGATCAAGGTAGACACTCGTGATGGTTCATATTCCGAACGAGTAAAATAAAATCAAAAGCTGTGTGATTTTAGTAAATTACACAGCTTTATTGTTTTAAACCCAACCCTGCCGAGAGGCAATCCAAAACATGAAACCTATGAAAGCAAAAGAAATTCAGGAATTAATCGACTATATCTCGAATTCTGGTCTGGCTGAAGTAAAAATCAAAACAGAAGAATTCGAACTTTCTATCAAGAAATATGCAGAGTCTGCTCAAGTAAGAGTGGTGGAATCAGCTCCGGCTCCTCAGCCAGCTGCAGCACCTGCTCCAGCGCCAGCGCCAGCACCTCAACCTGCTGCTTCTGAGGCTCCAGCTGCGGCAAGCTCTAATTTGGTAGAAATTAAGTCCCCGATGATCGGAACCTTCTATCTCACTCCTAACCCTGATGCTCCTGCATTTGTAAATGTAGGTGACACCATCAAGGCTGGACAGACCGTTTGTATCATCGAAGCGATGAAACTTTTCAACGAAATCGAATCCGAAATTTCCGGTAAGATTGTAAAGATCTTAGTTTCCAATGCAACACCAGTTGAATACGATCAACCATTGTTCTTGGTAGATCCAGCAGGTTAATTTTTCCACTAAAAATAAATCGCTGTGTTTAAAAAAATATTAATAGCCAACCGAGGTGAAATTGCTCTAAGAGTAATTCGAACTTGCAAGGAAATGGGAATTAAAACTGTAGCTGTATACTCTACAGCAGACAAGGATTCCCTGCACGTTCGCTTTGCAGATGAAGCAGTTTGCATCGGCCCGGCTCCAAGTAGAGAATCTTATCTCAATATTCCCAGAATAATTGCCGCTGCTGAAATTACCAATGCAGACGCTATTCATCCGGGTTATGGGTTCCTTTCTGAGAATGCTGAATTCTCAAGAATTTGTGATGAATACGGAATCAAATTCATTGGAGCATCTCCGGATATGATCGCCCAGATGGGTGATAAAGCTACTGCTAAAGCAACCATGAAAGCAGCAGGTGTTCCGACTATTCCAGGTTCAGAAGGTCTTTTGGACTCCATCGAGCAAGGCTTAAAACTGGCCAATGAAATGGGTTACCCTGTTATCCTCAAGGCAACCGCAGGTGGCGGTGGTCGAGGAATGAGAATTGTTAAAGAAGACAAAGATTTCAAAAAAGCATGGGATGATGCAAAAATGGAATCTGGAGCTGCCTTTGGCAATGATGGATTATATCTTGAAAAATTTGTTGAGGAGCCTAGACATATTGAAATTCAAATTGTCGGCGATAGCAGAGGAAAAGCATGCCACTTATCAGAAAGAGACTGCTCTATTCAGAGAAGACATCAGAAGCTGGTAGAGGAAACTCCTTCCCCATTCATCACAGATGAACTTAGAGAAGCTATGGGTAAAGCTGCTATCAAAGGCGCTGAGGCCATAGGCTATGAGGGAGCAGGTACAATAGAATTCTTGGTCGATAAAGACAGAAACTTCTACTTCATGGAGATGAATACCCGAATTCAGGTAGAGCATCCAATTACAGAAGAGGTGACTGATTTTGACCTGATCAAAGAACAAATCAAGGTAGCTGCAGGTGAGAAAATCTCAGGAAGAAATTACTTCCCTAAACTCTTTGCAATGGAGTGTAGAATCAATGCAGAAGATCCTGCCAATGGTTTCAGACCAAGTCCTGGTAAAATTCAAAACCTTCATATCCCAGGAGGACGTGGAGTTCGGGTTGACTCGCATGTCTACGCAGGCTATGTTATTCCACCAAACTATGACTCCATGATTGCCAAGTTGATCGTAAGTGGTCAAAGTAGAGAAGAGGTGATCGTAAGAATGAAAAGAGCCTTGGAAGAGTTTGTAATTGATGGTATTAAAACCACTATTCCTTTCCACATTGCTTTGCTGGAAAATGAGCAATTCAAGGCAGGAAACTTTACCACCAAATTCTTGGAATCATTTGATTTCTCAGTGATAAAGAGCTGATATTGAATAAATAAAAATAATTAAAGCCACCTTTTCAGGTGGCTTTTTTATTGCCTTGGTAAATAAAAATTAATCAAAAACGACTCTTACTTTTTTAAAATTTTTCCATAACTTGAAATACCAAAATAATCCCTTTTATGGTTTTCAAGAGGCGAAATATTTATGCTTTAATTCTTTTAGTTCCATTTTTTTGGTCATGCGAACCAAGCAATACAGAATATGACTCACTGGAATCTATAGACCAAGTAAGTTACAATTTCCATATCCGACCCATATTATCTGATAAGTGCTTTGCCTGCCATGGTCCTGATGCTAACAAAAGAGAAGCCGATCTCAGATTAGACTTGGAAAGTTCTGCATTTAAGGTCTTGAAGGAAAATCCGGGAAAGTTTGCTTTGGTATCAGGAAAACCTGAAGAATCGGAGGCATATCATAGAATCAGTTCTCTTGATCCTTCAGAAATCATGCCTCCTCCTGAATCTAACCTAAAGCTGAGCGAAGGAGAAATTGCACTGATTAAAAAATGGATAGAACAAGGCGCAAAATACGAACCTCATTGGGCTTTTGTAAGAGCTGAAAAGGGCAAACTCCCTCCAAAAACTGAATGGACCAAGAATGAAATAGATCAATTCACCCTTCAAAAGATGAAGGAAAAGGGTTTAAAGCCTAATCCAAAAGCAGAATCCTATGAATTGATCAAGCGTGTTAGTCTGGATTTGACTGGACTCCCTCCTAGCCCAGCGATTCTACAGCAATTTTCTGACCTGGACGAGTCTGGCAATTATGAAAAGTTGATTGACAATTTACTTGCACAAAATTCTTTTGGAGAAAAACTGGCAATTCTATGGATGGATATTTCCAGATATGCCGATAGCTATGGGTATCAGGATGACAACATTCGAACCCAGTGGCCATACAGGGATTGGGTGATCCACTCATTAAACGCAAATCTTCCCTATGATCAATTCATCACCTGGCAGATTGCAGGAGACTTATTGCCAAACCCAACCAAAAAACAGATTTTAGCCACCGCTTTCAATAGAAACCATAAATACACTGAAGAAGGCGGGGTTATTGATGAAGAATATAGAGTAGAATATGTGCTGGATAAGACCAATACCTTCAGCAAGGGAATATTGGGCATTACTATGGAATGTGCTCAATGCCACGATCATAAATATGATCCATTCTCTCAGAAAGAATATTATGAATTTTTCGCCTTCTTCAATAATAGCCCAGAAAAAGGCTACGAGGGAGATGTGAGTATTTCAAAGCCCGCTAAAACTCCCATTCTATGGATAGAACGGGAAGACTTGAGCGGTATTTTAGACTTCATCAATTATCAGGACACAAGCAAATTATCTGTTTCTGTTATGGGTGAGTTAGAAGGTGAGAAAGCCAGAACAACCTACATTTTAGATAGAGGAGTATATGATGCTCCCACTAGTCCAGTGAACCCTTCTACGCCAGCTTCAATCCTTGAATTTCCTAATAATCTTCCTCAAAACAGACTGGGATTGGCTCAATGGGCTACCAATAGAGATAATCCATTGACAGCCCGAGTTTTTGTTAATCTTATTTGGCAGGAAATATTCGGAACTGGAATAGTCAAATCAGCGGGAGATTTTGGAATGCAGGGAGATCTTCCCTCCCACCCGGAATTATTGGATTGGCTCGCAGTAGATTTTATGGAAAATGGCTGGGATATCAAGCGTTTAATGAAACAGATTGTCAGCTCTGCCACCTATCAACAATCCGCAAAAATCACTAGACAGCATCTCAATAAAGATCCGGAAAATATTTACCTGGCAAGAGCACCTAGATTAAGATTACCAGCTGAAAACATTCAAGATCTAGTTCTGGCCAGTAGCGGTTTATTGGTTAATCAGGTGGGTGGACCTAGCGTTAAACCCTATCAGCCAGAAGGCATCTGGGAGGCAGCATCATCGGGACGTGGAGTGCTGGCAACCTATGTTCAAGATCATGGAAAAAGCCTTTATCGACGAGGACTTTACAATTTCATCAAACTCACCGTTCCTCCACCCAAAGCCATCATATTTGATTCAAGTAATAGAGATAGATGCGAGGTAGGAAGAGGGAGAACCAACACTCCATTGCAAGCTTTGGTCATGCTGAATGATCCTTTAATTCTAGAAGCTTCTAGAGTATTAGCCTCCAGATTAATGACTCAGGAAACTGAATCCAAAACTGCAATAGAAGATGCATTTCTAAGAATTCTATGCAGGCCAATGAGCTCCAAAGAATCGAGGCTTTTGATGAGTTATTATGATGACCAGCTGAAAAGGTTTCAGTCCTATCCAAACCAAGTCAAAGAAAGCTTAGAGGTAGGAGAATACCCTCTGGAAGAAAATCATATCAATGCCGAAACTGCTGCTTTGATGCAGGTAATTGTGAGCCTTTACAACCTGGAAGAAACAATAACCAAAATCTAACATGGAAAAAGAAATCTTAGAACAGGGATTAAATCTCAATAGAAGAAAATTTCTTTCCAGATTAAGTCTTGGGCTTGGGAGTGCAGCATTGGGTTCATTGCTGGTCCCTGATCTTTTTTCAGGAAGAAGTGAATCCGAAGATGCAATTATGGCAGCTCTTCCTCATTTTGCTCCCAAAGCAAAAAGAGTGATTTATCTTTTTCAAAATGGTGCCCCTTCTCAATTAGAATCTTTCGATTATAAGCCTCTTCTGCAAAAAAACTATGGACAGGATCTCCCAGAGTCTATTCGCATGGGTCAGAGATTGACGGGAATGACCGCAGGACAGGAAAAATTTCCCTTAGTGGGTTCCTATTTTGATTTTCAACAATACGGGGAAAGCAGAGCATGGATTTCATCCATTTTCCCTCATACAGCCAGCATAGTGGATGACTTATGCATAGTCAAGTCTATGCATACAGAGGCAATCAATCATGATCCTGCTTTGACATTTTTCCAAACTGGTGCTCAAGTCGGTAATCGCCCAAGCATGGGTTCATGGCTGAGTTATGGTTTGGGGAGTGAGAATAGCAACTTACCGGCATTCTGTGTATTACTGAGCAGAGGAAAAGGAAATGGGCAGGGGGTTTATTCTAAGCTTTGGAGCAATGGATTTTTAGATGCAACTCATCAGGGGGTTCAATTTTCAAACTCCGAAGACCCGGTCTTATACCTGAAAGACCCTAAATCCATGAGCCGGGATGAGCGCAGAAAAATGCTTGATCAGATTGCTGCAATGAATGATTTGAGTTTCCGGGAGTTTAATGATCCGGCCATCACAGCGAAAGTTCAGCAATATGAGATGGCCTATAGAATGCAAACTGCTGTACCTGAAATCACGGACGTATCAAAAGAGCCCGACTCTATAATCAAGTTATACGGACCAGACTGTTTGGTTCCAGGGACTTACGCTGCCAATTGTCTTTTGGCAAGAAAGCTTTCTGAGAGCGGAGTCCGATTTGTTCAATTATACCATCAGGGTTGGGATCAACACGATAACCTACCCAATCAAATGGCCATGCAAGCCAAAGATGTGGATCAGGCCTCTGCTGCTTTAATCACAGATTTGAAGCAAAGAGGTTTATTAGACGAAACTTTGGTGATATGGGGTGGAGAGTTTGGCCGAACCAATTATTGTCAAGGCAAAATCCAAGTGGAAAACTACGGACGAGATCATCATCCCAGGGCTTTCTCCATTTGGATGGCAGGCGGAGGAGTAAAATCCGGAATGGTGTATGGTGAAACAGATGAATTCGGCTACAACATCGCTGAGAACCCAGTGCATGTCCATGATTTTCAAGCTACTGTTTTACACCTTTTGGGCATAGATCACGAGAAGCTGACATACAAACATCTCGGCAGAAGATATAGACTAACTGACGTATCCGGCAAAGTGGTGAAAGACCTGATCGCTTAATTTATGAGAGAAAAATCAACGCTCCGTAACCTGCTTGAAAACTGTCTTTTTGTTTGGCTAGGGCTCAGTATTGTACTCAGTCTTGCTCCAGAAAGCACGGAGTTTCCGTCCATCTTTCAAGTAATAGGCAGATCCCATCCCCTACTCTTGCACTTTCCTATAGTCCTACTACTTGCAGGCATCATCTTTTTTATAGTACCCAGTCTCCGCGAAAACAATGAGGTCAAAAATATCGGCGAATTGATCTTTCTTGCAGGGGCTAATTTTGCAGGAATTACCGTAGTCGCAGGTTTAATTTTGGCAAAAGAAGATTACGAAGGAGAGTCTCTAAATTGGCATCAATGGGCTGGATTTTTGGTATTTGCTTTTTCTATTTTCATCTATTTTTTCAGAAATATAAGCTCCAAAACTATAGGCTTTTCTGCCGTGATTTTAGCCATAGGAGTTATTTTAACAGGACACTGGGGTGCTAACCTAACTCATGGGGAAGACTTTTTATTAGCCCCGTTAAACCCAGAGGAAAGTCAATTTCCTACTTTGGCGGAAGCAGAGGTATTCAGAGATATTGTTCAGCCTATCCTGGAGGCAAAATGCGTGACTTGCCATAGAGAGGGCAAAATTAAAGGCGAATTAAGGCTGGATCATTTAGAAGGAATTCAAAAGGGAGGTAAAACAGGGCCTTTCGCATTGGCCGGAGATTTGGAAAACTCCATGATGGTTCAGCGCATTAGCCTCCCGATGGATGCCAAGGAACATATGCCTCCAAAAAACAAGGCCCAACTCTCTGAAGAAGAATTGAGTATTTTAAAGGAGTGGGTGGCGAATGGGGCAAAGTTTGACCAGAAAATGGAAGAGCTGGAAAAGGAAAGTAAACTATATCAATTTGCAAGCTTGCGCTTTCAGCCAGAAAGAAGGTATGAGTTCGAAGCGGCTTCGCCTGAAACTGTAAAAGAGCTCAATAATTTTTATAGAACGGTCATGCCTCTTTACCCTGAATCTCCAGCCTTGGCTGTTTCTTATTTCGGAATAGCTGCCTTTGACCCAGCTTCACTTAATGATTTGAAAAAAGTAAAAACTCAGGTGGTAGAGCTAAGCCTCAACAAAATGCCTTTGGAAAATCTGGATCTAGGCTTTTTGGAGGATTTCAATAACTTGGAAAAGCTTTCACTAAATTTTTCCGGACTATCCTCTCAACAAATTACCCAACTGGGAAAACTATCATCCCTTCAAGAATTAGCGCTTTCAGGAAATAACCTCCAGCAGGAAAGTGTCAAAATTTTGTCTCAAATGAATAATTTGAAAAAGCTCTTCTTGTGGCAAACTGGGCTTTCGGATTCTCAAAAAAATGAATTGAAAAAAAATCTACCAACCACAAGAATTGATTTTGGATTTGATGGTAAAGGGATAATTTATGAATTGAATCCTCCTAAAATTTCACAGGCAAAAACACTTTTCAAAGACAGTTTGGAATTAGTGCTCAGTCATCCGATTCCAGTGGCTGAGATTCGATACACTTTAGACGGAACTGAGCCTGATAGCCTCAATAGCCATATCTATTCGCAGTCTATTTGGATCAATCAATCCGGAAAAATCAAAGCCAAAGTCTTTGCTCCTGATTGGAAAAGTTCGCCGACTGTATCCTCAGTATTCATGAAGTCAGGCCTGAGCCCTTCCGATTCAAAACTTCTAAATGCTCCCAATCCAAGATATCAAGCTCAGGGAGCTAATACACTTTTTGATCAAATCAAGGGAAAAAACAATCATACTTCCGGGGAATGGCTAGGCTATAGTGAACAAGCCTTTGAAGCTGAGTTTGAGATTCCTGAAAATCAAAATGTGGAAAGTTTAGGCTTAAGCTTATTATATCATGAAAGTGCCTATATCTTCCCTCCTACGCAGGTTGAAATATTTAGCTGGGAAGATGGTAGTTGGAAAAGTATCATTCGGGATCAACCTAAACAGTCTGAAAAAATTGGTGAAATCAGATCGGAATTACTTCAATACAAGATCCAAGGCAATAGTCCTCAAAAAATAAAAGTCAAGCTCAATCCAATTTCCTCACTCCCAGCTTGGCACCCTGGAGCCGGAGCAAAAGGCTGGGTATTTATAGACGAGATTTTATTGAATTAAGAAAGTATGGAGAGTTATCTGAGCTTTAAAAAAAAGATTGATGAAAAGCTAGAAAAAGCATTCAATCAAAGAAATGAGATTCTCCAAGCTGCAAATTGGATAGCGGAAACAATTCAACAGAATGGATGGATTTTTACTTTTGGCACCGGCCATAGCCATTTATTGGCTGAAGAAATATTTTATCGAGCCGGAGGATTAGCCAGAATTAAGCCCATTCTTGACCCTAAACTTATGCTTCATATCTCAGCTTCACAAAGCTCAATTTTGGAGAGGCAGGAAGGATACATTCACAAATTATTAGAAAATTTTAAATTCATTTCATTGGATACCCTGATTGTTTTCAGCAATTCCGGGAGAAATGCTGCCTGCATTGAAATGGCTTTGTCGGCTAAAAATCAAGGAAGTAAAGTAATCGCAATCACTAATTATGCACACAGTAAATCTGTGGATTCCCGGCATACTTCAGGTTTGAAACTGTTTCAAATAGCAGATTTATTTTTGGATAATTTTGGAGAAATCGGTGATGCGGCAATTAAATTAGAAGGGATAGAACATACTACTGGAGCAACTTCAACCATTATCAGTGCAGCACTTCTTCAGGCAATTGTAACCCAGTCTATTGAAATCCTTGTCAAAAAAGGTCATATGCCTGAATTATTCAATAGTGCAAATACTGATGAAGGAGATAAAGCTAACGAGCAATTACTGGAAAAATATAAAAGCAAGGTTTTAGGTCTTTAATCCAATACTCTAGTCATACCTCCTTGCCCCTTAGGACTGAAAACCCTAAAAGAGATTCCCTTTTGATAAGGAATAGGCTTGGAATAAATAGGAGAATTGATGGTAGGTTCATCTCCTTCTGTGGAATAGCGAATGATCAGTCCAGGGTTTTGAACATTGGCATGAATAAAGCTATCCTTTACCTGAATTCCTGGCGCAGGAAGCCTCAGAACTACTCCTCCAAAAATGGATTCCAATCTGGGAATTTCAATTTGTCCGACAACATTGCTAAAAATATTCCACTCCGACATTCTCGCTTCTAGTTTTAGAGCTGTAGTCACTTCTTTACTCCATGCAGGATCAGCATTCCATGCTCTTTCCACCAAGCCTAGCATTTTAGGAAAAAGATAATATTCCAGCATTTCGGGACTTTTCACTGTTTCTGTCCAAAGCTGCCCTTGCACTCCTTTGATATTCTTTTTTCCTGATTCGGTAAGTTTTGTAAATGAGCTTTCTTGAACTTTCCAATCCCATTCACCTCCTTCCATGGTTTTATCCTGCGATAGAAAAAGTTTTTCAGGGACTATTTTCCAAGCTTGATAAAGGTCACTTACCCCTGACCAGGTGTGGCCTGGCTCATCAGGGTCCCAATCATAGGCTAGGTCAAAATAAAGATTAGAACTGGAACAAATCACTACAGGATATCCTGCATTTGCCAACTGATAAGCCATGTCCTCATTGCCCCAACCAGCAACAGCATTCCATGCATATAAAGTCCAATTTTTTTCGGAGAATTCAGGGTTTGGTATAGCTTTTCCATTCTTGTATGTTTGACCAATTTCTTCCCATCCTGCTAACTGTATCCCTTCAAATTCAAGTATTTCTCCAACCCTAGACCTGAAATAATCCCCCAGTTGATCATGGGTTACATTTTTATTTGCTCGAATGAAATCCGTGCAGACAGGAGATTGTGCCCAAACACCATGTGGAACTTCATCTCCACCCGTATGCCATGTTTTCAACTCTATACCGGTTTGGACATACATTTTTTTCACTTCTTTGACTAAGTGAGCATAAAAGGAGTAGGTAGACTCTTGGCAAACGCAAATAGTATTGTCTTTAAAATTCTGAGCTGAGAGATAAACTGACTGATCATCGGGATCGACCAACCTATATTCATTCGCTGCTTCCAGATTTCCAGCAAGACTGAACTTCTCATGGCGTCTTTCCATGGCCAAAATCGCTGCTCTTGAATGTGCAGGAACTCCAAATTCAGGTATGACTTCTATAAAACGCTCCCGAGCATAGCTTAAGATTTCCTGATAATCCTCAACGGAATAATACCCGGTTCCGGGGGAATTAAATACCGAAGCTCCTGAACCATAAAAAGGCCATATAGCTTCCTTTTCATCAATTGAAAAACCTCTTTTAGACCCAAATTCTGTCAATTCGGGCAAACCCGGAATCTCCAATCTCCAACCCTCATCATTGGCTAAATTGAAATGAAACTTATTCAATTTATAAAATGCCATGATGTCTAATAACTTTAGAATTTGCTCTTTAGGCTGAAAATTTCTTGCTACATCCAAGAACAAACCTCTATAAGGATAAGAGGGAAAATCATCAATTTCAATTTGAACCAATTCAATTGAGCTTGTTTGATTATCCCAAAAGCCTGGGGGAAGCAAGGCCAAGAAGGATTGAACTCCATAAAAGGCCCCCTTTTCATCAGAAGCTAAAATCAATACACGTTTACCTCTAATTTCAAGATGATATCCTTCACTTGGAATTTTTTCGTTTGTGGCAATTCTTATTTGTACTGGAGTTTCTTTCCTGTCAATTTGAGGATTATACCCTTCCTTGATTCTTTTTATTAAAAAAGCAGAAGCACTTGCAAATGCCTTATCACCAACCACTGCCAAGCCTGCATTACTCACCTTAATGGGTGCCGCATGATAGATCCATTGCTTTGGACTTGGCAAAAAAGGCGGTAATTTTTCTGAAGGGAATAAGTTCAGTTCCTGATTTTGTTTATAGAGGTTTTCTGGGCTTGGAATAAAGATCTCCGAACCATTACTGTAAGCCATGAAATCTTTCCAACTCATTTGATCCACCTCATATTTTACTATGGGAATAATTTGATCAGAGTTAGAATTTAAAATTAAGCTTTGAGGAGCATGTGAATTTTTCAAATGGGGAGTAGTAGACTTATAAGATATTAACAGGCTATCTCCTTCGGGAATCTTAGGACTGGTAGGATTACCTTGTAGCACGAAAAAGTCCCCCGCTAAATGTTTGATCTCAAAAATTTCGGAATTAACCTCGGGTCTCAAACCTAAAAAGATTGTATTAAAGTAAATTGCCCACCCTGCTTCAAGCGGCTCTTTACTTTGATTTTTTATCACGAAGCTAGCCTCATGGAAAGAATTTTCTCCGAGTTGATTTTGAAGTAGGTTCCAATTGATGACTATCCCATTAGAAGACTCTGTTTGAGCAAAGCTGTCGGGATTTCTCCCTGAGAAGATCAGAATTAGAATACAAAATATTTTTCGCATGCTCCCTTTATTTACTTAAAAATAGGGAGATGTGGTTTAGCTGGCAATTTTTAAGACCTTCAGTTTATAGTAGCTAATCAAATCTTTTATTTCCCAATGTTAAACACAAAAGCTCTGTATTTGAGTAATGCTACGAAAATTGCCCCACCAAATGCATTCCCTAAAAGTGCTGTGGATTGAAAAGAAAGGTAGTCTATCAGGTGAACTTTATCCGAACTGATCATTCCGGTAAATACCTCAATATTTCCGATAATGCTATGGTGTAAGCTCGCAAAAGACAAGACGGATGTAATCAGGAAAATAATCACAATCTGACTAATGGTGTCTCGGAATGAAGCCAATAACCAAGACAATAGTCCCATCAACCAACCTGCAACCATGGCACTAACCAATATTACATGGATTTTTGCTTTGAGAACGTGGAGAGCAATGGTTTCGATTACATGTAAATCGAAAATTTCCAATCTAGGACCCAGCCAAACCAGTAATAGACCAATAAAATAGCCCCCAACCAAGTTTCCACTAATCACCAGTCCCCATAATTTGAGCATAGAAAGAGGAGTCCTTTTCTTATTTAAAACCGGAAGAGTTAGCAGGGCCGTTTGCTCGGTAAACAAGATAGACTGACCTAACACCACCAAAATAAATCCCATGGGATAGACAAAAGCGATCATTTTAAAAATGGTATCCTCTGCCATTTTCCCTTCCAAAAAGTAAAAAAGCGTAGCGAGCAGTAAGTAGCTAAAGCCAATCTCCATTCCTGCGGTCAAAGAGCTGAGTAGAATACTACTGGAGTTTTTGTCATATGTCTTAAGAGCATCAGTAATCTGGTCACGGAGAACCTCCCCATGAGTTTTGGTCCCGTCTTTTTTTTCTTCAGCAGAATTATGGATTTCCTTATCAATTTCTCTTTGACGCTCCTTTTCCTGCTGCTCAGGACTTTTCTCCTTTTTCCAGATCATAAAGAATTATTTATTCAATAAAGATAAACTTTAAGCTAAAAGTTTAATAGCTTCTACATGAGGTGACTACGAACTTTTCAAAAGACCGGTCGTTGTTTAGGATTTCAAAAAAATCTCTCAGAAATCTGTCAATTTCTTTTTTCTCTCCCGTACTTAACCAATCACTATATCGATTAACTACAGAATAGATACTTTGTTCTTTGGCGATAAATTCTTTTCGAATCGTCTGGGTGATTGCCTCATCTCTACAAAAACCACGATATAATCTATCTGTCACCTTTTCAATATCGACGAGATTACTCACCTGTGCATAGGGTGGATTAACAAGGCCAGTCATATCAAAATCATATGCCAAGGGAACCACTGTGCGTTCGTCCAATTGCATGACTTTTTGATTATGCTTATACAATCCTGAAAAGTCGGTGTTCCCAATCATCAATTGAAACAAATCATGTCTCAAAGCCGCTGAGTCTTCCAATAAAGTCCCCAGGATCTTTTTATCATCTACAATTTTTGCATTAAAACGATCAGCCACATCATCATCGTCTTCTATCAAAAAACCAATTAATTCCTGTTCACCTTTCTTATCATCCTCGTTTTCAAAGTGGAGTCTGACCATTCGGGTGGAAAAAGTATACTCGCTAACTTCATCAAAAAGCTTGTAACATATCAATTCTTTGATCACGTAGGAATCCGCATTGCTAGCCCGATTACAAGGCATGACAAGTTTTAGACTTTTATTGTTTTCAAATGGAGTTCCTTTTCGCTCCTTCTTTTTAACCTTCAAACGCATAGGTGGATAATAGCAGTTATTGAGCCTAAAATTCCCCCTAGTCCTCATTTCAACTTCCAATTCCTCCCATTCACCTGCTTCATTTTTATACCATATTACTTGATCAACATAAGTAGAATCATTGGTGTTTTTCTTCATGTCCTTGATGGAAAATTTCATCTTCAAGTCCAAGGTTTCCTGATTGGTAAATAAGTCTTCCTGAGCTAAAAGTGGGATGGCAAAAAAGAAGAATAAACAAAGCTGAATGAGTGCAAATCTGAGTTTCATAAGTCATTGATTAGGTAAAAATATTCAAGATTCAGCCAATTGAGTCAGGCATTAAAAAATCCTGAAATAGTACAATCAAGCTAACAAAAAAGGTCAGATATTCAAAGGATTAAGAATTAGGAATTATTCCTGGCCTCCCAAATTCTCATAAAAAGCATATGTCCCATACGACGGGCATGCTCTTTAGCATAATCAGCCACTTCCCCCTCAAAATATCGATTGATGGTTGCAAACCACAGTTCCAACCAATGTCCAAAATGCGACTGCTCAATTTGATGATTGACCTGAGCATCTACCTCTCTATGCACCTTTGTAGGATTAAATTTCCCCCTTCCAGGCCCTGTTTGGAGTAAGATCATTTCCCAGAAGTCACTTAAATGCACCAAGTGGTGCTCCCAATCCTTTACCACATGATTGAAAACTGGCCCCAAAACTTCATGCTTTCGAACCTGATCATAAAAGCGGCGAACTAAAAAATCAACTTCCTTTCTACTTGATATCTGAGCCCTATCCATCAGTTTTCTTTGAGAATTGGCTTTAAAACTTCTAGCTGACCATCTATTGAATCAGGAATAGGTAAACCTAATATTTCACATATAACGGGATAAATATGAATGTTTTCAAAGGGCTCAATTAAAAGTCCCTCTTTGAAAACAGGACCATTCGCATAAAATATCCCCTGCATTTCTTGATAATCAGGACTAAATCCATGCTCTCCAAAGACTTCAGTTTTGGACATGGCAGCCCGATTTTGGTATCGAAACATCCCGCGATCATCTGTCAGATAATATCCTAAATCAGGTATAATCAAAAGGTCTCCCATCAAATCCTCATGCAAACTTAAATCCTGATAATACTCCCGATCGGCAATATCAATGACATGAATATGCTTGCCTCTGGATTCTATCAAGGCTTTAATCTCAGCCTTTTCATCTGGATTTTTTAGGTGCATATGCAACAAAGCTCCCGAATTTACAATTCGTGCTTCTACCCCATCCACCAAGGGTTCATAATTAATCAAGTTCTCCCTAGGCACCTCCACCATTCCATGGTCAGATACCAAGATTACATTGATGGGAAGACCCAAACTTTTCAAACCTTCAAATAAAGCACCTAACTCCCTATCCAAACGTGTGAGTGTCTGCCTCAGTGCTGCATCATTAGATGGACCAAATGCATGCCCCGTGTCATCCATATCAGAAAAGTAAAGGGTAATCAACCTTGGTCTTTCATTTTCTGGAAGTTGTAGCCATTCAAAAACTTTTGAGACTCTAGTCAGGTTAGGAACCTTACCATCGTAATCGAAATAATAACTAGGCCTAACTCCTTGGATGGCCGCCTCACTTCCTACAAAAAAGTAACTCGCAGCTGTCAGCCCATTTTGCTCAGCTAAAACCCAGAGCGGCGTTCCCCCATACCAATAGCCGTCAGTTACTACATCTCTGTTAGAAATAGAGTATTGCTTATCCTTTTTGGGATCATAAAAGCTATTATCAACCAAGCCATGATGCTCGGGTTTCAGACCAGTTGCAATGGTATAATGATTGGGAAATGTCTTGCTGGGGAAAGAAGGGATGAGGCCTTGTGCGGCTGTTCCATTTGCTATGAACATGCTTAGATTTTCTGGTTGGAACCGGTTCACATAATCATAGCGAAATCCATCCAGAGAAATCAAAATCACATATTGATCTTCTTTATCCTGGGAAAAAGCTTTCAAAATAGTTGAAAGACCGATGACAAAACCTAAGAGTAATAACCTCATAAACTTATTTTTTGTCAAAAATATGGTCTGAATAAGTTTTTACCTATCTATTCATTAACTTATTTCCCAGCTAACAAAGTCCTATGAGAACCATTTATATTATTCCCTTTCTATTGTTGTTTGCATGTGATTCGCCAAAGACTGACCCTATGGACGAGGCAACGGATGAAAATGTCACGAAACTCAGTGATGAAGAACTATTGGATACAATTCAATATTACACATTTCAATATTTCTGGGATGGGGCTGAACCTAACTCTGGAATGGCACCTGAAAGAATTCACATGGATGGCGTTTATCCGGCCAATGATGCCCATATGATCACTACTGGAGGAACAGGCATGGGTTTGATAGGAATTCTTGGAGCAATTGAAAGAGGTTGGATCAGCAGAGTTCAGGCTGCAGGAAGATTTGAGAAAATCTTAAACTTTCTGGAAAAAGCAGACCGTTACCACGGAGTTTGGCCACATTGGTTGGATGGAAAAACTGGAAAGACCGTCCCTTTTTCCCCAAAGGATGATGGAGCCGATTTGGTAGAATCTGCTTTTTTGATGCAAGGTTTATTGGCTGTGCGGGAATACTATAAAGATGGCAATGAATTAGAAAAAAACATTGCTGAAAGAATAGATCAACTCTGGAGGGAAATGGATTGGAGTTGGTTTACAAGAGGAGGACAGAACGTTTTATACTGGCATTGGTCCCCTAATTTTGGATGGGACATGAATTTCGCTTTGGAGGGATACAATGAGGTATTAATCACTTACATCCTAGCAGCCTCCTCTCCTACACATAGCATCAGCTCCGAGGTTTACCATCAGGGATGGGCTAGGTCTGGAGATATCAAAGCTCCTTCTGCGGGTGGATATGGCTTCCCTCTTCAACTTAGGCATAATGGAGCGGAAGAGTTGGGAGGACCACTATTTTGGGCACATTACTCCTATTTGGGCTTACATCCTTTTGGGCTAAAAGATGCTTATGCAGATTATGGGCAGGAAAACACCAACCAAACACTGATTAATCGAGCATGGTGTATTGCAAACCCGAATAAATTTTCCGGGTATGGAGAGAATCTTTGGGGACTTACCGCTTCTTATTCTATCAACTTTTACGATGCACATCGGCCGGGGAATGACACAGGAGTCATTTCTCCAACTGCAGCTGTTTCTTCCATAGTATATACTCCCGAAGAGTCCATGAAAGTGATTAGAAATTTATATGAAAATTACGGAGACCAAGTACTTGGGCCTTATGGATTTTACGATGCCATGAGTCCTCATCACAACTTTTTTCCACAGCGCTATTTGGCTATAGATCAAGGTCCAATGGTGACCATGATAGAAAATTACCGTTCAGGATTAGGTTGGAAACTATTTATGAATGCTCCTGAGATTCAGGCTGGATTGGATAAGTTGGGATTTGAGTACCAGGTTCCTAAATAAAAAATATGCGTTTCGACTTCTATTGGAATCTGGATTTGAAGGCATAGATTCTATAAAAATCAGTTTAATAAAGCTCCTCCAGCTCCCTTAGAATATCATGTATATCGCCCATAATTAGATTAATATCTTCTATATAGGTAGCGTGTCTATTTTTATAATCTTTCAAAAATACTTCTCCGACCAAAATTCTTTTGTCCGTGTATTTATCCAAAAGTTCAAGCTTCTTTTCCAAATCCCAACTCAATTGGATGTCTGATTCTTTTATTTCCTGAATCAATTCTTTGTTTTCATACCAAATAGGCAGATAATCATTTTGAAAGTAAGAGGCCAGCTCGGAGTCTGATAAATTGAAAAAATGATCATTGAAATCTGCAGTTTTGGCCTCATTATCAGCAAAGTCCACCAAAAAATTTTCAAATTCTACAGGATCACTCAAAAGCCTCATTGGAATTGCAAATGATAAGAAAATTGAGCTGGATAGCAGTAAAACCAAAAATCCGATTCCTAGGGCCTTTAAGTTTCCTTTCGGCTTTATTTCATTTATCTCTCTAAACTTTAATTCCTCACCAAATAATTTTTTTGAGCTTTGATAGACTATCAGGGCGGTCAAAAACGGGATTAAAAAATTAGGAATTTGATTGACGAAATATTTGGGCAAGAAGATAATAAAGCAAAATAAGAGAACCTGAAAGATGAAGAATAAAATGACAATCTTAAGCCCTTTACTTCTTTCATTTAAAACATGAAGGTTCTTATAAATTAATACCCCTCCTGCCAAGGGTCCTCCAAAAAATGTAGCCAAACAAATTCCGAAATACGAGTATAGCTTGGGTATTTCTAACTCTTCATTTTCCATTTCATAAAAAGAAAACATGAACATATTAAAAAATTAGGATTATGCATAACTAAAAAACAAAACAAAGGAAAAAGAAGAATTCAGCACTCAATTAGAAATCAATCCTCATTAAATAATCTGTTTGAATTTCATCCCCGAAAGGAAAAGGATGATCAGCAAAAATTCTCAATCCATTTTTTTCATAAAAACGGATAGCTCTGGCATTATGCTCCCAAACACCCAACCAAAGATATTTTTTACCTTTTTCCTTGCCGAATTTGATCCCAAAATCCAATAATTTCTTTCCAATACCTTTCCCGAGGTATTCTTCCAAAACATACAAACGAGCTATTTCCAAACTCTCTGGATCATGAATATCAGTTTGGGCAGGTACTTCATTCAGCTTGGTATAGCCTATGATGGTACCCTCCAATTTGGCAACATAAAAATGTGATGCAGGTTCTTCAAATTCTTTGGTAATTTGGGAATACGCAAATGCTTCATTTAAGTATGTCCTTACATTCTCGGGTTTATTACCCTCTGTGAAAGCTTCTATAAATGCTTTTCTGGCCATCTCTACCAGCTCTGGTAATTCCTCCTTTTTAAGGGCAGTGATAGTGAGATCAATCTTATCTGTTGGCACGCTGAAGTTTTTTAAGTGCAACTTGAATTTGGTTGAGAGGGTATCCCCCTAAGATTCCTCGAAACTCCCCCGATGGATGTATCACCACAAAACTTCCGCAAGGATAGGGATATCGAAAAAATGTTTGGGAAAATACTCCATCCGGATCAGATTTCCAGCTAACTACATCCTTAAACCTTTCCAAGCCTGAGGGATTGGAATAAAGATAAATCGGTGGAGCTGCATTAGCCTTTTCCGCCCATTTAATTAAAGTTTTGTGCTCCTTCTCAAAGGACTTAGTCCGATCTCCCGAACCAGTGGAATTACATTCATCTTGGCCAGGGTAAAAAATCACAATCAGTGATTTACCTTGATTCAGCGCATCCAGATTTCCTGTTTTCTCAAAAAATGCTTGGGGATCCACCTTTCCAAACGGCATCCTATGAACCAATATTTTTCCTCCTTCTCCATCTGGAATACCAAAATAGGGACCTTCCAAAATTTGATTTTCAAAATACTCTCTGCTTACATCCCTTCCCATTTCATCTTTATAGCCAGTTTGGGCAATAAGAGTAAGCGGTGTAAGAAGAATAATTAGTAGCAAAATTGCTTTCATCCTGGAAAAATAAGGGCTTCTATTCAGTCTAAAAAGATCGAAGTAAAATTTCAAATAGCTTTTTATATCGACTCACCAAAAGTCAAGAGGTTATTATCCGGATCAAGTAAAGCAAATTCCTTTTGCCCCCAAGGCTTGAGTTGTAGCGGTCCATTGGGATGAATAGCTACTCTTTTCTCAATTAAGGATTGATAGTATTTTTCGATACCCGTGACACGGATATAAACCTGACCGTAGTTCTCTTTGGGGTCCAAATCCTTAAACCGAAAAAAATGAATCTCAATATGATCTTTCTTTAACATAAGGTAATCCTCATAGTCAACATTCCCCAAGACCTCACACCCCAATTGATCACAATAATATTTTTGAGTTAGGTTCTTGTCCCTCATGGGAAGCTTGGGGTGGATTGCAGTGAGCATAGAATTCAATTTTATTAAGTTGTGACTAATTCAACAACAAGAATTACCTTTTTGAATCGGTGGACATTTCTCTGTTCCATAACTGCAAAAAACGCAACAGTCACCAGGAAGAGGTTTGAGTATAGTTTTACATTGCACACATTCATAAAAGAAAACACAGGCATCTTCAGGCATATGCTCTCTTTTTTGAAATCCACAATTTGGGCAAGTGATGGTTGAATCTAGTTGAACGACCATGAATTCAAAATAACTATAATTTGATGATAAGATATTCAGCGATTATAAATTTTCCTTGAATTATTCGTCAGTTTAATAACTAACGAGATTTTAACTTAATGAGCTAACATAGGAAGATCTGGCATTTCCGTCAATCTTGATTCTCTTTTGAAGACAAAATTCCTTCAGCTTATCCAAATCGACTGTGATTCTTTTAGGTGAAAAACCTAAAGACTTTAATTGTTTTTCGACCCTCAAAAAGTCTTGGTACCACTCTTCCCAAGTATCATGCATTTTTTCAGGATCATCAATCATCTCTATCAATTTGCTCCAGTCTGATTTTCTGTAATATGCTAGGTTCAAACTCATATTTTAAATCAATTTTGATATAGGTAAAGATAAGAAAACTGACTTTTTCAATGTCAACTTGTTTAATATGGATTTCCGCTTTCTTACCGAAAACAACTAATTAAATCTTTTTGTCAACTAGCATGATTGCGGATAATCAGATTATTTATAAAATGTATTTATGACCAACTTATTGGTAATGATACAGTAAATAATTGAACTGAAATTTATTCTTTATCAACCTTTCTCTTACTAATCAAATAAGTCCTTAGCTAGGTACAGCCTAGTAATAAAAGACCTATCCAACAAAAAGGCATAAAAAATCACTAAACTTTTTTTTGATTTTTTTGAATTGGGTCTCCTAAAGTCCAATTATCCGACAACAAACGACTGCTATCGGATACTATCGACTGCCTCCCGACTAACTGATCGCCTATCCTGCAACTTTGAATCAACATTTTGCCAAAGGCGAAAAATTATTTCACACTAAAACTATAACTATTATGAATGCGCTTAAAAACAGAGTACAACTCATCGGAAGAATGGCAGACAAAGTCGAAGTAAAGACTTTGGAATCAGGAAAAAAGCTTGGGAAAATCAGGTTAGCCACTAATGAAACTTACAGAAATCAGCAAGGTGAAAAAGTCACCGAAACCACTTGGCATAATTTGGTTATCTGGGACAAGCAGGTAGATATTTTGGAAAAATACACGGATAAAGGTTCTGAAATCGGCATAGAAGGAAAATTGAGCAGCCGGAATTACACGGATAAAAACGGAGTAAAAAAATATATTACCGAGGTGGTAGTCAGCGAGGTGATGTTGATGGGTTCAAAACCTTAATTCATCTTGGAAAGATGGAGGCTTTCTCGAAAATCTAATTTTGACAGACTGAGTTAAAGTGATTTCTAGAAATTGGATTCATGGTTAGTTAATTTCAACCAATCATCTTCCAGCTTCGCAATTTTGCATTCTCTCATGCTCAAGAAGTCAAATGGAATTTCAGAAAGCCTCTGTTTCTATTTTAAAAATCAAAAGTGCGCTAGAGAATATCTTAAGGCTAAAAAAGTAGACCCGGCTAGTTACTTGATGTCAATTTCAAGGACTTAGCTGCCTTTTCATCAGGGTACTCGAAGCCTAGCATTTCAAAAATCGTTCGGGCAATTTGTGCATTATACCATTGCCCCTTTTCTGAAATTTCACCTCGAGGGCTTATTCCTGCTCCCAATAGAGCAATCCAAGTTTCGCTGGATTCCGGAATGGAAGATCCATGTCCCAACCAGGTATCCTTTCTAACTCCTCTTCCATGATCTGTAGTGATAATGAGGGTGGTGTTATCTCGGTATTCAGAATCACTTTGAACCCATTCCCAGATTTCTTTGATGTAATCATCGGTTTGCCTGGCAGCCCAAAGATATCTATCGTAATGGTTCTCATGCGCCCAATCGTCTGTTTCACCATAGGCAATATACAATGCTCTTGGTCTTTGGTTTTTCAATGCCTCCATAGCAAAATGATGGGTAAAGGCGTCCAATCGAACTTCGGTCCAAGGTCCAATAATCTCTGTCTGTAATCTATTCAGTAACTCTTCTTTATCAGACAAGTGCTCTCCTTCAGCCTGATCAAAACCTGCATTCACAGGAATTCCGCTTCTTTCCTCATTGATGATATAAGGAAAAACATCCCAAGAGCCGAAAGCCAAAACCTTACCGGCAAAACCTTCCTTTTGGTTGAGATATTCCAAGAAGGTCTTGTTGGGGTTATTAATTTTATCATTTGAGTTGATTCGTTGATCATCAGCAAAACCACTCAAAATTTCATTGTAACCCGGATAGGAAAACCAATGGGTATTTTGGTTATTTACCTTATTTCCCAATTGGCGATTTCCATAAAGCTGTCCTGTAGAAGCAATTGTGTTCCAAAAAAATGGAAGCAGAACTTCCCTTCTTTTGACGGGATTAGTCTCCCAGAATTCATTGTATAAGCCTTGAGGGTTTTTGACCATTTCGGCATCTCTGAGAAATAAAGAATCAGCTCCCGAAAAAACTTCCTGCCACCTTAAGCCATCCAAGGTGATCAAAATAATGTTTTTGGCTTCTTGAGCTTGAGCAAAACCCGATAAAACCACCAAAATGGTTGAAAAAAGCAACTTACTATTCATAGCAATTGAAGGTATTCTCTCTTAAAACTTCATTTTAAACTTTTCACTCAAACCCTAGGCAACTCCCATAGAAATTATACCTAATCCTAATTTCTCTCATAAATATAACTTCGAGTCTCTTACTTCTCGCATCAGTTCTCTCGCTTCTCATTTCTCGCTTCTCGTCTCTCGCCTCTAATCTCTATCTACAACTACCCCAACCATACTATCCGCTGTACCATAATACAAGTACCAAGCTCCTTGGAAATAAACCAAGCCTTCTAGAAAGGTAGTCCCTTCCGGATATTGCCCAGACTTCTCGAATGGTAGTTCGGGCTGGATAAATGGCTCATCAGTTCTATCTACTAATTTCCAAGGTTCATTCACATCAAAAAGCGCCTGACCACCTGTATACACCCGATTGCCCAAGTTTTGAACACCCACAGCTTGCGAGTTTCCTGCATTATACAACACCACAATTCCATCTTCTGTCAAAATAGGCGGCGGTCCAGCTTCTACCAACCAAGAATCAAAATATCCTGGTCTGGGACTCAAAACAGGCACTCTATTTCCTTCATGGTTTTCTACCGGTGTCCAATTAATCAAATCCTCAGAACTTGCTAGCCAAATATGCGGAACACCATAATACATCCAATATTTTCCGTTGATTTTAGCAGCCACCAATTTCCCGTCTACCAATTTGGTTACTATGGCTCCGGATTTTGACTCAACGTTATGGTACTTGCCTTCCTTCCAATTGATAAAAATAGGACCCTTTTTCTCCCAGTTATATAAATCCTTTGAAATAGCCACAGCAAGTCTTGGCACATCCCTATTCCACTGCGTATAGGTTAGAACATACAAGCCATCCTCAGTCTCAACTATTCGAGGATCTTCGCTGCCTCCGGTCCATTCAAATTCCTTTTGATTATCATTGCCGGGAAAAAATATCGGGCTTGATTTTCTATCGAAATTGATTCCATCGGAAGAAATAGCCATCCCAATTCTGGAAGTATGCCCGCCAATCTCCTTTTCCCCCAACTTTTCTTCTGCACGATACAGGACATGAATCTTTCCATCCTTGACAATGGCTGCAGGATTAAAGGTTGCCATGGATTCCCAAAAAACAGTTCTCTGACTCATGGGGTCCAGAAAAGTGCTTTCTGGATCAGGGCTGATGATTGGCACAGCATTATTAGGCCTAAGGAAGGGGCCTAGCATCCAGCTTTTCTCTTGGGAGAAAGCAGAACCAAAGGCAAACAAAAAGAATAAACAGAGTAGAAGAAGTTTTTTCATGCCTCAATTTAAGGCATATTTCTCCCAAAACCCTGAAAGGTCTTAAGCCATTTGTGCAACCTCAGTTTTACCCTTTGACTTTTTCTTCGCAGATTTTTTCTTCCTTTTATTCCACCAGATCAAAGTTCCTGTTATAGGTAGTGAAGTTGCAATAAGACAAGCCACAAACCATAGAAACTTCGTGAAGGACCCAAAAATCTCACCCGTGTGTAGACTTTTCACGGATCTCCCGATTTGCTGCCGCACTGACATATCAGAAAAAAGTTTTTGATTAACCAAGCTGAGATTTGATTGATCTAGAGAAAGCTGATCCGATCCCGCCCTTGCAAAAAATCCTGTTCTATACTTGGTAACTTCAATCGTTTGGGAATCATCCGAAGGAAGGGAAATTCTTGTATTTCCAGCATAAGGCAAAATCTCCTGAGAAGAAGCTAATACTGCATCTAAAGAGAACTCTTTGGCTGGTCCGGGAACAATAATCTCCTCTGGTTCAGATTTTTCTTCCTGGGGTGCCTGATAGGTATCCCATGTTTTCTGCCAGCCTTCCCTGTACCATTGAAATGACCAGAAAAGACCAGTTGCGGACATGATAAACAATGCAATCAGTGAATAAAAAGCTAAGGTATTATGTAGGTCGTGATTAATTCGCTTCCAGTTTCCAGACCATTTCACTTTCAATCCTTGCTTCCAACCTTTCACTTTTTGTGGAACCCAAATGAAAATTCCGGTAATAACTCCCAGCAGAAATAAAGAAGTGGCGATTCCGTTTATAAATCTTCCTAAATCCCGATTACCCATACTTTCCAAAATCGGCTCCTCCACTCTATCAATCATCAGCCAGCGGTGTAGAGAAAACATATAGCTCATGAATTCCTCTGTTGAAGTTCGCTCGGAATTATCTGCTAAAATTTCAGCAGTATATGGATTCACATAATAGGTAGTACCTCTACCCTCTTCTCCTGCTTTCAAAAATCCAATTTGAACGGACTTCTCAGGATCTTCAGATACAAAGACGGAAGTCACTTTTCCTTCCATCTTACTTTCCATCTGAGATTTCAGCACGTCCAAAGACAAGGATTCTTCTCCTTTTTCTACAAAATATCTATCAGAATCAGCCCATTCCTTGATTTCAGTATTGTAGACATAGATAGTTCCACTCAAGCAAACTACAATAACCACTAAGCCGGATATTAAACCTGCATAGAGGTGAATTTGATTAAATACTGAACGAACTTTCTTCCAAAGAGTAGATTTCTGAGCCATGGATATCTTTCTTATTTAGACTTGGACAAAATTAAAACAAGAATCTTTATTATTAAGACTAATTCTAAAAAATAATTTGAATCGCCAGTTTTCTCATTTAAACGCGGAGATTAAATGGGTAAAAAGCATAGAAAGTTTTTATCTTCCCGATCAAATATAAATCTCATGCGTAGCCTCTCAACCTTTCTTTGTTCTATCATCATCATTCTAATAATTTCCTGTGCAGAAAAAACTCCTGATCCAAGACTTGAGCAACCGGAGGAATTCAAGCAGGTATTGGATGCTCATGGAGATTGGAATAAATGGATAGATTCCAAGGCTTTTTCCTATACCATGATTCATGAAACTAATCTGACCCAGGAAAATCACTTTTTTAATTTAGACAGTAGAAAAGGAAGAATTGACGCTCAGAATTTTCAAATTGGGTTTGATGGAGAAAAGGTTTGGATCAGTCCAAACAGGCAGGCTTTTGCTGGTAATTCCGTAAGGTTTTATCATAATCTTTATTTCTACTTTTTTTCAATTCCCTACATTTTCACAGACCCAGGCGTAAATGTGAAAAAGGTTGACAATAAAACTTTGAATGGGGAAGAGTTTGAGGCCTTTGAGGTTTCCTTTGATGAAGGAAAAGGGGATAGTCCAGAAGATCAATATGTCATGCTAGTTGATTCCGAAACCAAAAGGCTTCAATGGTTACTTTATACTGTGACTTTTTTCGATCAATCCAACAGTCAGTTTAATGCCTTGAAATATGAAGATTATCGAGATGCAGGAGGATTAGTGTTTCCAAGGATAATGACAGGATATACCTTGGAAGGAGATTCTACCGGTAGAATCCGTTATCAGGTAAGCTTTTCTGATGTAGTCCTTAGTGAAGACCCCTTGAATGAGGATATTTTTGAAATGCCTGAAAAACAAGCAGTAGTGGCCAACTAATCAGGCACGAATTAGCTTGAGTTCAACGTGAGTATGTAGCTCGGATTTACCCGAACCTAAAAATGCTCCCTGAATTGGCATAGTTGCGTCAGGGTCAGCATGCACAGCCAGTGGGATATAATTATGGTCTGTAAAAAGCCCAAGACTTGGGTCCATTCCTACCCAACCGGAACCCGGAAGATAGACTTCCAACCAAGCATGTAACTCATGGCCTTCATCCAATTCAGGGTTGAAAGCATATCCACTAACAAAACGAGTAGCAAGTCCCAGGGACTTTAACATATCCATTTGCATCAAGGATAAATCTCTACAGGATCCCTTTTTGGAGGAATAAGTCAGGCTAGCATCCCAAATATTCTGTTCGTGTCTGATGATATGCCCCCAGTTTTGATGGACCTTTTCTGTCAGTCTAACTAAAAAATCGACCAGACCTGAGGATTTACTTTTAATAGGGATTATGAATTCCCGGTACTTAACAGGTTCAGGACGGTCAAGAAAAGGAATTAAAAACTTCTCCACGTCCTGATAATTAAAATGGGGATATTCATGATTCCAACCAGAGTCCTCAAATCCTTTATCCAATATAAACCCAAAGGGATTAAAGGAATCCAGTCTAAAAATCCAGTCTGTTTCGATCTTGAGTGATTCTGTCTCTCCCACAAACCAAGCCTGTTGATACCAATTTCCTGCTAAGTCCTGCCTGTAATTATGATCCACAGGTTTTGGATCAATCTTGATTTTTTGATGCTCAATCCGAAAATATGGACGATGTTGAGGAATCAGAAAAAGCTTATGAACCCCCAAACCCACAGGATTTGCATAACTATATTCGCTGAGGTGCCTGACTTGGATTAGCATATCAGCTTTCCTCCTCTTCTACTAATTTCTGAAAATCCGAAATTGCTGTATTTAATACTTCAGCGGGTAATTCCGCAATGGCATTTTTGAGTCTATTATTCCAAAATGCTGATATATGCTCCAGTTCTTTTTGCTCAAATCTTTTTTCCTTAATGAAATACTCGTCATTTTTCAAAACAACCGTATCTATGGGGAAATCCACATCATTGGCCGAAATCCTGGTAGCATCAAAAGCTAGAAATGCACAACGTAGTGCGTATTCCATAGAATCCTCATAATGAAGGGATCTCTTTAACACCGGATTTCCAAAGCCTGAGTTTCCAATGATCACGAAGGGAGTTCCTTTTCTGATTTCTATCCAATTTCCTTGAGGGTATAATAGATAGAGCTTTGGCTCGGGATCATGCTCCAGCTGCCCTCCAATGATTGAAAATAAATTAAAACTCAAACCAGCCTCTTCTAAAAATTGCTTATCCTCTTTAGCAACTGTTTTTACCTGATTCCCAAACTCATTTACGGCATGATACAATTTGGTAAAAGACTCATCTTGCTGCTCAATGACTTCTGTAAAGTATGTAATAGCCTTATCTCTTACAGATCTAAGACCACTCGTCATGATAAAAAAGGAGTGTTTTTCTCTGTTTACTGTAAATACTTTTTTGGAAGAGGTAGTCTCATTTCCAGAGGTGATTCTAGTGTCAGAAAGACCCACCAGTCCTTGTTTGGTCTTAATGCCGAGGCAAAATGTCATTATTGATCCTGATTTTGTGAGATAAAGTTATCCCTAAGTCGAAAGTACGTACTGTCGATCAGTTCTGATAGCTTATTCAGTTTTATTTGCAGATTATCCAAGTATTCATGTAAACCGAAGTCTATTATTTCGGAAACTTCTGCAAACTCCACATGAGACCTGAGCTCTCCAATGGCTTTCTCAGCTGGGTTCTTAAAGCCACCATCCAGATTCCCTGAAATATGATGTAAGCAAGACTCTGCCTCTTTCAAACAATAATAAATTGACCTTGGAAAATATTTATTCAAAACCAAAAACTCCACAACATTGGAAGGGTCTATATTTCCATAAACTCTTCGATAAGTATTAAAGCCAGTCACCGACTTAAGCAAAGCCATCCAGTGTAGAAAATCCAAAGGAGAGCCTATATCCTGTCCGGGAGGCAGTAAAATATGATACTTCACATCCAAAATTCTGGAAGTTTTATCAGCTCTTTCTAAAAACTGGCCCAATTGTCTAAAATACCAGCCCTCAACTCTGGCTACGCTGCTATCTGCAATTCCATATAACAGAAGGATTTGATTTTTGATTTTTTCGAAAAAAGGTCTTGGGTCTGGCTTCTTCCAAACTTTTTTCTCGCAACCTTCCTGCATCATCATATAGAGCTGGTTGGTCTTTTCCCAAGTTTCTTTACTCAAATTTTCACGGATAATCCGAGCATTTTCCCTGGCTCTGGAGATCGCAGAAAACATGGAGTTGGGATTATCCAAGTCAAATGCCAAAAAGAACAACACCTGATTTTTCTCGAATTCCTGATACTTGGCTGTATATAAATCCCAATCACCTGTAGCAGCTATCAAAGGCTGCCATTGTTCTTTGAGATCTACAGGCAAATCCTGCATCAGGTTAAAGTTTACATCGATGAATCGGGCATAATTTTCAGCCCTTTCCAGGTATCTTCCCAGCCAATATATATGGTTTGCAACGCGGCTTAACATAGTTTTCGATTAATTGTATAAGACCCAAGTATCCTTACTTCCTCCTCCTTGAGAGCTATTGACTACCAAAGAGCCTTCTCTCAGCGCAACCCTTGTGAGAGCTCCAGGAATTACTTCAATTTCACTACCATACAATATGTAAGGACGCAAATCCACATGTCTTGCTCCCAGTCCCTCTTCAGTGAGTGTTGGAACAGTAGATAGCGATAAAGTTGGCTGAGCTATATAATTGGTAGGATTATTTTTTATCAATTCACGGAATTTATCATGTTCATCCTCACTGGCTTTAGGCCCGATCAGCATCCCGTATCCGCCAGCTGCATTGGTTTCCTTAACTACCAACTCATCGATGTGCTCCAAGACATATTTCCTATCCTTTTCCTCTCTACACAAATAAGTGGGCACATTATTAAGTATTGGATCTTCATCTAAGTAATATTTGATGATTTTGGGAACATAGGCATATACCGCCTTATCATCTGCCACACCCGTTCCTGGTGCATTAGCTAATGCTATATAACCCGCCTTATAGGCCTCAAATAACCCCGGCACCCCTAACATTGAATCTGGTCTAAAAGCCAAAGGATCTAAGAACACATCATCAATCCTGCGATACAGCACATCTATTTGCTGCAGGCCTTGGGTGGTTTGCATAAATACCCTTTTATCCTGCACGATTAGATCTACCCCATTGACCAATTCCACCCCCATCTGAAGAGCCAAATAGGAATGCTCATAATATGCTGAATTGTAAATTCCAGGAGTTAAAACTCCTACTACTGGCTTTGTCTTATTGCAGAGATTCTGTAGCATCCTAAGCAACTTAGCAGGATAATCAGAGACAGGCATCACTCCCTTTTTATTAAACAAATTAGGGTAAGCCCGTTTGATAATTTCCCTGCTTTCCAGCATATAAGACACCCCGGAAGGACAGCGAAGATTATCTTCCAATATGTAATACTCCCCATCTTTATTTTTGATCAAATCTGTGCCTGTGATGTGACACCAAATTCCTTTAGGAGGCGTCAAGCCAATACAAGGCTTGAGGTAATCCTTACTGCCTAATATTAATTCTTCTGGAACGATTTTATCCTTTAGAATTTTTCTGTCGTTATAAATGTCCTGCAAGAAAAGATTTAGAGCATATGTCCTTTGCTTGAGACCTGCCTCCAGCTTTTTCCATTCCTGATTGGGAATTATTCTGGGAACGATATCCAGATGAAGAATCTTCTCCAATCCCTGATTGTCGTGATACACATTAAAGGTCATCCCCATTGCCCGCTGAGTTTGATTGGCAGAAAACTGCAGGTGATTCATCTTCCTGTTGGGAATTTTCTTAAGGCTTTGAAAAAACTCCTCATAATGAGGGCGTATTTCTCCTTGGGGTGTAAACATCTCATCATAATGCTCTCCAGCATTATATCCTTCTATTTTCATAAGTTTCAAAAATTTACGGAGTCCTCGGATAAGATAAGTGAATTTTACATTAATTCAAAAATCATAGCGGTGATTAGGATTTTTTCAATAGAACAGCTTAAAATTTGATTTATCTGAATAATATCAGAAAAAAACTGCTAATCCATAAAATAAAATTGTTTCCCCTTTTTAGATTAATTTCGCATATGGCGAAAGGTATACTAAAGGTGACGGACAAAAATTGGGTACAACAAGTGACAACTTGGAGACAAATTAAGGACGTTATATTCATTGGAATAGGAGTAATTATGGCGAGTATTGGGCTAAAAGGATTTTTATTGCCCAATGGATTTTTTGACGGCGGTGCCATGGGGGTTTCCTTGCTTTTGGAAATCCTGACCCCACTGGATCTCTCCTACCTTATTATTTTGGTCAATATTCCATTTATATATCTAGGCTACAAGCAACTCAACCTTAGGTTTGCACTGAAAAGCACCCTAGCCATATTTGCCTTAGCACTATTGGTCCATTATATAAAATTACCCACCATTACTGCTGATAAGCTACTTATAGCGGTTTTTGGGGGGTTTTTCTTGGGAAGCGGAATTGGCTTTGCTATTCGTGGAGGAGCAGTAATTGATGGCACGGAAGTATTGGCCATTCAAGTATCAAGAAAATCCAGCTTAACTGTAGGCGATTTTATTACTGTATTCAATGTCTGTTTATTCTTGGTTGCCGCGCTTATGGTCAACTTGGAAACAGCCATGTACTCCATGCTGACTTATTTTTCAGCTTCCAGAACAGTGGATTTTTTGATCAATGGGGTAGAAGAATATATCGGAGTAATGATCATTTCCGACTTCTCGGATGATATCAAAACAAAAATCACTTACGACTTGGGACGAGGAGTAACTGCCTTCAAAGCTGATGGAGGCTTTGGGGAAAAAGCCAAAAATCCTGACCGAAATGTATTATTCTGTGTGGTAACCCGACTGGAAGTCACCAGAGTTCTAACCGAAATAGACAAAATTGACCCCAAAGCATTTGTGATCCAATATCCGATCAAGGATACCAAAGGAGGGATGATTAAAAAAAGGCCACTGCATTGATTTATAGATACGAGAAGCGAGATGATAGATGCTAGAAATAAAAAGGATATACTTAGTTGAAAGAAGTTAGATGTTAGAAATTAGACAGGTATATCTAAAAAGAAAGCCATCTGGTTATCTCCGATGGCTTTCTTTTTTTTAGTAGGCTCTAGACTCTAAACTCTCATCTCTCGCTTCTAGCCTCTCGCATCTCAATATTATGAGATTGTCGAACCGCTCGCCGTTCCCTCATGAGGAATCAATAGCTTCAGCTTACCATCTTTGTCTTCAGCCATCAAAATCATTCCCTCGGAATCAATACCCATCATTTTTCTTGGTGCCAAGTTGATCAGCATGGTTACTTGCTTACCCACCAAAAACTCCGGTTCAAAATGCTCAGCTACTCCACTCAAAACAGTTCTATGTCCTAAGCCGGTATCTACTTTCAGTTTGATCAATTTCTTGGATTTAGGCATTTTTTCAGCCTCCAAAACGGTTACTACCCGCATATCCAATTTTGCGAAATCATCATAAGTAATTATTTCCTTCATCGGTACTGCTGGTGCATTTGCTGCTTCGTTCATCTTTTTGGATTCTTGGAGTTTATTCAATTGCTTTTCTACTACTTCATCTTCAATTTTCTCAAATAAAAGGCCCATTTGACCAATGCTTGAGCCTTCTTTCAAGAGCTGTCCATTACCTGCCTGAGTCCAGTCTGGAGCTTCCAACCCGAATAGGCCCACTAATTTCTGCGCCGTAAATGGTAAGAATGGCTCGGAAACGATCGCCAAATTTGCAGCGATATTGAGGGCAATATTCATGATGGTAGCTGTGCGAACTTCGTCCGTTTTCACCACTTTCCAAGGCTCGGTATCAGCAAGATACTTATTCCCCAATCGAGCCAAATCCATCATGATTCCCAATGCCTCTCTGAATCTATAGCGTTCAATGGAAGCCTCAATTTTTTCAGGAAACTCAGAAAGGGCCTGCAACACTTCCTCATCATAGCCGGTCAACTCTCCACGCTGTGGAATCTCTCCTTGATAATATTTATGAGTCAAAACCACTGCCCTATTGACAAAATTGCCATAGATAGCCACCAACTCAGAATTATTCCTAGCCTGGAAATCTTTCCAGCTAAAATCATTGTCTTTAGTCTCAGGAGCATTGGCAGTTAATACATAACGAAGTACATCCTGCTTTCCCGGAAATTCTTCCAAGTACTCATGCAACCACACAGCCCAGTTTCTGGAAGTAGAAATTTTATCTCCTTCCAAATTCAAGAATTCATTGGCCGGAACATTTTCTGGAAGGATATAGCCTCCGTGAGTCTTCAAAATAGCCGGGAAAATGATACAATGGAAAACGATATTGTCTTTTCCAATGAAGTGAACCAACTTGGTTTCATCATCTTTCCAATAAGGCTTCCAGTCAATCCCTTTTTCAGCAGCCCACTCTTTCGTAGAGGAGATATAGCCAATTGGCGCATCAAACCAAACATAGAGCACCTTCCCTTGTGCATCTTGCAAAGGCACTTTGATACCCCAATCCAAATCTCTTGTCATGGACCTTGCCTGCAAGCCATCACCAGCTTCCAACCATGATCTGCATTGTCCCAATACATTGTTTTTCCAATCTTGAGCATGCTCCTCTAAAATCCATTTTTTCAAAAAATTCTGATAGCGAGCCAAGTCCAAAAACCAGTGCTTGGTTTCTCTCAGAACCGGTGTTGCTCCACTCAATTTGGATTTAGGATTGATTAGATCAGTAGGGCTTAAAGAAGATCCACATCGCTCGCACTGATCTCCATAGGCATTTTCATTTCCGCACTTAGGGCAGGTACCTTCTATGTAGCGATCGGCCAAGAATTGCCCGGCTTCCTCATCGAAATACTGCTCAGTGCTTTGCTCCAAGAATTCTCCTTTTTCATACAAATCCTTGAAAAATCCCTGAGCTGTTTCGTGATGGATTTTGGCGGAAGTTCTGGAATAATGATCGAAGCTGATTCCGAATTCGGAAAAGCTTTTTTTCATCATTTCATGATAATGATCCACTACTTCCTGGGGAGTTTTTCCTTCTTTTTTCGCTTTGATTGTAATGGCTACTCCATGCTCATCCGATCCGCAGATATAGGCTACATCTTTTCCTTTGGATCGAAGGTAGCGCACATAAATATCTGAAGGAACATAGCATCCCGCTAAATGGCCGATATGCAAGGGCCCATTGGCATAAGGTAAAGCTGAGGTAACTGTATATCGCTTGAAATTCTTAGACATGTCTGAATGGGTGATTACAAATTTCTAATCAGGTCGCAAAGATAAGGAAAACCCTTAAAGGGGCCTTTATGCATTGGTAAATTCATCTCTCGCATCCTCCGTCAAAATCCCATTGTAGATAATCGTGATCGCCTGATCATAAATATCAGAGGGCGGTAAACTCATTTCCTTTCGGATATTTTCCGGAAACTGGCTCAAAAATTTTGGATCTAATAATGACTGGACAGCAGCTGCGTATAGAGTCACTACTAAGCTGACATTCAGGTTGTTTTTTACCAATCCCTGTTCTTTCCCCTGCTCTATTAGCTTTTGAAATCGAAGAAAAGCCGACTCATTAATATACTCTTGCAATTCCACCCAAATCTCAGGTGCATATTCCCTCAAATCTTCAAATAAGCCTGGATTGATAGGTGCCAAATGGGTAGCAATCACTGAAAGCGTGGACTTCAGCTTGAGTGGAAATGTAATATATCTATTATCCAAAATAGCCTCTACTTTGGCCGTCATTTTGGTTTTAAGCTTATCAAAGGATGCGGAAAGCAATTCCAGTTTGCCAGGAAAATACTTGTAGAGCGTTTTTTTGCTCATGGTCAATTCCTGAGCAATATCGTCCATAGTAGTATGACGATATCCCTTTTCCAAAAAAAGCTGATATGCCTTTTCCAAAATTTTACTTTCTACACTGGTCTTTTTGCTCATATGAACAGATTTAGAAACAAATATATACAAAGGTATCCAACAGCTATCTTTATTTTTAGTTGCATATTTTGAAGGATAATCTCCTTGTGAAGCCAAATGCAAAGGGGTATTTTTACCCACCCAAAATTCTTTCCAATCCATGAATCACCAACAAGCTGCCAAAAGGATCGCAGAACTCAGCCAACAAATCAATTATCATAATCACCTGTATTATCAGGAGAGCAGAATTGAAATATCTGATTATGAGTTTGATCAGTTGCTGGAAGAACTAATTCGGCTTGAAACTGAATATCCGGATTTGTTGGATCCAGATAGTCCAAGTCAGCGAGTTGGTGGTACGATTACCAAGGAATTTCAAACTGTCGCGCATGAATACCGCATGCTTTCTTTGGGCAATACCTATACGATCGAAGAGCTCAAAGCCTTTGACGAACGCGTACAAAAAGGATTGGGGCATTCGGATTACGAATATTTCTGCGAAATGAAATTCGACGGAGTGGCAATCAGTTTGGTTTATGAAAATGGCAAACTGACCCGAGCCGTAACCCGAGGTGACGGGACTAAAGGTGATGATGTCACAGCCAATGTGAGAACCATCCGAAACATCCCACTTTCAGTAGCGGGAGAAAATATTCCAGAAAAATTTGAGGTTCGGGGAGAGATATTTTTGCCATTGAAAGAATTTGAAAAAATCAATGCAGAAAGGGCGGAAAAGGGAGACGCGCTGCTGGCCAATCCTAGAAATGCAGCTTCGGGAACATTAAAAATGCAGGACTCCTCGGTCGTCGCCAAAAGGAGGTTGAATTGCTATTTTTATCAGCTTTTGGGAGAAAATATTGGGGTTGAAACTCATGCAGAAGCTATTCATCTTATTGAAAAATGGGGCTTTAATGTCTCACAGACCTATACAAAAGCCTCTAATGTGGAAGAGGTTTTACAATACATTGAAACTTGGAGAGAAAAGCGCCATACCCTTCCATTGGATACAGACGGTGTGGTACTGAAAATTAACAATTATGAGCAAAGAGAGGAATTAGGTTTTACGGCCAAGATTCCACGTTGGGCGATTGCATACAAATACAAAGCTGAAAGTGCTGAAACAGAATTGCTTTCAATCACTTATCAAGTGGGAAGAACAGGGGCTATCACACCCGTAGCTAATTTGGCGCCAGTGAGTTTGGCAGGAACGACTGTGAAACGCGCATCCCTCCACAATGCCAACGAAATCGAAAGATTGGGAATTCATGAAGGTGATATAGTGGCTGTCGAAAAAGGCGGGGAAATCATTCCAAAAATAACAGCTGTAAATCTTCAGAAAAGGAAAGCTGGCATGCAGCCTATCCAATATATTCAAACCTGCCCTGAATGTGGAACTGCCCTGGAGCGAAAAGAAGGTGAAGCAAAGCACTTTTGTCCCAATGCTGAATCCTGCCCTCCACAGGTTCTGGGAAGAATCGAGCACTTCGTTTCTAAAAGAGCCATGGACATTGATTCATTGGGAACAGAAAGAATTCGAGCATTAATTGACCAAAAGTTCATCTCCAACTATAGTGATATTTACCTTCTAGAAACCAAAGAGCGTGAATTGCTGGGTTTGGAAATGAGCCAAGACCAATATGAAAAGGAAGGGAGTGGACTGCTCTATATCAAATTGGAAAAAGCACTTTTTGCTTTGACCGAACAAATTTCCTTCAAGCAAATTCAGGAGTACCTAGAAAGTGCTGCTGAGCTTCCATTGAACGAAACCCTGAGAGGATTTCAGGAACAAATAAGAAAATGGAAGAAGAAAGTTCCATCCAACACGGGCATGGTGGATTATCTGATCAACTCCCTGAAGGATCATCCAGAACTTCCCAAGCTGGAAGATTATATACCGGTAGCAGTTGTCTTGGAAATTTTTCTTGGAAGAAGAGTGGAATTTGAGAGAATCCTGGAAGCCAGTAAAAAGGAAGGAACCGTGCATGGCATCATTCTGCGATTGAATCTGGAATTACCGGATGAACTTCGAGAGCGAATCAAAAAACTAAAGGCTAACACCTTTCAAGAAGGAGTTATTTCCAATATGCTGGAGGGTATTAAGGCATCCAAAAGTCAGCCTTTTGAAAAGGTTTTGTTTGCGATTGGTATCAGAAATATAGGAGAAAATACAGCCCAACTTTTGGCTAGACACTTCAAAACCTTGGATAAGTTACAAGAAGCAACAGAAGAGGAATTATTGGAAATCAATGGCGTGGGAGGCACTTTGGTTCAAAGCATCCATGAGTTTTTTGCCAATCCTGAAAATCAGAGAATACTTCAGCAGTTGAGAGATTTAGGTCTCAAATTCGAAATAGACCAGGCGGATCAAGAGCCTGCAAGTCAATCCCTGGCTGGAAAGAAAATATTAGCTTCAGGCAAATTGGTAAACTTTAAGCGGGATGAGATTGTTGATTTCGTTCAAGCCCACGGAGGGCAATACATTTCTTCCGTTTCCAAGAATCTGGATTTTATTATAGAAGGTGAAGGAATGGGGCCTAGCAAAAAGGATAAAGCCCAAAAATTAGGTATTCCATTGATTTCAGAGGAAGAGTTTCTTTCTATGATTCAGGAATAATTCCTATTTTATTTAAGGTAGAACCAAACCACGAGGAAGCAATTATCTTTGCACCTCCAAATTCGAAAAGCAATGAACCAATTTTACGGTACGGGTGTGGCACTGGCCACTCCTTTTAATGATGATTACACCATTGATTACAATGGATTGGAAAAACTCATTGATCACACTATCAAAGGTGGAGTTGATTACCTGGTAGCATTAGGAACTACTGGGGAAGTTGCCACTTTGAATGCAACAGAGAAAAAACAAGTGTTGGCAGCTTGTCTAAAATATAATGCTGGAAGAGTTCCTGTAGTTTATGGAATTGGAGGGAATAACACGCAGTCCGTTTTAGATGAAATCGCAAATACAGATTTTACTGGAATTGACGCTATTTTATCAGTAAGCCCTTACTATAATAAGCCAAGTCAGGCAGGTATCATTGCACATTATCGAGCTATCGCTGATGCATGCCCTGTTCCGGTTATTCTTTATAATGTACCGGGAAGAACCATGTCCAATTTGAGTGCAGAAACCACACTTAGCTTAGCAAACCATCCAAATATCATAGGAATCAAAGAGGCTAGCGGAAATTTGGAGCAGTGCATGCGTATTGCAGCTGGTAAGCCTCAAGATTTTTTGCTAATCTCTGGAGATGACCTAATGACCAAAGCTCTGTATGGTATAGGAGGAGTTGGAGTCATTTCAGTTTTGGCAAATGCCCTTCCTGAAACCTTTCATAAATTATGTCACGGAACGGACTCTGAAAGTAAAGAAGCGGCTTTTTCACTTTTAGAAATTAATGACCTGATGTATAAAGAGGGAAATCCTGTGGGAATCAAAAACCTCCTTTGTCATCTGGGGATTTGTGATGATCAAGTTCGTCTGCCAATGCTAAGAGCTAGTATGGAGTTGAATCAATTGATCAAGGCGGCTGCCCAAAAATTCAAATAAAGATGCAGCAAGCGCTATCCATACAGGAGCTGGGAGAGCTGATCAAATCCACATTGGAAAATCAGTTGGATCCTACCTATTGGGTGATCGGTGAAATCGCTGATTTCCGACAGGCTCCTCAGGGACATGCTTATTTTGAATTGGCCGAAAAACAGGGCAATCAAGTTTTGGCCAAAATTCGCTGTAATTGCTGGCAGTTTACATACAGAACCATTGCTTCACGCTTTGAAAGTCTAACAGGAACAGGAATCAAAAATGGGATGAAAGTTTTGGCACAAGTCCAAATCACCTTTCACCCTGTTTACGGGTTAAGCCTGATTGTGAAAGACATTGATGCTTCTTTCTCCTTGGGTGAAAGAGCTAGAATCCGTCAGGAAACCATCGATCGCCTAACCAAAGAAGGTCTACTCAGACTAAATGCTTCCCGAATTTTTCCTCAAGTCATTCAAAAAATAGGCATTATCAGCAGCCCTACTGCTGCTGGATATGGTGATTTTATCAATCAATTGGAGCATAATCCTCAGGGGTATAAAATTTACCATACGCTGATACCTTCTATGATGCAAGGGAACGAGGCTGTTTCCAGCTTAATCAATGCTTTGGATAAAGCCGAGGAATTGAAAGAAAGGTTAGGATTGGAAGCTGTCATTATCATCAGAGGTGGTGGTGCACAGTTGGATTTAGATTGCTTTGATGACTATAGGCTAGCGGCCAAAATAGCCAACTCTTCTTTGCCTGTCTTTACCGGCATAGGACATGAAAGGGATGAAACAGTTGCAGATTTGGTAGCCCATACCAAATTAAAAACTCCAACAGCAGTAGCTGAATTTCTACTTTCAGGATTCAGAATTTTTGAGGAAAATTTAGGAATAGCCCTTACAAGATTGGACAGGCTAACCAGACAAAACATAAAGCTTGCTGACAACTTACTGCATCAACAGAATTTAAGGTTGAAAACTGCAGTCCAGAACAGGCTGACTTTGGAGAAAGAAAGGCTAAATGCCAGAAAAGACAGGATCAAAGCGAATTTGTCCACAAATCTCAATACACAGTCATACCGTCTGGAGCAACTCCATCAGGCTTTAAAAAAGGCAGCCTCCCAGCAGGTCTTGTCTAATGGTCAAAAATTAGAACATCTTGAAAAAAGCTTAAAAAGCTTAGATCCCAAAGCAATTTTGGAAAGAGGTTACACTCGAACAGAATTGGACGGGATTCCTATTCATTTGGTAAAGGATCTTGAAAAAGGTCAAGAGATTCTTACAGTAAGCAATCAAAAAAAGATTAAAAGTACAATCACTGATATCAAAGAACTATGAAGGATTTAAATTATCAGCAGGCATTGGAGCGCCTAGAGCTCATATTGGCACAATTAGAAGAAGGCAAAAAGAGTGTAGATGAACTTTCCGAATTGGTGAAAGAGGCGACAGAATTGGTCAGTTTTTGTAAAAAGAAGCTGAAAACTACCGAGGAGGAGATTCAAAAGGCTTTTGAAGAAGCCTGATTTTGGCGTCTGAAACAATAATTTTCAGATATTCGAGTTTTTAATAAGCCATCTTTCAGGTACTTGGCATTTTTGTTGCCAAATTTGCAAAGGAATTAATTGAGCTTTAAGCTCTTTGAGACGTGATGAAAAAAGTATTTCAACTATTTCTGGCACTTTTATTTTTGGTGATATCTTCAAATTCTTACAGCCAGAACTTTTATAAAGAAAGGATTTCCAGAAACAACATCTTGACTGTGGGTGCTGGTCCATCGTTTTCTTATATTGATAATGGAGGGCCTTACCGTACCATAGGCTTTGAGATTTTGCCTTCTCTTTCAGTAGCCTGGACTAAAAAGCTATCTCAGGTTTTTGACCTTCGGTATACAGTGGGATACCAATCAATCAGTAGTAGCAATAATGGTAATTTGAATGTGCAGGAAAAATGGAGGATAGCAGGTGCTTCCTTTACCGCTAAGGGGTCCACTTTTTATCTGGATGTCATGCCAAGTATTAACCTAATCCCTTTTAGCAATCATATGCATAGGAGCAGGTTTAATATCTACGGAGGGGCTGGAATAGGTGTAATGGCTGTATCAACCAAACAAACAAAATCTTACAGCCCAGACGAGCGACCTACCAATGAAAGCTTGACAACGGCGTACGTGCCCGTAAGAGCAGGATTAAGTTATAGAATTGGCCCTTATTCCGATATAGCTGGTGAGGGTACTATGCTACTAACATTTACGGATAACATAGATGGAAATGTCGGATTTAACCGATTTGCGGACCATTTATTTCAGGCTCAAATCGTATTTAGACGCTATATTTTACCAAAAAATAAAGACTAAAAAAGGCCGTTTAAACCGGCCTTTTTTCATTGAATTTTTTCTGGAATGACTTGCAAAAATTTCCTTGGGATAGATATCAGCATATTCTGATAAATTCCTGGAATCCTAATCATGAAATAATCTTTATTTCCTTTCTCCACGCACTCCCCTATCATATTTTGTAGTGCTCCTCCAATCACTTGAACTTTTTCTCCCGGTTCAATTTCTGAACCATCTGTCTCGACAGCCACCCCGGTTTCTACAACTCTTTTGATAATATCCAGGTCCTCTTCCCTCACTGTGGCATGCTGCCCGGAAAAATGAACAAACTTCACTGCTCCCGGTACTTGAAGACATTCCCAAAGTTGGTTTCTCTGGGTTTTTACGAAAACATAACCGTTGAATAGGGCTTTTTCTACTTTCTTTTTTCTGTCAGACCATTGTCTTAACTCAGTGACCAGAGGCAAATAAACTTCCCAACCCTTTTCTCTTAATCTTGTGGCCACCTTTTTTTCGGAACGTGAAGCCGTATACATCACATACCATTTCAAATCACTCATCTCTAAATTTTGTTTTGGGACATCAAATCTACAAAATCCTATCTTTTCCCCATGAATAAACCTGAGTTTTCAAATCCAAATTTAGATTCTTGCCTGATAGGTATACAATTGATAATAGCGTCCCTCTTTGCTTATTAGGTCTTCATGCTTTCCTCTCTCTGCTATTTCCCCATGCTCTATCACCAATATTTGGTCAGCCTGTCGAATAGTGCTTAATCTATGTGCGATTACAAAGGTGGTTCTCCCCTTCATTAGTTCTTTCAAAGAAGCTTGAATTAAAGTTTCTGACTCGGTATCTAGATTTGAAGTTGCCTCATCCAAAATCAAAATTTTAGGATCTGCTAAAATCGCTCTGGCAATGGCTATTCTCTGCCTCTGCCCACCTGAAAGCTTCACACCTCGCTCCCCTATCAAGGTATCCAGTCCATCTTCAAAACGATCCGAAAACTCCTGTACATAGGCGGCATGAACCGCTTGCTGTAATTGCTCTTCAGTAGCATCAGGTCTCGGGAAAAGAATGTTTTCCCGAATGGTACCCTCGAAAAGAAAGTCATCCTGTAATACAACCCCTAATTTTGAACGGAAGGACTCCAAACTTACTTTTTGCAAGTCTTGATTATCTAAGTATATATTTCCAGAATCTGGATTTAAAAATGTGGCCGCAAGACCTGCTATGGTGGTTTTGCCCGAACCAGAAGAACCAACCAATGCTGTTACTGTTCCAGCCGGTGCGTGAAAATTGATATTCTTGATCACATCTTTTCCTGATTCATAAGCAAAGGAAACGTCTTCAAAACGAATATCCCCTTGAATACTTTCAAGTTCAATGGATCTTTCTTTATCATCAGATTCCAAAGGAGTATTCATGATTTCTTCTGTCCTATCAAGGCCTGCGAAGGCCTCAGTAAGCTGGGAACCTATATTTGACATTTGTACAATAGGTGCGATCATAAAACCTAGATAGAGCGTGAAAGCCAGAAAATCTCCGAACGTGATGTCCCCTTCCATGATCATCCAACCTCCGATACCCATAATGCCAGCAGAAGCCAGTCCCAAAAGTAAGGTGCCTGCTGAGGTCACAAAAGAAGTTGCTGTCAAACTTGCTTTCACGTTTTGGAACAACTCATCTACACCCTGTTGGAAAGTTTTTATTTCCTGAGCTTCAGCATTGAAGCCTTTGATCACTCGAATTCCTCCCAAGGTTTCGGTAAGCCTGCCTGTAACCTGAGCATTGATTTTGCCTCTTTCTCGAAAAATCGGTCTGATCCGTCCAAATGCTTTTAAGGAAACCAAACCGAATATTGCTACCGGAACCAAGACATACAAGGTCATCAAGGGACTGATACTTATTAATAAAACCAGCGAAATGGCGGAAGTAATTACCCCTCCTATCATTTGAGCAAAACCGGTTCCCACCAGATTTCTTACACCTTCCACATCAGACATGATTCTGGATACAAGTTCTCCGGTCTTTGCATTGTCAAAAAAACGAATGGGCAATTTGATGATATGACTTTGAACTTTAGACCGGAGCTTTGCAATGAGATTTTGTGCCTCCACAGATAAAATCTGAGTCAAGGCATATGAGGTCACAGATTGAATCACAATGGCTACTACCACCGCAATAATCAGCCATTTTAGCAAGTTCAAATCATTGGAAGGAATGACATCATCCACTAAATATTTACTGGCCCCAGGAAGGACCAAGCCTGATAGCCTACTAATGATGATGAGAAAAAGACCTAAAAACAGGTGTTTTCTACGGGGCCAGATGATGGTGGTAAAAACCTGACCAATGGTTACTTTTCTTTCTGATTTCTGTTGCATGGGTGTAAAAAAAAGAAAACCCCGAAATCACTTCCGGGGTTCCAAATCAATTTTCTTCTTCTTTTAATCTTGGTTTTAACTCTACTGGATCAGTTGATTTCTTTCTAACTCGAATATTCAATAGCTCCACACTCAAAGAAAAGAATACTGCGAAATAGATGTATCCTTTTGGAACTTCTTGGTGAAAGCCTTCCAAGAACAGCATAAAGCCAATCAATATCAGAAAGGATAATGCAAGAATTTGCAATGTCGGATGTTGGTTGATAAAGCGACTGATTTTTCCAGCAAATGCCATCATTATTCCCAAAGAGATGACAACTGCAATAATCATGATGATCACATGATCCACCAAACCGACTGCTGTCAGAATACTGTCAAATGAAAAGATGATATCCAAGAATACTATTTGAGCGATGACTGAACCAAAACTCTTCGCAGTGTTGGCTTTTATTTCTTGAGGATCACCTTCCATCTTATGGTGAATTTCCATAGTAGATTTAAAAAGAAGAAATAAACCTCCGATTAGTAATATCAAATCCCTTCCGCTGAAATCGTATTCAAAAATCGTCAATAGCGGCTGGGTGAATCGTACTATATAAGAAATCCCTAATAATAGGCCTATCCTAAAAACCAAAGCCAAAGTCAATCCTAAATTTCGCGCTTTGGGCTGCTGAGCTTCCGGTAGCTTATTGGATACAATGGAAATAAATATGATGTTGTCTACACCTAATACTATTTCCAGAAATGTGAGAGTGAGAAGTGCGATCCAGGTTTCGGACTGCATGAATATTTCCATAGTGGGGTAATTTTTGGGCACAAAAAAGCCTGTCCAAAGTTAAGACAGGCTTTCCATGCTTTACTAAGTTTATTACTTCGTTTTAGGCAAAACGTTAGAAATCAAAGATACTTTTTCGATTGGCTCAGAAGCATTTGAATAAATTCTCACTACTGAGTTTTGCTTACCCATTTTTCCAGCTGAGTTGAAGGACACTTCGATTTTTGCTTTCGCACCTGGAGCAATCGGATCTTTAGGCCAAGAAGGAACCGTACAACCACAAGTGGCCGCTACATTGGAAATAATCAATGGAGTAGTACCGGTATTCGTCAGTTCGAAAGTATGGGAAACCTTGTCACCTTGGGTAATATCACCGAAATCCACAGATTTTTCTTTGAAGGTAATTACTGCGCCAGATTCGCTTTGAGCATTCGCCTGAAAAGCAAAAACCATTGCAAAGAGGGTCAAGATCAATCCTAATTTTTTCATGATTATGTTAATTATTGAGTTCAAATTTTAAATTCTAATTTCTCTTTGAGGCTAAATTTCTAAAGCTTTCATCAAATATCCGAAAATACCTTGCCAAAATTCATGGAAAGGGAATGTTAAGTTTTCTAAATACCTGAATTCTTAACAAAGAAGCCCTGGGAAAAATTCACTAAATACAATTCCTCAGAGGATCTAGTGACTGCAGTATATAACCATCGGATAAAGTCTTTATCCACAGTATCATCAGGCAAATAGCCTTGATCTACAAAAACTGCCTTCCATTGCCCTCCTTGCGCTTTATGGCAAGTCAAAGCATAGGCGAACTTAACTTGTAATGCATTCAAATAGGGATCTTTTCGGATCATCTCCATCCGCTCAGTTTTATTTGCTATATCTGCATAGTCCTCAGAAACCTGCTCATACAAACTTTTATATTGCTCCCTTGTCAATGAGGGGCTGGGTGAATAAAGCGTGTCTAAAATGACTTTTGCCTCAAAGTGTGGTTCTTCTGGATAATCCAGAAGACGTAATTCTAAAGTCGCAAAGCGTAAGCCATAAAGCTCCTCAAAGGAGCGGATCTTCATGATTTCCGCCATATCCCCATTTGCTAAAAAGTTGACCCTATCCGAATCAGCCATATAGGTGTAATTGTTTTTCACGATCATTAGTAAATCACCTGAGCTGATCTCATCTTCAAAAAAGTGAATGACCTTTCGTATGTACAAATTGTATTGAACTGCATTCTTGTTGGACCGAGTGACGATTACCGTGTTTTCAGTCCCGTACTTGTCATAAGCATAGCGTAATCCATCCTCCAATTTTTCCCCGGTCATCTTGAAAATATCACGGAATTGAGAAGTCATGATCTGAACAGCAGGCTTTTCTTTCAAAACCTGATCTCTCAATTGGGTGGCATTAAATAGTATACCTGACTCCAACCTTTGGCGCATAACCTCGGTCAATTCAATCTGATCTGTTTGCAATCGGAAATAGCGAGTGAGGTAATTAGAATCCAATGCAGGACTGTATTCTGAGCCCACAGGAGGAAGTTGGGCTGTATCTCCCACCAATATCAATCGGTTACTTTCTTCACTATAAACAAAGCGGATCAAATCTCCCAGCAAATTTCCGGACATTCCGCCATCATCTGCCAGCATGGAAGATTCATCTACGATAAATACTGTGTCTTTGTAATAATTTTTTTGTAGAACAAAGCCATTGGATAGAGCCCCCATTTCACCTTTTGGCTTATAGATAATCTTATGAATGGTATAGGCAGCCCTTCCACTATAATTACTCATTACTTTGGCAGCTCTTCCGGTAGGTGCCAATAAAAGAGATCTCATTTTTAGTTTGGGAAGGCTTTGAACCAATGCAGAAATCACCGAAGTTTTTCCGGTTCCGGCATATCCTCTCAAAACAAAACAAGGCTTTTCTCCTAGTTCCAAGGAAAGAAAGGCATCCATTTTTTGGAAAAAAGAAGATTGACCGGAAGTGGGATCAAAGGGGAAATTTTTCCGGATCAATTCTGAGGCCTTCCAAGCAGCTTGACTATCTTTACCCATATTGGCGAAAGTACATGAAGCAAGACAAAATCGGTAAGGAAATCACATCAAAATTTGGCAATCAACTTCGAACTAGAGTAAATGGGATTTTTATTCAGGATGAAAAAATCTTAATGATTCGTCATTTGATGGGAGACGACAGAATATTTTGGTCAGTTCCGGGAGGTGGTATGAATTACGGTTCTGATGCTAAAAATAATCTGAAGCGGGAATTCGCAGAAGAGACCGGCTTGACAGTAGAAATCGGGGATTTTCTTTTCGTTCACGAGTTTTTACGCCCACCTTTACACGCAATTGAGCTGTTTTTCGAAGTAAAATCGGGCTCAGGGCAAGTAAAATTGGGAAAAGACCCAGAATTAGAGGATAATCACCAAATAATTACCGAAATTGCATGGATGTCCATTTCAGAGCTCCGTTCATTGCCTCCAGAGTCAGTTCATCAAATCTTTTGGGGAATTAATTCCCTAAAGGACTTAGGATTGTGGAAAGGATATTTTAATTTTGAAAATAATTATCTAAAATAGCACGTTTTAAAAACCTTCAACCTTACCCAGATTTTAAAATTTCAACAAAATGAATTTAACCAAAGTATTATCCTTTGTTTTCTTCGCAGTAGCAATTGCTCTTGGCTATCTCCTCTATAAAGGCGTAGATGATGTCGTAGAAGAAGAGAAAAGAATCGCTCTTATCGAAAGTGCAATCATCGAAAAACTACAAATGCTTCGCGATGCACAGTTGGCTTACCAAGCATCTAACGGTAAGTATGCTGACAACTGGAATGATTTGAAAAACTTCATCCAAAACGGTGAGATCTGGTTGGTACAAAGAACTGAGACTACCAAGTTATTGGATTACGGTAAGGAAGAAACTACTGTGACTTTCGATACCTTAGGTTCGGTAAATGTGATGGACTCTTTGTTCAACGAAAGAAAATATCCCGACTTCAACCTAGAGGCTTTGGCTGTAGTACCAGGATCTGGAGGCAAAATGTTCGAGTTCTTTGCAGATAAAATCGAAAGAAACAACTACCAAATCAACGTATTTGAAATTAGAGACCCTGCTCCAATTAATCCTGAGAGAAGATTAAACAACAACGAAAAAGCATTAAGAGTAGGATCCAGAACTGACGCTTCTACTGAAGGTAACTGGAAATAATCCCCTCCTAATTTTGGAAAATACTCTCAAAGTATTCAAAAGTGATAAGTTTGATGTAGAGGATACAGCAAGCTTATCACTTTTTTTGTATCCCGACTTTTTGGTCATCTTCGCAAAAGATCAAAACCAATCCAACACCGGGATTCATTATTATCCCAAGTTGAATCTAAAAAGCTTGGACCAATTAATACTAACTGATCCATTGCTACGGTTGGATGTGCCGGCCAGATTATTCATTCATCATCCAGGATTTAGCTTGGTTCCAGGAGTGTTATACTCCTCAGGAAATGAAGCTCAATTCTTAAGTTTTTCCAAGGAAGTTCCGGATAACGCCTTTTACTTCAACACTCCTTTGGATAGCAATAACTTGCAAGTGCTTTCCTATGTAGATGAAAAAATGAAGAAGCATTTGGAAGCCAGATTTTCAGATCTCAGTTTCTATCATGGATCCTGTTCATTCCTTTCTTACCTTTTCAAGGAAAGATTCAACCTGATCGGGCAGGAAATAATTGTCAACGTGTTTGGGAAGCAGATGTATGTAGCGGCATTTACCGATCAGGAGCTCAGTACTTTCAACCTATTTGAGATTCAGTCGAAGGAGGACATTTTAAAATATGTTCTAATCCTGATAGAGCAACTACATTATGACCGAAATCATGTGAGAATCAGTGTTTTTGGAATCCCTTCAAAAAGTGATATTACTGAATCTTGGGGAAAACAATATTTTCAAAATTTTAGAATTCTGGTTCCTCATGCAAATCAGAATTATTCCCATGGATTCAAACATTTAAAAGATCTGGGGCTATTTGAGGTCTCTTGGCAATACCTTTAATTATGAGCAAAGTAGCAATCTTCCCCGGTTCTTTTGATCCTTACACCAAAGGTCATCATGACATTGTCATCCGCAGCCTGGATATTTTTGATGAGGTTATTATCGGAATAGGTTACAATTCAACCAAAAAAAATCGATACTTCGATATTGATCTAATGGTGGAAAAAATTGAATCTGTATATGTAGACATGCCAAATGTCAAGGTCATTGTTTACAATGAATTGACCTCAACTTTGGCAAAAAAACACGGAGCAAACTTTTTGATCAGAGGCCTGAGAAATACTACAGACTTTGAATATGAGAATACCATTTCTCAGATGAATCGCTACCTCAACGAAGATCTGGAAACTGTTTTTTTAATCACCACTCCTCAATTCGCAGCTATTTCCTCCACTGTCATTCGTGAGGTACATAGATATGGTGGCGATGTGAGCGAGTTTCTACCATACTCTATTTAATGCTTAAAGTGCTCTTTGAGAAAATGCTTGAAAAGCCATCTCATTGAAGGATATGAATTGATTAAAGCTGTTTTTGTCTCTGCTTCCGGAAACCAGCGAATGTCATCAATACCCTCTTCTTTTTGAGGCTTCATCTCAGCATCAGATACACACTCCATAGCAAACCAATATGTTTTCTTTAAAATACTCTTTCGGTTTTGGGTATAGGTGTGCCAAGTATTACAAATGGGCTTTCCAGCCTTGACATGAATGGCACATTCCTCTTCCACCTCCCTGACAGCACATTCTTTAGGGGTTTCGCCCTTTTCAAATTTCCCCTTCGGGAAATCCCATTTACCTAGTCTAAAAATGAGTAGAATCTGATTCTTTTTGGTCACTATACCCCCTGCTGCTTTGATGATGGAAAATCTACTCTTGACAAATTTTTTCAATTCATCCTTATTCCTGCTTACCAAAGTAACAGAGTCCAGATCTTTGAGTTTACGGGTACGAAGTTGATAGAGGATTTTGATAATCAAATCATGTGAGGGTTCCTGAAAAAGGATGTCTTCCTGCCACTGACTTGCAGGCGGAAGTTCCTCTGAATCCGAAAAAATTGCATCAAACTTCTTCTTAGGATTCAGATCTTCGAAACCGATCAAATCCATTGGTTTATCATTTACAAAAATTCTCATGGAAGAATCAGTACTGTTGATTGGGTAAGCGCCAAAAATGCATAAAAAAATCACTTACCACAACCCGAAACCATCATATTCACTTATTTTTGAAACATGGAAATTTTAGACTCTTCAATTGCTGCTGAAGTAGCAGACCAACTCTTGCAAATCCAAGCTATCCGACTTCAACCCGAAAAGCCCTTTACCTGGGCCTCAGGATGGAAATCCCCCATCTATTGTGACAATAGACTTTCACTTTCTTTCCCCGCTGTCAGAGATTTGATAAAGGAAAACCTGGTGAAAAGTATCCAACATTTTTATCCGGAAGCAGAAGCCATTGCGGGAGTTGCCACTGCAGGTATTCCACAAGGAGCACTGATTGCCAATGATCTGAAGCTTCCATTTATCTATGTGCGGTCCAAACCTAAAGGACATGGAATGGAAAACATGATAGAGGGAAAAGTCACACCGGGACAAAAAGTGGTGGTCGTTGAGGATTTGGTATCTACAGGGGGAAGTTCCCTGAAAGCGGTACAGGATTTGAAAAATGCCGGATTTGAAGTAATGGGGATGGTAGCAATATTTAGCTATGGATTCTCTGTTGCGGATGATAATTTCGAGGAAGCAGGGATCAAATTGGTGGTATTGTCAAATTATGAAGCCATGTTACCTAGAGCTGTAGAAAAGAAGTATATCAGTGATGAGGTTTTAAAATCGCTTGAAACTTGGAGAAAAGACCCCGCTAACTGGACTCCATAAGACCAATATGGGACACTTTATTCTCTAATGAAAAAGTCAAAGTCTTCTCAGGCTTTGACTTTCTTTTTTAGGGCTTTTCAAACCTTTTAGGATTCAAAAACACAAAGACAGGCATTTACTTTTCGAAAAATCCAATAGAACCTCCTACCCAGTCTTTGTCTTTGTTAAACTTTACCCCAATCATCTCCCCTCTGCTTAAACGGGATAAATTGCCAACCAAAGTTGGAGATTCATCTTCCTCAGGCCAAAGCGCCAAAACTCTTACTTCTACCTTTACTCCTCCTGTTGGAGATTGAATTACGGGTTCATATTGCACTTTCTTTTGAAGAATATACAAATCCTTCTGCTTCACTTTTTCAATATCCTCCTTACTCACATTGAATATTACTCCGGCTCCAGAAAAAGAAAAAAGAGGCTTTAATACGTAATTTTCCAAATCCTCAGGTATTTCCTTCAACTCACTTAGTAAAGTGGTCTCAATAAAATATGGACCTCTCAGATAAGGCAAAATAAATTTTGAAATTCTAGTATACCAATTGGGGTGTCCTGCCCACTCCACATCCAATTCCTCTTCAAACCTGAATTGCATCTTTAAATCAGGTCTGGCATTGAGTTCGTCAAAGATTACCCGATTGTAGATCCTCTTTATCTGAATTTCTTTCCCCTTTTCGTTTGTATAAAATAATTTCTTTCCCTCTTTTCGAATTTGAGTTACGCAAACAAAAGGCACTTCCAAATCCTTTTTGCAGTAATAAAAATCAATTTTCGTATTCTGCTTTTCAGGCTCGATTTCCAATAAAATTACCTCTTCCGGCTTATATACCCCGAGGACCACTTTTTTAAGAATTTCTAAATACTTCTCAGAATCTACTCCAGGGAAATAGGGTGTCAATTCGGAAAGGAATGGATAGGTCCCTTGAAATTTTTGATTCAGGTTATATTGAAAATTAAATACAGAAGGAAAACCCTGAACTTCAATCAACTTGGGAATCAATTTTCCATTCTCCATGCAGACCCCAAAGTCAATGGCCAAAAACTGGGTATGTGCATCCTCATTGGGCACAGAAACATTCAGGTCAATCGCTTTTTGGGTCAATTGCTTGAAATCAGGCCTTTTAATGAATTGAATAACCTCCTGACTCGCTTCAACCAATTGCTTTTGAAATTCCTCTGGGATAAAAAAAGGAGTTTCCGCGATTCTAAAAGTCGGTCTATGATCAAAATCCCTGTCAATGGAATTTAAAAATTCAGCGTAAGATTCCTCTGAAAAATGCTGATTAAATAAACGCCTGAATTTTTCTATCATATTATTATATCATCACTTCCACGGAGCGATTGGTCAATTTTCGAATTGAATTAGCTAGGAAATTCGGGATCAATGTTTCATTGGTTTTGTAGATTTTCTCTTCGTCAACCAAATCCTCCAACATGCTTCTAAACTTACCTTTACCCTTTAATGCAATAATTTTCTCCCTTACATCCGGTTTTTTCAGATGGTTTAAAAAGGAAACTGGATCTGCTTCCGGGTGAAATTGAGTTCCCACAATTTCCTCAGAAAATCGAATAGCCATCAAAGCTCGCTCATACTCTACATGATTTCGGATTTTCTCCAAAGCGATCACTTGAGAACCCAAAAGTTTGAATTTTCTCATTTTCGGCTGAACAACCTGAAAATCCCGGCTATCCACAGCCCAAAAAGGATTGGGAAGATTCTGGAACAATGGATCTTTAATCCCATCGGCAGTTTTATGAATAGTCATTACTCCAAAAGAGGTAGACTTTCTCTTTGTGATTTCACCCAAACCAAAGTGCTTGCAAGCCATCTGGAAAGAGTGGCAAATCAACAGTAGGTATTTCTTTTTACTATGGTTTTGATTCCAAATCCAAACCTGGTCCAAAAAGTCATAGTATTTCAAGTCCCAATAGCCATTTCCTTCCAGTGGATTCCCTGGACCTCCCGTGGAAATAAACAGGTCGAAATCCCTGATTTCAGGAATCTCAGCCTTTCCTCTTACATCGAATATCTTATAGGTAACTTCCTTGGAAAAGCGCTCCACGATTTCTCGGATACAGCGCATTCCCTGATTGGGTTCCCCATCATACATATCCAAAATAGCCAATTGCAACTTTCTCTTACCCACCTTTTTTCATTTAAATTCCAGCTACAAAGGTACGCAAATGATTAGATCCCTTGGTTAAACTTGCCTGTGATATAATCGACTACTTGCTTTAAATCATTGGTCTTTTCAAAAACAGCCAATTGCTGATCAGCTCCTGTTCCATTTTTCAAAATGGTATGCACATATTCGATTTCGTTTCTGCTTCCCAACTCATCTACCACATCATCAATAAAATCAAGCAATTCCATGATCAGTTCGGTAGTAGGCACCTCAGTCTTCTTGCCAAAATCAATTAATTGTCCCTCTATTCCATTTCGGGCAGCCCTGAATTTGTTTTCTCTAATCAGTGCAATTCGGTAAATATTAAAGCTGGTATTGCTCATCATAAGCTTGTAAAGCTTAGCTACCACAGCTTGAATGATGGCTACGATGCATATCGTCTCATCAACCGTCAGGCACATATCACAAATTCGGAATTCTATAGTGCTGAAAAATGGATGCATGCGCAAATCCCACCAGATTTTCTTGGGATTATCTATGCAATTGGTTTTGACGAGGATTTCCAGAAAGTTGTCATAAGACTGTACCGAATCAAAGTATTCGGGTAACCCGGTTCTCGGGAACTTAGCGAAAACCTTGGCTCTAAAAGCTTTGAATCCCGTATTCCTTCCCTCCCAAAAGGGTGAATTTGTAGTCAATGCGTAAATATGAGGCAAAAAATAGCAAGCCTGATTCATCAATTGAAGGGCTACTTCTCTATTTTCTATTCCCACATGCACATGAAGTCCAAAGATTAAGTTGGACCTGGCAATATCCTTCAGCTCATTCACAATGTTATGGTAGCGCGGATCATCAGTGATCTCCTGATCTTGCCACTTAGCAAATGGGTGTGTACTCGCGGCACCTACTACCAAGTCTTGTTTTGCTGCCAATTCGGAGATTTTATTCCTTAAATAAGAAACTTCTTTTCTGGCCTCTCCTACATTTTTACAGATATTGGTTCCAACCTCGACCACAGATTGATGCATTTCAGCCTTCACCTGTTCCCTTAGCACTATTTTCCCTCCGTCCACGATTTTGGACATATGGGACCTGAGATCTCTGGTTTTGGGATCTATGATTTGATACTCTTCTTCCACGCCCAAGGTAAAGGGGGGAAGCTTTTTGATTGAAGCGCACATAGGCTTTTGGTTTGAGTTTTAGAAGCGCTTGGCTGCTTCTACAGAATTTCTCATGAAAGTTCCCCAAGTAAGATTCATCTTCCCGGGCTTTTGGGCTTTGGCGTAGCTGATCGCCATTTTCGCTGCCTCTTCCACTACCCAGTCAAAGTTTTCCTGACCAACTGAATTGATATCTGCATCCGGTGCAGGGTTACCGAAATCGATGGCATAAGGGATTCCGTCCCGAACAGCAAATTCCACGGTATTAAAATCGTATCCCAATCCTTTACATAGAGCTAGGGTATATTCCTTCACTTTTGCCAATAGCTTTTTGGAGGCAGGAGGCCCATCAATTACATAGCGAAGATGATGAGGATTTCGGGGTTCATACTGCATGATTCGAACAGCCTTTCCTCCCAAACAATAGACTCTAAAGTATTCATCAAACACAATTTCTTCCTGCAGCAACATCACCAATTGCCCGGTTTCAGGATGCTTTTGAAAAAACTCTTCTTTGTTTTCCAATCTATAAACATTTTTCCAGCCTCCACCTGCGTAAGGTTTCATATAAGCCGGAAAGCCTATGTAATTGAACATGGAGTCCCAGTCCAGAGGAGCTGCCAGATTTCTAAATGACTTACTGGTAGTGTCTGTTGGGTGTTCAGCTGACGGTAATAAAACAGTTTTCGGCAATGGTACTCCCAACTGATCCGCCAAGCAATTATTAAAGAATTTATCGTCTGCACTCCACCAAAAAGGATTATTGATCACTGCGGTGCCAGTCAAAGCAGCATTTTTCAAATAGGCTCTGTAAAAGGGGACGTCCTGAGATATTCTATCTATAATGACAGCGTAATCAGTCAGTTGATTTTGTACTACCTTATCAATTTTTACAGCTTCAGCGACTATGCCTTTTTCTGCCTTTTGATTGACTCTCTCCACAAAAGCATGAGGAAAAGTATCTTCCATTCCGAAAAGTATTCCGATTTTTTTCATTGCTATTTATACCAAAGGGTTAATTAAATTTTATTCTACTGAGATAATGGGGAAACATTTCTTTCCACAAAGGCCAGTCGTGATGACGCTCTTGCCTCACATCCAGCCAATGATTCAAATTCTTGTTTTTCAGGCATTCATTAAGCTTGAGATTAGCATCAAAGCAGATATCCCAATTGGAAGTACCTAATACTATATCCATATTCCAGAGCTCTCCATCCATCAAGCCGGGTAGGTATTCTAGAGGACTATTGTAATAAATATCATCATGATGATATCCGTCCATAAAATCCCGGATATTGAATGCCCCAGACATACTGAACATATGGCTCACATAGCCGGGATGCCGAAAAGCGAAATTGGCAGCATGATATCCTCCAAAACTACATCCCGCCATGACCACTTTTGCTACTGAGGTATTCAGTCTGATCCTTTCCACGATTTCATGGCAGATCATTTTATCATAAGCTATATGATTCTGAATCCTATCGTGAGGGTGTATATTTTTGTTATAAAAAGACTGAGCATCATTGCTCTCGGGACAATAAATCTGAATCAAACCCTGCTCCAAATACCAATGAGCTGAGCCAATCAAACCCATGTCCTTATTTTCGTGAAACGAGCCTTTGGAAGTTGGAAAAACTACAACAGGATATCCTGCATGACCAAAAACCAGCATTTGCACATCCCTGTGAAGGTTTGGCGAATACCACTTTATAAATTCTTCTTTCATAAATAATCAAATAGACCTGATGAGTTGATAGGTCTATTGGTAAAAACTATTCAAAAATTTCCCCAAAAGCAAAGAACCTCAGAGAAAGAGTATAGAAAGAATGAATTATGCCTTGACTTCCTCCCTCTCCTCTTTGGAAAGGGCTTTAGAATGTAGAATTTTAAAAAGGCCTCCCAAAATAAAAAGCATCAATACCCCCACTAAAATCCATTTCGAAGTCGTAAAAACAGAGGCAAAAATCGCCATACTTTTATTCACATCAGGAAAAGAATTTAAAATCTTTATTACCAAAAGGTTTTCGCCCAAATCCATTAATGCAATCAGGAAAGGAAGCTTGATGAATCCTCTATTTCCCCAGATTTTAAACAGCAGACCATAGAATGCCAGAGAATACAATATCATGTAAGGAAAATCCAGCGTCCAAACTCCCAGACGGTAAATTTGCCTGGTTTCCAGATCCATGGTTTCAATAGATTGGTAGGCCTCTCCGAAGGTATAAGCGAACTTCAGGTCAAGAGCCTGATCTTTTGGCATGAAGAAAGACAGAAGAATGTTGAAGAGAATTACCAAGGCAAACAAAACTATTAAGTGGTTTTTCTTGCCTACAAAATCCAATAACTTAGTCATAAAAAGTAGTTTAAAAGTTTGTTAAAAGTAAGAAAATCAGCCGCTTTTAAAAATGATCCAAATCAAAAAAATCCGGTTAACTCACTCATTTTTTGAAAACCATTTAGAGTACATGGGATAATTTTTGGCAGTACGCTCAATAACTTCCAACATTTCAGGTCCGGTATCTTTTACCTTTTTGGCTGGCATGCCCGCATAAATACTGTTGGCCTCAACGACCGTATTGGCCAAAACGATTGCTCCAGCGGCAATCACGGCGCCTGAGTGCACAATGGCCCCATCCATCACTACAGCACCCATTCCGATCAAAACATCATCATGAATTGTACATCCATGAACAATGGCATTATGGGCAATGGAAACCCGATTACCTATATATGTACCAGCCTTTCTATAGGTACAGTGAATTACTGCTCCATCCTGAATATTGGTGTCATTTCCAATTCTGATCTCATGAACATCTCCTCGAATGACGGCATTAAACCATACTGTGCAATTATCTCCCATGATCACATCTCCAACCAAGGTGGCGTTAGGTGCCAACCAACATTCTTTCCCCATTTGTGGAGATTTACCGTTCACTTCCATTATCAATGCTTTCATCACTTTCGGGCTTTTGTTTGACTCAAAAACAAAAATTGATAATTTTTTTTGAACTCTGTGAACTTTTTAACCAATTTTGAGTTTCCGTGTATATACATCAAATAAAGAAACTAAATCAAACCATTATGAAGTTTATCAAACAAACCGGACTATTCTTAGCCGCTGCAATGATTACATTCGCTTGTAGCAAACCAGGTGACACAGTAGAAACTACCGATGCTCAGGAAGTAGCTGAAGGTGAAGGTACTACCCTTTCTTTGGACCCTGCCTCTACTTCTATCGCTTGGAGAGGTTATAAGCCTGCAGGCCAGCATTTCGGTAAAATTCCTGCTACAACTGGTACTTTGACTGTTCAAGGTTCAGAAATCACAGGTGGATCTTTCACTTTTGACATCACAGGATTGAAAATCGAAGATTTGGAAGATGGCTCTGAAGATTACGGAAAACTTTGGGGACACTTGCAATCCGCAGATTTCTTTGATGCTGCAAACTATCCAACAGCAACATTTGAAATCACAGGCGTAGAACCATTTGCCGCTGGTGACATGGTTGCAGATCAGGAGCAATTCGAGACTGACAACACTCCAAAGACAGCTTCTGAGCTTTCTCCAGAAAACCCAACTCATTGGATTAGCGGTAACTTGACCATGAGAGGAACTACCAAAAACATCAAATTCCCTGCTGCTGTAACTATTGAAAATGGTGCGGTAATGGCAAAAGCTGGATTCAACATTGACAGAACAGCTTGGGGATTATCTTATGGTGACGAAGCTAATGCAGTAGACAAAGCAAAAGATCAGTTTATTTACAACACTGTTTCTTTGCAGTTGGACGTAAAAGCTAACTAATCAGAAATTAATCTTAAAAAGAGGAATTCGAACGAATTCCTCTTTTTTTTGTACCTGTGAAAAACGACCTTTTTGAATACCCCATCCAATCGGATCAAGTCATTGAAAGGCTGATCAGATGGATTGACCAGAATTATTCTTTTTATTGTCTTACGTTCGGAAACGGGCATGACTATCCCGAGGGCACTTTTCCGGATCAAATTCTGGCAGGTAACACTGTACTAGAGAAAGGTTCTTTATGGGAACATTCGAATTATCCTGCAGCAGGGATCATTTCTTACGATTACAAAAATCAACTAGAAAAACTCAGCAGCAAGAACCCTATTTTAGTCAAAGTTCCCGATCTAACTTTTTTCAAAGCTGAACTCAGAATCACCTGGGACGGAGACAAAATCTATTCTAACCAAGCTCTACCTGAAAAATCACTTGAAGGGGCAAATACAAAAATTGACTCTACCCCTATAGAGATTCAAGCTTTGACTTCGAAAGAGGAGTACATCCGCGTTTTTGAAGCAATTCAAAATGAAATCATCGAAGGGAATACCTATGAGATGAATTACTGCATAGCATACCAAGCTTCTTTTGAAAAACTGGACCCAATTACCAGTTTTTTCAAACTCATGCAGCTTTCACCTATGCCATTTTCAGGCCTTTTTAAGTCCAATGTAAAGTACCTAATCTCGGCTTCTCCTGAGCGTTTCTTGAAAAAAGAAGCATCCAGATTGATTGCCCAGCCCATCAAAGGAACTTCCAAACGAGGAAAGAATAAAGAGGAAGATGAAGCTAGCAAAAGAATTCTGCTTCAAAGTGAAAAAGAAAGAGCAGAAAATCTGATGATCACCGATTTGATGCGCAATGATCTATCCAAAGTCTCTCAGATTGGATCTGTTCATGTACCTGAACTATTTGGCGTATACTCCTTTCCGAAAGTTCATCAGATGATCAGTACGGTTCAATCGGAGCTTTTACCAAAAATAGGCCTGAAGGAGATTTTTCAGGCGACCTTCCCTATGGGAAGTATGACTGGTGCGCCAAAAATCAGCACAATGGAATTGATCGAAAAATTTGAAAACTTCCAAAGAGGCTGGTTTTCCGGTGCTTTGGGAATAATTCAGGAAAACGGAGATTTCGATTTTTCAGTCATTATCCGGAGTATAGTTGCTGATTTAGAAACTAAGAAACTGTATTTTGCAGTAGGTAGCGCCATCACCATTGATGCGGAAGCGGAGCAGGAATACGAGGAGTGCCTGCTTAAGGCCAGCGCGCTTTTAGAGGTATTACGTGGATCTTGAAAACAGCATAGAGCAAACAAAAATCAGAAAAATCATCCATGTGGATATGGATGCTTTTTATGCTTCTGTGGAGCAATTGGATCATCCGGAATGGAGAGGCAAACCACTGGTAGTTGGTGGAAATGCCGCTCGCGGCGTAGTGGCTGCTGCCAGCTATGAGGCTAGAAAATATGGAATTCACTCGGCCATGTCCTCCGTTTTGGCTGCAAGAAAGTGCCCTCATCTGATCTTCGCCAAAGCCAGGTTTGATAGATACCGCGAGATTTCACATCAAATTCGTGAAATTTTCTACGAATACACAGATTTGGTAGAACCCCTTTCCTTGGACGAAGCCTTTCTGGATGTCACAGAAAATAAAAAAGACATCAAGTCCGCCATTCTAATAGCTAGGCAAATCCGGGCAAAAATCAAAGAGGCAACCGGCTTGAATGCCTCCGCTGGGGTTTCTTACAATAAATTTCTGGCAAAAATTGCCTCCGATCTCAATAAGCCAAATGGGCAAGCGGTCATCCTTCCGGAAGAAGCTGAAGAATTTTTAGAAAAGTTACCGATTGGGAAGTTTTTCGGAATTGGAAAGGTCACCACCGAAAAGATGCAAAAACTCGGGATTCATAACGGCAAAGATCTTAAGGACTTTTCCCTTCAGTTTTTAACCAAAAAATTCGGAAAATCAGGCTTACACTATTATAACATTGTGAGAGGAATCCATCTCTCCGAGGTTCAGCCTCATAGAATCAGAAAATCTCTAAGCGCAGAAAATACATTTGACCGGGATTTGATTACGGTTCAGGAAATGGAAGAACAACTTTTTCCAATTTTTGAAGAAGTTATACGAAGGCTGGAGAAGTCCGGAGTCAAAGGCAGAACGATTACTTTGAAACTGAAATATTCTGATTTTACCCAGCAAACTCGAAGTAAAACCTTGGAACAATATCCTGAAAAAGAACTGATTTGGGAGATAGCAAAGGAATTACTTTACCAGGAAGAAATCCCCAAAGCGGTGCGCTTACTGGGTCTGGGAGTTTCCAACCTCAACATTACAGAAGAACAGACGCATTTTGGAGAGCAATTGAGGATTCCTTTTGAATAAACACTTATTAATAAATATCGTTAAGAAATCTGCCATTTTGTCCGCTTTTTGTTAATTTCGCATCCCTTAAGATTAAAAATACTACATGGACCAACTGATCAAAGATATCGACATTATCACTGGAGAAGAGGCGCAAGCAGTCGATTATAAAACCACCGTTGAGGAAAATACCGGTAAATCCAAGAAAATCTACATTGAGAGCTATGGCTGTCAGATGAATTTTTCTGACTCAGAAATCGTGGCTTCCATCATGAAAGAAAATGGGTACGATACGACTTCGGATTTTCAGCAGGCTGATGTGGTCTTTTTGAATACCTGCTCTATCCGTGAAAAAGCCGAGCAAACAGTCCGAAACAGATTGAATCATTTCAATGCTGTTAAAAAACATAAGCCTGAAATGACTATTGGCGTCTTAGGCTGTATGGCTGAGCGTCTGAAGGATAAATTACTTGAGGAAGAAAAAATAGTAGACGTAGTAGTCGGTCCGGATGCTTACAGAGACTTGCCTAACTTGGTCAATGCTGCTGAGGATGGAAGAAAAGGGGTAAACACCTTTTTATCCAGAGAGGAAACCTATGCCGATATTGCACCAGTAAGGTTAAATTCCAACGGAGTGACGGCCTTCATCTCTATCATGAGAGGTTGTGATAATATGTGTTCCTTCTGTGTGGTTCCATTTACTCGTGGAAGAGAGAGAAGCAGAGATCCACATTCTATTGTAGCTGAAGCTCAGGATCTTTTTAATAAGGGTTATAAAGAAGTCACACTTTTAGGTCAAAATGTGGACTCTTACAAATGGTCTCCTGAAGAAAATAACAAAGCGCGCCTCAATAAAAAAGAAGGTGACGTCACAGAGGTGGTCAATTTTGCCAATTTGTTGGAGATGGTTGCCCAAGTGAGTCCTCTTTTGAGAGTAAGGTTTTCTACCTCCCACCCTAAGGATATTACTGATGAGGTGTTGTATACAATTAAAAAGTACGACAATATCTGTAAATACATTCACTTGCCTGTTCAATCAGGAAACAGCCGGGTTCTTGAACTTATGAACAGAACCTACGATAGAGAATGGTATTTGAATAGAGTGCAGGCTATCCGTGAAATCCTTGGTGAGGAATGCGGTATCTCTTCTGATATGATTGCAGGTTTCTGTACCGAAACTGAAGAAGAGCATCAGGATACCCTGACCATGATGGATATAGTGAAATATGACTTTTCCTACATGTTCTATTATTCTGAGAGACCGGGAACTCTAGCCGCTAAGAAATATGAAGATGACATTCCTTTGGATGTCAAGAAAAGAAGATTGGCAGAAATCATTTCCAAGCAAAGTCAGATTTCATTTGAAAGAAACAAGCTGGATTTAGGAAAAGAACAAATAATATTGATCGAAGGGACTTCTAAAAAGTCTCAGGATGAGCTGAAAGGTAGAAATTCCGCAAATAAGGTAGTTATCGTGCCAGCTGCAGGATTGAAAATGGGTGACTATGTCAAAGTAAAAATTACAGACTGCTCTCCTGCAACGCTGTTTGGAGAAGTTTTGGAAGTAAATCCAACCTTTGCATGATCACAGCCCAAGAGATACATAGCGTCAAACTCCGCTTTGGAATCATAGGAAATAGTCCCCTACTGAACCATGCCATTCAAGTAGCAATGCAGGCTGCCCCTACAGATATGACGGTCTTGATTACCGGAGAAAGTGGGAGCGGTAAGGAGAGTTTTTCAAAAATCATCCATTCCATTTCTACCAGAAAGCATGGAAAGTTTATCGCGATCAACTGCGGAGCGATTCCGGAAGGAACCATTGATTCTGAATTATTTGGTCACGAAAAAGGATCATTTACCGGAGCTCATGAGGCTAGAAAAGGCTATTTTGAGGTTACCGACGGAGGCTCAATTTTCTTAGATGAAATCGGAGAAATGCCATTGGGAACACAGGCGAGATTACTTCGGGTTTTAGAAAACGGGGAATTCATTAAAGTGGGTTCTTCAAAAGTTCAAAAGACGAATGTTCGCGTCATCACTGCCACCAATGTCAATTTATTAAAGGCAGTAGAAAAAGGAAAATTCAGGGAAGACCTTTACTACAGGTTAAACACTGTTCCAATTTATGTCCCACCTCTGAGAGAGCGTGGAGAGGACGTGGTTTTACTTTTTAGAAAATTTACCTCTGACTTTTCTGAAAAATATCATGTTAAGCCTATTTCTCTGGATGAGCAGGCACAAACCTTATTGGTGCGCTATCCTTTCCCCGGAAATATCAGGCAGCTGAAAAATATTGCTGAACAAATTTCCCTCTTGGAAGAGCAAAGAGAGGTAGATGCAGAAACCTTATCCAGGTATTTACCAGCAGAAAATTCCCGCCTCCCTATGACGCTCCCTAATAATCAGGGAAAAAGCGAAGGGATGGATTTTTCAGAAAGAGATATTCTGTACAAGGTTCTTTTTGATATGAAAAAGGACATGAATGAGCTCAAAAAATTGGTATTGGAATCTTATCAAAGCGGTGGTTTAAACCAAAGTATAATTCAAAAACACAGCGGGCTGTTTGAGGATATGGAGAGCAATTTAGCTCCGGCTGAAAACAAAAGCGACAACAGTCCCAATTACAATGTTCCTCTGGTACTGGAATCTCAGAAGCCTTCTTCTGTAGATACTGATGAGTACGAGGACGAAGCAATTGAAGATATCATTCACGAAGAAGATGACAACTCACTTTCTTTGGAGAAAAAGGAAAAGGAAATGATTCTTCGGGCGTTAAGAAAGCATAACAATAAAAGAAAGTATGCGGCGAGCGATTTGGGAATATCTGAAAGGACCCTTTACAGAAAAATCAAGCAGTATGAAATTGATCAATAAGAACCTTGGCCTAGCACTGGGATTGATTTTTCTATTATTCCAAAGCTGCTCGGTCAAATACAGTTTTACCGGAACCAACATTAATTATGAATTGGTGAAGACATTCTCTGTTGATAATTTCTTCAACGATTCTGGTGGTGGTCCGGCAAATATGGAGCAGCTATTTACAGAAAGTCTGAAAGAATATTATCAGAGGAATACCCAACTGGAATTAGTAAGGAGTAATGGAGATCTTCAGTTTTCCGGTGCAATTAAGCGCTACACATTGACGCCACAATCGGCTGTTTCGAGCGGGAACCCAAACCTACCAGATAGAGCGGGGCAAATGCGATTAACCATTGCTGTGGAAGTGGATTATATCAACCTGACTAACGAAGAGGAAAACCTCAAAAGAAGTTTTTCCTTCTTTCAGGATTATGACCCGAGAACTACTACCCTATTGGACGTAGAAAGTCAGTTAATCGAGGAAATTTTCAAAAACATCATACAGGATGTATTTACTGCAACTGTAGCAAATTGGTAAATTTTCTATATTTTCACCCAAAAGCCAGAAAGTGAACGCCAGCCAATTTCAAGAAATAATCCAAAAAGCCGACTCCTTGGAGAAGAGTGATATCCTCCAATTGAAGAAGGTGCAGGAAAACTTTCCTTATTTTCAAATCCCTCATGTTTTGATAGCCAGGTATGAATTTCAAAAGAAATCCAAATCCAGCGCTTTGGGAATGGCTGCAATCACCAGTCCGGATAGGATTTGGTTGAAAAAACTGATAGAACAAAAAATAAGTGCAAGCGATACGGGCTCCAGAAAAGACGATCTTCTTCCGGAAGACCAGCCTGAAAAACCTGATCAAGCGAGCAGAACCCAGTCTTTAAAAGCATTAGGTGATCAATTGAAAGGTACTGCTCCCCAACCTGAGAAGCCAAAAAGCCCTGAAAAGCCTAAAAAGCGAGTGAAAAGACCGGGAGCGGGAGAAGATTTGATCGAAACGATCAAAAAGAAAGAGAAGAAGCAAATTCTCGATTCCAAAAAGCAGGAACAAATTGACCTGATCAAGGCGTTCAGCAAAAAGGATATCAAGCTGGCTACCATTAAAGAAATAGAGGCCAATCAAAATACAGAAAATCTTGCTGCAGAAAGCACTAAAATTAATGACAATCTGATTTCAGAATCTTATGCCAAACTCTTGGTAAAGCAAGATAAACAGGCAAAAGCCATTGAAATTTATAAGAAATTGAGTTTGAAGTTTCCGGATAAAAGGGCTTACTTTGCGGACTTGATTGAAAATCTGAAAAAATCTTAATTAAAAATATATGTTTACCTTATTAATCACCATTATCCTAATCTTAGCAGTTCTTTTGATCCTTGTGATTTTAGGACAAAATTCTAAAGGTGGAGTTGGGGCAGCTTTCGGTGGAAGTGCTTCCCAAATCATGGGTGTAACTCGTACAGGAAATGTACTTGAAAAAGCAACTTGGGTACTGGCAATTGCAATTTTGGTTCTTTCCTTGGCATCATCAGCTTTCTACACTGGAAGCCAGCCAAATCAGTTCGCATCACCAAATATTGAAAGTGCGAAGCAGCAAGTAGTTGCTCCGGCATTCGGAGATACCGAAGGTGAAAGCGTTCTTCCAGCAGAGACTACCACTCCGGACAGCAGTTCCAACCAATAATGGAAAATTAAGACCATTTAAGAATATAATTAGAGTCCGCCTTCATAAGGCGGACTTTTTTATTTAATTTAGTAGATAAGCGTTTTTTCAGCGGATAGCTAATCACCGTTCTTTAAAATCTGCTGCTTCAACCAAATTATCCTTTATGAATAATCAAACACTCCGAGTGGAGGATCTTAATCTAGAAAGCTGGCCTAATCTCATTTTATGGGCAGCTCCGATCATGTTTTTCCTGGTATTCTTAGAATGGGGAATTAGCTGGTATCAAAAGAAAGATTCATACGATGCCAAAGATTTCTTTGCAGCAGCCACTATTGGTTTTGTCAATGTAGGCATCAGTGCGATGATCAAATTGGCCACTTTTGGTTCTGCATTGTTCTTCTACAACATCTCCCCTTTCAAAATCCCGGCAACTTGGTGGTCTTTTATCCTTTGCTTTATCGCAATTGACTTTGCCAGGTATTGGGCGCATAGAGTTGCGCATGAGCAGAGATTCTGGTGGGCTACACACATCACGCATCACAATTCATCCAAATATAACTTATCCGTTTCTTTTCGTTTGGGATGGACACAGCATATTAAAATCATTTTCTTTTTCCCTGTGATGTTCATGGGTTTTGACCCCTTTGTATTCTTCATTTGCCACCAGATAGCCGTTCTCTATCAGTTCTGGATCCATACAGAATACATCAAAAAACTTCACCCGGTAATTGAATTCATTTTCACCACTCCTTCCCATCACCGAGTTCACCACGCTAGTGATGAGCATTATTTGGATAAAAACTACGGTTCAACCTTCATAATTTGGGACCGAATGTTTGGCACTTTCATGCCGGAAGGCGAAAGACCTAATTATGGAATTACCAAGCCGGTAACTTCTTACAATCCTATTTACCTGGTATTTCATGAATGGAGAGACATTTTCTCTGACTTAAGAAAAGCTCAAAGCTTTAAGGAAGCCTGGAGAATATTATTTGACAAGCCTGGCGCTGAGGTAATAGCCAACCGGGAGAAAAAGTTGGTTCCCGTAGAAAAGGAAATAGATAAGAAAGAAGAATTAGTGGAGGCCAGTTAGGCCTCCTTTTTTTTATGAATTGACTTTTTGAAGCAATAGCCTTTTACTGATTGGTATCAACGTTTCATCAATGGGAAAAGCCTGGTGGGAATGCATTCTCCAAGTAGCTGGATTAGGCAATTCTTTTACCTCCCGGATTAATTCAAGTTTGAGCATTTCCAATGTCTTGACAAGGGTTTTCTGAAAAACACCCAAAAGCCATAAGCTGATACTTCGGAATTTTTCTCCTGCAAGTTGGAGCAAACTGGATTTATACCTGTATGCATAGACATCAGAGTCTTTCTCTCTTGTCAGAAAAACAAAGCCTTCCCTATTGTAAATCGGCTGAATTCCTACTGGTTCAAACTCCACTTGGTCTTCCACATAATCATAGATATTTCTTCCCTCAACGATTTTTTTCTCAATGCTGGGTAAGGCAAAGTCCGCAATTTGGTTAACCTCCTGCAGCACCTGATCTTCTTTTTCCAGGTCCTTGTAGTGAAGTTTAACTTGCTTCAAATCCACATGTGAAAGAGCCTTGGGAAAGAAGTCAGAGATAGACTTTTTCCCGGATTTAAACTCATTGAGGTTTCGATGATGCTCAATCAACTCCCCTAAATGCGGATACAGGCGAACGGCTTTAAACTGCTTTTCTGTTTCCTGCAAATAGGCTAACAATTGATACTTCTTATATTCGAAATCAATCAGCCCTTCTGTCATCCAGTTTTTCGACAATGTTTTCATTGGCAACATAGGTTTACGAAAATTTACAGAATTCTGACATTTTATCCAGCATTTTTGGAAATTTTGGCAGACAAAAAGTAGCTCAAAATTCGAATTGGCAGTCCTCTACCTGACAGGATGTAGCCGATTTGTCAGACTTTTCATGAAAAACTCCCTTGGCACAGGAATCGCTCATTAGGGAGTATAGAATTTTAAACTAACCTTTAAACAATTTCATAACTATGTCAAAAGTGAACATCAAACCTCTTGCGGACAGAGTTCTAGTAGAACCTGCTGCAGCTGAAGAGAAAACCGCATCCGGTCTTTACATCCCGGACACTGCCAAGGAGAAGCCTCAAAGAGGTACCGTAGTAGCAGTTGGCAATGGTAAAAAAGATGAGCCCTTGACTGTAAAAGTTGGAGACACTGTTTTGTACGGAAAGTATTCCGGTACTGAACTCAACGTAGATGGTGCAGATTATCTTATCATGAGAGAATCTGACATTTTCGCGATCCTTTAATCATTCAACAAGAACAAACACTAAAAAATCAAGAAAATGGCTAAAGAACTATTTTTCGATACAGACGCAAGAGACAGACTGAAAAAAGGCGTTGATGCTTTGGCAGACGCTGTAAAAGTTACGCTTGGTCCAAAAGGAAGAAACGTAATCATTGATAAAAAATTCGGTGCACCTACCATTACTAAAGATGGTGTATCTGTAGCAAAAGAAATCGAATTGGAAGAGCCTATCGAAAATATGGGCGCTCAGTTGGTGAAAGAAGTAGCTTCCAAAACTGCTGATAATGCAGGTGACGGTACTACAACTGCAACTGTTTTGGCTCAGTCAATTTTCAACGTAGGTATCAAAAACGTAGCTGCGGGTGCTAACCCAATGGATTTAAAAAGAGGTATTGACAAGGCGGTAGCTGCTGTAGTTGCCAGATTGAAAGAAAACTCCAAAGAGATTTCTACCTCTAAAGAAATTGCTCAGGTAGCTACCGTATCCGCTAACAACGACGAAGAAATCGGTCAAATGATTTCTGATGCGATGGACAAAGTTGGAAAAGACGGTGTAATCACTGTAGAAGAAGCAAAAGGAACTGAAACTGAAGTTAAAACTGTAGAAGGTATGCAGTTTGACAGAGGTTACCTTTCTCCATACTTTGTGACCAACACTGAGAAAATGGAAGCTGAATTGGAGTCTCCTTATATCTTGATCTATGATAAGAAGATTTCTTCCATGAAAGAATTGCTTCCAGTATTGGAGCCAGTTGCGCAGTCCGGTAAGCCTTTGGTTATTATTTCTGAAGATGTAGACGGAGAAGCATTGGCAACTCTAGTAGTTAACAAAATCAGAGGTGCTCTGAAAGTAGCTGCTGTTAAAGCTCCTGGTTTCGGTGACAGAAGAAAAGCAATGTTGGAAGATATCGCTATCCTTACTGGCGGTACTGTAATCTCTGAAGAGAGAGGTTTCAAATTAGAGAATGCTACTGTTGATATGTTGGGTCGTGCTGAGAAAATCAATATCGACAAGGACAACACTACTGTAGTAAACGGTGCTGGTGATCCAAATGCAATCAAGGGTAGAATCGCTGAGATCAAAGCTCAAATTGAAAAAACTACTTCTGACTATGACAGAGAGAAGTTGCAGGAAAGACTTGCTAAACTTTCTGGTGGTGTAGCTATCCTATATATCGGAGCTGCAACAGAAGTAGAAATGAAAGAGAAGAAAGACCGTGTAGATGATGCATTGCATGCTACCAGAGCTGCTGTACAAGAAGGTGTAGTAGTAGGTGGTGGTGTAGCTCTTGTAAGAGCTGTTGATGCTTTGGCGGATTTGAAAGGATCCAACGAAGACCAAGACACTGGTATCAATATCATCAGACAGGCAATCGAGTCTCCTTTGAGAACTATCGTATTGAACGCAGGTGGCGAGCCTTCTGTAGTAATCAACAAGATCAGAGAAAACAAAGGAAACTATGGTTACAATGCGAGAACTGATCAATACGAAGATCTATTCGCAGCGGGGGTAATCGACCCAACTAAAGTAACTAGACTTGCTTTGGAAAATGCGGCTTCTATCGCAGCATTGCTTTTGACTACTGAATGTGTAGTAGCAGACGTTAAAGAAGATGGTCCTGCAATGCCTCCAATGGGCGGCGGAGGAATGGGTGGAATGATGTAATTCAACCCTATAAAATTTAGAAGGAGGCTTCGGCCTCCTTTTTTATTGTCCTGATTTTGAGTGCCTGTAAAATCATTTTTGAAAAAAGGCTCTTAAAGTTTTTTCTGACAGTAGGAATAATTGTATTTTGGGCTATATACAGCCTGATTAGTTACTTTTGCCAACATGATCCATTTCGAAGCGATTTTTCTTGTGGACGATGATCCGATAAATAATCTGATCAATAAACGGCTGTTAGGAAAGACGGATATCTCCAAGCACATTTACCAGTTTCTAGAAGGTGAAGAAGCTTTAATGGCAATAGCCGAACTCCCAACAGACCAACAAATCATGATTTTTTTGGACATTAACATGCCCGTTATGAACGGATGGGAGTTTTTGAATTTTTATCTGGAAAAATTTCCGAAAAGAAAAGATAAAATAGTCATCCTTTCCAGCTCCATTGATTTTCAGGATAGGCAAAAGGCTATGGATTATGAAGTAGTTAGTGGATTTATCGAAAAACCACTAACCATGGAGAAAATCAACTATCAACTTTCAAGAAACGATTCCAAAGACTAAGCTTTTACTTTAGTATAGGTCCTAGCCTATCCCAAATTTGTCTTGCCAATAAAAATGGAACCGGAAGATTTCCCGGAGCTCCCCCTACTCTTACAATTACCAGATTTTGGGATGGTACAACCATCAAGAACTGTCCATTTTTTCCCATAGCCTGATACATATCTTCTGGAGCACTTTTAATCAAACTTCCCGGCAGTCTTGTTTGACTTCCTGGTAATAGATATGAACTCTCTCCATTCAGCCAAGTCAAGTATCCATAGCTTGGGTTCAGCTGCTGAGATGGTTGGATCATATCCTTAAAAAACTGTCCTTCCCATAATTTATTTCCATCCCAACTTCCATTGGCCAAAAGCAATAGACCAAACCTGCCCATACTCCTAGGCGTACTGAAAAAGACATTGTTTTGTCCGGTCTTTTGCCAAAAACCCTTCATGCCAATTTTATCTCCGATGTTTGCCCGAAAGTATTCCTGCATATCCATTCCAGTGGATGCTTCAATCACTTTATCCAGAACTGTATAAGTAGCATTGTGATAAGTCCAGCGCTTGCCTGGATCGGCCAAATACTGAAAGGATGAGGGCGTAGTATCATCTAAATTTGAAACTTGATCATTCAAGCCTGTAGTCATGGTAAGGTGATGAATCAAACGTATTTTCTTCTCCTGTTTTTGACTTAATGAGGTCCAGCCCGTCCCCAAGTATTTTTGAGACCTATCTTTGAGTTTTAATAGTTTTTGCTCTTCAGCTATTCCGATCAAAGTAGCAGTAAGAGTTTTGCCGGCAGAAGCCCAATACCAATAAGAGTTAGCATCCATCTGACCCAATCCTGTCAGTTTATTGCCCCAATACTCTTCTATGACAATCTTTCCATCTATTAAAATCAGAAAAGCTCTGGTATCTGTTTCACTCAGCCAATTCAAAAATTCACCCATTTTCTCCTGGTCAAAACCTGCTTCAGAAATTGACATTTTTTCCCAATCCTCAGAATTGATAGGCGGAAAATAAAGAGATGATGACTGTGCCTGAACCAAGCCAGTTACTAATTGAAAAAAAGCCCCGCTCAATAACAGGGCCTTGAAAAACTTGAATTTTATCATGTGGAAATCTACTTTATTTTCTCAAAGTATCTTCAATAAATACCTTCAAATCTTCTCTAAATTTCTTCGCAGACGGCAAATGTGTGTACATCATATGCCCGGCTTCATAGTATTCCATGATAATTCTGTCAGTTGCCGACTTCGGGAGATCTATATGAGAAATACTTTGCTCCACGCCATAGAAGACAGTTGCTAAATCATAATATCCATTCATGATCAATATCTTCACATTTGGATCCTTACTCAGGGCTTCTGTCATATCAGGAACTGTGGTGACGGCTGCATCTGCTCCCCAAAAGTTATTGCCCTGATGCTTCCAGTCCCATTTGAAGCCTTCTTTGGAATACGCTGAAGTAGCATAGAGTAAATCCTTACTTACTCCCAAAGCTCCATGAAAGTAGTCTAGAAAGCCCATAGTATAAGCAGGAGAGATGGCATCACTTTGAGGATCTGTAAAGGAATCCATTGACATTGGATCGATATTGATTCCTGTGTATCTGGAATCCAGTCGTCCCACTGTGTTCTTTTCATCGCGCAATAATTCCTGGAAAAATTCACCGGCTGTAATTTTCAAATCAGCTCTTTTCCAAATATCTGCAGAGACTCCAGTATAAGATTCAAGACTGGCAGCAACCTGATTTTTTTCAGTATCAGATATTCTATTTCCTTTAAATAAGGCCGGCGTATAATGATTTTCTGTAAACCCTCTCACTTCTTCCACAAATGCATCTAAGTCCGACTGTTTCCTTTCTATCTTATTATGATACCAAGCAGTAGCGGCCATAGTTGGCAAATACACGATATAGGATAAATCCTCATTAGGAGCGAAAAACAGTGATCTCAAGTCAAATACAGCTGAAACCATAATTACACCATTCAAGGCATATCCCTTATTCAGCAGGTAATTCATCACGCCTGCATTTCTAAATGTACCATAACTTTCGCCAAGGATATATTTAGGAGAATTCAGCCGATCATGAGCCTTAAGAAATTGCATGATAAACAAGCTGACAGATCGGATATCTTGATCTACTCCCCAAAAATCCTTCCCTGTTGCATCTCCAATGGGTACGGAAAGACCTGTGCCAACAGGATCCATCATGACCACGTCTGCTACATCCAGTATGGAGAATTCATTATTGACTAGTTGATAGGGAGCTCCTTGGTTGTAATTCGGATCGTCGACAACAATTCTTTTGGGTCCCATGATACCCATGTGCAACCAGTAAGACGATGAACCAGGGCCTCCGTTATAGGCGAAAACGATGGGTCTATTTTTTCCTCCATTTTCTTTGAAATAAGCGGTAAAACCAAAAAGGGCGATAGGCTTATTGTTCTCGTCCTTCAGTTCTAGGGTCCCTGCCTTTGCCTGAAGGTTGATGACCTTGCCGTCAATGGTGACAGTCTGTTTACTTTCAAACACCTGAGCTTTGGGAAGCTCTTTGGTTTCATGAGCCTTCTCCTGAGCAAAAGTGAAGGTTGAAATCAAAGTAAAAAGGAACACTATTCTTAATCTGGATACTAAGTACATGATTATGGATTGTTGAGTTATTGGTTATTTGTTATTGGTTATTGAGTTAATGGTTATTAGTTATTGAGTTAATGGTTATTGTCCATTGAAAATTGGTGATTTATAATTTTTAGTATTCTCAAGAATCACCCCACCATTCAGATTTTATCTTTCTCAATCCGAAACTGCTTACTGCCTACTGCCAACTGGCACTGCCATTTCAGCCTTCTAATTTCATAATTCAGCCTTATAAACCTTTCCTTCTTTCATCACAAAAACCACATTTTTCATGACAGAGATATCCTGATCAGGATTGCCTTTAACGGCAATGATATCCGCAATTTTCCCAGTCTCAATCGAGCCTAATTTGTCTTCAATTTTCATAAAAACCGCATTGGTAAGAGTAGCCGATTTAAGTGCTTCCATTGCAGGCATTCCTGCCTCAACCATATAGACAAATTCTCTATAATTTTCTCCGTGCGGATATACTCCTGCATCAGATCCGAAAGCGATTTTCACCCCACTTTTATAGGCCTTTGCGAAAGTATCTTGGATCTGAGCTCCAATCCTTCTCGCTTTTTCTGCTACTACTGGAGGATAATACCCCGGAATTTCTGCAAAAGCAGCAGCAGACATTCCTGCCGTAATAGTTGGCACGTACCAAGTTCCTTTTTCCTTCATCAACTTCATGGTTGCTTCAGACATCAAAGTACCATGTTCAATCGAATAAACTCCAGCTTTCACCGCACGCTGCATTCCTTCGTCCCCATGGGCATGAGCTGCCACATGAATTCCAAAGTCATTAGCCGTTTGCACCACTGCTTCCAATTCATCCAATTGAAACTGAGGAGCAGAACCGTCCCGTGCAACAGAAAGTACACCTCCTGTAGCCGTTACTTTAATCACATCTGCTCCGTATTTCACCATTTGCCTTACTGCCTTTCTTGCTTCATAAGGTCCATTAATTACGCCCCAAACCGGTCCCGGATCTTCCATCAAATCCCTTTTCATTCCGTTGGTTGGATCTGCATGTCCTCCTGTAGGTGAAATGGCTTTTCCGGCTGTAAAAATTCTTGGCCCTTTGACTCTTCCGGCTGCAATGGCATCCCGCAGGGCTATATTGACCCCAGAACCTCCCAAATCCCGGACAGTAGTGAATCCCGCCATCAAGGTTCTTTCCGCCAAAGGGACGGACTTAAAAGCGACATCTGCTTCATTATCTCTAAAGCCATCAATATAACGGGTGGGACTGGTCTCTCCTTCTATGTGCACATGCATATCCATCAATCCAGGCAAAACAGTGGCATTTTTCAAATCAATAGCTTGATCCGAACTTCCAGGAGTTTGATATCCCTTAGTCACAGAAGTGATTTTTCCATCTTCCACTATGATGGTTTGTTCTGTCAAAACCCTCATTTCTTTCACATCGATCAGCCTTCCGGCATGAATGAAAGTCTTTTGGGCAAATGCATAAGAGGAAATCAAACAAGCGATCCCTAGTAATATTTGTCTTCTCATAAGGTGGGGTATTTTTGGGTATGGGAATATAGCAAATTCGAACTAAATCAGTTCAATTGATCTTCTGGTTTCAACTGGTAGCAATGGTCATGTAATTGGAAGCCAAGCTTCTCATAAAAGGTAATAGCTCCCTCAGCCGCAAATAAAAAAAGTCTGGCATCTGTTGATGTGGATCGAGCCATTTGGATTAATTTTTTGCCAAGCCCTTGCTTTTGGTAGGCTTTTTCTACCGCAAGATCTGCAATAAAGCATCGGTAGGAAAAATCGGAAAGCGCTCTCAAAATCCCTACAAGTTTCCCGGAATCCCTAGCGGTAATTATCAAGTTTGAGCCGATCAGCATTTTCTGAAGTTGGTTCGGATTATCCATAGGCCTCCTTTCTGCAAGACCTGAACTGTTAAGCACAGCAATAAACTCTTCAAGGGAAACTATATCTTCAATTTGAAATGAAATCATTATCTTACTAAAAATTAAATTAACCGATATGACAGGAGGCGCAGGTTTCAGTAGACAGGCTGCACAATCTTTTAAAGATAATCACGATTTAGGAAGGATTAGACCTCAAGGAAAATTAGAGTTGAAAGCCAGAAGCGGGAAAAATGCTGAAGAGCTTCAATTAAAAGAAGCCATCATTTTTCGAACTCAAAAAAGATCAGAGGCAATATTGCTGAACAGAAAAATTTGGTTCTTCATTGCTTTGATTATACTTATAGGCTTTGGACTGATTCTGCTTTTCAGTTAGGACAAAACATCCCGAAGATCCTCTCTTTTTCTGAAGGTAGCTTTTGCGAATGGGCACAGTGGTAGAACTTTTATTCCCTTAGATCGTGCATGTTCAACCAACTTTTCCAGCAACTTTTCTCCTATACCTTGACCCTGCAGAGATGGATCCACCTCAGTATGCTCAATGATTAATTTTGATTCTCCCGCCATGACATAAACCATTTCAGCAAATCTTTTGGCTCCCTCCTCCATAAAAAAAGAACCTTTTTTCCCGTCAAACTGATGTTGAATTTCCATATTAACTTTTTACTCTTACTTGAATAATTGAATTATAAACCTCATCCTTTGGCTCCCAAAGCTCAATGCTATGACCATCCGGATCGAGAATATGAACGAATTTACCATACTCAAATTCCTCAATTTCGTCTAAGATCTGTACTCCATTAGCCTTTAATTCCTCCACCAGTTCTTTGAGGTTTTCTACCCGATAGTTGATCATAAAATCCTTTTCCGACGGCTTAAAATAATCAGTGGAATCGCTCATTGGAGACCACTGAGTAAAACCTTTTTTCTCCGGTTCCTTCGCACTTATCCATTCAAATGTCGTCCCATATTGATCTGTTGGCATTCCCAAATGCTTTTCATACCAGGCTTTGGTCTGCTCTGGATTCTTAACCTTGAAAAACAGCCCGCCTATTCCAGTTACTTTTCCTTTCATGATATTTTCTATTTGGGTAGAAGTTAGCCAAAATGCGACAGAGCGCCTATTCTTTTACCCGAACAATCAAAAACCAATCTCCTTCTAAAGGGAGGTAACCGTAATCATAACAGTATGTGTAGACACTCCCTTTTTTGGTTTCATAGGAGTGAGTGGAATATTTGAACTGAAAACCTTCCCGAACCAACTTCTCCTTAGGCGCTTTTCCAAGATCTTCTCCTTGTGGTATCAATGATTCCAGAATATTTCTGTTCTTCTTTAAAGTATGATTTATCCTTCTCATCAGATTATTAGCGTCTGCATATTGATGGTAATTGTAATTATTCCGGCATTGATCATCGCAGAATTTTTTGTCGACTCGTCCACGAATGGGCTCTCCACAATTGAGACAGGTTTTATTTTCCATAGTTTCTATTAAAAAGCTAATTGAATTTAGAAAATTAGTTTGAAAAAGTCCAAAAAATAAAGCCCATCTTTTAAATGGAATCCTCATCGCGACCCGAAAAATGGAGTCGCAATGAGGAAATATTTAGGATTGAGTCAATAACTCATTCAATAAATCGGATAGTATCCAGGTTGAAAGTATTCCAGATAGAAATACCTGACTCAGTTCTCAAAACTAGATATAGATCCCCAATTTCGTCAGTTTGCTTAATGGGTACCTTTATGGAGAAATATCCCTGTTTATCTCCTTGTTTGAGGAGAGCGGAGGATCCAATCAAAGGACCGGAAACTGAACCTTGTCTCAACTCCAACAAGCCTGTAATTCCAGCAGGATTTACCAATAATTCAATTTCCTTGATCCCCTTTAAATCCAAATCTTCAAAGGCAATCCAAGAATTATTTTTGGTGAATCTCACAAAATTCAGCCCATTGGCATTGGCCTTGGCAGTATGCTCGAAAAGATCAGCTTCCACCGCCTTGACTATAGGATTTCTCAACAAAAGCTGAGCGGCCCCCATCAAAGGTTGAATGCCATTTGCTCCCTGATCAGTGTAGGATGCTTGAATTAAGTAGTAGCCTTCTGGATTGGATTGTTGTTCTATCGCAAATTCACCTTTCAGTGGTAGGCTTACTTTTCCATAAGAAGGATCCTCAAGCCTTAGAATAAAGTCTACCATAGCTTCCACCTGATCAACTGGAATATGCGTATGGCCCGGCATGATACGCTCACCCCAGACACCTCCCCCACCATTTCTGATTTTGTTGACGAGGTAGGATTTCGCATCCGTTTGCCCTTTATATTTCGAAGACACATCCCTATAGGTAGGTCCCACGGATTCATTTTCGATTGCGTGGCAAGCTTTGCAACCCGCTTGGGTGATGTAATTCTCTCCCACACTAACCTTCTCTTCCTGATGACCAGCTTGAATCAAATCATAACCACCAGCAATAAAGTCAATAGAAAAATTCACTGCCTCATCGGAGATAGCTCCATCCTCTAAATCCTGCACAGAAACTTGGTAAGTCACTTTTCCAGGGAAATAAAAACTTTGATTTCCATTCCAGTTGATATTCACATTGGGTCTTGCATTTCCCGCTCTAATTTCCACTGAAGCTTGGCTTTGCTCCCCTTCTGTATCGCTCACAGTCAAAGTCGCCAGATAAACTCCTGCTTTTTCATATACATGGATAGGATTTACCTCCTTGGCCTTTGGACTTCCATCTCCGAAATCCCACTCATAGCTCAATTGATCTTCCGGATCAAAATCCAAGCTTTGATCCCCTTGGAATTGCACTTTCAAAGGTAATGCTCCGGTAGTATTTTCGGCAGAAGCCTTGGCAACAGGCTTTCTATTTCCAGCCGCAAACTCTATTCTATAGAGACCCGAATCATCATTTTGTGCTCTCCAATAGGTACCGTATTCAAGGACGTACAGCGATCCATCTTTCGCAAACTGCATATCAATTGGCTTATCAAAAACCGTGGAAGGCATGAAGCGTTCCATGGTATCATATTCGTAGTTTTCAGTTAAGGATACTGTGAAAATCCAATTTCGCATCCAGTCGAATATGAATAGCTTTCCATTATAATAGCCTGGAAAACGAACTTCTGATTTGTCAAAATCCTCCCGGTAATACACCGGTCCTGCCATGGCATTTCTTCCGCCTGTTTCCAGCATAGGAAACTCTATAGACTCATCATAAGGATACCAAATTAAAGCGGGTTGTGCGGGAGGCAACTTTTCCAATCCCGTATTATTGGGAGAGGTATTGACGGGAGCATTTGGATCAAATTCAAACAGGCTTTCCTGACTTTCAAAATCATATTTCCAATACGGTTTATTATTTCCTACGAAAAATGGCCAACCATAAAAACCGGGCTTCCTTGCCAAATTGATTTCATCATGTCCTTTTGGACCCCTTCGCATAGAATCAACTGAAGCATCAGGCCCCACTTCTCCCCAAAAAAGATTACCATTATGCTGATCCAAGGATATTCTGTAAGGATTTCTGTTACCCATCACATAGATCTCTGGCCGAGTATTGGGAGTTCCGGGAGGAAATAAGTTTCCTTCAGGGATGCTATAAGATCCATCGGCTTCTGGTTTGATCCGAATGATGGCCCCTCTTAAGTCGTTGGAATTACCAGAAGTTTTTTGAGCATCAACATTGGCAGGTCTATCCCGTCGCTCATCGATGGGATTGTAATTATCCGATTCAAAAGGAGTGGTATCATCCCCGGTAGAGAGGAACAAAAGGCCATTGGCATCAAACTCTATGGAACCACCGGAATGACAGCATCCTCTGAATACAGGGATTTCCAGCATTATTTTTTCAGAAGTGAGGTCGAGACGATTTTCTTTGAACTCAAAGCGGGAAAGCCGATTCACATCCGGACTGTATTCTTTTGGGGCATAATAGAGATAAATCCAGTTGTTTTGGTTGAAATTAGGATCCTTCGCCAGTCCCAACAAGCCATCTTCATGCTCCAAATAAACATTCAGCTCTCCTACCACGGTAGTTTCTCCGCTTGCGGCTTCGTATAATTTCAGCTTGCCAGCCCTTTCTATAAATAGTACATCCCCATTATCAAAAACCTCCAACTCCATGGGTTCATCCAATTTTTTCACCAGAGGAATTTTGGTGAATCGGCTTTCATCAGGTTTTACTGTAGCAAAAGGGTCTATATCTTTTTCTGCACATGCCCAGAGCGTACTTCCCAAAAGTAAGAGGGCGGCAAGGAATCTAAAATTCATGAAATAGGTCTTTGAGGTTTATTGAGCCATTAAGATAAAAAGGACTCGTCAAAAGGCTAGGACCGATTGTGGAAATGAATGGAAACGATTCCGTAAAATCTTACTCACTCATTAACAGTCTATACCTCCAAACCTCTCTGACCTGCTCAATTTCCACTTCGAAAGGAGGATAGATGGGATTGGATGAACAGAGCAGGAGTTTCTGTTCGGATTGAATTCGATTGTAGGCGATTTTAAAGGTCACTCCATCCTGTTCGGTGACAATGACATAGCGCTCTCCGTCTTTGATATTCAGCCAATCGTCTATGTATTCACAGATGATCCAGGAACCGTCTGGAATAGGTAGCATGGAGTCCCCGTCAACTTGAAAAACCCGGTGTTTTTTATCTGTGGGCAAAAAAGGTAAAGAAAATCGAGGCAATTCAGAGATAAACTCAGGATCCGCAAAACCAGCTAGGTAACTTGCTTTTGCCCGCTGGGAAACCACCTCTATCAATTCCCGACCCTCCGCATCTACTGTGGTAGAAAGAATCCGGAGTTTTCTTCCCCGGAGAAACTGATCTGTTTCCAGCAGTTCGCGGAGCTTGTATTCAGAATAAGAGGACAAATCTTCTTTGATCAGGATATCGAGAGAAACTCCAAAATACTCAGAGATTTTCACCAAAATATCCAAAGGAGGAGTAATGGTGAGTTCGTATCCAGCCAGTTTGGAGCGGGAAATACCTAAAGCTTCAGATAAGGACTCTTGAGTGAGCGCTTTTTTCTTTCGGAGGAATTTGATGTTTGTATTTAAAGTCATGTATCCTTTATAACTATTCTATTTTTTCACTATGATTAAATGGCTAGCGTCATTGCGAGGGTTAAACGCAGAATCAGAAACTACCAAATCATATAATAAACCCGAAGCAATCTCCAGCTAATCAAAGAGATTGCTTCGGACAGAAAAGGCTTCCTAATTCACTAAAGTATATGAGCCTGTCCTCGCAATGACGCCCAAACGAAGTTTATCTACCCAACCCAATTTTTACACAACGACAATTCCCGCCACTTCCCCTACCAATCATTCCCAAATCTAATAAAAATGATTAAATTATAAACATTAAAATGTTAATAAAATTAACAAAAAGCAATGGAAGGGAAGCGGAGTATTGCGCATATGGATTTGGATACGTTTTTCGTATCAGTGGAGCGGCTTTTTGACAGTAGGCTCAAGGACAAGCCTATATTAATCGGAGGCTCGAGTGACCGGGGAGTGGTCGCTTCCTGCAGCTACGAGGCCAGGAGATTTGGCGTACACTCGGCCATGCCTATGCGGACAGCAAGACAACTCTGTCCCGAGGCCATTATCGTCAAAGGGGATTTTGAAAAATACAGCCAAAAATCACATGAGGTTACCGAGATTATCAAGGAATCAGTTCCGCTTTTTGAAAAGTCCTCCATCGATGAGTTTTACATAGATCTGACAGGGATGGATCGCTTTTTCGGTTGCTTCAAACTCGCCCACGAGCTCCGGCAGCGTATCATCCAAGAGAGCGGGCTGAACATTTCCATGGGACTATCGGAAAACAAAACCGTTTCCAAAGTCGCCACCGGCGAGGCCAAGCCCAACAATGAAAAGCAGGTGCCCAATGGAGAGGAAAAACCCTTCCTTGCTCCCCTATCCGTGCGGAAAATCCCCATGATCGGGGAGAAAACCTCCCAAACGCTCTATAATATGGGTGTTAAAAAAGTTCTAACCTTGCAGCAAATGCCCTCTCAACTGCTGGAGGCTACCTTTGGGAAAAACGGCAAAATGATCTGGGAAAAAGCGAATGGCATCGACCGAAACCCGGTCATCCCCTACTCCGAAGCCAAGTCCGTTTCTTCTGAAAATACCTTTGAAGAAGATACCATCGATGTCAAGATGCTGGAAGCCACACTGGTAGCTATGACGGAGCAACTCGCTACCAAACTTCGCCAAAAAGGGCAACTCACCGCCTGTGTGAGTGTGAAGATCCGCTACTCGGATTTTGAGACGCATACCATGCAGCAGCGGATTCCCTACACTTCGGCAGATCATAGTATCCTGCCCGTGGTGAAGGAGCTATTCAAAAAACTGTATAGCCGTCGCCTCCTCATCCGACTGATCGGGGTGCGGTTTAGCAGCCTGGTCTATGGCAACTATCAGATCAAGCTTTTCGAAGACAGCCAAGAGCAGATCAACCTCTACCAGGCCCTCGACAAGCTAAATGTGAAGTATGGCGACAAAACCGTCTGCCGAGCCGTCGCTATGGGTGTGGGAAGGAGAAGGTTTAATCCTTTTAATGGGATGGAGGTGTGAGGAAATCAGAAGTGAAAAGTGAGAAGTCTGAAAAAAGGTCAACATTTTAGAGATGGATGGTGGTTTTACTGGGCATTACATCCCATCTTTTCCATTTTTCCTGCGAATCTCGGACTGCCGCATAGGCATGGAGTCTATTTGACGCATCAAGGATTCCATTGGAACTGCTCCAGCACCCTGATTTTTGATTCCGCCATCCAGTCCGATCAGCAGCCAGCTTTCTCCTGATTTCAGGTTTTGCGATAGTTTCACAAAGCCTTTTTCGGCCAATTCCTCTTCCAAATTTTTCCAATGGATCTGTCATTCCGAAACATGCACCAAGAGTAATTTTCGCTCTTCCAGTTCCTTTTGATGACTTTTTATCCAGGTTTGATCAAAGCCGGGAGAATCAAAGACCACGATAATCCGCTTTTCCCAACGAAAATCATCCAAAGACTTGGGCTGCTGCAAAAAACTCATACAAACTAAACTTAAAAGGATCCAATACATACTTAAATAACTCAAAAACAGCCAATTGGTTGCATGAATTATTCTTCAGAAACTACTCTTTGGCTTCGCAAAAAATAGAAAGCTTTAAACTTCCGTGACTTTTTCGTGATACTCTTCGGCCAATTTTGACTCAAATCAAAACCAATAAAACCATGAAAAAAGTAATGCTTCTCTTTTACATTGCCTTCTTAGGCTTAGTATCCTGCACAGATGACAATGACCCAGTAGTCATAGACCCTACCCAGCCAACTGGCAGTCTCAATGTACTTCGATCCGGAACTTTTGTAGATCAAAACAATGCAGGATCAACCGGCAATGCAAGTTTAGTCACAGACTCTCAAGGCAAAGAATTCCTGGGATTTAATGAGGCTTTCAATACTGCTTTGGCAACAGGTACCGTGACTGTTTTTCTATCAACTTCCATGGAATTTATGCCTGATCCAGCCAATGGAAATCCCAATCTCTTACCACTGGGACCAGTAAGGATGGCCGGTCAAAATTTCTTTGCCATCCCAGCCGGCATGTCCACCTCCAAGTATACCCATGTCATCCTTTGGTGCGGTTCGGTAGGGGTTCCTTTTGGCTATGCTAATCTAAACTAAGTCATGATGCTCACTCAAAAAGGAAGCTTGGTCCGAATCCTCGGAATCGGATTGAGCTTCTTGTTTTCCTGCAATGCCGGCTTTGCCCAAAGTGGATGGACCAAGGAGAAGGGAGAAGGATTCTACCAGCTAAGCTTCAATCGTTTTAGCTCTTCGTATTATTTCACACTGGGAGGAGAAAAACTCAGTACGAATACCTTCACCCAAAATTCTTTGGTTTTCTACGGAGAATACGGCTTGACCGAACGCTTCACCTTAATCGCCAACTGGCCCCTTCAAATTTGGAACGGGTTTAATACCACAGAAACCGTTAGCGGTTTGGGCGATCTGAGGTTGGAGTTTAAGCATACCTTGCTAAAAAAGTACTTGCCTTTAGCCATTTCTGTCGCTCCGGAAATCCCAATTGGTCGAGCCAATAATTTTGCCCAAAGCACTCAAAATGACTTTGAATCCATCAATCTGCCTTCCGGTGATGGAGAATTCAATGTCTGGACAACCCTTTCAACCTCTTTTGCCTTACCCAATACACCACTATATGGAAGCATTTTCGGTTCCTACAATTTCCGGACTTCCTATGAGGACGTATCCTTCTCTGATCAAATCGCAATTGGACTCGAAGTGGGCTATCAAATTGCCGGGAAGGTTTGGGTCAATGGTCGCCTTCAAGGACTCAATTCGGTAGATGATGTCTTGGTCGCAACGGATTTTGTTCGGGGAGATGGGACGGAATATACCGGTTATAGTTTTGGCGCCTCTGTTCCGGTATATCAAGATTTTCATCTCTCGCTGAACTATAGAAACTACGCCGACTTCCTTTACTCACGAAGGAACCTCTATTCAGCAGGTACTTTTTCGATTGGAATCTATTATCAAGTCAAACCCAAATCCAATGAATAAAGCAAACATATCCCTTCCTCAATCCAAATTCCCTCAGCTACTGCGATTTCAGAAAGGCGAACAAATTTTGGAACAAGGCCAACTCTTTCAAGGCTATTTTCTGATTAAATCGGGCTTGGTCAAGACTATCCGCACCCAAGAACCCGGCAACAGCACTCTCCTTTCCATCAAAGATCAGGGGGAATTCCTGGGAGAATTTTATGAAGAGCGTGCGGAAAAAAGACTCTCCTACTCGGCCTTTGCTATGGAGGACCATACGTTAGTGGAGATGATCCAGCTAGAGGAACATCCCAACCAAAAATTCTTGAGAATCATTCATACTCTTCAGGAAGAAATTCATACTGCCAGACTGCGCTTGGAGCGGATCTTGTTCCAAGACGCAGAATTCAGAATTATCTCCGTACTCAAAGATCTTGGGGAGCGATTTGGAGAAAAATATGGAGATGAAACCCTGCTCAAGCTCCCCTTGACCCATGAAGAACTTGCCAAGCTGACGGATACCAGCCGGCAAACTGTAACCACTATCCTCTCAGGCTTGAAAGCCCAAAACAAAATCAATTATAGCCGGGGAAGAATTCTTTTCCGAAACATTCATCAACTCAAAACTCCCAACTCATGAAATCTTTCATTCAATTGCTCGCAATATCATTCCTAACATTTATGCTTTCCTGTTCCTCAGATTCCATGGAGCCTATTATTCCTGACGACTCCAATCAGGTTAGCGAAAATTTTGTGGTCTTAAAAACAGGAACTCTTACTCCCCAAAGTTCTACCAATACCCGCGGAATGGTTCAGTTGGTCCGGGATGAAGACAACAAGTTCTTTATTCGACTATCGGATGATTTTACGACCAAGTTTAGCACTGGAACGGTGACTGTTTATCTTTCTACCAGCCAATCCCTCAACCTCAACAATACTTCCACTTATCAATTGGTATCGATTGTAGGAAAATCCGGAGAACACTTTTTTTCCCTTCCGGGAATACCCGATGAAAAGTTTACGCATGGGATTATTTGGTGTGGAGCCGCTGGAATCCCATTTGGATTTGCTCCTATGAATTGAAAAAAGTGTGATATCAGAATTTATGCAAAAGCCTCTGTTCAAGTTGAACAGAGGCTTTTTAATTTTTGATGAAAAAGCTTTAGGCAGGAAGCACGAATTCAAATTCCGTGTAACTCTCGGAGTCAGATGAAATATGGATTTTAGAACCATGAATTTCCAGAATTTTTCGAACAATAGCCAGTCCAAGCCCTGAGCCTTCAATCCCCTTCATGTCCTTGTCTACCTTATAGTATCGATCAAAAATGGACTCCAAATCTTCCTTTGGAATGCCTTCACCGGAGTTTTTAACCCGGATTTTTACTCCTCCAGGCGCGCTACAGGCCTCTAATTCGATGTGACCATGATCCGGTGTGTACTTTACCGCATTATCCAGTAGATTCTGAATCACCCGATCAATCAAATACAAATCAGCCTCCACAACTGGCAAATTCGCACAGATACTAGAACTGATAGAAATGTCTTTGGATTGGGCTAGGAGTTCGTATTTCAAACTGGAATCTACCAGCAATTCCTGGATTTTCAGCTTCTCCTTTTTAACCTGCATCTGTCCAGACTCCAATTTGGAAAGATCAAATAGATCCGTTACCAGTTTGGTCAACTTATCAACCGAATTGAGAATTATTTTGTAGTAACTTCTTTTTTCATCCGGGGTCAGCTTTTCATCCCGAATCTGAAGGGTTTCCACATAGCCATTGATAATCGCCAGAGGATTTCGCAAGTCATGGGATACATTGGCAATCAATTCCCGACGAAGCGCATCTACATTTTTGAGTTCCTCAATATTATCCAGAATGGTATCTGCCATGGAATTGAAGGTTTTGCCTAGCAATGCCAAATCAGAATTGGAGGTAGACTGGGGCACTCTGGACTGCAAATCTCCTTCTTTGAAGGCTTCCACCGCCACGACTACTTTTCGAAGGTGTCTAGTCCACCAAGCTATCAAAACCAAGCCGATTAATAGCCCTACGATCAAGGTAATGAGGATGGAATTCAGCGTCAACCCTAACCAATACGAACCTAATAAATCAGAGCTGATGGCATCAAATTTTTCACTTTCCAAAGTGATGTAAACATAGCCTTGGAGTTCCCCATTTTCATAAACCGGGGCCGCGGAAAACACTGATGTCGTTCCGGGATTTCGAGGATCATCTCCCAGCACAAATTCACTGCCTCCTTCAGATATAAACTGTTCCACTGGTGCGATATCAACAGCCTTTAACTTGACCAGTTGATCCAACACCACATAGGATAAAATCTCCCCTTTCGGATTCAACAAATACACTTCAATTCCAGGATTGACGGCCATCATGGAATGCATTATCACTCCTAAGGCCTCTTCGTTGATTTTACCATCCTGAAAGGGATTGACTTCCTTGATTAAATAAGAAGCAACTTCCGCGTTGAGTTTTTGGGTAGTTTCCTGAAAATAGCGCTGGGCATTTTTGGTGGTTATCAGAATATAGGAGGCACCAACCAGAAGTAAAACCAAGATAAAGGAAAGCGATAATCTCCAATAAAGACTTTTCATGATTTTCGGGGATTAGAGTTCGTCATTGAAGCGATAACCTACGCCCCAAGTGGTCAAGATGTAGGAAGGATTGTTGGGATCTGATTCGATTTTGGATCGAAGCCGGTTGATATGAGCATTAACTGTATGTTCATATCCACTGAAATCATATCCCCAAATCAATTCCAGCAGCTCCCCTCTAGAATAGCTTCTTCCGGGATTTTTTGCCATGAGATACAAAAGGTCAAATTCCTTGGGAGTCAATTCTACCCTTTTTTGATCAAATTGCACCTTTCGTTTTTCTACATCGATTTCCAAAAGTCCCTGCGAAATAAGCGTTTTTTCTTTTTTCAATGCTAAAAGCTGGAGCTCCTGTCTTCGAAGAATAGCTTTGACCCTAGCCAAAAACTCCCGGATTTTAAAGGGTTTGGTCAAATAATCATCTGCTCCTGACTCAAGACCCATGACTTTATCTATTTCTTCTGACTTGGCTGTCAACATCAGAATTGGGGTGAAAATTTCCAACGCACGAAGTCGCTGGCAGATCTGAATTCCATTCATTTCAGGAAGCATCACATCCAAAATCAAGAGGTCGAATTCCCCTTTTTGGGCTCTTTCAAACCCCTTTCCACCATGATCAGCCACTTCCACTGCATAGCCCTCATCCTTTAGGTGAAGTTGGAGGAGTTCATTGATATTCGGGTCATCTTCTACAACAAGTATTTTTTTCATAGATACACTGCTAAGCTGAAAAATAATCTCAAAAGATCACGAAAGTATCACAAGGCTGAAAATTATGCTCTTTTCTAAAAATAACCGCATAAAATGCAATGCTCCTCTCTTTAGACTATTCTACAAAAATGGTGGCATTGGGATCCTTCTGGATATCCAGCTTTTCAACTTTCGAAGGAACCTCCATCCATTTTCCCGGACCTATCTTCCCTGATATTTGAGTTATTTCTCCATTTAGAAATAGTTGCTCATTCCGGAATTCGAGCATGAATTCGTTCAATCCACCAAACAAAAACTCATATCCTTGGGCAGAAAAAGAAAGGGAGTCTTGTTTCACTTTTTCGAATTCAACATTGCTTTTATCTAAAATAATCAGCTGATTCAAGTGCTTTACTTTCAAAACAAATCCACCATTGGGTGCCTGCTGAAGCTGGTCTATAAACAAAGTGTCATTGGAAACACGAAAATTCTGAATTGACTTGGTTTGGTTCGGCTTGACATTTCCCCCATGAATCGAGACATATTCCAAAGCAGAAGAGTCAGCTTGGACGATTTTTAGAAAACTGGTGTTTTGAACTACCAAAACCGAAAATTCATCCAAGGCTGTTTTTTCAGTTTTGATTTCCTTTGCCACTTTAAATGGAAGCTGATCTGAGGCTTTGAAAGAAATAAATAAGGTCAAAACCAAAGAAACCCAGACAAAGCTGAGAAATCCGACTATAATTTTATTGCTTGTTTTCATGATCATTGGATTGTATGACTTGAAGTAATTGGGCTAAATCTTGAGAATTCAATTTTAGAACCTCGACTTTGTGAATGATACCAGGAAGTTCCTGCTCAAAAAACTCTCTCTTTTGGATTCGCTGGAGTTGAGTTGTTGCATCGGAAGCGATGAAAAAACCGATCCCCCGCTTATTCTCAATTATCCCCTCTTCTTCCATCAAACTATAGCTGCGCATCACCGTGTTCCGATTCACTTCTATATCCGCTGCCAGCTCGCGAACTGACGGAATTTTTTCTCCTGGTTGAAGCTTCCCAATGAGGATTTGATCTACTAACCAATCCCGGATTTGTAGAAAGATGTTTTTGTGTTCGCTGAAATCCATCTTATACCTGCTTTTCAGTCAACTTAAAATAGGCCACGACATAGCTAAGTATGACTGCAAGCCAAATCCAAAGCACAGACATGCCTATTAAAAGTGGAGTTTCCGGAAAAATCTGAGGCTGATCAAAATTCAGCATCTGAAAACTCAATTCCCCATTCACTCTCAATAAACCAGGCCTCATGATCCATGATAGCGCTATGGTCGTAGCACTTAACCCCAACCAAGCAAGTACAAGCACTATTGGCATCCACAGGAAATTATACTTTTTAAAAATCAAGCTTCCAGCCCACATCAATGAGGGAATCAGTGCAAAAAGACCTAATAGAATCAGTTGGATAAAGAGTAATTGCTCACCGAAGTTTTGTATAAGCCAAAACTCTTTCCAGTCCCAAATACCAATAAAGTCCAAAGTTACATTCTTAAATAAAAGCGTTCCAAAAACCTGAAATAATCCCAAGCCTACATTTGCCCCTATCCAAAAAATTACCGGGTAAATAACGAACAAGCCAATCATTTTTATCAAAAGTTCTGTTAGATATTTTTCTGCTGTGCTCGCAGGAAGCATCAAATAAGTTTTGGCGTTCTGGGGATTTCGAAGAGCCAGGAAACTCTGTCCTAGCCAAAGCAAACAGAGGATAAAATATCCGCTGATGAAGATTCCGTGAGAATAGCCTGTTCCGAAAGTGAGGTAGCCATTGTTAGAATACAAGACTACTTGATAGACCAAAATAATTAATCCCATTAAGCCAAAAAGGGCAGTTAGATAAGTCCTTTTATTCGTAAGCCAATCGTACTTAAGGAGCAAGGCTAGCCGTGAATAGCTTGTAGATTTTGAAGTTTTCATACAGTCAGGGAATTGGTTTTTTTAAGCCTAGGAGAAATGGACACACCCGAGGTGACAGCTTCAAAAAGCAACTCTAAGTTGACCACTGTCTGGGCTTGAGTTGTTCGGTATTGAATGAATTGGACCCCAAGTGCCGAGGGATGAGAAAAAATTGCATCTGGCACATCCGATTGACTGACTCCAAAATGGAGCGAATCAGCTAAATCGCTTAAGTCAGCATCCAGTTTGATTTGCCCTTGATCCAAAATCATGACACGATCGAGTGTGTTCTCCAAATCCCGAATCAAGTGGGTGGCAATCAAAACAGTTTGATCTTCACGGAGAAGTGAGATCAATTCTTTCCGAAATGTAGACTTGCTCGAAATGTCCAGCCCATTGGTGGGCTCATCTAATAATATTACCGAGCAACCCGAACTCAAGGCCATCGCCAACCCAACCTTTTTCTGTTGACCAAAGGATAGGTCTTTTATTTTTTCTTGAGAATTAACTTCAAATCGCTGAAGTAGCCTTTCGAAAGTCGAAGTATCGAATCGCGGGTAAAAAGGCTGCAAAATCGTTCGATAGCTGTGAGCGGATAAATATCCGGGAAGAAAATTTTCATCGGGGACAAAGAAGACTTCCTGAAGAAAGTTAGCCTCCCTCAATTGGGGCGAAAACCCCAAAACAGACAGTTCCCCCTTTTTTGGGAACAATAAGCCAGCTAAGATTCGAAGAAAGCTGGACTTCCCCACCCCATTCTTTCCCAGGATCCCCACTATATTTCCTGGCTGGCACTCCCAAAAAAGATCCTTAAAAAGTGGCTTCTCTTTGAGATAGGAAAAAGCAAGGTTTTGAATAGTAATCATCTTAATTGTATTAGTGTCACATTAAACTATGACACTAAACTACAAATTAATTTTGAAAAAGCTATTTCTTAGAAAAGTTTTTAGATTCTTTTTTTTACCCACCCCAAAATCATCTCCAAAACCTTCTCCCTATCCAGATCATTGAGCAATTCATGATAAGCGCCTTCGATAATTTCAATGGTCTTATCATTTAGAACTGACCCATCAGTTCAGATAACCTTCGCCACTTCAATAGGTAGCTGATTAAAAGTTTAAATGAGATTGTAATTAATTTATAAGAGAAAAACTAACTGTCACACCAAAATTCATTCAAAAAAGGGAAGTCTATTTGAATCAATTATTAATCAGAAATTTAATGACTTCCACTCCATTCAAAGAGTTTAGCCTTAACAAATACGTACCCGAAGTTAAGCCCTCTATGTCAAGAAATATTTCATTATTTACCTTCTGAAAATCAACTATCTCTTTTACAATTGTTCCTTTACTATCGATAATTTCAATTTTATATAGACCAGGATCAATGGTTTTAGGATAGGAAATATGAACTACCCCACTACTTGGATTTGGAAATAGGGTTATTTTCCCATTTTTCTCTGTACCATCTAAACTTAATAATATATCTACTTTTACTGTCGCCATTCCACGGCTTTGGTTTCCGCTAAAATCTGTGACGATCAGTTCCACATTATTAATACCTTGATCTTTGATATCAAAACTGTCTTTTGAAAGTGCATAAGTAGCTATTTCACAATTATCATAAGAGCCATCATTTATATCGTTTGGAGAAATACTGGCCTTCCCATCTTCGTTTAGAAAAATATCTAAATTCTTAACTCTTACTATTGGAGATAGCCTATCTAGAACATTGACCAATACTACCGTGCTATCTGAATTCCCGCTAACATCAATAGCTTTGAAAAATATTTGATTTTCACCGAGATCAGTACAATCAAAGTTACTTTTTGAAACAGACAACGCCTTTATTGCAACATTGTCAAATGTTCCATTATTTACATCACTGGCTGAAATTTGAACTTTCCCACTTTCATCAAGTTCCACTTCAATATTCTTCACCTTCAAAGTAGGTGGAATATCGTCTGTTTTTTTGACCTTAATAAATTGAGTTCGGGAAATTGAATTAGATCCTACAGAATTACTACTCGTCAATGTAACCGAGTAAATTCCTTCTTCTTGGTAGCTTACTATTGGATTTTTACTAGAACTAGAATTTGGATCTCCCCCTTCAAAAGTCCAAGCCCAGCTTTCAGGTTCTTGACTTGTTAAATCAAAAAATTTCACTTGATCATTAGTATAAATTTCCAATTTATCTGCTCCAAAAAAAGCTACAGGACTCAAAAGTGGTTCCGACTTTGTGACTTGATCTATAATTCTTAAAGTCTCATTTTCGCAAACACTACAAAAAGGCCTACCTAAAAATCTCATCAAGCAATTTTGGTGAGGTCGATACCAGCTGGGTGATTCCTGATGAGGGAAAATCCCCACACCATTTTGGTTTAAAAAAGAGCTCCATCGTATTGTTCCAGGATTATTGTTTTTTGTCATATTCGGGGATTCTCTAGCATAAGAATCTCCAACCCAATATTCATCAGAAAGCTTTGAGAAAGTATGGCCCATTTCATGAACCATAATTTGTACGGCATCTGGGTGAGTAGAAAAAGTTGCTATAGCTCCTCCTGCACCTCCGTATCGCTGATCATTGACCATGAGGAGCGCTACATCAAAAAAAGGAATTGTGGAATTAAGTACCGAATATACTTTATTGATCTTGGTTGGAGTTAACAAGCGCTCAATATTGGAAGTATTATAAGAGCTTCCAAAGTAATTATCTATGGGTTCATTGGGACTTGTAGCTGCTCCGGATACATTAGATACAATTTTAATCGCGTAAACATTAAACATCATTTCTTTGGATTTCCACGGTTCAAGTTTAAACATCTCCGAAATATTTCGTGAAGCATCTTCCAAAAATTTATCTTGTTGCTCCAAGGTATAACCGTCACCTAGAATTACCAGATTAATCACTTTTTCTGGTGACCCACTTTGTTTTAGTATTTCTATTGGAAAAACCTGAGAAAAGCATAATGCCTGAATAGAAAAATATATGATTAATGAAATGGAAAGCCACTTTTTCATTGAATTTTAGGTTTATCGAGTTGTAATAAATTCAAATTTCTCCATTCACCTGAATAAAATTTATCCACACTAACTAGCTCAAAACATTCATCCCACTGAATCCGAACATAAAATTCTGCCTGCTCTACCTCTTCTGACTTAGAGGTTAAAATATTTAAAGAATCTCCTGCGGCATATTCATACCTTTTCATTAAAGGGTTAGGGATAATTTTTTGGGCACAAACATTCCCATCTTTCGACAAGAATGAGACTCTTAAATCCTCTTCAATATAATCCAATGGTGTATCCAAGTTACCCCTGAGCCTTCCAACATTGGTCAAGGTATTAATGATTTTCACTGAATCTTTTGAATTAATTCGTAAGGACAAAATTAATATTTCGGGAGTTGATTCAGAGGGTACTTCCAAAACCTCTTCTTGCTTTCCTTCAGGTATATTTACCTTACTTTTGCAGGCCAAAACAGAAAAAATGAATATAAGACTTAACAGTTTACGCATCGGAACAACAATAAGACAAATTAAAACCTAAGTTTAAAATGAAATAACTGTTAATAAATTAAAATCCATAAATATTTTAATCCAGAGCTTAAATTAACTTTAATTATATCCTCTTTTCAAGCCACCCCAAAATCATCTCCAAAGCCTTGTCCCTATCTAAATCATTGAGCAATTCATGATAAGCGCCTTCCAAAATTTCAATAGTCTTATCTTTTGAAGGAGATTTCTCAAAAAGTAATTTGGAGCCTTCTGGGTTTGTTAAGCGGTCGGCAGTGCCATGCATGACCAAAAAAGGGAAATTAAATTTTTCAGCATGCTCCTGGATAAACCGCATCACTTGAAGTAGTTCGTAACCTGTCCGAACAGGGATTTTTCCCTGAAATACCAATGGGTCCTTTTTATATTTTTCCACTTCCTCAGGAATTCTGGAAATCCCACTGATATCCAAAGCTAGTGCAGGAAGTTTGGGTAAAATTTTATTTAAAATCCCAGAAATAGCGATCAGGATGGCAGAAGTTCCCTCGGCTTCTTTGATTGCTGGGGCTGAAAGGATTATTCCCTGGGTTTCCGGTTGAAATTTAAGCGCATAAGCAACTGCCAACCCCCCACCCATACTGTGCCCAAAAATAAAGGAAGGCACTCCAGGCACATAGGCTTTCACTTTTCCATACAAAGCATGAATATCCTCCAGATAAGTTTCGTAGGAATCAAAATAAGCAGTTGGCTTATCCCGCGAGGACTGTCCATGCCCTCTTCCATCAAATGTAAAAACAGAGACACCTAAATTTACCAAGCCCTCAACCAAGCTTTGATATCTGGCGCTATGCTCTCCCAAACCATGGATCAAAAGCAAGGAGGCTTTAGGTTCTCCAGACATCCAGGCTTGTAAATAGAGGTTAACTCCATCAGGAGCAGTATAAGATGTTTCAAGATGCTGCATATACCAAAGGATATTAGGGCTTAGAAATAAAATATAATTAAAATACCTTTGAAAACAACGAAAGATAAAATTAAATACCTTTAAAAACTTGATTTAAACAGGATTAAGGGCATTTTTCCAATTGAACTAAATAGTGTTTTAATCCTGAAAAAAGACCGATAAACAGGTAATTTATCCAAAGATCACAAAGCTGAAACTAAACTAAACCCTCACCCCGAATCTCGTGTATGTGAATGGGTAATGTCAAAGAAAAATCCTACTGCTCATACGGAGAGTAAGGCTTTTCTCTTAGTTTAGTTGATCCCGACATTACTATAGAAAGCCCTGTGGTGGGGCTTTCTTTTTTTGTTTTAAAGCCAAATCAAAAGTCTATATCTTCTTATTTTTCAATTGCTTATGTTTCTATTTTTTTGTAATTTTTATTACACAAACCCAAAAAGCTATGGAAACTTCAGGCAAAATTCAGCATTGGGCTGACACACATCATCCCAGCTGGTTAGACTTCATTAGAATCGCTCTTGGACTTTTTATTCTTTATAAAGGAATTTTATTTATCTCTAATACTGGAGCTTTGTTAGAGATTATGAAAAATAGTGAACTACAGTTTTTTAATCTTGCTTTGGCTCATTATGTAGCTTTTGCACATTTGGTTGGCGGCTTATTGATCGCGCTTGGTTTGGTAACTCGATTTGCGATTATTTTTCAGTTACCCATTCTCTTTGTGGCCGTCTTTTTCGTCAACATAGAGCAGGGATTTCTCTCTGTTTCCAACAACCTGGAATTTGAACTTTCTCTAATTGTATTGCTTCTGCTTTTTGTTTTTCTTTTTTACGGATCAGGAAGAGTATCTCTTGACTATTGGATGAAAAAGCATCCGAATTGGTAAAAAAATTTCTTTTACTGTTTATCAATAAAAGAAGGCAGCCAGAACGACTGCCTTTTTTGATTTTTTGCATTTTTTAGAAAAACCGTACTAAAGCTATTTGTCGGGGTGATCCTGACTTTGTCAGGACGACCTCTCTGACCAGAATCAGGACATGCTAACCGCCGCCTTTCTAATTATTATGTCGGGGTGATCCTGACTTTGTCAGGACGACCATCCTGACCATAGTCAGGACATGCTAACCGCCGCCTTTCTAATTATAATGTCGGGGTGACAGGATTTGAACCTGCGACCACACGCCCCCCAGACGTGTACGCTAACCGGACTGCGCCACACCCCGAATTGAAGTACGAATTTACATGATTCTGATTTTTTTGCCAGTCGAATAGGCTTTAAAAAATATCGACTATCCGTTTTTTTCTTTGAAGAAAATTGGTTGGCTGATGATTTTGCAGCAAACCTCGCACAAGCTGACTTTTGGATTCATTTTTTCCGCTTTACGGATGGCTTCTAATCCATTGTTAAAAGGGCCTAAGTAATCTCTGTTTAAAGAATCTGGAATTAACTCACAATCTCTGTGGTGCACCTCATGACACCCCTCTGAATTTGCCACGGAAGATAAATAAAAGAATTTCATGTGTTTGGCTGAAAGTTGAACATCAAAAATACACCCCAAAAAAACACGAAAAAATACCCTATACAGGGTATTTTTAGGGGTAAAACTTTCACTTTTAAACTAACTTATTAACAAAAAGGGAATTTTAACCTGATAGTTTCGCTGCCTTTCAAAGAATATTTTAGTGCTGATTTTTCAGAAATCAATATTTAATTACTGAGAATATTTTTGATACAAGTATTCCCACTCTTCATCCAAACTTAACTCAGGACTCCGCTCTCCTGCCCTTCTATACCAATAATCAGCATTCCATAAATCCCCCTCTTTTCTATGCAAGTAAGCATGGACTCTGGCCGCGGATTTCCCATCCAATTGATCTACCTGATCATGAGCTTTATCCCAATCCCCATGGAGATCGTACCAAAGCGCTTTCAACTCAGGTGAAAAACTGGAATCTGGTGCTGTAGATTTTTTAAATGATTCTAAATCCATGGCCTAAAGTTGTGTAAATCTTAAACTTTCACAAAATGGCGATTGCTGATTTTCGCCTTTGAAAAAATCAGAATTCCTAAATATGTGATCTCTTGAGATACTTCATTTTAGTATTCAAAGGAATTATTTTACCGAAAATCATAAATCCATCAAATCAAAGCACTTAGACTTATCCTCAGTAAATTCAGAGTTTCTGTAAAGAATTAACAGTAGATATTTAAAATCTTTGAGATATTTTCAACAAACATTGGAAATAAAGGGCTTTACCCAAAATTTCTTTGGAGTTGGCAGGTAAGAGAGAAATTCTATATTTGCCCAATTATTTATTAACCAAACACAACAGCGTAAACAAACTTTATGGAACAAGCGGTGATTTATTTGGTCCCGGCACTGGGGATACTAGGCTTGATCGTCATGGCAATCAAGTCAGCCTGGGTAAACAAACAGGAAACAGGTGACAAAAACATGGTGGAATTGGCAGGATATATTGCTGATGGAGCCATGGCCTTTCTCAAAGCAGAATGGAAAGTTTTATCCTATTTTGCTATCATCGCAGGAATTCTACTGGCCTATTCAGGAACAACAGTTGAAACCTCCAGCCCACTTATTGCAGGTTCTTTTTTAATCGGAGCAGTATTCTCTGCTTTTGCAGGATACATAGGGATGAATATCGCTACCAAAGCGAACGTTCGAACCACTCAAGCTGCAAGAACTAGTTTAAAGCAAGCACTGAAAGTATCCTTCACCGGAGGTTCAGTAATGGGTCTAGGCGTGGCAGGATTAGCCGTGCTAGGATTAGGCTCTTTGTTTATTCTTTTCTACCAAATGTATGTGGTCAGCGCAGGTGCTGGAGTCAACGGAGTAGAAATGGAAAAAGCCCTAGAAGTATTGGCTGGTTTCTCTTTGGGTGCAGAGTCCATTGCTCTTTTTGCAAGAGTTGGCGGTGGTATTTATACAAAGGCCGCTGACGTAGGTGCTGACTTGGTAGGAAAAGTTGAAGCTGGAATCCCAGAAGATGACGTAAGGAACCCGGCAACTATTGCGGATAACGTGGGTGATAACGTAGGTGACGTAGCAGGTATGGGTGCTGACTTATTCGGTTCCTATGTGGCGACTATCTTGGCAACCATGGTTTTGGGAAGAGAAATTGTTTCCGATGATCAATTTGGAGGAATTGCCCCAATTCTCTTACCAATGGTACTTGCAGGTTTGGGTATTGTATTCTCTATTATGGGGATGGCCTTTGTAACCGTAAAAGATGACAAAGGAGATGTGCAAAAAGCGCTCAATATGGGCAACTGGTCTTCTATCATATTCACGGGTATTGCATCCTTTTTCGTTGTTAAACACATGCTTCCTGAGACCTTGGAAATCAGAGGATATGTATTTACCAATATGGACGTATTCTATGCAATCATCCTTGGTTTGGTAGTGGGTACATTGATGTCCATCATTACCGAATATTATACTGCTATGGGCAAGCGCCCAGTGATGTCGATTGTGAGGCAATCAGCAACCGGTCACGCAACCAATATTATTGGTGGACTATCTGTGGGTATGGAGTCAACAGTTTTACCAATTTTGGTTTTAGCTGGTGGTATATATGGTGCTTACGAATTTGCGGGTCTTTATGGCGTGGCAATCGCGGCAGCAGGTATGATGGCTACCACTGCCATGCAATTAGCAATTGACGCTTTTGGGCCTATTGCTGATAATGCAGGTGGTATAGCAGAGATGAGCCAGCTTCCGGAAGAAGTGAGAGGAAGAACAGATATATTGGATGCTGTAGGTAATACAACTGCTGCCACAGGAAAAGGCTTTGCAATTGCATCTGCAGCTTTGACTTCTTTAGCCTTATTCGCCGCATTCGTTGGAATTGCCGGCATTGATGCAATTGATATCTATAAAGCACCAGTATTGGCGGGCTTGTTTGTTGGAGGAATGATTCCATTCATCTTCTCCTCATTAGCTATTGCTGCGGTAGGTAGAGCTGCCATGGACATGGTAAATGAGGTAAGAAGACAGTTTAGAGAAATTCCTGGAATCATGGAATACAAGTCCAAACCTGAATATGATAAGTGTGTGGAAATCTCTACCAAAGCTTCTATCCGAGAAATGATTGCTCCAGGAGCTATTGCATTGATTACTCCAATTATTGTAGGATTTGCCTTTGGCCCAGAAGTTTTGGGTGGCTTATTAGCAGGTGTAACTGTTTCCGGTGTATTAATGGGTATGTTCCAATCCAATGCTGGCGGTGCTTGGGATAATGCGAAAAAATCCTTTGAAAAAGGAGTAGAAATCAACGGAGAGACCTTCTACAAAAAATCAGAACCTCATAAAGCTTCAGTAACAGGTGATACAGTAGGTGATCCTTTTAAGGATACTTCTGGTCCTTCCATGAACATTCTGATCAAGCTGATGTCAATTGTGGCTTTGGTTATTGCTCCTCATATTAGTGAGCGTCCACACGGAGAGCCAATGGCTGAGCGTGTGGAAGTGAAAAAAGAAATAAAATACGAAGACGGAAAGAAGATCGTCACAGAGACAAAAACCATTGTGAAATAAAGAATTTCATTCACTACAAACAGGCTGTTCGATTACCGAGCAGCCTTTTTTTTATCCTTGAAATCAGTTTATTGCATTTTTTAAATATCTATAAATGCAAAATTTTGCAATAAAACTTGCAATATTGAATTCATCATTTTTTGGCAACCGCTAAAATAAATTATCAAATAATGTTGATTTTACACTCTATAAATTTTTAAATTAAGCCTTCAACCAAATTAGAGGATAAAATTTTCTCTTAATATTTCAAAAAAGATCTTTTTACAAGAGTTCTAATTAAGCAATCAACCCAAAGAAAGGTATTAGAATCAGGCATTTTTATGCAGTTTTTAAAGTAAATACTGACAATCACAGACTTATAAACGGTAAAAAAATGCAAAATTCTAGTTTTTGTAGAACCAATTTTAAACTCATAACATAAAATCACATGAAAAACAGCTACAAATCAGCGTTGCTTTTTCTGATTGGTTTTTTGGCTTGCATTTCCTTGTATGCCCAACAGACTGTTTCAGGAATTGTCACCGCTAAAGAAGATGGAGCGCCCCTACCGGGTGTCAGCATCGTCATTCAGGGAACCTCCACGGGAGTGGTATCTGATATCGACGGGAAATACAGCATTTCAGTTCCCAATACCCAAGCGGTCTTGGTGTTCTCCTTTATTGGCTTCGAAACGCAACGAGTTCCTGTAGGCAACAGGAGCACACTTGACGTAAGTCTTGCAACAGAAACGTCCAATCTCGATGAGTTTATAGTCACCGCATTTGGTATTTCGCAGGAGAAAAAGGCTTTAGGCTATGCGGCTCAAAGTATCAATGCTGATGAGATCACTAAAACAAGACAGCCGAATGTGGTCAATGCACTTCAGGGTCAGGTAGCTGGCGTGCAGGTAACCAATTCAGGTGGAGCACCAGGGCAGTCGGCCAGAATCATTATTCGAGGCATCAACTCCTTGGACCCTTCTGCAGACAATCAACCATTATTTGTGGTAGATGGAGTTCCTGTAGACAACTCGACTATTGAATCCAATGGAACGCCTCGCGGTATGTCCAACCGTATCGCTGACATCAACCCAAATGACATTGAGTCCATGTCCGTATTAAAAGGGGCGGCTGCTACAGCGCTTTATGGTGTTCGCGCTGCCAACGGTGCAGTAATCATAACCACCAAAAAAGGGAAGTCAGGACAGATTCGTGTAGATTTTAATTCTTCTTTAGGCTTCGATAATTTGGCAAAGTTACCTGAGCTACAGGATCAATTTGGTCAAGGTTTTAGCGGGGTTAGAAATGATTCCAGCTTCTGGCCTTCCTGGGGTGCCAATATTGCTGAGGAAAATGATCCGAATTATGTTTATCAGGATAACTGGAACAGAGCATTCAATACAGGAATGCAGTTCGATAATAGTTTGAGTGTATCAGGAGGTAATGAAGTAGCAACTTTTTACGGATCCTTTGGCAGACTGGATCAAGAAGGAATTATACCATTCTCTACTTGGGATAGAACCAGTGCAAAATTATCCGGTACAGTAAAGGCCAGTGAGAAATTTAACTTTTCCGGCTCATTTAACTACACCAACTCTGGAGGAAACAGAGTGCCTCATGATAGATTTTTGGAGCGGATGATGTACTGGTCAGAAACCACCGATGTGCGGGATTACATCAATCCAGATGGTACCATGAAAACTTACGGAAACACCAATCCGATCTATGATGCCCGATTTGCTACTTACGAAGACAATGTCAATCGTATCATAGGAAATATCAACTTGAACTACAGCCCAACAGAATGGCTGACCTTTTCATATAGATTAGGAATGGACAATTATTCGGATTCCAGAACTGAAATCACTCCTGGTCCTATGGGCATCGATGGTGAAGTTCCATTAAGTTCTACAGGGTTTTTAGAAGAAACCAGAATTAACAGCAGGGATATCACTTCCAACTTTTACATCACCTTAAAGAAACAATGGAATTCTGACTGGAATACCAGTCTAAGATTAGGAAATGATGTATTTGAAAGAAAGTTTGACAGGGTAACTGCTACTGGTACCAACTTCGTGATTCCAGGATTCTACAATTTGAATAATACGACTCAAATTTTTGCCTCTCAGGGTAAAAGCATCCGAAGATTGGTTGGTTTCTACGGGGATTTGATGGTTGATTACAAAAATTTCCTTTTCCTGAATATTACAGGAAGAAATGATATCTCCTCTACCCTACCTAAGAATAACAATTCCTTCTTCTATCCTTCAGTTAATTTAGGGTATGTATTCAGCGAGAATTTTGATCTACCATCATGGGTCACCTTCGGTAAACTGAGAGCATCATGGGCTCAGGTAGGTAAGGACACCAACCCTCATATTTTGGGAGCAACTTTTGTTTCTCCGGGAGTATTTCCTCTTAATGGTCAAGTTGGTTTCTCGAGAAATTCAACATTTGGCGATCCTAATCTAAGACCTGAAACGACTACTTCTGTTGAGTTTGGTACACAGTTCGCATTTTTTAATAACCGCGCAAGTTTGGATGTAACCTATTACAAATCCAATGCTGCAGATCAGATTATTCCAGTGCCGATTTCTGACGCAACTGGCTTCTCTTCCTACATTACCAATGCAGGAGAAATTGAGAACCGAGGATTTGAAATCGTTTTGGGAGGTACTCCTATTGAAAGAGGGGATTTCCGCTGGGACGTTACAGCTAACTTAACTACCAACCAAAATGAAATCAAGGCAATCAGAGAAGGTATTGATCAAATTGTTGTAGGCTCTCAATTCGGATATGCCGGAAGTAGAGTTACGATGATCTTGAAAGAAGGGCAGGCTTATGGAAATATTTATGGAAGTAGCTATATCCGCCCTGGGGCTCCAGAAGGAACTGAAGAATTAAACAGAGATTTACCGGTACTTATTGGGGCAAATGGATTCCCAGTGAGAACAGGTAATCAGCTAATCTTGGGAAATGCAGTTCCAAAATTCTTTGGAGGCTTGAGAAACAACTTTTCTTACAAAGGACTAGAGTTTTCCTTCTTAATTGATTTCAGAGCAGGACTGGAGCAATATGATCAGTTTGGTAACTTCCTTTCTGCTTTTGGTAAACAAAAGGATTCAGAGAGAAGAAATGATTTCGTGGTTTTCCCAGGCATTTTGGCTGATGGATCTCAAAATACGAAGGAAGTTTGGCTGGGTCAGGGAGTTGGACCTGACGGAGTTAATTATGGAGCAGGTTACTGGAGAAATTATTACAGAACCACTTCTGAAAACTTTGTTAAAGATGCCAGCTTCATCAAATTGAGAAATGTGACTTTGGCTTATAATTTACAGCCAAACCTTCTGGAAAGAACTCCTTTCAGAACAGCCAGAATCTCTGTTGCAGCAAACAACATCATTCTTTACACTCCTTGGGATGGGTTTGATCCTGAATCTTTCTCTGCAGGAGCTGGTGGCAATGCTGTCGGATTCACCGGATTGGGATTCCCGGGGGTTCAAAGCCTATTCTTCACTTTGAATTTGGGATTGTAAACCTTTAACCAGGAAAAAGATGAAATTTAAAAATAAACTATCAGCGATTTTAGCATCCGTGGTATTGATGGCTTCAGCCTGCGATTCCTTCTTGGATGTCAATGAAAATCCTAATAACCCTGAAGATGCACCTATTTCAGGTTTGATGACTAACAGTACTTATGAAACCGCACTCAATATTTTCAGGGGCGGTAGTGCCACAAGTAATTATGTACAATACTTAGCTTCTCCAAATCCCGGCAGTTCATCCGACATAATGGATCCTTCGGACTTTAGTGGCACTTGGTTCAGTCTTTATAATGTGATGACTGATTTGGATGTGATCATTAAGAAAAGTGAGGAAAATGGAGCAAATCATTACAAAGGAGCTGCTCAAATCCTCATGGCTCTGAATCTGGGAATGACCGTTGACTTCTTTGGAGATGTACCATTTTCCCAAAGTTTCAATTTTGAGACCGTGACTCCGGCTTATGATGATGATCAAGAACTTTATCGAAGAGTCTTGGAACTCTTGGATGAAGGAATTGCAAATCTCCAAGGCCAAACTTCCATTTCCATGGGGAATGATGACTTCATTTATCAAGGCAATGTTGCCAATTGGATAAAATTTGGCAATACTTTAAAAGCAAGATTCTTATTGCATACCAAAGGCACTTCTGCCTACAGTGAATCTGAATTGTTAGCAGCAGTCAATGCTGGCTTTACATCTTCAAATGATGATGCAAGCGTAAGCTTTTTCGAGCAAAGGTTTAATCCTTGGGCTCAGGTTGCCATCAACAACTCTAACCTTCTTTTAGGTGGATGGATCTCAGAGCAATTTGTAGAAGCACTGGATGGTACTTCCTATCCTACGGTTGATCCAAGATTGCCATTGATGATCGGAACCACTGACGAAGGGGAATTTGTAGGTACAGTAAACGGAGCAGGAAGAGGAAATGCGCCAGAGCAAGGTGCTAGATCCACTTTGATCCCAGGTCAGTTTTACACCTCCACTCAATCTCCTATTTTGATTGCGACTTTTGCTGAACTCAAATTTATTGAAGCGGAGGCTGCTTTACAGAATGATAGAGCCAGAGCCTATTCGGCCTATTTAGCAGGAATCGAGGCGCATATGGATATGCTGGGTGTTGCTGATGCAGAAAAAGCATCTTATTTGGCTGATCCTAGTGTAAGCATGGGTGCCGCCAATTTAACCTTGGCTGATATCATGAAAGAAAAATGGGTAGCTCTATTCCTACATCCTGAAACATGGAATGATGCAAGGAGATTTGATTATAGCTATAAGAATATGACACTTCCGGAAAATTTAAACCCAGATTTGAATGGGCAGTATATCCGAAGACTTGCCTATCCAGATAGTGAGGTCAGTAGAAATGGCGACAATGTCCCTTCCGTTACTTTGCTGGATAGAATCTGGTGGAATCAATAATTAAACAGTAAACCTTTAAGTCTCCTGCCAAAATGCAGGAGACTTTTTTTATTTTAAGAGAATGAAAAAAATTCTTTTCGCAATCCTGCTACTCGGTAGTTCATGTACCGTTCAGAAGATCAACCGCTCCATTAAAAAATCTGAGGTTTTCAATCAGGGGCATATGGGAATGATGGTAGTTGACCCTATCAAAGACAAAACCTTGATAGATATCAATTCTGGCAAATATTTCATTCCTGCCTCCAATACCAAACTTTTCACCTTTTACACCTCTTACACGGTTTTGGGTGACAGCTTGATTAATGGCCTCAATTATCTGGAAAAAGGAGACTCCTTGATTTTTTGGGGAACCGGTGATCCCAGTCTTTTGCATCCCGATCTGAAAAACGAGAAAGCGATTAATTTTTTAAAAAACAGCAAAAAGGAGCTGTATCTCCTGGACAATTTTGAACAAGTAGATGCTTTTGGCCCAGGATGGTCTTGGGATTGGTACAATGCTTACTATGCCACAGAGCGCTCAGCCTTCCCGATTTATGGAAATGTACTTCGCTTCAAGTATGAAATTGGAGATCCTAATTTTACCATCAATCCAACCTGGTTTAAGCCCTTTCTTTCCGCTCAAAAAACAGAAAATTGGACTGGATACAATTTCAAAAGAGATAGATATCAAAACTTATTTTCCTATCAATTTACTGATAAGCCCGAACAAAAAAGTTTCGAAAGAGACATCCCTTTTGTGACTTCTGCCGAGCTCACGGCCTTGATGCTTTCAGATATTTTAGATAAAAAGATCACTCTGATAAAAGACCATGCCTACTTTTCCGAAGAGCCAATAAAATTACTCAGTACGCCGGCTGACAGCATTTATGCTCAAATGATGAAAATCTCAGATAATTTTCTGGCAGAACAATTATTGCTGTTGGTTTCTGATCAACTCAGCAATAAACTAAGCACTCGGGATGCCATTGCTTACGCAAAGGAAAATTTATTAGGCGACTTACCGGATGAACCGGTATGGTACGATGGCTCCGGGCTTTCAGCTCGAAATATGTTTACTCCACGTTCCATTATTGCACTCTTGGCTAAAATCAGAGCTGAAGTTCCTTTAGAAAAAATCAAAGCCTACTTCCCTGCCGGAGGAGAATCAGGCACAATCCGCAACTGGTATCCTTCCGATCCTGGGCAGGCGCCCTACATCTATGCTAAAACAGGAACTCTCAGCATGAGTAATGCCCTAAGTGGGTATTTGATCACAAAAAGCGGGAAAATCCTTCACTTTTCCTGTCTTTTTAACAATTACACCATTTCATCCAACGATTTAAAAACCGAACTTCAAAAGATACTTTATCGCCTCCACGACCAATACTAACATGAAGAAGACCACATCGCTTACTTTCATTCTATTCCTGACTTTTTGTTTTCTAGCAAAAGCCCAAAACTTTAGCATGGAACAAGTGGGGAAATTCAGCTTTCCCTCCGAACTGACCTCCTCCCCTTCAGGTGAAAAGATCGCCTGGGCCATGAACGAACAAGGAAAACGCAATGTGTATTTCGCTGAAGGCCCTGATTTTAAACCCGCAAAACTCACTTCTTTCAATGAAGATGATGGGCAAGAAATCAGCAGTCTTCGATTTACTCCTGATGGAAATTGGTTGGTTTTTGTAAGAGGAGGCGACCATGGTGGTGGCAATGCTTCCTCAACTGTCAATGCACAAAATTTACCCAAGCTTCCCAAGGTTGAAATCTGGAAAATCAATCTTCAAACAAAGGCCACTTCAGTCGTTACAGAGGGAGATGATTTCTTTTTAGGAGCAGGGCAACAATTGGTTTTTTTGAAAAATGGCCAAGTATGGAAAGCAGATATTTCAGAGAAGGATAAACCCACCCAATTATTTGAAGTCAAAGGTTCTGTTAATTCATTGGAATTTTCACCTGATGGAAAAAAGATAGCCTTTACCGTAAATCGGGGCGGGCATCAGCTTTTAGGCATATTCGAAAACACTCAAACACCCATACATTGGATAGCCCCTTCTTTTCATCGCTATTCTCAGCCTAAATGGTCTTCGGATGGAAATAAAATAGCTTTTATTAAAACATTGGGCGGTGAAGGAGCAGCCTTTCCTCTTTTGGAACCAAGACATGTCCCATGGGAAATTTGGATAGCAGATGTGAGCTCAGGAGAAGGCAAAATGCTTTGGAAAGCTCCCGAAACATTGAGAGGATCCTACCGCTATCCTTTTTTTGCTTTTCCCAATGCAAATGAGTTGATTTTCGAGTCTTACCAAGATGGATGGCAACACTTATACTCCTTAGACATCAACTCGGGTACCACTACCTTACTGACTCCGGGAGATTATATGGTGGAACAAATCAAACTGAGCCCAGACAACAAGAAATTAGTCTTTTCGGCTAATACCGGTCCTGAAAAAGAAGATATGGATAGAAGGCATATTGGCTCCGTTGACCTTTTCAGCAAAAAACTAAATTGGGAAACTACAGGAACTGGAATTGAGGCCTATCCGGTTACCATTGGACAAGGGAATACGCTGGCCTTTTTTTCTGCAACCGCTCAAAGGCCTCATTTAGTCACCTTGAAAAAGGGAGCGGAAATACGAGTTTTACAGGAAAATCTGATTCCTTCTGATTTTCCTCAAACAAGCTTAATCACACCCAAACAAGTCAGTTTTACTGCTCCAGATGGCACGATAGTCTATGGACAGCTTTTTGAAAAAGCCGGGGGACCTGCTCAAAAGCCAGGAGTAGTATTTGTTCATGGAGGTCCACAAAGGCAAATGCTTCTGGGCTGGAGCTACATGGATTATTATTCTAATACTTATGCACTCAACCAGTATCTGGCGGAATTAGGTTTTGTTGTCCTTTCAGTCAATTTCAGATTAGGAATTGGTTATGGCTATGAATTTCATCGGCCTGCTTATGGATACTATCAGGGCGCTGTAGAGTATCAGGATGTAAAGGCGGGAGGAGAATTTTTGGCAGCTTTACCGCAAGTTGACCCTGATAAAATAGGGATTTACGGGGGCAGTTATGGCGGATTTTTGACTGCTTTAGCTTTGGCCAGAGACTCGGGTTTATTTAAGGTTGGGGTGGACATCCATGGAGTTCATGACTTGGACGGAAGGTATGATTTACCGGATGGTTATGAAGTGGCTCCAGACTATGAAAAAGCTTTGGAAGTTGCATGGAAATCCTCCCCTATAGCAGATTTGGCCACTTGGACATCACCTGTGCTCTTTATTCATTCCGATGATGACAGAAATGTCAACGTGAGCCAAACCACAGATCTAATTCGAAGATTTGAAGAATTGAATAAGCCCTATGAATCTATATTGATTCCCGGAGACACACATCATTGGATGAAATGGAGAAACATGATCCGGGTAGATCAAGCAACCGCAGATTTCTTGAAAAAACACTTAATGAACTGATTATGGCTGAAAATAAAACCCAAGCAACCGATGCCTCTGTGGACGAGTTTATCGAGGCAGTAGAATCTCCTAAAAAGAGGGAAGACGCCTATGCCTTAAAGAAGATGATGGAAGAAGTAACCGGTGAAAAACCGGTTATGTGGGGACCATCTATAGTAGGCTTTGGTCAATATCATTATAAGTATGATTCAGGAAGAGAGGGAGACTTTCTGATTGTAGGGTTTTCTCCCAGAAAAGCTTCAATTTCAGTTTATTTACTCGGATGCATGGAGAATAACTTTGATGAGTTATTATCCAAATTGGGAAAGCATAAAATGAGTGTTTCCTGCTTATATATCAATAGGTTGGCAGATATAAATGAATCCGTTCTACGGGAATTAATTAAAAAGTCTTACGATTTTATGAAGGAAAAATATCCTTCCAAATGATTTACCACATACTCAATGGAGATGCATTGAAGGATCAGTTTCCTAAAGGCATTATAGGTGAAAAGATCATATTCAGAGAATGCTTAATTGACGGTCCGATTGAATCTGATTCTGAAGAAGCATTTTGGAAAACAAGAAAAAAATTCATTTCAGAGGATTATCACGATCTAAACTACGACACCTATTCCAAGGCCGAAATCGAGAAAATCACCAAAATCCCGAATAAGTCGGAGGTTTATTTTTGGTTTGAGGAAGATTGCTTCTGTCAAGTAAATTTTTGGAAGGCTGTCAGTTTATTAGGTATAAAAAATCATACAGCGTATCTAGTACTTCCAGGTCAGAAGTCTCCTTACAGTTTTGCAAATCTTTCTCAAAAGGATTTACAGGATCAATTTCAAAATTCCCAGTTGCTTACAAATTCGGATTTACTACTTTTTAGAAAGCTTTGGGATCATTACAAAGGAGGGAATTTCGAAATGCTTACAAACGAAATTTCTGGCTATGAAAGTAGGTTTCCTTTTTTATCCATAGCAATCCAAGGAATCAAGGAGATCAAAAATCGTAATTTACCAGCTGAACTTTTAATCCAATTCAAGCAACAAAATCCCGATTCAACTTTCCTGGAAGCCTTTCGATACTTTCATCAAATTGCTCCTCACTATGGTTTAGGCGATTTACAGGTATTGAGAATTTGGGAGAAAATACGATAATAAAATCATAAGCTATGGTATTTACAGGACGTACAAAAAAGGGCTTCGGCTCAGATCAACCTGACAGCGGATATAACTATCATTTGACACAAAGTCGAAACCCTCATTAGTCTAACTCTAACTGAAAAAACTCTAGTTTTTTGAGTCCTCAATCAATCCAAATTTTTCAAAACTTCCTCTGAATCCTTTAGCGAAGCCTGATACTTCTTCATCACAAAACGAGTAAAAAAGAATAATAATATAAATCCTATTGGTACATATCCCAACCAATACCAAGACCTCTCAACCATACTTGGATCTCCTGCCAACTCCATCAAAGGAGGAAGGATAGTGATCAGAAAAATCCCTGATAGGTAAAGTCCATATTTTTGAACCTTCCAAAATCGTTTCTTATCTCTTTGAAACTTTTCCAATACCTGAACCGGTGCACTCTCTCCCAGATCCAGTTGATTCAAGCTCCAGATTGATTTGAGAATGAATACCGGTATAATAGTAACAATCATAATATTTAAGATCATCAATACCTGATTAATCGGATTTTGTAACTGAGGAAACTTATAAATAAAGTATCCTGCACAGGCAAAACAGATTACACTTCCCAATATTTCCGAGAATGCGACTTGCCCTATTTTTTGTCTATATTTTTTTTGAGTCATTTCCATGAGTATCTCCTTTTGAATTTTTTCCTGTTGTTCTACTTTGACGCTAAGGTCCTCCCAAAGCGATTTCATTTCTTCTAATTTCATGTTAGTTTGCTTTATTGGAGTGAACGCCTTGCTTTAACTTCTGCTTTATCCGCGACATACGCGTACCTACATTACTGATGCTGATTCCCACGATTTCAGAAATTTCTTCATGACTTTTTCCTTCTAGATAGAGAAAGACAATCCCTCTGTCAAGCAGATTCAGTTTTCTGATCTCTGCATAGAGCTGAATTATTTTTTCTTCCTTTATGGGATCTTTTTCATCCGCAATCTCTACTCTCAAACCCTCTAAAGGCACTGCAGTCACCTTTTTCTTGGATTGATTAAGATGCGTAATTGCCGTATTCATACCCACCCTGTAAAGCCAAGTACTGGGTTTGGAAGCTTTTTTAAACTGATCAAAAGATTTCCAAGTCTGATAGACAATTTCCTGATAGAGATCATTTTGCTCCTCTCGATCCCGGGTATATATAGTGGTGATCTTATAGATCAGTCCCTGGTTTTCCTGAATGAGCTGAACAAATTCTTGATCCTTATTCATTGAATGGCTTTTGACTTATTAGTCTGAAAGAGTTGGAAAAAATCACAGTTGAACTCATCTTTTTTTAAAAATTATAAAAAAATCTTCATAACAGCCTTTAGAAAAAGTTTGACCCCTTCAGGGTCAGGATAGCATTACGAGGTCATTATCCTCCAAGGGTTGCATCTGCCTACCGGCAAAGGCAGGCCCGTGGTTATTATAAGGTTAAATCCTTTCAGGATTTTAATCACCTTAAAGTTATTACAAAAAGATTAAACGGTCTTTCAGTTTCAATAACCACGAAGTGGTTAAACCCTTCAATAACCGCCAGTGAAACTGGTGGAAAAAATGCTCCATCATCTCCCCAAACCAACTCTGAAGGAGTTGAACTTACCTGTATAAGTTCGACCCCATTAGATCAGGGTTTCATTACGGTTTTTTCTTTACCTCAGGTTTCACTCACGGCTATAGAAAATTAAGTACCCCATAAGAAGCTTAAAAAGCTTCAATTCTGTAATTTCACAGCATGCAATGGATGACTAATTTTTCGATTCCCGAAAGCCCTTCCCCTATCACTTATCAGTCCAAAATTTTAAGCATGGGCTCCTGCTTTGCTGATTCTATGGGAAGGCGCATGAAAGAAGCCAAGTTTGATATTCTAGTCAACCCGTTTGGTACCATTTTTCACCCCAGTATCTTGGCGGAATTGTTAGATCATGCCCTATTCAAGGACAAATTAAATGAAGGTGGAATTCTGCAGCGAGAAGATTTATTTTTCCACTACTCAAGTCATTCTGATTTGAATGCGAAATCCAAAGAAGAGCTTGGAGAAAAGTGGGCTCACCAGATCGAACAAACCCATCAATATCTCAAAGATGGGTCACATTTAATCCTGACTTTTGGTACTGCCTGGCTTTATGAGCATCAGGACTTTGGGTCTGTAGCCAATTGTCACAAACAGCCTCAAAGTTTATTTAAAAAGAAGATCACAGAACTTGATAGAATGGTGCTTGATCTCTTCCATGTTTTGGACAACTTTTCTAGAGCCTTTCCAGACCTCAAAATTATTTTAACTGTCAGCCCAGTTAGACATATCAAGGATGGCATCCCTGAAAATCAATTGAGTAAAAGCCTCTTGAGAGTACTTTGCTCAGAATTGGAAAGAAAACTTGATTCGGTGTCGTATTTTCCTTCCTATGAAATCATGATGGATGAGCTAAGGGATTATAGATTTTACAAAGAAGATAGAATCCACCCGACAGAAGAAGCCGAAAACTACATCTGGGAAAAATGGATAAACAGTCAATTCACTCGTGAAACGCTAGTTACCTATCAGGAAATTCAAAAGGTAAATCGTGAACTTGCCCATCGTCCACTTAATCCTGAAAGCAAATCGCATCAGAAATTCTTACAGAACTTAAAAAGTAAACTGGAACGATTAAACGAGGAATTTGATTTTTTCAATGAAATCGAAACTGTTTCAAAAACGCTCCAAGGGTTTCATTAAAGAATAATCTATAATATACTTAACCCGTCAAGAGTTCTCTATAAATTATCAAATCAATGAATCGACTCATTCATGGTCAAAGTCCCTATCTTCTCCAACACGCTCATAATCCAGTAGACTGGTATCCATGGGGAGAAGAAGCACTGGAAAAAGCTAAGAGAGAGAATAAGCCCATCTTGGTATCCATAGGTTACTCAGCGTGCCATTGGTGCCATGTGATGGAAAGGGAGAGCTTTGAAGATGAGGTCACAGCAGATTTAATGAATGATCATTTTGTATGTATCAAGATTGACCGGGAAGAGCGACCTGATTTGGATAATATCTATATGGATGCGGTTCAGGCCATGGGATTACAGGGAGGATGGCCATTGAATGTTTTTTTGATGCCTAACCAAAAACCATTTTACGGAGGAACCTATTTCAAGAATCATCAATGGAAGGGGCTTTTGGCAAATATTGCAGATGCTTTCTCTAAGCATGAGGATCAGCTGGCTGAAAGTGCGGAAGGGTTTGGGAAAAGTCTGGCCCGACGAGAAACAGAAAAATATGGGATTTCAGCAGGAGCACTTGATTTTGATCCGGATGATTTGGCAGAAATAAGCTTAAAACTCAGCTCCCAGTTTGATATGGAATGGGGCGGAATGAATCGTGTCCCCAAATTCCCCATGCCTGCCATCTGGCTTTTCACACTTGATTACGCCTTACTTTCCAAAAATGAAGACTTGAAGGAAAAAGTTTTTTTTACCCTGAAGAAAATCGGCATGGGTGGTATTTATGATCATTTGAGAGGTGGTTTTGCTAGGTATTCTGTAGATGGAGAATGGTTTGCTCCCCATTTCGAAAAGATGTTGTATGATAATGGTCAGTTGCTTGAGCTGTATGCCAAGGCATTCCAAGTTAGCGGTGATCATTTTTTCTTGGAAAAAGTTGAAGAAACCATCGCCTGGCTTGAAGCGGAAATGCTACAGGAAGAAGGTGGATTTCATGCAGCACAAGATGCAGATAGCGAAGGAGTAGAAGGAAAATTTTATACTTGGACCTATGCTGAATTGGCAAATTTGGTTGGAGATGAACTCCCATGGCTGAATAAATTATACAATCTCAAACCCAATGGGAATTGGGAAAATGGGGTCAACATCTTATTCCAAACTGAAAGCTATTCCCAAATTGCTTCAGAATTTGGTATGTCGGAAGATGACCTTAAAAAGAAAATCAAGCAAGTTAAAAACAGCCTGCTTGAGGTCCGAAATCAAAGGATTTTTCCAGGCAAAGATGATAAAATTCTATCCGGATGGAATGCCATAATGAGTTCAGGCCTGATCCAAGCCTATCATGCAACTGGCAATCATCATTACTTGCAGCTTGCTTTGAATAATTTAGATTTCATCAAAGAAAAGCTCTACCAAAAAGATTTGCTCTATAGATCTTACAAAAACGGTCATCACTACACTCCCGCATTTTTGGAAGATTACTCTCAGGTGATCAAAGCCAATTTGATGGCATTTGAAGCCAGTGGAAAATTAGCCTATTTAGAGTTTGCCCAAAAATTAAGCGATTATTGTCTAGAGGCTTTTTATGATGAAAGCGATGGATTCTTCTTTTTCAACAATCCCAAAGCAGAAAAGCTTATTGCAGACAAAAAAGAACTCTTTGACAATGTCATTCCTGCCTCCAATTCTGTCATGGCCCGAAACCTACACAGACTTTCTATATTTACTTATGAAGAGAAATACGGTGAAATTGCTTCCAAAATGCTGGGAGGAATGAAAAGCTTAATTTTAAAAGAACCCGGATTTCTCTGTAATTGGGCCTCTTTTTTATTAGAGTCGCTTGTTCCTACTGCTGAAATTGGAATCTTGGGAAAAGGCGCTCGTGAAAAGGCTATAGAAATTCAGCGAGGCTATCAACCGAATACCATAGTAGCCTGGGTAGAAAACATGACAGAAACTGCCCCTATTCTTTCCGACAAAAAGCCTGATTCGGATGGAAATGCCTTAATTTATGTCTGCTTTGACCATACTTGTCAAAAACCGGTCTCAAGCATAGAAGAAACTATTTCACAACTACCCTATCTAGCCTGATTAAGTGCAAAGCCTTTTTGGAGAAGAAGATAATATGATGATGGAATCCGGGAAAAATTTCGCGGATATCATACTTCCTGTGCCCATTCCAAGGATGTTCACTTATAAAATTCCAAAAAATCTGGCATCTGAAATTCAAATTGGCGCCCGAGTAATTGTTCAATTTGGCCGAAAAAAGATCCTGACTGGAATCATTGGTAAAGTTCATAATAAGCCTCCACAGGCATACGATGCCAAGCCTATTTTGGAAGTATTGGATGATCAACCATCCGTAAATCCACTTCAAATCAGATTTTGGGTTTGGATGGCCAGCTATTATTGCTGCCATATCGGTGAAGTAATGCATGCGGCTTTGCCTTCAGGCTTGCGCCTATCTTCAGAGTCAAAGGTTCAGGCAAACCCAAATTTTGACCGGGAAAATGCTGCCTATCCTATGGATGAAAGGGAAGATAAAATCCTGGACGCCTTGGAAAATCAGGCAGAATTGAGCTATGAAGACTGTGAAAAAATTCTTGGCGTAAAGACCATACATCCCATATTGAAGAGTTTGGTTGCCAAAGAGGCAGTATTGATTTTTGAAAAAGTACAGGAAAAATACAGCCCAAAAATTGAAACAAGAGTCCGGATCAAAGCAGAAATTGCATCTGATAAAAAAGCATTAGAAGCAGTTTTTGAGGGATTGGCAGGAAAAGCCAAACAAGAGTCCATACTGCTAAAATACCTTAGGGATGTTCCTGTTTTCAAAAACATCAAACTCAATGAAAAGGGAGTTGATAAGGCTACTTTGTTGGAAGAAGGGGATTCCGAAAGCTCTCTGAAAACCCTGATCAAAAATGGTGTTTTTGAAAGCTTCAAAGTGGTAGTCAACCGCATCGAAGAAATGGAGCCTGAAAAAGAACCGGCCAAACTTTCGGATTCACAGGAGCAAGCGGTAGCAGAAATCCATCAACATTTTGAGGAGAAGCAATGCGTCTTACTCCATGGGATTACAGGAAGCGGTAAAACTGAAATTTACATCAGACTGATTCAGGAAATTTTGGAAAGTGGTTCGCAGGTACTTATGCTGCTTCCTGAAATCGCCCTGACAACTCAAATAGTCAGCAGATTACAGCAAGTTTTTGGATCGAAGATGGGAGTTTATCATTCCAAATACTCAGATAATGAAAGAGTGGAAGTTTGGAATGGAGTTCTTTCTGGCCGATTCTCATTTGTAGTGGGGGTTCGTTCCTCCATTTTTCTCCCATTTGATTCCTTGGGTTTAATTATTGTTGATGAGGAGCATGAATCCAGTTTCAAGCAATTTGATCCAGCACCTAGATTTCAGGCTAGGGATTCGGCAATAATGCTGGCATATTTTCATCAAGCCAAAACACTGTTGGGTTCTGCCACTCCATCTTTTGAATCTTATTTCAATGCACTTCATGAAAAATACGGCTATGTACAGTTGCATCAGCGCTATGGAGAAGCTCAACTCCCACAATATAATCTCGCCAATCTGAGTGCAGACCGTAAAAAAAATCTCTTGAAGCTGGATTCAACCCGCTTGATGAGAGAAAAAATTCAAGATGCACTCAGCAAAAATGAACAAGTCCTGATTTTCCAGAACAGACGCGGATACTCGCCATACATTCAGTGTGAAGATTGTGGCTGGACAGGTCAATGTGTGCAATGCGATGTCAGCCTAACCTACCATCAATTTGCGGAAGAAATGCGCTGTCATTATTGTGGTTATAAGGAGAAGGTTCCCAGCTCCTGCCCGGCATGTGGCAGCACTCAACTTTCTACCATGGGTATGGGAACAGAGCGGATAGAAGAATCCTTAAGTATGCTTTTCCCGGAAGCAAGGATGGGGCGGATGGACTTAGACACTACTCGAAATAAATATGGGTATCAGCGATTGTTGGAGGAATTTGGAGCTGGTCAGATCGATATTTTAGTAGGAACCCAGATGATCACCAAAGGACTGGACTTTGGAAGAGTCACCGTAGTTGGGATATGGGATGGGGATAGGATTTTAAATTTCCCGGATTTCAGAGCTGGCGAAAGAGCTTATCAGCAAATTACTCAAGTTGCAGGTCGCGCGGGTAGAAGAGCTACTCAGGGAGAGGTAATTATTCAAACCCGAAATCCCGAAAATGATATTTTTGAGAAGGTAATCAAGGGAGATTATTATGAGTTTTTCCGTCAGGAAATGATGGAAAGGAAAAAATTTTATTATCCCCCATATGTTAAGCTGGTCAAGATTACCACCAGGCATTCTGATTTTAAAACTACCGAAAAAGCCGCCAATGCACTTCATCGGGAAATGGCACAGATTCCTGTAAAGAAAATCGTATTAGGCCCTGAAAAAGCTCTTATAGGCAGGATCAAAAATCAATACCAATTTGAAAGTATGATCAAGCTAGATAGGTCAGGCACTACCCAAACAAGCTTCAAAGAAAGGCTGGCTGAAATACTGGAAGAATTACAATCCAGGCCGGAATTTCGCTCAGTAAGATGGATTGTAGATGTAGATCCATCTTAAAACCAGCTTCTTATGGAACGAATAGTTAAATAATGCGTATATTTAAATATTAATACGCATCAAATGAAAAAGCGCCTAAATATTACTATTGATGCAGAGCTGCTTGATAAAATCAAGCGGTATGCAGACAAAGAGGAGAAAAGTATTTCCAGCCTAGTGGAAGAGCATTTCGAAAAACTCATTAGTCGCAAAACCGGATTGCCCGAAGGAATGTCGCTGGTGGAATACATGCAGTCATTACCTAAATTCGATTTCCCTGAAAATTTTGATTACAAAGAAGAATACTACAAGGCTAAGGCAAAAAAATTAGGGTATGAAGATCTTTTTTGACGTTAACGTAGTACTGGACATAGCCATAAAAAGAACAAAAGATCCCGGAATTTTCAACAAACTTACTTTTGCTCTAGAAAGCGGAAAAATCAAAGGCTATGTAACAACTGGGTTAATTCAAACAGTCTCCTACTTCCTTCTTAAGTACCTTGATTATAACAAAACCAGAGAAATATTAACCATTATTGTTCCTATGTTTCATTTTTTGGATGGAGATGAAAAAGATATACTTAATGCTCTTAGGATGGATTCTAAAGATATCGAAGATGCTATTTTTTATCAAATCTCATTATCAAATCAAATCGATGCTATAGTCACCTCTGACAAAGATTTTTTAAAGTTATCTAATACCTATTTGCCGGTGCTAACTCCGGAAGAGCTCGTCCGAAGACTTGATTGAGAATTGATGAAGTCCAAAATATCCTCATATCCCTTGCTCCAAGTCCAAAAAAACTGAGTAATCATGGGAATGTGCTTAGTTTTTGGGTAAAAGGAGTAAGTTAAATCGGTCCCTTTTTGCTCAGCAGCTCTACGAAACCGCTCCACGGTCAGCCGGATTCCCGGGTATGTCTCCTCTCCTTCCAAAATCATGATGGGTATTTCATTTCCCTCCAAAAAATAAATGGGAGAATAAGCTTTCCAAATTTCAGGATCATCTGTAAAGGCATCATAATTTTCAGTACCATTGGGCCTTCCTTTCATTTCGCTCAAAAACCAAAACCAATCCAACCCAGCAGGATCATTTAAAATGGCTCCTTTTAATGGATTTTTTAAGCCTAATTCCTTAAAGGGTTCTTCTTTAATGGCTACCAAAGCCGCTAAATGACCTCCCGCAGAATGTCCTGAAATATAAATTTGATCCGGATCTCCTCCGTATTTTGAAATATTTTCAAAGACCCACTTCACTGCCAGGGCACTTGCCTTTTCCATAGCAGGAACTTGATAATCCGGAGCTAAGGGATAATCGATGATAACTGTCACCACTTTTCTCCTAGCCATTCTACTTCCCAAAAAGTCATAAATCTCTTTCTTCCCCTTATTCCAACTTCCGCCATGAATGAAAATTAAAACAGGTAAACCTTCTCCTTTTCTGGGAGCAAAAATATTCAGGTCCTTAGCCGGTAATTCCGACTCGTTTTGATCAGAGATATAAGTAATATTTTTACTTCGTCTGATTGGCTGGAAAGCACAGGATTGCAGAATTAAGGCAAGAAGAAAAAGGCTGTATATTTTTTGCATTGGAATAATTATTCGATCTAATTAACTGAGCTTCAAACTCAATGTTTTTATAAAATTTATGGCTCGGGTGATTTTTATCATGAAAAAAGCTGGACTACTTTCCTTAATTTGAAAAGAATCAAAGACCTAACGGATGAAATTTATCCTTCGTGTATTTCTTTTCCTAGCAATTAGCCTGAGTATTTTCTCCTGTTTTCCTTCTGAGCAGGAAAGCACCTATCCCGAACTCACATCCATTACCGAATCGGTTTATGCTTCTGGCTTGATAAAAGCAGTAAACCAATATGAGGCTTTTGCCAATAACACTGGCCCTATTCAGGAGATTTTTGTAAAGGAAGGTGATTTAGTCGAAGAAGGAACCCCTATCCTCGCCATTTATAATGAGCGGGAGAGACTAAATAGGGAAAATGCTGAACTGGCACAGGTTTTTGCCGATTACCAACAAAACCAATCCAAACTGAGAGATCTTCAGCTCACTATAGATTTTGCAAAGAGTAAAATGCAAAATGATTCTATGCTTTTTGAACGACAGAAAAACCTTTGGGAAAAGAATATCGGGACTGCAGTGGATTTGGAGCAGCGAAGATTAAGCTTCGAAAACTCCCAAACCGCGTATGAATCAGCTCTTATTCGATATCAAGACTTGAAAAGAGAAATAGAGTTCAATTCCAAAAGTGCATCAAAAAGCTTAGCAATCAGCAGAGCTTTGGAAAGTGAATTTGTCTTGAAAAGCAGAATCAAAGGCAAAGTTTATGCGCTTCCCAAAGAAAAGGGAGAAATGGTCAATCCCCAGACTCCGGTAGCCACATTAGGAAGTGAAAATCATTTCCTCATGGAGCTTCAAATTGACGAATATGATATATCCAAAATAGAAATTGGGCAGCAGGTGATCGTGACCATGGATAGCTACAAAGGAGAAACTTTTCAGGGAATTGTTAGTAGGATATTTCCCTTGATGGATAGCAAGTCCAAAAGCTTTACAGTTGAAGCCACATTTACCAAAGAACCTAAAGTCCTATACCCTAACCTGAGTTTGGAAGCAAATATTATTACAGCCACAGCCGAAAACTCCCTAGTCATACCACGAAACTTCCTCATTAATGATGAATTGGTCATCAATTCTGATGGAGATACAATTCCTGTGAAAATTGGCATTAGAAACTTTCAATTCGCTCAAGTATTGGAAGGAATTGGAAAAGAAACCCAACTGATCAAACCATGAAATGGTCCTTGATCATAGAGCTTTCAAAAGCCTTGATGTTTGCCAGAATCAAGCAAACGGCAGTAGCTGCAGTTGGCGTCATGTTCAGCATCACCATGTTTGTGGCCTTATTAGGATTCATGAATGGGCTCAATACCATGCTGGACGGATTAGTACTGAATCGAACACCTCACATCCGATTTTATAATGAGATCAAGCCAAATCCTAATCAGCCAATAGACCAAACATTGGAGTTTTCTGAATCGCTCAATATAATCCGGTCCATCAAGCCCAGTACAAGCAGATTAGCCATTCATGATGCAGAAAAAATAATTCAAACTCTGCAAGCTGATCCAAGAGTATTGGGTGTAAGCCCGAAAATATCATCCCAAGTATTCTTTAATGTAGGAACTATCGATCTCACTGGAATAGTAAATGGAATTGATGTGGAAAAAGAGGCTCAACTATTTGCCTTTACTGATTACATCACATCTGGTGATTATTCGGAATTGGCACAGACCAATACCATTATTTTGGGAAAAGGGGCTGCAGACCGGATGTTGGCAGATGTTGGGGATGTGATTCAAGTAACCACAGCCCAAGGAAACAGAATCCAATTAAAGGTAGTAGGCTACTATCAATCCGGTCTGGGAGATTTCGATAACAGTAACAGTTTTGCTTCTCTCGCTACCGTACAAAAAATGCTAGGTGAATCTCCATCTTATGTAACAGATATTCAGGTGAAGCTAAAGGATCTGGACTTGGCCCCTGATATGGCAAAAGAAATGGAGCAAATTTTTGGCATTGACGCCGATGATATTCAGACTGTCAATGCACAGTTTGAAACAGGAACACAGATCAGAACTTTGATTTCCTATGCAGTGGGTATCACTTTATTGGTGGTGTCAGGTTTTGGGATATACAATATTCTCAACATGATGATCTACGAGAAATTGGATACGATAGCTATTCTCAAAGCAATAGGATTTAACAGCACAGATGTCAATAGGATTTTTATCACTATTGCGCTTAGCATAGGGTTGATTGGTGGTGCTGTTGGATTGATTCTAGGCTTTTTAGCATGCCTCGGAATAGACCAAGTTCCATTTGAAACAGATGCCTTGCCCACTATTAATACTTTCCCGGTCGATTATAATCCTAAATATTACCTGATCGGGGGTTCTTTCAGTTTGATCACCACCTATTTGGCAGGCTTCTTTCCAGCTAGAAAAGCGAGTAGCGTTGACCCTGTGGATATAATTAGAGGAAAATGAGACCTACTGTTCTACAAGCAGAAAATATTGATAAGTTTTTCTATAACCCTACCAAAACTCAGGTATTGAAAAAGGTGAGTTTTGAAATAAAAAAGGGGGAATTTATCTCCGTGGTAGGTAAGTCAGGCTGTGGAAAATCAACACTGCTCTATATTCTTTCTACCATGGATACAGATTATCAGGGAAAACTATCCATAGATAATCAGTTGGTGACAGATAGGTCTGCGGATCATTTAGCAAAGTTGAGAAATGAAAAAATTGGATTCGTATTCCAGTTTCATTATCTCCTGAATGAATTTTCAGCATTGGAGAATATCATGATTCCGGGTTTAAAACTTGGGAAAGTTTCGAGAGAAGAATTGGAGCATAGGGCAATGGAAAAACTTAGAATTTTCGAGATGGAGGAGCATGCTTTGAAAAAAGCCAATCAGCTTTCCGGAGGACAAAAGCAAAGGGTTGCAATTGCCAGAGCTTTGATCAATGACCCTTTGTTGATTATGGGAGACGAACCTACCGGAAATCTTGATAAAAAGAACTCGGATATCGTGTATAATAAATTCAAAGAACTAACTCAAGAGTTTGGGCAAACCATGTTGATTGTAACACATGATCCAGAATTTGCCGCCGGAACAGATCGTACCATCGAAATGGAAGATGGTAGAGTGATTTAAGGACACCCCTCCCTACCCGTCTTGCTGGCACAATGGCTCATTTACAAATATAAAAATAGGGCCAGCGCTGGGATTAATTAATTCCATTGATCCAGGGGTTAAAACCCCAAGCTAGAAAATCTTCCGCTCCTATGGAGTTGGCCCTAAATCTCAATTATTGGGATATTTCACTGAAAGCGTATTTCTATTCTATTTCAACTGTATTTCTCTTTATCTGCTCCTCGGAATTTGTAATCCCGAGGCCTCACTGAAGGGTTTTTTATCCAAATACATTAATTCACAAAAAAGCCGACCTGAACTCAATCAGATCGGCTTTTATATACTCTAAATAGTTCTTACAAATTAGGTAAAAGAACTCTATCAATTACGTGTACAATACCATTTGTTGTCTGCACATCAGGAATCACCATGTTTGCAGGAGTATTATTTCCGACCCCTCTTACTGTTAGTGTTCCTTCAGTAAATGCACCCAAAGTCAATGGATCTCCACCTAACGGGCTTACATTTCCTGCATTCAATTCACTTGTAAATTTCTCACCTACAAAAACGTGGTTCAACAATACCTGACCAACCACATTAGCTGGCAATTGTCTGATATCAGAAGGCTGGTTGAAGGTCAATCCAAGCGCTGCTCCCAAATCTTTGAAAGCCTGATCAGTTGGTGCAAAGACAGTAAACTTAGGACTTCCTGGACTTGCAGTCAAAGCTTCAGCAAGACCTGCATAAACTACTGCCTCCACCAAGAAGCTCAATTCTGGATTGATAAATACATTGGCTGACTGAAGAGCGATTGCAGACTGTACAATATCCGCACCAGTAGCTATCATTACTTTGTCAATTACATGGACTGTACCATTGCTTGCGTTTACGTCAGTTGCAAGAATCTTAGATCCATTGATATACAAATCACTTCCTCTTTGGATAAATCTTCTCTGTGGTCCCAAAGCTGATGCAGACATTCCGCCAGCAGTAATATTAGAAGAACGAAGGTTTCCATTGGAAACGTGATACAGTAATGTATTCGTCAAGAATGGCTTTTGTAAAACACCAAGAGTCTCTTCATTAAGTCCCAATCTTGCAAAAGCAGTATTGGTAGGTGCGAAAACCGTGTAGGCTCCGGAAGGATCATTTGGGTTTGAATTACTCAAAACACCAGCTACTCCTCCTCTTACCGCTGCAGCTTCCAATACGCTGAAGTCAGCATTTGCAACCGCAACAAAAGCGATAGATGGGCTTTCATCTTCATAGGATGAAACTGATTCACAGGCTGTGAACGTGATGACTGCAAAAAGTGCAATCAATGTGGATTTAATATTTAATATATTTTTCATGTCTTTAATTAATTGAATGTTAACTGGAACAGCTGTCTAAGTGATTGATTAAAAAGAAAATGCTAAACCAGCGTAATAACCTGTTGATTTTCCTACGTTTCTACCAGCGATGTAAGAGTTAACTCCACCTACAATCCCTGCAAATTTGGCTACAGGCACGTATCCGTTAAGTCCAATTCTTGTGAAATTCACTCTTGTAGCTGGGAAGAAACCTGTAAATCCTTCACCCAAAATATCTACTCCATCTTTGCTGGATAGTTGGTTGGAAATAAAAGCATCTAAGTAAAATGCAGAACCTGCATAACCAAGCTTCAACTCACTCAACACTGCATTTGGAACTTGATTGCTTCTTAAGCTGTATCCCAATTGTCCTGTTGCGAATAGACCAAAGTCAGTCATAAATTGTGCGATACCAAAACCTGTGAATCTGGTAGACTCATTACCGATGGCAATGATGGACTGTAGTCCCTCATCCGCAGAATAATTCCCTAGCGGAGTTTCAACACCAACTGAACCTATGATATCCAATTGGTTAGTACCCACCGCTTTTGACAAGAAGCTATACTTACCATAGATTTTGATGTCTTGGATACCGGATCTTTCATTTTCAAATCCGTTATTCTGCAAAACTGCCTCGGAAGCATTTCCTTCACTTTTAATATATGGAAGATTAACAATCACGTTGAAGCGATCAGAAATACCGAACTCCCCATAAAGTGAAGTACTGGAAATAGTTACTTCATTAAACACTGGTACCCCATCTACTTCAGTAGGGACCAAAAAGACTCTGTCATAAGACTCCCTAAACTGGGTCAACACGACGGAACCTTCACCTTTCTTCTTCATAAATCCACTAACGGGACTTTGGGCCAGGGCAAAACCTGTGACCAACAACATCAAACTGGTAAGTAATGGAATTCTCATAATTCAGTAATTAAATAGTATTTGTTTTGAGCTAAAATTTTTCAGAGTCTCATTAGAACTAAAAACTTTGATAATCATCTTATCGAAATTGCTAAAAGCTGATTATTTGGTTTTAGGTCTTTATCAACACCTGAACACACTTACGAGGCGGAGTTGAAGGCTGGATTGAGTAAAAGGATAAAAATCTAGATGCGATATCAAGATTGGCCAGAAATCCATAAATTGAGTCAATGCAAAGACGACCTTTTCTTCAAAAAATCAGCCTGTTTGGCACTTCTCTTATGACCATGCCTTTTATGCTTTATGGGAAAATGGACTTCCCGAAAAAGACCCGATTGAAATTTATCACCGCATCAGACGGACATTTTGGACAAGCAGAGACAGATTTTAAGCAATCCCATCAAAATTTAATTGAAGCCATACAAAAGGAAAATGAGGTAGATTTTGTTTTATTCAATGGGGATTTAATCCACGATGACCCGAAATGGCTTCCGGAGGTAAAAAAGGTCTATAACCAACTTCAAATGCCTCATTATGTAACCCGTGGAAATCATGACCGAGTTAGCGCCGAAACCTTTGAGGAAGTGATGGGGCAGCCAAGTAATTTTTCATTTGAAAAGAAAGGGGATAATGGGTTCATCCTATTGGATTGTTCCAATGAAAAGGGAGAATATCTCTGTGCTGATTTAGACTTTTTGAGCACCCATCTGGAAAAATATACTGAACTAGCCCACGTTTTTGTATTTGTCCATATATCTCAAAATGATTGGACCCGACACGGAATTGACTGTAAACCATTTTTAGATCTTGTCACCAGTTATTCAAATGTAAAAGCTACTTTTCATGGACATGATCACGATGTGGATGGACAAATGCTTTATAATAGGAAGCCTTTTCTGTGGTCAGGGCATTTTGGAGGTTCTTGGGGAAACCCATTTCCTAGCTACCGTGTGGTAGAAGTTGGAGAAGATGGAAAAGTTATCACCTATTTAAAGACTGTAAAGGAAGGGATGATTTTGAATGGGCATAATTTGTAAAGTATGAATTCTGAAATCAGAAAGAAGTATAAATGAAACCCTCCAAGGGTTTGTTATAAAGAAAGTTGGGGTAAAATATTTATTCATTTCTCCAATTAGAGCAATCCCTTGGAGGGTTATTGAACTTCTGACCATCTTGCTGGCATCAAGGCTCATTTCCAAAAATAAAAATAGGGCCAGCGCTGGGGTGGTTATTGTCACTTGATCCAGGGGTAAAAACCCCTGGCTATTTTTTCGCCCATGGCTACGCCATTTATCTCCTCTAAATCTGCTCCTTGGAATTACAAATTCCGAAGTTATATCCTAGAATTTTCAATCAAAAAAAGGTGGTCCATTTCCAGACCACCTTTTCGGTTTATTAGGTTTGAGCAAATTAGGCTAGATCAAATCGATCCAGATTCATTACTTTATTCCAAGCTTTAACAAAGTCCTTTACAAACTTCTCTTTCCCGTCCTCGCATCCATACACTTCAGCGATTGCTCTCAATTCTGAATTGGAACCGAAAATTAAGTCTGCACGGGTACCAGTCCATTTTGGTTCACCGGTATTTCTATCAGAACCCACAAATACATTATTAGTGTCGTTGGTGGCTCTCCAAGTAGTATTCATATCCAATACATTCACAAAGAAATCGTTGGTCAATTTACCTGGAGTCTGAGTAAACACCCCATGCTTGGATCCATCCCAGTTTGCACCCATTACTCTCATTCCACCTACCAAAGCAGTAAGCTCAGGGGCAGTTAAGGTCATCAACTGTGCTTTATCGATCAACATTTCTTCTGCCTTTACCGGACAGATTTTGCTGATATAGTTTCTGAATCCATCAGCTCTTGGCTCCAAGAAGGCCCAAGAATCAACTTCAGTTTCTTCCTGGGAAGCATCATTTCTACCCGGAGTAAACGGAACTGTCAATTCAAACCCTGCATCTTTGGCAGCTTTTTCAACACCTGCGGAGCCTGCCAAAACGATCAGGTCAGCCATGGAGATTTTTTTATTTCCACCTGCAGTGCTATTGAATTCTTCCTGAATACTGCCTAGAGTTCCCAAGACTTTCTCCAACTGAGCAGGATTGTTTACTTCCCAGTTTTTGCAAGGCTCCAACCTGATATGAGCACCATTGGCTCCTCCTCTTTTATCAGAATTACGGTAAGTAGCGGCAGAAGCCCAAGCGGTAGATACCAACTCAGAAACTGTCAAGCCTGAAGCAAGAATATTCGCTTTTAAACCTGCAATATCTTTTTCGTCTACCAAATCAAAGTCAACAGCAGGGATAGGATCTTGCCAGATCAAATCTTCAGCAGGAACTTCAGGCCCTAAGTAAAGTGACTTTGGACCCATATCTCTGTGAGTCAACTTAAACCAAGCTCTTGCGAATGCATCAGCAAACTCCTCTGGGTTTTCATAAAAATGTCTGGACACTTTCTCATAATCCGGATCCATTCTCAAAGCCAAATCAGTGGTCAGCATAAATGGAGCATGCTTCACTTCCGGATTATGTGCATCAGGTACAGTTCCTGCTCCAGAACCATTTTTTGGTTTCCACTGGTGCGCACCAGCCGGGCTTTTGTCTAATTCCCACTCATATTCAAACAAATGCTTGAAATAGTCATGACTCCATTGCGCCGGAGTAGTAGTCCAAGCACCTTCCAAGCCGGAAGTAATGGTATGCTCAGAGTGACCTTTCCCGTAGGTATTTTTCCAGCCAGTACTCATCTCTTCGATGGAAGCTCCCGCAGGTTCTCTTCCCACATATTTGGTCGGATCGGCAGCTCCGTGAGTTTTACCGAAAGTATGTCCTCCCGCGATCAGGGCAACAGTTTCATAATCATTCATTGCCATACGGCCGAAAGTCTCACGAATATCTCTGGCAGCTGCAACAGGATCTGGCTTTCCATTAGGTCCTTCTGGGTTCACATAGATTAACCCCATTTGAACCGCTCCAAGTGGATTCTCAAGCTCTCTGTCACCAGTATATCGCTTATCTCCCAACCACTCAGTTTCAGAACCCCAGTATACATCCTCTTCTGGCTCCCATACGTCCTCACGACCTCCACCAAAACCAAAAGTTTTTAGTCCCATGGATTCCAATGCCACGTTTCCGGCAAGAATCATTAAGTCGGCCCAGGATAATTTTTTACCATATTTCTGCTTTACAGGCCAAAGCAACAATCGTGCTTTGTCTAGGTTAGCATTATCAGGCCAGCTGTTTAAGGGAGCAAAACGTTGAGTTCCCGTTCCTCCACCACCACGGCCATCGGTTACTCTATAAGTACCCGCACTGTGCCAAGCCATACGGATAATGAATGGACCATAGTGCCCATAATCTGCCGGCCACCAGTCTTGAGAAGTAGTTAATGCTTTTTCAATATCCGCTTTTACCTCTTTCAAATCCAAGGATTTAAACTCTTCTGCATAGTTAAAATCCGGATCCATTGGATTGGATTTAGAAGAATGCTGTCTGAGGATATTCATCTTCAACTGATTCGGCCACCAGTCACGATTGGAAGTACCTCCACCAGCCACTTGCTTCATCTCACCATTGTGAAATGGGCACTTGCTGATATCGCCTCCTCCATTCATATCATAACTTCTTGGGCCATTAGGATTTAAATCTTTGTCTGACATGTTATTAATTGGATTTAAAATTGAAATTCTGTTTTTCGAAATCGAAGATAGCTTATTTTTTTCTTATGGAAATAAAATTTCGATAGATAAAAACTATGAACCTTTACGCTTTTTATTGAAGCCTAAGTTAAAAAATTCATTCTCAGAAGAGAACTGAATATTTACGCAAAAGGACTGATTTTACTCATATTTATCACTTTCATATAAGGTATCAAAAAAGTACACCCACCTATACCAAACTTACATTTGCATAAGTTTTGTCCAAGCTAAAAGACCGCGTCTATAATCTGATTATCAAGTATTCATCAAAATATCATTCTCATAATTGGACTTTATCAAGGTTTCAAATTGAAGCTTTAAACCATTTCTAGTATATTAAGAAATGATCCTTTCCTATTTTAAACAGATCAATATAATTTGAGCAAACCACCTTTTCTGCTTCTAAATCCTTGCTTTCAAAAAACACATAATGCTCCACCTTTTTAAAAAAATCAGAAAGAAACTCCTGAAGGAAAATCGGCTGAAAAATTATTTAGTCTATGCGCTGGGTGAGATTCTATTAGTTGTCATTGGAATTCTGATAGCCTTGGCGATCAATAATGCCAACCAAAACCGAATCATCAAGAACAAGGAACAGAATTATTTAATTGGTCTGAAAAATGAATTTAGCACCTCCAGAGCAAAGCTTTTGGAATTGATGAAAATCAATCAGGAAAACCTGGAAACGGCCAAAGCTATTTTGATACAGATAGACAAAAAGGAGGTTAGTAGCTCTCAACTTTCATCCATGCTTTTCCAGACTTATTCGCGAGATATTTCTTTCAATCCAAATAATTCACTTTTACTGGAAATGATCAGTAGTGGAAGTTTAAGGGAGCTTTCTAACCTATACCTTCGACATAATCTAACAAACTGGCTGGCGACCTTAGATGATATTGCCAAGCAGGAGAAAGATTTGCTTGCCCAAAGAGAGAAGGCATTGGATTTATTTCGAAGTGATGAGTTTAGCCTTCGAACTATCCTCGAACAGTCAGGAGTTTCATCGCAAATGGGTATTCCTGTTACCAATCAGGGAAGTTCCATCTTACCAATTCTGGAATCATTGGAGTTTGAAAACTCTTTATTACAATTTATCCTTTCTACTGAAGCTACCCAAATACTTCATTATCAACCTCTTTTAGCAGACCTGGAAATCATTTTGGAAATATTGGAGAAAGAAATAAAGTAAGCTTGCTTTCTACCACATCCAACTCCCCTATCAAAAGGAAATTTCACCCATCTCCCTATTCAGCCTTTTTAATTAGGGAAAATTGGGTAATTTTTAGCTTACACTTTGGAAATCGGTCGAAAGACCATCTTTTCTACCTTGACATAAACCCAACATGCTGAGTATTTTCTTAATCCTGCTGGTATTAGCAATCATCCTACTGGCGATAGTCAAATTTGATATTCATCCATTTTTAGCGCTTTTCGGGGGTGCTTTGATCTATGGATTATTGGCAGGAATGAGTACCGATTTGATCCTAAAATCCATCTCCGAAGGATTCGGCGGGGTTCTGGGTTCGGTAGGCCTTCTGATATTGTTCGGGGTTATTTTGGGTACATTTCTGGAAAAAACAGGAGGTGCGATCGTCATTGCAGAACGGATTTTATCTTGGATCGGAAAAAAATCCGTCAATCTGACCATGATGCTGGGAGGCTACGTCCTCTCTATTCCTGTTTTTGGGGATTCAACCATTATCATGATGAATCCTATCGCCAAGTCTTTGGCGCTTAAAAGTAATCGTTCGTATGCAGGTACCATGATCGCTCTTTCACTAGGTGCCATGTGCAGCCATTCTTTGGTACCCCCTACTCCCGGTCCAATCGCAACGGCTGGAATATTAGGAGCTGATCTGGGCCAAATGATCTTCTGGGGAATAATTGTATCACTGCTGACCCTGATTCCAGGTTATATTTTTGTCAATCGATTTGTCTCAAAAATCCCTCTTAAGCCTAAATTGGCAGAGGCAGAAGGGCAACTGGATAGAAAGCTTTTTCCTTCGGTTTTCAAGTCATTTTTACCTATAGTGATCCCCTTATTGTTGATCATTTTAGCCTCTATTGCTAGTTATCCTACACAACCATTGGGAACAGGCAGACATATCACGATTATCACTTTTATTGGTTCCCCTGTATTGGCCTTATTGATTGGCGCAATTTTGTCTTTTGCCTTACCCAAAAAGTTAGATAAGAAAATGCTATCCACTTCAGGATGGATTGGCGAGGCATTGCTGATAGCGGCCCCGGTCATTTTCATAACAGGTGCTGGAGCAGTTTTTGGAAAAATGCTGCAAAACTCCGGGATTGGAGCTTTGGTGAGTGAAGGGATGCAGGATGCTAATTGGGGAATTTTTCTACCCTTTTTGATTGCCTTTGCCTTGAAAACTGTGCAAGGTTCAACTACCGTAGCCATGATTACCACAGCATCCATAATTGCTCCTTTGCTTGGGCCATTGGGTTTGGACTCTGAAACCATGAAAGTTCTGACGGCCTTATCGGTAGGAGCTGGAGCAATAGCTATTTCCCATGCCAATGACAGCGGTTTTTGGGTAGTGACTCAACTTTCAGGAATGACTATCAAACAGGGAAATCAGTCCCATAGCTTGGGCACCCTGATTATGGGAGTTACAGCCATAGGAATCATATATGTTATCAGTTTGATGGTGGGGTGATTTGGGAGTAATTGTGTAATTGATTAACTGAGTAACTGATGAGGTGGTGAGTTATTGGTTATTGAGTTATTGATTCTCGTGTCTCGCTTCTAGTCTCTCACTTCTAATCTCTCGTCTCTCAAATCTTAGTTCGGAGTTTAAATCCACTTCGATATAATTCGCCCCTGTAAACCGAAAAGAAATAAGAAAGCTGGTTATAATCTATAGCCGATTAAGAAAAATATTTTATGGGTTTTAGAGGATATTGATGGTACATCAGACATTCCGTTACCATTTTCATATCTAACAGTTCCTGAGATTTTTCCAATTCTTATTCCTGTCCCAACTAAGAAACTCATTTCTGCTAAGCGATCACTTTCAAAAGGAACTCTATTTTCGCTTCGAATCGAATTAAAAAACTCTGTCTCGATGAATTCATTTTTTGTTTCATCGATAATAAAACCGAAGGAGGCGCCTCCGTGGACAAACCACTCAACAGAATTGAAAAATAAACTATGCTGTAACATAGAGTTCAATTTTATCTGTTTAATCTCAAAGGTTGTTTCAGACCTCTCTATATGGTTAAATGACTTTTGATTGATATTACTACCAAAAAATCTATATTCCGCATACAACAATTCATTGGATAGAGACCACTTTTTCATATTCTTTGGAAATATCAAATCGAAGGAAATTCCAAAAGTAGGATTTGTTGAAGATCCATAATCGACATCCGTCAAATTGGGTCGATTCAGAGCTTCAAAATTTAATTTTGACATAGAAACCCCCGCAAGAATTTCAAATCTTGTCAATACCTTTTCTATTGTCTTGTAAAAATCCAGTCTATCTCCTTTACATTTCGCATATTTTAAAAAAAGACGAATTAAGCTTTGTGAATTATACCGAACAAAAGCAAGATCATTCATTATAGTTGGACAATCTTTTAAATAGTTTTCCAATTGGGTATGGAAAGCCTTATTTTCAACAGCAAAAACTCGGTTTACGCCGTTAACAGTTTCCTCTTTTTTGTATTTCTTGTACTTCAGATGAACATATTCATCATTTACTTTGATGTAAAAGTTATCTTTTGAGTTTGTGTTTTTAAGATAAAATAAGCTTTTCTCCCCCTTCACTAATGCCTGAAGAAATACAGTTTCAACAACAGTTTCGATTCTAGAGCTAAAATCCAATTCACCATTGCTTAAGACCTCAGATTCTACCCGCGCACTTACATAGACCTCATTAGCTACAGAAAAACCACGGATTTCTTCTGGTGAAAACGCAATTATCTCATCACTTCCAAAATTTCTAAAATCAATTTTCTTTGGATTCTTTTCCCAATTTCTATAATCTATTTCACCTGGTATTCTGTCACCTGATAGTGTTACTACCTCCCCAGTTGTAAAATTTGTTTGAGCAAATCCACTTTGGAAAAAAAGGATAAAACAAAATGTGAAAAAATAATTTAAACTTGACTTCTTCATAACTAAAATTTTGTCAAAAGAAATATCAAAAAACCAGTTTAACAAGTTTTTAGTTTAAAATGTAAAATTTATTTTTCTGAGCTAATTAGAGAACATGAATAACTTAGGAGTTGATAAAATGAAAAGTTATTGATTATTAAGTTATTGAGTCTCGCCACTCGCTTTTAGTTCAATGCTCAGCGTTCAAATCCGTTTCAATATGATAATTGTGTGAGGAATTGGGTAACTAAGTAATTGATGAGATGAGGAGATATTAAGTTATTGGTTATTAGAAGGTGAGTAATTGTGTAATTGAGGAAATGGGTAATTGAAGTGTGGTTGTTTAGAGTCCACTGTTCTACCCATCGGCAGATGGGCAAGGTTATTACCTGATTGAATGGTTTGTAATAGCAATAGAGGAAACTCAGCCGCATTCCCTTCGATATTCGACATTCGATGTTCGGCGTTCGTTATTAGTCTGGACAAGTAATTTTAGGAGATAAGTTATTGGTTATTATGTTGTTGAGTCTCACCTTTCGCTTCTTGGCTCTCGCTTCTCACTTCAAATCCAGCCTTCAAAATCACCTTGCAGTCCAGCCTCCGTCAACGGTCACCATAGACCCTACCATGTAAGTTGCGGCGTCGGAAGCTAAGAACAGGGCGGCACCCTGAATTTCTTTCAGTTCTCCCCATCTTGCCAATGCCGTGGCACCTACGATAAACTTCTTTCCTTCTTCTGTATCAGCGATCGGTAAATTCATTTCAGTTAAGAATGGTCCAGGACAGATCGCATTGACATTGATATTCCATGGTGCCAACTCCAAGCCTAAGGCTTTGGTCATATTGACAATAGCTCCCTTACTGGCGGTATAAGGCGTCCTGTTGGCTAGGCCCACCAATCCCAAGGTACTCGCCAAATTAATTATGGATCCCTTTTTCTGATTTTTCATCTGAGAAATTACTGCCTTAGAAGCCAACCAAGTCCCATTGACATTGATATCCATGACTTTCTTGAAATCTTCCTCTGTCAGTTCGTCAATGGCTCCACGAATATTGATTCCGGCTGAATTGATCAAAATATCAATAGAACCAAAAGACTCCAGAGCTTTGGCAGCCATCGCATTCATCTGATCTCCCTGAGTCACATCAGCTGAAAACCCTATGGCTTTAACTTGATATTCCTCAGCGATTTCCTTAGCAGACTGTTCGCATTCCTCTTGATTTCTGGCAACCAACATCACATTTGCACCTGCGGAAGCCAATCCAGCAGCCATTGCAAAACCAAGACCCTTAGAGCCTCCAGTTATTATGGCACTTTTGCCTTTGAGTGAAAAAAGTTGAATTCCGGGAAGTTGATTGAAGTTTGTCATTTGGTTACTGATTATTAGTTAATTGTGTAATTGTGTATTTGGTTAATTGTGTAATTGTGTATTTGGTTAATTGAGAAATGGTTTTGTTCAAAGTCCACCGTTGTGGTGGGCGACCAATATTATCCTTAGTGAACGCATTACTAATATTCCTTTTAATGTGCCAACTTTCAGCTTTCTCACTTCAAATTTCATCCTTTATGAGACCGCTTCGTTCCTCTCGGTGACAACACTGCCTACTGCCTACTGCCTACTTT
>NZ_FOVW01000020.1 GCF_900115305.1 Algoriphagus ornithinivorans | reverse complement strand
GAAGTTCATTGACATATTGAGTAGAAACTGTAACAGAGTATCCAGCGCTAGCTGGATAAATAAGTAGAGTAAGTGAATAAGGGCGCACGGGGGATGCCTAGGCTCTCAGAGGCGAGGAAGGACGTGATAAGCTGCGATAAGCTACGGGGATTGGCCAATGCGAGTTGATCCGTAGATTTCCGAATGGGGCAACCCAGTCCAATAGGACTATGTCGTAAGACAGGCGAACGTGGGGAACTGAAACATCTAAGTACCCATAGGAGGAGAAAACAACAGTGATTCCGTGAGTAGTGGCGAGCGAAAGCGGAACAGCCCAAACCGGACATGTTACGGCATGTTCGGGGTTATAGGACCTGCATAATTGAATACAACGTGACGAGAACGGCATGGGAAGGCCGACCATAGGGGGTGAGAGTCCCGTATTGGAAATGTTGTAAGAGAGGCGGGTATCCTGAGTAGGCCGGGACCGGAGGAATCCCGGTTGAATTTGCCAGCACCATCTGGTAAGGCTAAATACTCCTGAGAGACCGATAGTGAACTAGTACCGTGAGGGAAAGGTGAAAAGTACTCCGAATAGGAGGGTGAAATAGAACCTGAAACCGTGCGCTTACAAGCGGTCGGAGCCCATTAGTTGGGTGACGGCGTGCCTTTTGCATAATGAGCCTACGAGTTACTCCTCTCTGGCAAGGGTAAGGCATTGAGTGCTGTACCCGGAGCGAAAGCGAGTCTGAAAGGGCGATTGAGTCGGAGGGGGTAGACGCGAAACTTAGTGATCTACCCATGGCCAGGTTGAAGTTGTGGTAACACACAATGGAGGACCGAACCGATAAGCGTTGAAAAGCTTCCGGATGAGCTGTGGGTAGGGGTGAAAGGCTAATCAAACTGAGAAATAGCTCGTACTCCCCGAAATGTTTTTAGGAACAGCGTCGGGAATTGTATGACGGAGGTAGAGCTACCGATAGGACTAGGGGGAGTCACATCCTACCAAATCCTGACGAACTCCGAATGCCGTCATACAGAACCGGCAGTGAGGGCTTGGGTGCTAAGGTCCAAGTCCGAGAGGGAAAGAACCCAGACCTTCCGCTAAGGTCCCCAAATCTAGATTAAGTTGAACAAAGGTGGTCCAGTTGCAGAGACAGCCAGGAGGTTAGCTTGGAAGCAGCTATTCCTTTAAAGAGTGCGTAACAGCTCACTGGTCGAGCGACAGGGCGTCGATAATAATCGGGCATCAAATCTAGTACCGAAGCGAAGGATTCGTAGTAATACGAGTGGTAGGGGAGCATTCCAACGGCGGTGAAGGTGTGCTGTAAGGCATGCTGGAGCTTTTGGAAAAGCAAATGTAGGCATAAGTAACGATAAGGCGGGCGAGAAACCCGCCCACCGTAAGACCCAGGTTTCCTGATCAACGTTAATCGGATCAGGGTTAGTCGGGGCCTAAGGCGAACCCGAGAGGGGTAGTCGATGGACAACGGGTTAATATTCCCGTACTGCTCATACAGGTGAAGGAGTGACGGAGTGATGAAAGATCCGCGCGGTGACGGAATACCGCGTTGAAGGTTGTAGGTATTGGCTGGATAGTTAAATGCGTCCGGTTAGCCGAAGCTGATAGTACTGAGCGTCTACGGACAATCAGATAGTGATCCTAAGGGCTTCCAAGAAAAACTTCTAGCGTGTAGCGTATGAGTACCCGTACCGCAAACCGACACAGGTGGTCGAGGAGAGTATCCTAAGGTGCTCGAGTGAATCATGGCTAAGGAACTCGGCAAAATAGCCCTGTAACTTCGGGAGAAGGGGCGCCTCACGAATGTGAGGCCGCAGTGAAGAGGCCCAGGCGACTGTTTAACAAAAACACATGGCTTTGCGAAGTTTAAAGACGAAGTATAAGGCCTGACACCTGCCCGGTGCTGGAAGGTTAAGAGGGGATGTTATCGCAAGAGAAGCATTGAATCGAAGCCCCAGTAAACGGCGGCCGTAACTATAACGGTCCTAAGGTAGCGAAATTCCTTGTCGGGTAAGTTCCGACCTGCACGAATGGTGTAACGATCTGGGCGCTGTCTCAGCCATGAGCTCGGTGAAATTGTAGTCACGGTGAAGATGCCGTGTACCCGCAACGGGACGGAAAGACCCCATGCACCTTTACTGCAGCTTAGCATTGGTACTGGACAAATGATGTGTAGGATAGGTGGGAGACTATGAAGCGGGTTCGCCAGGATCTGTGGAGTCACTGTTGAAATACCACCCTTTGTTTGTTTGGTATCTAATCCCG
>NZ_FOVW01000007.1 GCF_900115305.1 Algoriphagus ornithinivorans | reverse complement strand
AATTTACGTTTAAATTCTTCAGAAAATTTACGATGTGAATTGATCCTTTTTCCCGTTTTTAGCATCTTCATTCTGATTTAAAAACGGTCAACCTATTTCAGGGAATGACAAGTTCAAGCTTTGAATTCTTTCCAGTAACTCGATAACTAATAACTCAATAACCAATAACTCTCTATTTTTAGACATAAGCTTTATTCATCACTTTTTTCAATAACAAACTCATTTCACTAAACATCTTCAAGATTTTTCCAAACTGATTTTTATCATGTTCTCTTGTGGGAATGGTCAGATTTTCCCATTAGCATAACTCCTAGTTTTGATTATTGAAAAAAATCAGAACATGGAACTGAAAACCTCCTACGCCCAAAAATTTCACCTCCCTTCCGAATATTTGAAAGAGTTTCATTGCTCTGTTTTGGAAACTGGATTTTGGCCTGCCAAAAAGGAGAGTATTTCCTGTGATCTTACCCAAGAAGAACCGAGCTTAATTAGCGTGGATCTTCATAAAGTGTTGGATTGGTTGCATGGAAATGAGCTACCAAAACCTCTTGAAAAGGAAGTATGCGAAATCCCCGTCCTACTTTTTGTTCCTGACTTTTCCACTGCTCACCTTCTATTCCATTATGATGGATCACCTAGCTCCGCGAGTTTAATCAAGCATTTTATCCAGCTTTTTAAAAAGCAAATTTCAATAAGCAAAGCCACTATTATTTCGCCTTGCTTTATCCCAAAATCCAAAATTAGAGAAGAACAGGAGTTAATCCAGCTTGTTTCCAATTCTACCCGGGAAACGAGCTTCATCAAATTTAATTTTTCCAGGATTGGGGACTTTTGGTCTTATGCTGTCAAGCATGATTGTAGCCTTTTAGTGACTACAAAAAGCTATCAAGCTGATCTCGCAAAAGTTCTATTCCACTTTTATAAAGGATCTCGGTGGTCAGATAAACTTTCTTTCTACCTGTCACTATAAGCCCTTAAAAAAACTGAGTTTGATCATGCTTCAAGTATCTAATCACCACTAATTCAAAAACTTTGAAAAAGCCTGCAACCATAAATCCTCCAGCTATTAAATGCTATCACTGTGGTGAACCATGTGAAAATGAAAATTTTCTATTGGAAGAAAAGCAGTTTTGCTGTCATGGTTGCAAGTTGGTGTATGAGGTTTTGGCAGAAAATGATTTATGTAATTATTATAACATAGAAGCTTTTCCGGGAGAAAGCCAAAAATCACAAACTGGGAAAAGCAATCGGTTTGACTATCTGAATGATGAAGAAACAGCAAGGAATCTCCTTGACTTTCAAAATGAAGAGCAGAGCCATGTTACTTTTTTTATTCCATTAATCCATTGCGCATCCTGTATCTGGTTGTTGGAAAACCTTTTCCACATTCATTCGGGCATTATATCCTCTAGGGTTGATTTCATAAAAAAGAAAGTTCAAATCAAGTTCTCCAATCAGAAGCTAAGTCTCAAAGAACTTGTTGAACTGCTTTCAGCCATAGGATATGAGCCAAGAATCAATTTGGCTAATCTTGAAAAAAAGCAAAAAAACTATTCGGATAATAGGATTGTCAAAAAGCTGGCAGTAGCGGGGTTTTGCTTTGGAAATATGATGCTCTTTAGCGTTCCTGAATATTTCTCTGAAACTGTTTTAATCGCCGAAAATTTTCGAGGACTTTTTAATTACCTAAATGTGGTATTGGCGCTGCCGGTAGTGCTCTATTCTGCCAATGATTATTATTTATCGGCTTGGAATTCCCTGAGACAGAAGAGAATCAATATGGATGTTCCAATCGTATTGGGAATCATTGCCTTGTTTTTTTATTCCCTTTGGGAAATTTTAATTGCGGGTAATGCTGGCTATATGGACAGCCTGGGAGGGTTATTGTTTTTCCTTCTATTAGGAAAAATTTACCAGCAAAAAACCTTTGCTACTCTAGAGTTTGACAGAGATTACAAATCCTATTTCCCAATAGCTATAACCCGACTTTCTCAGGATGTGGAAGAAGTGATCCCGCTGAGAAAACTAGAAGTGGGAAACCTCATCCGTGTAAGAAATGAAGAGCTTATTCCGGCCGATTCTATTCTTTTAAGTGAATCAGCCAATATTGATTACAGTTTTGTAACTGGTGAAGAGGTGCCTGTTCCGAAGAAAATAGGCGACTTGATTTTTGCTGGGGGAAGACAACTAGGAGATCCTATTTTATTGACAGTTCAAAAATCTCCTTCTCAAGGTTACTTGACTGATTTATGGAATAATGAGTCTTTTGAAAAGAAAAAAGATAAGCTTTTAGAACCGCTGTCAAACAAGATTTCGGCTTCTTTTACTTGGATTGTTATTTTTATCTCAGTCTCAGCTTTACTTTTTTGGTCCTTTACTGATTATTCAATTGCCGTAAAAAGTTTTGTCTCTGTATTGATTGTGGCTTGCCCATGTGCTTTGGCAATGTCTACTCCATTTACCTTAGGCAATACGCTTCGAATTTTTGGTAGGGGGAAATTCTATTTGAAAAATGCCAGCGTAGTAGAAAGGCTAGCTCTGATCGATACAGTAGTCTTTGACAAAACGGGAACGCTCACATCTCCTAGTCAAGCAAAAATAAATTTTCATGGCGAGCTTCTTTCAAATGAAACAAAATCTCTGATCAAGTCTCTGGTTTCTAAATCAGCTCATCCATTAAGTATTAGAATCAATCAATGGTTAGGGAATATTTCTGTTTTGGAAATAGAAAATTTTGAGGAAATCAAGGGAAATGGCTTGAGAGCCATCTATAAAAATCAGGAAATAAAAATTGGCTCCAGTGATTTCACCGGTTCCAAGAATGGAGAATTGGAAGAGCTTGGCAACCTAGTTTTCTTTCAGGTGGAAGGAGTGACAATAGGCTATTTTCATATCCAGTCTGGCCTAAGAGAAGGGTTGGAAGATGTGGTGAAGGCTCTCCGAGGAAAATATGAAATCCATGTATTATCTGGAGATCACCCTCATGAATTGGGTTCATTGAAAGCCAAGCTTGGAAAGGACATCCAATACAACTTTTTGCAAAGCCCAAAGGATAAAATGAATTATCTGAGGGACTTGAATACATCAGGTAAGGAAACGCTGATGATTGGTGATGGGCTGAATGATGCGGGAGCTTTACAGGAGAGCAATGTTGGAATAGCAGTCACTGATCAGGTCAGTCATTTTTCGCCTGCAAGTGATGCCATCCTGAGTTCAGATTCTATGAGAAGCATATCCGATTATCTGGGTTTCGCAAAGCAGTCTAGAAATATAATCAAAGCAAGTTTTGGATTAAGCCTTCTCTATAATGTAGTGGGAGTTAGTCTTGCTGTTCAGGGGCTACTAAGTCCAGTGATTTGTGCTGTTTTGATGCCAGTGAGCAGTATATCCGTGGTGTTATTTACTACCCTCAGTACTAATATCCTGGCGTGGAAAAAAGGTCTAATTATTCAAAAATCGACATAATATGGAAGTAATATTTCTATTGATAGCCATCAGCTTAATTCTCTCCGTGACTTTCCTTTGGCTCTTTTTCAGAGCAATGAAGGATGGTCAATTTGATGATGATTATACCCCATCCGTTCGAATTCTATTTGATTCTCATAAAAAAGCAACAAAAAAACAATCAACAAAACAATCAACAAAACAATCAACAAAACCTAAGTCCTATGAATGATGCTACGCTGGAACGGTTCCATTACGACAATAAGATTGTCAAATACTTTGGAGCTGCTACGATTATTTGGGGCCTGGTAGGCATGCTGGTGGGGGTAATAGCCGCTACTCAGCTATTCCTTCCCGAGGCCAATTTGGGCAATCCTTACACTACGTTTGGAAGAATCAGACCTCTGCATACTAATGCAGTCATCTTTGCCTTCGTTGGAAATGCAATTTTCGCCGGAATTTATTACTCCATGCCAAGATTGCTCAAAACTCCAATGTGGAATAAAGGGCTGAGTTGGTTCCACTTCTGGGGTTGGCAGCTAATAATTCTAGCTGCTGCTATTACACTCCCATTGGGTTTGACCACTTCAAAAGAATACGCTGAACTAGAATGGCCAATTGATATTGCCATAGCCTTAGTTTGGGTTGCATTTGGTGCCAATATGATTGGAACCTTATTCAAGCGAAGGGAAAGACACATGTATGTGGCCATTTGGTTCTATTTGGCATCTTTTATTACGGTAGCTGTACTTCACATTTTCAATTCCTTGGAACTTCCGGTTTCATGGACAAAAAGTTATTCAGCTTATGCAGGTGTACAGGATGCCTTGGTGCAATGGTGGTATGGTCATAATGCCGTTGCATTTTTCCTGACTACTCCATTCTTGGGGCTCATGTATTACTTTCTACCAAAGGCTGCCAATAGACCTGTTTATTCTTATAAGCTTTCTATCGTTCATTTCTGGTCTTTGATTTTTATCTACATGTGGGCAGGGCCTCACCATTTACTCTATACTGCTCTTCCTGAATGGGCTCAAGTGTTGGGGACGGTATTTTCAGTAATGTTGATCGCACCTTCCTGGGGCGGTATGGTGAATGGTCTTTTAACATTGAGAGGTGCTTGGGATAAAGTGAGGAATGAACCTGTACTCAAATTCATGGTGGTAGCCGTTACAGCCTATGGAATGTCCACGTTTGAGGGACCAATGCTTTCTTTGAAAAATGTCAATGCTATCGCACACTATACAGATTGGATTGTAGCACACGTCCACATAGGAGGCTTGTGTTGGAATGGTTTCTTGACCTTCGGTATGCTGTATTGGATGTGGCCAAGATTATTCAAAACCACCATTTATTCTCAAAAATTAGCTAATACGCATTTCTGGATCGGTACCCTAGGAATTATATTCTATGCCCTTCCTATGTATGTTGCTGCCTTGACTCAGTTTTTGATGCTGAGAGAGTTTGATGAAATGGGAAGGTTGGCTTATGGAAACTTCCTTCAGACGGTAGTGGAGCTTGTGCCTATGTATGTCTTGAGAGCATTGGGTGGATTACTCTATCTCATCGGTGCAATAATCATGGTATACAACATGTATAAAACAGCCCAAAAAGGAGTATTTCAAGAATATGAAGAAGATCAGGCTCCGGCTTTGGCACCTTCCTATAATGCAACAGGCGAATTTTGGCACCGTGCATGGGAAAGAAAGCCCATTTTCTTTACAGTCTTAGCGACCATTGCTATAGCTATAGGGGGAGCTATTGAAATTATTCCAACCATATTGGTTGAATCCAATGTCCCAACTATTTCCTCGGTTAAACCTTACACTCCATTGGAGTTGGAGGGTAGAGACCTTTACATCAAAAATGGATGTGTAGGTTGCCATTCTCAAATGATCCGGCCATTTAGGTTTGAGACTGAACGTTATGGAGAATATTCCAAGGCTGGAGAATTTGTCTACGATAGACCATTTTTATGGGGTTCCAAACGAACTGGTCCTGACCTTCACAGAGTAGGAGGGAAATACCCAGATTCCTGGCATTACTTCCACATGCAAGATCCATCCTCTATGTCTCCGGGCTCATTGATGCCTCCTTACCCATGGATGACAGAGAACATTATGGATTATTCGGATTTGCCTGCGAAGATCAGAACTCTCCAAAAACTGGGTGTCCCATATCCGGAAGGGTATGATGAGAAGGCGATGGAAGATTTGGACGTTCAGGCAAATCGTATCGTTTCCAACTTGAAAGAGGCAGGTGTAGAAACACTTCCTCATACAGAAATAGTGGCCATGATTGCCTATTTGCAGCGATTGGGCATAGATATCAAAGCTACAGCAGAAAATTAAATCAGGAAATCATGTATAAAGAAGTCTTAAGATCTATAGAGAATATTGAAATCTATCCAGTGATTTCCTTACTCATATTCGTTTTGTTTTTCCTTGGAGTGTTCTTTTGGGTATTTCGGATGCCAAAGGATTTGGAGGACCACATGAAATCTCTTCCTATGGAAAATGATGATCATTTAACCAGTGAACAGCCATGAAAAAGTTAAGCTTGAGTTTAGCATTATTAGCCCTTGCAAATTCTAAGTCATGGGCACAAACAGCAGAGTCCAATTGGTATACCAACCTTCAATCCATGGATTCTGGCCAGATAACCCTATTAATCATCCTTGGAATAGTGCTTCTGGTTATCGTTCTACTACTGATATTGATGGTTTACCTTATGTCTTTCATGGTGGCAGTCTTAAAAAAAGAGAATCCCGAAATGGCAAAAGAACCGAGTTGGTGGGAGAAATTTAAAGAGCGTTTTGTGACAGGGAAATTGCCAGAGGTAGGAAGTAAGGATGAAAAAGCCAAAATGATGGCGAATCATTCTTATGATGGGATAACAGAACTGGACAATTTTATGCCTCCATGGCTGCAATGGGTATTTATTCTGACAATCGCATTTGGAGTTGGATATTTCGTGAACTACTCTGTTTTGGGCATTGGAAAAACAGGAGTTGAAGAATATGAAGAAGAACTTCAATTAGAAGCAATAGCTGCGGAAGCACGAAAGGCCAATATGATGGCATCTATTGACGAAAGTAGTGTGGTGTTTGATGAGTCAGGAGCTGCTTTGAGTTCTGGTAAATCCATTTTCGAGGCAAATTGTGCTGCTTGCCATGCCTCTGACGGAGGTGGGGGAGTTGGTCCAAATCTGACAGATGAATATTGGATACATGGAGGAAGCATCCAAGATGTATTTAAAATTATAAAGTATGGAGTTGTCAGCAAAGGAATGGTTCCTTGGGAAGATCAATTATCACCGGTTGAGATTCAGCAAGTATCCAGCTTCATTTTGAGTCTTAAGGGTTCGACTCCAGCTAACCCAAAAGATCCTCAGGGAGAATTATTTATCCAAGAAACAATCCAACCAGAAGAATTAGCTTCTGATAGTACAGCGATCATCGCTTTAAATTAATTAAGGCTGCCAGGCTAGAAATCTGGCAGCCATACTCCAAATATGGCTAAGAAGAACCCTCATACTAATCCAGAAAACTTTCGTGATGCTTTGGCAACTGTCAAAGAGGATGGGAAGAGGAACTGGGTGTATCCCAAAAAAGTATCAGGGATATTTTACCGATATAGAACCTACCTATCATGGCTCTTATTGGCTATTTTATTTACAGGGCCATTTATTCAAGTTGATGGAAGACCATGGTTGCTATTCAATATTTTTGAAAGGAAGTTTATCATTTTCGGAGCTGTGTTTTGGCCACAGGATACTCACTTACTGATTTTCCTCCTATTGATTTTCATGGTTTTCATCATCCTGTTTACAGTCATTTTTGGAAGAGTCTGGTGTGGGTGGGCTTGCCCTCAAACGCTCTTTATGGAAATGGTATTTAGGAAAATTGAATATGCCATAGAGGGAGATGCCAATAGGCAAAGAACCCTCAATGAGGGACCATGGTCAGTAGAGAAGATAGTTAAGAAAGGAGTAAAACTGCTTGTTTTCGCAATTATTTCATTACTGATAGGCCATTTAGTCATGGCATATTTGATTGGAGTTGATCAAGTAAAGGAGATTGTCTCTCAGCCACCAACCCAAAACATGGCCGGATTTGTCGGGTTATTGGCTTTTTCAGGAATTTTCATGTTCGTGTTTACCTGGTTCAGAGAGCAAGCCTGTCTTGTTGTCTGTCCTTATGGGAGGCTTCAAGGAGTGCTTTTGGATGATAATTCTATCAATGTGATGTATGATTACGTCAGGGGTGAACCAAGAGGGCCTTTGAGAAAAAGTCAAGCTGAAATTTCACCCAAAGGTGATTGTGTGGATTGTAGCCTTTGCGTTCAAGTTTGTCCAACTGGCATAGATATCCGAAATGGAATTCAAATGGAATGCGTCAATTGTACGGCCTGCATCGATGCCTGTGACGAAGTGATGCTAAAAGTAGATAGGCCTAAGGGTTTGATTAGGTATGCATCCGAAAATAGTATTCAGAAAGGCGTGCAAAAACTAATGACTACCCGAGTAAAAGCGTATTCTTTGGTTTTGATTGTATTGATTCTAGGTTTTGTTTCTCTGATAGCGACAAGGGAAGACCTTGAAGCAACAGTCACCAGATTTCCGGGGATGACCTATCAAATGCGAGACAATGGAACTGTCTCAAATCTTTATCAAATCACTCTTATTAATAAGACATTTCAGGAGCAGTCTGTAGACCTGCAGTCTTTATCGGAAGATGTATCAGTTGAATTGGTAGGTACATCAAATTTGGTGTTGCAACCACAGTCAAAGGTCGAAGGAAGATTTTTTCTGGTCAAAAACCAGACAAAAGTGAGTGTCCCTCAGGAAAAAGTGAATTTATCATTGATTCATGAAGGAGAAGAAATAGATCAGATAAATACAAGTTTCATGGCTCCAGTAGCCAAAAAGCAATAATTATGGATTGGGGAAAAGGTATTCTATTAGCCATTATTGGATTCATTGTCATAATCATGACCATGGTGGTTATATCTGTCCGAATGGAAGGGATAGAGTTGGTTACTGAAAATTATTATGAGGCCGAAATCAACTATCAGGATCAAATAGATAAAGAAAAGTCCACATTGGCTCTTGAAAGAGAAGTGCTTCAGTTTGATGCGGAAAATCAAAGCCTCTTTTTAGATCTTCCTGTGGGAGCAACGGGCATACTTCACTTATTTCGACCTTCGGATTCTAAACTGGATCAGAAATTAACAGTAGAAATAAAAGAAGAAAATGAGAAGACAGTATCTATTCGAAATCTTCAAGCTGGTTATTGGAAAGCTCAATTGAGCTGGCAAGAAAACGGGGAATCATATTATCAGGAAAAGAAAATCTCTTTAAAATGATATGGACAGCCTTAGCCCTAGGTTTTTTGAGTTCCTTTCACTGTGTGGGAATGTGTGGGCCTATTGCTTTAGCTATTGGAAATTCAGGCTCTAATCAGTTCTTATGGAATAAATTTTTTTATAACCTGGGTAGAAGCTTCACCTACGCTTTCTTGGGATTGATTGTCGGGAGCTTAGGATTCAGTCTTTCCCTTGCAGGGTTTCAGCAGGGCTTTTCTATCCTGATTGGTTTATTTCTTATTTTCTTATCATTGCTTTTCAGGCAATCTGAAAATATTTCGTCTCTAGGTATCCTAAATGACCTTGTAAAATGGGTGAAAGCACAACTCTCGTTTTTCCTTAAAAGAGGTGGGGCTTTGGCTTTTTTTGGAACTGGATTGGCAAATGGACTATTGCCATGCGGAATGGTTTATTTAGCCTTGGTAGCTGCTTTGGGATTTCAAAGCCCAATATATGGAGCTATTTATATGTTTTTCTTTGGACTGGGCACCATGCCTTTATTGATGGCATTGATGCTTTCAGGTAAATTCCTTTCTACGAGTAAAAGAATACAATTCCAACGAGTCATTCCCTACCTGGGAGTGATCATTGGAATTGTATTTATTTTTCGTGGACTAGGCCTTGGAATACATCTTTTAAGTCCTGATTTGCAAGTGTTCAATTATGGATCCCAACAGGTGGAAATTACTATGTGCCGCTAATCAGATAGCTTTACTGAAGGAGAAAACCTCTTCTTGTCTATGTTGTAGCCGCAAATCAAACTGCATGCAGATGATCCGAATAAAGGCTATACCTAACTCTGTAATCTGAATAGTTTTACCCATTATATTTATCATACCCTCGATTTCCATATCCCTTAAATTTTCAAGGCTTGAATCTGACAATTGAGACCAGATATTTACTGGAACAAAAGCAGCTTGTTTACATATCAAGTCTAAGATAATTTCTTTTACCAACAGGTCTTCTTCTGTAAGGGAATGCCCTTTTACAATTGGCCAATTTGCTTTGGAAATTTCATTTTGGTAAAGTTCGACTGACTTTTGATTTTGAGCATAGGCAATATAAATGTCAGAGATGCTACTAGCTCCTAATCCTATTAAGATTTTTGATTTGGAAGTGGTGTAGCCCATGAAATTTCGGTGGAGTTTTCCACTTTGTCTAGCTAGATTCAGTGGATCTTTTGGTAAAGCAAAATGATCCATTCCAATTTCCGTATAGCCCATTTCGATCAAAAGGCTTTTGCCTAATTCGTAGAGGCTCCGCTTTTCAATTTCATTGGGTAAATGGGATTCATAACTTCTTTGAGCAGGGAAAGAAGTAGGTACGTGGGCATAGGAGTAAAAAGCTATTCTGTCGGGTTTTAATTCTTGGACTGCCTCGAAAGTACAGCTTAGAGTTTCTTCATTTTGATAAGGAAGACCATAAATCAAATCAAAATTTATGGATTTAAATCCAACTGATCGGGCATTCTCCACAGCTTCTTGTACCCGCTCAAAAGGTTGAATTCGATTGATGGTTTTCTGCACCAAAAGATCAAAATCCTGAATCCCGAAACTTACTCGATCAAACCCTAATTCTGCAAGTTTTTTCAAATGCTCTATGCTGGTATTATTGGGATGACCTTCAAAGCTGAATTCTTTTCCCGGTAATATTTCACAAGATTCAATGAGTTTTTTTAGGAAGGTGAAAAGATTTTCTGCAGAAAAAAAAGTGGGGGTTCCACCACCCAGGTGAATAGCTGCCAACTTCGGTTTTTCATGGAAAATGTTCAAATAATTTTCCCACTCTTTCAATAAACTTTCTAAATATGGATTTTCTATATCATGGTTTTTTGTGATTCTTTTATTACATCCACAATAGGTACATAGACTTTCGCAAAATGGTAAGTGGATATACAAAGATATTCCTTCCTCCTTTCCATATATCTGGAATGCTTGATCAACTAATTGAGACCAATGGTTGGGTTGGATGTTATTTTCCCAAAGCGGAACAGTAGGATAGCTGGTATATCTTGGTGCTGGTGAGTTATACTTTTGAATTAATTCTGGCTGAATTGTCATAAGAAAATAATTTTTTCAAATGTCTGATTCTTACGGCCAGTAAATATTGACAGAGGTAAGTCGGAAAACTGATAAAAATCATTTTGTGGTTTTTCCAAAAACCGTTTCAAATTGTATCGTGTGGAATTCTAATTCTGCTAAGGAATGAGATCGGTTATTTCATCCTTTGTTTTTATGAGAAAAGCAGCTATTTCAAAGATGAAGGAAAAAGAGTAAATTGTTCTATCAGCAAATGAGAAATGAAAAATCTTAAAAAGATCGGTTTTTTTAGTGCTTTAATTCTTCCTGTATTATTTATTCTCGGATTTTACCTGGGAGGTATTGGCCTTTTTATAATTCATGTATTTGTTTTTGTACTGGTTCCATTGATGGATTTTTTGGTGAAAAAAAACAGTACTAACGTTCCCAAAGAATTTATTTCAAAAGTTGCCAAAGAGCGCTTTTATAAAGTGGTGACTTTTGGATGGGTATATGTTCAATTAGCAGTTTTAATTTGGGCCTTTTTCCAGGTTTCTAAAGTCGATTTTAGCTGGTGGGAATGGCTAGCTTTTACCAGTGGAATGGCTTTGATCACTGGAGGGATTGGAATTACAGTAGCCCACGAGTTAGGTCACAAAGCTGAAAAATTGGAGCAGTTATACGCCAAGATATTATTGATGTGCGTTTGCTATATGCACTTTTTTATCGAGCACAATCGTGGTCATCACGTTAGAGTAGCTACTCCGGAAGATCCGGCAACAAGTAGATTTGGGGAAAGTTTTTACCGTTTTTGGTTCAGGTCTGTAAAGGACGGGTATTTGAGTGCTTGGAAACTAGAAGCCGAAAGATTGAAAAAGAAAAGCATTCCTCTTGCTTCCTGGAAAAATCAAATGATTCAGTTTACTCTTTTACCGATTATTTTTATAGTCCTAGTTACAGGAGGCTTCTCAATATATTTCGACAGGTTGATTTGGGAACTCCCTCTATTCTTCTTGGCTCAAAGTATTTTGGGTTTTAGTTTACTTGAAGCTGTTAATTACTTGGAACACTATGGAATGGAAAGGAAGAAATTGGCCAATGGTTTTTATGAAAAAGTCACCCCATTACATTCTTGGAATGCCAATCATACTGTGAGTAATTTTTTACTCTTTCAACTTCAACGCCATTCGGATCATCATGCATATGCCTACAAACCTTATCAGGTCTTAAATCATTATGAAGAAAGTCCACAGTTGCCAGCTGGATACTCTGCGATGATCTTGGTAGCCTTTTTTCCGCCTTTATGGTTTGCTATGATGGACCCATTGCTCCAAAACTGGAGAGAAAAAACCTTTCGGGAATCAGTCCAATAAGAAGTTGTTGAGGAAACTGCTTTTGAGGACCATCCAGAAGAAGAATAAAAGAATCCCCCAGAACAAATACACCCTGTAGTAATCGGTGGTTTCCCTATAGCGGTTTTCCATAATTTCTGTTTTCTCCAAACTGTCGATCTGGTCAAAAATACCTTGTAATGCATTGCCATCGGAAGCTCTGAAAAACTGAGCGTCAGTTAGTTTGGCTATTTCCCTTAGCGTTGTTTCATCGAGGTAACTTTCGACCATTTGTGGTCTGCCAAAGAAATCAGTTCCATAAGGAACCATCCCATCTTTACCTACCGCAATGGTGTAGATTTTAATTCCTAAAGCGGAGGCAAGTTGAGCTGCAAATAATGGGTCAACATTTCCTGCATTACTTTCACCATCACTGAGCAAAATCATCACCTTGGAAACGGATTCGGCCTCTTTCATGCGGTTGGTGCCTGATGCTATGGCAGAACCAATTGCCGTACCTTTAGCTTCCATCATATTGAATGAAATTTCGGATATCAACTCGGTCAAAAGCTTATAATCATTGGTCAATGGAGCCAAAGAATAGGCTTCTCCTGCGAAGACTACCATTCCGATTCGGTCTCCAATTCTCCCGCTGATGAAATCTATAGCAGTTCTTTTGGCTGCTTCCAATCGGTTAGGACTGAAGTCCTGCAAATCCATGGATTCAGAAATGTCCAAAACAAGCATGATGTCTATACCCTCCGTGTATTGTTCCACCTTTTCATTGCTCCGCTGAGGTCTGGCCAAAGCGATCACGATCATGAATAGCGCTAGAAGGAAAAAACCAGTAGGAATCAATCGCAAGTAGGTCCAAGGGTTGTTCTTGGCTATTCTTTTAGGCAGGGAAAGTTCGAGAACAGGGTTTTTCAAAAATTTGATAAACTTCCTGATCAGCATAAAAAGAGGAATTATCCAAATCAAATTGAGAAGGATAGGGTTTTCCCATTCGTAACTTTTAAAGGTCTCTGGCAAAAACCAAGACCAGCTAAAGAACTCAGTGATTTGCTCTAACATGCTTGATTTTGCTTAACTTTTCATGAAATTTTTCCTGAGCTACTTCCAACAGGTAATCAGATGCTTCTTGTATTTCTGAAGTTTTTCCAGCGTAAATAATCATTTCAATACTTCTGAGAGAACTGAAAATTCTGATGTCTTCCAGCTTTTCTCCAATTTCACTTGATGTCCACTCTTTTATTGGAAGGTTGGTGATACTTTCCATGTATCCTTTCCACAAGCCAAGAAGCTCATCAGCTGCGTTCATGGAGTTTTCATTTTTAAGGTTTTGAGTGGCTGCAGCCCATCTCTTCTGGAAGCGTTTCCAACGTCTTTTTTCATTGCGTTCGTTCCATATTTTCTTAATTCTATCCGCAAAGAGCCAGAAGAATACACCTAATCCCAGAATGGCAATTAGAGCGATACCTCCAAATAACAGCCAATTCCATTTTTTCTCTATGGGTTGGTATACATTGTTTTCCTGAAAAACAAGCTGTTCGGGAATACTGTCTAAAGTCAGTTTGAGTTTTAACTCAGCTTCTAGAGGGAAATGGGCCACACTATCGTATCGATTGAGCTCATAAACAGGCAGTGTCAAAAAAAGGCTTGGATCTAACTCAAAATTCGAAAGGTAATACACGGCACTGTCAACCGTCATTGATTCCTTAGTACTCGAGATAAAAGTTTTCTTTTCAAGCAAAACAAATGGACTGAAATCATAGACAGAATCAGGAAAAATCAATTGCTTTTCCTTTGGGTAGCTGGCTTTCAAAACATAGCCTATCCTTTCTCCCAGTTTGGCAGAATCTTGAAGGAAATAGCCTTCTACCTTCACCTCCTGTGCAGAGACTTGAAGTAAAATTCCCAGAAATAGAATCAAAAACAGTAACCTCTTACCCACGTTTCATGCTTTTATTTCTGTACTTAAATAATTCAATCAATGGCATGACAATATCCTGCGTAGTGTCTATGGATAGATAGTTGATTTGATTTTTCTTGCAAATCTCTCTCAAATGATCTCTTTCGGTTGTGAAGGTTTCAGAGATTTTTCTTGAAAAGCTTCCAAAAGCTGTATTTACCCAAGTGGTCTTTCCTTTTTCCTTATCATAAACAGGGATAATTCCCAAAGCAGGTAAAGCAGATTCTCTGGGATCAGTTAACTGAATCGCAACCAAGTCATGCCGTTCGGCCAATGCTCTGAAAGATCGCTCGTAACCCTCATCAATAAAGTCAGAAATCGCCACAATAATGCTTCTCTTTTTAATCAGATTGAGCGTAAAGGTGAATAGGGCGTTCAGGTCAGTTTTCAGAGAGTTATTTTGATGGTCAAAAATCCCCCTGATCATTTTTACACCCTGCTTTCCACCCTTTGATGGAAGGATGATTTTTTCTTTTTGATCGGAAAAACTTATTAAACCCACCTGGCTTCCTTCAAAAATAGCTGCCAGAGTCAAAACCCCTGCAATGACTTTGCCTTGGTCGATTTTTTTTTGACCAGGCTGACCTATATCCTGAGAACCGGATATATCCAGGAGAAAATAAACTGACTGTTCTTTATCTTCTTTGAAAGTTTTCACAAAGGTTCCATGACCTTTGGCAGAAACTTTCCACTCAATCGTCCTTACGTCATCTCCGTATTGATAGGGTCTCAAATCGTCAAATTCCAGTCCTGAGCCTTTAAATAAGGATTGGTATTCGCCTTGCAGGTGATTATTTGCCACCTTCCGGATCATAATCTCGTACTTTCTTAGCTTACTGAATAGCTGGTCCATGGATTGGTGATTTGAACCGCCTAAGTTATGCTTATCAGTTCAATTATAAAATTTCCCTTACAGGAAGGGTAGTAAGATTATCCGTTAAAAAAACCTAATTTTGGATTGTGAGACGATTATTAATTCTATTTCTTTTGATTTCTACGGCCCTTTCCTGCGGGAAATCCAATAAGCCTGATGGGCTTTTGTCTGAGGATCAGATGGTCAGCGTTTTAATTGATATTCACCTGACCGAAGGAGTGGCCAGTGCTTTACCCATTCCTTATGACTCTTCACAAACTTTGTATAGGCTCTTAGAAAAAGATATTTTTTTAAAACATGATACCAGCGATTCGGTTTTTACCGAGAGCATGCGCTACTATTTGCAGTATCCTGAAAGAATGGATCAAATGTATGCCCGTGTGATAGATTCTCTAGTAGTAAGGGAATCCAATCCAACCAGTGAAGAAAAAATGTAATGCTATATCCTTCGAATTTAGAGAAGAAAATAAATTTCAAAAAAATCAAAGAGCTACTCAAGGCTGAATGCTCCTCTTCTTTAGGGATGGAGTATGTGGACAAAGTAGCTTTTTCTTCTGATCCGAAACTGGTTAATAAATTGTTGGACCAGACTCAGGAGTTTTTGGATATTCTGATTTCAGGAGAGAGCTTTCCTGCTTCCAATTTTACCAACCTGAATCCCTATTTGGAAAAAGCCAAGCTTGAGGGAGCTTTTTTGGATCAGGAGGAATTTCATGAAGTCAAATTATCTCTGATGACGCTTCAGGGTTGCATCAAGTTTTTTTCCAAATACGGAGAATCCTATCCTGCATTAAGTCAATTGCTGGGTTTGGTCTTGGACCTGGATCTGGGTTTGCTAAAAGCCATCGAATTGGTGGTTGATGAAAAAGGGCAGATCCGAAGCAATGCAAGTAAGGAATTGCAATTGATTAGAAATCAAATAATTTATGAGGAAGGCAGACTGCGAAAGGTCATGGATAGGATCTTCAAGGAAGCCCGAGCTAAAGGCCTAACACCTGAAGATTCTGCGATTACTATACGTTCTGGGAGAATGGTGATTCCCGTTGCTGCTGAGAACAAAAGGAAGCTGAGAGGTTTTATTCACGATGAATCTGCTACTGGTCAGACTGTTTTCATGGAGCCCGAAGAAGCTTTGGATATCAATAATGAAATTCGGGATTTGGAATACATGGAGAGGAGAGAAATCATCAAGATTCTCACCCAGCTGACAGATAGACTTCGGCCTTCAATTCCCGCTTTGAGAAAAGCGACTAACTACCTCGGCTTGATTGATTTTATCAGAGCAAAGGCGAAGTTTGCCCAGAAAACCGAAAGCGTCAAGCCTGTAATTGTCAAAGAAAGGACCTTGTCTTGGACTCATGCGAGACATCCGCTGTTAGAGATGGCACTAAAGTCTCAGCAGAAGAAAATTGTACCCTTATCAATTCATCTGGAGGGGCAGAATCGCTTATTGGTGATTTCCGGTCCTAATGCAGGAGGAAAATCAGTAACCTTAAAAACAGTCGCATTGCTTCAATATATGTTGCAATGCGGTATTTTGATCCCGGTTCATCCAGACTCAAAAAGCTCCCTTTTTGATAATTTCTTTATTGACATCGGTGATGAGCAAAATCTGGAAAATGATCTGAGTACTTACAGCTCGCATTTGATGAGCATGAAGCATTTTACTCAGTTTGCCAATAAAAAAACAATCCTGTTTATAGATGAATTCGGTACAGGAACTGAGCCTCAGTTTGGAGGAGCAATTGCGGAATCAATATTATTAGCTCTCAATAAAGCTGGAGCTTTTGGCATTGTGACAACTCACTATGGTAACCTCAAACAAGCAGCCAACAAAAATCAAGGCTTGGTTAATGGTGCCATGCGCTATGATGTGGAAAAATTGGAACCCATGTACCAATTGGAGATTGGAAAGCCAGGCTCTTCTTTTGCGCTCGAAATTGCTTCCAAAATTGGGATCTCGAAGGAAATTCTGAATTACGCCAAATCTCAGATCGGTGAAGAGAGAGTGAGGTATGATAGACTTCTGACTCAATTGGAGAACGAAAAAAATCAATATTCAGGGCTACTTACAGAGGTGAAATCCAAAGAAAAATTGCTTCAAACTAGGCTGAAGGAGTACAATGAGCTAAAAGAAACTCTCGAGCAAACGAAAAAACGCTATATACAGGAAGCCAAGCAGGAGGCCAAACGCCTATTGGACGAAACCAATAAGAAAATTGAAGCAACCATTCGGGAGATCAAAGAAGGAAAGGCTGAGAAGGAAGCTACCAAAAAGGTGAGGAAGGAATTGGAAAGCTTCAAAGAGGAAATTAAGCCGGAAAAAGTAGTGGTTAAAGAGCCGGGGATCACTGTTTTGGGAGGTAAAATTGAAACTGGCGACTGGGTTCGTTTGAAGGATAATGGGGCGATTGCCCAAGTTTTGCAATTGAGAAATAAAGAAGTAGATATTTCTATTGGAGAATTAAAGTCCACAGTGAAATTGTCTCGCCTTGAAAAAATCTCTCAAACTCAGGTTAAAAAGGAGACCAAAGCTTCAAGTAATAGGTCAGGGTTTAATACGAACCAAAAGATGATGGATTTTTCTCCCAACTTGGACTTGAGAGGAAAAAGAGGGGAAGAGGTATTAAGCTTGGTTCAAACTTTTATTGATGAAGGATATATGCTTGGTGTGAAAGATTTGAGGATAGTTCACGGAAAGGGAGATGGAATTCTGAGAGAAATTACGAGGAACCTCCTTAGAACTATGGGGCCTGTCAAAAAAATGGAAGATGAACATGCAGACAGGGGAGGAGCCGGAGTTACTTTGGTGACATTGAAATAAAAAAAGGGGCTCGAAGCCCCTTTAATTTTAGGATTTAGATCCAGATTATTTTTTTACCAAATTGAATACATAGCTTCCTGCCACTGCAAATGTACCATTGATTCTGGCTCCTGGAGCAGGAATATTGAATTCCAATCGCAAATTATCTCCTGTGCGTGTAAATGAAATCTCCCGACCTGCGGCTGGTTTTGCTCCGGTTAGACTGAATTTGTCAAAGTTGGTTCCCGCAAATGACCAGTTCCCTGAATTGTCAAACAAGTCATTATTGTTTCTTGTGGTATAGGTTTTTGCTGAACCTGAATTTAAAATCAGCTCAAAGTTTTGATATTGATCTGTAACTGTAGAACCACTTCTGGTAACAGAACCACCTCCTGCAATTCCCCAAGTCTGAGAACCTGAACCAGTCAAAGCTTCTACAGCTAACTGTTCTGGCGTCTTCTGTGGTGTTGGAGCCGGCTTGTCACCACATGCAAATATGATCACTGTAAACAATGAAATCAGACTTAAACTAAACAATGATTTTTTCATATACTTTTTATTTCTTAAGCTTAAATTCCAATTATTAGAGGCTTTTCTTCCAGAGGCTATAATTAGATTTCTGAATCTAATTTCCCTAAGATAAACTCTAAATTAAATTGAAATTAGAATTAATCCTCTAAAATTAACTATTTCATTTGAAGTTCAAAGAATAGCCTTATTTATAATCCTCCAATACCAGTTTTTGTTGACAAAATTCATACTCCCTGGATTCATTGGAGCAAACAATTAAGATCTGGTTTTGAGCAAATTTTTCCACCATCTCCAAATACCAGTTTATCCCTTTTTTATCGAGATTAGAAGTGGGTTCGTCGAGAAGGACCAAGTCAACATCTGAAAAAAGTGCCAATCCAAGCTTTAATCTTTGTTTCATTCCTGAAGAAAACTGGGAAATGGGTTTATTCATATGTTGCTCCAAGTATAAAATCTGCAACATTTTTTCCAAGCTCAAATTGTTTTTAGGTTTTTTGAATTTGAAATGAAACTGCAATACCTCTCTGAGGCTAAATTCCTCTGGAAGCTCCAGATATGGGGCGGCAATAGTTAGGAATCTAAACCAGTCAGAATCAGGAATAGGTTTTTCTTTTAGAAAAGATATTTTTCCGGAACTCAATGGGATGGACCCTGCAATACATTTGAGAAGTGTGGACTTTCCTGAGCCATTACTTCCAGTGATTGCTAGTGAATCACCGGATTGAAGCGATAAATCCAGATTTTTAAAAATCCATTCGTATTGAAAGCGTTTTGAAGCCTCTTCGAGTTGGATTTTTAGCATTTTAATTGATATAGCCTTTCATTACTCCTCTTTCTGAAGATCGGATAAAATTCAGAATTTCATCTCTTTCTTTGGTAGCAGGAAGGTTTACTTCAATTTCTTCCAGAGCCTTACTGTTATTGAGGCTGTTTAAAAAAAGATATCTATATACTTCCTGTATATGTGCAATGGTTTCAGAGCTGAAACCTCTTCTTCTCAGGCCCAATGAGTTTACACCGGCATAGGAAAGTGGTTCCCTTGCAGCTTTTGTGAATGGAGGAACGTCCTTTCTCACCAATGAACCGCCGGAAATCATGGAGTGCATTCCTACCTTGACAAATTGGTGAATGGCACTAGATCCACCCACAATTGCCCAGTCATCGATGGATACGTGACCAGCAATTTGTACGGAGTTGGCAATGATTACATGGCTTCCGATCACACAGTCATGCGCAACGTGTACATAAGCCATTAAAAGGCAGTTGCTTCCTATTACTGTAGTCTGCTTGTCAACTGTTCCCCGGCTGATAGTAACACACTCCCTAATGGTAGTATTATCACCAATCACAACCGTTGAATCTTCCCCTTGGAATTTTAAGTCTTGAGGAATACCGGCGATCACAGCACCTGGAAAAATCTTACAGTTTTTACCAATTCTTGCACCTGGGAAAATCGTAACATTAGGGCCAATCCAAGAATTTTCTCCAATGATTACATCTTCATGAATCATAGTGAAGGGATCAACGTGGACATTTTCTCCAAGTTGAGCTTTTGGGCTTACATGAGCTAATGGGCTGATCATGATTCTTTTCTAGTTATACTTGCTGTCATAACTGCCTCACAAACCAAAGTGTTACCCACATAGGCCTCACCTCTCATTTTTGCAATTCCTCTTCTGATAGGAGCTAAAAGTTCACATTTGAAAATTAGTGTATCTCCAGGAAGCACCATTTTTCTGAACTTACAATTCTCGATTCCCAAGAAGTAAGTCCAATAATTTTCAGGATCATCTACTGTGCTTAGTACCAAAATACCACCCGTCTGCGCCATTGCCTCCACTTGGAGCACACCTGGCATCACTGGGTTGCCCGGAAAATGACCTAAGAAAAACGGTTCATTCATCGTTACATTTTTCACTCCAGCAACTACCGTATCATCCAAGTAGATGATTTTATCCAACAATTGGAAAGGATATCTATGTGGAAGAATATTGGAGATCTGATTGATATCCATTACTGGTGGAAGTTTTGGATCGTAGTGTGGAATGTGCGAAGCTCCTGCCTTTTCCATAGCTCTTTTTAGCTTTTTTGCAAAAGCTACGTTGGCAGCGTGCCCTGGTCTTGCGGCTAAAATTTGAGCCTTCAATGGTCTTCCAACCAATGCCAAATCTCCAACCACATCCAAAAGCTTATGTCTTGCAGGCTCATTTCTGTAGCGAAGATCAACATTATTAAGGATGCCTTCCTTTTTGACCTCAACTCTTTGCTTATTGAACATTTTGGCTAGATGCGCCAGTTCTTTTTCTTCAACTACTCTGTCGACAACGACAATGGCATTATTTAAGTCTCCTCCTTTAATTAAGTTGGAGTTGTAAAGCATTTCTAATTCATGCAAAAAGCAGAAAGTTCTGCATGATGCGATCTCAGTTTTAAATTGTCCGATATCTGTAATGGACGCATGCTGACTTCCCAAGACTGGAGAATTGTAGTCAACCATGACGGTCACTCTGTAATTGTCTGTTGGAAGAGCAACCATCTCTACTTCTCTGGAAGAATCCTTGTATTGGATACTTTCCTGAACTTCAAAAAATCTCCTTAGTGCATTTTGTTCTTCCAGCCCAGCATCTTCTAGCACCTCTATAAATTGAATGGATGATCCGTCCATAATAGGAGGTTCTGGACCATCCAGCTGAATCAGCACATTGTCTATTTCCATGCCAACCAAAGCAGCTAGAACATGTTCTACAGTGTAGACGCGTGCTCCGTTTTGCTCAAGCGTGGTGCCTCTGGATACGTCTACGACCAAATCGCAGTCTGCATCCACGGTAGGCATTCCTTCTAAATCAATTCGCTGAAATTTAATACCGTGATTGGGTGGAGCAGGTAAAAAAGTCATGTTGGAAATGACACCTGTGTGAAGGCCAACTCCTGACAATTCAACCTGTTTCTTTATAGTGTGCTGTTTAACTTTCATTGTTTCTTAGCCATTTAAATGCTAGGGGCGCAAAATTAAGGCTTTTTTTCGAGTTCTTTGATTCTGTTCTCTAGGTCGTCCAAATTTTTGAATATAGAATAAGACTTTAAAAACTGTTTCATGTCAAATCCTATGTAACCAAATAATGTTTGCCCAGGTGATTTGATGGACTTACTTACACCCGTGTTGGCTCCGACAGTTGTGTTGTCCGCAATTTTAATATGGCCTACAATTCCTGCTTTTCCGGCGATAACACAGTTTTTTCCAATTTCTGTGGATCCTGAAATTCCTGTTTGGGCAGCAATAACAGTATTTTCACCTATTATAACGTTGTGGGCAATTTGTACCTGATTATCGATTTTTGCTCCCTTTTTGATTAGGGTTGAGCCCATAGTTGCGCAATCGATAGTTGAATTAGCTCCAATACTGACATTGTCCTCTATGATTACATTTCCTATTTGTGGGATAGCTTTATATGATCCATCTTCTTGAGGAGCAAAGCCAAAACCATCCGAGCCTATCACAGCACCAGGATGGATTTCACAATTTTTACCAATTTTGGTGTCGGTACAAATCCTAGCGCCAGAATGAATGATGGTATTATCTCCAATCTCTACATTGTTTCCAATGTATGCATGAGGATGAATTTTAACCTGATTTCCGATTTTGCAGTTTTTCCCGATATAGGAAAATGCACCTCTGAAGTGATTTTCTCCAATACTGGAACTTGCGTCCATGAAGCTTGGCTCCTCTACTCCAGAAAAAGACGCTTTTGAAAATTGGGCGTAAGCTTCAAGAAGAGCTGTAAATCCCAAATAGGCATCTTTTACCCGAATTAGATTGGTCTTGTAGGTTTTTGAGGGTTTGAACCCTTCTGAAACAATAACTGCAGTAGCTTGAGTTTGATATAGGTAGGGTTCGTATTTTTCATTGGAAAGAAAGCTAATTCCGCCTGCTTGGCCTTCTTGAATTTTGTCAAGACGACTCACTGTCAAGCTTTCATCACCTTCTACTTTTCCATTCAATAATTCGGCTAACTGCCTTAAAGTAAATTCCATACAGCAAATGTATTGATTGTCTAAATTAGACTTTTGGCTTTACATATATAGTGTTTTTCGACGATTTTGCTCATCACTTTGATATTAGGCAAGTCTGCCGCTTGAGCCACGTCAATTACTTTTCCTTTCTTGGTAAGAATATTAATCCGGTCTTTGATCAAATATCCATAATTGCTCACAGTTCCATGGGAAAAGAAATAATCCAAATCCTCTTCAGGAATCCCTAATTTTTGAATCGCTTTTCTTTTTGAGCTTTCAATTTCCTTTTTTGTAAAAGGGTCATTTTTCAGGCTTATTTTAAAAAGATTCCTCGTTAAAAACATCCTGGAAATACTTCTGAGAACATAATCATCCGATTTTTTCCAAAGTTTGATAGCTCCCCATAGATCTAAATCATCCAACTCCAAGAAAATCTTCAATAAATCAGGATTGCTTTGAAAATCCTGTAAGGTATGTTCATGGCCCAATAGATAATCAAACTCCTCGGAAATTGGGAAATTGGCACCCCTGATTTTTAAGTCTTTTGCTCTTTGGATCAGGTTTATCAGCATTTTTTCTGCACTCACGGTAGTCTTGTGCAAGTAAACCTGCCAATACATTAGCCTTCTGGCGCTCAGAAAGTTTTCTATAGAGTAAATCCCTTTTTCTTCAATGACTACCTGATCGTCTTTCACATCCATCATCTTGATGATACGGTCTGCCCCGATCGTACCTTCAGAGACACCCGTGAAGAAACAATCTCTTTGTAGGTAGTCTAGCCGATCAATATCCAACTGACTGGAAACCAGCTGATGGAAAAATTTCCGTTCATATTGATTCTTAAAGATTCTTAAAGTCAGATCAAGTTTGCCACTTAATTGTTGATTTAAGAGTTCTATAATCAGTAATGACAGTTCCTCATGCGGAACTGATTTTAAAAGACTATATTCCAATGCATGGGAAAAAGGGCCATGGCCTATGTCATGAAGCAGAATTGCAATTAAAGCTGCCTCATACTCAGGGTCTGAGATTTCGGTACCTTTATTCCTGAGGTTATCCAAAGTGATGCTCATTAAGTGCATTGCACCCAAAGCATGGTGAAATCGCGTATGTAAAGCACCGGGGTAGACAAAATCTGTCAAACCCAATTGCTTGATCCGGCGTAATCTTTGGAAATATGGATGATCAATGATTGTAAAAATCAACTCGCTCGGAATGGTGATAAAACCATAAACGGGATCGTTGAGTATTTTCTGGCTTTTCAAGGAGGCCTGTTTTGTTTACCCAAAAGTAATTATAATTTTAAAAGAAACGGAATCCGCTATGTCGCAAAAATCCAATATTCTATGGGCCGATGATGAAATTGACCTTTTGAAGCCACATATCCTTTTTTTGGAACAAAAAGGCTATGCTATCACTACCGTCAATTCTGGCATTGATGCGATAGAGGAAGTCGAAAAACGAAATTTTGATGTCATTTTTCTAGATGAAAATATGCCAGGGATGACTGGCTTGGAAACTCTACAGCAAATCAAACAGATTAAGCCTCAGATTCCAGTTGTCATGATCACCAAAAGTGAGGAGGAGCATATTATGGATGATGCGATTGGAGGTAAAATAGCTGATTACCTGATTAAGCCTTTGAATCCAAGCCAAATTTGGCTTTCAGTGAAAAAGATTCTTCAAAACAGACAGTTGATAGAAGAGAAAACCACTTTGAGTTATCAGCAAGATTTTATGAATATCAGCATGGCCTTTGGAGATGCAGAGGATCATGAGGACTGGGCAAATATTTATAAGAAATTGACCTACTGGGAGCTTCAGATTGACGATACTGAAAATAAGAGCATGCAGGAAGTTTTGGAGTCACAAAAAACCGAAGCAAACGCGTCTTTTGCCCGATTCATCAAAGACAACTACCTAGACTGGCTGGAAGAAAAAAACACAGATAAACCTTTGCTTTCCCATCAAGTGATGAAAAAGAAAGTGTTCCCTAAGGTCAAAGAAGGGAAGCCTCTGTTCTTTATTGTGATTGACAATTTAAGGTTGGACCAGTGGGAAGAGATCGAGTCCTTGGTTTCTCCATATTTCAATATTCAGGAAAAGGAAACTTATTATAGTATCCTTCCTACCACCACGGCTTTTGCCAGAAATGCGCTCTTCAGCGGGATGATGCCTATGGATATGGCTAGATTTTATCCAAACCTTTGGGAAGATGAGGATTCTGATGAGGGGAAAAATAATTTCGAGGAAGATTGGTTGAAGATTAACTTAGAAAAAAGCAGGGTACAAGCGAAGCATTCCTACCACAAAATAATTCAGGCCAATCAAGGAAAGGCTGTTTTGGATCAGTTTCACTCTTTGGTTCAAAATGAGTTAAATGTCCTAGTTTATAATTTTGTGGACATGGTATCTCATGCGAGGACAGATATGAAAATGATTAGAGAGCTTGCTCCTGATGAATCGGCTTATCGCTCTCTAACCAAAAGTTGGTTTGAGCATAGTAGCTTATTTGATTTGTTGAAAAAGATTCAACTGGCAGAAGCAGATGTAATCATCACTACCGATCATGGAACCAAGAGAGTCAATAAGCCTTACCGAATAATCGGAGATAAAAATGTGACTACTAACTTAAGATATAAGCAAGGGAAAAACCTGAATTTTGAAGCAGGCAAGGTTTTCGAAATAAGGAAACCGGAAGATGCCAAGCTACCAAAGCTTAATGTTTCCTCAAGTTATGTGTTCGCTGTGGAGGACTATTTTTTCGCGTATCCAAACAATTACAACTATTATGTGAACTATTATAAGGATACTTTTCAGCACGGTGGCGTATCTTTGGAGGAAATGATCGTTCCGATCGTTTATCTCACAGCAAAATAGAGAGTTTTGGATAGTAAGATTTACGAGTTAAAAGAGCTGGACCAAATAGCCCAATGGATTATTGATTTTGCCCAAAACGAGAAGCTTTGGGTGTTTCAGGGCGATATGGGTGCTGGAAAAACCACTTTGATCAAAGCATTGGGTGAAAAGTATGGACTTGCATCTCAGGTAAGCAGTCCTACTTTCGGGATAGTCAATCATTATGAGCTTTCTGGAAAAGCTCCTATTTATCATTTTGATTTTTATAGACTGGAAAAACCTGAGGAAGCTTTGGATATAGGAGTGGAGGAATATTTCGAAAGCGGGAATTACTGTTGGATGGAATGGGCCGAAAAATTGGGAGGTTTTATTCCAGATCATTTTTTATTGATTAAAATTGAGTATTATTCTACTTCAAGTAGAAAAATCACACTTCAACATTATCGGGATGTCGACTCAGATTAATGAACTCACCGCTGTTGGACTAATTCCAAAAGAATCTCCTGCCAAAGTAAAAAGAGGGAAGGGCGGACTGACTATTGGTATACCCAAAGAGCAATCTGATGAAGAAAAAAGAATCGTATTGACCCCGGAAGCAGTAGGATTACTGACCAACAACGGGCTGAATGTGATTGTTGAAAGTGGAGCAGGACTGGCTTCCAAGTTTTCAGATCAAGATTTTTCAGATGCAGGAGCGAAGGTGGTTTACTCTTCAAAGGAGGCTTTTCAATCTGAAGTGGTACTGAAAGTTGATGCGCCAAGCTTAACGGAAATAGAATCCATGAATCAGGGAGCATGTCTGATTTCAGCTCTGCAAATTGGAAAGCAGAATAAAGAGTTTATTGAGGCTTTGAATGCCAAAAAGATCACTTCGGTTGCTTTTGAATACCTAGAGGATAAAGTAGGTGGGATGCCGGTGGTAAGAGCTATGTCGGAGATTGCAGGGAGTACTGTGATGCTGATAGCTTCGGAATATTTATCCTCTGTCAACGATGGTAAAGGACTGATTATGGGAGGTGTTACGGGTGTGCCACCTACTCAGGTTGTGATTATAGGTGCAGGCACGGTGGCAGAGTATGCGGCCAGAACTGCCTTAGGACTTGGAGCAAATATTAAAATTTTTGACAATCATATATACAAGCTTCGAAGGTTGAAGCAGTTGCTGGGTCAGCAGGTTTATACTTCGACTATTGATAATTTGACCCTAACTCAGGCTCTTGCAGAGGCTGATGTGGTGATTGGTGCCCTGAGAGCTGAAAAAGGAAGAAATAAGGTGGTGGTTAGTGAAGAAATGGTTGCCAACATGATGCATGGCAGCATCATCATTGATGTGGGAATTGATCAGGGAGGGTGCATTGAAACTGCACAGATGACGACCCACAGTGATCCGGTTTATTTGAAGCATGATATTATCCATTACTGTGTACCTAATATTGCTTCTAGAGTTTCTCGTACTGCATCTTATTCTTTGAGCAATATTTTCACCCCAATTGTTTTACAAATGGCGGATTTGGGTGGTGCTGAGGAAATGATTTTTAATTACAGATGGTTTCTGCGAGGGGTTTATACTTACAGAGGAAGTTTAACCAATGCTTATTTGGCAAGGAAATTTGATTTAACTCACAAAGAATTACAATTACTCCTTGCTGCGAGGTATTGATTAGGAAAGGAGGTTTTGCCTCAATAAAAATTCTAATTGATCATTTGCTTTGATCAAAGCCTGAGTCAAGCGCTCGTTTTCTCTTCGTAATGTGTAGATTTCAAAAGCGTTTTTGATGACTGTTCTGAGGTAATCTTCTTCCCAAGGCTTGGTCAGATAATGATATACTTGACCTTTGTTAATTGCATCAATTACAGCTTGTATATCAGTATATCCGGTTAATAAAACTCTTATGGGGCTAGGATGAATGGGGATGATTGATTCTAAAAATTCAACGCCAGTTTCCTCCGGCATTCTTTGGTCGGTAATGATAATGTCAATTTCTTCCTTTTCTAAAATCTCACGTCCTTCTTTGGCAGAAATAGCGAGAAAAATTTTATAGTCTCTTCGGAATGTAGCTTTAAATGCTTGAAGATTATTCTCTTCATCATCTACATATAAAATCTTAATTTTTTCTTCTGCCTTGGTTTCCATTCAATTCTTGACTTGAATACAAGTTAATCGTAATTCTAAATAATTGCTTTTTTTATTTAAAAACAAACAAATTCTATTGTGGCCTTAAACTTGATATGGATAAAATAGGTTATTCCTATAAAAATAATTTTCATTTTCATTTGAGAAATGAAATCAAAAACTAACTTTACAATGCATATCACCCAATCTGCACACTAAATTAGATGTTAACCACGCCAAGCTATTCATTGTCCGATCAAGTATACCCGGTTATTTTAAATCCCAGAAATCGTGATGATCAGGAGAAAATAGTTGATTTGAAAAACAACCCTCAGATTCAGGTAATCAATCAAATCAATAGTCAGGTTGGCGATTTAATCAAATCACGGCATCCAGCAAAAACTTTTTCCAAGGAAGAATTAAAAGCAGAGATTGAGAGTTTTTTTGAAGAAAATCCCAAGGAGTCTTATGGGAATTGGGTTTATTATCCCTGGAAGTATGCGCTAGTTCATCTTTTGCCTGAAGAAGAATTTATTCGGGTTAGAACACTCAGAAACAATTATAAAATTACTCCTCAAGAGCAAAAAGAGCTCGCAAAGAAAAAGGTTGGGATAGTTGGTCTCTCGGTTGGGCAAAGCATTGCTTTAGCCATGGCTTTGGAAAGAAGTTGCGGAGAAATGCGTTTGGCTGACTTTGATCATTTGGAATTGAGTAATCTCAATAGGTTAAAAGCTGGAGTAACAAGTTTGGGAGTAGAGAAGATAGTTATTGCGGCAAGAGAAATTGCAGAGATCGATCCCTATCTGAAGTTAACTCTATTTCGAGATGGAATTACTGAAGAAAATATCGACTCATTTTTTTCAGATCAGGGAGGATTGGATTTAATTATCGATGAGTGTGATAGTTTGGATATCAAAATTCTACTCCGAAAAACAGCCCAGAAATATAAGATTCCTCTAATGATGGATACCTCTGATCGGGGAATGTTAGATATAGAAAGATTTGATTTGGAGCCGGAGAGGCCAATTTTTCATGGGTACCTGGGAGATATAAATTTAAATACGCTAAAAAATCTAACCAATAAGCAGAAAGTTGCCATTGGATTGAAGATGACTGGGGTAGATACTCTTTCTCCGAGGATGAAAGCTTCTTTGTTGGAGGTAGGGCAAACCATTAGCAGTTGGCCACAATTAGCCTCAGCAGTTTTTCTAGGTGGAGCTTCAGTGGCCCATGTTGCTCGAAAGTTATTGGTAGGTGAGCCTGTTGATTCAGGAAGATTTTTCGTGGATCTTGACGAAATCATCAAATTGGATCTTCCTGAAATTCAAGAAGAGCGAGAGGTAGTTCCAGTAAAGAATGGAGATTTTTTAGGCAGTATTCCCAAAAATATCATTCCATCAGGTTACGTCCTAAACAAGGAAGAACTTAATGGATTGGTTGAATTTGCCAATTTGGCACCTTCTGGGGGAAATATTCAGCCTTGGATATGGGTATTCGATCAAAATGGAGTTTTGCACCTTTTCCATGACAAGGAAAGAAGCCACTCCATGCTGGATTATAAAGGCACTGGTTCCTTGATTGCTTTTGGCGCAGCTCTCGAAAACATCAGGCTTCACTGTGCAAAATCAGGAATTGAGATCGAAATCATTGAACACATACAGGATTTCGAGGAAGATCTGATTGCAAGCATACGCTTTATAGTTAAGCATAATCAAAAAATCAAAGTTCATAATGGAGAATTGGTAGATGGAGTGGCAATCCGATGTACCAATCGAAAGAATGCATCCAAGGTGGATTTGACACCTGAGCAGATCCAGCTTTTTCACGGATATGCTCTGGCAGAAGGTATGCCGATGGAGCATATTTCCGTAAAGTCTGATTTGGAAAAGCTATCGGGTATTATTGGCGGGATGGATAGAATGCGCCTTTTTCATGATCAGGGACTCAAAGACTTTATTAATGAAGTAAGGTGGAATGATAAGGAAGCCCGCGAAAGCCGGGATGGAATAGATATAGCAACATTGGAATTGAGTGGGGCGGAAAGGGCTGCAATGGGCTTATTAAAAGACCCGCGGACAGTTCGTTTTTTCAGGAAGTTTCTAATGGGATATGGTCTTACTAAAATTTCCCATGACACCATCATGTCAAGTTCTGCCATGTTTTTGCTCCAAGGCAAAGAGTTTACTCCTCAAGAATATCTAAAAGCAGGAAAGGTTCTTCAACGCATTTGGATCAAAGCTAACATGATGGAGATCAGTTTTCAGCCAGTGACAGCGGCGATGTTTATTTTTCATCAAACTCTTAGGGAAAAAGATCATGGCTTCACAGAAGAAGAGGTGTCTATGATCAAAAAATACAAGGCAGAATTCAATACTTTGTTCAACAGGGAAAAAAGTAATGAAGAATTATTTATGTTTAGACTTAATTTCGGAGGAGAGCCAAGTATGAGATCCTATAGAAGGGAAGTCGAAGATACATTAATTACCATTGACTGATGTTCACCTTTAAAGCATTTAGGGCAGTTGATGAGCCTGAAATATGTGATATGTTTATTGAAGGACATGCAAATGTTCTTAAAGAATATGGTGTCACCAAGGTAACCTCCTCCAATAATGATTGGAAATACAACCCATTCGTTTTCGTGGTAACTGTTCACGATAATTCTACTGGACAAGTAGTAAGTGGGTTAAGAATACACGTAGCCGATACAGAATTTCCTCTTCCTCTTGAAGGTGCTATTGCACCAGTTGATTCTAAAATTTTTGAACTGGTAGGAGAATATAGAGAAAGAGGAGGAACGGGGGAAATCGGAGGATTATGGAATAGTAGAATGATTTCAGGTTATGGTATAGGTGCCATATTTCTTTCGAGGACATCTTTAGTAATTGCAGAGCAGTTAAATGTTCCGACTTTATTTGCTCTCTGTGCGGAATATACCTTAAAACCTACCCTTCAGAAGGGTTTTGAAATTGAGGAAAACATTGGTAATAATGGTACTTTTTTTTACCCGAAACTGGATTTAGTAGCAACTTTGGCAGTTTTGAAGGATGTAGAAAATTTACCTTTAGCTCTCCCAGTTGAAAGGGAGTTTATTCTTGATTTAAGGAAAAATCTTGAATGTACCAGGGTTGAAGAAACCTTGAAAGGGCCAGTAGAAATTACCTATCAATTGAAAATTAAAAATACTGACTGGAGAGTTAAACCATGATTTCGATAATTACTTTTATTTGGGCTTTTTTTCAAGCTTTAAACCCTGTCATCTTAAATGGAGAAACAGTTCTTCTTGATAGGTATGAATATTTGATTTTAGAAGAGGATAAAGACATCAATTTTCAGGAAATCAATGAAAGAAATGATTTCACTAAAATAGATCAACAAAGCAAAAATTTCGGAATCAACAATGATGTAGTATGGTTGAAATATGTAGTAGAAAATAATTCTGAAAACGAAGGAAAATATTTTTACATCAACAACTCTTCATTGGATAGCTTAGAATTATTTGTTGTAAGCGAAAATGAGATTTTGGAATCCTATGTAGGAGGTAGATTAGTAGATTTTTATTCAAAACCGATTTTATCCAAATCAATAATTTTTGATATAAATCTCCCGATAGGAAAAACTTCTGAGATTTTCTTAAAAGTTAAAAGTGTCAACAAAAAGATTATTACATCCACGATAACGAATAGAAATTATCTGGAGAATCTGATAAATAGAGAGAATATACTATTTGGAATATTTACCGGTGTAATTGTAGGATTATTCTTTTATAATTTATTCCTATTCTTTTCTGTAAGAGATAAATTATATCTCATATATGTAATTCATACCGTATTGGTGTGGTTTGCACAATCATCAATACTAGGTTTTACACAGGAAATATTCTGGCCCAATGTGGTTTGGTTAAACTTGAGATCTGGAGTTATTTTTTCATCCCTGGTTAGTATAGTTGGGATTTGGTTTTTAAGAGTGTTTTTGTCAACGGATAAATTCATACCCAAATTAGATAAGGGCTTTTACTTTATCTATCTCGTCTATGCTTTTATCTTAGTTAACGCCTTTTTCTTTTCCATCACAGTGAGTTATCAGACCTTACTGGTAACTCAAAGTATAGTCGTTTTATATGTTTTATTGGCAGCTTTTGCTGTTCAGAAGCAAGGCTATCGACCTGCTAGATATTATTTGCTAGCTTGGTCTGTGTTTATGTTAGGTATTTTCCTTTTCGTTTTGAGCGAAATGGGAATCATACCAACTAATGATTTGACTGCATACATTATGCCTTTAGGCTCTGCATTGGAAGTTGTGTTACTCTCCTTCGCACTTGCTGATAAGATTAATATTTTAAAGAAAGAGAAGGAGAAAGAACAGGCAGAACGCCTAAGGGTATTGAAAGAAAATGAGCAATTGATCCGTGAGCAGAATACCATGCTCGAAGAAAAAGTAAGAATCAGAACGGATGAATTGGAACAGGCTCTGAGAAATCTTCAAAATACCCAAAGTCAATTAGTCAGTCAGGAAAAAATGGCTTCACTAGGTCAATTAACTGCAGGTATTGCGCATGAGATAAACAACCCAATCAACTTTGTAAGTTCAAATATTACCCCGCTCAAAAGGGATATTGCAGATATCATGGAAGTGATCGAGTTCTACCGTGAAACTGGTATGAGCGAATTCAAGGAAGAGTCCAAGAAAAAAGCAAAAGACCTGGAGGAAGAATTAGAATTGGATTATGTACTGGACGAAGTAGATCAACTTCTCAAGGGAATGGAAGAAGGAGCAAAGCGAACAGTGGAAATTGTCAAAGGTCTCCGTTTATTCTCCAGAGTTGACGAGCAGGATGTCAAGAAAGTGGATATCCACGATGGGATTAATAGTACAATTATTCTCTTGAACAGCTCAATACCTGGTAAAATCAGGATTGTCAGGGATTTTGCTGAACTTCCTATGGTGGAATGTCTTGCTGGAAAAATCAATCAGGTATTCATGAATATTATCAACAATGCAGTTCATGCATTGAGTGATCATATTGATACAGTCAAAGATCCAAAAATTGAAATCCGCACCAAATCTTTGGGAGATCATGTGGTGGTGGAAATCGAAGATAATGGCCCAGGAATGCCGGATCATGTAAAACAGAGGATTTTTGAACCTTTCTTCACTACCAAAGCAGTTGGGAAAGGCACAGGTTTGGGGCTTTCAATTGTTTATTCTATTATTGAAAATCATAAAGGAACTTTAGAAGTAAACTCTGAAGTGGGTCAAGGGACAACTTTTATAATTACACTACCTATTTATCAAAGCTCATCCAAGTATGAATAACCATATACATGTGCTTTATATTGATGATGAGGATAACAACCTCAAATCATTTAGAGCCTCGCTAAGGAAAGATTTCAAGGTTTTTACTGCCATAGATGCAGAAGAAGGTTTGCAAGTTGCCCAGACTGAGGAGATACATGTAGTAATTGCGGATCAGCGCATGCCTGGAATGACAGGTACAGAATTTTTTGAAAAGCTCATTCAAATCAATCCCGACCCAATTCGTATCCTGCTTACCGGGTATTCTGATATCGCCAGTGTCATCGATGCGATCAATAAGGGCGAAGTTTATCGATTCATCGATAAACCATGGAATATTGAGCAGATTAAGAACTCCATTAAGAATGCAGCGGATATTTATTTCATGAGGCAGGAGTTAAAAGAGAAAAATATACGCCTGAAAAAGCTGCATACCGAAATGAATCAATTTGTATACAGTCTTTCTCATGAGCTCCGTGGACCTTTGATGAGTATTTCCGGTGTTTCAAAATTGGCGAAAATGGAAGTCTCCGATCCCAATATTTTGGAATATTTTGAAATGATAGATTCTGCCACTACTAAACTGGACGATTTTATCTACAAAATGCTAGATTTCTATAGGTCTACCAAGATTGACCATAAAGTAACTGAGATCAAATTCAGGGATGTGCTTGGACAGCAAATGGAGGCCTACAAAGCAAAATTCAATCTATCTGAGTTTAATGTTTTGACCCAGGTTAATCAAGATGAGCTTTTTTACTCCGATGATGCAAAAATCAGAGTAATCTTGAATAACCTATTTAGCAACTCAGTGCAGTTCCAGAAGAATGAACAAGGGGAAAAGAAGATCTCTATTACCATAGATGTCAAAGATGGACAGGCTATCATCATGCTGGAAGATAATGGTATTGGAATAGATGACCGACATCATCCGGAAGTGTTCAACTTGTTTACAAGAGCTACCCAGAAGAATGTAGGAACAGGCTTGGGACTTTATATGGTCAAAGAAGCTGTTGAGCAATTGGGTGGAAAAATTGAGTTGAGATCTATTTTAAATGAAGGAACTACCGTCAGAGTAGTACTGCCGAGCTTGAATTAAGAATACTTTTCTGGGGTTTTTAGGAGGAAAGCGTATCTTTGCAGCCTCACTTTTTATAAACAAAAAGAAAAATTATGATTAACCCTTGGCATGACGTCAATATCGGGAAAGATGCTCCCGAATATGTGATGGGAGTGGTGGAAATTCCCAAAGGAAGTAAAGGTAAATACGAACTTCACAAAAAGTCAGGAATGTTGATGCTGGATAGAGTCCTATTCTCTGCCGTGCACTATCCTGCCAATTATGGATTCATTCCCCAAACATTCTGTGAGGATCATGACCCTTTGGATATTTTGATTATTTCTCAAATAGATATCCCTTCCATGTGCCTAGTTGAGGCTAAGGTCATAGGCGTGATGCGCATGGTGGATGGCGGAGAGGCAGATGATAAAATCATCGCTGTAGCTGCCGGAGATCAGTCTGTGAATTATATCAATGATATCGATGAGCTACCTCCGCATTTGATGAAGGAAGTCCATCGATTCTTTGAAGATTATAAGAAGCTCGAGAATAAAGAAGTAAAAGTGGAGGATTTCCTAGGTAAGGAAGATGCTTTGAGAATTATTCGGGAAAGTATCGAACTTTACGATAAGAATTTCAGAAACCAACGATAAGATAAAGCCTGAGCAATCAGGCTTTTTTGTTTTTCACCTTTTTCTTAGGAGCTTTTTTCACCAGATAATTGACTAGGTCAGGATAGGCATGATGCTCATGGTTGGAAACAGAAATTGATTGCCGGTCTGAAAATGCTATAGTCAATTGCTTGAATTCCTTTTTATTGGCGATTACTATTTCTTCTTCCCAAGCTAAAATTTCAGCAATGGGGTAGGCTTTTTGAAATCCTCTTAAAGGAAGTTTGACGATAATTTGATCCCTTCCAGCAGTGATAAAACGAAAACCCGCAAGCATTTTTACCAAAAGCATTAATAGCACTAAGGTGATCAAAGATGCAGCAATCAAGTAAAACCATAGGCCAAAAGAACCCTTGTAAGCAAAATCTCTAAGGATCAGAATCAGACCTGCTAAAAGAGCGACAACAATAATTCCCAATGAAAAGTAAGTGGATCCTTTCGGTTTAATGACGATCATGAGCTTTATGTAATTCCAGTAGTTTTCCGTAAGCAAAAGTCTCTAAATCCTTGAAAAAAGCGAAGAAAATCACTTCAAATTCAGCTTCCCGCTCTAACAAGGCCAAATGAGCTTCTTCCATTTTTGAATTAAAGGTGGTTCTTTTGGACATTCCTGTCAGAGATCTTCTGATGCCTTCCACAGTTCCATAGTGCAAAAGCCAATTATCATTTCTCATCCAATAATACATCTTGGCAAATCGCTCCGGAAAGATATCTTCGTAACCATCCAATATTGAATAGGTTCTCTGAATAAAATCTTCTACAGGTACAGAAGAATAGTTTTTCCAGTTTTTAATCAAAAAATAATCAAAAAAGATATCCGTAATCACGGTGGAATAGTGTCCAAATTTTGGTCTAAGATAGGATTGCCCTGCTTTGACCAAAGGATGTGAGTCGGTAAAGTAATCTATCTCCCGATGTAGCAAGATTCCGGAGATAATGTCCTCTTCAAAATCTTTGATCTGTTTCCCTTTTACAAAATCAGCTATAAAATTCCCGACGAGAATCTTTTCTTCATTAAAAGACAGAAATGCATGTGCGAGGAAATTCATAGAATGTTTAGACTTAGAAACTCTTTGCCTTTTGATTAGTTTCGCCTAAAATACGGATTGATGGACAAAGTCACGGAGGAATTAAAAAAAGGTCTGAAACTTTTGAAGCAAGAATGGCAAGAAGACCTAGCTCAATACAAGAAAAAGTTTTTGAATACTTCTCTGGCGGATAAGAAAAAAGAAGGGATTACTTGGCATCCTATTCAGGTGAAAAAGGCTAAAATAGGAATGGGAGAACGACTTTTGGTAGAAATAGAAAAGTTGGATCAAAGCCAAAACTCTGCTTTTCAATCCGGGAAATCTGTCGCATTTTTCTCAACCCAAGATGGCTATGCCTCTTCTGAAAACCGAGTGAATGGCGTGATCAATCAAGTAAAAAAAGACACAATGATTGTCACGCTTCAGGCTGATGAACTCCCGGAGTGGATGGATAGCAGCCGCTTGGGTGTAGACTTATTATTTGATGAGGCCAGCTATCGTGAGATGGAATTTGCCTTGAAAAGAGTTATTGAGGCAGATAATCTTCGGCTCAAAGAGTTGAAAGAAACCCTATTGGGAGAACGAGCCCCAGTATTCTCAGAAAACACAAGAAGTGAATCGGAAGGCTTAAACTTTTCCCAAAACCAAGCTTGCCTAAAAATCGCCAATGCAAAGGATGTGGCGATAATTCATGGACCTCCCGGAACCGGGAAAACCACGACATTGATCAGGGCTATTTCGGAGGCTGCGGAAAAAGGATTATCCGTTTTGGTTTGTGCCCCAAGTAATGCTGCAGTGGATTTATTGGTAGAAAAGTTGACAGATTCAGGAATCTCTACTCTCCGATTGGGTCATCCTGCGAGAGTGGAAGAAAAGATTTTGAACCAAACTTTGGATGCAAAAACAGCTTTTCATGAAAGTTACAGAGATCTGAAAAAACTTCGAAAGGAAATTGATCAGTATCTAAAGCTAGCCAAACAATACAAGCGAAATTTTGGACCTGAAGAGCGCAGACAGCGGAAGTTGTTGTTTGATGAAGTGGGGAGAATCCGGGAAGCTGCTAAGCATCTGGAAGAATATATTTCCTTTGACATTTTTCAAAAAACACAAGTTTTTGCCTGTACGCTGGTTGGCGCCTCGTCCTATCACTTGAAAGGGATGACCTTTGACGTGGTATTTATCGACGAGGCAGCTCAGGGATTGGAAGCGGCAACTTGGATTCCAATCCTGAAGGCTAAAAAGGTGGTTTTTGCTGGGGATCACTTACAACTCCCACCCACAATCAAATCCTTTGAAGCTGCAAAAGAAGGTTTAGCGATTACTTTGATGGAAAAGGTCATTCAAAGAAAGCCTCAAGTGGCGGAGCTCTTACAGGTTCAGTATAGAATGAAAGCCGAAATCATGGGGTTCTCCAATGAGTATTTTTATGGGGGGAAATTGAAAGCTGCTAAAAATACAGACCTTCATGTATTCGAAAATGAAGCAGTCTTGGAGTGGATAGATACCGCGGGAGCTGGGTATTCAGATCGGCAAGAGGAGGAAAGCCTTAGCACCTTCAATCCTGAGGAAGCTAGCTTTACTTGCAAGTATTTAAATGAACTGATCAAGCGGATCGGCATTTCAAAATTTAAGGAAAACGGCTGGACTATAGGTTTGATTGCTCCGTATTCTGCCCAGGTAAGGTACTTACGAACATTGATCTTTGAAACTTATGATTATCCCAATTTGAAGGCTTTTGCTGATTTGATCACCATTGATACTGTAGATGGATTTCAAGGGCAGGAGCGGGACTTGATGATCATTTCACTGACCCGGTCCAATGATAGAGGGGAGATTGGTTTTTTGGCAGATGAACGAAGGATGAACGTAGCTATTACCCGAGCCAAAAGGAAGCTAGTTTTAATTGGAGATAGCAGTACCTTTGCTATCAATCCTTTTTTTGATTCTCTGCTAGGATATTTTGAAGAAAAGGGAGGGTATAGGAGTGTTTGGGAAAAATTAATTAGTTGATTATTAATAAAATATAAAAAAAATTAGTTTAAAGATTGTTTTTTTTTTTTAATTGTTGAAATTCCTCTCGTTAAATCATTTATTACTTAAACTAATTCTTATGAAAAAAATCAATTTTTCTGGATTTGCATTTGCACTTATTTTTATTGCATTTGCTTCATTTTCAACTTCTGTTGAGGCTAGCGGTCCTTTTGGAAGTCAAGGTCACTGGGTTAATCTTGGCGATGGAAGTCAAGAATGTATGACTCATTGGTGGAATAATGATTGTAAAGTTGGAGATACACGAGGAGGGTCTCCAGAAGGGCTTGGATGATTTTAAAATAGCTCCCTGATGATAGGGAGCTATTCTTTTAAAGTTTCAATTATCAAATATGTTTGCAAAATCAAAATACCTTTTCTTGAACTTCTTCATTGTTTTCTTTTTTTTATTTTCTGCATGTAGTATGAAAAGAGATCAATTGGATAAGAGTTGCTTAAATGTACAGATTAGTCTCTTTAAAGGGAGTATAAATAAATTGAACATTTCTTCCCCTGAGGATTTTGGAGGTGGACTACGTGCTGTTGAGATTTTTCAAGATACCTTGGCTTATGTTTTACCTACCAAACCCATTGATAAGATATTTATTATTGATTTAAAAAATCAAAAGTTTCTTGCTCCAATTCATTTAGATCGAAATTTTATCACAGCTCCTTCAGGTATTCAAGCTATTTCTTCTGATAGTATTTTTGTAAGTGAACAGAATTTCCCTCAAATCCATCTAATCGATAACAATGGCGTAGTATTAGAAAGTGTTAATCTATATCGTGAAAATTTATGGAAAATGCCAAAAGAAGGTTTTCCAAATTTTGGCTTATATTTTGGTTTTGGTAAAACCTTCCATTACGACAAGAGTAGAAATAGCTTATTTTTCCCATTAAAACAATTGGATATTTGGTATTTTGTCCAGGAAAAGAATAAGTTTCCTGTTTTTGCAGAATATAGTCTATCGACAAATCAGTTTTTGGGATTACACGGAGAATACCCTGGTGTATATGGGTCCAAGTTAAATAGCCTTTTACCGTTTTTCTTAAGTCACCCGATAATGGAAGTTTTTGAAAAACAAATAATTTTAAGCTATCCCTTGGATGAGGAATTATTTGTGTATGATTTGGATGGAAATTTTTTATTTAAAAAATGTGCCTCAATATCTGATTTTCATTTGGGCTTACCTTTAGAGTACGATATGGAGAATTTTGACTCCGAGGGTCTTAGAAAATATCATTTAACTAACTCATATTTCGGAAACTTCTTTTTTATTTCAGGACTAAATAAATTTTCAAGAATATTTTTAAAAAGTTTGATTACTTCTCAAGGGACTTGTAAAGCAAAAAAGGTCTTTGTCATGACTTTTGATATTAATCTGGATTTGGAATCCGTAACAGAACTTCCTATAGAGTATCCCTGTAATTATTTTACTTATCAAACTGCATATAATAAAGGCGTTCTTTCTAAATCTTCGGTGGTGGATGATGACCTTTTTCCACTTAGTGACATAATCTTGTTGGATAATTAACTATACAATTTCGATAATGAAAAAAATACTATTAATAATATTTTTTAGTCTGTTTTTAGGACCAAAGGTATGGGCTCAACAAAATCAAAAAGAAATTGAATTGTCTTTAGAAAATCTTTTTTACGGAAATGACAATGAGATTCTCACAAAACTATATTGGTTAAATCAAGAAAATATTATAGGGCTTAGGTATGAAAATGATATTCCAAAAGATCTTGTCTTATTGAATCGGGCTCGATTGATAAAGGATAGTTTAAGTATTAACCGGTTATTTATCAGGGATTATAACCCAAAGGCAAAAAAGTTTATAGCAATTAATAGTTTGATCCAGACTGATAAGAATGAAATTGTGATTCTGCATGGGTATGGAAGCTCTAAAATTAAACTAATCAATGATAAGTTAGAATTGGAAAGTAAATCTTTGCCGAATAAGAAACCAGATATTTCAGATGAGTATTTTAGAGACTATGAACTAGTTCAATTAGGAGATTTTACAATTGGATATAAGGTAAACCCTTCCAAATGGATTAAAGATGCTGATTATTGGATTTTTAATTGGAATAATGGTACTGTTTCAAAATATGAAGATTCAAAAATCACTGATGTTTCAAAAAATAGGTTTTGGGATATGAAGAATGATCCCGAACCTTACAGCACATATACTCACTTTTTGTATAATATAATCCAAACAAAGGATGGGTTTTTATTCAATCTTCCCCTAAAAAATAGATTTGTTCTTTATGACAGTCAAAAAAATATAATGCAAGGTTATCAATTTCCAGAACTCAGAAAAAAGAGCCAAGCATGGTTTGTCTTTTATGATAGGGAATGGAACAGGTTTTTTCCTGTATTGGATTTAGGAGGGAAATATGAAGTGTATAGTTTAGATCTTGATAAAGAGAAATTTACCTATCTCTCAACAACCAATAATCAACCGTTAGGTATCGTTGGGGGAAAGGTTTACATGAGGAATTTTTCACTAAAAGAGAATAAAAGCGGATATTTTTTTGACCACCATTTAGTTGATTTGTACCCAAGGTTAGAATAGGATAAATCAATTTCTAGAAACCTTCTCTTGCTGATAGACCAAATTCAATAAGCTTAGAACTTCACCAAAGGCCTCAGCTGATTTCAATTGCTCATCCGATATTTTCTTGCCGAGTAGTCTGCAAAGCAAAAGTCCATAGACACCATTGAGGCAGATTTGGATTTCATTTCCCAGGTCTTTCCCATCAGCCTCCATTACTGCTTGTAAAATATGAGGCTTGGCTTTTTGATAAGTTTGGAAATAGGTTTGATCCGATTTAAGTAACTGCCAGTGCAGTTGGGAAAGCTCAGCAACCAATTTTTTACTTTCCTCCAAATGGCCTTTCTCCATAATTCCTTCTTTCTCCATTTGATTTCTGAAGTCCTGATACCAATTAAAAATGGTATTCTTTTCCTTTTCTTCAACGGGAAAGTGAGAAACTACATATTGCCGGATTTCCTCCAAATTACCCTGAAAAGACCGAATCAAGTCCTCCTGTTGATAGAGATAGATGATGTATTCGGCTATGTTTTGGGATTTTTTGTTTTCGGCTATGGATTTCATGGATTAAAATATTTTCGGGGTAAAGTTAAAAGCTAAATCTCAGAGGTCGAAATACAGTAGAAATACTATTGAAATATATTCACCTTCGGTGAATGAAATATTTATCTAATCAAGGAGTCCTGAACTATTAGGGTTATTTCGCCGAAGGCATATTTCACTTGGTGTAGTGAAGTGTATTTCAACTATATTTCTTTTCTATTTCGACAAATCCGTATTTCAGGTATAATCCTCTAATTTTCTCCTTCTTTTTCCCTAATTTTGCGCGCAGAATGAACATGCAAAAAATAAGAAATTTCTGTATCATCGCCCATATTGACCATGGGAAGAGTACATTGGCGGATAGGTTGCTGCAAGAGACTCAGACAGTGTCTGATCGGGATATGCAGGACCAGTTGTTGGATAACATGGATCTGGAGAGAGAGCGGGGAATCACCATTAAGTCCCACGCCATCCAGATGAAATACACCCATGAAGGAGAGGAATATATACTCAACCTAATCGATACTCCGGGACACGTGGATTTTTCTTACGAAGTTTCCAGATCGATTGCAGCTTGTGAAGGTGCATTGCTAATCGTGGATGCTTCTCAGGGTATCGAAGCACAGACCATTTCAAACTTGTATTTGGCGCTGGGTCATGACCTGGAAATAATTCCTGTTTTAAATAAAATTGATCTTCCAGGAGCAGATCCAGAATCTGTGGCAGACGAGGTAATTGACCTGATTGGCTGTGATAGAGAGGATATTATTTTGGCCTCTGGAAAGACAGGAATAGGGATAGATGATATTCTGAAGGCTGTTGTCACTCGAATTCCAGCGCCTATAGGAGATCCTGATGCACCGCTACAAGCGATGATTTTTGACTCGGTTTACAATCCTTTCAGAGGTGTGGAAGTGATTTTCCGGATTTTCAACGGAACCTTCAGCAAAGGCGATAAAATTAAGTTTGTCAATACCGGAAGGGAATATGAGGCAGATGAAATCGGTATTTTAGGATTGAATCAGATTCCTCAGCAAACCATGAGTGCCGGAAATGTAGGTTACCTTATTTCTGGGGTCAAGGTGGCAAAAGAGATTAAAGTAGGGGATACCATCACCCATATCAAGCGCCCCTGCGAAAAAGCCATTCAGGGTTTTGAGAATGTGAAGCCTATGGTTTTTGCCGGGATCTATCCTGTAGATACCACGGATTATGAGGAGTTGAGAGCATCCATGGAAAAGCTGCAACTCAACGATGCTTCCCTAGTTTGGGAACCTGAAACATCCGCTGCTTTGGGATTTGGTTTCCGATGTGGATTCTTGGGAATGCTGCACATGGAAATCATTCAGGAGCGATTAGAGCGGGAATTTGATATGACCGTGATCACAACTGTGCCCTCTGTGCAGTTCAAGGCATTGATGACCAATGATACCTACAAGCTAATCAATGCTCCTTCAGATATGCCTGATCTTACCAAGATGAAGCATATTGAAGAGCCATTTGTTAAGGCTTCAATCATCACTGCTTCTGAATATGTAGGGGCTGTGATTACGCTTTGTATGGAGAAAAGAGGTCAAATCAAAAACCAGGTTTATTTGACTGCAGATCGGGTGGAATTGACCTTCGATATGCCTTTGGCCGAGATCGTATTTGATTTCTTCGACAAGTTGAAAACTATTTCCAGAGGATATGCATCCTTGGATTATGAGTTGAAAGGATATCAGCCTTCTCACATGGTTCGGCTGGATGTGATGCTTAATGGCGAAGCAGTTGATGCGCTTTCTGCGATAGTGCACCGTGATAAAGCTTACGAATGGGGCAAAAGGCTCTGCGAAAAATTGAAAGAATTGGTTCCTCGCCAGATGTTTGAAATTGCCATTCAGGCAGCCATCGGAACGAAAATTATTGCCCGAGAAACAGTAAAAGCCCTACGTAAAAACGTATTGGCGAAGTGTTATGGTGGTGATATTTCCCGAAAACGTAAACTTCTGGAAAAGCAGAAAAAAGGGAAGAAACGCATGAGGCAAGTCGGTAATGTTGAGGTTCCTCAGGAGGCGTTTATGGCAGTGCTGAAGCTGGATTAAGGATTTACGATTTACGATTTACGAGGCAATTCTTGTTCTTAATCATTTAATTCTATCATCAAATCCTTTAGTTTTGTCCTTCACCTAATTCATGAATTATGAAAAAGGAAATGAGGGACAGAACAAACGTTTTGCTCTTGACGTGTGGTTATTATGCGCAAAATTACACCATTCAAGAGAATTCAATAGCTATGTGAACCAGTTACTGAGATGCTCGAGCTCCGTAGCCGCCAACTACAGAGCTGTTAATAGAGCAAAGTCTAAAGCGGACTTCATAAATAAATTGAAGATTGTTGAAGAAGAAGCAGACGAGAGTCAGTTTTTTCTAGAAATAATTCATGAGATACAAAAAGATCAAAAGCTAGAGATAGAAATAAAAAGATTGATCAAAGAGGCCGATGAAATTTTGGCAATAATAGTATCCAGCATCAAAACTACTAGAGGCATTTGAGGTATTCAGGCAGCTCGTAAATCTTAAATCTTAAATCAAAAATCAAAATGGCTATACTTATCGACGGAAAAAAGACCTCCCAAGACATCAAAAATGAAATCGCAGCACGTGTGGCTGAGATCAAAACTGAAGGAGGGAAAATTCCTCACTTGGCAGCTATTCTGGTAGGAAGTGACGGAGCCAGCCAAACCTATGTGGGAGCCAAAGTAAAGGCTTGTCATGAGATTGGATTTGAATCCACTTTGGTGCGATTGGATGAAACTATTTCTGAAGAGGAACTTTTGGCCAAAGTAGAAGATATCAATGCAAATCCCGACATTGATGGATTGATCGTACAGCTTCCTTTGCCTAAGCATATTTCTGTTGAAAAAGTTACTGATAAGATCAAGCCGGATAAAGATGTGGATGGCTTTACTCCTTCCAATGTAGGAAGAATGGCCTTGAATTGGCCGGCTTATGTAGCGGCAACTCCCTATGGAATTGTGGAGCTTTTGAAAAGATATAATATTGAGACCTCCGGTAAGCATTGTGTGGTTATTGGCAGAAGCCATATTGTGGGAAGCCCGATGAGTATTTTGATGGCAAGAAATGGATATCCTGGAAATGCTACAGTTACCTTGACTCATAGCCGAACTCAAAATCTAAAAGAAATAGCTCAAACTGCTGATATTTTGATTGTGGCATTGGGTAAGCCGGAGTTTGTAACTGCTGACATGGTAAAGCCTGGAGCTGTGGTAATCGATGTGGGAATTCATAGAGTTGAGGATGCCAGCAAAAAGTCCGGCTTCAGATTGATTGGAGATGTGAAATTTGATGAAGTGGCCGAAAAAGCTTCCGCTATCACTCCTGTTCCGGGCGGTGTAGGGCCTATGACCATTGCTTCTTTGCTGTACAATACCCTTTTGGCAGCAGAGAAAAAAGTTTACGGATAAAAGAAATTGGGTTAGAAAGCATTTGCTTTGAATAGGCTGGCTTTCTACTTTTGCAGACCTTAACCGCGCACGTGGTGAAATTGGTAGACACGCCATCTTGAGGGGGTGGTGCCCTACGGGTGTGGAAGTTCGAATCTTCTCGTGCGCACAAAGCCTTTCCAATTTTGGAGAGGCTTTTTTGATTAATGGCACTTAATCAGTTTTATTTTTGGTTAATTTCGGCTCAATTGATCGATTATGAAAAAGCACCTCTTATCTACCGCATTCCTTTTCCTTTTTTTAGGATTAAATACAATCTTGGCTCAAACTGCCCAGTTTCCAATTGTCAAAGGTTTTGGAGGAATCTATGAGATACCGGAAGCTACAGAAAGGCCGGATGGATCCCTGGAATATAAGATCTTAGTCGATTTGACTTCAGGAGCTGATAATCCTGCAGAGATATCCAGATGGGTAGATAATATAGCCAGAATGATGAATTTGCATGGCTTGGCTGGAGTAACAAAGGATAGACTCCATGTCAAGGTAGTGGTACACGGAGGAGCTATTTTTACCTTATTGAACGATGATAAGCATCAAGCGAGATATGAGTTCACTAATCCGAATTTGGCAGTTTATGAGGCTTTGAAAGAAGCAGGAGCGGAGTTTTATGTTTGCGGACAATCTATGATTGCTAGGAATATCAAGAAAGAAGATTTGTGGCAAGGAGTGCAGATTGCCCATTCTGCTTTAACGACCATCACTACCTATGTGCCTCAGGGATATATTTTGCTGAAGTTTTAAACAGTCTGGAATAATTCTTGGTCTTTAAGGGCGAGCTATGACTAAAAAAACGCCCAATGTTATAACAGCCGGAAAAGTAATTATCGGCTTCTTTTTAGCTGCTATTTTTCTGATTGGAGTAGCAGGGTTGACTTATTATACCCTGAATCGACTTTTGGAGACAATGGGGCAACTCTCCGAACCCAACCAAAAGCTCAATACCCTCAACGAACTTCAGGCAGAAATTATCCAAATTACTCAAATTGAGCGGTTAGGCCCTGAAGGAGATTTTAGAATCAAAGACTCCACCCTGAATTTTCTGGAATCCAAACTGGATATTTTGGAATCATTGGCAGCTGATACCTCTGAACTAACAGAGGTTCGATTGATCCGGGCCAATTTAGTTTCATTGATTCAAGGGTATGAAAACCTTTACGAAGTAAAAAGTAATCTAGCCAACAGGAATTTTTCAAGAGAGGCACTCAAAAAAGTAGAGATCGGGATTAGGAGAAGAGCGGAGATTCTGGAAAATCAACCTCTCCAACAATTAAACCCCAGAGATGCCATTATCAATGAGTTGAGGCAGACCTCCTCAGTGGCGCCTATCAGTGCAGGAAAAAATAGCGTGGGTAAGATAAACCCTACCTCTCCACAGATAGCCAAGTCGCCGGAAATTGATAAACTACTAGGGTTCATTAATCAGAATTCGAAGGGAAGTGCTGCTCCAGGTTCCAGCACTTTGGATAGTATTTTATACAACATCCGAGCGGTGATCAATCAGATTTACCGGGAAGAAAGTAGGCAAAGACAGAACTTGGCACAGATGGAAACGGATCTTTCTATCAAGCAAAGTGAAGTGATTTCCACTATTCAGGGACTGTTGGGAGTTTTGCAAAAAAGAATTTTAGAAGAGTCTGAGGAAAAAAACAGTGAAGCCTACAGTTTAGCCTACGATGTGACATTTTTCTTAATAGTGATCGTGGTTCTGGCCGTAATTGGCAGTGGCTTTATGGTTTACTCTATTTTGAAAGAGATAAAAATCAACCGTCAATATCAAGAAAACCTAGAAGCGTCCAGGCAAAAATCCGAACAACTTGCGAGATCTAAACAGGAGTTTTTGGCCAATATGAGTCATGAAATCCGTAATCCGCTTCATGTAATTCAGGGATATAGATCTGTTTTGGAGAAGAGTCAATTGGATGAGAGGCAAAAATCACAATTGAAAATGATTGGCTTTGCTTCCGAGACCTTGATGGAAATTGTAGATGAGGTTCTGGATTTTTCTAAACTGGAAGCAGGAAAGTTAAAATTAGAAAAAGAAGCTTTTGATCCTGAATCACTTTTTTCTTCCCTTCAGGACTTTTTTGACCTGAAAGCCCAAGAGAAAAATCTGGATTTCAGATGGAGTATTCAATTGCCATCCAATCAATGGTTGCTGGGGGACCAATTGAGGTTGAAGCAGATTGCCAATAATTTATTGAGTAATGCATTTAAGTTCACTTCCAATGGCTGGATTGAAGTTCGGGTACAGTGGGGAGAAGATACCCTAACTGTGGAGGTCGAGGACAGCGGCATAGGAATGAGCGAGGAAGTACTCTCCAAGGTATTTAGAGAATTTGATCAAGCTGACACCTCCATTTCCAGAAAATATGGAGGTACTGGATTAGGATTGGCAATTGTACATAGACTGACCACTTTGATGGGGGGAAGTATAGAGGCTCAGAGCGAGGAGAATAAAGGAACTTGTATGAAGGTAATTCTTCCCATGAAAGCAGTTGAGGCTCCTCAGAATAGGCCTATTTATGATCAGAAGTTTGGGTTGGATTTGACGGGCAAGAAAGTGTTGCTGGTGGACGATGACCCTGTGGGTATTCAATATTTATCACAGATTCTCAGCTATTTTGGAGCTACAACTGTCCTCTATGAAGGGGGGGCTTCATTCCGTGATAGTTTTGAAGGTTTAGATTTCGATTTGGCTATTTTGGATATTCAGATGCCTGAGTTTTCAGGATTTGATGTGATTGATATGCTAAAAAATCACGCTAGCTATAAGGGTCAGCCCGTTCTGGCAATGACGGCCAATGTCTTTGTGGAAGAGAAAGAAAAGATGTTTAAGCGTGGTTTTAGTGATATTTTGTTCAAGCCATTTCAGGAAAAAGCTTTGGTTTTGGTTTTAGGAAGACTGTTTCCTGAAGCTGTCCACGAGATCAAAAATGAGGATCAGCAAGAAAAGCCAGTCGAAACCTCCCTCTTTGATTTAAGGGACCTCAATAAATTTTGTATGGGGGATGATGCTTTGCTGAAAGATATTTTAAAAGACCTAATTCAGGAATCCAGGAAAAACTTGGAACAACTTCAAAAAGCTAGACTCAATGAGCGCTATGAGGTGATTTTGGAAATTTGCCATCAACTGGGAAGCAGATTGGGCCAAATAAAATCTGAGTCAGGGGACCTGGCTAGAAAAATTGAAAATAAATTGAAGCTTGGAAATCAGCAGGGTATAAATAGTCAGTTGGTAGAACTGGAAGAGAAAATTCGGGAGCTTTTAGAAGAACTTTCCAAAGTGATCGAATCCAAAGCTCCCGTTACTTCTTAATTCAGTCCGTATTTTTCCATTTTGCTATAAAGGGTTTTTCTATCCATTTTGAGAATTCGGGCAGTCTTTGATTTATTATACTTCGTGTCCTGCAGCACTTGCTGGATCAATTCTTTTTCTTGCTCAATCCACTGGCTTTTGTAATCTCTTGGAGAAGGTAAATCCTGAGCCTGATTCATAGTATTACTTGGTCTATTGGAACTGAAGGCAAATTCAGGATTATTCAAATCGGCAGGCAATGCCTCTTTTTCCACCAAAGGTCCAGTAGTTAATAAGACAGCCCTTTGGATAATATTTTTAAATTCTCTCAGGTTTCCAGGCCAGTCATAGCCCAAGAAGATTTCCCAAACTTCAGAAGTAAATCCTTTGACAGATTTATTCATGCGCTGATTGCTTTCTTCCAGAAAATGCTCAGCAAAGATCTCCAAGTCTTCTTTTCTTCTTCTCAGAGGAATAGCATGAAGGGTAAACTCATTGAGTCTATGGTATAAATCCTCCCGGAATTGACCTTCTCCGGCTTGTAATAATAAGTTCTCATTAGTGGCTGCAATGATTCTGACATTGATATTGATTTCCTTATTGCCACCGATTTTTCGGATGGTTCTTTCTTGGATAGCTCTTAACAATTGAATCTGAACCTCATAGCTTAAATTACCCACTTCGTCCAGGAAAATGGTTCCTCCATGAGCAGCTTCGAAATGCCCTGTTTTATTATCTAATGCACCGGTAAATGCCCCCTTTACATGGCCGAAAAGCTCGCTTCCTGCCAAATCTTTGGGAAGAGCACCACAATCAATTGCTATGAAAGGTCCGTTTCTTCTTTCGGATTGTTCATGGATTCTTCGAGATATAAATTCCTTACCAGTCCCTGTTTCCCCCAAAATCAATACGCTCAAATCTGTTGGAGCGACTAATTGGATATGCTTTTCCAGTTTCTCAGATTCTTGCGATGTTCCAGCGACATAAAAATTGGTAGAGGGTGAACTTCCAGATTTTTGATTTGGCTTGGAAGGGGAAGCTTCATCACCAATAGCTTCTGGTACTTTGGACTTACTGGACAAGGATTCATTGACAGTAGCTAGAAGTTCATCTGGATTAATTGGCTTGGTGATGTATTCAAATGCCCCCAGTTTCATAGCTTTGATCGCGATCCTGATGTCAGAATAATGTGTGATCAGAATTACTTGTGTCTGAGGAAATTCCTTTTTGGACCATTGGAGCAGTTCCATTCCGGTTCCATCAGGAAGCCTAAAATCTGCTATAATCAGATCAAATTTTCCTGAGTTTAGGATATTCTGAGCTTCCTTTACTTTGGTGGATGCTTCTACAGCAAATCCGTTTTTTTCCAAAAATGTCTTGACGATTCTGGAGTAAGTCAAATCGTCTTCTACCAATAGTATCTTCTTCATCTTTTGTATTACGTTTTCGATGATCAAATGGATTTTGCAAAAGAGGCAAGAATCCGAAAATAGTTTTATACAGAAAAGGTTTTTTGTAGTCCAACTATTTGGCATAGCTAAAACAAAAAAAGCACCAGATAAATATCTGATGCTTTTAAATTAATCGGGGAAAGCAACTTATTCTTTTATTTCATTCCCTTCTTGGTCATATTTCTTAGAAAGTTTGTCTTCAGTTCCATTATCGAAGACAACTTTGAATTGGTAAGTTCCTTCTGGAGTTGCCCATTGCCAAGCCTCGGAAATGGTCAGGCTGCTGACAGAAGCATCATTTGCTATTGCTGTTTTTACAGGCTCTGGCAGAGCATCTGGTTCGATTTTTACTTTAGCTTCCTGAATTTCGGTAGCTATTGGACTGAAGTTAGTGTTTGCAACTGGTGCCGCCATTGCTACTCCAGACATTAAAACTGCGGCGATTAAAATTGACTTTTTCATAATTGTGATAGTTTAAGTGGTTATGGGATATCTCAATTGGAGAATAAAAATCCTGATCAGAGATGATTATTACCTCGAGATAGATCTCATGTGTTGGTTTGAATAATTATAAAATCGGTTTCCGGATCCGATGGCTGAATCTATATCAGCTTGATTGTGTTAGTGCGATTCCTATGCCATGTGCCAAAAAATAGTCTTAAGGCTGTTTTCGGTTTAGATTCCACAATATTTCCTGGGGAGTTCAAGGGCAAAATGACCTAAAAACCTCTTAAAAACACTTACGAAAAAGTAAGTATTTGTTACAAGTCAAAAAGAAAAACCTGTTTTATCAAAACCGAACTTTTTTAATCCAAATTATCTTCTAAAAACCTGTAACTTTGAATTGTCAAAATAAACTCAAGCCCAGGTAATGAGCGACGCTATCAAACACGAGTGCGGCATAGCAATGATCAGGCTCCGCAAGTCTCCCCAATATTACATCGATAAATATGGGACTGCAGCCTACGCATCCAACAGGATGTATGTGCTGATGCAAAAACAGATCAACAGAGGACAAGACGGTGCCGGAGTAGCCAATGTTAAAATTGACACGCAACCAGGTACTCGATACATTTCCAGATATAGGTCTGTGGAGCCCTCAGCTGTCAATTTTATTTTTGACAAAATCAACAAGAAGTATAAAAAGGCCAAAAAGATAGGGGGTCATGATGCACTTAGTGATGCAGAATGGCTGAAAGAAAATATTGCCTTTACCGGGGAAGTTTGGTTAGGCCATCTTCGATACGGAACACACGGCGAAAATTCAATTGAAACTTGCCACCCATTTTTGAAGCAAAATAACTGGAGAAGCCGGAACTTGGTAATGGCCGGTAACTTCAACATGACAAATGTGGAGGAGCTTTTCGGGAAATTGGTTCAGCTGGGACAGCACCCGAAAGAAAAGACTGACACAGTTACGGTCATGGAGAAAATCGGTCACTTTTTGGATGAGGAAAATCAAAGAATTTTCGACAAATACAAGCATCAATACTCCAATGAGCAAATCACACATGTGATTGAAAATGAATTGGATGTTGCAAGAATTCTTCGACGTTCCTGCAGGGATTTCGATGGAGGATACGCAATGGCCGGCTTAATTGGAAACGGTTCATCCTTCGTTGTACGAGATCCTTCAGGAATTCGACCTGCTTATTATTATGCAGATGATGAAGTGATCGTGGTAGCATCAGAAAAGCCTGCAATCAAATCGGCATTTGACATTGATTTCAAAGCGATCAAAGAAATTCAACCAGGTCATGCCTTGGTAATTAATAAAGACGGGTCTTACGCGGAATCGGAGGTGATGCCTGCCAGAGAGAAAAAATCCTGTTCCTTTGAGCGGATTTATTTTTCAAGAGGAACTGATCCGGATATCTATCAGGAAAGAAAGAGCTTGGGAAAAGCTTTGATTCCTCAGATTTTGAAGGCAATTGATTTTGACCTAAAAAACACCGTTTTCTCTTACATTCCCAATACCGCAGAAACTGCCTTTTTGGGGATGATAGAAGGCTTAGAGGATTATTTGGTCGCAAAAAGAAAAGAGGTCTTTTTGGAAGGGAAGCCTCATATGGGTGACCTGGAAGAATTATTGAACTTCCGTCCGAGGGTTGAGAAACTGGTTTCCAAAGATGTCAAGCTTAGAACCTTCATTACCAATGATGACGATAGGGACGTAATGGTCTCCTCAGTATATGATACTACTTATGAAGTGATCAAACCTGGAGTTGATACCTTGGTTGTGATTGATGATAGTATAGTAAGAGGTACTACTTTGGAAAAAAGTATTCTGACCACCCTCGATAAATTAAGTCCTAAGCGTATTATCATTGTTTCCTCCGCTCCTCAGATCAGATTCCCGGATTGTTATGGAATTGATATGTCAAGAATGAAGGAATTTATCGCCTTCAGAGCTGCCTTAGCATTGCTGAAAGAGAGAAAATTGGAGAATATCCTGGATGAGACATATGAGGCTTGCATCGCCAACCCTCTTGGGCCAGAGAATTTTGTGAAGCGCATCTATGAATCATTCGCAGATCAGGAAGTATCTGATAAAATCGCTGAGATCGTCACAACACCAGAAATCAAGGCGGAGGTTAAGGTGATTTACCAAACAGTAGAAAACCTTCACAAGTGCACTCCAAATCATATAGGTGACTGGTACTTCACCGGAGATTATCCTACTACAGGAGGAACAAGAGTGGTGAACAGAGCTTTTGTTAATTTCAAGGAAGGAAAGACTGTCAGAGCGTATTAAACCAAAGAAATATTTACTTAGGCGCAGAGCTAACACTTTGCGCCTTTTGTGTTTTATATATTGAGTATTTGAAAGACTATTTAATAAAGAGAAATGGACGTAAACGTTAAACTTTTAAAACAAATCTGCGAAATCGCAGGTGCACCCGGTTTTGAGAAGCGTGTGAGGGATTTAGTGATTGAGTTGGTGACACCTTTATCTGATGAAGTCAAAGTCGATAATCTGGGCAATGTCATAGCAGTTAAAAAGGGTAAGAAAAATCCTGACGGCAAAAGAGTGATGGTGGCTGCGCACATGGATGAGATTGGTTTTATTGTTACGCATATAGATGATAATGGATTTTTGAGATTCCATACCCTTGGCGGTTTTGATCCAAAAACCTTAACTGCTCAGCGGGTAATTGTACGCGGCAAAAAAGACCTGATTGGTGTTATGGGAAGTAAGCCTATCCACGTGATGAGCCAGGAAGAACGAAATAAACTTCCTAAAACCACAGATTTTTTCATTGATCTGGGAATGCCAAAAGAGGAGGTGGAAAAATACATATCAGTAGGGGATCCAGTGACCAGAGACAGAGAACTCATTGAGATGGGGGACTGTGTCAATTGTAAGTCTATAGATAACCGGGTGGCTGTGTTTATCCTGATCGAAGCACTGAAAAAGTTGAAAAATCCGGCTTATGATGTGTATGCCACTTTTACAGTTCAAGAGGAGGTAGGTATCCGCGGTGCTAATGTTGCTGCTCATGGAATCAATCCTGATTTTGGAATAGCCTTAGATACTACCATTGCATTTGATGTGCCTGGAGCGCAGGCGCATGAAAAGGTTACCGAATTGGGAAAAGGTACTGCTATTAAAATTATGGATGCCATGACCATTTGTGATTACAGAATGGTGGAGTTTATGAAACAGACTGCTGATAAAAAGAAGATTACCTGGCAGCCAGAAATTTTAACAGCTGGGGGTACGGATACTGCCGGAGTACAAAGAATGGGTAAGCAAGGGGCAATTGCCGGAGCGATTTCCATTCCTACCAGACACTTGCATCAAGTGATAGAAATGGCACATAAAAAAGATATAGCCGATTCGATATCACTCTTGGTGGCCTGTTTGGAACAAATGGATAGCTACGACTGGAAACATTAAATTGAGGCCGGGAAAATTCACCCGGCTTTTTCTTTTCCCCTCTTTCGATTATCTTATTGACATGGCTTTTTGGAATGTAATTACCCGATGGATAGGGAAACTAGATAAAATTCAAGTTGAACCTTTTTTGGCAGTAAGTAATGGACAGGAACTTTTTGTAAAAGGAAGAGTCATCTCTGCGTATAAGCAAAGTAGGCCAAGAGCTAAAAACAATCCTCTCAAGAATATTTTAGCAACTATTAGAAGGTATTCTGTCAGCAGTATTCCAGGAGTTTGGGTTGAAGTGAAGGTAGGGGAGAAAATTGAAAGAGTCCTTACCGATGATGAGGGTGTTTTCGAATGCTTCTTACCTTTTCATGAAGAGAGAACAGTCATGATGACTGTACAACCAGAGGACCCAGATTGGAATTGTGATGATTCAGAAATGGAGATTCAAAAAATTGAGAAAAAGTTGGGGCTGATTTCAGATATAGATGATACCATCTTGATATCTCATGCCACCGCTATTGGTAAGAAGTTTTGGTTGTCTGTTTCCAAAAACGCCTATACTCGAAGACCTTTTCCTGGTGTCTCTGAATTTTATCAAAAAATGGTCAGGGACAAAGGTTATGAAATGTTTTATGTATCCAGTAGTGACTGGTCTTTATTTGATTTGATACGGGATTTCCTTCAATTTAGGAATATTCCATTAGGTCCGATTTTACTGAAAGACAAGCATATCAATTTGAAAAACATCTGGAAATCCGGTGGTGGTAGCCATCAGCATAAGTTGGAGAAAATTCATTTTCTCTTAAGATTTTTTCCCGAGATGAAATTCATTTTGATAGGAGATTCGGGACAGCATGATCCGGAAATTTATGCAGAGATTTGTCATGAATATCCTCAAAGAGTCATGGCGGTTTTTATTCGTGAAATTCACCCTAAACATTCTGAGTCTCCAGAAAGGAAGGAAATGGAAGAGGAGCTTGATTTTCATTTTATACAATCTACACAAGAGGCGATTTCATTGGCTGAGAAGCTTCAAATTATTTAAAAATGGACCAAAAGGCATTATTGATTTTTAATCCAAAATCCGGAAGTGATTCTATCAGTTTGGAAGAATTGTCAGAAAGGATAGCTATGCATTTGAAACAAGCTGAATTATCAATTTTTCAGACAACAGGTGAAAATGATGCCGACAAAATCCGGAAAGAGATCAATAAGCATAATCCAAATTTATTGTTAGTTGCAGGAGGTGATGGAACAGTCAAGTTGGTAGCAGAATCTCTTCAAGCTCAATTACCCATCGCAATTTTACCATTAGGCTCAGCGAATGGCTTGGCCAAATGCTTGGGAATCGATTTATTGGAAGATGGCTTGGAGGCTCTACGCCATTTAAAGGTGAAAAATGTGGATGGCATCGATATCAATGGAGAGCTTTGCTTACACTTGGCGGATTTTGGATTCAATGCCAATCTGATTGAGAAGTTTGAAGAGCAGGGGACAAGGGGGATGATGGGATATATCAAAAGCTCTTTTTCCCAAATTTTTGAAACAGAGCCTTATCGCTATCTGATCAAAACCAAAGATGAAAATTGGGAGGTTTCTACGAGGATGCTTCTAATAGCCAATGGAGATAGATTTGGAACGGGCGCGATTGTCAATCCAGGAGGAAGTTTAGATGATGGAAAGTTTGAATTGATTACTCTTGATGTGGAGCGATTAGAGCATCTTTTTGAAGTTGGTAAAAGCTTGGTTTCAGGCGAAACACCAATCGGGGAATCCATGAAAATATGGAAGTTGGACTCCTGTAAAATCGAAAATTTGGACCAAGTTAATTTTCAAATTGATGGAGAGTTAAAAGGTCAGCCAGAAGAGGTATCGGTACATATTCAAGCAGCCCGATTTCAATTTGTAGTGAAATAAACTTACTGTTCGACTTTTGGAATAAAAAAATGCTCCCGGAAACATTAAATTCCGGGAGCATTTACATTTACTCTCTGATCAGGATCAATCAGCCTAATTTTTCTAAACTTTCTTCCAATGCTTTGATTTTTGCCTCAGCATCGGCCTGTTTTTTCTTTTCATTTTCCACTACTTGGGAAGGAGCCCCGGCTACAAAGCGTTCATTACTCAGCTTCTTCATCACCGAATTCAAAAACCCTTTAGTGTATTCCAATTCTTTTTGAATAGCGGCCTTTTCCTCTTCCACATCAATGCTGTCACCCATAGGAACAAAGCACTCATCTGCCTTCACCACAAAACTCATGGCATTTTCCACTTTGGATGCGAAGTTAAGCGAAGATAGATTGGCTAACTTTTCTAATACTGCCTGAAATCTGGTGTAAAGTTCTGGTCTTTGAGTATTAATACTCAGGTCCAAAACTTCTTTTGGAGACATGCCTTTGGAGGCCCTTAAATTTCTGATTTGGGAGACTACCTCAAAAATCTGTGCTGCTTCTTCTGTAATCTTGGTATTGAAGGATATTACCTCTGGCCATTCTGCAAGTATCAAAGAATCTTCTACACTTCTTTCTTCGATTTGATGCCATATTTCTTCGGATATAAATGGCATGAAAGGATGAAGTATTTTTAAGATATCTTCAAATAATTCTATGGTCTTATTGTAGGTAGCCTGATCGATTGGTTTTTGATATTCCGGTTTGATCATCTCCAGATACCAAGAGCAGAAGTCTCCCCAAACCAATTTGTAGGTAGTCATCAAGGCATCTGAAATTCTGAATTTCTCGAAATGGTCATTGATTTCGGCCAAGGCCTGATTGAATCGGTTCTCAAACCATTCAATGGAGGATGAATTCACTGAACCATCCAATTTGGGATCGATTTCCCATCCTTTAACCAACCTGAAGGCATTCCAGATTTTGTTAGCAAAGTTTCTTCCCTGCTCTACTAACTTATCATCATAAGGTAAATCATTTCCTGCTGGAGAAGAAAACAACATTCCGGTTCGAACTCCATCTGCTCCATACTGAGCTATGAGCTCCAGAGGGTCAGGAGAATTACCCAATGATTTGGACATTTTTCTACCCAATTTATCTCTTACGATCCCTGTTAGATATACATTTTTAAATGGTTTTTCCCCCAAATACTCATATCCTGCAATGATCATTCTAGCCACCCAGAAGAACAAAATCTCAGGAGCAGTGACCAAGTCGTTGGTTGGATAATAATATTTCAGTTCTTCATTTGGTTTGCCGGTAGTAAAGATATCCGTATCAAATACTGAAATGGGCCATAGCCATGAACTGAACCAGGTATCCAATACGTCTTCATCTTGCTTTAAATCTGCTAAAGTGTACTTGGAGTCATATTCTTTCTGAGCAATTTCCAGTGCCTCCTCTTTGGTTTTAGCCACCACAAACTCCCCATTTGGAAGGTAAAAGGCTGGAATCTGATGTCCCCACCATAGTTGACGAGAAATACACCAGTCCCTTACATTCTCCATCCAAACACGATACATGTTTTTGAATTTGGGAGGATGAAGCTGGATCACGTCATCCATTACTGATTTCAATGCAGGCTGAGTGATTTCCTCCATTTTCAAAAACCACTGCAAAGAAAGCTTCGGCTCAATGACCGCATCTGTTCTTTCGGAATGACCCACGTTGGATTTGTAATCTTCAACTTTTTCCAGTTGGTTGATTTCCTCCAGCATCTTCCCAATTTTCTTTCTGGCAATAAATCGATCTTCTCCTACAAGAATTTGGGCTTTTTCGTTGAGTGTACCGTCGTCATTGAGGATATCGATTACTTCCAGTTTATGCTTGATTCCTAATTCATAGTCATTGATATCATGAGCAGGGGTTACTTTCAGGCATCCAGTACCAAATTCCATGTCCACATATTCATCTTCGATGATAGGAATAGCTCTATTGATTAGAGGGATGATAACTTTTTTTCCTTTGAGATGGGTGAATCTCGGATCGTTAGGGTTGATGCATATAGCTACATCAGCCATGATGGTTTCAGGCCGAGTAGTCGCTATAGTCAAAAATTCATTCGCACTCCCTTCGATTTGATAATTGATATAGTAAAGTTTGGAAGCAATCTCTTTGGTAATTACCTCATCATCCGAAAGCGCTGTCTTTCCCTTGGGGTCCCAATTTACCATTCGGACTCCTCTATATATTTTGCCTTTTCTATACAGGTCTACAAAAACAGAAATAACAGCGTCACTTAAACCTGGGTCCATGGTGAAGGAAGTTCTGTCCCAATCACAGGAAGCCCCTAGTTTTTTGAGTTGCTCTAGGATAATACCTCCATATTTTTCTTTCCATTCCCAGGCGTATTTCAAAAACTCTTCTCTTGTCAAAGACTTTTTATCAATTCCTTTTTCTTTGAGCATGTTGACCACTTTTGCTTCTGTTGCGATGGAAGCATGGTCAGTTCCAGGAACCCAGCAAGCATTTTTCCCCTGCATACGAGCACGTCTAATCAAGACATCCTGGATGGTATTATTCAACATATGGCCCATGTGTAGCACCCCAGTCACATTGGGTGGAGGGATCACAATCGTGTAAGGCTCTTTGTTGGGATCTATTTGGGAGGAGAAAAGTTTGTGCTCCATCCAGTAGGAATACCATTTGGATTCAGCTGATGCAGGATCGTATTTGCTGGCAATCGTAGACATGAACTCTGGTGATTTTTATGAAAGGGCAAAAATAGGGGATTTTGGGGATATGGTCAGGAGAAATTGGTTTAAATCAAAGGATGAACCAATAAAAAAGCCGTCTTTTTGAGACGGCTTAAAATGCTTACTTTATCATCGGCAATACTATCCTACTTGGATAAACTCCACCGTGATGGATTGAGTTTGTGGCGACAAGACCTTCACTTTCATCATAATTATTGCCTCCTGTATTTAGGTTTCTGTCAAATCTGGGGAAGTTGGAGCTACTCACTTCAATTCTGATTCTATGGCCTTTTTCAAAATAATTGGAAGTGCTCATTGGAGTCATTTTGATTTCGTAAACTTTCCCATTTTCCATCATTACCTCTTTGTCATAGCCTTCTCTATATCTTACCCGCTGAATTGTTTCATCCAGATTGTAGGCTTTTCCGTCCGGATACACATCGATTAGTTTGATGGTTACATCTGTATCTTTTACATCAGAAGATAAGTAAAGGAAGCTCTCGATAAAGCCTGAGATTTCCACTCCCTCAGTTAATGGTTCTGAGGTATATACCAAAATATCATCTCTCAATTCCATTTCGGATTGATCGAATGAACCACCCTGAACAGCATTTCCGGTGCAGCAAACATTTCCCCCGTAGGAATTCACTGGGTTCATAGGGTCATATTGAAAGGTGTCTTTATTTTGGGTTTTGGGAAGCTTTGCTAACAATAAACCGTCTCCATTTCTAGTATTGGCACTCCCTTTAGAGTCTAAATAATAGGTGGTCATTTTTGCATTTGCAGGAGGCCATACGTCCGAAGTCTGCCACTTGTTTGAACCCATGGTGTAATAGGTCACTTTTGGCATGGAATCAATCTTGCCTTTGTCCTCATTTTTCAGCCATAGATCGAACCAGGCTGTGATTATTTCATCATAATTCAATCGAGCATCACCCACACTTCTTTCACCAACTACCGTGTTTTCTGTAGCTCTTGTATAGGCGCAATGCAGTACTGGAGCGATTATTAAGTATTGATTATCTCTGGCTTTCTGGGAAACCGCATTTTTTCTAACATGATTATATAATGCCAAGTTGGGGCTGGTAGAGACATCATACCAGGATACAAACCAGAAACTCGGTTTGTCAAATGGCATATCGTCATGATATAATCCACCTTGATACCACCTAGCATCATTGGGCTTTCGGGTGATCATTTCTTCATAAATCCCATTTGGACCATTGACATTATTAATAATGTCTTGAATCGGAAGATGGGATAGGGCTTCTTTCCAATTGACTCTTGGGTATTCAGGGGCCATATCATAAAAGCGCTGCAAGCGTAATAAATCTTCCTGAGCAATGCCTTTTTGAAGCCTAGGAGCCAAAGGATCATGCTGGGTTCCATAAAGCCAAGCAGTGAAAAGCATTTGACCGGCGCCACCTCTGTACCAATTTCCCTGCTCAAAATATTCTCCTATTCTTCCAACGCCAGCACCAAATCCTTGAGGAACCAATGCTGCATGTGCAGGGTGATTCAAGGATGCTGCTGCCATCTGCCATTCGGCGGTGGAGGAGCAGCCTAAGGTTCCGATTTTCCCATTACTCCATCCCTGCTTTGCCATCCAATCAAAAGCATCATAACTATCTGTCAAGGGTGTACCGAGTATATCCCACTCACCTTCAGAGAAAAATCTTCCTCGTTCATTCTGAACCACGTAAGCGTAGCCTTTTTTCACCCACTCCAAAGCAGACTGCATAGTTCTTTCTCTCAATTCACCATCCCCATAAGTATTGAAATTGTAGGGTGTTCTTGAAAAAATGATGGGTACCTTATAATCTACCTTTGGACGATAAATATCCGTCGCTAATCGATTTCCATCCCGCATGGGCATCATTACCTTTTGATCCACTATTGCAATTTCTTCAAGCTGATCAAGGATGGATTTCTCCTGAGCAGCCAGCCTTAGAGACAGCAGGAGTAAAAGGGAAACAAAAAGAGTTTTTGTGAGGTTTTTTATCATGATAAAAGCATTTTATGCGGAATTTAAGGATAGGCTCTCATTTTTCAATAGGAAAGTGATAAATGGCAGAAGTAGGAAATTATTTCAAATTTTATTTTCTGCTCAGAGGCTTGATATGATGGATTTTATGAGCTAAGTCAAATCCTCTTCTTTATTATTCCTTTTCATTTCCTCATTAAAGAGTAAATTTGCGTTTCAAAGATTTTGTCATGAGCGATACAACGATGAATCCCCTTAGTACTTGGGTTGAAGTACCGAAAAATTCTGATTTTACTATTTACAATCTTCCTTTTGGAGTATTTAAAAATAAAAGATTGTCTCCAAGGATTGGAATTGCGATAGGAGATAAAATAGTTGATTTGAGCGTACTGGATCAGGAGGGTTTTTTCTCAGACATGTTTCTTCCTGAAGGAATTTTCCTCAATGAGGCGCTGAATGAGTTGATTTCTTTAGGGAAAACTCAAACTAAGAAAATTAGAGAAAGAGTACAGGAATTGCTGCTTGCTGACAATGAGAAGCTTCGTGATCATTCGATCAGAGGAAAAGTAATGGTGAATAGAAAAGAGGCGGAAATGCTTCTTCCTGTCAAAATCGGTGATTATACAGATTTTTACAGTTCTATGGAGCATGCTACCAATGTGGGAAAAATGTTCCGTGATCCAGAAAATGCTTTATTACCAAACTGGAAGCATTTGCCAGTAGGATACCATGGACGGGCTTCTTCCATTATTCCTTCCGGAGTGCCTATCATCAGACCCAAAGGACAGTTCAAAGACCCAGACATGGATGTTCCAGGCTTTGGGCCATCCAAAAGATTGGACTTCGAATTAGAATTGGCTTTTATAACAGGGAAACCTACCAAACTCGGGGATTCTATCGGTACTGAGGAAGCTGAGGATTACATATTTGGATTTGTCCTATTTAATGATTGGTCTGCAAGAGATATTCAGGCATGGGAATACGTTCCTTTGGGACCCTTTTTAGGGAAAAGTTTTGCCTCTTCCATATCTCCTTGGGTAGTTACATTAGAAGCATTGGAGCATTTTAGAACAGCTGGTCCAAAACAAGAGCCTGAGGTTTTACCTTATTTGCAGTGCACCAGTAATCACAGTTTTGATTTGCAATTAGAAGCCTATATTCAGCCTGAAAATGTAAAGCAGGCTACTAAGGTTTGTACTTCCAATTTCAAATATATGTATTGGAATGTAGCTCAGCAGTTAGCTCATCATACTGTAAATGGATGTAATATCAATGTTGGGGATATGATGGCGTCTGGAACGATTTCAGGCCCCACTGAGGATTCATTTGGTTCTATGTTGGAGTTGAGCTGGAAAGGAACCAAGCCTGTGAAATTAGATTCCGGCGAGGAGAGAAAATTCATAGAAGACGGGGATACCGTTATCATGAAGGGCTTTGCTGAAAAAGATGGAATCCGTGTTGGCTTCGGTGAAGTTAGAGCCAGCGTATTGCCTGCGAAATAGTTTTGATTGATGTAAATAAATAAGGGGAGCAGATTTCGATTTGCTCCCCTTTTTACTTTTAGTTTTTGCTGTAATGTTTTTTCATTTCTTCGAAATCATAATCCGGATCTTCTCCGGCATCTTTCTTTTTCTTATAATCTTTCAAGGCTTCCAAAGCAGGTTTTCTCAATAGTAGAATAGCAATAATATTCAACCATGCCATTAATCCTACACCGATATCTCCAAATGTCCAAGCTACTTGTGCCGTACGTATAGCGCCATAAAAAGTAGCGATAATGATTAATATTCTCAAAACATGAATTGGCCATTTTTGAGTATCATTCTTTTGCAGATAGCTCAAATTCGTCTCAGCGATATAGTAATAGGCCATGATAGTAGTAAAGGAGAAAAACATCAAAGCAACCGCTACGAAACCTGCTCCAATGGTGGGGAAGTGAACAGCAATTGCATTTTGGGTAAACTCAGGTCCTATCGCAATCCCGGGAAGGTTTTCTACCAAGAAGCCTCCATCAGGGTGCAGTACATTAAACTGACCGGTGAATAAGATCATACAGGCTGTGGCAGTACAAACAAATAAAGTGTCAATGTAAACCGAAAAGGCTTGTACCAAACCTTGCTTTGCCGGATGACTAACTTCCGCAGCCGAAGCAGCGTGGGGAGCAGTACCTTGACCTGCTTCGTTTGAATAAATTCCTCTTTTTACTCCCCAAGCGATTGCCGAACCAAAGACCGCTGAATATGCTGCTTCTTGGTTAAAGGCAGAGCTTACGATCAATTTCAGTACGGTTGGAACTTCAGTGATATTGATACCAATGATGATTATTGCCAACAAAACGTAGCCCATTGCCATGAAAGGAACAAGAATTTCAGCAACCTTACCGATTCTTTTGATACCCCCGAAAATTACCATAGCAAGAAATAGGCAAACAACTCCTCCTGTATATTCAACAGGAACATCAAAGGCATTATTGACGCTGAGTGCAATACTATTACTCTGTACTCCTGGCAACAGAAATGACATACTGATAATAGTCACAAAGGCGAAGACCATAGCATACCACTTGACGCCAAGTCCTTTTTCTATATAATAAGCAGGTCCACCTCTGTATTCACCGCCTTTTACTTCTTTGAAAATCTGCCCTAATGTGGCCTCAATGTAAGCTGATGCAGAACCTAAAAATGCTATAATCCACATCCAAAATATTGCTCCTGGTCCTCCAAGCCCAATGGCTGTGGCTACCCCTGCAATGTTTCCAGTTCCAATTCTACCAGAAAGGGCTAGCGCAAAGGCCTGGAAGGAAGAAACGCCTTTTTTGGAGGATTTTCCAGAGAAAAGCAAATGAATCATTTCCCGGAAATATCTGATTTGTACAAAACCTGTTCGGACGGAAAAGTAAATACCTGCTCCCAGACAGAGGACAATGAGTGCATTACTCCAGATTAAATCATTTAAGGTGTATATAATTTGTTCCATTGATGGTTTTTTGGTGAAAATAAAGTCTAAGAATGACCAGCCAGAAAGGCTTGATTCATATCCATAAAAGCCAAAGATAAGGCCTTTGGCATAGGATGCCCATTAATTTCAGATAAACGGGAAATCGCATTAGATTCCGGAAAGTAATTTACTTCCAAAATGATTACTTAAAGATTATTGGAAATGAGATGCTTAGATCTCTCAATTACTCTTCTATAATTAACCCAAGACAGGAAGAATCGTTTGGATAAATTGAATTTTACAGGAATTGATATTGGCGTTCTTAGGATATTTCTTTCATGTTTCTGCAATAAGAAAAGTCAATTCGGGAAACAAAGAGCTGAATTTCCGTTTATATACTTAAGAGTAAATTATTTTATTTTAATCCAGCTGTTACTCCGGATCAATTTTGGATCGAGAAATCCTCTCATTGAAGTTTACGACTCAGTTTAACTTCTAATAAGTTCGGGAACCGTAGCGGTCAATTTAATCATCATTTTATGGCACACATTGTTAAGATTTTAGATTTATTATCCCTCACCCATGATGTCAAACAGTTTAAAGTTGAGAAACCCGAGGGTTATTCATTCATTCCTGGTCAAGCCACTGAAGTAGCTATAAACAAGGAAGGATGGAAACAAGAAAAAAGGCCCTTCACTTTTACCTCTTTACCTGAGGATGATCATCTTGAATTTGTAATCAAATCATACAGAGACCATGATGGGGTAACCAATCATCTGGATGGAGTTATCCCCGGGGATGAGTTGATTATTGATGATTCTTGGGGTGCTATTCAATACAAAGGAAAAGGAGTTTTTATTGCTGGGGGAGCTGGAGTTACTCCTTTCATAGCCATTTTGAAGGATTTGAAAAGTAAGGGGGAGCTGGAAGGAAACAAGCTCTTTTTTGCAAACAAAACCAGAAAGGACGTGATTTTGGAAAGCTATTTTCATGAAATATTAGGAGAGGACTTTGTTTCCATATTGGATAAAGAAAAACTTGATGGACATGAACATGGGAGAATTGATATGGAGTTTCTGAAAAAGCATTTAGTGGATTTTTCTCAGGAATTCTATGTCTGCGGACCACCTCCCATGATAGAGTCTGTCAGCACAAATTTGAAGCAATTGGGGGCAAACCCAGAGGGGATTACTTTTGAAGAGTAGAAACAGGTAGTGATCAAAAAAAAACGCCAACTCGAAAAAGTTGGCGTTTTTTTTATGGTTTTTAGAAATTATTGAAAGCCTATTTCTTTCAATCCGCCGTGGCTAATTTTAATAGCTTCCATTGGATCCAAACCGAAGGTTTGATCTTGTTCCACTAGGTAATAAACCATGCCGGACTTGTCTTTTTCAGCCAATATTTTTCCGAAGTCAATTGATCCAGTTCCAACTGGCGCAAACTGTCCTTCTGCGTTCATGTCCTTAACATGCCAAGCCTTGAAACGGCCTGGATATTTTTCAAAATACGCCAGAGGATCTGCTCCAGCTTTCGTAACCCAGAAAAGGTCCATTTGATAATTGACATGAGCAGGATCTGTATTTTCCAAAATATAGTCAGTGAGGATAGTGCCATCTGCCATAGGCTTAAACTCAAAGTCGTGGTTGTGGTATAAAAGTTTTAAGCCTGCATTAGAGCATTTTTCGCCGATAGTTTTCAAGATGGATACCAACTCTTCTTTAGTTCCTTTCATTCCCATTCCTTCAGGACCAAAGGTAAACATACCCATAGGTGGAACAGGGATGACGAAATACTCGAATCCTGCTGCTTTACTTGCGGCTATTTGTTCATCAGCATTTTCTAAAGTAACCCCGCCCATGTGTGTACTTTTAGGGGTTAGGCCTAAAGATTCTACATAAGCCTTAAAATCTGCTGGGTCCATTCCATAGAATTTGCCATCAGCATATCCAGCTGCCTCGATATATGCATATCCTGCATCAGCTACAGCCTGAAGTGTTGCCTTGGGATCACTGGCCATGGAGTCACGGACCGTGTAAAGTGCTAAACCTCCAAATCTTTCTGTTTCGCTCGTGTTTTCTTCACTCATTTCAGTGCTTTCTTCATTGCTATTTGATCCACAGGAAATTATTCCTATACTCAATAGGATAAGCATTGCCATGTGGAAAATGGATTGTTTTTTCATCATTTTTTTGTTAAAAGGTTAGAGCTTTTCTTTGGGTTTTGAAGCTGTTAAGATACCTATTTGAGTTAAAATCTAAATCATTCCCTGAAATCAATTCCTTGAATGGCTTAAATGTGGATTATTCAAAGCCGAACATCAAAGGGAATAAGAAGACTACGATAAAGGCCCAAACGACATATATGGGAAGGTACTGGACTATTGCTATTCCTACTTTTTGAAGCGTAGTTTTTCTATTGACTGACTGAAATAGAAGAGCTGTGACCCACATAAGGTGCCCGAGTATCAAAATATTTCCACCTAAAACTGCGGTTCGGTTGGGAGTAAATCCCCATTCTGAAATTCTGAAAATAATGGCAGAAAGAGCAATTCCGTTCACTAGAATAGTAGCTATAGCCAAGAAGAATAAGATCCAGGTGGTCCAATTTCTTCCCTTTTGATGAAAATGTTCGGCAACAGAAAAGAAAATCAAAGCCATCACACCAATGAGGAGCAAGTTGAATGTCAATAGAAATTCCCGATCGTTATAAGGGTCTTTTCCGGAAATGAGAATAGCACTTAAATAGGCAATCAACATTAATAAAACCAGTGGACTAAATAGCTTCGCAATGATAGGGGAGACCTTATCTACTAATTGAGGATTATTTTTATTAATCAAAGTAGCAAAAAGCGGAATGGCTGGTAAGCCAAAAACTGCGATGTATTCGAAGTAAAATTTTTCAATGCTGATACCGATCAAGCTGAATAAGCCTAAAGTCATTCCAGTCATCAGCATTCCCGCTATTCCCAATAATACACTGAGAACCGCCACATCTCCATTAAACCTCAAAAAAGCCAACTTTTGGAGTTTAGGATGAAGACTGTTTCCGGTAAAAGCATAGCCTAACATTCCCCATAAAATAAAAGGAAGATGTAAACAGGCTAAAATTAAAGTATCACTGGAATTCGAATTTGGAAGGAAGTTGATGTAAACAGCTAATAGCACTGAGATGGAAATAAGAATCCCTTTGCTTGCATTGCTCATTTCGTTCTTCCAAACAAAGAAAGCAGTCAGGAAGGGAAAAATGATAAAGCCAATATTTCTTGGGAAAAAAAAGTCTTCAGAGATATTGAAAAGAGCGGGGAATTTTGCGATCAATCCGGCCAAGAGTATACAAATCATGATAAATTTGATTTCATCTTTGCTTCCCCAGGAAATGGATTCTGTTTCATAATTCAATCGCTGGTTCCAAAACTCTCCCAGTTCTGTTTGTAAATTTTTGGGATACAATTCATTGAAATCTCGTTTGAATTGGGATTTGTTGGCCCGGTACAGTTTTTCAAGTTCCAAGGCGTTTTGACTGTTTTTTAGAATTTGTTCTTTCATAGTGAATTGAGGTAAGGGGTAGAGAAGTATTTTTAATTCCAATGACCGGTGAAATTGAAGGCAATGACTGAGCTAATCCAAATAGATACAAAGTAGATGATGGTGCTAAAAACTACAGCGGCAAATTTTTTCCAACCTTCTGAGAACCAAATGAAACTGCATAAATAAAAGAAAACCCCGCCCAATGCGGCGCCCATTGGGATGATTGAAAGAGGAAGGAACATCCAAGTTTCAAAAACATCTTCCTTCGTCAGAATAATGAACAAAAGAATAGAAAATGGAATACTGGCTCCGATTCCGGCTGCAAGAGCAATTAGTTTGCTATTAATCTGCGATAAACGTACCATATTATTTGATTTGAAAGTACTTTGTAATTCAAAGTAGATGAATAAATTTTTTTAGCTTTTATTTTCTTTGATTAAATTTTCAAGGAAGGTTAAATGAAACTGAAAGGCTTTTTTTCCCTCTTCGGTTGCGGCATAAGTAGTCAAAGGCTTTCTTCCAACAAAGGATTTTTTCACTTCGATAAATTCATTTTTCTCCAATTGTTTGAGATGTGTTGCTAAGTTTCCATCAGTCACATCCAATAGTTCTTTGAAGGAATTGAAATCAAATTCTTCATTGGCCATCAGGATGGACATGATCCTCAGCCGGATCACATTTTCAAATGCTTTATCGTATTTTCCTTTCACCTCAACCGTCGTATTTTACATACATGATCGCACCGTAAATGATGTGCAAAACCCCGAATCCCATTGCCCACAGCACAAGCCCATATTCTGGAGAGAATGTGGCTATCAATCCTAAAATCAGTTGACAATAACTCAAATATTTGATCTCATTCAGGGTGAAGTTTGAGGCATTGAAAAGTCCCAATCCATAAAAAATTAAAGTTATGGCTGCGACTAAATGCTCTTGTCCTTGTGCATATAGACCTATACAAAGAAGGCCTCCCATGATTACTGGAATAAATAAAGCCCTCATGAACCTTCTGCTTGCTGGAGCCCAAAGACTTACCTTTGTTTTCTTACTTTTTTTTCTGCTTAGCAACCAAGCTGTGAACACAGAAAGTAATAAGACGGAAAGTCCCGTGATCATCACATTGCTGATGACATATTCGGGATTTGTTAGGGAAAGGTCTTTTCCATAAGGAGGGTTGGGGTAATAAATCAGGCTGTAAGCAATGCCAGAGCCTATCAGGGCGTACACACCTGCTAAAATCCCCGACAATCCACTCAAGGAAAGAAAACGACTGCTTCTCTCCATGATGGATTTTATTTCAGCTAATTCATCTTGTGCTTTTCTCATTTTAAAAGTACTTTGAAATACAAAGTAAAATAAAAAAATAAATAACTCCTACGATTAGCAGGAGTTATTTTTATCAATGGGGCTTATTCAGATTTTTGATGGAAGGTAGTTTTCATGGTTTTCCAAAAATCATCTTCCATGGCTTGAGCATCAATGGAAGTGTGAACCTTTACGATTCGCTGAGTATTTTCAGGAGGGGTCGTAAATTCTTCCACTTTGGACCATTCAGGATTGATTAAAGCCTGAATAATTGCCAAATCCCACATGATCCAGGTTTTCTTTTCAGGATCATTTCTGGTCCACCATCTTTTATGATTGTCCCATCTGGCGATTAAATAATCTCCCAATTCAGATTTACCCTTTAATTCTTCGTCGGCTTTGGTTTTAGCCAGCTTGAGATGTTGGCTGCTGGTAGCTGACATGATGGTCAAATCAAGGTTGGGTGTATCGAATAATACGTCAACAGCAACCTTGTCATTTCTGGAATTAAACTCGTTTTTATCGAAAGTATTAGCTACTGGATCATGCCAGATTCCCAGATAGTGAACTCTGATCAAAGGAATGATACTTGGATCCTGCACAATTGCAGATGCCACATTGGTACAAGGGCCTAAAATGACTAAATCCAGCTTTTGCCCATTTTTCATTTTTTTGGCTTCCTGAATAATGAAGTTGGAAGCTGGAGAAACTTGTGGTTCTGTAGGAGAGGTCATCGGGAAATTCGCCCCTACTGGTAGGGGAATATCAGTTCGATTGGATAATTGAGCCAATCGCTCATTGATAATCTGACTTTCCATCACTGAAGTATCTGTTGCAATGGGGGAAGTGTGAAATTGTGCCGAAGTGATCGCCCTGATATCTAGTTTGTCAGAAGCCATTGCTTGTACCAAGGCATAGAGATCATCGATTTCATTGGCAGTATCTGCGTCAATGATAACAGCTACTTTTTTGTCTGCTTGGCTCGTAGTTGAATAAAAGCCCTGAAAAAGCAGGAAAAAGGGGATAAGGAATTGTAAAATCATAGTATACAAACGTAAAGAAAATATTCTTTGGATTTTAGATTGAAGTAATTCTTATTGAATGTAATTGTGAGGTGATCTTTATTGACATTTAATCAGCTCTGAATCATCAATAATTTCCCCAAGAGAAATTGCTTCTTTGTAGGCTTCACAAGCTTTTTCTATCTCATTTAAATTAAGGAGCGCCCTCGCTTTATTTTTATATGCTAAGCCAAAATCAGGTTTTAAAGAAATGGTAGTATTAAAATCCTTTATTGCTAATTCGAAGTCTCCTAGATTTAATCTAGTAAAACCTCTGTTATTATGATTTATGGCACTATTGGGATTTAATTCTATGGCACGAGAGAAGTCTAATACTGAGCCAAAATAATCTTTCCCAGGGGCTTTCGCTTTAGCCACCGCCCGATTTAAATATGACTGTTCATCATATGGATTTAAGTCTATCGATTTTGAGAAAAAAGTTATCGCCTCATCAAACTTACCAAATTCAAGGTGAAGAACTCCCATGTTGAAATATGGTAAGAAGTAATTTGGCTCCAAATCTATTGCTTTTGTAAAGTCAGAATAAGCTCCTTTAAAATCTCCTTTTTCTTTCCTTATATTCCCTCTATTATTGAATGGGTCAAAAAGATAAGGTCCTTTTGATATTGCAATAGAATAATCTTTTTCGGCTAGATCTATTTTCCCAATTTCTTGGTAAACTATACCTCTGCTCGAATAGGCTAGGGGAAAGTTGGAGTCAATTTTAATAGCCTTGTTTAATTCGATTAATGCCTCTTCAAACTTGCCTTTTTTAAACAAAGTGGTTCCTTTATCAACTATTACAGGAACAAATTCAGGATAAATTTTTAAGGCCGCATCTAAATAAAAAATGGCGGAATCAAATTCGCCGAGAAACAAATAGCTACTGCCAATATTTCGAATGGAATGTATTGGCTCGGGAATATTATTTTTAATTGCCTTTTTGAAGTCAATAATTGCCCCCTCAAAATCATCCAAATTCAATTTTTGAACCCCTCTATTATAAAAGGCTATAGGGTGGTTCGGGAAAAATAAAAGTGCCTTAGAATATTCTGTTTTGGCTGACTTAAAGTCTCCTAACTTAGAATACTGTACCGCTTTTTCATCAAACTCTCTAAATGTTTGAGAAAATGTAGTTGCGATAGAAGAAAATATGATGAAGTTGATTAAAAGTACATTTTTCATAACTGTTTTTAGTGTATTCAATTAAAATTGTAAGCCGGGGATCTCCAAGACATTAATTAAACAAAAATACTTTAAGCAAGTATTCGTTCTCTTAATTCATTTGTTCAAATAAAAATTAATGTTGGTAAGTAATAAAAATCAATCCCTGGGCATTGAAAATGCCGCTATCAATTAATTTGCCATTCCCTTCCTTCTCCCGTACCTTTGCTTATTGATTCAATCAAACTCATATAGACGTGTCTGATAAAAAAGTAAAGGTAGGTCTGGTTCAGCTGAGTTGCTCAGGGGACGTGACCGAAAACATGAATAAAACCATCAAAGGAGTCCGTGAGGCAGCTCAAAAAGGAGCTGAGGTAGTGGTGCTTCAAGAACTTTTTAGATCCCTCTACTTCTGTGATGTGGAGGATTATGAAAATTTTAAACTGGCGGAGGCTATTCCAGGTCCTTCCACCGAAAGCCTAGGTTCTTTAGCCAAGGAATTAGGAGTAGTGATAGTTGCTTCTCTTTTTGAAAAAAGAGCAGAGGGGCTTTACCACAATACAACTGCTGTATTGGATGCAGATGGAACTTATCTAGGGAAATATAGAAAAATGCATATTCCAGATGATCCTGGATATTTTGAAAAGTTTTATTTCACTCCAGGTGATTTGGGCTATAAGGTTTTCCCAACTAAGTTTGGAAATATTGGGGTATTGATCTGCTGGGATCAGTGGTATCCTGAAGCAGCAAGAATTACAGCTTTGAAGGGAGCCGATTTCTTAGTTTATCCTACAGCTATTGGTTGGCACAAGGATCAGGATGGCTTTACTAATGATGAGCAGTATGGCGCTTGGCAAACTATACAGCGTTCCCATGCTGTTGCAAATGGCATTCCTGTAGTTTCTGTAAATAGAACAGGTGTAGAAGGAGATATGCAGTTCTGGGGAGGTTCTTTTGTGTCAAATGCTTTTGGGCGAGTGACTTACAAGGCACCACATTTGGAAGAGGAAGTACATGTAGAGGAATTGGATTTGACCGGTTCTGATAGATATAGAACCCACTGGCCTTTCTTGAGAGATCGTAGAATTGACAGTTACCAGCAAATTACCAAGCGCTACATAGACGAAGAATAAGCATGGCAGATATTTTTGAACTTGCTCGAACTGGAGGAGCCACTCCTGCAGAACTGGGATATTATTTCCCCGCAGAGTTTGCCCCTCATCGAGCAATGTGGTTAAGCTGGCCCCATAAGGAGGATTCCTGGCCGGGAAAAATTCATACGATATATCCAAGGTATGCCCAATTTATCAAGGAGATAGCTAAGGGAGAAAAAGTTCATATCAATGTGTTGGATGATGGAATGAGGCAATTTGCCATCGACCATTTAAACAAAGCTGGAGTGGATATGAATCAAATTAATTTCCACTTATTCCCCACGAATGATGCTTGGTGCAGAGATCATGGTCCGGCATTTTTGATCAACCCTAATGCTGAGCAAAAGAAGGTGTTGGTGAAATGGGATTACAATGCTTGGGGTGAAAAGTATCCTCCTCATGACTTGGATAATCAAATTCCTTTTCGAATTGCTGAGTATTTGAATATTCCTTGTTTCCAGCCCGGAATTGTCATGGAAGGAGGTTCTGTAGAGTTTAATGGCAAAGGGACTTTGTTAACATCCAAAGCCTGCCTTCTGAATAAAAACCGAAACCCGCATCTCAATCAGGCTCAGATCGAAAAGTACCTCTGTGATTATTATGGAGTCAATCATATCCTTTGGGTAGGTGATGGGATCGTAGGAGATGACACTGACGGTCATATTGATGATATTACCAGATTTGTCAATGAAGATACAGTAGTTACCGTGGTAGAGGAGCATAAGGGGGATGACAACTATGATATTTTACAGGAGAATTTGCATTTGCTGAAGAAAATGCGCCTGGAAAATGATAAACAACTGAACATTGTTGAGCTTCCTATGCCTAAAGCTGTGATTTGGGAAGGACAGCGTTTACCGGCATCTTATGCTAACTTCTACATTGGAAATGCGGCTGTAGTGGTTCCTACTTTCAGAGATAAGAATGATCAGAAAGCATTGGATATTTTGAAAGAATGCTTTCCGGATAGAAAAGTCATTGGAATAGATTCTACTGATATTATTTGGGGCTTGGGTTCCTTTCACTGCCTGAGTCAGCAAGAACCCGAGGTTTAAAAATCTATATTAAAAAGGAGAGCCAAATAAGCGGCTCTCCTTTTTTATTGCCTTTCTATGTACATCACCGCTGAATCTTCTATGTATTTGGCAGGATTAAAGGAAGAGTAAAACTTATTTTTAAGATTATTCAATGGATTGTTTAAAGCAGTAATTTTAGCAGTGAATTCAACCGGAAATTTGGTGGCGTCTGAGTACAGCCTTATCAAATGTTCATACTGCTCTATATTAGCTTGCATCCTGGTGGTGAGTTGACCAAATCTCAATCTTAGGGATTGCACTTTGTACATATAGGTCTCGACTTGACCCAGCCATTTACCTCGGGTCTCTTGAGATTTTTCCAATAAAGCAATTTTCTCTGAAATAGCTTTTCTGCATTCATTCTTGAAAAATTCCCGATCAGCATCCAAAGTTGCATTGAGATATCTGTTCTGATACCTGTTTTTATCAATGCCAAAATAGGCCATCTGCTCCTCTAAAAGCTGCGTATTTTCCTTTTGAAGTTGCTCCAATTCTTTATTGATCAATACCCATTCATGATCAATGATGGATTTTTGCTGTTCAAATTGACTGGTCACTGTCAAAATCCTTAGCATCTCAGGAGATCTTTCATACAATTCCTTTTCTTTTTTGCTCAAGGTCCCCACTAAGCTGGTGACACCCGAAATCGCAGTATTGACCATGGTTCCGTAAAGAGGAACTGCCGCAGAAGCCGTTGAAATCAAACTGATGGAATTTTGAAGGACTCCCACCATGGCATCATTTTGACCTTCTTTGGCATACCATTTATCGAATTCATTTTTCCAGCTAGTAAAGGATTTGTATTGCTGGATTTTCCCAATATTTCCCAATTGATCAAAAAAAGACTGGGAAGTTAAAAATAGCTCTACTGGCTGTATATCTCTTTGGATACTTAACAGCTCCGTAAAAGCCAACTGTCCATTAAGGTTGATTTTGGTTTTGGGAGCCTCTTCCAAAATTTTCAATCTGTTATCAAGGGCTAATTGAAGTTTTTCCAAATCGACAATTTTGTCCTTATCTGAAGCGTTTTTGCTGTCAGCCGCAGCAATTTTTTCAGTCAGTTTGTTGACAAGCTCTTCGTTGGTTTTGAGCTTTTCATTGAGCTCTTTCAGCTGGTTGTCTCTATCAGTTTTGATTTGTTCAGAGATTTCTGTTTGGGCAAAACTTATTTGTGAAAAGGCTAGAAGAGTCAGAATTACAAGGAAATTGAATTTCTTCATGGGGATGATCAGCTGGTTGATAGATGGGATCCTCATCCGGAAATAAAGTAGATCCAGATGCGAATCGAGAACATCACGGAAACTTGCCATCCAAGGTTGCTTGTTATCAAAAAAATAAGAGCCAAAAAAAATCCCTTTCGTGAGATTTTCGAAAGGGATTAATTTTTTTAATTCTTTTCCTCAACCCATTTACGGGCATTAACAAAGGCTACTAGCCAAGGAGTGAATTCATCATTTCTATCCATAGGATAGTGAGCCCAGTTCCATGGCTTCAATGAACGCTCAATATGAGGCATTATAGCTAAATGTCTTCCATCTTGAGAGGCTATTCCGGCTACTGCATAATCAGAACCATTTGGATTTCCAGGATAGGCTTCATAGCTATATTTCATTCCTATATGATATTCACTTTCAGCTTTTGGCAAATAAAACTTTCCTTCTCCGTGAGCTACCCACACTCCTAAACGCTGACCGGTTAGGTTTCCAAGCATCACGGTTTTGTTTTCTGGAATGCTCACATTCACAAAGGAGGACTCAAATTTATGAGAAGCATTGTGAAGCATTTTTGCTTTGTGAACAGGATCCTCTGAACCTACCAGTCCAAGTTCTACCATGAGCTGGCAACCATTACATACTCCCAAACTTAGAGTATCAGGTCTTGCGTAGAAATTATCTAAAGCTTGTTTTGCTTTTGGATTGTAAAGGAAAGCGCCTGCCCAGCCTTTCGCTGAACCCAAAACATCAGAGTTGGAAAAGCCTCCTACAAAAACTATCATTTGTACATCTTCCAGATTTTCTCTTCCTGAAATCAAATCTGTCATGTGCACATCTTTCACCTCAAACCCTGCAAGCCAAAGTGAATAAGCCATTTCTCGGTCTCCATTCACTCCTTTTTCTCTGATAATAGCTGCCTTGGCCTTTCCTGTTTCTTTTCTGAATGGATTGATTCCAGACTCAGCAAAACTTCCTTTCCAATTTGGAGCAAATTCATAAGAAAGTGGCTGATTTTTATAATTGTCGAAACGGTCTTTTGCGAGTTTTTCTCCGGATTGCTTTCTGTCTAAAAGGTAGGATGACCTAAACCAGATATCTCTGTGCTGCTCAATATCCAGACTCAAATCTTTTCCTAGATAATCAATCTTACCTGAGTTGGTAACTGTTGCCAATTCTACATAATCAATATCAGCCTCAACCAACAGGGTTTCTACAGGATGATCGTCAGGTACCTGAATTAGAATACCTGGATTCTCTGCGAATAAGGCTTTCACCAAATCATTTTCTCCCAGTCGATCAATTCTTACTTCCAATCCAATTCCTGGAGTTGGGAAGCACATTTCCAATAGTGCTGTGATGATTCCACCTGATGAAATATCGTGTCCAGCATGTATCCAAGTTTGGTCGATCAAATCCTGTACAGCTTTAAATGCCTTGGCAAAATATGCGGCATTGACCACCGTAGGCGTATCTGTACCTACTTTATTGAGCGCCTGATAAAAGCTGGATCCTGCTAGTTTGAAACTGTCTTTCGAAAAGTCTATGTAAAGAATTCTACTTCCTACAACCGGCTTCAAAGCAGTTTTTACAGTTTTTTGAACGTCAAAACATTCTCCTACTGTAGATATAATTACTGTTCCCGGCGAGTAAACTACTTTTCCGTCAGGATATTTCTGAGTCATGGAAAGGGAGTCCTTTCCGGTTGGGATATTGACGCCCAATTCAATGGCAAAGTCTGAAACTGCCTGTACTGCACGGTATAACCTGTCGTTTTCCCCTTTGTTTTTGGCAGGCCACATCCAGTTGGCAGAAAGAGAAACTCCCTTCAGTCCGTCTGCGATAGGTGCAAAAATCAAGTTGGTCAATGCCTCTGCAATAGCTAATCTGCTACCCGCTTCTGGATTGGCCAAAGCAGCTACTGGGGCATGACCAATTGAGGTAGCGATCCCTTTATTGCCTGTGAAATCCAAAGCCATTACGGCTACATCATTCAGAGGAAGTTGGATTTCTCCTACAGTTTGCTGAGTGGCAACCCTGCCTGTTACTGATCTGTCCACTTTATTGGTTAGCCAATCTTTACAAGCTACGGCTTCCAATTGCAATACTTCTTGGATATACCCTTTGATCAATTCAGGATCATAGCTTGCTTCTGCGAATGAGGCATTCCCCGATTGATCTTCCAATATGGTTTTTGGAGAAGATCCAAACATATATGCCAAATTCCAATCAACTGGTTTTTCTCCTGTCTTTTGATTTTCGAATTTGAAATGCATGTCTCCGGTGGTCTCACCTACCACATAAAAAGGAGCCCTTTCTCTTTCTGAAAGTTGCTTTAGAGTAGCGACATCTTCCTTGCCAACAACTAAGCCCATTCTTTCCTGAGATTCATTTCCAATGATTTCCTTCGCGGAAAGAGTTGGATCACCTACAGGCAATTGATCAATGTGGATGGTTCCACCCGTGCTTTCCACCAATTCGGAAAGGCAATTTAAATGGCCACCTGCACCATGATCGTGAATGGAAATGATAGGGTTATTCTCGCTCTCAGCCATTGCCCGAATCACATTGGAAACACGCTTCTGCATTTCCGGATTGGATCTTTGTATGGCGTTCAATTCAATAGCATTGGATAATTCACCAGTATTGAGGGAAGAAACCGCTGATCCTCCCATACCAATTCTATAATTATCGCCTCCCATGATCACGATTTGATCACCGGTTTTTGGCTCTTCTTTTTTGGTGTATTTGGCATTCGTAAAACCAATTCCACCAGCTAGCATGATTACTTTATCAAAACCAAAATGCTTTTCACCTTCTTCATGCTCGAATGTTAAAACTGATCCAGCAATCAAGGGCTGTCCAAATTTGTTTCCAAAGTCGGATGCGCCATTGGAGGCTTTGATCAGGATATCCATAGGAGTCTGGTAGAGCCAAGGTCTTTCTTCCAGCTTGTTTTCCCAGGTTCTGCCTTTTTCGGAGCGGGAATAAGAAGTCATATAAACTGCCGTTCCTGCCAAAGGAATAGAAGCCGTTCCCCCAGCAAGTCTATCTCGGATTTCACCTCCAGATCCTGTAGCTGCTCCATTGAAAGGTTCAACAGTAGTAGGGAAATTATGGGTTTCTGCTTTCAGGGAAATGACCGTGTCAATTTCTCTTTGCTCAAAAAAGTCAGCCTGATGCTGGGTTTTAGGAGCGAATTGATGCGCTTTGGGACCTTGGATAAATGCTACATTGTCCTTATAGGCAGATGCAATTCGATTTGGATGCTTTTTGGAAGTTTCTTTGATCAATTGGAAGAGCGTCATTGGCTTTTCCTGACCATCGATGATAAAGGTTCCGTTGAAAATTTTATGTCTACAATGTTCAGAATTGACTTGGGAAAAACCAAAAACCTCTGAGTCGGTCAATGGTCTACCGAGTTGCGTAGAGACATTTTCCAAATAAGCGATTTCTTCTTCGCTAAGAGCCAATCCTTCTTTTTGATTATAGCTCGCAATATCCTCAATAGACTTAATTGGTTCTGGCTCCAAATGTATATCAAAGATCTCCTGATCCAGATTTTCATAAGCTTTTTGAAGCATAGGGTCAATTTGATCACCTTCAGCAAGTGGAAAAAACTCCTCAATTCGCTGGATTCCCTGAATGCCCATGTTCACTGTGATTTCCACGGCATTGGTAGACCATGGGGTGATCATTTCTTTTCTTGGGCCGGAAAATTTCCCTGCTACTTCTGGAGTTTGAATGGGTGAAGCTTCGCCGAAAAGCCAGTTAAGTTTTGTAATGTCTTCTTGGGCGAGAGGTTGTGGAGTCTGTACTGCGTAGACTACTTTTTGAGGTGATTCAAAGAAGAAAATCATGTCCTTGAGCTGGTAAGTTGCAAAGGTAAGGAATTGGCTTGAAGTGTAAAAAGTGAGGGTGGAAATAATCGATCGTATTATCTTAGAAATTGCTGGTTTTTCAATTTACAGGAATTGAATGGACTTATATTCTAGAGAGGGAATCAAGCAGTAACCAAAATTTCCAAGCTATTTGGAAAATGAATTTTACCAAAAATGAATTCTTAGAAGCCTTAAGTTTTATCCCAACCTTTTGTAGGGCGCTTTTCTGAAATTAGTTTAAGCATCTAATTTCTCCTGATTTAAATATTCAACAGTTGCCTGAATAAGTCCTCCGTGACCAACCGGAAGAATATGAGATTTTAAGTGAGGGATTTTACTACTGAATCTTTCTAGGTTATTTGCAGTCACCATTTTGTCATATTTCCCCGTGAAAAGGAAAATTGGAGTTTTTAGTTTTCTCGCATTTCGAATGATTGCTCCAAGTCGAAGTTGAATTCCACCGAAAGTTTTCCATGTAAAATAAACTTGGGCTCTTTGAGATCTGTATTCCATTTGGGTTTGAACAAATTTGGAAATACTACTTTCCACGAGGCCAATCTGACTTAATCCGTTTACTACAGAAAAGAAGCGACGAGGCTTAAATACAATTTGTTTAAATAAAGCATGAAAATAAGCTGGATAGCTACTGATGCTGTACAATACTCCGGTTTTAATTCCATCTGGAGCAAGAAGGATCATACTTTGAACATTCTCAGGAAATAATTCATAAGTCAATAATGAAAACTTACCTCCCATGCTATAACCTATCAAATGGAATTTTAAGATTTCTTCTTTTTTAAAAAGACTTTTTAAGATTTCTGCCCAAACTGATTTTGTCAAAGGGTTTTCGTGGCATTTCCATTGACTTTTTCCGTGATAAAAAATGTCAATGAAAAGAAAGCGCTGTTCGGGTTTTAGGATCTTGGAAAACGGCAATAAATCCCTGTGATCTTGGCCAAAGCCATGAAAAATAAGGAAAACCTCCTTTCCCTCTCCCAGAGATTTGTATGCTAAAGATCCAAATTGACTGTCTAGAACTCTCATTTTTTAATGAAAATTGAAGATAAACTAAAAATAGATGCCGAAAAAAGTAATTTGAAATGCAAAATAAACTATTACAAATAGGTGAAATTGTAGCAGATCGAACACTTTTTAATAGTGTATCAATGCGAACACAAAATAATATTTTATAAAAAACTTTGGAAACTTTGAACATTTTGAAAGTTTCCGTAGTTTTGACTCAAATTTCAAGTAAGTGGAGACGAGAGAAAAAATATTGGATGTAGCGATTGAGCAATTTTCCAGGTATGGAGTACGCAATACCACCATGGATGATATTGCCCGAATGATGGGTATATCTAAGAAAACGCTCTATCAGGAATTCAAGGACAAGAAGGAGTTGGTGAATGCTACTTTTTCAGCTATGCTGGAAAGGGACCAAGAGAAAATGGCCTTTTTAAAGGACTCAGGTACAGATGTCATTGAGCATTTGGTGAAAATTTCGAAGATGATGAGAGAGCGTTTGACCAACATTAATCCCCTTGCGGTCATGGAGGTTCAAAAATATTTCCCTGAAGCATGGAAAATCTTTGAAGAGCATAAAGAACAAGTAATCATGACAGACTTTGTCAATATTTTGGAAAGGGGAAAGCAGCTAGGATATTTTAGGAGTGAAATAGATGCTCATATTTTAGCCAGACTAAGGGTGAATCAAATTGCCTCTGCTATGGAACCTTCCAATTTCAATAATGAAAATTACAATTTGGTGGAGGAGCAAATGCAAATGATGGATCATTTCCTTCACGGAATATTCACGGAAAAAGGACGTGAAGCATATCAAGAACAACAAGCAAAACTCAGCTAATTAACCCAGCGATGAAAAAATATTTACTCATTCTTCTATGTCTTAGCTTGCCTGTACTACATGGGAATGCGCAAGAAATAGTCAGGCTTACCCTTGAAGAAGCATTGAGCTATTCTCTTGAGAATAATGTCAATGTAAAAAATGCAAAACTAGAGACCTTAATTTCCAAGGCCACTGTCAAAGAAACAACAGCAACGGGATTGCCTCAGGTCAATGGTAATTTTGATTTGAATTATAACCCTGCAATTCCAATTGTTTTTCTTCCAAATGAACCACCTTTTGGCGATCCCAATGTACCGGGAGATGTTATCCCTGCGAGATTTGGCGTGAGTTATCAATCCAATTTGGGTGTGAATATGACTCAAATGATTTTTGACGGATCTTTCTTTGTTGGACTTAGGGCCGCCAAAACTTACAAGCAATTGACGGATCTGGATTTGGTTAAAACCAAAGTAGACGTGATTGAATCTGTGAAGAAAGCTTATTTCGGAGTTTTGGTAAATGAAGAAAGAATCAGGCTTTCCAGAGCAAATCTGGCAAGAATCGATACGCTTCTTTCTGAGACTAGGGCATTGAATGAAGCTGGCTTTGCAGAAAAAATAGATGTTTCCAGAATTCAGGTTCAGCGAAATAATACTGCTACTCAATTAGAACGAAGTCTTACAGCACTTGAAATAAGTGAGCAAATCCTGAAACTTCAGATGGGACTTCCTATGGAATACGATTTGGAATTGGGAGAGTCATTGTCCCAACTGAATCCCATCGAAGAAATCAATGCATTACTTCAGGAGGAGGGAATGGAAAGGGTAGAAGTGAGTCAACTTCAGACTAATTTGGAGTTGGTGCAGCTCGACTTGAAAAACAATCAATCTCAATACATGCCTACGATTGATTTTATTGCCAATGCGCAGAGAGCAGGCGCCGGTAATACCTTCAATACAGTATTCGATAAGCAAAACTGGTTTGGAAGTTCCTTACTGGGAGTTTCTATGAAGGTGCCAATCTTTGATGGGCTCTCAAAAAGTGCAAGAATTCAAAAGAACAGATTGCAGATGATGCAGTTGGAGAATCAGAAATTCTTTTTGCAGGAAAGCATTAAAAACGAAGTCTACACTGCCAAAACTAATTTGAAAAATGACTTGAATATCTTGGAAATTCAGCGTGAAAATTTGGAATTGGCACGGGAAGTCTATGACATATCCAAAATCAAATACAATGAAGGTGTGGGTTCCAATCTTGAAGTAGTGGAAGCAGATGCTGCGCTAATTGAGGCTGAAATCAATTACTTAACTGCCCTATATGATGGCTTGGTTGCCAAAGTCGATTTGGAAAAAGCCTTGGGTATTTTATCAACAAACCAATAAAAACTACTACCATCCTTATCAGGGAGATAATTATCATATCAATCATGAAATCAATCAGTAAGTTATTACCCCTAACTCTTGTGGTCCTTTTTGCGATAGGCTGTGCTTCAGATGAATCTATTGAAGCAAAAAAAGCTGAATTGGATAAATTAAGGACTGAGGCATCCGAAATCCAAGCTTCTATCTTGGAATTGGAAGCGGAAATTGCCAGCCTGGATCCGGAATATGCCAAGCAAAATCAAAAATCTATTTTGATCACTACAGCTCAGGCTAAGAAAGCGGGATTTGAGCACTTTGTAGAAGTGACAGGATCAGTATTGTCTAAGAAAAATGTCATCATCAGTGCCGAGACAGGAGGTAGAGTTTTAGAAGTACCGGCAATTGAAGGTATGAGAATGACCAAGGGACAGGTTTTGGCCAGGATCGATGCTGAATCTATTCAAAGGAATATTGAGGAGTTGGAAACAAATCTAGATTTGGCAAAAACACTTTTTGAAAAACAAAAAAGACTTTGGGAGCAGGAAATCGGTACAGAAGTACAGTTTCTCGAAGCGAAAAATAGAAAAGAAGGATTGGAAAGAAGTTTAGCTTCCCTGAAGACCCAACTGAATAAATCCATGGTGGTAGCACCATTCAATGGAACAGTGGAATCAGTACAGATTAGATTGGGAGAACTAGTGCAGCCGGGAACTCCTATGTTTCAGTTTGTCGGCGAAAGTGATCTTTTTATTGAGGCTGATATTTCAGAATCATATGTTGGAGTTTTGACCAAAGGAGATAGTGTGGACGTGTCATTTCCATCCATTGGCAAAGAACTGAAAACCAAAGTTAGTTCTGTGGGTGCTATTATTAATCCAAACAACAGAACATTTAAAGTAGAGGTGTTTTTACCTAATATTCCACAGGTGAAGCCAAATATGATCACTGTTTTAAAGATTCAAGATTACCAAAACCCATCAAGTGTAATAGTTCCAAGCTACCTCATACTTAGTGATAGCAAAGGGGATTATATCTATATAGTAGATGGTGAACTTGCCAAAAAACGATATATCAAAAGAGGTAGAACATTTAACAATGAAACTGAAATCCTGGAAGGTCTAGAAGGTAACGAAACCTTGGTGGACAAAGGATTCAGAGAGGTAGGAGATAATTTTAAAGTAAATATTTCGCAACTATAATTATGGCTGAGCAACCAAAATCTAAAATTATTCGGGAATTTGGACTGTCCAGTCTGAGTGTAGATAACTCTACCTCGGTGGTAATATTAACCTTAATTATCACCGTGCTCGGTTTGAGTGCATATAGGACAATGCCTAAGGAGAGTTTTCCTGAAATTGTGATTCCAACAGTTTATGTAGGAACTCCTTATCCAGGTAACTCGCCTGTAGATATGGAAAATCTCATCACGAGACCCATTGAAAAAGAATTGAAATCTCTGAATGATGTCAAGGATATCAAATCAACTTCAGTTCAGGACTTTTCTTCCATTGTCATTGAGTTTAATCCCGGGGTAGAAATATCCAAAGCTATCCAGGATGTCAAGGATGCTGTCGATAAGTCAAAGAGTGAATTGCCAACTGATTTGGATCAGGATCCGAATGTCCTAGAGATAAATACTTCTGATTTTCCAATCATGAATGTGAATATCTCCGGAGATTATTCGGAGTCGGAATTAAAGAAGTTTGGGGAGTACTTGGAGGATGAGATTGAAAAGTTGGCTGAAATTTCTAAGGCAGACCTTGCCGGTACAGTGGAGCGAGAAATTCAGATCAATGTCAATCCTTATAAAATGGAGGCGACAGGAGTGAATTTCAGTGATATCTCTGGAGCAATACAATCTGAAAATGTGACCATTTCTGGCGGTAATATCCGAGCTGGAGACTACACACGCTCTTTGAGAGTGGATGGAGAGTTTTCTGATCCCATGGAGCTTCTGGATATCATAGTCAAGACGGATAATCAAAAGATCGTATATCTAAGGGATGTAGCTGAGGTAAAAGATACCTACAAGGAAAGAAGTTCTTATGCCAGAAGCAAAAACCTTCCGGTTGTAACAATCAATGTAACCAAGAGGTCAGGAGAAAACCTACTAATTGCTGCTGATAAGATCAAAGCAATTATTGATAAAACTAAGGCAAACCGATTTCCTTCTGATCTGGAAATAACCATCACCAATGATCAGTCTAAGCAGACGAGATTACAGGTAAGTGATTTGGAAAACTCCATTATTTTCGGAGTAATCCTGGTGGTTTTGGTATTGATGTTTTTCCTAGGGTTTAGAAATGCCTTGTTTGTGGGGATTGCCATTCCACTATCCATGTTCATTTCCTTCCTGGTGCTAAATGCCTTTGGTATCACATTGAATTTGATGGTGTTATTTTCCCTCATCCTCGCATTAGGTATGTTGGTTGATAATGGCATTGTGGTAGTTGAAAACATCTACCGATTGATGTCAGAAGGACTCAGTGCATCCGAGGCTGCGAAACAGGGAGTAGGAGAGGTGGCTTGGCCAATCATTACATCTACCGCTACTACATTAGCAGCATTCCTTCCATTGGCATTTTGGGATGACATTGTGGGAGAGTTTATGAAGTACTTGCCAATTACACTGATAATTGTCTTGTCTTCTTCACTGTTTGTAGCATTGGTGATTAATCCTGTATTGACTTCCCTTTACATGAAAGTAGAGGATGTTTCCAAGGATAAACCTAAACAGAAGCCAATCATTGTTGCGGGAAGTTTTCTGATTTTCTCTACACTATTGTATTTATTGGGTTGGACAGCTCTTGGTTCATTAATGTTGGTTGCCTGTGTATTGACCTTGTTTAATGTCTTTGCATTGCGAAAGGCTATTCGATGGTTCCAGACTGTTTTCTTGGTTAACCTTGAAAATTTCTATGAAAAAGTATTGGATTATGCTTTGCATGGTAAAAGGCCATATTTCTTCTTTGGTGGAACAGTTCTCCTTTTAATTCTTTCAGTTGCCTTATTAGGGATCAGAGCACCAAAAATCCTTTTCTTCCCTGATAATCAACCACAATTGATCAATGTTTTTGTAGAGTTTCCTATTGGAACTGACATAGAGGCAACAAATGAGTTTGTGGATAAAATGGAAGATGAGGTAATGGTTACTTTGGAGCCTTATCAAGGAATCATCGAATCGGTTATCACCCAAGTTGGTGAAGGTACAGGAGATCCAACAGAAGGCCCAAGCAATCAGGCAACGCCACATAAAGCAAAAATGACCATTGGTTTTGTGGATTACATCGATAGACAGGGTGTAAATACCAATAAAGCAATGGAAGATATCCGGGATATGGTTGAAAAATATCCAGGTGTCCAAATTACAGTAGATAAGCAAAGAAATGGCCCGCCTGTAGGAAAGGCTGTTAATATTGAATTTATAGGTGAAGATTATGAGCAATTAATCGCTTTTGTAAACAGAACAAAGGAGTATTTGGATAAGCAAAATGTTGCAGGTTTGGAGGAATTGAAGACTGATCTTTCATTAGGAAGTCCTGAGGTAGTGCTGAATATTGATAGAGAAAAAGCGAGAAGATTTGGACTGTCTACTTCAAATATTGCTACTGAATTGAGAACCTCACTTTTTGGATTGGAAGTATCCAAATACAAGGAGGGAGAGGATGATTATCCTATTCAGTTGAGGATGATGGACGAGTACAGATATGATATCAATACGCTTGTCAATAAGAAGATTGGTTTCCGGGATAAATTTGGGGAGAAAAAAGAAGTCCCAATAGCTTCTGTTGCAGATGTAAAATATGGTTCTACCTATGGTTCTGTGAAAAGAAAAGATCTGGAAAAAGTCATCACGATGTTTTCCAACGTCTTGGAGGGCTATAACCCAACTGAAATCAATACACAGATAAAGAATTTGATGTCTACCTATGAAATTCCAGACGGGATTCAGGTGAAGTTTACGGGGGAACAGGAAGAGCAAGCCAAATCACAAGCATTCTTAATGCGAGCCTTGGCTATAGCAGTTTCCTTGATCTTCTTGATTATTGTTGCGCAATTTAACTCAGTAACCACTCCATTCATTATCATGGCTTCAGTAGTCCTAAGTACTATCGGGGTATTCTTAGGCTTGGTCATATTCAACATGGACTTCGTAGTGATTATGACGGGGATCGGAATTATTTCTCTTGCTGGGGTGGTGGTAAACAATGCTATCGTATTGATAGACTATACCAATCTTGCCAGAGATAGAAAGAGGGAGAAATTAGGGGTAAAAGATGGAGAATATTTATCCTATGAAGAATTGGTAGGAAGTATTGTAGAATCAGGGAAGACGCGTCTTCGTCCTGTACTACTAACAGCAATAACTACAGTACTGGGATTGATACCTTTGGCCATAGGAATGAACATCAATTTTGGAACTTTATTGAGTTCTTTTGACCCTCAGTTTTATGTGGGAGGAGATAATGCAGATTTCTGGGGTCCAATGGCTTGGACCGTGATTTTCGGGCTAACCTTTGCGACCTTCCTTACGTTAGTGATCGTACCAGTCATGTACTTGCTGGCAGATAAGTTAAATATGAAGCTGCGTAAGGTAAAAGCATGATTGATTTAAGGTTGGTGGTTTTTTTTGAAAAAACCTCCGGGACAATGTTCCGGGGGTTTTTCGTTTTTTAGGAAGAGAATCTTCAGTCTAATTTCAAGCGGAATTTTAATTCTTCCTTGTCTTTAAATTTAAGAGTACAACATAAGATTCATTGTTTCCGACATTTCAATAAAAAATATATTGTAATTAAGGGGCTGTCTCCAATGTGATTTGGTCACATTGAGTATCCCGAAGACCTTATGAGATCGAATTTTAGGCCAAAAGGATAATAACGGCCTTCATCCCATGCATGATGCCAGGTGGCCTCTCAGACTGACATTAAACTGAATTATGAGACAGCCCCAATTAATTTTTAAAAAGGCAAATCATCCTCACCTTGCACTACCGTTGCCTTTTCCTTGCCTTTGGGGGATCCTAAAAGCAGAAAGTCGTGGACTACGATTTCTGTGATATATCGCTTGTTTCCGTCTTTGTCAGTATAATCTCGGTTGGAGATTTTTCCCTCTACGGCAAGCTCAGAACCCTTGTCGGTGTACTTTTCCAAGATTTCTACTTGCTTGCCCCAAATCACAAGGTTATGCCATGTGGTTTCCGTTACTTTCTCACCTTGTTGATTGCGGTAGGTTTCATTGGTAGCAAGATTGATTTTGCCCAATTTCCTTCCAGACTCTAAAGTCTTCACTTCAATTTTGTCGCCTAGACGGCCGATAAGCTGAACTTTGTTTCTTAGCGTGTTCATAGTTTTTGTTAGTTAAAATTTGACATGTATCGTTTTCGCTAGAGGAAAACTTGATGAGCCAAAGTTCAGTAACAGGTCAAAAATTAGTCGGGAGGCAGTCGATAGTATCCGATAGCAGTCGTTTGCTGTCGGATAATATGCCTTTAAATCAATTTTAGGATGTCTCTAAATTTGAAATGAAAAAATAAAATCTAAAATTGAATTGGAAAACCACCTTAATTATGGATCAAAAAATCTCAGAATATTTTTCCAGTGGTTGTGGGCGATGCTCCTTATTCCAAACTCCTCATTGTAAGGTTCACACTTGGCAAGAAGAATTGTTGCTGCTTCGTAGCTATATTCTAACAACAGAATTGGTCGAGGAGCTCAAATGGTCGCAGCCTTGCTATACTTTGAATGGGAAAAATGTACTAATCCTATCGGCATTTAAGGATTGTGCCTTTTTGTCTTTTTTAAAAGGGTCCTTGATGAAAGACCCAGCAAATGTTTTAGAGTTTGCCGGACCTAACAGCCGGACTGGAAAGCTATGGAAATTTTATGATGCAGACTCAATCAGGGAAAACACAGAATTAATTATCCACTACATCCATGAGGCAATGGAGATAGAAAAATCAGGAATCAAAATTCCTTCTATAGACGCTAAGCCCAAGCTTCCCGAAGAACTTTTAGCGTATTTTAGAAATGATAGTCTTTTCAAAAAAGCCTTCGAGTCTTTAACTCCTGGAAGACAAAGAGGTTATTTGATTTATTTCAATCAGGCGAAGCAATCTGGTACCAGGATGAGAAGAATCCAAAACTCAGTTGTAAAGATTATGGAAGGCAAAGGGTATAATGAATTTTAATTCGCTATTGGCTAATTTGCTGATAATGTGTAAATTAAATAATTGCCTTTTGATCTTTAAATCAGCTCCATGGAAAAATCTATTGATTGGACAACTTTCACCCGTAGAATCCATATTCAAAAACCAGCTCAAATGGTCTTTGATGCTTGGACTCAAAAACGATTATTAGAAACCTGGTTTTTAGAATTAGCGGAATTCAAAGATTCTAACGAAGTTGGAAGAAAGCCCATTGAAACTGTTCAGCAAGGGGATACTTTTTCTTGGAAATGGAACAATTGGCCACATCGAGAAGAAGGGGAGGTTTTGAAAGTCAAGAATAAAGAACTTATCTCTTTTACTTTTGGTCCCGGAGGTATTGTTGATGTTCATTTGAAAGAAAGCAAATGGGGAACTGAAGTCACCTTAATTCAAAAACAGATCCCTACTGACGATAAACATAAAATGGACCTTTTCGTGGGTTGTTATGGTGGATGGACTTTTTGGTTGGCGAACCTAAAAGCCTGGATGGAGCATGGTATCACTCTTCATGCTACTGGCTTAAGTGAAGGAGATACAACTAATTTGGTTAATTCCTGAATTACATCTTCCGAATTAGATCAGCCGCTAAGGAAATATTTTCTACTTCGGCGAACCTTTCATGTTTGATTTCATGGTCTATTTGCTCATGAACCCAGGTTATATGAAAAGGTATGTGAATGGCATGTCCGCCTATTTCTAGCACGGGTAGTATATCAGATTTTAAGCTATTGCCTAGCATGACAAAATCAGAAGGTGAAACATCTAAGTGATGAATGAGTTTTTCAAAATCTGCCACTTTCTTTTCACTCATTATTTCTATGTGATGAAAATATTTTTCCAGGCCTGACTTTTTCAATTTCCTTTCCTGATCCAAAAGGTCGCCTTTGGTTGCTAGTACCATCCTGTAATCCCCATTCAAACTTTTCAAAACCTCCTCAACTCCAGGAAGGAGTTCAACTGGCTTTTCCAGCATTTCCCGACCAATTTTGATCACTTTATCTATCAATGAAATCGGCATTTTATGCTCACTGATTTTCATGGCCGTTTCTATCATGGAAAGCATGAAGCCCTTTATTCCATAGCCATATAATTGGAGGTTTTCAATTTCAGTTCGGTATAGCTCTTTGATTATCGCATGCTCCGGCATAAAGTCTTCTAGAAGTGAAGCGAATTTTTCTTCTGCTTCTCTGAAAAATGGTTCATTCAACCAAAGTGTATCATCTGCATCAAAAGCAATTACTTTAATCGGCATTAGTTTAGAGTTTTAATCCAATCCAAAAGTACTAATCTCCAGTTTTCCACAGCTCCTTTTCCCATTCCAAAAGCAAAACCATGTCCGCCACTTGGGTAAAGATGTAATGAGGCCGAAACTTCATTGGCTCTTAGAGCCTGATAATAAAGGAGACTGTTTTCTACTGGAACAGCCAAATCATCCTGAGCATGAACCAAAAAAGTGGGTGGAGTATTGGAGTTCACATTTTTCTCGTTGGAAAAGCGATCAATTTGTTCTTGGGAAGGATTTTCTCCCAATAGGTTTTTTCTGGAACCTCCATGAGTAAATTGATCTTGGAAAGAGATTACAGGGTACACTAAAATGGAAAAATCAGGTCTCGCTGAAATAGTATCAATTGCATCCTTGGTTCTCTCCAAATCATAGGAATATTGGGTGCTGAGCGTTGATGCCAGGTGTCCCCCAGCAGAAAAGCCCATTACGCCAACTTTTTCTGGATCGATATTCCAAATTTTAGCATGATGTCTAACCAATCTTAATGCTCTTTGCGCATCTAATAATGGAACTTCCTTGAGGTTGGTTAGAGACTGGGAAATCGGAAGTCTATATTTGACGACTATACCTGCGATTCCCTGTGAATTCAACCACTTGGCAAAATCTGTCCCTTCCCAATCGTAAGCTAAGATTCCATATCCTCCCCCTGGAAATATAACCACTGCCTGACCTGTAGCAATTTGCTTTGTTGGAAGATAAACTTCTATACTTGGGATTTGCACATTTGAAATTCTTAGGATGCCATTTTGCTGTTGAATTTCCTCTAGATTACTTTCTTTCTGGAGGGGTGGAAGTCCTGGCCAAAGAGGTAAAATCTGATCTTGGGCAAAGACTGTAATTGCAAGTGAAAATAGAATGAAGGTTGAGAGAAGGCGTTTCATGGTTTTCTAGTCTTTTTTTGCTTCAAAATTGAATATAGGTTCTGCTAAAGCCCATTTCCAATGAGGAGGAGTGCCGGGTAGATTTTGCTGATATTGTCCGACAAAGGATTCCCACTCCTGCACTTTAGGATTGGCTAGGTCCAATTGTTCTTTTTTCTCAAAATTGAAATCATCTTTAGTTCTTAGAATCATGCTGAGCCTGTTTTTCCAACGATAAATATTCATTTCAAGAATTCCGGATTCTTGAATGCTTTCCAGAATTGGTTCTGGTACAGCTTGATGGCATTTATCATAGGCCTCGATAGCTTCGGGTTCATCTTTCAAGTCACAGATCAAGAGGAAAGTTTTCATCAGATTTTCAAATTATAAAGAATCCAAGTTCTTCTTTCTACGTTGGACTTGGTAGGCGAAAAGGCCGACCACCACAAAGCAAATTAGTGGCAGAAAAAAGGAGAATCGAACTTCGGATACTCCCAAGATTTGAATATCGGTATATCCCGCACCTCCCCAATCCAAGACTATTCCCTGTAAAGTAGGCATGATTGCTCCGCCCACAATTGCCATAACCAAAAATGCAGCCCCGAACTTGGCATCTTCTCCTAGTCCTTCCAAAGCGATTCCGTAGATGGTGGGAAACATTAAAGACATGGCAAAACTGATTCCTACCAAACTGTAAAGCCCTAATTCTCCTGGAAGAAAAATTGTCCCTCCTGTAAAAAATATGGCTAAAACTGAAAAGGAAAGCAGAAGACTGTTTGCTGAAATATATCTCAAGAGGAAGGTGCAAATCCACCTTCCTGTCAAAAATAAAATCAATGCTGCATATCCGTAATTCACAGCATCCGCATTCTCAATTCCCATTGCTTCTGCATATTGATAAATATAGGTCCAAACCATAATTTGAGCACCTACATAAAACATCTGAGCGATCGTTCCTCCCACGAAATTTTTATTAGAAAAAAGCCTTTGCATGCTGGGCCAGAAATTAATTTTTCCGCTATCCTTTGACTCAGGCATTTTAACCAAAGCTATAAGAAGCATGATTCCTAACACCACCAAACCTAGCATTACGTAAGGGTTCCTTATGACCATTAGATCATTGGTTCGAACCAGCGCTTTAGAAGCTTCTTCTAAAGTGGGGTAAATTAATTCCCCGTTTTCATCCAAGTTATTGGATTTTAAGGCATTCAGAATAAATTGTTTTGCTACGAAAAGGCCAGCCAATGCGCCCATAGGATTAAATGCTTGCGCAAGGTTGAGTCTTTGTGTGGCCGTGGCCTCTGGTCCCATGGAGAGAATATAGGGATTAGCTGTAGTTTCCAGAAAAGCCAATCCAAAAGTCAAAATATATAAGGAGGCTAAAAAGAATCCATAGCTTTCCCAAGCAGTTGCCGGGTAAAAGAGTAAAGCTCCAAAAGCATATAAGCCCAAACCCAACAAGACTCCGGTTTTATAAGAGTATTTTTTAATAAAAAAGGCTGCTGGCAAAGCCATAGTGAAATAACCTCCATAAAAGGCCATTTGCACCCAGGATGCTTGGACATTATTCAATTCCAGAACTCGCTTAAAAGCAGCAACCATGGGATTGGTGATGTCATTGGCAAATCCCCACAAGGCAAATAAGGAGGTAATTAAAACAAAGGGAATGAAAAGGTTTTTAGGGACTATAGGAGAAGCTGATTTCATAATGCCCGGTCAAGATGAGTATAGCCTCCATCTACAAATAGATGCTGGCCGGTGATGTGGGAAGATTTGGAAGAAAGCAGAAACAGAACCATCGCTGCAATTTCATCAGCATGAGTCATTCTTTTTCCCAGGGGGATTTTCCGGTTTATTTCTTCCAGTTTTTCTTCTGGATTTGGAAAAGATTGGATCCAGTTTTCATACATCGGGGTATATACTTCTGCAGGGATCACTGCATTAACCCTGATCTGATAGGGGAGAAGTTCTGCTGCCCACTCACGGGTCAAGGCTAACTGCGCTCCTTTGGCAGCGACATATCCAGATGTACCTCCCTGACCAGTTACTGCTGTTTTGGAAGAAATATTTACAATGCTGCCTTGACTGTTCTTCAAAGCTGGCAGAGAATAATGCGCTAGATGGTAATAGTGGAATAAGTTTTTGGACACTGAGTTTTCAAATGCCTCCGGATTACCATTTTCCAAACCAACTCCATCATTGGAACCTGCATTATTTACTATGCCATCTATTCTTCCAAATTTCTTCAGGGTTTCCTCAACAGCTCTTGAAGCATCGGCTGCCCTAATTAGTCTTATAGGCAGGTGCAAGGCTTGATTATTTGCAAAATCAATAATTTGCCTGGCTTCTTCTCCTGAAGGATCGATAATCACAGGAATTCCTCCTTCCTCAATCAGTCCTTTTGCAACTGCAGCTCCGATACCTTTGGCACCGCCCGAAATGAGTATCACTTTTTGATTGAGGGAGAGATTCATAGTAAATAGATTTAGGCTAGCTTAATTTGTAAAATTTTTCAGCCGTATTTCCCATTATCCAACTTTTTTCATTTTTGGAAAGCGTGTCTGTGAACTCTTCTACTACTCCAAGTACTTGTTCATATTCTGCGGCAAGTAGACAGACGGGCCAATCACTTCCAAACATGAGTCTTTCAGGTCCGAATAGCTCCAAAGCAATCTCCAAATAAGGATAAAGCTGATCCTTATTCCAGTTTTTCCAATCTGCTTCCGTCACCATTCCTGAGATTTTGCAATGAATCAGTTCTCTTTCCGCTATGGGAGCGAGGTGTTTTTGCCATTCTTTCCATTCCCCTTTTTGGATAAAGGGTTTTGCAAGATGGTCTATGACAAAAGATTGATTTGGGCATTTTTTAACCAATTCCAAAACGGCTTTGAGATACTGAGGGTATACCAAAATGTCATAAGTATAACCTTTAGAATGTAGCGTTTGTAAACCTCGTATAAAGTTCTCCTGAAGCATATAGCGAGGATCTTTTGATTGCAATACTTCCCGGAAGCCCTTCAACTTAGGATGTTCATTGTATTCCTCCAGCTTTTCCTCCAATTTTCCAGAAGTCAGGTCTGCCCAGCCAACCACTCCCAAAATCCAGGGATTTTGATCTGCTAAATCCAATAAATAATCTGTTTCCCGATAGGACTCGACTGCCTGAACCGCAATACAGCCATCCAAATGAAATTCATCTAGCAATGGCTTTAAATCACCTGGTGAAAAATTTCGGCGAATCCTTTTCATGGAGTCGTTAATCCAGCCATAATCTTTGGGCTTGTACTCCCAAAAGTGCTGATGGGAGTCGATTCTCATGCTTCAGGATCATTGATGGCCACTTGTCTGGAGATTCCAAGGCCTTCTATTCCCAATTCTACCACATCACCATGCTCCAAATATTTGGGTTCAGGCTTGAGTCCCATGCCCACACCTGCTGGAGTACCAGTGGAAATCACATCACCAGGCAATAAGGTCATGTACTGGCTGATATGAGATACGATGGTTGGAATGTCAAATATCAAATCAGAAGTTGAGCTGTCTTGAAGAATCTTCCCATTGAGTTTGAGCCATAATCTCAATTGGTGGGGATCCGGTATTTCTTCTTTGGTAGCCAAAAATGGACCTAGTGGTGCGAAGTTGTCCGCGCTTTTTCCTTTTACCCACTGCCCTCCATGATTGAGTTGGAAATCCCGTTCGCTTACATCGTTGTGGAGGCAATAACCGGCAACATGATCCATAGCATTTTCCACAGAAACGTATTTTGCCCTTTTCCCTATTACCACTGCCAGTTCAACTTCCCAATCCGTTTTCTTCGAGTTTCTTGGTATAAAAATAGGATCATCAGGCCCGGATAGGGAGGAAGTGGCTTTCATAAATAAAATTGGTACTTCAGGTACTGCCATTCCTGCTTCTGCAGCATGCTTTCTATAATTCAAGCCAACACAAATTATTTTGGAAGGTCTGGCAATAGGAGAGGCTAGTCTGGAGTTAGCCGGGATTTCAGGAAGTTTTGATTGATTGGCCTGCAGCCAAACTTTCAATCTTTCCAGTCCATTATGGGTCAAAAAGGTCTCATTCCAGTCCTCTCCAAAGCTGCTGCAGTCTAGATTTTTTCCTTCTGAATTTTGGATTCCGGGTTTTTCTTGTCCCTTTTCTCCAAATCGGATAAGTTTCATTCAAATAGGTTTAGGTTATGATCAGGTTTATTGCTTACATTTTCAGGTTCTGGAAACCTCCGTCAATATTGAAGTTTGTACCAGTAATAAACTTTGAGTCCTCACTGCAAAGAAAATAAGCCAGTGCGGCGATTTCTTCTGGTTTCCCCATTCTTCCCATAGCTTGTGTGGAGGCAAGTTTTTCGAACATTTCTTTTTCTTTTCCGGGATAATTCTTTTCCAAAAAACCATCAACGAAAGGTGTGTGGACTCTGCCAGGGGATAAGCAGTTGCAGCGAATTCCCTGATCCACATAGTCCCGCGCAATACTCAAGGTCATGGAAAGAACTGCACCCTTGCTCATGCTGTAGGCAAAGCGGTCTGGAATACCCATGGTAGCTGCTACAGAACAAAGGTTGAGGATAGCTCCTCCTCCTTCTGAAATAAGTTTTGGCAATGCTGCTTTGGTGACCAAAAACATTCCCTTCACATTGACTTGAACTATCCGGTCAAAATCCTCTTCACTCGTGTTTTCTAGTTTTCCAATATGGGAGATGCCTGCATTATTTATAAGCGCATGAAGTTTTCCTGAAAGGGTTTGGATTTTTTGTTTGATTTGATCCAAAGAGGTAATGTCTACATGCCAAAAAGTAACCTGATGTCCTTTCTCTCTTTCTATGGTTTCTGTCTTTTGACCTTCTGTAGAGTTTGTATCAATGAAAAAGACCCGAGCACCTTCTGCAGCAAATTTTTGAACCATAGCTAGGCCTATTCCACTTGCTCCTCCGGTAATCAGGACTTGTTGCTCTTTCATTCTTGGGTTATTTTCAGTTAGGATTAGATTCCACGATTAATTGGTTGATTCTTTGGATGACGTCAAAAGTTAAAGGTTTTTCAAAAAAACCGGCTACGTTTTTATACCTCTTAGATTTACTTGGATTCTCGGAGTTCACTGAAGATGTGATGATAAAAACTTTGGAACGAAACCTATCATCCGTTTCCAGTTTGTCCAAAAAGTCCCAATCCTTCAAATCTTTGAGATGAAGATCTACAAGAAGAGCAGGGGGATGATTGAACTCTGAATTTTTTAAAAAAGTCAATGCGTCACTACCCTTAATAAAGGTGGATATTTTGAGGTTTGGATTAATCTTCCCGAACATCTTTTCGAGAATTACCAATAAGATGTCATCATCATCGATTATTATAAGTTCCTTGTTCATAGGTTTAGGATTCATTATAAATTCCTTCTGACTTTTTGCTAATGTCTCTAATGATTGCATCTAATTCTTCAGATGAAAGTTTGATGTACTCTATTAATTTCTTGTTGTCCTCACTTAGATTTTCTTCAGAACCTTCCAAAAGGTTGACGAGTCCCATTAATCTAGCCAAAGGTGCTCTAACTACGTGTGACTGAATCCACGCGATTTCCTTAAAGGTTTGATTTTGCTCTTCTATTTTATGGATATACTTAAGGTTTTCTGTGATGTCGTTGATTAAGACCATTCCAGCATCCTTATTATTGATTTTTATTTTGGCTGGACTTCTTTCAACATCCATTAGCTCCCCATTTTTTTTGAGGTGTCTGGATATTTTCTTGTAGTTTTTCCCATTCTTTTTCCAAAATTCTTCAACAGCTGAAATCAAAATGGCTTCATCTTCTTTGGGTCGAAGATCTTTTAAATCCATATTTAAGAACTCTTCTCTGCTGTATCCATACTTTTGAACAGATGCCTCATTGACGTCTAAAATCTTGAGTGTTTCAAAGTCATAGACCAGAATAGGAGAGGGATTTAACTGGAAAAGATCTGCATACTTTTTCTTGGAGTCTTTTAATTCAGAGATAAAATTTACCCGCTGAATATTATAGATCAAGCTTTTGTACAGAACTGCGGGAGAGAGGTCATCTTTGACCAGGTAATCTGAAGCTCCCAATGCAAGTGATCGACTTCCGAATTCCAGATCCGCAAAGCCTGTTAAAACGACAACCGGAATTTCCTCAGCCCTTTTTGTGATTTCTTTTACTAACTCCTCTCCTGATTTATCAGGCAGGGACAAATCTAGAAATACCAAATCGTATAGCTGTTGATCCTTTTCAAGAAGCTCTACGGCTTCTTTGAAATTTTCAGCATGAGTCGCTTCAAGGTTTAGGATTGACTCAGACAAGTACTCCTCTAAAATGACGAAGTCTCCTAGGTTATCTTCAATTACTAAAATATGGTAAGGTTTTTCATCCTTCTTCATCACGTGCTGGTTTGGGAAGCTTTACTACGGATAGCCAGAAATCTTCAATTTTACTGACTACTCTAAGAAATTCACTGATTTCAACGGGTTTGATAATATAGCAATTTGCATGTAAATCGTAAGCTTTGAAAATATCTAATTCCGAAGAAGAGGTGGTCAAGACGATTATCGGAACTTGTTTTAAACGCGAATTGCTTTTTAATACTTCCAGGACTTCATGTCCGTTTTTCTTGGGAAGATTGATGTCCAATAAGATCAAATCAGGTAAATTATTTGGACTCTCAATCACTATTTTTTCAAGTTTTTCAATCGCCTCAGCACCATCTCTCGCAATAGTCATGTTGTTGAGAATCTTAGCTTCTTCAAGCGCATCTTGTATGAGGATAATATCGCCTTCGTTATCCTCTATAAGCATGATGTTAATAGGTCTGATCGTCATATGCTTTCAATAAGAAATGAAATTTACTGCCTTTTCCAGATTCAGAATCAAGCCAGATTTTTCCACCATGCTGTGAAATAACCTTTTTGCAAATAGCCAGACCGATTCCCGTTCCGGGATATTCATCTTTCGTATGAAGTCTTTTAAAAATATTGAAAATCTTTTGATAATACTCTTTGTCAATGCCGATTCCGTTGTCTTCTACAGTAATTCTGTAATCGGATCCTTCTTTAGTAGAATATATTTTAACAACAGGTTGAACGTTCTTCTTCTGATATTTCAAAGCATTCGAAATGAGATTGATGAAAACACTTTTGATTGGGCTTCGAATTCCTAAAATATCGGGAAGAGGACTTACTTCAACTGCGGCATTATTTTCTTCAATCACTTTTTGTTTTAGCTGTATAACTTCCTCAACCACAGAATTTAAATCTACTTTGCTGAGTTTGGAGGGGTCAAAACCAATTTGAGCATATTCCATCATATCATCGATCAGTTGGCTCAGCCTCTTAGAACCATCTACCGCAAATCGGATATATTGAATTCCTTTTTCGTCTAATACATTTTCATACTTTTTTTCCAAAAGCTGAAGAAAGGAGCTAATCATTCGAAGAGGCTCCTTCATATCATGCGAAGCGACCGAAGCAAATGATTTTAATTCTTCGTTGGCGGATTGTAGCTGAAGGTTTGTACTTTTTATCTCCTCCTCTCGAAGTTTTTTCTCAGTAATATCCACGTGGGTACCAAACATCATCAAAGGTTTTCCATCCTTGGTCCAGGAGAAAATCTTCCCTCTATCCAAAACCCAAACCCATCTTCCATCTTTGTGCTTCATTCTGAGCTCGGCTTCGTAGGAATCTAATTCACCCCTGAAGCACTTTTCCAGTTCTTGATTTGACTGTTCGAGATCATCGGGATGAGTGAAGTCAATCCATGTCTGAATACTTAGAGGTGCTAATTCTTCCAAGGTATAACCTATAATGTTTGCCCATATTTCATTATATACGGTTTCACCTGTCTGCACATTCCATTCCCAAGTTCCAGCCCCTGTCCCTTCAATAACATTACTTAATCTTTGCTTTTGATCGGATAGGTCTGCTTCTGCTTTTTTTCGAGCGGTGATATCCTGCGTAGAGCCGATCATTCGTATCGCTTTGCCTTTTTTATTTCTAATAATGAGGCCTTTGTCTATTATATATAGAAACTCTCCATTAGATTTTTTTATGCGAAATTCCTGGGACCATTTTTCGGCAGAGCTATCCAAAGCATTTTTCAAATTATTTTCAACCTCATAATAATCCTCAGGATGAATAATGGATTTCCAGAATTTATCATTGTAAAAAGACTCTTCTTGACTGTATCCTAATAATCTTTCAAAATTATCGCTCCTATAGGTATAGTCTTTCTCCATATCCCAATCCCAGATAATCTCAGAAGTTGCTTTGGTTGCTAATTCAAATCGCTGATTACTAAGCTTCAGCTCTTTAGTGGTTTCCGCCACTTGCTGAGTAAGCTTGTAGGGTTGTTCGGCAAGTTTAAATATTAAAAATCCTAAAAGGATGGAAGAAATCAATCGAAAAACTGTGTTTGGAATAATGGAAATAAATGCATTGCTTTTGATCAGCTGAACTTTTATAATCCAGTTTCCACTAGGGATTTCTATCTCTGAAATCGGTCCTCCAGATTGAGAGAAATCAGTTTCAATCAAAGAAGAGATATCATTACTTATTGGATCTATTTTTAAAATATCTATGGCATAATCAGAACTAGGCTGGTAGCCAAATAAGACCTGATCTTTGAATTTATACCAGTCAATAATGATAGCGGTAAATCCGTCAAAAACTCCATTTCTATAAAGAGGAAGTCTACCTACTATCCCTTTACCACCCTGCTTGAGGTCAAATGGACCTGCAAAATAGAGCTCTCTTTGCTCAATTGCCATTAGGGCTTCTTCTCGTCTATTCGGATCTTTGAGGATATCATATCCAATGACCATTTCATTTCCGATCAATGGGTAGGTTGCTACGATTTCCCCTGAGTCTAAGACTTGAATTTGATCAATAATGTCAATGTTATCAATTATGCTTCGGCCAACTTCTCTGAAATTTTGATCCAGTCTATCTGTTCTTACTAAGTAGGCAAGAATATTAACAGCTGAATTTGCAGAGGATATAATTTTATCGATTCTATCTTCCAGTAATTCAGCAATATTTTCAACATCCTCTTCCTCCTCTACAAGCTCAAGCTGGTACTCCTTTAAGGTAAGGTAAAGGCCAGTTCCAAAGGATAAAAGAAAAACGACGAGTCCTGTTGCAGCAGGCGATTTAAAAAAAAGACTTCTAATCCATTTCATTATTCGCTAGGCTTTTGAATCGTGAAATAGAATGTTGAACCTTTAGAAGGGGTAGAATTCACCCAGATTTTACCTCCATGCATGTCGACAATTTTTTTGCTGATTGCAAGCCCTATCCCAGTTCCTGAATAGCTTTCTTGTACATGCAGTCTTTGGAAAATAATAAAGATTTTTTCTACATAGTCTTTTTCTATGCCTATTCCATTGTCTTTGAAAGCAAATTCCCATTCGGTTTTTTTCTCTTTTGCAGAGATCCAAATTTCAGGTTTTTGTCCTTCAGGTTGGTATTTGATTGCGTTTGAAATCAGGTTTTGGAAAAGCTGAACCAAGGTGCTTTTATGTCCAAAAATCTTCGGTAATGGAGAAATATGGAAGATTGGATCCTTTTTCTGTATAGTTTTTTTAAGGAAAAGCTTAGAAATGTTTAGGATTTCTGATGATTCAATCCATATTTTAGATTCTTGAAAATTATCCAGTTTGGAAAATTCCAGGAGATCCAAGATGATTTGTCTCATTCTCTTTGCACCTTCCACAGCAAAGTGAATATATTTCTTTCCCTTTTCGTCTAGGACTGTATCATATCTTTTTTCGATCAATCCCAAAAAGCTGGAGATCATTCTTAAAGGCTCTTGTAAATCATGAGATGCCACATATGCAAACTGTTCCAATTCTTGATTAGAAAGTTCCAGCTCTTTATTGGCCTTCTCTAACGTTTCATTTAATTGTTTGAGGGAGTTTTCATAATCCTTTTGAGCACTAATATCCTGCACCGCACCAACTAATCTGGATGGCTCTCCGTCCTCATCTCTCACTATCGTTCCAGAATCTAAGACGTAAGCATATTCAGTTTCATTTTTTTGAAATCTGTATTCAACCTGAAACTCTTTTTGATCCGGGTTTTTTAAAATTAACTGGAGATGAGCCAGTACTTTTTCGCGATCTTCTGGATGGATTCGCTTTTCCCATTCTTCGGTATCATTTTTCTTTTTGCTGAGATCTATGCCAAACAATTTGGAAAATCCCTCGCCCCAGAAATGATTCCCATTTTTAACATCCCAGTCCCAAATAGCATCATTGGTAGCTTCCGATACCATTTTGAATCGCTCGTTCATTAATTCGAGCTCCTGTTCTCTTTTTTTCTTTTCTGTGATGTCTCTTTGGATGCCTACCCAGTGGGTGTACCATCCTGATTGATCTGCTACTGGAACAACTACTATATTCACCCAGAATGGAGTGCCGTCTTTTTTATAATTTATTATTTCCACAGAAGTACTATTCCATTTTCTAAGTTCTTTTCCAAATCGTTTCATTTTCTCTACATCGGTATCTTTCCCCTGGAGAATTTTTGGTGTTTTTCCAATTATTTCTTCTTGAGAGTACCCCGTCATATTTACAAATGATTGATTTGCGTAAATAATTTTGTACCCTTCTTCATCTGGGTCAGCATTGGTAATAAGAATTGCATCTGTGGTATTAGTGACCACAGACTCCAATAATTTCAGATGATTCTCACGTTCCTTTTCTTTGGTGATATCTTGTAATGCGCCAACCATTCTTACAGGAACTCCCTTGGTGTTTCTTATAATGATGGTCTTTTCATTTACATAAGCATAAGAACCGTCAAACTTTTTAAATCTATATTCACCAGACCAGAACTTTTGGTTTGGATTTTTCCTCGCCGCTTGAATACTATGCCAAATGTCTTCGTAATTCTCTGGATGAATACTTTCCAGCCAAGCGCTTTCATCTACTTGATTTTGGGATTCTGGATAACCAAATAAACGATGATACCCTCTTCCCCAAAAAATGGTGCTTTTTTCTAGATCCCAATCCCAAATAGCATCAGAAACGGCTTCAGATACAAGTTTGAATCTATCATTGCTGATTTTTAAAGCTTGCTCCGCCCAGTATCTTTCTGTATCATCCGTGACCGTAGAGATCATCAAATTCAAATCAGGAACCGGGATGTTTTTGGCATTGACAATTTTCTCCTGACCATCTTTGGTGGTGATGATTATTCCCCTCCAGGTCATTCTTTCAGGATCACCACTTTGGATGTCCTCCATGATCCGGTTTTGCATCCACTCTCTATATTCTGGATTGGGATAAACTTTTTGGAAAAAGGATTCCACGCTGACTATTTCCTCTTTTGGCCAGCCATATACTTCCTCGAAAGCTTTGTTCATATAAGTGGCTTCCCCATCACTGATCTTATTGACGGCGATTCCAAGAGAGATATTGTCTAGAGTGGATTCTATAAAAAAGTTTCTATCTCTCAGTTTGATTTCAGTTTCTTTTTCTTTCGTGATTTCTTGAGCCGTTCCTCTAAATACCTGTTCTCCATTTTTGTCATCCTCGACGAGTTCTCCTAATTCATGAATGAATTTTAAATGACCCTTTTCGGTGATGATGCGGTAGGTTACATCTAAATTTTTCTCTTTGGTAATTGCCCTATTTCTATGATAAAGGAAGTTTTTCTTGTCTTCCGGGTGAATGCTTTCAAAGAAAAAATCAAAATTGAGATTGCTGTCGGATTTTTTCACTTCCCAGATTTTGTACATTTCATCTGACCAAAATACTTTGTTGGTATTCAGGTTGCTTTCCCAGTATCCTAATTTGGACATCTCTTGTCCTTTCAACAAGCGTTTGTTTAGCTGTTTGATTTTTTCAGCCGCATTTCGTTTTTCAGTGATATTTCTTGAAAAGCAGGCAAGCCCAACTATTTTGCCTTTAACTTTTATTGGGTTGATTTTTGTCTCATATATTTGGAATTCAGTGCTCTTTCCAAATTTAACTTTATCTTCAATTTTAAGTTTTTTCCCTGAGAGCGCGGTTTCGTAATGATTTTTCCAGATTTCCGCATACTCTTTTCCGTAGCGATTCTCATCAATTAAAAGATCTCCTTCTTGAAGTTCCCAATTAATGGTATCCTTAATTATTTTTTTAAAAGCATTATTGGCGCTGACCAATTTGAATTCATGATCCAAACTCCAAATCAAGTCTGGCGAAGTATTAAGAATGGTTTGAATTCGAAAATTATCCTGCTTCCTGGATTTTTTAATTTCTTCCAATTCGGTGATATCTCGGGCAATTGCCAAAACATCATCAGTGCCCTTTTTCAGAGAAGCAGACCAATTAAAATGAATCAGCTTTCCTTCTGAATTCAAATAACGGTTTTTGAAATTTTTAATCTTAACCCCATCTCTGATTTGATCACTTGCCTCCCGTGTTTTTTGTAAATCCGCCGGATAAACAAATTCCGTATACTCCTTTCCAATCATATCTTCTTTGGGATAACCCAAGGTTTCAATGACACTATTGGAGATCTTTGATATCACTCCATCCTTGTCGAAAATAAAAATCAAATCAATCGAATTCTCTAGGATGCTATCTAATTCGTCTGTGGTTTGGCTTAATTGATTTTCATTGACTCTTAAATCAGTGATATCCTTAAATGTACCAATCAAGTAAAGAGGCTTACCATGTTCGTCAAAACTAACCCTACCTTCGGATTCAATGTGTTTGATATCCCCATTTGGTAGGGTAATCCGCTTTTCTAGCTTGTAGGGATTTCCCGTGGTAATTGAATTTTCAAAAGCTTTTTTTGCTTCTTCTCGGTCCTCAGGATGAATAATGGACCATCTCAGTTCTGAGCTGGGAATTGTATTTTTCGGATTGAGTCCGCAGATCTTGAAAAATTCCTCAGACCATTCATTTTCTCCAGTCTGGATATTTAATCTCCAAATCCCTAGCCCGTTGATATTTTCAATTATATCGACAAACTTTGTATTTTTTGGATCAGATTTCTCAGAAGAAGTTTTCTGAGAGCCGGATTGGGTGGGGTGATTTTTTTTTGCAGGGCTCATCAAGGGCGATGTTGATGCTAATAATTTACGCTTAATATTTGATTTTAGAAAGAACGGACTCAGGATATCATACCTCGACAACCTTCCCGGTTTTTACTGATTCATCACAAGCGAATGCTATTTTCAGACTGTTTAAAGCATCCTGCAAGTGGTCACTCAAATCTAAATCTTTTTGGATAGCTTTTAAGAAATAGCTTTGTTCTCGATTGCATAATTCTTGGTGATTGGGTTCATCCTTCATATCTATCCATTGGTCAGCCTTTGTAAATTCATTTTTATCATTAATGGCAGCATGATGAACTCTGATGGATTCTGTTTTGGTATGAGAATCGACATCATCTGATTTGCCTGAAGCACCTGCATCTTTTGCAACAATCGACACCGCTCCTTTTGGTCCGAATACATCCTTTATAAAAAAAGCCGTTTCTGAAATCATGGGGCCCCAGCCTGCTTCATACCATCCAACTGATCCATCTTCAAAGCGTATTTGCAGTTGACCATAATTGTAATTATCTGATGCTATATCATCTGTAAGTCGAGCTCCTATAGCTGTGACTGAGAGTGGTTTTGAGCGGGTCATTTGGCACATTACATCTATATAATGCACGCCGCAGTCTACAATCGGACTCAAGCTTTTCATCAAATTCCTATGTACATCCCACATGTATCCATGACTTTGTTGATTCAAGTTCATTCTCATTACAAGTGGCTTTCCTAATTTCTGGGATTCTTCAATAAATCTGATCCAAGATGGATGATGACGGAGAATGTAGCCAACCACTACTTTTTTGCCTGTTTCATTTGCTTTTTGGATAATCCTTTCGCAACCGGTGACAGTATCGGCCAGTGGTTTTTCTATAAAAATATGACAGTCTGCTTCTAAAGCTTTGATGGCAAATTCCTCATGAGTATCAGGATAAGTAGAAATACAAACAGCATCTGGCTTGCTTTGGGCTAATGCATCCTCATATTTATCAAACAGCGGATAATTGGACTTGAGTTTTTCATTGAGGCGATTTTTACTTTCTCCTCGTGCCACCAGTCCGCAAATTTCAAACTCTGGCATTTGATGGTAGGCTGCTGCATGAGAGGCTCCCATGTTGCCACAACCGACAATCAGGATTTTAATTGGGTTCATTTTAATTGTTGTTTTTCAGTTGAGCTAGATCTTCCAAGTTAAGATAAAGCACAGAGACTTTCATGGTAATCGGTATGAGCGGTTGGTCATCAGAATCCCGCTCCACATGGACGATTTGGTCTACTACATCCATTCCCTTGATTACCTTTCCGAAAACAGTATAGTCCCCATCCAATCGATGTAGCCCCTGCGTATTTTGTACTATATAGAATTGACATCTGGCAGAGAGTTTGTCCGGGTTATTATCTCTTCCCGCTCCAACAGCGCCATACTGGTGTGTTAGATCAGGATGAAATTCAGGTTCGAGTAAAAAATCAGGATCATTAAAGCCTTCCGGGGTATCGGGACAACCTCCCTGTGCTACGAAATTTGGAATTACCCTGTTGAAAGTCAGTGAATCCCAATAGCCAGCTTCCGCCAGTTCAATAAAGCTGCTTTGATGCCTTGGTGTTTTATAGTCAAGCTCAATATATACCTCTCCTAAATTGGTTTGAATATAACCGATAGGGATGGTGTCTAAACTTTGGGCAAGTAAATTAGTTTGAATAATAAATAGGGCTACAAAGCTCATTATCAATAAATTCCTCATAGATAAAATTAGTTGAAGATGGATTATGTCATCGGATTTTTGCTGTTGAATCAAGGGAAAATGTTCCTTTTCAAATCCATGAATTATTTGATGATTTTAATTTGGAAACCAACCCAATATACCACTTATTTTACATCATGAATCACCCTAAAAAAAGTATCGAATCACTCATTCCTGAGAATGAAATGGAAAGGTTGATGGCGCTAAGTGAGCTGGATCTAGACTTTATGGATCTGGAAAACTCGCTATCTGATCTGACCAAACTAGCAGCTAAAATAGCAGGTACTAAAGTGTCTTTAGTAAACTTGATCGATCACTTCACTCAATGGAGTGTTTCGTCATTTGGTATGGATGTAAGTCAAATGCCAAGAGAAGAATCTATTTGTCAATATACAATTCTTGATCCCAAGAAGTCAGAATTTGAGGTTGAAGATTTGTCAGCAGACGAAAGGTTCAATGATAGGTCATTTGTGATAGGCCATCCAAATCTTCGTTACTATTATGGAATTCCTCTAAAAATCAATGAGAATATCAGCTTGGGTGCGCTCTGTGTTTTAGACACAGATTATAAGGAGCTCAGCCCTGAGAAAAAGGAGATGCTTTCCATTATTGCAAAAGAGGTAGTCAACAGGCTAAAAATTTATAAGGCTGTAGAAGGTCTCCAAAAGCGAGTTCACGAAACTCAGCAAGTAAAAAATAGAGTGGCTCACGACATAAGAGGTCCGCTTGGAGGGATTATTGGATTGGCAGAGATTATTCAGTCTCAGGGCAATCAGAATAAGCTAGATGAGGTGCTGGAATTTATCAGCTTGATTCAGAAAAGCGGAAAATCTTTATTGGAATTGGCGGATGAAATTTTATCCCAAGATTATGGTTCTAGCAAAGATCAAGAGCCAAGGAAGCCTACTGATGCAGAGTTTACGCTGAACTCTCTGAAAACAAAGATGGTATCAATGTTTGAGCCTCAAGCATTAGTTAAAAATATCGATTTGGAAGTTCAGGTAGAATCTCCAAATGCAGAAGTGCCATTTCCTAAAAACAAGATTTTACAAATTTTAGGTAACCTTGTTTCCAACTCCATCAAGTTTACTCCTCAAGGTGGGAAAATTGAGGTGCTCTGTGATATGGAGATTATTGGTAATGATAAAATATTGCTATTTGAAGTGAAGGATTCTGGGGCTGGAATGAGTCAGGAAAAAATCGATGAGATCTTGAGTGGAGAAGGAACTTCAACAAATGGTTCGGCAGGAGAGACTGGCTATGGTTTCGGATTGAAATTGGTCTTGCATCTTGTGCAAGGATTGAAAGGAAAGGTAGAACTTGACTCTACATTGGGTGGAGGAACTCAGTTCAAGATTCTAATACCTGTTAGATAAAAATTAAAGCGCTCAGATTTCACTGAGCGCTTTTTTTTGATTATTCACCGGGTTGGCATACATAGCCAAGAAGTTTTTAACCACATCGGGGTCTTTGGTATCTATTTTATTTTTAAACCTATTTTCAAAAGCTGTCTTCTCTTCCTCTGTATACTCATTGGCATACTCTTTTTCACCGTATAGCAAATCATGAGCAATAAAATTGCTTGGCCATAACTTGAATCCATTCCAAATTTGTAAATCGATTAATCGACAAAGCTGGTTCAGCTTCTCGCTGAGATTATTTCCTGATTGCGCTATTTCTTTGATTTCTTGATCTAGGACAGCATTCACTTCGATGTGGATTCGCTTTTTAGTCCCAATAATCCCTCTTAAGAGATTGAGGAAATCTTCATTTTCACTTTTAATGTATTTTTCATCCCTTGCTTTGGCTAAGAGTTCGGGCATCTTCAATACATCTGTAGGATCGTATTCATAAGAAATGGAAACCGGTACGAGCTTGATTTTTTCAAAATAAGAAAAAGGATCTCCCTCTTTTTCCGCCAGGGTCAGCATCTTCAATACCCCCTTTTGAGTAAAGTCATTTCCGTCTTTAGTTCTGCCTTCTCTTTGGGCTGTCCAAACGCTTCTATTTTCCTGAAGCAGTGATTTTCTGATATAATCAGAAACCAGTTGAGAGCTTTCTAGCAGTTCTCTACCTTTTAGGCTTCTTTGGATTGCAAAGTTTCTGTTTAATCTAGAGAGCGTTTGTAAAAAAGGTTTTTGAATCAAATTGTCCCCAATTGCAGAGGTGGTCATCACCAAACCATTTTCGTATAGGCAGGCATTGAGCAGAGAAGTATCCAGGATGATATCTCGGTGATTGGATATAAATAAATAGGCAGTATTGGGCTCCAAAAGCTCAAAGCCACCGGTGCTCAGGCCATCAGAACTTTTTTCCAAGACCTTCATCAAACCAGGATAAATGAAGTTGATCTGAAAATCTCTCAATGAATGGGTATGCTTCATTAATTCCTTCCAGTTTTTCTGATTATCCTCAGGAAAAGTAAATCCCATCATTGCTTCCAGCATTGGGTCATCCAGGATTTTCCTGATAGCTGCATTAGCTTCAGCATCATAGTAAGGCCTTATAGGATCAAATTTGGACATAGTTTTGGGTGAAATATGTTTTGCAAAAAGCAAAAAATAGTCGAGAATTCTAAGGTGTTTTTACCATTTCAGGATCTAGTGTTGTCTATCTATTTTCTGATCAGGTATTTATCGAAAAAGAGCATATGAACCGGGAGCGCTTCTGTCCAGTACTTCCAAGTGTGAGCACCCGGTCTTTCGATATACTCATGTGGAGTACCGTTTTCGAGTAATAGAGCATGCATTTGTCTGTTGGTATCGATCAGAAAATCATCCACTCCGCAATCAATAATTAGGGCCAAGCCATTTTCCTTCATTTGTTTCACCCATCCTACGGCAGTGTAGGGATTGAAGTTTGGTGCTTCATAGTTTAATTCCTGACCAAGCATTTGTTTTTGCCCTTCAGCTCTTAAATTCCTGAAATCATCCGGTACTTTCCACATCCTAGTATCAATATTCATTACCCCACTCATACTCCCTGCTGCTATAAATAATTCAGGATATTTGGCAGAAAGCAATATCGCCCCATGTCCTCCCATGGAAAGTCCGGTTATAGCTCGCGACTCTTTTTTTGCCAAGGTCCTATAATTAGAATCTATGAAGGGGACCAATTCTTTGATAAGGTATGTTTCATATTTCACTGAATCCATTTTGGGACTATCATAATAATAGCTGGCTGGTCCCACACCTGGAGTTACTATGATTACTTGGTATTGATCTGCCATTTTATTGACAAGCTTTTCCTCGGTTACTTTTTCATGCCAGTCCGAATAAGCGCCACTGCCGCCATGGAGAAGATAAAGGACTGGGAGTCTGCTGTCAGAGTTTGAGTAATTTTCAGGAAGTGTAATCGCAGCCTTCAATGTTTTTTTCATAGAAGGGCTATAAACCTCAAATGTTTCTACTTGTGTCTGCGAAAAAGCAAGAGTCGGAAGAAGGAGGAAAATGAGAAGAAGTTTTTTCATGCTGTAGATCTAATTTTTATTGAAAATACGCATAACTAGAGTTTATCAGAAGGTATATTTTGTCGAAGGACAAAATTCTATTCGGCTGGAATTTGTATATTCCTATATTAAATATTTCGCCTGATGATAGTACTTCAACGGACAGCTCTTTTTTTGGTGATCATTGTTTTTGGGTCGATCATCTTAAGAGAAGGCTCTTTCATTTTGGTTCCACTTGTATGGGGTGTGTTTTTTGCTTTTTCTTTACACCCGATCTCCAGTTGGTTTGAAAAGAAAAAATTCCCCAGAAGCATAGCCATTATCATTAGTATTTTGATGGTTGCTGTGATTGTAACCGGTATTTTTTACGTATTGCTCAATCAGATGGTGGGCTTGATTCGGGATATTCCTGAAATAGGACAAAATCTACAGAATAAAATGAGTCTTTACCTAGATGAGCTTAATGTAATTCTGGGAAACGAAATACTTGATCCTGGCAATAGGCCAGAAGTATGGTCTTTTTTGACTCCAGAAAATTTCAACACTACTCTGTTTAATACTGGGAAGTCACTTACACTTGCCGGAATCATCCCGCTCTATATTTTTCTTTTACTCTATTACGAGGATTTCTTCTTGAATTTTTTAATTCGATTTTCTTCACAGCATAAAGACAAAGTATTGAAATGGGTAATGGAGTCGGGAAAGGTTATTCAATCCTACCTTACCGGAATGGTCAAGGTTACTTTAATTGTAGCAGTGTTGGCTGGGATTTTCTTCTATATCATAGGAGTGAAATACTTCTTGTTATTTGCAGCCTTCATTGCGATTATGAACCTCATCCCATATGTTGGAGTATTCATATCTTCCTTTTTTGCGATCCTTTATGTCTTTTTGACCACAGATAATTTACTATATCCTTTTTTGACGTTCGGAGTGCTATGGGCCATTCAGCTTTTTGAAAATAATGTGATTACTCCTTTGGTAGTAGGATCTCAAGTCAAAGTAAATGCCCTTGCAGTAATTTTGGCAATACTTCTGGGAGGTTGGTTGTGGGGAATATCAGGAATGATTTTGTTTATTCCTTTGGTAGGAGTATTGAAAATCACCTTTGAAAACTCTGAAGGTTTAGAACCTTTCGGGTTTTTATTGAGTGATGAAACGATGGTACCTGAGCAGAATCAGCTACTAAAGAAGAAATTTTGGAAGAGTCTTTTTGAAAAAAATAAAATTGGAACTGATTAATAAACTTGTGTTCTATCAGTTGAAAAATTAATCCTTTTGTTTTTAAAGAGAGTAAAGTAGTCGGGGTGGCAGGATTCGAACCTACGACCTCCACATCCCAAATGTGGCGCGATACCGGGCTACGCTACACCCCGAAACTAATTCTCTTAAGAATTTCAGCAGAGAGTGGGGGATTCGAACCCCCGGTACGGTTTGACCCGTACGACAGTTTAGCAAACTGCTGGTTTAAGCCACTCACCCAACTCTCTAATATTTTTATGATTTGGAATTCTTTCTTCTCTCTAACAAAAGAGTATCATTTATTATCCCAAATTCAATTATAAAGATTTCATATAAACCTTCACCTAACGGCTAACCATTTCCTTTAGGCGATGCAAATATAAACCAAATGAAAAGATTTAAGCAAGGAATCTGCCGAAGCATCTGAAGATTGAAAGCTAATTTTTTTAATCCCCTGACTATCAATTCAAATATTTAAGCGTTTTTTTTATTTTTCTTGAAATTTTTAGGTCAAGGTATTTGCAGGATCTCTTTAATTGGTATTTTTAAGATAAATTTTTAGATCATGATTATTCAAACGACAAATGCCTCTTTTTTGATTGAGAATTGTGAATTTGATTCTGCCCTTGTGGCAATTCACTCTGATTCTCGATTTGAACTCTCTCGTCTTTTCGGGTCTGTAAAAGTAAAATCCTCCGATTCCCATACCTACCCTTTTACTGTGAGAATCAGTAAACAGGAGTTCACTGATTCATTGATTTTATTGATCAAGGAGATTGATTACACTAGTTTTTCGCAATTAGAATCAAACTGGATGTAATTTTTTTTAGAAAATTTCAAAAAAAAATTCAAGTGCTTTTTGGTGACAAAAAGCATTTTTTGTTTTAGGTCTTACTTTTTATATTATCCAAACAAATTTTATCCCGTAAATGCCTGGTTTATAGAATTTTGTTCTATCAATGGAGTCTTTTTTTTAATAAAATTTTTTTGCAATATTCGAAGAGTACTTATTGGATTATCACCCCAAGTTTTACACCCAAATTGATTAGCATTGAACATATCGACAAGCTTATTCCTGAATTCTTTCAGGCCTCAGAGCATTTCTATCTGGTCTTTTTAGACATAGAGGGAAATGTTGAAGATTCAAATGCGCTTTTTAAAGCTATAGGCAGCATTACTGATTCATCTTCTATTTTTGATCACCTGGATCACCGATCAACACAAGATCTGGAGGATTTGATCGATAAATTGATGCTTAAGCCCAAAGAGAAATATCCGGTTTTGCTCCAATTCAATGATCAGGAATGTACACAATCATGGTGGGAGTTTTCTATGGTGATCAACTCTGAAATGGATCCTCTGGGATTTATTGGAATTGGTGTCGATTTAAACTTCCTTGAACGAAAACTTCCATGGAATCATCTTATAGATCTTCTCAATTATGGAAAGGCTGAACTAGATGAAAATCTGGTTTTTATTTCCGCGGAACCCTTAGTAGAAGAATGGATTGCTAGCGGGGGGGCAGCTTTAACAGGGAAAAGCTTGCTGGATTCTGGGTTAATTGAATTGAATTCTTTTGACCGTTTAGAGTTGGAAAAGATCATCTCTACAGACGGAGTAATACAATTTAAAGCGAGGGCCAACGGAGCTTCAGCTTATTCTTCTTATTCCATTAATCTATTAAAACATTCCAAAGGATTTCTATTGTTTATGAGACCTGCGCCAAAAGATGAGTTCTATGCAAATAATGCAAAACCTTTTGCCAATGAGCAATTGGACTTAATTTCTGGGCCGGTCTGGATTTTGGAGAGAAATTTTTCGATTGCCCAGCAAAATAGCCTTGCCTCATCTTTGATTCAACAGTGGAATTCCAGCAATTCTCCTGCTAAGGCAGGTTTTAATACCGAGTTTGCAGGAGATAAGTCTAAAAGACTGATGGAAATAATATCTCAGGCTTTTGAAGGTCAAGAGAAGAAATTAGCTGTGAAAATCACCAATAAAACTGGTGGTTCAGAATATTGGTCATTTCATACTAAAGTCATTTATTCGGAAGGCAAAAAGCGCTGGGTAATGATTCAAGGAATTGATCAAAGTGTTTTGTACAACAGAATTAATTTGCAGGAAAAAGAAATCCAGACTTTAAGAGAATTGGCCATACGTCCTTCGCATATTTTGAGATCTCCGCTTTCCTCCATGCTTGGCTTATTGGATTTGATTGATTACAGAAAGCTTGATGAGGAGAATCAAAAATATATTTCCTACCTCAAGCCACTCGCACAAGAACTGGATGAAGTAATTCGAAATAATGCAAAGAAAATGTCTCAATTAGATTAATGAGACCCTTCAAGGCCAATTATCGCCAATGTCGCAGGGATATTGTAAACGCCTTCCAAGACAAATCTTTCTGAGCTAATCAACAAATGACCTGATTCCTGATAGACTATTCCCTCAGGAAATCCCCTAATCGGAATATATCCAATTTTTATTTCGGGATAGAAGTTGCTCAACTTTTGATCTTCTCTTATGCCTTCGCTGATCCAAATAGCTTGTTCCAAAGGATTTGCACCCAAAACTCTAAAGCCAATCAAAGAAATAGCTCCCGTCTGGCGATTAATATCGGCTCCGGTTACCAGTGCATTTAAGGAGATTGTTTCTACCAGCTCCGCCTCAAAATCACCGGGAATAGCAGGAAGTACATAATGGTCGGAATCATTAAATCCTCTGTTTTTTGAAAATAAATGAAGCTTATTCTGGTAAAAAATCATGGCTTCGCAATCAAATCTATGGTTTTCGGAAGAACCGCTAAAGTCAGTTTGATTAGGATAGGAGAACTTAATCTGCTCGGCTGTCAAATTATCCTGATTGAGTAGCTCAGCAATCGAAACTCTGTAAATGACCAGGTCTCTTCGCTTCCCCAAATTATTTCCAAAATCGCCAATATATAGGTGCGTTTCGCTTTGGGCCAAATCTTCCCAATCGATGTTGCTGGCATTCGTCACTGTAATATTTCTCAAAACCTCCCCAGTGGAAGGATTGAGTTCATGGATTTGATTGGGGTTTTCTCCATCATTTATCGAAAACAATTTTCCATTGATATATGCCAATCCTGAGGTTTCATTTTGGGAGGTTTCCAGAGTATTAATTGTAGAAGGACTTAGAGAAATCACTTGATTTTGGCTGTTGATTTTGATCTGACCCTCTTGGTAACTGGAGTTCCCTGCATTGAATTCAATTCTATAGGCTGATTCTAGGTTAGATTCTGCATTGGAATCGAACTGCGTGATAAACTTTCCGGTATTTCCGATTGGAATTTTTATTTCTAGCCTTCCATTTAAATTATGGTAGATATAAAAGTTGTTGGGAGAGGCTTCGAATAAAGGTTTTGCATTTTCCAACAATATGGAGGGAGCTAGTATCGGTTGATTGGATGCAACTCTAATCCTTTTATTGAGTCTATTTCCTTTAAGCACTAGCTCCTGATTGACTTTATCGGCTTTGAAACTGCCTTTTATGGATATCTCGGCAACAGAGGAAGTTTCATTTCTTGATGAACTGAGATATGTATAAGTATAGTTACCTGTGGCTAATTCAATGGTTTTATTGATTGGGTTTTGATTAGCTGGAATTTTTAAGGAGTATTTTTTTCCGTCATCAGTACTTTCAAAAGATATTTCCAACTCCTCCTGAAACCTATTGGCCGGGGAACCTGATACATTTTCTAGCAAAATAGATGAAATAGTAACTGTACTGTTGGCACTTCCTCCTGAATTATCATCAATGACTGGATTTTCAGGATCCGTACAGGAAAAGTTCAAGAAAATCAGTGAGAAAATAGCTGGATAAAAAGTTGAAAATCTGATTGATTGAGACATTTGGTCAAAAATATATGCTGATTTAAGTCCTTAATTTACAAAATCAAAACAATCCTCTCTCACAGGAAGTTGCAAGTGTAAATCGAAAGGATATGAAAGAGCTATTAGAAGGTATTAAGAAGAACGGTAATGGAACAAGCAAACATGATGCTTCTTTGGAGAAAGAATCAAACCTTTTAATCCGAGATGCCATATTTGTTCGTCATGATGGATCTTTGGTTAAAGTAAAGTTTCAAGACGTTCTTTGGCTGAAGGGGGATGGAAATTACACCACCTTGGTAGCAAGAGATTTTGTGATTTCTGTGAGGAATATTCTAAAGGATTTTGAAGAAGCGCTTCCCCAGAAAGAATTTATGAGAATCCACAAAAGTTATATAGTACGCTTGGATGAAATAATTTCAATTAATCCGAGAGAAGTAAAGGTAGGAGAGGATCTAGTACCGGTTGGTAGATCTTATTATCAAAACCTTATCGACGGAATAAAGAAATTGGGTTCGGATTAATCAAACCAAAGCAAGCTACTGTCTCCATAACTGAGGAACCTATAATCTTTTTCTAAGGCTTCTTGGTATACAGATTTCCAATCATTCCCAATCATGGCCGCTATCAAAAGAACAAGAGTTGTTCCGGGCTGGTGGAAATTAGTAATCAACCCTTCAATCATTTGAAATTGATAACCTGGGAAAATGAATATTTCTGTGCTTCCCATGACTTCGGTTTGCCCAGTTGAATCCATTAAATCCAAAACAGCTTGCAATGCCTCTTTTTTGGAAGGCAACACCTCTCTTATTTCGTAGGGAAATAATTTTTCCACAAAAAACTCTTCTCCTTTATTTTCTATCAGTTTCACTCCATACCAATAGAGGCTTTCCAAACTTCTAACTGAGGTTGTTCCCACAGCGACAGTTTTACCTTCTTGTTCCAAACATTTTTCAATCACAGATCTTTGCAAATGAATTTGTTCGCTGTGCATGGGGTGTTCTTGCACCTTGTCAACTTTAATTGGTTGAAACGTGCCTGCAGAGACATGAAGGGTGACTTCTGATTCTTTCACCCCCTTTTTTCTGATTGCTAAAAAAACCTCTTCGGTAAAATGAAGTCCTGCAGTTGGGGCTGCAACAGCACCTTCTTTTTTGGAGTAAACAGTCTGATATCTAGATTTATCTTCTTCTTCGGCTTTTCTATTGAGATAGGGAGGTAAAGGAACCTCTCCACTAGACTCTACGATATCCACAAATGCAACATCGAATGGAGACCAGGAAAACTCTACCAATTTCCTTTCTCTATCCAGAAGCTTAGCTTCTAAGATGATTTCTTTTCCCAAATGTTGAACTCGCCCTTTCAGGATTTCCCCATCCTTCCATTTCTTGGCATTTCCTATCATGGTTTCCCAAGATACCGGATGTTTGGCAAGCATGATTTCTGGTATAACTGTGCTCGGAGATACTGGCGCTAATAAGAAAATTTCGATTTTGGCTCCAGTTTCCCTTTGGAAAATTAATCGCGCAGGAATGACTTTGGTATCGTTGTAAATAAGCAACATTCCTTCTTCCAGGAGATCGGGAAGATTATAAAAACGATGGTGTGTAATATTTCCAGCTTTATAATGAAGCAACTTTGAATCATCCCTTTTTTCTAAAGGGTATTTGGCGATTCGATCTTCTGGAAGTGTATATTCGTAGTCTCTTAAGTTAATCTGAGGCTCTTTCATGCGTTTCATTTCAAAGCGCAAATATAGTCTCTTTAATCTTTTAGCCCTGCCTGTCTTATGTCACAGCTATCTCTGAAATTTCAATTGATTCCCAGAACTCTCCAGTTTCGCTTTGAAGCGGGGACTTCCCGTGGTGTATTAAAGACTCGGAATATTTGGTGGATCAAGGCTTACAATGAGGAGAGTCCTAATCAAATTGGATGGGGTGAAGCTGCTCCATTGGTAAAATTGAGCATTGATGATCGTCAGGATTTTGAGGAAGTTTTAAAGAATACGCTTGAAAAACTAGAGAAAGTGGAGTGGTCGCTGGAGGAAGATGAAATCTTAGATACTGTTAAAAAAAATGTGTCCTTTGATTTTCCCTCTATCCGATTTGCTATTGAAATGGCTGTGCTGGATTTTGTCAATGGAGGACAGAAAAAGTTTTTTTCCAATCTGTTTTTTGAAGAGCAGAAAGCTATTCCAATAAACGGGTTGATCTGGATGGGTGATCGAGAATTCATGATGCAACAAATTCAGGAAAAGCTGGAATCAGGATTTTCCTGTATTAAAATGAAAATCGGTGCCATTGATTTTAAGCAAGAATGTGAATTGCTGGAATTTATCAGAAAGCAATTCAGTCCTGAGCAGATGATTTTGAGAGTGGATGCTAATGGAGCTTTTTCTCCTGAAGAAGCGCATAGTAAACTGGCGAAATTAGCAGACCTTGGAATTCACAGCATAGAGCAACCCATCAAAGCCGGTCAATGGGATACCATGAGATTACTATGTAAGTCGACTCCTTTGCCAATTGCTTTGGATGAAGAGTTGATTGGAGTAAAAGAGAAGGATTTGTTGTTGGATACTATCAGGCCTCAACATATTATTCTCAAGCCCACATTACTAGGGGGATTTTTGGAGAGCAGAAAGTGGATAGCAAAGGCAGAAGAAAGGGGAATAGGTTGGTGGATGACCTCTGCCTTGGAAAGTAATATTGGTTTGAACGCTATCGCTCAGTTAGCTTCTCAATATCAACCTTCTATTCATCAAGGCCTTGGAACAGGGAAATTATACCATAATAATCTTGAATCCCCTCTACAAATTCAAAATGGAGAAATTCACTATAATTCAGTTATTCCTTGGGAGGAACCTAAATAATCATTGAATGGGATGTAAATAAACAGGTTTATGACCTTGGATGCTTATTCCGGTATTTGCCAATTCACCTGTTTCAGCATTTCTTTCAAAGACTACAATTTCATGACTTTCCTGATGAGCAGCTAAAAGATATTTTCCATCGGAAGTAAGATTGAAATTTCTAGGCATTTTTCCTCCGGAAGAGTAGTGCTGGATCAATTCATAGTTCCCAGATTCATTTTTTCTAAAAGCCGAAATACTGTTCGAATCACCCCTATTTGAAGCATAAACATGTCGGCCATCAGGCGAAACCCTAACTTCAGCCGCTCCTAAAGCACCCTTGAATTCTTCGGAAAAAAGAGGGAGTCTTTGTTTACTTTTCATTTGACCATTCCCATAGCTGAAAACTTCTAAAATGGAAGTCAGTTCCTGCACCACAAAAAGTTCTTTTCCATCCTTCGAAAATGCCAAATGCCTTGGTCCATCTCCAGAGGTCATGGGGATTTTCTCCTCAAAGGAAAGTGGATTTTCAAGGCCACTTTCAAATTTGTAGCGATATAATTCATCAGATCCTAAATCAGCAACCCATACATATTCACCGGTCGGATCGAATGTTGCGCTATGGACATGTGCTGATTCCTGTCTAGATTTATTGAGACTTGATCCTTGATGCTGTATAACCTGCACCCGTTCCAAATTTCCATTAGTTACTTTGAAAACAGCCAGATTACCCCCAGAGTAATTGCTGACAAGGATGTATTTTTCATCAGGTGAAATTGCAATATGACAAGGATGGTCTCCAGCGGTAAAAGCTGAATCTAAAATCTGTAATGCCGTTCTTGAATCTTTGAGTTCAAAACTCAAGATTTGACCGCCATTTTCACCCGCATTTTCAGATACTGTGTATAGGAATTCTTGGTTTTTTCCTGTCAGGACAAAAGAGGGATTGGAGATTCCTTTGGCAATGGTTTCAAGGCTTAAAGAATCCTTTTCGGGAAAAAAAGTTAAAAGATCAATTCCCTGTTCCTCGGAATCTGTGTAAGTTCCGACTAAAAATTTATAACTTAATAGTTCTTGGGATTTTTCCATATCGGATTCCTTTTGTTTACAGGCATACAAGGCAATTATCAATGATATGATCAGAAGGTTTTTCATGAGGATGATAAATCAATAGGTTAAGCTACAAAGAATTGTTTTTCCATTAGTCATCAATGAAAAAAAAGAAATGATTGAATGATTTATTTAATGAAATGGCAATTTGCTCGGTAAAAAACAAGAAATTTATTAATTTAGAATGCTTTAAACCTCTTTACTTAATGTATAAAACCTACGATACCGAAGTTGCAAAACGCTTCACAATTTATAACTCACTTTTTTTAGATCTTCCTTTCGATCATATTTTCAGAACAGGTACCATGTTGCCACTTTTGGGAACTGCCTGCCAAAAGGGATTTGAGTCGGAGAAGACTCCGCGAGAGATTATTGAAGGCTTTTTTGAAGAAATGATGCCTTCCAATTCTGAGAAGGAAAGAACAGATCTGCTATTTCAAATGATTCAATATGTGGAGAGACAGGTGGTGCTTTTTGACTCCATTGAAGATGCTGCATATGAAAAAATCAATGATTTGGGTGGTAAAGGCTCTATCAAAGCTCTTATCAATAGAGCAGAGAGTGACCATAAGAAAGAGGCATTAATTGAAAAACTGAAGACTTTCTCGGTTAGATTAACCTTAACCGCTCACCCGACTCAATTCTATCCCGGAAATGTGCTGGGAATTATCACCGACTTGGAAAATGCGATCCGGCAGGATGATATCGGGAGAATTAATCAATTGCTTCAGCAGTTGGGAAAGACAGGTTTTATAAATAGAGAAAAGCCAAGTCCTTACGAGGAAGCTGTCAGCTTGATTTGGTTTTTGGAGAATGTATTCTATCAAAGTATCTCCGATATCATGATCAGAATGCTCAATCGCTTAAATATTCCGCTGCATGATTGGGAGAATCCAGGTTTGCTGAAAGTAGGTTTTTGGCCGGGAGGAGATAGAGATGGAAATCCATTTGTGACTCATGAAACCACTATGCAGGTAGCGGAAAGATTGAAAAAATGGATTTTACGCTGTTACTACCGGGATGTAAGAAAGTTGAGGAGAAGACTTACTTTCAAACACGTAGAAAATGTAATTCTTAAAGTTGAAAAAGGGATTTATTCTACGCTTTTTGAAGATCAACCTGTTTACTCCAATAAAGAAGAATTATTAGCGGATCTTTTGAATGCAAGGGAAGCTTTGATTGAATATCATGACGGCTTATTCTTGGAACTCTTGGATGAATTTATTCTGAAAGTCAGAATTTTCGGGTTCCATTTTGCCTACATGGATATGCGTCAGGATAGTCGAAAACATGATGCGCTTTGGGAAGAGATTTTTGAAGTAAAAGGTGTAGAATGGAAAGGGACTGAGGAGGAGCAAATCCAGCAATTATTGGCAGTAGACTCCCTTCCTGAGATTGAAAGAATTCAGGATGAGTTTCATCAGGAAATGCTGAAGTCCTTTGGAACAATTGAAAAAATCCATGAATCCAATGGGGAGGATGTTTTGCATCGCTATATTATTTCCAACTGTCAATCTGCCAAACATCTTTTAGAAGTATTCCAATTAGCTAAACTGACATTAGGTAAAGGAAAAGAGAATCTTCCTTTGGATGTCGTTCCGCTTTTTGAAACAATAGACGATTTGGCTGAGGCACCTGAGATAATGACCTACCTATATCGCTTGCCTGCTTATCAAAAGCATTTAGCCAGTAGAGGGAATAAACAAACCATCATGTTGGGCTTTTCAGATGGAACCAAAGATGGAGGATATTTGAAGGCGAACTGGTCAATATTAAGAGCAAAAGAGGAAATGACTCGGGTTTCCCGTGAAAATGGAATCGAGGTAGTCTTTTTCGACGGTAGAGGTGGGCCTCCTGCAAGAGGTGGAGGGAATATGCATAATTTCTATGCATCACTGGGAGAGCGCGTTGAAAATACTGAAATACAGGTCACTATACAGGGCCAGACTATTTCGGCAAACTATGGAAAGCAGGCTTCTTGTACCTATAATTTTGAACAGCTGCTAAGTGCGGGTCTTGAAAACCATCTTTATTCTGACTCTGAAAGAAACCTTACTGAAGATCAGCGGGCTTTGATTGAAGAGTTGGCTAATAGAGGTTATGAATCGTACAAGGCCTTTAAGAATCATCCCAAGTTTGTCCCATATTTAGAGCATGTAACTCCACTTAAGTACTTTGGAATGACGAATATTGGCAGCCGTCCCTTGAAAAGAGGAAAGGGCGAAGGCTTGAAGTTTGAGGATTTAAGAGCGATTCCATTTGTTGGTTCTTGGGCTCAAATGAAGCAAAATATCCCTGGCTATTACGGAGTAGGTGCGGCTATTGCAGAGATGGAAAAGGAAAACCGGGTAGATGAATTAAAGGAATTGTATCAAAACAGTTTATTCTTTAGGACACTTCTTGGTAACTCCATGCAGTCTTTGAATAAGTGTTTCTACCCAGCAACTTCCTACCTAAAAAATAACGAAGAGTATGGGGAGTTTTGGAAACTCATGTTCCAAGAATATGAGCGATCTGTAGAAAAACTTAAAAAAGTTTCTCAAATGGAGGAGTTGATGGGGGATAATAAAGTGATTAAAACCTCAATTGCCATTCGGGAAAGGATTGTTTTGCCACTCATTACCATACAACAATACGCTATTCAGAGTATGCTGGAAGATGGGAAGAGCAATGAGGTGCTACAGCGATTAATTTTAAGAAGTATGTTCGGGATTATCAATGCAGCCAGAAATGCTGCATGATACTATGAGCATTAATTAAGGGGCTATCTTAATGGCGTTGTTTTGTCAGCCTGAGTGGAGTCAAAGGCTAATGGATACTAGAAAATTCATTGGAGACCTTTAACTGACCGCTCATTGGGACATGCATCAACTTTGAGATAGCCTAATTATTTTTAGAACTAAGCGAAATCAAAAGGACTCGTTGATGTTAAGATAAAAACCTGAGTTACCGCTTCTTCCAAAGCCATAATCTGCAGAAATAATGGTTCTGTTTTCTTTATTTATCATGACTCTCAATCCTAAGCCATAACCTGGGTTGACTTGCTCAAATAGTTTTTCAGAATTGTATTTGCTGCTGAAGGAGTTGGCATTCACGAACAAAGTTCCTCCAAAGGTTTCTTTGAACCTTTGTAGTGGAAACCGATACTTTACTTCTGAATAAACCATGTTTTCCCCTCTGAACCTTCCTTGTGCATAGCCTCTTCCCGTTCTGCCAAACATATCCCAACCAAGGGAAGGTAAGTTCATATAAGGTAAATTTCCAGAGACTAGAAAGTTACCATATGCCCAAAAGGCGACTAAATGCCTTTTTCTTTGTTCATTGAGGTTGATATAATGCCTGTAATCCAACAATAGTGTGGAGGAAGATTGGTCAGACCCTAAAAATGAAGGGTTGATTTTATAAGAAAGCAAGGCAAAGTTTTTCTCATAAGGAGCAACCGCCCTATCTCGATTTTCATAAACTGCATTTAAGGTAATTCCGGATAATGCATATCTATCTGTATCAAAGCCTAATGACTCATTGTATTGATTATGAGCAAAATCCAAAATAGGCTCAATTGAATCTTCATTCAAGAAAAAATTATCAATCTTCGAATGTATATCCAGATGATAACCTAATCCCAAGTAAAAATTGCTGTCAGAGATTCGTTTTAAAATAGTTTCATAAAAACGAATCAGTCTAAAATCCATTTGTTGTGCACCCCAAAAGCTTGAGTTTTGATTGGGGTTAGGGGAGGGGTCATTCGGGGTAGAACTGCCTAGACCATAGGTTGGTTGGGAAGTGACAAAATATCTCCAGTCTCCCACTAAGATCAAGCTGTTTTCATCTAAGAAAATATTACTTCTAGAGCTAAAAATCCACTGTTTTTTAGTTGTGTATAGTAGGTTCCCTACGAAATTGGACATTTTGGTAGTAGTGGGATTTCCCATATACCAAGTAGCAGAAGGAGCTAGCCCAAACATCCAACCATTGGCAGGATTATAAGCTATGGCTGGTAAGGGTACAAGTTTAAAATCCTGAACTTTATTCGATTCATAGACTTTACTTTCTTGTCCAAAGGCAATACCGCCTAAGAGCAAGACAATGCTGGCAAGAAATGCTTTCTTCATTCTTTAAATTTAGCAGGATTCTTATTCTCCTGTTAAAAATGGAAAGAATACTTAAAAAGCATTTGAAATTTAGTCTTTCCCGGCAGGAAGAGAGGTTAGACGGATTTCTACTTTTCTGTCCTTGTCAACTGAACCTTTGGAGGCTCCGCGTAAAATTAAACCTCCAGAATCTTTGAAAATTTTCTTCTGATCTATTCCTAGGTCTATTAGTTGTTTTTCGACGGAATTCACCCGCTTCTCTACCAATCTGAGGTTGTAGGAGACGCTTCCCGTATTATCAGCAAAACCAATTAGCTCCAAGCCTAATTGGGGATTTGTTTCCAAGATCTCTTTCAACCGAAGCAACTTTGCTTTTTCTTCTTCACTCAACTCTGATTGATTGATTCCAAAATAGACTTCAAGTTTACTTTCCTCCAGAAGGACAGGCTTAGTATTTTCAACCACTTTCTCAACTTCCACGGTGTCTATCCTCACTTTTTCTTTTGAGGCCTCTTTTCGAAGGCTATCTATCAGAATAGCATCTTGAGTAATTCTATCCAAAAGGGTGCTATCCTGTATATATAGTATTTGACTTTCGTCTGTTTTATTTTTCTTTAAAGCAGAAGTTGTTGCAGCCGTGCCACCGATGATTGCTGCATCTCTTAAGAGTTCCCGATTTCTCCTCTCTAGTATTTCTTGTCTACTTCTCAACCTTTCTAATTCTTCGGACGTATTCGTATTATTAGATTGAGGATTAACTACTATCTGTTGAGGTGTCGTTCTTTCTTCTTGATTACTATTTTGAGCTTGGAAGCTTGATAGTCTGGAAGAAAAAGCCTTGAGCATTGCGGAGTCTCTAATCGCCTGCGCCTTAAGCATTTCTTCCCTGTATTTTAAAATTTCTTTTTCAAAATCTTCTCGGCTTATCCATTGAGCATTTTCGACTGGTTTGGCGTCAGTTTTTGATTTCTCAATTTCCGGAATCAGCACCTCTGTACTCTTCACTGTATCCGGAATTTGCTGATTGCTGATTCTCATTTGTGAATTTGAAAGAGAGTCCAGCTCGAACTCGCTAAATCCTTTAGGAGAGTAAATGATTTTATTGACTTTCCCTGGATAAAGCAAGATTTTTTCAATGAATTGGGCCGTATCAACTTTAGAGATGATTAGTGTGTTTTTCGCTCCCAATAGCGAATCTCCCTTGATAACCAAAACCTTATCCAAAGAGTCAATTCTGCTAATCTCCTTTTGATAATCCAAAGTTTGATTCTCAAACTGATTGATCAATATCTGTATAGAATCCTTTGAACTGAGACTGTCAATTTGCAACTCATTAATCTTCTCACTGAGTTCTGAAAGCCTATTTTGAATCGAATCCTTGTTTGCTTGTACCAGCGCTCTGGTATTTTTCAATGAATCAATTTTCCTATCAATATTGGCTTTTTGAATAGAATCCAGTCTTACCGTATCAATGATCGGTGCTGATTTTTCTAATCCTGGTAATTGTACAATCGTAAAATAATTATTTGTAACAGTGGGTGCTAGATTAACTTTTGGTTCTTCAGTTTTTTGAATTGAGTCAGCAGTTGCTTCAGTTTTTTCGCTCAAAACTTTAGGGGTGTAGGTATAGCGCTGGGATACGGTAGGAGGATTGAAACTTTCCTTGTTTGCTCCTAAGCTGAACTTAATGCCCATCCCATGATAGATATACCAGTCTGCCTGCGAATTTACGTCTCCTCGATAGGGCTTATCCGGTGTTGGGGTATTAGTCCCTGGCAATGCTGCATAATGCTGAAAAGAGTTGTCATATCGATTTCTATATCTTCCAGACACATCGTCCAAATAATCAGTTGCCGCCCTTTTAAAATCTGATTGTGCGAAAAGTTCAATTCCTTTGGTAATCCGGAATCTGATTCCCATGCCCAAATGAGCATAAAGAGTAGCTTTTTTATAACCTCCTGGAACTTCTGTTTCAACATCCCTCAATCTCGTCTCAAAACTTCCATCTGGGATTAAATTGGGATTGCTGTAATTATATCTGTTTCCGTTTTCATCCAAAAGGTCTCCATATACATCGAATTTTTGAACTCCCATCCCAACAACCAAATATGGAGCAAGGAAGGATTTACCGGAAAGCAACCAGTTATTATCAGGTTTTAAAACAAAGGAAAGCCCGGCATCAATTAAATCCGTTCTGAAATTTAAAGCCCTGTCGAACCTATTACTTTCCCTATATAAAGTGCCATCATTTTCGATATATCTATCGCTTGAGCCAAATTGATAGCTTCCTGCCGTGAGCATAATTCCAACTGAGTTGCCAAGTGCATATTCCAGAGAAAATTGATAAGAAAGGTCTTCAGAATAGACAGTTGATCGTTGATAGAGTCTACCTACATCACTCAGACTATTGAGTCCAAAAGGACGGATATCCCCAATGTAATTGGTAGTTCCAAAACTTGCTCCAACTCTCCATTTGTACCCGTAAAGCTGGGCGTTTACAGAATTGATGATCAGTGATAAAATGAAAATCAAGCTTAGCTTTTTCATAATTTTCATTTTTTGTTTCCAAATCCTAACCACAAATTGATTTCGGCACTTAATCCAACATAGGGTTGAATTCTGTCCGCTTTACTTCCATCCAGTTTGTTGGTAGTTAGATATGTGCCTCCAGCATTGAGTCTTATGAATCGGAAGAAGTTATAACCCAATCCTACGAATACTGGTCGGTCTAAAACTGGCCCACTGATAGCTTCTCCCAAAGAGTTTTCCATGCTTCCGGAAATAAACACTCCTGTGCTGATCGATAAATTACTCATGAAACGAGTAAAAGTCCTGTTGCCGAGTGGGAAGGAAAAACCAAGGTATGGACTGTATACAAACTCTTGAGAGGATAAATCCTGAGAAAGTGAGATGGCACCAAACCCAAAATTGATAGGAATAGAATTAGGGGTTTTCTCGCTTCTATAATTCTGAAATTGAATCTGATCTACTTGGACAAGCATGTTAGGACTGAGAAATTGATCTAATTCAGCAAAAACGATGGTTTCTAACTCCTGTAAATATTGCTGTGCATAAACAGCCCGCTCATTTTCGTTTTCGGTTTTTTTGATGATGTTGAATTTCGCCTTACCTAATTTTAGGCGTTTTCTTTGCTCCAGTTTCTTTCGAGTGATATCAGAAAAACCTGGGAAAGGTTTGCCATCAGGTAATTCGAAATAATAAGCTCCTGATTGGACAATTTGATCCATATTGGAAAGTATTTGCTCGTCAGAATCTTCGAATTTGATGCCTCCTCTTCTCACGGAAGAAATGGTGTTGAGATAAGTTGCTAGGTTGGTTTGAATAAGTCTTCGGAGCTCTTCCAACTCTTTTTCTCCAGCTTTCTTATAAAATCCAAATTCAAGATTAAACTCCTCTGTAGATCTTAAAGGATTGTCTACCAAGATTTGAAAAGAAAGTTCCTTGTATCCAAATGGGGCTTTCCAAAAATAACTATCACCTGCCTTAGGAGATTTTTTTGACTGATATATGAAAAGTTTAACCATTTCCACATCCTGAGGGATGGCTCCTCTGAAATAGAATTTTTCTTCAGCCGGCAGTGGTTTTCCGCCGTTGATCTCATTTTGAATGAGGTCCAGGTTAATTGACGTAATAGCTTCTTGCGAATAGGCAACAAGCCCAAACCACAAAGTGAAGACTAAGGATAGTATATTTTTTTTCATAAAATGTATTTGCATAATTATTACAAAATGAAAGTGTTAATCTCAGACAAGATTGCTGAGTACTTTTAGTTATAAATCCTTTGAACTAGTGAATGTTCAAAAGAATCCTAGATTTTCTGCTTTACTACCTATTCTAACTGAATGTATTTAAAGCATTGGTGTCACCATTCTTTATTCAATTAATTGAGCGTCAAATGGATAGGATTTAGGAGGACTTAGCTTATTCTTTCGTTACTGGGTTTCGAATAATTAGTAGGTATTTGCGCCTAAATCCATTAGAATATATAATAAAATTTTGAATATTCTAATAATTCAATAAAAAATTTTGATAAAAATAGAGGATTGGTAAGGTAAAGGTTGGTCTCATTGAGCCTTATAGAAAAGTTTTATAATGAATTTCTTAATCATTAGCCCTCGAAAACACATAAAACATTTCGGACGCTATTTGAAGACTTCTTTCATCATACATTTTTTGTTCTAATTCAGTATCATCGAATTTTTTTGGGTCTTCAAACCTGACGGGTATTCGTATTTCTGCTCCTGAAATTATTGGGCAATTCTCGTCGGCATGATCGCAGGTCATAATCGCAGCAAAATTGGAAGTTGGGTTAGACTGATCCTCAACAAGTTTGGAAAAAGCTTTGATGCTTTGTGCCGTATCTGAATAAAAGACTTCATACTTCGGGTTATCAGTCGCATTATCCGAAATGATACGAAACCCAATTCTTTGCAATGAAGCTACAGCTCTCTCATTAAAAGCAGTGATCTCGATTCCTCCTGAGAAGCAGTTGGTCTTTATGCCATGATAGCTAGAAGCTACCTTAGCCCAAATTTGTGAAAATTGGCTCCTTCTAGAATTATGTGTGCAAATAAAATTCAGGTTGATAGCTTCATTTTTATCCTGCTTTTCTCTGATATAATGAATCAATGGGCTCAACACTTCCTTCCTTTCGTCAGTGATTGGAGTATTGAGGATTTGCTTGATGGAGTCTTCAAGCTTGGGTAAAAAGGTGAGTGGTGTATAATCCATAGCTAAAATTTAGCAGCAACCGCTACCTGGACTACAGGAGTTGGAATTTAATTGCAATGATGAGAGTCTGACTTTCGGCTTTGAAGGAATTCCACATTCGCTTTTGGCCAAACAGTCTGTCATTTTAGTGATAAGGAGGAATGATTTTCCATTATAGTCTAAACCATATTTTCCAATAGTTTCACCTTGATACTCCACTTCAATTTCCCAATCCGGTATTCCTAGTTTCGATTCAGATAGTTCTATGATTTTCAGAAGTTTTTCTGGGTGTAGTCGGTGATCGTAATCATTTTGATTCCATAATTGAAAATTGACTTTCTCCTCTTGTCTAATGGTCCCCCCACAATCAATGAAGTTTTTAGATATTTTCCCGATTTCTGTCACATGAAAATGACTTGGAACCAATTCTCCATTAGGGAGTTGAAACTCGATAGTTCGAGAGTTTTTTAAGATGGACTTAATTTCTGAAAGTTTCATAGCGATATGATTTTAACAGCAGGTTGAGGAATTATTTGAATTGAATTGATCAAAGAGGCCTAGAAACAAGCTCTTGATGGAGTTCCATTTTTCAGGATTGATGCAGTAATTCACTTTTGTCCCTTCAATGGTTCCCTGAATTATATCAATTTCTTTCAACTCACGAAGATGCTGGCTTATAGTGGCTTGCGCCAGTCCCAGTTCTTGTACCAAATCCCCATTGATACAAGTATTCGTTTTGATCAAATATTGTATGATTGCAATTCGAGCTGGATGTGCTAAAGCTTTGGCGACATTGGCCAATTCATTTTGAGCGTCAGTAAAAAGGTGCGTTTGAGTAATCCCCATCGTAATAATAATATCTGATTATCCGCAATCATGCCAGTAGCCTTATTTTCCTTGCTTGACAGGTTGGATACTTCGACTTCGCTCAGTACAGGCGACCGATGACCGAAGACCGAAGCTTTCGGATTCTGATCCTTTCAGCTGACAATAAGCCGTATTTTTGTCAATGCTGGTAAGAAAGCGGATATCTATATAATAATATATTGCAATATTACGATGAATAAAATTACAAAAGCAAATCTTCGATCTAGATCTTGAAAAAATTAATGAGTGATAGCCGGCTCGTCGTCCGGGTTCTCCATCTTTTCTGTTTGCTCGGTATTGTTTTCAGATTTCTCCTCCTTCTTATCTCCGCAAGAAACAAATATTACCCCGCAAAAAAGGAGTAAAGCCAAAAGAGATAAGATTCTGGTTTTTAGAATGGATAGTTTCATAGTATTACTGGTGTTTTATTCAATTAAGTAAAAAATATTCTTTATTCCTGTATTTGAAGTCCTTTTGAAACGGTATGTGTATTTTAGACGCATGAAAAGTTATATTCTCACAATTTCAAGAACGGTTTTATTTTCTGGGCTTTTGGCCTTAACCTTTTGTAATTCCAAAGAGGAAAATACAGTAACTAAAAGTTCATCAAGTTCTGCGGTTTCCATACCTGAAATAGAACAAGGAATAAAAGACTTCATCGCAGTCAAAACAGCTGAAAATGACGGAGTTTTTCCGGTAAAAGATGAAAATCATGATCTCAAAATGAAGTTGGTTCGGGTACATACCGAATACCTATCCAACCTAGGCCCCGATAGTCATTTTGCCTGTGTTGACTTGGTGGATGAAAGTGGAGACGTATACGATGTAGATTTCTTCATGGAAGGGAAGCCTGGAGCAATGAATGTCACTCAGACCACGGTGCATAAGTTGAATGGGAAACCTTTTTACAGTTGGAAGCAAAATAAGGAAGATAAAACTTGGTATAGAGTGGCTTTGGAACAATCAAACAATAACCTGTTAGGAGTAGTCGAAGGGACTGATCATTTTGAATTCTATTATACTGTTCAAATTCCTAGCTTGGAAGGTCCTGCGCGGATGTGGATTCCAGTTCCTGAGTCAGACCCTTTTCAGGATGTGAAACTGATAGAGACGAAATCTGATATAGAGTCCAGAAAAATTGAAGAGAAGGTTTTTGGCAATACTTTGCTTTATTATGAATTAAAGCCAGAAGATTCCGGGAAAGAAATCCAAATCAGCTACGAGGTAAAAAGGAAAGAAAAAGGTCCTTACGAGGCTTCTGCTCCAGACCCCAAGGTGTATTTAGCTTCCAACAGACTCATGCCAAAAGGAGGGAGGTTTGAAGAGATCGCTAAAGAAGTTTTGGGAGAAAAGCTGAAAGAGTCTCACTTAATTCAAGCCAGAGCCTTATATGATTATATCATAGACAATATGCGCTATATGAAATTTGGCGATTATGGCAATGGAGACTCAAATTACGCCTGTGATTCAAAAACCGGGAATTGCTCTGAATTTCATTCCTTCTTTATCTCCTTGGCCAGATCAGTAGATATACCAGCAAGATTTGCGATTGGAGCATCTATTCCTTCGGATAGGAATGAAGGTGGAATTGATGGTTATCACTGCTGGGCAGAGTTTTATGCAGATGGGAAATGGTGGCCAGTTGATATTTCGGAAGCTAATAAATATACTGCTTTAGCTACTTATTATTTCGGAAGGCACCCTGCCAATAGAATTGAGTTAAGCAGAGGTAGGGATTTGGAAGTTAATCCAGGACCTAATGCGGGCCCAATTAATTTCATTGCATTTCCCTATTTAGAGATCAATGGAAAAGAGATAAAGGCACCATCCAAATTCACCTTTCAAAGAAAAGTAAATTCCTAAAAAATAAAGGCTATCGAATTCGATAGCCTTTTTTGATTTTTAACTTTCAGAAGTTGAGTCACTACTTGGATGCTCACCTCCTGCTGGATGTTCTGTGCTGTCTCCTGCTGGATGCTCACCTTCATCTGGGTGCTCACTTTCTACCTGTTCAGTTTCTGTTTCGCTGCTTTCCTCTTTCTTGCCACCGCATGAAGTAAATGTTACTGCTGCTAAAAAGCTGAACGCTAAGGCTAGGGTGAAAATTGATTTCAGTTTTTTCATTTTGTTTAAGGTTTGGTGTGATGTCACTAATTAAAGCATAAAATCACTATGAATGAAAATTTCCTGGAATGACTTAATTATTTATCTCAATTTTCTGAAAAATGCCTCTCGAGTCATTCTTAATTGAGTGATTATTCCAGATGCTATTGTCAACATACCTACGGAGACAATTGCTAATTCAAGTCCAAAATTATCAGCGATCCATCCAGATAAAATTGCTCCAAAAGCATAGCCCAAATCTCTCCAAAGTCGAAATACCCCAACACTTTCCGCTCTAACTTCCGGATGGGTTTCGTCTGAAATCGCAGCTAGAAAAGTAGGATATACTATTGCAGTTCCAATTCCCAATACAATAGAGATAAATGAAAATTGACTAAAGGAATTTGAGTATGCTAAAATTATTATTGCAAACCCTTGAATAATCATCCCAAAAACAATCAAGAATTTTTTTGAAATAATGTCAGCTATTTTCCCTGAAAATAATTGGCCCATTCCCCAAACCAAAGGATAAATAGCAATCAGTTTTCCAATTTCATTTAAAGAAAATTCCTTTTGAATCAATAATAAAGGTAACAAGCCCCAGATCATTCCGTCATTCAGATTGTTTACTAATCCAGCCTGTGTTATTGAAGATAAATTTGGACTACGGAAGGTGGTATTCCAAAAAATGTTATTCTTCTCTTCCTTTTTGGAATCGGTTTTCTCTACCCTGATAAAACGAGTAGTGTCTTTTAAAAAAAAGAAAGAAAGGTATAGCCCTAGGAGAGCTATTCCAAAACCTATTAAGAATGGAATAGGTCTCACTCCAAAGTTTGATGCCAAATTAGCTGTGAAATAGGCCGTAATACCAATTGCAAGATATCCCGCAAATTCATTCAAACCCATCGCTAAGCCCCTATTTTTTGGCCCAACTAAGTCGATTTTCATTATGACTGTGCTACTCCAGGTTAAACCCTGACTCACACCAAGTAATAGGTTTGCTAACAAGACTATTAGCCATGAATCTGTAAAAGCTAAAATCAATGGTACGGGCAGGACAATTATCCATCCAAGGACTAATAAATTCTTACGCCCTAATCGATTGGCATATTTTCCCGCATAATAATTGGAAATAGCTTTACTGATTCCGAATACTATGATAAATGTCAGAAAAGCTGAATTTGACTCAATTCCAAAAATGGTGGATGCATATTCAGGAAAAATTGAGCGTTCCAAGCCAATCATACTTCCCACCAAAGCATTTATGACTACTAAAAGACTGAATTGTTTCCAATTTTCCTTTAGTCCTTGAACAGCTTGATAATGAATTGAATTCATGTTTCAAAACTGGGGTTTTCAAGGAAGTATTCTTTTTACAAATGTTAAAAAATCAGGAAATTCCCGCTCTTATTCGACTGAGACTTACCTGGGTAATTCCTAAGTATGAAGCAATGTGTTTTAAGGGTATCTTTTGAATGAATTCAGGATGGTTCTCAAAAAGGCCTTTATATCTTTCTTCTGCAGTTTGAAATTGAATGGATTCAAGACGTTTTATAGTTTCTAGATAGACTGTTTGAATTAGTATCCTAAAAAGTCTTTCAATATCATGGAACTCGTCAAATAATGAGAAAAGTGCATTTGAAGGAATTCCAACAAATAAGGTCTCTTCTATCGATACAATCCCCTTGTTACTTGGTAAAGATTTAAACAAACTTTCAGCTCTGACTATTAAATCATTTTTAAAAGCGAAATACTCCGTAATCTCAAGCCCGTCTTTTAGGTAAAAGATTCTGGCAGAGCCTTCCATTACAAAATATATGGTTTTACAAGTTTTTCCTATTTCTTGAAGGACCTCATTTTTTCCTACTTTTTGGGTAAAACAAATATTTGCTAGAGCCTTCTCAGAATGGTCTTCCAAAGGAGAGTAGGATTGAATTTCCTTTAGGAATTTCAAAATTGTTTCCTGCTCATTTGATGTTCTGTTTAAGTTCATTTCAAAAATTTCTTCAAGAACTCTCTTTTCACAAATACTATCAAAAACCAGCTGATAAAGGCTGCCGCTGTTCCAATACTTGCTCCAATCAGGATGTCTACTGGATAGTGAACTCCCAAATAAATCCGGGTGTAACTGACTAAAATTGCATATAAAAATATCCAGCCCAGTCCTTTAATGGATTTTCCTAATTTTTTATTGAGAAAAACTGCTAAGCCAAAAGTATTTGCGGCGTGTGAAGATGCGAATCCATACAAGCCTCCGCATCTCCCATAATTATGAATGACATCAGTCCATCTTTCGTCATGACAGGGTCTTAATCTTTCAAAAAATGGTTTCATAAATCCAGAAGTAAATTGGTCCGAAATCAAAATAGTCAGCGCCACACCTCCAAATACCCACCAACTATTTGAGGGGTTGGATTTATAAATCTTATAGATCAAAAAAGCATATAATGGAATCCAAGTAATTGTTTCTGTGGCTTGGTACATGACTGGATCCAACCAGTCTGTATGAAAAGAATTAAGCCAGAGGAATAAATCCTCATCCCATTTTTTGATTTGCTCTATCATGGGTGAAAATTAAGCCAGTCTATCCCTTTTTTAAGATGCTTGAGCGTAAATTCCTCCCGACTCCCAGATTTTGGCTCGTGCATATAGGTCCATTCTGCCTGAGGAGGCATGCTCATCAGGATGCTTTCAGTTCTGCCATTTGTGTCCAGACCAAACTTAGTGCCTGCATCCCATACCAAGTTGAATTCCACATACCTTCCTCTTCTCAAATTTTGCCAGGCTTTCTCTTCCACAGTTACTGGATTTCCGGCATTTTTCTTCATGAAGTGCCCGTAAATTTTCGGAAATAGTCTTCCTAAGGCTAAACTAAATTCAAGTATGCTTGAAAATTGCTCATCGTTTTTACCGGCTAAGCGGTCATAAAATATTCCTCCAACTCCTCTCGTCTCATCTCTGTGTTTGAGGTAAAAATAATCGTCCGCCCAGTTTTTAAACTTTGGATAATAAGTATCGTCAAATTGATCACAAACCGACTTTAATTGCTGATGAAAATACCGAGCATCGTCAGGTACTATATAGTGAGGGGTTAAATCAATGCCGCCTCCAAACCAATAAACGCCATTTTCCATTTCAAAATAACGAATATTCATATGGATGATGGGGACATGAGGGTTAATAGGATGCAGTACAATCGAGACACCTGTAGCGTAGAAATCTGCTTTTTCCAAACCCAGTTTATTCAGGATTTTTTCAGGTGTTGGACCATGAACAGCTGAAAAAGCAACGCCACCTTTTTCTATCACTTGGCCATTTTCAAAAATCCGGGTTCTCCCACCGCCGCCTGCAGCTCTTTCCCATTTGTCCTCTTTGAATTTTCCCGTTCCATCATATTGCTCTAATTCTGAGCATATATGAACCTGGATTTTTTGATATAATTCTGCTATTTCCTCTTTACTCGCTCTAGCCATTTGTTTAGAAGGGATATCCAATCCCAAAGTTAAGTACAGTTTGACCTCTTAGGCCAAATGGTCTTCTGAAATTAATATTGTCCAACACCCATCGTTCTCCTTCTGGTTGAGATGGGTCAATTGCTTTCGTAGCTAAGTCTAGCCTAATAATCAAAAAGTCAAAATCCATTCTCAAACCTATGCCAGAACCTACAGCAAACTCTTTGTAGAATCGATCAAACCTAAAATCTGCTCCGGGTCTACTGGCATCTACGCCTATCATCCATGAATTCCCCACATCGATGAACAAGGCCATGTCAAAGTAGCCATAAAGCTTTCTTCTATATTCCAGCATGGATTCTATGATCATTTCCGAAGGTTGCTCGAAATTATAATCATAGCGCCCTCCATCACCTATGGTTGGTACAGAGCTTCCAGGTCCCAATCGTCTTGCTTGCCATGCTCTGATACTCGTACCTCCACCCGCAAAGAAATATTTTTCGTAAGGAAGAATTCCAGCACTCACTCCATAAGGTTGGGCGATTCCGAAATTTAAACGATAGGCAAAAGTCTGTTTTTGATCGACTGGATAATATCTCCTAAAATCTGCCTGAAATTTAAGCCACTGGAAATTGGCAAACTGAAGGTTTTCATTGTTGTTGCTCGGCACATTGAATAAGTTGAGCGAAGTACCGCCACTTTCTACAAACAATCGAAGAAGGGAAGATGGTCTTCTTTTCCAGTCTCCATAACGATTAAAGTTGATGACGGATTGGCCGGAAACGCTACTTACAAAAGAAGGAAGGAAGGACCAGATCAAATTATTTCCCTGATTGGCTAAATTCTGCAAAACATCCAAAAAGTCATCTGTGATATTTGGAGTTCTGATGTAGTTGATATCAGCAAGGTTGATGGTGAATTGCTGTCTTTGATTCGTGGTAGCCCAAGTATATGCTAGCAAACCGTTCAAACCCTTTCGGGTATATTCTGGTCGGTTAGTATAGTTATAACCGATTTGGGTTCGTGTATTGGGATTGTATTTCCCGTATTTTTTCAGAGTATTTGGAACGAATGGAATCAAAAATCTCGGGTAAATAATAGAAGCTGAAACTCCTAATTCCTGACTTTGATACACCCCCTGATTTGTCGCAGAGGCCACACCTTCCAGACCTGCTCTGAAGTTGAATTCCAAGATTTCTCCAGCTCTGAAAAAGTTTCTATTTCTTAATGAGGTACTGAAAAAAGGTCCAGGCAACTGTTCTGTTACACTCAAACCCAGCTGATTTGTCAATTGATATTTTTGAGCTGGCTGAGTAAAAATATTTGCTGTTAATGAAGTACCTAAGGTGTCAAAGGAAATATTGACAAACCTGAAAAGGTCCAGATTGCTTAGTTGCCTTTGGCTTTCAATTACTTTATTTCGGCTGTATCGATCATTTTTATCAAATAGAATTCTCGAAGCAAGAATTTTCTCTGAATATCGATCTCTATAAAAATTGAAATTTATACCGTCATATTGACCTGAAACTCTGCCGTCGCTGAATCCATCTGAGGGAGGGTTAATCCTAAAATTAATATTTTCAATCGTATAGATTTCATGCTGTTCAGCAAATGTGGGTTTCCTTATAATTTGCTCAATTTGAACATTTTTCTTAGCAGTATCCTGATACACATTGTACTCCAAGTAGGATTTGGAAAACATGTAAAACCCATTGTTTTTCAATAATTCTTCTACTTGATTTCTTTCAGCAATGATGTCATTTTGGGCATAGATTTTCCCTTTGGCTAAGTTGGATTTTGATTTGTTCTGATTGAGAATAATCTGGATATCCTCGTTGTCAGTTCTGGTATAAACAGAGTCGACTCTATAAGGTGTATTTTCTACAATACTATAAGTTACATATGCCTTTTTCCCTTTTGTTTCTACTTCAAAAGAGCTCCTTGAATCAAAAAAACCATTATTCTGGAGGTAAGCAGAAATATTCCTGTTTGTTGATTCCAAAAGGCTGCTATCCAAAACTGTTACCGGATTGCCAGTTCGCATGAACCCATTTCCATATTCCTCTTTTTCTTTGAGATTCTCGATTTTGGTATTGAGCTTATCGGATTTTTTCTGAAGTTTTCTGTCCCCTGGAATAGAGTCAAGCTGTTGTTCTATTTGCTTTAGCTCTTTTTCAATTTCAACCCTTTTTTCACTGACTGCGACACTGTCAAAGAATGATTTCCCAAATCTGTAAATAGTGACTCCTGGAGAAAAATTAAAAACAGGAATTCTAAAATTGGGTTCCTGCTGGATTAAACCAGCTATTTCTTCTTCGCTAGCTTTTTCTACCCCTTCTATATCAGATTCATAGACTACATATTCTCCTTCTTGGAGATTTTTAGTCAAGGAACAAGCTGAAGCAAGCCCTAGCAGAGAAAGAAAAAGTATATATTTGGAGAATTTCAAATCGAAAGATTCAATCACAATGCTTAGCAAAAATACGGTTAAGTTTATAAAATCCTTACATCAGAAGAAATACCGTGCCGAACATCAAAAGTTCTTTGTAGAAGGTGAAAAAAGTGTTGTGGAGGTGATCAACTCAGACTTCATCATTGATTTTTTGGTGGCTACTCCTGATTTTATCGAAAGGCATAATGTTCTTTTAAAAAAATGCAGTTTCGAAATTATCCAAGCAACAAAAAATCAATTAGAAAGCTTGGGTCAATATCAAAGCAATGATTCGGCTTTAGCAGTGGTAAAGCAAAAAGTCAATGAAGCTTTTACACCCGATCGAAATGAGCTTGTCGTTGCGCTGGATGATGTAAGAGATCCCGGGAACCTAGGGACCATCATCCGTATTGCGGATTGGTATGGAATCAAAAAACTTCTTTTTTCCTCTCAAACGGCTGATTTCTATAACCCCAAGGTTATTCAAGCTAGTATGGGGTCATTTACCAGGATTCAATTTTTTTACGGAGACTTACCTACAGTTCTCTCCTCCTGGAATTTACCGGTTTATGGAGCATTTTTGGATGGGGAAAATCTGCATGGCTTGTCAAAAGTAGAACCGGGGGTAATTTTGATGGGGAATGAATCGAAAGGAATTTCTCCAGAGGTAGAGCCTTTTGTTTCAAGGAAAATAACCATTCCTGCCTTTGGCTCTGCCGAGTCATTGAATGTTGCGATAGCGACTGCTGTCCTCTGTGATAATTTTAAAAGATTGATTGGCTAAGTGGAAAAAATCTGGAGTCTTCTGAAGAGAGTTGGTCTCAATGGTTTTCTTTTAGGACTATTTGGAGCCATTGCTTTGGGCTATCTATTTCCAGAATGGGGGGCAGCATCCAGTCCAGTCCCTTGGAAACCGATCATCAATGTAGGAATTGCATTGGTTTTCTTCTTTTATGGAGTGAAGCTCGATCCGCATCAGTTACGACAAGGTCTTTCCAACTGGAAATTGCACCTTTTGATTCAATTAACTACGTTTTTGCTTTTTCCATTGCTAGTATTCTTGGGACTTCAATTGATTCCTTCAATCAAACAGGATTTTGTTTTGGGAATTAGTTATTTATCGGCTTTGCCTTCAACCGTTAGTGCATCAGTAGTAATGGTTTCAATCGCAAGGGGGAATATTCCTGCTGCTATATTTAACGCAAGTATTTCCAGCTTGATCGGAGTGGTAGTCACTCCTCTCTGGATGGATGTTCTAGGAGAAGCTAGCCTGGGAGTTGAGGTAGACTTTTTGCCAACTCTTTTGGAATTAACTTATAAGGTCATACTCCCGGTTTGTTTAGGAATATTTCTTCATAAATGGCTTTTTTCTAAAATCCACGAACATCTGCAACGACTGAAATATGTGGATCAAAGCGTAATTATGATTATTGTTTTTACGGCTTTTTCGGAGTCATTTACTCAAAAAATATTTGCGCCATATTCCTTATCTACTCTTTTTCAGTTAGCTGCGATCATGTTAGGGCTCTTCGCCTTGATATGCATGATTACATACTACCTTTCAAATGTACTTTCCTTTTCAGTAGAAGATAGGATTACGGCTCTTTTCTGTGGTTCCAAAAAATCTTTGGTGCATGGAGTTGTGATTGGAAAAGTGATATTCCCCGATCCTGCTATTCTGGGATTAGTACTTCTTCCAGTGATGCTTTATCACATTCAGCAATTGATTGTCGGATCTATTTTAGCCCAACGATTTTCAAGACAAGAACGATAGGCTTTTGTCAAAAAAACTTGTTAAAGAATAAGTCAAAAAAAGAGGATAGATCTCTCTGATGAATTCTATCCTCTTTCTATTTAGATGTACTTTTCGGACAAATTACCGACAAAATCGATGTATTCTTGGGTAGCCTCTTCCTGACTTTTTCCCTTTAAACTCAACCAGCTATTGTATTTAGCAGCAGCTTTGAAGTCAAATCCCCCCGGTCTTTCTCCTGTATTATCTCCCTCAGTGGCTTGTTTGTAAAGGCCATAAAGTTTCAATAATTCTTCATTACTGGGTCTTTCTGTAAATTTTTTGGTTAAGGCCATTGCCTCATCCAGTGTGGTAGGTTTCATGTAAACTCTAATTGGTGTTTTCAGTTTCCAAATATCCGCTAAAAATCCGGTTTGGATGAGATATGTCAATAAAAAAGCCAACCTTAGGAAGGCTGGCTTTCATATTTTAGCTTAAATCAAATTATCTTCTATTCATAGAAACATAATCTCTTTCATTTGCACCAGTATATACTTGTCTTGGTCTACCGATTGGTTCACCGTTTTCACGCATTTCTTTCCATTGTGCGATCCAACCTGGAAGACGACCCAAAGCAAACATTACCGTGAACATATCAGTAGGTATACCCAATGCACGGTAGATAATTCCAGAATAGAAATCCACATTTGGATATAGCTTTCTGTCTACGAAATATTGATCATTCAATGCAGCGTATTCCAATTCTTTGGCGATTTCTAATACTGGATCATTTACTCCTAGTTTTTCTAATACATCGTCAGCTGCTTTCTTGATGATTTTCGCTCTCGGATCAAAGTTTTTATACACTCTGTGTCCAAAACCCATCAATCTGAAAGGATCATTCTTGTCTTTTGCTTTGTCTAGATATTTTTTAGCATCTCCACCATCAGCCTTGATAGCTTCTAGCATTTCGATTACTGACTGATTTGCTCCTCCGTGAAGTGGTCCCCAAAGCGCATTGATACCTGCAGAAATAGAAGCATAGATACTTGCTTGAGAAGAACCTACAATTCTCACTGTAGAAGTAGAACAGTTTTGTTCGTGATCGGCATGAAGGATCAATAATTTATCCAAAGCTTTAGATACTACAGGATCTACATCATACTTTTCTGCCGGAAGGGCAAACATCATTTTTAAGAAATTGGAGCAATAATCCAATGTATTATCTGGATAATTTACTGGATGTCCCATTTCATTCTTGTATGCCCATGCTGCGAAAGTTGGCATTTTGGCAATAAGACGGATGATGCTCATGTTCACCTCTTCTTTGCTTCTATTTGGATTTAATGAATCAGGGTAGAAAGCAGATAGAGAACAAATCAAAGAAGATAGCACGCCCATTGGGTGCGCATTGGAAGGGAAGCCATCTAGAATCTTCTTGATGTCTTCGTGTACCAAAGTGTGATGAGTGATTTCTTTGGAGAAGTTTTCAAATTCAGCCTGGGTAGGAAGTTCACCGTAGATAAGAAGGTAAGCTACCTCCAAGAAAGTTGACTTCTCTGCCAAATCTTCAATTCTGTATCCTCTGTATCGAAGAATTCCTTCTTCTCCATCTAAAAATGTGATTGCACTAGTGGTTGATCCGGTATTTTTATAACCTGGATCCAAGGTGATTAGACCAGTAGCTCCTCTTAGTTTTGCAATATCGATTGCAGGTTCTTGTTCGGTTCCGACTATAATCGGAAACTCAAAATCTTGTCCGTTATAGGACAACTTGGCGGAATCAGACATATAACTTGTTTTTGGATTGCGTTTTTATAAAAACCGTAAAAGATGGCCTTAAGTTACTAAAATCCCATATTTTTTAAGGTTTTATTATGCGATGGGTAATATAATTTTGCAAAAATGCTCTTTTTACCGTTTGAAAAGCAAGGGAATTTTAAATTGGTTATTGGAAATACAATAAATCCTTAAAATTTCTTTTCGAAAAAGATTGCTCTCGCAAAATTTTCATGAAAAAAGCCCCGAAGGGCTTTTTTTAATCACAAAAATGTTCGAAAACCTCAACTAAGTGGTCACCGATCATTTTAGCATTTCTTCCTTCAATGTGATGACGCTCGATGAAATGAACTAGTTCTCCATCTTTGAACAAAGCCATAGCAGGAGAGGATGGAGGATAAGGTAATACGATTTCTCTCACTTTATCCACAGCTTCACGATCGTTTCCGGCAAATACTGTTGCAAGAGTAGTCGGTTTCTTCGAAGCATTCTCCAAAGCATATCTTACGCCCGGTCTTGCTGCACCTGCAGCACAGCCACAGACAGAGTTCACCACCACGAAAGTGGTTCCTTTATGGTCTGGACCTAGGTGGGTAGCAACTTGTTCTGCTGTTCTAAACTCTTCAAATCCTACATCTGAGAGTTCAGCTCTCATAGGAGCAATTAATTCTTCAGGGTACATATTATCTTATTATTTATAGTTCTTTATAGAAATCCTAATTCAAGTTTTGCAGCTTCAGACATCATATCTTGAGAGTAGGGTGGATCAAATGTTACTTCTACTTCCACATTATTAATTCCTTGAATCTGCTGTATTTTATCTTTTACCTCAGAAGGTATAAATTCCGCTGATGGACAGTTCGGTGAGGTTAAGGTCATTAAAACATAGACGTTATTGACAGGATAAACAGTGATCTCATAGATCAATCCTAATTCATAAACATCTACTGGAATTTCAGGATCATAAACCAATTTAATGGCCTGAACCACTTTCTCCTTCAAATTTGTAACCTGTCCAACTGTATTATTTTCAGTTTCCATAATTAGGCGTTTAGCTTGGTTTGGAAGGCAATGGCATACAACTTCATCTGCTTAATCATTGAAGCCAACCCATTGGATCTTTGACTCCCAATAATACTCCCCATGCCTATTCTGTTAATAAAATTGAGATCAGCATGGATGATTTCCTCTGGAGTTCTGTCATTCAAAACACGAATTAAAAGCGAAATCAATCCTTTGGTAATGTCCGTATTTGAATCAGCTTTGAAGTGTACTTTACCATCATTTTCATCTGCAATCAACCACACTTTAGATTGACAGCCTTTTATGATATTATCTTCTTTTTGCTCCTCAACGGGAAAATCCTCTAAGTTTCCTCCAAGTTCCATTATGTAGAAAATGGTGGATTCTCTGTCATCTCCCAAGATCTCAAATTCTGATACGATTTCGTCTTGAATTTCGTTGATGCTGCTCATTTATTTTTGATTTTGGCTATTCTGGCAATTCCTTCTGCCATTTGCTCAATTTCAGATTTGGTATTGTAAACAGCAAAGCTAGCCCTAACAGTTCCTTCTATTCCAAATCGTTTCATCAAAGGCTGAGTACAATGGTGGCCTGTTCTCACAGCGATACCTCTAGCGTCCAGCATTTGACCTACATCGAATGGGTGCATGCCGTTGATATTGAAAGATAGAACAGATACTTTTTGTTTTGCCGTACCTATCGGTTGAAAGCCTTTGATATCAGCCGTCAATTCATTGGCATAGCTCAAAAGCTCATCTTCGTGCTCCTTAATTGCCTTTTTATCTAAGGAGTCAATAAACTCTATTGCAGCGTCGAATGCAATTACGTCAGCTATATTGGGAGTTCCTGCTTCGAATTTGAAAGGGATGTCATTGTAGGTTGTTTTTTCGAAGGTAACTTCCTTGATCATTTCTCCACCACCCAAAAATGGTGGCATGGCTTCAAGGATTTCCCTTTTTCCATACAACACTCCCAATCCGGTAGGACCATATAATTTGTGAGCAGAAAACACCATAAAATCGCAATCCAAGCCCACAACATCTATTTCCAAATGACTCGTGGATTGCGCTCCGTCCAATAACACCTTGGCTCCAACAGCATGCGCTGCATCAATCATTTTCTTGACTGGATTGATCGTGCCCAGTGCATTAGAAGCATGAACTACGCTTAGAAGTTTGGTTTTGGAAGTAAGAAGTTTCTCGAATTCCTGATAGTCTAGCTCTCCATTTTCGTGAACGGGGATGATTTTCAGGACTGCTCCTGTTACTTCGCAGAGCATTTGCCAAGGAACAATATTGGAATGGTGCTCCATGGTCGAGATGATGATTTCATCACCTTTACCGATAAATTTCCTACCAAAGGTCTGCGCTACTAGGTTAATTGACTCAGTAGTTCCTTTTGTAAAGATTATTTCAGCACTCTCTTTGGCATTGATAAATTTTCTAACGGACTCGCGGGTATTTTCAAAATACTGAGTAGCTCTGTCAGCTAGAGCATGTGCACCCCTATGAATATTGGAATTATCCTTTTCATAGTAGGAGGTTAATGCCTCAAGAACCTGCTTCGGTTTTTGTGTAGTTGCTGCATTATCAAAATAAATCAAGGGCTTGCCGTGTACTTCTTGGTGAAGCACAGGAAACAAGCCCCTGATTTGGTTCACATCAAAATTCATGAATGGATTTTAGAATTTACTTCCAAGTCTTTCCTGCACCAAATTAGTACAGTATGCTTGGAAGCTTTCGGTTTCTATGTGTTCTAATACTTCTCCTGCAAATGCATACAAAAGCAAACCTTTTGCCTGCATTTTATCTATCCCTCTCGCCTGCAAATAGAACAAAGCCTCTTCATCCAACTGGCCTGTCGTACATCCATGAGAACATTTCACATCATCTGCCCAAATTTCTAATTGTGGCTTGGTATTGATTACCGCATTTTCAGAAAGCAAGATGTTATTGTTCTGCTGAAAAGCATTGGTCTTCTGAGCATCTTGTCTTACAAAGATTTTTCCATTGAAAACTCCTCTTGAATGGTCAGTCAAGATTCCTTTGTACAATTCATTAGATTCTGCATGAGGCACGGTGTGATCTACGTTCGTGTGATTATCCACGTGTGTTTTACCGTTCAATAGGTAAATGCCGTACATGTTCCCAACGGAATTACTTCCCAGAATATTCAGGTTGAGGTTATTTCTAACCATATTTCCTGAAAGTGATATGGTAACTGCTGAAAACTGAGAGTCTTGGTGAATATCAGTTTCAATATTGCTTACTTCGATGAATAGCCTGCCTTCATTCTGAAGTCTGTAGTAATTGATCTTGGTGTTCAATCCTCCCTTGATCTCTACCACTTTATTGGCAAAGACAGTTTCTTCTCCTAGAAGGACAGACTGCTCAATGAAAGTAACTTCAGCAAAATCACCAGATTCAATCCATATTCTAGGTTGTACAACCTGTCCAGAATTTGCTTTAAAAAATGAAAGCAAGAGTATTGGTGCAGTTATTTGAGTTTTCTTTGGAACAGATATAAATGCACCGTCTTGAAATGAAGCTAAATTTAAGGCAGCAAAAGCATCCTTTTCAGGCTTGGCAATGCTTCCTATATTCAAGTCTTCTTTTTTTGAAATAGAAGAAATCTCTACACCCTCAGGCAAGTCAGAAAGTTCAGAAATAAAGTATCCATTGTTGAATACAAGGACATTTCCCTCAAAACCTTCATAAATAGATTGGTCGACAAGTTCTTTGGTCAACTCAATTGGTTTTGCAGATTGAAAGTCTGAAATTTCTTTTTCCAGTTTTCTGGATATCTGAGTGAATTTATATTCCTCTTCCTTTACAGCCGGCAAACCTTGAGAAAGAAAACTCTCTTTACCCAGAGTTCTCTGCTCATTAAAATTGTCAGTTGCTGCTTCCAATAAAGGAGAGAAGGTATCTTGTTTTGTCAAGGTACTCATGGTAGTTTTTTTATAAATCAGACAGTGGCTGCCGAATCAATTTCTTCTTTGATCCAGTCGTAACCTTTTTCTTCCAGTTCCAAGGCCAATTCCTTGGTTCCTGATTTCACTATTCTTCCTTTATATAATACATGTACATAATCTGGTACGATGTAATCTAAAAGTCGCTGATAGTGAGTTACTACGATTGTAGCATTATCTGCTGATTTCAATTGATTAACTCCGTTGGATACGACTTTAAGTGCGTCAATATCTAATCCAGAGTCAGTTTCGTCCAAAATGGATAATGTTGGCTCCAACATTGCCATCTGGAAAATTTCATTTCTCTTTTTCTCCCCTCCTGAAAAACCTTCATTCAAAGCTCTGCTCAAAAGTTTTTGGTCAATCTCAACCAATTTCATTTTTTCCTTCATCAAAGAAAGAAACTTCACCGCATCCAAAGGCTCCAAACCTCTATATTCTCTTACCTGATTCACGGCAGTTCTGAGGAAGTTGGTGGAAGATACACCAGGAATTTCTACAGGATATTGAAATGCAAGGAATACGCCCTCTCTAGCTCTATCTTCTGGTGCAAGATCCAAAAGGTCTTTGCCTTTGAAAGTCACTTCTCCTTCAGTTACTTCATATTCTTCTCTTCCAGCCAAAACTGAGGCAAGAGTAGATTTTCCGGACCCATTAGGTCCCATGATAGCGTGAACTTCACCTGCTTTTACTTCCAAATTGATGCCTCTCAAGATAGGAGTGCCCTCAATTGATGCGTGTAGGTTTTTTATTGATAACATGGTTCTAGATTTTCAATTTCAAATTTTAACTCAGGCGCTTAACCTACAGATCCTTCTAGGGTTAAGGCTAATAGTTTTTGCGCTTCCACTGCAAATTCCATTGGAAGTTGGTTCAGAACTTCTTTTGCATACCCATTAACAATCAAAGCAACAGCATCTTCTGTGGCAATACCTCTTTGGTTGCAATAGAAAATTTGATCTTCACCAATTTTCGATGTAGTCGCTTCATGCTCTACTTTGGCGCTTGGATTATTGATATCGATATATGGGAAAGTGTGAGCTCCACATCGATCCCCCATTAATAAGGAGTCGCACTGGGAGAAGTTTCTGGCATTATCTGCTCTCTTCATCACCTGAACCTGACCTCTATAGGAGTTTTGGGATTTACCAGCTGAGATACCTTTGGATACGATTCTTGATTTGGTGTTTTTACCAATGTGAATCATTTTGGTCCCGGTATCAGCTTGTTGGTAATTGTTGGTTACGGCTACTGAATAGAATTCACCTATAGAGTAATCTCCTTTTAATATACAGGATGGATATTTCCATGTCACTGCAGATCCAGTTTCAACCTGAGTCCAAGAAATCTTGGAATGATCTCCAGCGCAGATTCCTCTCTTCGTAACAAAGTTGTAAATACCTCCTTTACCGTTTTTGTCTCCTGGGAACCAGTTTTGAACGGTAGAGTACTTCACCTCTGCATGAGCTGCTGCGTAAATTTCAACTACAGCCGCATGAAGTTGGTTTTCATCTCTTTGAGGTGCTGTACAGCCTTCCAAATAAGATACATATGACTCTTCTTCCGCAACGATCAAGGTTCTTTCGAATTGACCCGTGTTTGCGGCATTGATTCGGAAGTAGGTGGAAAGCTCCATAGGACATCTTACACCTTTTGGAATGTAGCAGAATGATCCATCAGAGAAGACAGCCGAGTTAAGAGCTGCATAATAATTGTCTGTCATTGGGACCACTGATCCCAAATACTTTTTAACTAATTCAGGGTGCTCTTTCACCGCTTCACTGAAGGAGCAGAAAATGATTCCGAGTTTGCTAAGTGTACCTTTAAAGGTAGTAGCAACAGAAACTGAATCAAGGACTGCATCTACAGCAATACCTTGAAGTCTTTTTTGCTCATTTAAAGAAATACCTAGTCTCTCGTAGATCGCTAATAACTCCGGATCAACCTCATTTAAGTTTTTTGGCTTATTAGATTGCTTAGGTGCAGAGTAATATCTCAACTTATCAAAATCAATTTTAGGATAAGTCACGTTGGCCCAATCGGGCTCAGCCATTTCCTGCCAAGTTCTAAAAGCTTTGAGTCTCCACTCTAATAGCCAAGAAGGCTCCTCTTTCTTTGCAGAGATCCATTTTATAATATCCTCATTTAAGCCCACAGCTGCTTCATCAGCCTCATAATTGACTGACCAACCGTGTTCGTATTCCTTTGAGGTGAATTCTTCTAAAATTTCGTTGTCTTTGCTCATTATTGGTGAGTTATTTAGACTAATTACATTTTGACTGCGAAGGTACAACATATAATCAAAATATTATGTTCAATCACATTCGAAAAATCTATTGGAGATACAATTCTTCGATTAAAAATGCCCTTCAGGTTCAAATTTGGGAATATTTTCTCGGAAATAAAAAAAGCCTGACAATGCCAGGCTATTTGCGATAATATCGCTTTTTCTTTATTTAGATTTGATCTAAATAGATATTTTTATCCTTTTTCTTTATCAAAAAATTGAATTGGTCTGTTTATACTTTCTTCCAAAACAATTAAAGTTTCTGTTCTGTCAATGCCCTCTACCTTCTGAATTTTATCCAATACGAGTCTAAGGTGATTGGTGTCTCTGCAGATGATTTTTGCAAAAATTGAATAATTACCTGTCGTATAGTAAGCACTTACTACTTCGGAAATTGCCTTTAATTTTTCAATAACTGTATCGTATAGGGAGCTTTTTTCCAAATAAATGCCTAAAAATGCTGAGATGTCATAACCAAGTTTGGAGAAATCGATATTCAGAGTTGCGCTTTTAACAATGCCCATATCTTCCAATTTCTTCATTCTCACATGGACAGTCCCCGAAGACACAAATACCTTTTTGGCAATTTCGGTATAAGGTGTTTTGGCATCTTCGTTCAGCAAGGAGATAATCTTGAGGTCTATGTTATCGATATCTAAAATTTTATCCATTTTTTTTGATTGGATTTAGATGATTGTTAATGAAATCGCATGTAAATTAAAGATTGTTCAAAATATTGCAAAATTATTTTTTCAATTTGTAATTATATTCAAAATGCATTTACTTTGGAATCGAAATGAATGTCTTTCAGTTTATTTTGTTTTTAGAATAAAGGCAAAATTTTAAATTTGAAAAATGGAGAAAACTCCAAACATTCAGTTGAAAAAGAAAAACTTTTAATCTCTAAAGTTATATTTGGGTTTATATTCTGAAAAGGGTCTTGCTGCTGGCAAGACTTTTTTATTGGTTTTTTTAAAATTTAAAATACAATTTTTTGCATTTGATAAAATTTAAAGTGTATTTTTGTTACAAATACTTTGAATATGATGAATTCATTCAAAATAAAGACTCTTGGCCCTATCGCGACGGTAATGATTTTTCTAGCGGTTCAGCTTTCTGTTTCTGCTGCCGCGCAAATGAATGGGGACGAATCAAATGATGATAAACTTGAAAGTTCAATTGTTAGATATAATAGATTGAGCTTAAAGTCTGTTCCAAATAAATCTGTGAAGGCTGAGGAGATTACAATTTCCAAGGATTTGGAATTAAAGCCCTTGACTAACACAGAAGAAAGCATGGCTTCAAATTTAGATTCCCACTGGGCTTGGCCAGAATATACGCTAGACATGATTGATTCCTATTCACCTTTTCTTTTTAGAACAAAAAAGTCAAGAGACGTGGAGGAAGTGAAAGTCTTATTGATGGTGGATTCTAAAGGAAAACTTTCAGGCTATGAATTATTGACTGAGACTGATAAAGGCCTGCGAGAAAGAATTGATTATTTGGTGAGGCAGCTCCCAAAATGCAAGCCTGTTCCTGGGTTTGCGAATTATTCTCCAGAAACATTCGAACTGACAATTAGAAAATAGAAGCCGGAATTTTCCGGCTTTTTTTTGTAAACGGTGATACAGAGATGTATCACCTTTTTTACTTTTAGCCATTCTAAAAACCACCGAATCATGAAGAAAATAGCAAGCTTATCAAGTTTGATGTTACTTTCTGTGATGAGTTACGGCCAAATTGATACTTTTCAAAAAGCCAAAGTCTTTACTGAAAGTGATACCAGTGCCAAATTTCATACAGTATCGGGCGAGCGTCATGGCCCCTCTTTTTTTAAAAAACACAAATTCCCTGAAGTCGAATATGTGCCGGGAGAAAAGCTGACTTTTGACAAGTATCATACAGTCAATGTCATGTATCATTGGTATGAGAAATGGGCAGAACTCTATCCTGAAATTGTTGACCTATATATAATAGGAGAGTCATTTGAAGGAAGACCAATCTATCAGATGACGCTTACCAATAAAAAGACTGGAAAAGACACCGAAAAACCAGCAGCGTATTTCGAAGGAGGAAGACATTCAGGCGAAATCACTGCTAGCGAGTCTGTTCTTTGGTTGACTCAACATCTGTTGGAGAATTATGGCAAGGACAAAGAGATTACTCATCTGATTGACACCAAAGCCATCTACTTAAGACCTCAAAACAATCCGGATGGCTCCAATCTTTACTTATATACCGAGCAAAGAAACAGAAGTACGGTAAAACCCCACGATAATGATAGAGATGGACTAATAGATGAAGACCCTGAGGAGGATTTGGACGGCGATGGAATAATCTATCAAATGAGAAAAAAGGCAGTCACCGAGGAAGAAAAGAAAAAGGCCAATTATATCATAGATCCTGATCATCCATCTGGGAAATTGATGAAAAGAGTTTTCCCTGGCAAAGGTGATTATCTACTTTACACAGAAGGGATCGATAATGATGGGGATGGAGATTATAATGAAGACGGCGTAGGTGGTCTAGACCTTCATAGAAATTATCCTGAAAACTGGAGACCTGATATAGGTGGTGACTTGACGGGAAGAGGTTATACACAATATGGTGCTGGTGAGTATCCTTTGAGTGAGCCAGAAACTCGATCTACTGTCCTTTGGATGTTAAGTCATGCCAATATTTCTGTGGTCAATTCTATGGATACCAGAGTTCCCATGCACTTAAGACCGCCTTCAACTTCTAAAAGTGAAGAGCGAATGTATCCAGAAGATTTGGCTATATATAAAGAGATGGATGAACTGGGACTTTCATATACAGCTTATCCATGGGCCGGGGATGTGTATGAAACCTATTCTACCCGATATAAAGTCAATAGAATGACAGGTGATCCCCTAAAGCCTTCTCCACTATTTGGGCATGGACCTGATTTTGGCTACTTCTATTTTGGAAGTATTTGGTATGGTGATGAGTTGTGGAACAACGGAGCCATGAAGGATTATAATAATGATGGCATTTATGATGATTACGATGCCTTGGTTTGGGATGAAGAAGAAAATGGAGGGAAAGGCTTTAAGTCTTGGACACCATTTAATCACCCTGAGTTAGGCGAAGTTGAAATTGGAGGATTTCATCCGAAGTTTTTTGGACAAAACGGTCCGCCTTGGCAATTGGAAAATTGGGCCAAGAAACAGGCTTTATTTAATCTAGCTATGGCAAAAAGGCTTCCTGAGATCAAAATAGAAAAGCCAGTAATTAAAAAAATCAAAGATGGAGAATATGAGATTTTCCTCACTTGGGAAAATGTAGGGGGGCTTCCTGTAGCACTGGAGCAAGCCAAACTTGTAAAGATTGTTCAGGAAGACAGAGTATCCTTGGAATTTGCCAAAGCATTGACTGAAGGATACGAGAACGCGAAAGTTCAAATAACCAGTCCTGACTTGTATGACAAAACTATTTATGCGGGCTACACCGGAAAAGGTGAGAAGAAAACGATCAGCTTCAAAGTGAAAGTAAATAGTGCCGAAGAGGTAAAAGGAAAAATTAAGCTCTCTTCTACAAGAGGAGGGTTATTTGTACAGGAATTTACATTGAAATAATACATTCTAAACCAATCAATTATGCTGAGAAGAATAAGCGGAATACTGATGCTTTCTGTGATGTTGACCATTTCAGGTTTACAGGCACAGCAAAAGCGTTCCCTTACACATGATGATTATGATGGCTGGGAGAACCTGTCATCAGATCGAATTACAAAAAATGGAATTTGGGTAGGGTATATGATTTCTCCACAGGATGGAGATGGAAGATTAGAGATTTTACCTTTTAAAGATGTCAGTAAAAAGTTTGTGATCCCTAGAGCTCAGGGTTGGAACTTCACACCTGACGATACTTACGCGGTCGGAAAGATTGTTCCGCAAGAAGACTCAATTCGCGTTTTGAAGTTGAAAAAGACCAAAAAGGACGACATGCCTAAGGATAGTTTGTTCATCTATGAAATGAAAACTGGCAAACTGGAAAAAATGGCAGAGGTTAAGTCTTTTGCAATTCCTGAAAAAGGAGGAAGTTGGATTGCTATTCAATTTGAAAAGGAAAAGCCAGCGAAAAAAGATCCTGCTGATTCCACCGCAAAAGCAGAAAAGCCTAAGAAAACGGATGGTACTAAATTGTTGGTAAGATCCCTAGATGGATCCAAATCCTATGAATTCGCCAGAGTTAAATCTTATGGGTTCTCCAGAAATGGTGATTTCCTTCATTATGTATTAGCTGAAGAGGATACGTTGGATAATGCTGCAATTCATTTACTCAACCTAAGTTCGGGACAATCCACAGTCTTACATAAAGGGAATACAGCTTACGAGCGAGTGACTTTTTCTCCAAAATCCAGATATCTGGCATTTTTGAGTACAAATGATTCAGCCAAATCCAAAAAGCCATATTATAACCTGTATCTCACAACCACCTCTAATCCCAAGGTAGAGGAGGTTGCTACAAGAAATAGTCAGGGCATATTAGAAAATGGAAGAATCAGTAATGATGGCTCTATTCGGTTTTCTGAAAATGAAAACAGGTTGTTTTTCGGTGTAGCTGAAGACTATGTGGATTATGCTTACGAATCTGATACTACTATTTTGGATGATGAGAGAGTAAGCTTAGATATCTGGGGCTGGCAAGATGCTGAAATTCAGCCTATGCAATTGAGAAATAAGTCCAGAGAGGAAAAGCGGTCCTACACAGCTGCAATGGACCTAACTGATAGAAGCATTGCACAGTTAGAGGACAGGGAAGTCAACAATGTCATTCTCGAAAACAAAATAGAAAGAGATTTTGGAATAGCTTGGACTGATGCTCCATATAGAAGAGCTTATAGCTGGGATATTCAGATTGGAAGAGATTTATACTTGGTAGACTTTGAAAGCGGCGAAAGAACTTTGATCGAAAAAAATGCGCCGGGATACCCAAGCGTTTCACCTGAAGGAAATTATGTAACCTGGTATGCAAGTACCGATAGCGCCTGGGTTGCATACGATATTGTTGCCCAAAAGAAAATTAACCTAACTTCTGGAATTGAAAACGTCGTCTTTTATGAAGAATTGCATGATTCTCCCTCTCTTCCTGGTTCCTATGGCGTTGCAGGTTGGTTGGCTGGAGACGAAGCAATTTTGATCAATGATAGATATGATATCTGGAAAATTGATCCTAGAAATCCAAATGCTGCTGTTAATGTAACAGCCGGAGAAGGAAGAAAAAATAAAATCGAGTACAGAAGAATTACTTTGGATAGAGAAGAGAAAAGCATTGATCCAAAAGAAAAACTTTATCTGACAGCCTTCAATGAAATGTCAAAAGAAAGTGGCATAGCTGAAGGTTCAATGAATGGCTCTGCTCCTAAATCAATTCTGATGACTGCTCATAGATATTATGGATTGACGAAAGCTGAAGATTCAGATGAAATTCTGGTTCAGAGAAGTACCTATAAAGAATCTCCTGATTTGTACTTAGGTGATTTGAAGTTCAAAAATCTAAGAAAAGCTTCTAATCTTAATCCGCAACAAGCAAATGTTAAATGGGGTTCTGTGGAATTGGTAAGTTATCTGGCAAATGACGGAACACCACTTCAAGGACTTCTCTTTAAACCGGAATATTTTGATCCCAATAAGAAGTATCCTATGATGGTTTACTTCTATGAGAGAAATAGTGATGGTTTGCATAATTACAGAAGCCCTGCACCTTCAGCTTCAACGATTAATATTCCGTTTTTTGTCAGCAATGATTATTTGGTATTTGTTCCGGATATTAAATATGATCTGGGATTACCAGGACCAAGTGCCTACAACTGTATCATCCCGGGGGTCCAATCTATCGTTGCCAAAGGTTTTGTGGATGCCGATAATATGGCAATTCAAGGGCAAAGCTGGGGTGGATATCAAGTGGCGTATTTGATCACGCAAACCAATATGTTTAAAGCAGCTGGAGCTGGAGCTCCTGTGGTAAATATGACTTCTGCTTATGGGGGAATCAGATGGGGTACAGGAATGAGCCGTATGTTTCAATACGAGCAAACTCAATCTAGAATAGGAGGGACTCTTTGGGAGAAGCCACTTTATTATATAGAAAACTCACCTTTGTTTTTCATGGATAGAGTTAATACCCCAGTATTGATCATGCATAATGATGAAGACGGAGCAGTTCCGTGGTATCAAGGTATTGAGATGTTTATGGCCCTGAAGCGTTTAAACCAGCCAGCTTGGTTGCTTCAATACAATGGTGAAGATCATAACTTGCGTCAGCGAAAAAATAGAAAGGACTTGTCAATTAGACTCAGTCAATTCTTTGATCATTATTTGAAAGGCGCTCCGGCTCCGCTATGGATGACTGAAGGTCTTCCAGCGGTCGAGAAAGGAAGAACCTTAAAATATGAATTAGGTCAATAATTAAATAGCCCCGAATTTTCTGAAATTCGGGGCTAATTTTTTATACAGCAACTGGGGCTTTGATATGTGGATGGGGATCATAATTGACCAATTCAAAATCCTCGTATTTGAAACTGAAAATATCTTTTACCTCCGGATTAATTTTCATGGTAGGCAAAGGCCTACACTCTCTAGTTAGCTGCAGCTCAGTTTGTTCCAAATGATTTAAATACAAGTGAGCATCTCCGAAAGTGTGTACAAATTCACCCGGCTGAAGATCACAAACCTGAGCCACCATCATTGTAAATAGGGCATAGGACGCAATATTAAAAGGAACACCCAAAAACACATCAGCACTTCTTTGATACAGTTGACAGGATAATTTTCCTTCTGCTACATAAAACTGAAAAATCGTATGGCAAGGAGGAAGAGCCATGTGATCTACATCGGCAACATTCCAAGCGCTAACGATGTGGCGCCTGCTATCAGGTTTGGTTTTAATTTGATGGATCAAGTTCTTAATCTGGTCAATCTCGCCACCTTTACCGTCAGGCCAATGTCTCCATTGATATCCATATACAGGTCCAAGGTCTCCATTTTCATCTGCCCATTCATCCCAAATGGAAACACCATTTTCCTTCAGCCATTTGATATTGCTATCACCGTTCAAAAACCAGAGAAGTTCTATTATGATACTCCTCAAATGAAGTTTTTTGGTAGTCACAACCGGAAACCCATCTGACAAATCAAATCTCATCTGATGTCCAAAAATACTGATCGTTCCAGTACCTGTTCTGTCAGATTTTTTCACCCCCTCTTTTAATATTTTCCTCATCAGGTCATGATATTGCTCCATGGTTGTTTTGGTTTTTTTCTAGTCAACAAGATAATAGCTTCAGACAAATATCGGAATTGCTATCAAACAAAGAAGACACAATCTGATTATAATTGTGTGACATTTGGAGTCGGAGACATATTTAAACTGCTATTGGATGTTTACTAAATCAGGTGCTAATTTTTCATTTTCCATTGCAGTGATTTTTTGTCTGATCTTGGGTTTTCTTCAGCCAAAGCCGGTTTTTGATTATGATTTCGAACAGTTTTTTCCTCAAGATGATGAGAATTTAGCCTTTTACAGGGAGTATGAGGAGATTTTTGGCAGCGATAATGATTATCTGCTACTAGCTTTTGAAAATTCACATGGACGGATGTTTGATGCTTCTTTCTTATCGGAGCTAGATCAGTTTCAGGAATCTGTTACAAGTTTGGAAAAAGTGGATTCGGTCTTTTCGATTTTAACAGTTAAGGAACCTATTATTAGTCCATTTGGTGTTAGAGAACGTGCTGCCTTGTCTTGGGATTTGGAGAAAGATGAAGTAAACTTTCAAGGGGACGAGAAGAAATATCAAGGCAACCTTATTGCCAAGGATGGAGAAAGTCTCTTGGTTTTGATTAAAAATGAGGATAATCTTTCCAAAGAGGATGGAGACCTTCTTTATGGAGAGATTCAAGAATTGTGGAAGTCTCAAGACCTAGCCCCCAAGGCAGTGGCAGGCAAAATACAGACACAAGGTGATTTTGTGGATTTGATGCAAAATGAATTTGGTTTGTTTTTCGGGGCTTCTCTCATTTTGATGCTACTTATTTTAGTTTTGATTTTCCGGAGCTGGTGGGGAGTGGTGATACCGATTTTAGTATTGTTGGTTGGAGTACTTTGGGCTTTTGCATTGATTCTATTGATCGGGAAAAAATTGGCATTGATGTCTGTAATGCAGCCCACAATTTTTTTAATCGTAGGACTTAGTGCTTTAATCCATTTTTTCACACACCTTATCAAAGCTTTAAAAGTAACCCAGTCAAAAGATGAAGCCATTTCAAAGGTTTTTAAAGAGTTATGGGTTCCTGTGACATTGACAATTTTGACCACCTCTTTAGGGTTCTTTTCTCTTTATTTCACAAGTATTCCAGCGTTGAAGGACTTTGGGTTGACCACTGGTTTAGGGATTCTGATGATGTTTTTTTCAGTGAGTTTAATTACTCCATTTCTATTATATCGCTGGAAAAAGTTGAGTGTAAGTAGTGATTCTGAAAAAATAGCTCCTGATTTTTATCACAAGGCTCTCAGGCAAATATTTATAAAAAGCAAAGAGATTTTAGTTTTCTTTTTTTTCATCAGCATGTTATCTGTTTATCTAGGCAGTAAAATAGATATCAATGGATATCTTCTCGATAATCTACCTTCAGACCATCCTATCCAAAATGACTTTAATTTTTTTAATGAGCAATTTGGAGGGTCTAATCCTTTAGAAATTTATTTGAAATCAAGTAATGGATCTAAAAATCTTCTCGATTATGAGGCTTTGAAAGAAATAGATAAGCTAGAAATGAAATTGAAAAAGGAGTTTGGAGAGATCAGTGTATTATCTCCGGTAACCTTGGTGAAAACGCTAAATCAAGCACAAAATCAAGGTGATTATGCTGCCTTTGTTTTTCCCAGTCCAGGGCAATTTAGAAGGATGGAAAGGTTTTTAGGCAGGGTTTCGAAAAATCAAGGGTCTTTGGTTCTTTCCGAGGATCTGATGGAAGGTAGGATTTCAGCTAGAATTCCGGATTTAGGGAGCCTGCAAATGAGCCAAATAAGAGAGAAAGTAAGGGGATATATTGAAGAGGAGATAAACGGGGATGTTATTCAAGTAAGATGGACAGGTACTTCCTATTTAATTGATAAAGGACATGAGTCAGTTACCATTCAAATGGCTAGAGGACTTGGAGTAGCTTTCTTGTTGGTTGGTATAATTGCAGGATTTTTATTCAAGTCCTGGCGTATTTCTTTCATTCTGTTAATTCCAAATATTATTCCATTGCTTTGGATGTTAGGACTGATGTATTTTTTGGGAGTAGAGTTTAAACTAACAACGGCTATCCTATTTACAGTGGCATTTGGTATTGCTGTTGATGATAGTATACACTTTATGACCCGGTTGAAAATGGAATTGAGTAATGGTAAAAATCTATTATATGCACTCAAGAGGACTTTTTTGGAAACAGGAAAGGCTATAGTCCTTACTACTCTTATTTTGGTTTCAGGTTTTGCAGTCTTGATTTTTAGCAGGTTTGGTGTGACTCATTACACGGGGTTATTGATTTCTTCTGCCCTGGTCTTTGCCTTGTTAGCGGACCTTATTTTGCTGCCCGTGATCCTTCTTCCTATGAAAAAGGTCTGGGAAAAGAAGAATGGGCAGGATTAATCTGAGATATCCTTTTCCAAAATAAAGGTTGCAGAGACTGGATAGTGATCTGAATAATCTACCTCTCTATGAGTATCAAAATCTACAGCCTTGAGTTCTTTGGAGCTAAAAATGTGATCAATTCTCAAGAAGAATAATACCTTATTGTAGGTAAAACCAAACCCCCTGCCGGCACTTTCAAAGGCATTGTTTAATATTTTATTTAGCCTAAAATAAGTGTTTGAATAAGGAACTTCATTGAAATCCCCCATCAAAATGACTGGGTGAGGGCTATTCAGAATATGTTCTTCCAAAACATTTAACTGCTTATTTCTGGCCAAACTGCCTCTATTAAGTTTACCCAAAGTTTGACGGTAATTCTCTCTTACACCATCTATGTTATCCAATGCTTCAGAATTTATTTTCATCGATTCCAGATGACAATTATAAATTCTTAGGGTGTCCGAATTATATAGGATATCGGCAAATACGGCTCCATTGGTTCTGTTATTGTCGAATACTTTTCCCTCATTAATGATTGGGTATTTGGAAAAAATAGCTAAGCCGTAGGATCTTTTTTGCGGGTTTCCTTCTATAATCTGATAAGATATTTCCATCCCCGAATCTTTTCCCAATAGCTGAACAGCATTTCTTGAGGGAGTAGTGTAATCCTGATAAAACTCCTGAAAAACTTTGACCTGTGCGGGATGATCCTGAAGCCATGCAAAAACATTTGGGTCAAATTCTCCTCCGCTTCGTCTTTTGTAATCAAAAAGATGCGCATTGTAGGTGAGTACATGAAGGCCTTCAGACTCTTTATTTTGGTCATTTAACTGAAAAGTAATTTCAGCAAACCTATATCCAATTAATAAAGCGCTAAGAGGAACAAATGATAATTTTCTCCATGAAAGCGCAAGAATTATGAATAAAAAAAGATTGAAAAGCCAAGCAACAGGAATGAAAAAAGGAAGTAATCCAACGTAGGGAAAGTTTTCAGGCGAAATATAAACACTGCCAAAAACTAGGAGGGTCAAAATAAATGTAAGCCAGGTAATAAATTTCATTCGCTGATGCTCAGGTGATTGTAGCTTGTAGTATTGATTTTTTGTTTTGCTTTAAACCTTTCAAGCCTATCGTTGCGTAAAGAAGCAAAAGAGAAGCCTAAAAACGAAGCTACTGAAGAATAAGTATTTTCTTGGAAAAGAAATTATCAGAATAGTACGGGCAGGGATTTTGCAGGTTCGTTATTATGCATTTATTTCGAAATAAAATTTCCACTATATGACAACTTTCAAAAGGTTATGGGTAATTGCCATGTTTGCAGGCATCCTAATTTCTTGTTCATCCAAAACAGAGAGTGATTCAAATTCTTCTGATCTTGGTTCCAGTGTAGAAGAATCGTCTGAGGAATCCTCCAGACCAAGTCCATTGGAGGTAAAAGATGGAGAAATAGCAGGAAAAGCATTCAAGGTTTATTATGGCTCCCCTGCTGTAAAAGGAAGGGAGATTTGGGGAGATTTGGTTCCTTACAATGTGGTATGGAGAACTGGTGCCAATGAGGCTACTTATGTTGAATTGAGTCAAGATATGACTGTAGAAGGTAAAAGCTTACCTGCTGGGAAATATTCTCTTTTTACTATTCCTAAAGAATCAGGAAAATGGACTGTGATTTTTAATTCCGAATGGGATCTTGAACATGGGCATTTTCAGTACGATGAAAAAAATGATGTGCTTCGGGTGGAGGTTACTCCAGTTTGGGGAGAAAGTCTACAGGAAAGGCTGTCTATTGATATTGAAAATCCTGGTTTAGTAATAAGATGGGAAAAGCTACAACTCCCGATAATTGTTCAATAAATCAATTAGTTTAAATGAAAAGGTTCTGGAATTTATTTCAGGACCTTTTTTTATGGGTAATTACCTAGGCTTTTGAAGAAAAATTCAAAGTTTAATTTAAATTCGCTCATCATCAAGAAAAGCCCGAATGAAATACTTCAGTTTTATTTTTGTTCTTCTAATTACTCTTGCTTTAGGGTATTTTGCTTCTGTTCCAATTGGTCCTGCTCCACCGATGGGGCCCTTGATGGATCCTAACCACGGATTTTGGCAAAACATGTACAGTGAGGATGAAATAGCTGAGGATGAGATAGCTATTCCTGGCCTTCAGGGGACTGTTTCAGTCACATATGATGAGAATCTAATACCCCATATTTTTGCTCAAAATGAAGAGGACTTATATCGTGTTCAAGGATACGTGACTGCTCAGCATAGATTGTGGCAGATGGAATTTCAAACCATGGCTGCAGCTGGGAGAATTTCGGAAATTGTTGGCCCTGTTGCATTGGAACTTGATAGAATGACCCGGAGGAAAGGCTTGGCTTACGGAGCAGAATTAGGACTAGCCTATTTGAAAGAAAAAGACCCCGAAACTTTAAAGCTTGTAGAGGCATATGCAGAAGGAGTAAATGCTTACATAGATCAAATTTCTTCCGCGCAATTACCTGTCGAATATAAAATTTTGAACTACAGACCTGAAAAGTGGTCCGGATACAAATCCCTTCTTCTCTTAAAATATATGTCCGATATGTTAGTGGGAGACCGTGATTTGGAATATTCAAACCTGCGCAAAATTCTTGGAGAAGAATTATTGAATAAGCTTTTTCCTGAGTTTCCTGTAGACAATGATCCAGTCATAGAGGCAGATAAAGTGTGGGATTTTGAACCTATTCAAGTTTCCAAACCCGATAGTCTTAACTTCCCAAATGATGAATTGGTGATTGATCCGCTTCCACAGCCGGAAGAAGGAACAGGTTCTAACAACTGGGCAGTTTCAGGCAAAAAAACTAAGAACGGCTATCCAATTCTTGCAAATGATCCGCATTTAAGTCTCAACCTGCCATCACTTTGGTACAGCATGCAATTAAGCACTCCCGGACATTTAGTTAAAGGAGCTACGTTGCCCGGAGCCTTGGGGGTGATTTCTGGCTTTAATGAAAATATAGCCTGGGGTGTGACAAATGCCACTAAAGATGCCAGGGATTGGTATAAAATTACTTTTAAGGATGAAACTAGGGGTTCTTATAAATATGGGGAATCTTGGCGCGACTCAGAGTTTCGGATTGAAGAGATTCAAATAAAAGGTCAGGAAAGTTATATAGATACGGTCGTTTACACTCATTATGGCCCTGTGGTGTATGATAAGACTTTTAAATCAGAAAGGCAGGATATTAATTTTGCATTGAAATGGACAGTGCATGAAGGTTCCAATGAGCAAAAAACCTTTCTGATGATGAATAAAGCCAAGAATCATGCGGATTATAATGCGGCCTTGGATAATTATACTGCCCCTGCACAGAATTTTGTTTTTGCCTCCAAATCGGGAGATATAGCAATGAGGATTCAGGGAAAGTTTGCAGTAAAGTGGAAAGAGCAAGGCAAGTTTTTCATGGATGGCTCGGATCCACGAATGGAATGGAAGGAATACATTCCGAATGCACATAATCCAAGTACACTTAATCCCGAAAGAGGTTTTGTTTCATCTGCTAACCAACACCCAGTAGACCCTTCCTACCCATATTATGTCTTTGACAATAGTTACGAGCATTATAGAAATAGGAGGCTTAATAACAGGTTAAGGGAAATGGAAAATATCACAGTTGATGATATGAAGGCCCTACAATTTGATGATTATTATCTACATGCTGCAGAGGCTCTTCCTGTAATGATCAATTTATTAGGTTCCTATTTACCTAATGATGAATCCGCAAAAAAATATATGCAAGAGCTGAAATCTTGGGATTTTTATGCAGATCCAAATCAAAAAGGGCCAACGCTATTTTCTTCATGGTGGTCTAAAACTTATAGTGAGATTTGGAAAGAGTGGGCTGAGTTTGGAGTTCCTGTTGTAAGGCCCTCTAATTATCAGACAGTCAAATTATTGAAAGAAGAGCCGGCTTCCCAAATTTTTGACTGGGGGAATTCAGCCAGTGTAGAAACTGCCTCTGATCATGTTAAGAAAGGGTTTGAGTTGATGGTGGAGGAGATGAAAAAATGGGAGGAAGATGAAGGAGATTATGCCTGGGCAAATTTCAAGCGTACTAAAATTCAACATCTTGTACCTCAATTCAATTCGTTTTCTGTAGAAAATGTATACACAGGCGGAGGTTCTGGTATTTTGAATGCAACAGGAAGCCGTCACGGAGCAAGCTGGAGAATGGTTGTGGAATTAGGTCCTGAAATCCAAGCTTTTGGAATCTACCCTGGAGGGCAGTCAGGGAATCCTGGTAGTAAGTTTTACGCTAATTTTATTTCAAAATGGGCCAATGGAGAATATTTAAATTTCAATTTGAGAAAACCTGACGATTCAGATGCCTCATTATTTATTACCACATTTGTATCTAAGCCATGAAATTCTTCGGATTCTTAATTTTAACAATTTTAATAGTAGTTTTTGCAAATCCCTTTATCCCTTATTGGGGAGTCATGGTGGCATTGGCATTATTAGCTATTTTATTAAACCCAGGAAATGCTATTGCATTTTGGGGTGGAGGTCTTGGAATGGGTTTATCCTGGTTGGGATTGAGTCTGTATCTTTCGATACAAACTGGAAGTCCACTTCCTGAGAAAATTGCTTCAATTTTCGGGGTAGGATCAGGAACTATATTAATTGGTTTTACTGGATTTTTAGGTTTTCTTTTTGGCGCATTTTCTTCTTTAACTGGAAGTTTATTTCGAAAAATAACTAAAAAACGTCCTGATAATTTGTATAGGGGTGGATAAGCTATATGCCTTATTATTGGGTTTTTAACCTGAAAAATAAGGTTTTAAATTTTTACAGTTCGTTCTAATGAGTACCTTTGTTACTCATTTTGATAATGATTTTTTATGCTTGAATCTTTAATAACATCCAAGACTCGTCTGAGGCTTCTGGTTAAGTTTTTTGTGAATGACCGAAATCAAAGTCATTTAAGAGGATTGGCTGATGAATTCGGCGAATCTACGAATGCTATTCGTAAGGAATTGAATAACCTTACTCAGGCAGGCATCCTTTTGAAGCATTCTGACAAAAATAAGATTTCCTACCACGCAAATACAAAGCATCCTTTCTTTACGAATATCAGGGACATTATCAGAAAATATCTCGGGCTTGACATGCTTTTGGAACAGATTCTGGAAAGAATGGGGGAAGTTGGTCAGGTCGTGCTTGTTGGAGATGTTTCCAGGGGAATAGATTCAGGAAAAATCGATGTGTTGATTACAGGAGATAATTTGAATCAGGATTACATCCAGGGTCTAAAGAAAAGAATTGAAAAAATGATTGACCGAAAAGTAGTTTTTACGCTTAAAAATGAGCGTCATGAAGGCTATGGATTGGTTTTGTTTGATAATAAAATAGGGGTTTAACTCCGAGAGATTAACAAAAAAAGTAAAATAATAGCTAGGCACAAATTGTGACTGAAAGGGCGAAGCTGTGCCAATCTTAGAAAAATTTGCATATTTATTCTTTCCTAAATTCTTCAACTTGAAAAACATACTGATTTCTAAGCTAATCGAAAACTGGAAGGTTTGTTGTCTTTTCATCTTTTCTATGATGTTGAGTATACTTTTACAGGCTCAAAGCCTGTCAGATATTCAAAATCTTAAAGTGGATAATCTGTCAGATGCTCAATTAGAGCAACTTATCAAAAGGGCTGAAGCAAATGGATTGACTACAAACCAATTGGTAGCCTTGGCGAGAGAGAAGGGTATGCCTGCGTCTGAGGCTAATAAATTAGGTCAAAGAATCACTGATTTGAGGATGTCCGGTCAGACTAACAGTACTTCTGGAAAAATGGAGGGAGGAAGGAATCTGATGGACCAAGAGATAGACCTTTTTGACTCTTTGAGGAAATCAGATCCATATTATGATCTTACTCCAACTCAAAAAAAGATATTCGGATTTAAGTTGTTTCATAATAGGCAATTAAATTTTAGTCCTAGTTTAAATCTACCAACTCCACTTTCATACATAGTTGGTTCTGGAGATCAATTATTAATTGATGTCTATGGAGCAAGTCAGCAGTCCTATGATTTGACAGTTACTCCTGAGGGAAGAATTTTCGTTCCTAATGTTGGGCCCGTTCAGGTTGGCGGGGCTTCAATTGAGGCAGCAACAGGCAGGATAAAGAATAGTCTAGGGAGAATTTATTCCGGTCTCAATGGAGCAAATCCTAACACGTTTTTGCAAGTTCGGTTAGGGAATATTCGATCCATTAAAGTATCCATGGTAGGAGAATTGACAAAACCAGGAACTTATACTTTGCCTTCCTTTGCTACTGTTTTTAATGCCCTGTATGCTGCGGGAGGCCCTAATGAAAATGGAGCATTTAGAAATATTCAAGTATATAGGAATTCGAAGTTAGTGGCTGCTGTCGATATTTATGAGTTTTTATCTAAAGGAGACCAGAGTGCAAATATTTTGCTTCAAGATAATGATGTGATTATAGTACCGCCTTTACAGGCAAGAGTTGAGATCACGGGCCCAGTAAGAAGAGAAGGTCTTTTTGAAGTAAAGCCAAATGAAGCCTTAATGGATTTGTTTGTTTACACGGGAGGCTTCACAGCCCAAGCCTATAAAGACAGGGTCACTGTCAGAAGAATAGAAAATAATCAGAGAAAAGTTTTAGATGTTTCTGAAACTGACTTCAATACTTTTACTCCCAAAGATGGGGATGAAATTTTAGTTGGTGAAGCCTTAGACAGATTTTCTAATAGGGTTCAGGTAACTGGAAGTGTAAATAGACCCGGAGAATTTGCTCTCGGTGAGTCGGGTTTAACAATCAAGCAGTTAATTGAAAAGGCAGAAGGTTTAAGACCTGAAGCTTTTACGAATCGAGCTACATTGTACAGAACCAGCGATGATCTGACTTTAGCGGCGGTCCCATTGAACTTAAAAGGAATTATAGAAGGAACAGCTGAGGATATAATACTTAAGAACGAAGATCTATTATTCGTCCCAAGTAGATATGATATTCAGGAAGAGTATTATGTGAAAATTTCAGGGGAGGTTAATCTACCAGGAACATACCCATATGCATCATCTATGACAGTGGGAGACCTTATTCTTCGTGCTGGTGGATTACTGGAGTCAGCTACCAATTCCTCCATAGAAATTGCAAGGAGAGTTCGGGATCAACAAAGCGGCAAAATCGCTGAAATAACTAACCTGACTATAGATCCCAACTTACAACTTTCGGCAGAGGAAGCAAACATGCCTTTGAGTCCATTTGATCATGTGTTTATCCGTAGAAGTCCAGGTTTCGAAAAGGAGCAGTTAGTAACTGTTAGAGGTGAAGTGAGATATCCAGGTGAATTTGTCATTTCCTCATCAAATGAACGAATTTCTGATGTAATCAAAAGAGCAGGTGGACTTTCAAATTTTGCTTATCCAAAAGGAGCGAATTTAATTAGAAGAACTATTTATTATGAAGAAAAGTCTGAGGAGGAAATAAGGGAGCAAAGACTCAAGGAAATTCGGGACAATTTAGACCCAAAACTTAATAGAAACACAAACGAGGCTGAGCAGATATTATTCGAAAGGATTGAAAAGAAGCTTGTTCAGATTGATGAGGAAAAGAAAAAAGTGAGAAGTCAACTTTTTAAAGTTTCGGTTCCTACTGATAGTATTTCAATTGATTCTGCTCTAAATGCCTCTAGGTACAAGCAACAAGATCTAGTGGGTATAGATTTAGAGTATATTATGCAACACCCTGGATCAGAAGCAGATTTGATTTTGTATGAAGGCGATATTCTTCAGATTCCTAAACAATTACAGACTGTCAGAATGGTTGGAGAAGTATTACTCCCAACTACTACACGTTTTATTGGTGGGAAATCCTTAAAAGATTATATTTCAAAGGCTGGAGGGTTTACGGAAAACGCAAGAAAAACAAAGGCGTATGTCATATATGCCAACGGAGATGCCGCTCAAACCAGAAGCTTTTTAGGTTTGAAAAACTACCCTTCAATTGAGCCGGGAGCAGAAATTGTGGTGCCACGAAAACCAATTAAAGAAAGGATGAGTGCAGCAAGTTGGATAGGAATCGCTTCAAGTCTTGCTACTCTGGGGATCCTTGTAGAGAGATTAATTAACTAACTAATAATAAATTATTATATGAAGATTGCAGTAGTGGGTACTGGCTACGTAGGCCTAGTATCTGGAGCTTGTTTTGCTGACGTAGGTATAGAAGTAACCTGCGTGGATATTGATCAAAAGAAAATTGAGAAATTAAAGAATGGCATCATGCCCATCTACGAGCCAGGTCTAGAGGAAATTGTGGTCAGAAATTATAAAAGTGGCAGATTACATTTCAGCACTGATTTGGGAGAGGCGATTCAGGGTGCTGAAGTTGCTTTCATAGCTGTTGGAACCCCCCCAGGTGAAGATGGATCTGCTGATCTGAAATATGTCTTGGCAGTTTCAGATGAAATCGGTCAGAAAATGAGTGATTATATCGTAGTGGCTACCAAAAGTACAGTACCAGTTACAACAGGAGAAAAGGTAAGGGCTACGCTTCAGGCAGCTTTGGATAAAAGAGGTTCAGATCTTCCATTTGCTGTTGCCTCTAATCCTGAGTTCTTAAAAGAAGGTGCTGCAGTAGAGGATTTTTTAAGACCAGATAGAATTGTGATTGGAGTGGATGATGAGCGGGCTGAAAAGATCATGCAGCGTTTGTATAAGCCATTCCAACTGAGTGGAGAGCGTATTATTTACATGGATATTCCATCTGCGGAAATGACCAAATATGCTGCCAATGCTATGCTTGCAACCAAGATTTCATTTATGAATGATATTGCCAACTTATGTGAGTTGGTGGGAGCTAATGCCAATATGGTTCGTAAGGGAATTGGATCAGACCCAAGAATTGGTAATAAATTTATTTATCCTGGAGTAGGATATGGAGGTTCTTGTTTTCCAAAAGACGTCAAAGCTATCATTAGAACAGCCAAAGAATATGGCTATAATTTGAGAGTTCTTCAATCTGTGGAAGATGTGAATGATGATCAAAAGTATGTGCTTTCGAAAAAAGTAAAAGCTCATTTTGGAGAGGACCTTTCTGGAATGACCTTCGCGATGTGGGGATTAAGCTTCAAGCCTAATACCGATGATATGCGTGAATCTCCCGCGGCTGTGATAATTGATGAGCTTCGTGCTGCTGGTGCCACAGTGAAAGCCTATGATCCTAAAGCTATGGAAGAGGCGAAAGAGCATTACATTTTCGATAAAGTAACTTATTGCAAAGATGCCTATGATGCTTTGGTTGATGCTGATGCGTTGCTGCTGGTAACAGAATGGTCAGAATTCAGAATACCAAGCTGGGAAGTCGTAGGTAAGTTGTTGAAAAATAAAGTCGTATTTGATGGAAGAAATATTTACGATAAAAAATACTTAGCGTCATTAGGATTTACTCACTATGGTATTGGTTTTAAATAAATATTTCGAAATCTCCCCAAAACTAGATTGGGGAGATTTTAATTTTAAGTAAATATGATTATTGCAGGAGCAGGAGGACACGGCTTAGAAGTATATGGAGTGCTAATTTCCCAAGGTATTCCAGTCTCAGAAATCATTTTCTACGATGAAGATAGCGCAAAAACAATAATCCATTCCTCGCGGTCTAAAATACTGAATACTGAAGATGATTTGAAAAAGGCATTGGAAACGAATCCTAATTTTTGTTTGGGAGTAGGATCCCCGGCTTTTAGGGAATATTTTTTTAAAAAATTTGAATCATTTGGGGGTGAATATTACGCGTTAAAAGGTGCAAATAGTGTTTTAATGGGGTCTGGTCAAGACTTTGATTTGATGCCATTTGGCTTCATAGGCCCAGAGACGGAAATTGGAAAAGGCGTCTTGATTAATTCGCGCGCTAATGTGCATCATCAATGTGTAGTAGGTGAATTCTCGGAGTTGGGACCAGGATCGATAATATTAGGGGGTGCCAAAGTAGGTAAGCACTGCAGGATAGGAGCAGGAGCCATATTGTTGCCTGGAATAGAACTCGGGGATGAAGTGATAGTTGGAGCTGGAGCGGTGGTAACCAAGAATTTTAGGAATAAATCTATTTTGAAAGGCGTGCCCGCATCTAATCAATAGGCTTTATTTATTTATTGAAATGTCTAAAATTAAATCCTTAATCAAAAAATATCTGATTCATTTCAGCTACTTCTACCATCATCTAGGGTATAGGATTTTTATTGCCTTTTTGATCAGTTTCACTGTAGGGCTTTTAGATGGTCTTGGGTTAGCAATGTTCTTACCATTACTACAAATGGTTGACGGAAGTTCTGATATCAACCCCGAAACACTAGGTGGGATGAGCTTTTTGATAGAGTCTATAGAGCTTTTAGGTTTTGAGTTAAATCTTTATTTAGTGCTTGGGATGCTTCTCACTCTTTTTGTGTTAAAAGGGGTTATGAAGTTTATGGAGTCATATTATAACGTACTAACTCAGCAGTATTTTATTCGAAAATTACGTTTTGATAGCTTGAGCGGCTTATCGGATTTTGACTTCAAATCGTTTGTTTTAGCTGATTCTGGTCGAATTCAAAATACTTTAAGTGCCGAGGTAGGAAGAGTTTCCAATGCTTATGCTTTTTACTTTGCTTCAGTTCAATCCGCAACCTTAGTTTTTGTATACTTAATCCTTGCCTTTTTTACAGATCCTCAGTTTGCATTGTTAGTCGCATTAGGAGGTGGAGCAACCAATCTCCTGTATAACCGAGTGTATAAAAAAACGAAGGAGACTTCGAAGAAAATCACTTCAGGCGGACATACCTTTCAAGGGATGCTAATCCAGAAAGTAGCTTTTTATAAATATTTAAAGGCAACAGGTTTTATCAAAACATACGAGTTGAGGTTACGTGAGGCAGTAGATTATATCGTAAATAGTAATAAGAAAATAGGCTTTTATAATGCTTTACTTGTGGCAGCAAGAGAGCCTATGGTTATTTTTGTGGTAGTAGTTGTGATCATTGTTCAGGTAAATGTTTTTTCCCAACAATTAGGTGTCATTATTTTGAGTTTGTTATTTTTCTATAGGTCTTTGAATTCTTTGGTAATGATGCAGACACAATGGAATGGCTTTTTGAACTTGTCGGGTTCATTGGAAAATATGACTGCTTTCATGAAAGAACTCCAGTCGCAAAAAGAATCAAACGGAGTGGTACCGTTTGAGAAGTTTGAAGATTCAATTTGCTTAGACAATGTTGGCTTTTCTTATGGTAGTAAGCTGGTTTTGTTTGAAATTGATTTAACAATAAGTAAAAATAAAGCCTATGCATTTGTTGGTGAAAGTGGAAGTGGAAAATCAACTTTGGTCAATTTGATTGCGGGATTGATGCCTGTTTCAACTGGATCAATTACTATAGATGGTGTAGACCTTGAAGAGGTTGAGAAATTAAGTTTTAAGAAGAGAATAGGATATATTACTCAGGAACCTGTAATTTTTTCGGATACAATATTTAACAACGTAACTCAATGGTCTGAGCCAACTCCTGAAAATCAAAAAAGGTTTTGGAAAGCGTTGGAACAGGCAGCAATTGCTGATTTTGTTCTATCACTTCCTGAAAAAGAAAACGCCAATTTGGGTTCGGCCGGTATCCTGATCAGTGGTGGACAAAAACAGCGCCTTTCGATCGCAAGAGAACTTTTCAAGGACATCGATATTCTCATCATGGATGAAGCAACTTCAGCTCTGGATTCTGAAACAGAGAAAATAATTCAGGAAAATATTGAAAAATTAAAAGGTAGATACACGCTCCTTATTGTAGCACATAGACTATCTACCATAAAGAGTGCGGATGAAGTAATCTTATTAAATCATGGACAAATTGAAAATAGGGGCGCTTTTTCCGATTTGATAAAGAGGTCTGATTCTTTCCAAAAAATGGTCCAATTACAGGAGATATAAATTAAATGCTAGCAGGAAAATCTATATTAATTACAGGGGGTACTGGCTCTCTAGGCAAAGCACTTACTGAGCATATTCTAAAGAAATATCCTGATGTAAGAAAGTTGATTATTTTTTCTAGGGATGAACAAAAACAGTTTCAAATGTCTTTAGAATATCCTCATGAGGATTATCGACAGATTCGATTTTTTATAGGAGATGTTCGAGACAAGGACCGGCTAAAAAGGGCTCTGAAAGATGTGGATTACGTGATTCATGCTGCTGCTATGAAACATGTTCACATCGCTGAATATAATCCAGAGGAATGTGTAAAAACTAATATTGACGGTGCAAGGAATGTGATAGATGCTTGCTTGGATACAAATGTGGAGCGTGTGGTAGCTCTATCTACCGACAAAGCTTGTGCTCCTATTAATCTTTATGGAGCTACAAAATTGGCCTCTGATAAGCTTTTCGTAGCTGCTAATAACATCAAGGGTTGGAATCCTATTCGATTTAGTGTCGTAAGGTATGGTAATGTAATGGGTTCCAATGGATCTGTTATTCCTTTTTTTCTAAGTAAAAAGAAAGAAGGAGTACTTCCAATTACAGATCCAAAGATGACGCGGTTTAATATTTCTCTGCAGGGTGGAGTGGAAATGGTCATGCATGCTTTAGAACATGCTTGGGGAGGTGAAATTTTCGTTCCTAAAATTCCTTCCTATAGAATAACAGATGTGGCCGAGGCAATAGGTCCAGAGTGTGAACAGCGAATAATCGGAATTCGACCTGGGGAAAAAGTACATGAGGAAATGATAACACCCTCTGACTCATTTTATACTTATGATCTGGGTAAATATTTCACTATTCTACCGACTACTCCGAAATGGAAAGTGAATGACTTTATTCAGCAATTTGGAGCAAAGAAAGTTCCTGAAGGATTTGCTTATAACTCAGAAACCAACTCAGACTGGGAAAGTGTCCAAAGCTTAAGAGCATTAATTAAGCAACATGTAGATCCAAATTTCGGCATTCAATGAATAAAATTCCATACGGAAGGCAACACATCACAGAGGATGATATTCAGGCGGTAGTTGACACTCTGAGATCCGACTACCTTACTCAAGGTCCAAGAATCGCTGAATTTGAGCAAGCTTTTGCAGACTATGTAGGTGCAAAGTATGCAGTAGCTGTTTCAAATGGTACAGCTGCCTTACACCTGAATGCTATCGCTTTGAATGTCAAGCCAGGAGATAAGGTGATTACTACCCCTATTACCTTTGTGGCTTCTGCCAACTGCGTTCGGTACTGCGGGGGAGAAGTGATATTTGGGGATATCCATCCTGAGACTTACCTACTTGATATTAAGCATGTGAGAAAAATTCTTGAGGCTGATGTTCAACGGGAAATTAAAGGAATAATTCCTGTAAATTTTGCAGGAAGAGTAGTTGATATGCAAGTATTTCGGCAATTAGCTGATGAATTTGGTTGTTGGATTATTGAGGATGCCTGTCACTCACCTGGAGGCTTTTTTTTGGATAGTAATCAAAATCAAGTAATGTCAGGGTCTGGTCAATATGCAGATTTAGCTATTTTTTCTTTTCATCCGGTCAAGCATATCGCAGCAGGGGAAGGAGGAATGATTACAACCAATAATGAAGAGCTTTATCAAAAAATCTTAAACCTAAGGACCCATGGTATCCAACAAGATCCTTCAAATCGAATATACGATGACTCTCTGTGGTACTACGAAATGCATGAGTTGGGATATAATTACAGGCTTACTGATATGCAAGCAGCGCTCGGAAAGAGTCAACTTTCTAGGGCAGATGAGGGGTTAAGTCGAAGGAGAGAACTAGCTAATCGATATTTTGATTTTTTTAAGAATAAACCTTATGTTACGGGACAGTCAGGGGTGATAGAAGGGCATGCATATCATCTATATGTCCTTGAGGTAAAACAGCGTAAGGAACTTCATAAGTATTTAAGAGATTTAGAGATTTTTGCTCAAATACACTACATCCCGGCACATCTCATGCCATATTATAGGCAGTTTGGCTGGAAGGAAGGAGACTTGCCAAATGCTGAAAAGTACTACAGTCATTGCATTAGTATTCCGATGTTTCCCTCACTCTCGGATGAAGAACAACGATTTGTGATGGATAAAATTGATGATTTTTATAATGGGTGATCTTTGTATCATTCCAGCTAGAGGAGGAAGCAAGCGGATTCCCAGAAAAAACATCCGTGAATTTCTAGGAAAACCAATCATAGCATACAGTATCCAGACCGCGTTAGATTCAGGATTGTTTGATGAGGTAATGGTGTCTACCGATGATTTGGAGATTGCCAAAGTTGCGGAAGGTTTTGGGGCGACTGTTCCTTTCATTCGATCCGAAAAAAACGCAGATGATCATTCCACCACTTCAAATGTTATTGAAGAGGTTCTATTAGAATACCGTAGACAAAGGCGAAGTTTTATTAGAGCATGTTGCCTTTATCCTACAGCGCCATTTGTTACAAGTTCTTTATTAGAAAAAGGGAAAAGCATGTTAATAGATTCAGCAGCTGATGCTGTATTCCCTGTAGTTAAGTTTGATTATCCGATTTGGAGAGGGCTAAGAAAAGATAGTTTAAGCAAAGTTGAAATGGTTTGGAAGGAACATCTGAACAGTAGGTCCCAAGATTTGGAAAATGTATACCACGATGCGGGTCAATGGTATTGGCTTGATATTGAGAGGTTTTTGCTGAATAAAAAGCTTTTTACAGACAATACAAGAGCTATTGAGCTATCAACTCTGGAAGTCCAAGATATTGATACCATCCATGACTGGAATTTGGCTGAACTGAAATATGGCTACCTACAAAGTATTAAATAAGCAGATTTTTTCAGCTGGAAATTATTCCCTTGTTCCCATACGAATGGATGACAGGTATGCTGTCATGAAATGGCGAAATGAACAGATATACCATCTCCGTCAGGATAGACCTTTAACAGAAGCAGATCAGAATTACTATTTTGAAAATGTAGTCTCCAAACTATTCAATGAGGAAAGACCTTGTCAAATTCTATTTTCCTATTTAGAGGGAGAAAAATGTATAGGTTATGGTGGTCTAGTTCATATCAATTGGGTAGATAAAAATGCTGAGATTTCTTTTATTATGGATACTGCCTTGGAAAAGAACCTCTTCTTTTTCCATTGGAAAACTTATTTGGGTTTGATTGAAAAAGTGGCATTTGATGAAATATTTCTGCATAAAATTTTTACTTACGCCTTTGATTTAAGGCCTAAGTTGTATGAAGCATTAGAGGGAAGAGGATATATAAGAGAAGCAAGGTTGAAAGAGCACTGTTTTTTTGAAGGAGAATTTATTGATGTGCTGATTCATTCAAAAACTAGTGAAAGCCTTTATTTACGGAATGCTGAGATGGAGGATGTGGATCTCACATATACTTGGGCCAACGATCCTTTTACTAGGAAGTATTCATTCAATCCGGAATTTATTCCTCTGGTGGACCATCAGAATTGGTTTGCAGGAAAGATAAATGATCAGAACTGCATCTACCAGTTATTTGAAATAGGGGGCAAACCTGTAGGTTCCATAAGGCTTGATATTGATGGTCAAGAAGGCCTCATCAGTTATCTAATTGCACCGGAGCACACAGGTAAGGGATATGGAAAAAAAATGCTTGAACTGGCAGTTCAAAACTTAGAAAATAGAAGGCCTGAAATAAAGATGCTTAAAGGTTTAGTGAAAAATAATAATATAGCATCTGTAAAGATTTTTGAAAAATTGGGATTTGGAAGGAGAATCCTTAATAATGGTGTTATTGAATATTCATTGAAGATTAACCATGCAGATAGGAAATTTCAAAATAGATAAAACGTCTCCCGTTTTTATAATTGCTGAGCTTTCTGCAAATCATAATGGAAGCTTGGATACCGCTATAGAAACAATAAGAGCAGCAAAAAGGGCTGGTGCAGATGCTATTAAGCTACAGACTTACACAGCAGATACGATTACCTTAAATTGTGACAAAGAAGATTTTATAATCAAAGGAACAATCTGGGAAGGGAAAAACCTGCATCAATTGTATCAGGAAGCCCACACCCCTTGGGAATGGCATGACCCCCTTTTCAATGCAGCAAAAGAAGAGGGGCTAATCTGTTTTAGTTCCCCTTTTGATAAAACAGCGGTAGATTTTCTGGAAGACCTAAATGTACCAGCTTATAAAATTGCATCATTCGAGATCACGGATATTCCCTTGATAGAATATGTGGCTTCTAAAAGAAAGCCGATTATTATTTCTACAGGAATAGCTACCCAAGAAGATATTGAACTGGCCCTCGATGCATGTTATAGAATGGATAATAGGGAAGCTGCATTACTGAAATGTACTTCTAGTTATCCAGCCCCTATTAATGAAGCCAATATGATAATGGTAAAAGATATGGCTGAAAGGTTTGGAGTAGTAACTGGACTTTCTGATCATACTTTGGGGACTACTGTTCCTGTTGTAGCCACTTGTTTTGGTGCTAAAATCATTGAAAAACACTTAATTCTCGATAGATCAATTGGAGGGCCTGACGCCTCATTTTCATTAAATGAGGAAGAGTTTTCAATGATGGTCAAGGCAGTTAGAGAAGCGGAATCAGCGATAGGTCAAATTGATTATCACTTGACAAAAAAACAAGAAGAAGGAAGAAGTTTCTCTAGATCCCTTTATGTAGTGAAGGATATAAAAGAAGGAGATCTTATCACGGATCAAAATGTTAAAAGCATTAGGCCTGGATTTGGATTACACCCTAAGTTCTATTCCCAAATTCTAGGTCAAAAAGCCACTAGATCCTATTCTAGAGGAGATCGTTTTACTCTTTAAAAATTGTTTTAGGTTTACCTTGAAATCATGATACCAGTAACAAAACCATTTTTGCCTCCGCAGGAAGTTTATGAATCCTACCTGAAAGGTATTTGGAAAAGACAATGGCTTACAAATATGGGGCCTTTGGCTAGCGAATTAGAGATTCGAATTAGGGAGCGAGAAAATTTAAAATATGCATTATTTGTTACCAATGGAACAATCGCTCTTCAGATTGCTATCAAAGCCTTGGGATTAAAGGGGGAGATTATTACCACACCTTTTTCTTTTGTAGCAACCACCAGTAGTATTGTTTGGGAAGGCTGCAAGCCGGTTTTCGTAGATATTGATCCGGATTCATTGAATATTGATCCAGATAAGATCGAGGCAGCCATAAATGAAAATACCACTGCCATTCTAGCCACGCACGTCTATGGCAATCCTTGTGATGTAGAGAAAATTGAAAAAATTGCTCAACGACATAACTTGAAAGTAATTTATGATGGGGCTCACGCATTTGGCGTGAAGATCAATGGTAAGTCAATATTTGATTACGGAGATATTTCGGTTTGTAGCCTTCATGCCACAAAACTTTACCATTCCATAGAAGGAGGATTGATTTTTACCAATGATTCCAAGTTGGTAAAAAAAATGGAGCGGATGAGAAATTTTGGTTTTGATGGACCATCTAATTTTTCCGAATTGGGAATCAATGGAAAGAATTCGGAATTTCACGCTGCAATGGGCTTGGCAAATTTAGACTTCTTCGATTCGATCCTTGAGCAGCGTACGATGCTTTCGGATCGTTATCGTCAAAAATTAAAGAGTCTGAAAATTAAATATCCCAAGTGGCACGAAAATGCTTCCAATAATGCATCTTACTTTCCTGTAGTTTTTGATTCGGAGGAGACCATGCTCAAATGCGCCAATCAATTGAAACTCCGCGAAATATTTACCAGAAGGTATTTCTATCCCTCCCTATCTAGTATTTTACCATATTTAGAAAACACTGAAATGCCTATTACAGAAGAAACAGCCAAGAGGGTTCTTTGCCTTCCATTGTATTTTGATTTAGCTATAGAGGAGGTTGATTTGATTTGCAGAATAATTTTAAGAGCACACGAAAATTAAATGATTAATAGCCCTGCCAAGGAGTACACTATTGGAATAAGCTGCATAGGAAGTGGCGTAGGTGAGTCAGTAATCAATTCTTGCAGACTTTCTAATCTGCCACTTAAAACAATAGCCTTGGGGACAAACCCATTTGCCTATGGTGCCTATGCATGTGATGCAATGGATTATACCCCTACGATTTATGCCGCTGATTTTGTCGATGAACTGATAAAAAAGTGTATTGAGTATAAGATTGATTTTCTCATACCAGGGAGAGATGATGAGGCCCATATTTACTCTCAAAATAAAACCAAATTTGAGAAGTCAGGTATCAAAATCCTTGCTGCCTCTGAAGACATGATTGCCTTGTGTAGGGATAAAGAACGGATGAGCTTGGAGTTAAATCCAATCACAGATGTTTTTGTAAAGTGTTTTCAGAAAGAAACAGTATTGGATGCTATAGCAAAAGGAGAGGTGAGCTTTCCTTTGATTGCTAAACCTAGAAGTGGCTTCGCCTCTAAAGGGGTAGAAATAATCCAAAGCGAAGAAGATTTTCATCTAATTACTGAAAATCATATCCTTCAGGAGTTGGCCATTCCGATAGAAGGAGATCCTAATTATGATTTTTTTATCTCTGAAATTTCAAAAAATAGAAACCCACAAGTTTCAGAAATTTCTATTCAATTGGTCATTGGTAAAAATGGGGAGCTCCTGGGAAAGATGGCTACCTATAATAAACTAAGTAGCGGAATTCCGATTGAAATTTTGCCCTATGAAGACCCCTTGATTTGGGAGACGGTGGACCAATTGCTTCCCGAGTTTCTTAATCGCGGGTTGGTAGGTCCTCTGAATATTCAGGGAAGAATGACGAAAAGAGGTCTTAAAGTTTTCGAAATGAATCCCCGTTTTACAGGAATCACGGGTTTGCGCGCTTTAATGGGTTTTAATGAGGTGGAAGCGTGTATTAAGAGCTGGTTGAATATCGGAGATAAGCCTTCTTTTCTTGAATTCAACTCTCGCAGATTTGGTATTCGTCAGACAGCTGACCGGGTAATGGAACTTTCAAAAAATGATAAAATCACAGAGATTTTTTCAGCAATTAATCAGGGTAGATTTTCTCTGCGAAAGCGAGTTCTTATTACTGGAGCAACAGGCTATTTGGGGCAGAGTTTAGTAAAGAATCTTCTCGGCCAAAATAAGTTTGACCTTATTCTACTAGGTCGGGATAAAGAGAAATTAGAACGGTTGTTTGGAGGACTTGTATATAAATGTATTGATTTTGAGAATCTTGATCAGGGTAATTTTGATCTAGGAACTATAGATATTGGACTGCATGCAGCATTTGCTAGACCCTACCAAGGCAATCAGGCTATTGCTGAAAGTTTGGAGCTTACAAGCAAGCTCTTTTTAAAAATGGCCGCTCATCATGTTCCTTTGATTATAAATATTTCTTCTCAAAGTGTCTATGGTGTAGAGAGTGGGGAGCATTGGACAGAGTTGAGTCCCGTTGCACCTTTAGGTGTTTATGGGCAAGCAAAGTATTCCACTGAATTGGTTCTAAAGACTCTGAATAGGATTTACCCACAGCTCAAAACAGTATCACTAAGATTGGGGACCCTTTGTGGAGGTCAGCCAGGATTGGAGCCAGTTGACGTTCTTTCCAAATTGGTATTACAGGCTGAGAATGAGGCAAAACTACAACTATTCAATGGCCAGATATCGATAGAAAGGCTAGATGTCAGAGATGCTTCAAGAGCGATTGCAAGTATTCTTCAAAAGGATTCTGATCAACTCGATGAGCTTTATAATATCGGAGGTACTTTAGTTTGTTCTTTGTCAGAGATTGCCAATTGGATCGCTGAAAAAGCTTCATCCGACATAATAATTGAAGACCTTAAAAAAGACTTTACCAATGCTGGCAGACTAGATAGCAGCAAGTTCCAATCTCAATTCCAATGGAAACCGATTCACACCATGAGGGAAACTATTGACTCCCTTTTTCAATTTTTTAATTCAACCACAATTTCCAGTAGTGTTTCATCTAAAAGAAATTAAAGATAAAATTCTTTCTTTTGAAAGGGACCAAGACCTTACTGATTGGAAATATCAGGGTATGGATATTTGGCCAATTCTTAGAACCTTGGTTTTTGTGGAGTGTAGAAATGAATTGAACTCTCGAAAAAATGCGGTGAAACTTGATTGGCTTAGAAAATCAAAAGGAAAACCAGTACGATCTTTTTTGAGGAAGCTAAAAGTTAAATTAACCTTAAAGGATAAGGATTTAGGTCGGGAGAAAAAGAGTGTTTCAAAAACCCCGAAAGCACATCCAATTCCTAATGCGATGTTTTTTGGCTCTTGGTATTTTAGAACCACTTTTAATGGGCGTTTTATCAATAAGTTTTTTTTTCCATTGATTCAAATAATTGAAAATAAATTTCATCTCAAATCAATCGAAGTAGAGTATTCTACCGGCAATAAGTTCAGGTCTGAGTATAAGCAAATCAGTGATGAAATAGAATTTATTGATGCGTATGAACCTAGGGCATTCAATGAAAGTAGAATCAAGTGGCTAATTAATGACTCCAGGTTTGTAGTTTTTTTTGATTCACTCTCGGAACTTGGAGTGCGACAGGATATGGCAAATATCATGGCGCAAAAGATTGAAAAGATTTACCAGGAATCTTTTCGGTATGAGCAACTTTTTTCGAAATATCAGCCAAAGTTGGCTTTTTGCTTGACCTTCTTCAATGAACAAATGTTTGCCATGCTTTTTGCTGCTTCAAAAGTCGGTGTGAAATCTATCGATATCGGGCATGGATTTCCTTCCGATCCCGAAAACCTCATTTATAACAGGTTTTGGAATTATCCAAAAGAGGGGTACAATACATTTCCTGACTTTTTCTGGGTTTGGGATGAGCCTGTGAAAGAAGCTATGAATCAATGGGTACAAGGCCAAAACAAGCACCGAGTTTTAGTAGGAGGTAACCCATGGCTTGATTTTATTATTCCGACTTTGTCACAAGAAAGTCTTTCTCCAAAAAAAGTAGTATTGTACACTCTGACGGTTAATCGCCCGGAGCATTTCATCCTCGATGCCATGAAAAAGTCTCAGGATCGATTTGAATGGTGGGTTAGACTACACCCTGCTATATCCTTAGCAAAGGAAGAAGTAAGAGAAATGTTTGAGAAAAATGGCCTGACAAATTTTAATTTAGATGAAGCGAATCGGCTACAATTACCGTTTTTGTTAAAAAATTGTGATGTTCATATATCTAGGAATTCTAGTTCTATATTCGAAAGTATTTCCATGGGAAATACACCAATTCTCATAGATGAAGAATCCATTAACTACTACTCAAGCTATATCAAAAAGGATTTGGTAAAGCTCCTTCCTCAGGAAAATGCCCAGTCTCTTTTACTCGCTATTGAACAAGTAATGTATAAACCAAAAGGCAAAAATCAGAGCTCTACAAAAAGCCTTGAGGCATTAAGTTTTCTATTTGAAAGCCTCCCATCAGAATTGCCCTTAAAGGATTTATAGTATATGGCAGATTCAGATATCCCATTGGTAAGTATTAGCTGTCTTACCTATAACCACGGAAAATTTTTGAAGGAAGCTCTTGACGGGTTCTTGATTCAAAAAACAGATTTTCCTTTTGAGATTTTGATCCATGATGATGCTTCGACAGATGATACCATTCAAATTATTTTAGATTATCAAAAGAAATATCCTGATTTGATCAAACCCATTTTTCAAGAAAAGAATTTATGGTCGCAGGGTACAAGAGCCTTGTCTGCAACGTATAATTTCCCAAGAGCACAAGGAAAGTATATTGCCATGTGTGAAGGGGATGATTTTTGGACAGACCCATACAAATTACAGAAGCAAGTGGATTTTTTAGAGTGTAATCCTGACTATGTAGCTTGTGTTCATGGCGCTCATTTTTTTGATGAGTCATTGAATTCTAGAGTCGAATCAAAATTTGAAAAAGTTAAAGAGGATTTTGATCTTGATCTTTTCAAAATTTTTCATGAATCGGGTGGAGTATATCCTTCTTGTTCCATTATGATGCGAAACACACCACCTTTTTACCCTAAAGAGTTATTAAGGTTTCCCTCAGGTGATTTGACTTTAATTGTTTTCTTAAAGTTGAAAGGGAAAATTCGCTTTATGAAAGGACTTTGGGCTACCTACCGTATTCATGCAAATGGGGTATACCAAGGTGAAAACCGGAGTATTAAAAATATTATAAAAAACAGGTACCTTATCCAGGAATATTATTCCAATCTTTCCAAAAAACTTCCAAAAAATAGTCCTAGAATACTTCTTTTAATTTTCAAAGTAAAGAATTGCCTGAGCATCATGTATTTGAAGATGAAAGTTCTAGTAAAACCAACTTGATCTTATGGATTTTAATCTGTTTTTAAAACACTTAGAACGGAATAAATTTCAGGCACTTGCGATAATTATTGCTTTCGCAGTGCTTGGAGTTATTTATATCTTATTTACCCCAAAGTCTTATCGGGCTGAGACGCTCCTACTTCCTGAGTCAAAAGGCTCTTCGAGTTTGGGTGATTTGGGGCAAATTGCTTCTTCAATTCCCGGATTGGGATCATTTTCACTAGGTGCTTCAGGGGCAGATGCTATAAGGCCCTCTTTATATCCAAGTATTGTTCAGAGCACACCATTTGTTCGTGAATTTGTAACCTATACTTTTTATCATTCAGACTTCAAGGATAGTGTAAATTTAATGTCTTATGGTCAAAATTATGCTCCAATTAATCCATGGTCTGTTCTCAAAAAATATACTATAGGGCTACCGGCTGAAATAATTTCCGCTTTAAGAAATATAGGAAATGAGGAAGAAAACCCACCTTCTACGATTTTTGAAGAAGGCAACAAGGAAAAAGGGTTTTTCAGACCCACAGTAGGTGATTTCAAATACCTGAATGCAATAAAAGAAATTGTATCAGTTACAGTGGATAAAAGTACGGGGATTATTCAGGTGAGTGTTCAAACCACAAATCCCGTATTGTCTGCCTATTTAGCTGAATTTACAAAAAATTATCTTGTTTCTTATGTGACTAAATATCGTCAAGATAAACAAATTCAACAGGTTGATTTTCTGACAACTAGGAAAAAGGAACTTGAAAAAAAGTTTTTAGAAGACCAGTCGCGCTTGGCTAGCTTTAAGGAGAAAAATCTTGATATAAGAAGTCCTTATTTACAAAATCAATTGGAGAATTTATCATCTCAATATGAGCTATCGAAGTCATTATATTTCACTGTAAACAGCCAGCTGGAGCAAGCGAAAATAAAGCTCAATGAAGAGACTCCGATTTTTGCAGAAATAGAACCTGTATCTATTCCAGCCATAAAAAGCAAGCCACAAACGATGCTCGTACTCTTTTTGATGGGCTCCTTGGGTGTGTTAACAGCAGCTTTATTTGTATTGATCAAAATTTCCAAACAAAAGTGATAAGGCTTTCTGCCAAGTCTGTAGAGAATCTCAAATTAGCAAGCCTCTATATTCTTTCATCCTCTATTGTTATAAGATTTGATTTTTTATTTGGGGGAGCCAACCGATATGTACCCTTTAGGGTACTGATGCTTCTCACACTTTTCTGGTTTTTCGCACAATTTTTCGAACCTTTCCGACCCTCTCGAATATCAAAAGCCATGCTTTTCTTTCTTAGCATTTTCTTGCTCTATTTCAGTTTGGCCCATTTGTATTGGATTGATTCCATGGAAAGTTTGGGGCCATTTTTGAGGAACCAATTTCACTTTGTTTATATCCTAACAGGATATTTTTTGACCAACTATCTGGCTACAGGTCTATCAAAAGATCAGATCCAAACCTTGGTGAAGTTTATTATTGGACTTGTATTGACAGTTGTCTCTCTTGAGACTTCACTTAGATATTTGATGCCCACCTTAGATCTGAATTCTGAAAGCACAGATTATTTGATAGAAATCTATACTGGGGCCCAACAAGGACTCTCTTTGGATACCTTTTATTTTTTCAAGATGTCTAGCGTCATGTTTTTTGATTCTAATTATGTGGGAGCTTTTCTACTCATCTTTTTTGCCTTGCACCTATTTGTTGTTTATAAATCCAGGTGGAGAAGAAATCTTGTTTCTACAATATTTATATTACTGATTTTCTTTACTCTGAGTAGAGCTGCAATTTTTGTTACGTGCCTTTGGTTGGTCTTTAATTTTTGGAACTCAAGGTCTTTCGTTCCAAAATGGGTTTTTGCCATCATCTGCGTGATGGCCTCAATCGTTACACTTTTTATTATTCAGGATAATGTTGCATTTACAGATGGTAGTTTCATAACCAAAATCCAAATCCTAGAGGGGCTATCTGGATTCTTTGAGCAAGATTTGCCTACTGCGCTCTTTGGACTCGGGTATGAAGTTGGAGGGTATTTATATTCTTATATGTCAGGAGGTTATGCACATATTCATTTAGCTATTTTACTGGGTGAGTTAGGCCTGATAGGAACCCTTATTTACTTTGCATATTGGTATTTTATACGAATTCAAGCCGGCACCAAGGTTCTATATATATTCATTCCTTTCTTTATAATTGGACTTAGTTTGGCGGATCCTTGGGAGGTTGGGTACTTTTGGGCCTCTGCAATCATAGCCAGGTTATAGTTATGATTAATGTCTTGATTTGCGCTTTTCAATCGGGTATAAATGAACTGGCAAGTAGTCTGCCCGAGCCAAAGGATACAGTGAATTATTTTATTTCTTGGCAAGGCGAAAATATTGCATCACTCCCAGTCCCCTCAGGCCTAGCGAATAGGTCTGATGTCAAACTATCCCGATTGGAAGGGAAAGGACTTTCTAAAAATAGAAACAACTGTATCAGAATCGCGAAAGAATACCAGGCATATGGATACTTTTTGATTGCTGATGAGGATGTTAATTTCTTGGATGGATTTGAAAATCAAATAGAAAATGCTTTTGCGACTCACTCTGAAGCTGACCTTTTATGTTTTCAGGTAAAGTCAAAAGAAGAGAATAATCCATTTAAGAATTATCCTCTTAAAAGTCATTCGGTTTCATTAAAATCAATCGATAGGATTTCATCTGTTGAGATCGCTGGAAAAATGGAGGTCTTGGATCAAGTCCGATTTGATGTACGACTTGGTTTAGGGGCCGACTTTCCCTCAGGAGAAGAAACAGCATTTTTAGCTGATTGTATCAGATCAGGAAAAAGAATAATCTATTGCCCGGCAGCCATTGTCAGCCACCCTTTTGAGACTTCTGGAAAAAGACGGGTAAATATGTTTTCTGATCAAGCTTTACAATTGGTAGGTGGGCGCTCCTACAGAATTTACGGCCCCAAAATATCCCAAGTCTTTTTTTTCTACTCAGCAATCAAAAATTTCGGGAAGTATAGGAATACTAGGTCTTTTTTTTCCTACTTAAAACAGCTTCATCGAGGTGTCAGGAAGTTCAAAAAGCTAGAAAATGGCTAAAGTTTCAGTCATTATTCCTAGCTATGGGAGGCCAGAATTTCTTCAAAAGTCTATCCAAAGTGTGCTTAGTCAATCTCTTCAAGATTGGGAATTGATTGTAGTAGATGACAATGGGGTTGGCAGTGTTTCTCAAGTTCAAACCCAAACCTTATTAAATGAATATAGAGATGATCCTAGGATTCACTACCACATACAAGAGGAAAATAGGGGAGGCTCAGCTGCTAGAAATATTGGGTGGATTTCCGCAAGTGGAAAATTCATTTGTTTCTTGGATAATGATGATGAGTTTTATCCGGAAAAGCTCAAAACTCAAGTACAATCTTTGGAAAGTACTGGTTTAAAAATGACTGTTTGCAGGTTTGACTCCTTCAAAAACGGTAAAAAGGTTCGAACCTCACCCAAAGTACCTGAGATGGATAGTTATTTAATTCCTTTCGCTTTGGGTAAAATTAATTTTGCTTCGGGATCAACCCTAATGATTTCCAAATCGCTACTGGAAAAAGTAGATGGGTATGACGAGACTTTTCGCCGGAAGCAAGACGTTGAATTGATGATAAGGTTGTTAGTGGAGGAGAGCCTGCATGTGGATGATCAGATTTTGGTTCGTTTGAACATAGATGATCGTGCCAATATTCCTTCTGTGGAAAACTTCAAAAAGTTTCAAAATCTCTTCAACTTAAAATTCAATAACCTATTCGAAACTTTTCCTCAAAAAGCCCAACAGGAGATTAAGCAGTATGAGATAACAGAATTAGCGAAAGTGGCACTTTGGAACAAAGATTGGAGGCTGTTTCTAAGACTTTATTTTACAGGAGGACTCAATTTTACCACTCAGTTCAATTTAGGGGCAGACTTGGTACAGAAATTTGTAACTTATTATTTGAAATGAAATCCCAGGTAGGATCGACATGGAAAGTAAAGTTTAGTTTTTCATTTATCCTATTTTTTATTTTAAGTTTACTTTCAGCACAAGACTTGGCCAGTGCCAGAAAAAGGCTGACTGAAATGGGGACTTACAAATCTATCCTTAGGCATGAGGATAAGAATTGGTCTTACCAAACCTTTAAAAATAAAATCAATGACTCGAATGGGGCTTTTTTAAGAACTAATCCCCGACCTACCTCAGCGGATATTAAAAAGGATTTACTTCAAGAGGTGTTTTATTTTTTGAGAATGCAGTCTGAGGGGATGGAAACTGTCGAGCTCAATGAGATTAAAGAACGATTGTACAAGACTTTGGCCTGGTGGGTGATTGATAAGCCACAATTCCGGTGGACGGATAGTGCTTTAGATCAACCTAGATATCTGGGCACCATTTTGATCCTACTTTATGATACCATGCAAGCGGATTTATCCGATCCAACGTATGCTCCAAGGATCAAGCGAATTCAAGAAGAATCGGCTAATTATCTCCGTTATACCTGGAATTTCGGAAAAGCAGAGGATCGTTTTCTCAATTTAGGTGATGACTTGAATGAGGATGTTCAGAGGATGGGCAATGTTGGATATAGACTTTACGCTATGACTGCTATTTCGGCAGCATTGGACCGTGAGGATTTGATGGGATCTGTCTCAAAAATTGCTGAGAATCAGATTCAATTTCACATCAATACTGGGCAAAGCCATCCGATCGCTTTAATGCCTGATTTTGCATTGCATCAACATAATTATGGAGGAGGGCAGATCTATAATCTTGGTTATGGGTTGGACTGGTTTAATGACTTCGTTGCCTATGCCTACTATGTAAAAGACTCCAAGTGGGCCTTGGAAAAGAATCAATTGAACCTACTTGCTGGTTTTTTAGAAAAGGGCATCTATCCCTTCTTCCTCGAAAATAATCAACTGGTCCAACAGGCGCTTGGGCGACATAACCAGGTGAAGTCAACTTGGATCAAATTTCCTGAAAGCAGAGCTAAACTACTTAGAAGCTTTTTTTCAGAGGGTTCGGATGAAAGAAAGACAATAGATCGAGTCCTATCAGATTTGGATTTCAAGAAAAATACTGGATTCAATAGTTTTTACAGCTCGGATTTTCTAATAGCAGATCTGCCTAAATATACAGCCTCCATCAGATTAGTATCTGATAGAACATCAGGTCAGGAAAGCGGTGATCAAGGTCAAAGAAATGGGATGCAAAACTTTTTCAGTTCTGACGGAAGTTTTATCCATTATAAGCCTGGCTTTGATGAAGTGAAGGGTGCTTGGGATTGGCGTAAAGTACCTGGAACTACAGCGGCTCTTATTGACTATCCACTACCTGCAACGCCATATGGTAAAAACTATTCAGGTTTTTCCAGCTATGCAGGTGTCTTGAATACAGAGAAAGGCGCTCTTATATCAGGCAACTTGCGCAGAAAGAGTGGAAGCTATGAATTAGAGATGGTGAAATCATATCTTCTTCTTCAAGATGTTGTACTTTTCTGGGGGGTTGGATTAAAGTACGGTGACAAGCATGAGGTCCATACCACTGTAACTCAAGAATCTCTTTGTGAAAATGCATTTTTTTTAAATGGGAGTGAAAAGGTTTTATTTGGCTTGGACTTTTCAAAACTTATGTCAGCTGATATTCCCATTGGAGTTTGGAATGTCAACACTGGCTACATTATATTTCCTGTTGAGGAACAGGATATTCAAGTAAGTTTGGCGGCTAAGTCTACAATTACGAAATGGGAGAAGCTTGATCAAAGAAATAAGCCTGAAAATAATAATATTCCGCTTTTGACCATTAGTATCAAGCATTCTGAAAATTCAATAATCTATAGCGACTCCTATTTTTATCTGATGATCCCAGATATAAGTGAGGAGAAATTTATTGAATTTTATGATGAAGGGTCTGTAAATTTTCCGGCTCTAGGAATTGAGCAGATTAGGTATTCAGGATCTAATTTATTGCTTGCTTATGATTCCTCTGCTTGGTTTGTCAACTTCAGAAAAGCCGCTAAATCTGAGTTCACAATTTCTGATTATGATTTTTCTGTTTCAGGGCTTATTGGAGGATCCTTCCAACTTAAAGATGAAAATCTAAACATTAATATCACCCAAATGGAGAAAAGGGGAAGTATTGGTCAGGACTTCGTGATTACTATTGATAATTTTGGTCCAGTCAATCTATCTTCGCCTTCAGTCCTTTCGCAACCGTTAAAAGTTCAGAATTCACAATCAGGAATTCAAATATCAGGAAATACCGAAACCAAAAATCCACTAGACTTTGGTTCAACTTTCAGTTTTTACATACCTTTAAAATCCCAACAATAACTTTTGAAATTATCTGTCCTTATATCGATCTATTTTCAAGAAAAACCCGAAAATCTGCGATTAGCTTTTCAAAGTCTGGTCGATCAGACTCTTCAAGCAGATGAGATCATTTTAGTCAAAGATGGTCCTTTGACTCCTGAGTTAGATGAAATGATCAATAGCTTTCAGGATATATTACCGTTGAAGCTCATTGTCTTACCTGAAAACAAAAGCTTAGGTTATGCCTTAAATGAGGGACTAAAGCACTGTTCGTTTGAATGGGTAGCAAGAATGGATACAGATGATATCTGTCATCCAGAGCGCTTTGAAAAGCAGGTGGCTTTTGTAAAAGCAAATCCTGATGTTGACTTGATTGGGACAAATATTACCGAGTTTATAGAAGTACCCGGTGACCTGAGCAGAAAGAAAAACGTTCCAGAAAAAAACGAGGATATTATTCGATTTGCATTTAAAAGATGCCCTTTTAATCACCCTACTGTCTTCTTTAGAAAATCCGCTATTTTGGAGGTAGGATCTTATCAATCAATGATCTTATTTGAGGATTATTACTTATGGTTTCGATTGATTAAGGCGGGAAAGAGATTTCATAATCTTCAAGATTCTCTGCTTGATTTTCGACTCGGAAAAGATATGTTGGGACGTAGACAGGGCTTACAATATGGCTTAAATGAAGCAAGGTTTTTTCTACTTGCATATCGAGAAGGACTAATACCATTTAATTCACTAGTTCGATTTCTTCTTCGATTTCCTATACGTATTATGCCTCGTTGGTTCACCTTGTTTGTTTATAATACCTTTTTGAGGAAATAAATTTGAAAAAAGGTTTCCTTTTTGTTGGGTCTTGGCTCATTCTTTTCTTGAATTCATTTAGTCAACAGCTCAATGTTGGCCTTCCGATTTATGAAGAGTATTATCGGAGGCAACAGTTGGCTGGAGAGCTAGGTAGTATGCATTCCTTTATGGTTCGTCCTTTGAGGTTGCAGGAATTAAAAAAGGATTTGGAGGACGATCTATTTCTCCAAATCATCGAAGAAGACGCGAAAATAGGTTTATTAACTCTTCCTTTAATTTCTCGAAATACCTATAATTCCAAGAGGCCTTACGGTTGGGGTAATAAAGGGATGCTACCCAATGTTGGGTTTCAGACATATCTAAGTACAGGGATATTTGCAAAACTTGGGTTTTTTGAATTGCAATTGCAGCCGGAGTTTGTTTTTGGACAAAACAGGCCATTTGTAGGCTTTGGGAGTGATTTTTCTACCCCAATTCTACAATCAAGGTTCTTTTATTGGAATAATGGAGATAACCCTGAACGATTTGGGACTAGTCCAAATAGTCGGCTGTGGTGGGGACAATCTTCAGCAAAATTGAATTTTGGCGCCTTCGCTATTGGGATTTCAACTGAAAATATTTGGTGGGGACCAGGGCAATTCAATTCATTGACATTCAGTGATAATGCAGAGGGTTTTCCACATATTACTCTAGAGACAAGAAAGCCTGCTAAAACCTTCCTTGGAAATTTTGAAGGTCAATTGATTGTAGGACGTCTTGAGAATAGCTTATTGCCACCTACTCAAATTGATTTTTTGAATCAACGATATTTCGAAGACTTTGATGGGGATTGGCGATATTTGAATGGGATTTCGATTAGTTATAACCCCATATTCCTCCCAAATCTGTTTTTTGGTTTTAGCAGGACTTTCCAACAATACAATAGTCTCAAGGGAGATAAGTTTTTAGATTGGTTTCCGATTTTTGAAGTATTTCAAAAGGAAGGCTTGTTTTCAAATGGTAATTCCGTTAGCTATGATAGCAAAGGTCAGGATCAGCAAGTTGTGGTTTCTTTTAGATACTTAGTGCCTTCTGCTAAATTTGAGATTTATGGAGAATATGGTCGTAGAGATCACGCCTTTAATTGGCGGGAATTTATTCTAAATCCCGAACATGCCCGAGCATATTTGATTGGCTTTCAAAAATTGATAGCCTTGAATAAGTTGGCTGATTACCTTCAAATAAGAGCAGAATATACGCACCAGCAGGAATCTGTCAACAGGTACATTCGATACCCTGGCCTTATAGGCAATCAGACTTGGCATACGCACGGGCTTGCACGAGGCTTTGTGAATAGGGGGGAGGCTCTTGGAGTAGGAGCAGGTGTGGGGTCGAATGTAATTACCTTTGAAATATCAAAAGTCTCTAAACTACATAAGCGAGGAATACTTCTAGAACGTCTTGCAAATCATCAGGACTTTTTCTACCGGGCATTTGGTAGGAGCTCTGGACGACAACCATGGATAGATTACAGTTTCGGCCTCTTGTGGGATCAATCTTTCAAAAATTTGACTATCGGAAGTAAAGCCCAACTTATCTCCAGTTATAATTATCAATGGCAATCAAATTTATCAAGCAGTCGGGATTTTCCTCAAAAAAAGCTTGACTTGGCACTCTATTTAAATCTAAATCTTCTCTACCGATTTGGTGATTGAAATTATTGATCGAGTTTTTTTTAAAGCCTTTTCTATTAGTTTTGCCATCAGTTCGAAGTGAGTAATTTTGGTACTCATTTTAGAAGAGTATTTCCTCTCCTGTAAAAAAAATAATGCTAAGTCCTTGTGACTGAGAGGGCGAAGCTATATACAACCATTTGAATAAATTCTTTTTCGATGATAAAATCTATTAATGATTCAAAAATAGCCATTATAGGGCTAGGGTATGTGGGGCTACCACTTGCTGTTGAATTTGCAAAAAAATTCCCGGTTATTGGTTTTGATATTGATAATCAGCGGATTAATTCACTTAATTCTGGTGTTGATTCTACCTTGGAAGTTGAAGATGATCTTTTAAAATCAGTTTTACTCAGCAGTAATCCTTTAAACGAAGAAATAGGACTTTTTAATACTTCAGATAGCAGTTCTCTTTCTGATTGCAATATTTATATAGTTACTGTTCCAACTCCTACAGACAGGCATAATCGTCCGGTTCTCACTCCTATGCTAAAAGCATCAGAAAATATCGGAAAGTATCTTAAAAAAGGAGATGTGGTAGTTTATGAATCAACCGTTTATCCAGGCGTAACCGAGGACGAGTGTGTTCCTGTTTTAGAGTCTATTTCTGGTTTAAAGTTCAATCAAGACTTTTTTGCGGGTTATTCTCCGGAAAGAATTAACCCCGGGGATAAAGAACACACCGTCTCGAAAATTTTGAAAGTTACATCCGGAAGTACACCGGAAGTAGCTGAGTATGTAGACCAGCTTTATAAACAAGTAATTACAGCAGGCACTCACAAAGCCTCATCTATTAAAGTAGCTGAGGCAGCGAAAGTGATTGAAAACTCTCAGAGAGATATCAATATTGCATTTGTAAATGAACTCTCGAAAATATTTAATTTACTGGGAATTGATACTCAGGAAGTTTTGGAAGCAGCAGGCACAAAATGGAATTTCCTTAATTTCAGACCGGGATTAGTTGGGGGACATTGTATTGGAGTCGATCCTTTTTATCTAGCACAGAAAGCGCAGGAAGTGGGCTATCATCCTGAAATTATTCTTGCGGGAAGACGACTCAATGATAGCATGGGTAAGCACGTGGCCACGGAGGTTATTAAATTGATGATGAGAAAGGATTTAAAAGTCATCGATTCAAAGGTTTTGATTCTCGGATTTACTTTCAAAGAAAATTGTCCTGATGTAAGAAACACCAGAGTTATTGATATTTATAAAGAATTGCGTTCCTTTGATATGGAAGTGGATGTTTATGATCCATGGGCAGATCCCTTAGAAGTGAAACATGAATACGATGTGGACATTTTATCTGGAGAAAATGCTCCCGATTTTCAAAAATATTCGGCCTTAATTTTAGCAGTCTCTCATGATCAGTTTAAACAATTGAATATCAAAAGATCACCCAGCCAAGTTGTTTTTGATGTGAAAGGCGTTTTGCAAAAAGATCATGTGGACGGAAGGTTGTAGTATTCGAATAACTTCTATAATTTTCAAAGTAAATCTTTAAACACAAAATGAGCTTTAAAATAAATCAACTGTTTTTTTCGCTTTTATTACTTTTCCTCCTAGGGTCTTGTATTTCAAATAAGCGAATCATTTACATGCAAGATCTTGGAAAGGATTCCGAAGCCCACATGTCTTCTGATGAGAGGATGGGGTATAAATTTGAAGAATACTTGCTTCAATCCTTTGATATAGTAGAAATCAATATAAAGACAACGAGTCCTGAGTTGAATGAATTACTTTCTGTTGTCAATATTGATAATAATGCGGGCGCTGCCATGATGGGCGGGGGTGGAGGCCAAGGAGGAGATGTTTTTTTTATGAATGGATATACACTTGACGAGAATGGAAAGGTGGAGTTGCCTTTGATCGGAGAGGTAGAATTGGTGGGAAAAACAACTGCAGAGGCTAAATCAATCATAGAAGATAAAGTCCGAAAATATGTTAATGAGGACGAATTTTTTGTCCGTGTTCGGTTAGGAGGTATCCGTTTTAGTGCTTTGGGAGAATTTAATTCATCCGGGAAAATGACGATTCTTCAAAATCGGGTTACGATTTTTGAAGCTATAGCTGCAGCTGGTGACTTGACGATACTTGCCAAAAGAAATAACCTGGTTTTGCTTAGACAATACCCAGATGGTTCTCAAATTCACAGGATTAATTTGAATGATAAAAATCTTTTGAGTTCTGAGTTCTATTTTATTAGACCTAATGATGTTTTATATGCAGAGCCTCTTAAAGTTAGAGAGGTTGGAACTGCAACCAATTTTATTCAGACTTTGACTCTTGTGACTTCAATGATCACTGCATTTGCCCTAATTACAACGTTTGTTAGAAACTAATTATCATGAATGAATTCGAAGATGTAGATTTTTCTGAAAAGCCAGATAAATCCATTGATTTCAAGTCAATTCTTCCTAAGATCTTAAGAATTTGGCCTTGGATTATTTTATCAGTAGGAATTTCCTTAGCGATTGGTTTCTATCTAACCAAAACCACTGTTCCACTATTTAGTGTATCGAGTAAGTTTTTTATCAAAGAAAAAGAGTCCGCTTTTGCACTTTTTGAAAAGCCAAGCATCACTGAGGTAGGAAATGTAGGGCTTCAAAATGAAATCATTATATTAAAATCCAGACCAATCGCTGAAGCTACATTGAAAACGCTGGACTTTGATGTAGAATACTTTACCAAAGGAACATTTATATATAACAGACTTTATAAAAATACTCCAATACTTGTTCAGGTAGATTGGTTAGCTCCACAGGTTACTAATGGACTTTTAAAGATCTCGTGGGAGAATAATGAATCATTTACGGTGTCTTTCGAAGACGATTATTATACTAAATATTTACCTGACGGGACATCCATTACCTTAAATAACATTCCAAAACCAGAAAGTTTCAAATTCGGTGATTGGGTTGAAACCATAAATTTCCGACTAAAAATATCAAAAGTTGACCCAGAGAAATCCGGAGAAATCTATGTCAAAGTTAGAGATATCAACTCACTGGTTAATCAATTTTCAAATTCGTTAAGAGTTTCCCCAGTTGAACGTGGCGCTTCAATAATGAATTTAAGTATAAATACTACCAACGTTGCAGTTGGGGAAGTATACTTGAACTCATTGATGGACACTTATTTGACAAATGAGCTGGAGGAAAAAAATGAAGTTTATTCCAATACAATTAAGTTTATTGACGATCAAGTTTCAGGCATTGAAGATTCGTTAAGATTTTTTGAACGTCAATTAGAAAGCTTCAGATCTCAAAATCGGTTTTTTGATTTAAGTGCGGAGGGGTCTGCAGTTTTTAGTCAATTATCAGAGCTTGGGACACAACTCAACGAAGAGAAATTCAAAAGGACTTATTATCAGAGTCTTAAGGATTATTTAGTAAGAGAGAATTATAGAGACCTAGTGGTGCCTTCCGGAATAGGAATAGATGATCCGATTTTGAATGCTCAAATTGAAAACCTCCTATCTCTTCAGGTGGATAAGTCTAGACTACTTGCAACTCAGACAGAAATTTCGCCAGCTGTTAAAGAAGTTAATCGAAAAATAGCTGACTTGAATGAAACGATTCGTGAAGTTCTGACAAATGTTGATGATAATGCAAGAAGGCTTATTGCGGATCTAGAAAGGAGAATTTCTGAGACTGAGAAATCTTTCAGAAACCTTCCTCAGACAGAGCAAAACCTAATCAGGATTGAGAGACAATTTAAATTATACGAAAACCTCTATACCTTTTTGATGGAGAGGAGGTCCGAGTCAGCGATAACGAAAGCTTCAAATAAAGCCGCAAATAAAATTATTGAAAGGGCGTCAGGAGGTTATCAATTATCTCCAAGACCAGTTAGAAATTATTTAGGTTTTGCTCTAGCAGGTGTTTTTATACCAATTTTTGTTGTTGTACTGAGAGAGTTTTTCAGGACGAAAATAGAAGATGCTAAATACTTGGAGACTCATTTGAAGACTTCCTTGGTAGCAACAATACTACATAATAAATCAGATGACAATCTTGTCGTATTTAAACAGGGTAAATCCGGTATAGCAGAAGGGTTTAGATCATTAAGGGCGAATTTGAGATTTCTTCAGCCAAATGAAGAGAAAATAGCGCTCATGTTGACATCAACCATATCAGGAGAGGGGAAAACCTTTTGTGCAATCAACCTCGCATCGGTTTATTCCCTTACAGGAAAAAAGACCATCCTTGTAGGATGTGATATGAGAAAGCCTAAAATTTTCGATGACTTTAACTTAACAAATGACAAGGGTCTTTCTACGTTTTTGAGCGGTCAAGAGAAAGACTGGAAAAAGGTGATTAAGCCTACAGAGTTTGAAAATTTGGATATCCTGGTTTCTGGTCCAACTCCTCCTAATCCAGCTGAACTTTTGTTTACTGAGCGATTTGATGTATTAATGAATGAGTTAAAGGCACATTATGATGTTGTCATTCTTGATACTCCACCTATTGGTCTGGTCAGTGAGACATTGGATCTATTAAATTATGTGGATTTCACTCTATTCTTATTTAGACAGAATTACAGCCAAAGATCCTTTGTTGATGCTCTGAATGGCTTAAAATCCAGCAAAGGATTAAAGAATATCTATGCCGTATTCAATGGGGTTGAGTCAAGTAATGTAACGTATGGCTATGGGTATACTTATGGTTATGGCTATGGATATTACGATGACGATAAAAAAGGCAAAAAGAAGCTCAATAAGAAAAATAATTAAGGTTAAATAGGGGAGAAACATTGTTTCTCTCCTAATTATTTTTTTGTCTACCACTCACTGTGCACTACAAGTTTCATTTTACCAGCAATTAATAATCATATCTGGAATTTCTCACAAATAAGTAAATAAGAGCCATTTTAGATTGATTCAAACTTTATATGTTGAATAAATTAATTCAAAAATACTTTAGACACTTTTCATTCTTTTATTCCTTTTTAGGATATAGGATATTCTTCCTTCTTTTTTTAAGTCTATTGGTTGGATTATTGGATGGATTTGGTCTTGCTTTATTTATTCCAATATTTCAGATAGCTGCTGACAGTTCAGACCTAACGTCTACAAATCCAGAAACAATGGGGGAACTTCAATTCCTGCTTAACTGGATTCAAAACCTGGGATTTGAACTAAATCTAAATGTGGTAATTACCTTCATGGTGTTCCTTTTCCTATTGAAAGCCATCATGAGGTTTATTGACGGCTATTTCAAAATCAAACTCCAAAATCAATTTGTCAAAAAACTCAGATATCAACTGGTTAATGGACTAAGTGATTTAGACTACAAGGAGTTTCTTAATTTTGACTCTGGAAAAATCCAAAATACTTTATCATCGGAAGGAATTAAATTAACCTACGGCTTTTTGGCTTATTTTAATTCTTTGCAGCATGCTATACTTTTGTTGGTTTATATTGGCTTGGCAATGCTTTCCAACTTCCAATTCGCCATTTTGGTGAGTATAGGCGGGTATTTATCTAATCTTGTCTTTAAGTTTTTATTTACAAATACTGAAAAAGCTTCAATTGGTCTCTCAAAGCTTGGTAACTCCTTCCAGTCATTTTTAGTACAGGCTGTTTCTAACTTTAAATATTTAAAGGCAACAGATTACTTTTCTTCTTATCGACTTAAACTCATGGAGGTAATAGATAAGATTGAAAATAACCAAAAGAAAATTGGCATTTATTCTGCCATTATGTCTAGTACCAGAGAGCCGATTATTTTGGCAGTAGTAGTGCTTATTATTTTGATTCAGGTCAATGTTCTGGGAGGTAAGATGTCATCAATTCTATTAAGTTTAATGTTTTTGTATCGAGCACTAAACTATATAGTTACTCTTCAAGGAAGTTGGCAAGGATTTATTTCAAATATTGGTGGTCTACTGGCTTCAGTTGAGCTTATCGATGAGTTTAAAAAAGGCAAGGAGAAAATTGATAGGACACATCCAGTGGAAAAAGTCACAACTTTGGAATTAGCAGATTTATCCTTTGCCTACCCATCAGGATTCAAAGTTCTGGATAAAATCAATATTTCCTTAGATCCATTAAAGACTTATGCATTTGTAGGAGAAAGTGGGAGTGGGAAAACAACTCTGGTAAACCTGGTCATTGGTTTGTTAAGTCCAAGTGAGGGGCATATCATAGTGAATGGTATGGAGAGGAATAAAGTAGATATCTCTACTTATCGTAGAAAATTTGGGTACATCACTCAGGAATCTGTAATTTTCAACGATACTCTTTTCAATAACATTACCCTTTGGTCTGAGAAGACACCTGAGAATATTCAACTGTTTCAAAACGCTATTAAACTTGCCAACCTTCAAGAGTTTCTTGAAGATCTTCCAGAAAAGGAAGAAACGTTCTTGGGAGACAATGGAATATTGATAAGCGGTGGACAAAAACAGAGGGTCTCTATTGCAAGAGAATTATATAAAAATGTAGATGTTTTAATTTTCGATGAAGCGACATCTGCATTAGACTCAGAGACAGAAAGAGCAATTCAAGCAAATATTGATAATTTGATGGGGAAATTCACGATCATTATCATAGCTCACCGACTAAGCACTATTAAAAAGGCGGATTGCATCTATTTAATGGAAAAAGGAAAAATCAAGGATTCAGGCACTTTCCAAACATTACTCGGAAAGAGTTTGAAGTTTAAAAAAATGGTTGAACTCCAAGAGTTTTGATGAGAAAAATTAAAAAAATTCTTGTTTCAAATATTGAAGTTCCATCAGGCTTAATTGGAAGTTGGGTTAATAGAATTAGCTTTTTGATTGAAAATGACCCTGACTTTTTTGATTATATCTTATCTCCCTCTAAAATATTAGGAGAAAAGAGTCTGCACTGTTCAAAAAAAAAATGGATATCCTATCATCCTCAATTATATAAATGGCAATTAAAAAACTGGGTTGCACAGGATTATCTTAAAGCTATTGAGAAAACTTTAAAAAGTTCTGATGATTTTTTGAAAGTTGTGGTAATGGATGACTTTGTTCTTTGCGAAGCTATTGCCCTTCTGAAAGAAAAATACCCTGATAGAATTGAATTAATATATTCCTACCACGGTCACTATTTAAATCTTCCGGAAAATTTTGGTCACTCAATTGATAAAATCTTTTTTCTGACTAATCTTGGTTATTTGGAGTCTTTGTCAAAAAATAAAATTTTTAGTCCTGAAGTTTTTATTGTCGGAAACGGCGTTCGTTCTGACAAGTTCTTTCCGCTAGACAAGCAAGATAAACTTAAGGCTAGGAGAGAAATGGGGTTTTCTGAAGATGATGAAATAATCGTATGGATGGCTAATTCAAGACCAGCCAAAGGAATACATCTTTTTAAAAAAATAATTCCGCTTTTACTGGCTGAAGATCCCAATCTCAAATTTTTAATAATTGGTAACAAAACAGAACTGAATATTGAGTCAGATAAAGTACTTCAATTAGGCAGACTCAGTCATGATTTGCTCCCAAAGTATCTTCAAATATCAGATTATTATTTCTTCACTTCGCTTTGGAAAGAGGGATTTGGGCTTTCATTAGTTGAGGCCATTAAAAGTGGGCTGTTTGTAATTTCGTCTGCCAATGGAGGTATTCCTGAGGTAATCAAGGATTGTGATCAAGTTGCCCTTATATCAGAACCCAATAAGACCGAAAAATGGGTAAAGAAGTTTTTGGAAATTAGGTCACGAAAAAAGTTGGACTTTGATCAAACTCACCTTGCTGGTTTTCATTCTTATGAAGATTGGGAGCATAAATTTAAAAAGGCAATCGTAGAATAAAGATGTGTGGGATAGCTGCAATATTTTCTCCTAAAGGGAATTTAAACAAAAATGATTTTGCCAGAATGGATGCATCCTTACCACTGCAAGCTCATAGAGGTCCTGATTCTCATGGTGTTTTTTCTAATGATTTCATTTCCTTAGGCCATAATAGACTATCTATTATTGATCTTTCGGATTCAGCTAATCAGCCTTTCAGTAGAGTTGATCTGGGTTTAAAGATTATTTTTAACGGCGAGATCTATAACTATCAGGAAATAAAGAAAGATCTATTACGGAAAGGTCACAAATTTTATACAGACTCTGATACAGAAGTAATTCTCGTAGCTTTTCAAGAATATGGCGAAAAGTTTTTAGAAAGGCTTGTAGGGATGTTTGCTTTTGTGATTTACAAAGAACAAGACAACTCAATATTTGCTGCTAGAGATAGATTCGGAGAAAAACCCATATTCTATATTTTCGAAGATGGGGTTTTATACCTTGCCTCCGAATTGAGAACATTGATATCTCTTTACCCGAAAGAGTGTCAGATAAATCAGGAAGCGGTAGTAGATTTAATAGAAAATCTTTATATATCGGATTCACATACCATCTACAAAGAGGTAAAGAAATTTCCAAAGGGATCTTATTTAAGTTTTTCAGAAAAGCCCAATTTTTCTACTTATTATTCTCTTCCCTCAGATTTAGTTCAACCCATTCCATTTGAGCAATTAAAAAGGCTTACAAAAGAGAAGTTATATGAAATTATCGCGCGGGAGCTTCATGCAGATGTACCAGTAGCCTCTTTTTTAAGTGCTGGCATAGATTCTTCGCTAATTACGGCCATTGCAAATGATATCAAACCCGGTATTCAGGCCATAACTATGAGCACACATGATGCTCAAATGGATGAATCATCGGCAGCAAAGAAATTTGCCAAGCTACTCAACATTAATCATGAAATAGTACCTGTGGATGTAGATTCATTGCAACATCTCTCCTATATACTCAAGGATATAGAACCATTAGCAGATGCTTCTTTGATACCATCCTATATGGTGACAGATCAGATAAAATCCAGATTTAAAGTAATGCTCTCTGGAGATGGAGGAGATGAATTATTTGGCTCTTACAATAGGACTAATGTATATGACAGTCTAAAATTTAAAGGTATCCCTGGAGGTAAAAAAATTGTTAAGAGTATTTTGAATAATACATCTCCTTGGGTCGAGAAGCATTTAGGAATTAGACTAGATGACAGGACAAGGATAAAATTGGGTGGATGGAACGGCTATTATCAAAAGAATAATTTAAATAACTCCTTGATAGAAAAGGTTTTTAATAATCAGACTAACAAAGGTTTGGCTTTTAAAAAATTTTTGGAAATTGAAGAAAAGTTAGGAGCAGACCACCAAAAAATCAGCTTTCATTTCGATTATGAAACTAGACTTCCAGGAGCATTTTTGCAGAAAATTGATTCTGCCTCTATGCACAGTAGTGTAGAAGTCCGAGCTCCTTTTCTGGATCATACCTTGGTGGATTTAATTATGAAAATCCCAAACTCTTCATTAATGCCAAATAAGATCGATAAGGAACTGACAAAATCTATTTTAGTTGATTTCACTAAAAAACCTATGCAGGGTCCTAAAAAAGGATTTTCAATTCCATATTCAAAATTCATGCAAGGAGAATGGGGAGATGTCTTACTCGATTATATCAATGAAGGAAAATCAACTTCACTTTTAGATATAAATCAAGAGGGTGTGAAAGATTTAATCTTTCAACATCAAAGAAATCCAAGTCCAACCTTAGCTAGAGTTCTTTTTGCATTATTGGTTTTGGAAATTTGGATAAGAGTTTTTCACCTTAATGTGTATAAGGCAGATTCAGTTTATACACCATAGACATTTTTCTTTTTTGCTTATTGTAATAGGCTTTAAAAGCAAACTGTATGATTCTCATAAATTTTTAGAAGATCCAGAAAATCCAGCTTTAATGCCTGTTTCAGCATAAACAATGTACTTTTTTAAGTTGAACCATTTAATCAATAAATTAAATAAATGAAATTTTGCTTTTTAATACCGGACGGTGTAGGAATAAGAAATTATCTATACAGTGATATCATTAAGGATCTTACTTCCGGGAGTAACGAAGTAATTATTTGGCATAGTTTAGGAAAAGCTCAAATCTCTCAGGTTAAGGAAATTGTAGGTTTGGACTTTTTGGACTATGATTTTATTCACAGGCCTGAACTCCCTCTTGTAAAGTTTATTCGAGAGACTACTACTTATGCTAGGTTAAAGCAAAATGTAAAATTGAAGGAAAACCCAACTATTTTGGATAATTGGATGCCAAGAAAAATTGGATGGAAGAATAAACTATTTTATAAATTAGTTGAGAAATCGGCCTTATTTTTGAATAATTACCGTGAGATTCATTCTTTTGAAAAAATTGGATTCTTGCAAGTAAGAAAGAGCCAAGCATATAAAGAATCCTTGCAATTTTTACGAAAAACTAAGCCAGATGTCCTATTCTGCACCCATCAAAGAGTGCCCTCAATTACTCCTGCAGTATTGGCTGCTCAGGATCTTCAAATAAAAACTTTTACAGCTGTCTTTTCTTGGGATAATCTACCTAAAGCTAGGCTTGCATTTCGAACAGACAGATACCTGGTCTGGTCGGATTATATGAAAGATGAATTGTTGACTTATTATCCGGAAATAGATGAGAATCAAATTGATGTTACTAGTACTACACAATTTGATTTTTACCGAAAGGAGGAATTGATTGACGAGAGGGCAGATTTTGCAGAAAAATATGGTTTGGATCAGGATAAGAAATGGATTTGCTTTTCAGGGTCTGACAGTATTTCTTCTCCAAATGATCATGAATATTTAGAAGATGTGGCGGAAGCTCTCAAGAATCAAAATAATGTCCAGTTGATTTTTAGAGAAGTTCCAGTAGAGTCCATTGATAGGTTTAAGGAGGTTTTGTCAAAATTCCCAGAAATAAAAAATATCTCCCCAGAGTGGGTAAAAAGCTCACAGTGGGGCAGTTTTTTTCCTTTACCAAGTGATATCAAACTTTTAGTAAATCTGGCATATCATTGTGATGTCGTTATCAATTTAGGGTCTACAATGGCTCTTGATTTTGCTGTCTTTGGAAGCACGGCATTTTATCTGGCCTATGATCAACCTCATGAAAGGAAAAGGTTTGTGAAAGATGTTTACGGGTTTGAACATTTTAAAACGATGAATGGACTGGATGCAGTAGGTTGGATAAGGTCAAAAGATGCTATTCTGCCTTCAATTCATAAAGCCCTTTCAAGTCAAGGGGAGGTAGGCCCTGATAAGATGAAATGGTTTGAAAGAGTAGTACAGCCCCATAGGACGGAGACCTCATCTCAAAGAATTGTAAAAGCTTTAATAAAAAATTAGAATGCATCTGGTTTTCTTAACGAATGAATATCCACTGGAAGGAGTAATTCATGGTGGAGTAGGTACTTTTTTGAAATTACTTTGCCCAGAACTTGCCAGAAGAGGGCATAAAGTTACCGTCTTGGGCTTGTCTTCAATTTCCGAAAAACAAGTGGTAAATTCAGAAGGAGTAAACGTAATTACTATTCCCGCCTCCTCTCAATTAAAACCAAAAGCAATTTTTAATTTTCGAAGATTAAATAAGGAGTTGGATAAAATTCATCTTAACCATAAAATTGACGTGGTTGAGGGGCCAGAGATGTCTTTTTCTTTTATAAAAAAGATTCCTGGAGTAAAATATTTGATTCGAATGAATGGAGGACACCATTTCTTTTCCGAAGCAGAAAAGAGAAAAGTTAATTTATGGAAAGCTTTTATGGAAAAGCGTTCATTCTCAAATGCGGATGCTATATGCGGTGTAAGCAGGTACGTGATGGATCATACAAAGAAATATATTGACTTCTCTTCCAAAGAGGGCCCTGTTATTTTTAATCCAGCTAATCTTGAAAATTTTTTCAAAGCTGATGAATCCAAAGTGGTTCCCGGAAGACTTTTTTTTGCAGGGACTATTTGTGAGAAAAAAGGAATTAGACAATTGATTCAAGCTTTTCATATTGTTCATGAAAAATTCCCGCATACTGAATTATTTATGGCAGGACGGGATTGGTTTTATCCCGATGGAACTTCCTACACAGAAAAGATTAAAGAGATTGTATCCAAAGATCTTTTTAAGTCGGTTCATTTCTTAGGTCCATTACCCAATTCTTCAATTCCTCAATGGATTGAGTCAAGTGAAATTTGCGTTTATCCTTCCCACATGGAGGCAATGCCTTTGGCTTGGATAGAAGTTATGAGTATGGGGAAGCCATTTGTAGCCACCAAAATAGGCCCAGCCTTTGAACTTGTAGATGATGGGTTATCAGGGCTTTTAGCGGACCCACTGGATGCTAATGAACTTGCAGAGAAAATTCTCCAAATACTGGAAAATCAGGAATTAAAAGAGAGTTTGGGAAGAAATGCCAGAGAAAAAGTACTGCGAGAATTCACACTGGAGGCCATTGCTGATCAAAGTGTAGAATATTACCAGCAATTGATTTCTTGAACTCTAAAACTCCCTTGAAGTCCCCCACAAACTTTTTGATCATCACTCATGTAGCCCATGTTAGATTTCAGGGGAAATATTGGGGATATGGGCCCTATGTTAGGGAAATGAATTTATGGGCAAGAAATGTAGCTTCAGTCACTTTATTGGCACCTCTTAGTAGTAAAAAAGCACCAGATCCCATAGACTTACCTTACGAATGTTCAACTTTGAGATTTGTACAGGTCGAAAGCTTCGAATTAACTAGTTTAAGATCTTCCTTAAAAGCGCTTTTTTTCTTACCGTCTATTTTTTTTAAAACTTGGAAAGAAATAAAAAAATCAGATCATGTTCACCTCAGATGTCCTGGAAATATGGGACTGATTGGTGCAATCACTCAGGTTTTGTTTCCCTCCAAACATAAAACTGCCAAATATGCGGCAAATTGGGATCCCTCCAGTCAACAGCCTTTCACGTACCGATTACAAAAAAAGATTTTAGCCAGCCAAGCACTTTCTAAAAACATGCGAGTCCTTACCTATGGAAACTGGGATTCCTCAAATCAAAATTTGGTACCCTTTTTTACTGCCTCTTATTCAGAAAAGGATCAAAAAGTCGTAAAACCCAGACAACTATCTTTAGATCAAAAAATTCGGCTCATATATGTTGGGGGACTACAAAAGGCTAAAAATCCTTTATTGAGTATTCGAGTTTGCCAAAAATTACTGGAAAATCATGTAGAAGCAGAGTTAAATCTTTATGGACAAGGTCCTGAGATGGAAAAGCTTTTAGATTTTGTTGAAAAAAATAAGTTAGGCAATAACGTTATTCTTCATGGAAATGTGAATAGTGAAGAATTGATGAAGGCCTATCAAAATTCTCATTTTTTAATTTTTGTTTCTGAAAGTGAAGGATGGCCTAAAGTAGTTGCAGAGTCAATGTTTTGGGCTTGCCTTCCTATAACTTCTCCCGTTTCTTGTGTGCCTCAGATGCTGGGAGATGAATCAAGAGGAGACCTTGTTTCAAATTCTGAAGATATGATTTTTGATATCATCTGTAGATATGTGGAGGAGCCTGAAAAGTATTATCAAAAGGCTCAATCCGCTAGAGATTGGTCGCAAAAATATACTTTAGAAAGATTCGAGCATGAAATTCAAAACCTCTTAAAAAATTGAGGATCATTCAATTAATTGACACCCTTGAAATGGGAGGAGCTGAAAGAATGGCAGTGAATATTTCTAATGCCTTGCATCAGGATGGAAATGAGGTTTTGGTCATTGTTTCTAGAAAAAAAGGCCCACTTTCTAAATTTTTACTTGAAAGAATTCCTCTCATAAATTTAGATAAAACTCGATTTTTTGATTTCAGAGCTTTTTATCAATTATACAAAGAAACTAAGGATTTCAACCCTGAATTTATCCATGCTCACGGAACATCTATTTATTGGGCTATAATACTTTCTTGGTTTTTTCCTTCCACAAAACTGATCTGGCATGATCACTTAGGAGTAAATGAAGAGGTCATTAAAAACAATCCAAGAAAAGAGCTCAAAGTTTTAAAAAGGTGGATTGATGGGATAATTGCCGTAAATCCAGCGATCCAAGACTGGTGGATTTCATTTTTAAATTTTAATCCCGGAAAAATTAAGTATATCAGAAATTTTCCCTTTTTAAGCTTAAGCCTTTCATCAAAATCAGGGAAATCATTGGATATAGTTCATGTGGCGAATTTCCGTCAGGAAAAAGGACATCTAACTCTTCTTGATTCTTGCAAAATGCTTAAATCTCAGCAGGTGGAATTCAAGTTGAGGTTAATTGGTCAAGTTTTGGAATCAGAGGTTTACGAAAAAGTTTTGGAAAGTATCAAAATAAATAATCTTGAAGATGAGGTTGAAGTAGTTGGGCCAGTAGATAATATTGCTTCTGAACTTGAAAAAGCTATTATTGGTTTGGTTTGTTCTGATCGAGAAGGCTTACCGGTATCGCTTTTGGAATATGGTTTGGCGAACCTACAGGTACTTTCCACAAGAGTGGGTAATTGTCCAGAAGTCCTGAATAATGGAGAATTCGGCTATTTGGTGGAGCCTGCTAGTCCAGACCAACTTGCATCAATGTTGATTTACATGAGGGATCATCAAGTTGAAGCCAAAGAAAAGGCCAATAAATTTCATAATCATATAAGCTCAAATTATGGAGCGAAACAATTTTTAAAAGAATACTACAGTTTTTTGAAAGTAGTAAATCCGCATACTTTAATCCCTGCTTCCTTTTGAAAGTAATTATTCATAACATTTCGAATTATTATTCCTCCTATTACTTGCATGGGCTTATTAAAGTCCATGAGTCTCATTTTTCTGCGTCTAAAGAATTTTCAAGCTTTAATAATAGGGGGTATATAGTTTTTGAAATTAACGGAAAATTAGGTGTCATTGATAATCATGATCCAATCGGGGTTAATGAGGAGTTGTATGAAAAATCTGATTTTTATTTTGTTACAAACAAAGTAAAGGGTAATCCATCCTATGAAAGAGAAAAAGTATTTCCATTGTTTCCTCATTATCCTATAGATGTAAGATCTTCTTATCTTAAATTATTTGGAATCCATCCTTTTTTAAAGTTGAGGCCCATCGATTTTCTTAAAGAATTGTATGCTCAAAGTTTGAGACCATTATATAATTCAGAGCAGTTTCAATATCATGGCTCCAATTATGTCTTTTTTTCAGGTTCAATTTGGAAAAAGGAACCCTTCGCTAATCAATTAAGGGCAACATTCATTCAAGCTTGTAAAGATCATCCTATGATTAATTTCGAGGGTGGGTTTGTGGAAAGAAAAGATGGACAGCATGGAGGTTATGATCACTTATTGAATACCAAGAAATACAAGCCAAGAGAGTTTGCTTCCCTTTCCAGACAGTCAAGAATTATTTTTAATAACCCAGCTGTATTGGGTGCAGTGAGTTGGAGATTAGCTGAAAGTCAAAATCTAAGTTCTTTTGTTCTTTCTTTCCCTTTTGATATTCATCTACCAAAATATCCCCTTCACGGTGAGGAGATTCATATGATCAACTCGTTGGAAGAAATTTCAGAATCCATTGATTACATCATGAAGAATGATTCTTATCATCAAAAGATTTCCAAAGGTGGAAAGTTGTTTTTTGATAAATATTGCACTCCAGAGAAACAAATCAATTTTGTGCTAAATTATTTTCAATAAACTGCGAATAGATCTATTAAGCTTTTTTATTTAGCCCACATTAATCCCTAAAATGAATCTATCAGTCAAAAGCCTGCTACAAAGGAAAACTTCAGGGGGAAACTTTATACCTGAAATAGATGGATTGCGGTTTTTTGCAATTTTCACTGTCTTGATTTTTCATTTGAATACAGCTTATTCCAGAGAACTGGCGATAGATTGGACTGAATATTTACCCACTGAATCCTTTATGAACCTTGGATGGTGGATTGTAAGGATGGATTTGGGAGTAAAAGTGTTTTTCGGTATTTCTGGGTTCATTTTAGCAGTACCTTTTATTTTACAATACCATTATAATGGCAAAATTGTCTCCTTAAAACAATATTTTATAAGAAGGCTCACTCGATTAGAACCTCCCTTTATTATCACATTGGTTTTATTTGCGGGTGTTCATATTTATGTGCTGAATGAGGATCCAGAATTGATTCAATCTCATTTTTGGGCAAGTTTATTTTACTTGCATACCATTATTTATGAAATGCCTTCCATCATAAACCCTGTTACTTGGAGCTTGGAGACAGAGGTACAATTTTATGTGTTGATCCCATTTTTAAGTTCTCTTTTGTTTATAAAGAAGTCTAAAAAAGCATTGACAGTGCTTCTGGTTTTCTTCTTAATCATCCTGTCAGTTTGGGCAAAAAATTATATCTATACCAATTCTACACCTGGCTGGGACTATACGGTGTTTGTCTTTTTAAGCAACTTCCTAACAGGCTTTCTATTTGCGCTCACATATTTAAAACTCAAGTCTTTTTTCAAAATCAAGTCTATTGGGTTTGACCTTCTAGGTTTAATTTCTGTATTCACACTCTTTTATTTTTACAAGCCGCAATCGGATATGATCAATAATTTGATATTTAATACTTCAATTTATCTATTGTTCATTTCGACTTTTAAGGGGAAGATTTTTAATAAATTTTTCACTACTCCAATAATTTATTTGATAGGGGGAATGTGTTATACTATCTATTTAATTCATTATCCCTTCTTTCACTTATTGGTCAAATTTTCAAAGTATTTACTTCTTTCAGAGAGCTACATGATCAACCTTTCCATTCAAATGCTCATAGGAATCCCGGTTGCAATCTTAGTGTCTATTTTCTTTTTCGTCTTAATTGAAAAACCTTGCATGGATAAGGATTGGCCAAAAAAACTTTGGGTATTTACCAAGCAAGGCTTAGGCTTTTCAAAAAATTAAAGTGTAAGGTGGAATCCTATAATTGATTAAAAATTAATATGGATATCCGCTTTCTTACCAGTATTGACAAAAATATGGCTTATTGTCTGCTGAAAGGATCAAAATCCGGAAGCTTCGGTCTTCGGTCATCGGTCTTCCAACCTGTCAAGCAAGGAAAATAAGGCAACTGGCATGATTGCGGATAATCAGAAAAATTAATCAGAATGCATTCAATCAATTTTTTACCTTTATTTGAATTTCTACTCTATTTCAAGTCTTGCTAAAATCAATCGCTAATTCCGAATATCCATTACTATGGATAATTTTTCATATAGCTCTGGGAGTTATTTCAGCAATTTCTCCTATTCCTTTAATAGTTTGGTTTTATTCAATCGCGGTTATCTCGTTTTTTGGGGTCATAAAGTCCAGCGATAACCCAAGCTATTTGATTTTATACACGGTTTATTTGATTTCTTTTGAACTACTTGCACGAATGGCAGGTACATCGCCATTTATACCTTACGAATTAGGGAAATATCTTTTATTTCTTTTAATGGTATTTGGCATTATCATGTTCGAGTCAAAAAGCTGGATCGGTTTTTTACTTTTGATATGTCTAATTCCTGGGCTGATGATAGACTCGTCAGGAAAAGTTGAATGGCTTGATATTGTCTTTAATGTGGTGGGGCCAATCAATGTTGCATTGGTTGTCTGGTTCTTTTACAAAAAAAAGATCAGTGTTTCAGTTTTTTCCAAAGTGTTTTTACTAGCCACTTTACCTCTTATTTCTGTTTTAAGCTATACTTTCTACAGATTGCCTGACTTTGATGAAATAGATTTTGAATTAGGTGCCAACTCTGTAACTAGTGCTGGGTTTGGATCCAATCAAGTTTCTACTGCCTTGGGCTTGGGAGCTTTTTTGGTATTTGTTATTTGGTTGAATAAATGGAAGCTGACTGGATATCGCTGGTTGGACGCTATTATATTCCTAGTCTTTACCGTTCAAGGGCTTTTGACTTTTTCCAGAGGAGGAATGTTTGGAACAGTGGTCGGAGTGGTTGTTGTGCTCTTTTTCCTTGCAAGAAGTTCGCAAAATGAAATTAAGAGGTTCAAACTTCCAAAAGTAGGTAAGTTTGTTGTTCCTACTATCGTCTTTGTTGTTACTGCTTTTTATATAGCTAATGAAATTACCGATGGGCTTTTGCTGCTTCGATACCAAGGAGAAACGGCAGGTACCTTGGCAGGTTCTAAAGAAATTGATCTCAATACTTATACAACTGGTAGAGTAGACATCTTCTTAGGTGATTTGGAGCTTTGGTATGACAATTTGCTTTTTGGAGTCGGAGCGGGTGCTTCAAGATATTTAAGAGATACTATGGTGGAAGTTGCCGCCCACATAGAACTCAGTAGACTACTGGCTGAGCATGGGGTCCTAGGCCTTATCAATTTTTTATTGTTAATGTATGTAGGACTCAATAATTTTTCTTTTCACAAGAATCCTATGATCAAAGGTATTTTATTGGCCTGTTTTGCAGTTGGGATTTATACAAGTTTCCATGCAGCCATGAGAACATTTATTTCTCCCTTGATGATTGGAATAAGTTTACTAAGCGTTTATCAAATCAAGAAAAGACGAGATAAAATTAGTGCCGGTAAAGATTTGAAAGTAAAAGAAGCATCACCCTCTCTATGATTTATCCATTTATTCTGAAAAATTTTGTTTTACCTCTCGGTAGCAAATTGATGGGAGGAGGTATTTCAAAAAAAATCAAGGAATACGAATCAATTTTAAGTCTTCAGCCCTCTGAGATTGCTGAAGTTCAGCGGAAAAAACTAAATCAAGTCCTGGAATATGCAGTCCAGAATAGCCCTTATTATCGATCACTTTTTTCGGATAAAAATCTTCCCTCCTCCGAAATTTCTTCATATCCCATCTTAACAAAACAAAACTTAAGAGATAAAATTGATGAAATTATTACTGTAAAGGAAACAGCTAATCTGCATCAAATTTTATCCAGTGGATCAACTGGTCCCCCAAGCAAAGTTTATTATTCGAGTGAAGAATTGGCAATTCCTAGGGCTATACAACTTATATGGTGGTCTTGGGCAGATTATGAATATGGAAATAGCATATTACAAACTGGGGTTAATTTAAATCGTTCCAAGGAAAAACAGATCAAAGACTTTTTTTTCAGGACTAAATATATTGAAGCTTTAAAGCACAATGAGGAGCAAATTCTTCAGGAATTGAGTTCTCTTCAATCAGAGAATAGAGACCATTTTGTAGGATATGCATCCAGCTTGTTTTTGTTCAGTAAAGTCGCATTGGATAATGAGATCAAAAATGTTCAATTCAAGTCTGTTATTTCTTTAGGAGAAAAGCTCCTGCCAAACTTCAGAGAATCCATTGAAAAGGCATTCAGGTGTAAAGTATTTGATACCTATGGGAGCTCAGAAGGTTTGATGGTAGCTTCTCAGTGCAAACATGGGACTTATCACATCATGTCTCCACATGTGTTTGTGGAGATCCTTGATGAAAATGGGGTAGAAGTTAAGCCAGGTGAGATAGGTTCAGTTGTATTGACAGGCTTAGATAATTTTACCACTCCTCTGATTCGTTATGATATTGGAGACATGGCTGTCAAAGGTGATTCAGGTGCCTGCGCATGTGGTTTAAACTTGCCTCATTTAGGCGAAATCATTGGAAGGTCAACTGAGTTTATTCAAACACAAAATAAAAAATATATTACCGTTCAGACTGTTGTCAGAATAATGAAATTTTATCCTCAGATTGAACAATTTACTTTGATTAAGAAGGAGGATAATAGTCTTCAACTTCAATATATTGGTTCAGAGAATCTTTCTGAAGATATCGAAAGTCAAATTACCAAGTCTTTTTCCAATCTCTACGATGAGTTTTTTGAAATCGATTTTTTAAAAGTCAATCAATTGCCACGAAGAAAGTCTGGAAAATATCAGTTAATCATGAATCTAAGTCAGGATTCAAAATGAAAATTGCACTTTTATATTTTCCACACAGGGAGGGGCATAACTCTATATTCCCCTTTTTTCTTTATAAGTCTCAAATTGAAAGCTCAGGTATCAAGCTTCAACTATTTACGTCTTTAAAAAAACTCAAAGAAGGTTCTTTTGACATATTATTTATCTCGGGACTTTCTCTTCCAAAATTGCTTGGAAAACAAAATACTAAAGAGGAGTTTTTAAAAATCTTGTATGATCAAAAGGAGTATCCTGTCATTTTTTTATCAGGAAATGATTCAACAGGACCTATACAAAAAGAGATATTAAATTTGGTGGACCTTTATTTATCCAAGCAAATACTAAAAGATAAAAATTTATATCTCATCCCTCACAAGCGCCATTATTTCAGAGAGAAAATGATGGACTTGTTCAGGTTTAAAAATGAAAATAAGTTTGTACCTGTATCCCTTGAAGAAAAAGATCTTTCTAAACTCGGCGTTTCCTGGAATTTGGCACTTATTGATTGGAAAACGCAGACTTCCACCAAATGGAAAAGGTACTTAACCATTTTTTTAAAAAACAAAAAGCCAATCTCACCGGAGCGGGTTAAGCCTTTGATTGAAAGAAGGATTCCGATTATGTTTAAGGGGAATTTGTTCCCCAAAGAGCACGATGTAAGTCGTCTTCATAGACTGTTAACTTTTAGAGTAGCCTCAAAAATAAAGACTAATGCTCCACCTGTATCCAATAGCCCCCTGTCTCACAAAGAATATCTTGAGCAAATGAAAGAGACTGTAATAAGTCTATCTCCTTTTGGTTGGGGTGAAATTTGCTACAGGGATTTTGAAGCTTTCAGGACAGGATCCTTATTGTTTAAACCGGAAATGGACCATATTGAAACTTTTCCAGACCTTTACACATCTGAGAATCATATTTCGTATCGATGGGACTCTTCTGATCTTGAAGAGAAAATAAAGGATGTGCTAGATGATCCCTCTAGTTTTCAAAAATTAGCTTTACAAGGCAAAATTGATTTCGAAAACGTCTTAAATCCTGAGATTTTCGGAAAAAAATTTCTTCAACATTTAAATGGAATAATTTTTAAAGCGAGAGAAAATTTTGAAAAAAGACCTAAAATCCAATCCAATGAATCAGGTCGATAAGCCTTTAAAGCTTTTGATTTTTTATCAATATTTCGGAACTCCAAAGGGAGGCTGGAGTACAAGGTATTATGAGTTTGCTAAGCGATGGGTAGGCTTAGGTCATCAAGTCACTATTGTTACATCACCATATTACAAATCTGACATTAAAGCAGATGGATTTATTTCAAAGCAGAATATTGAAGGGATTGATTTAATAGTAATCAATTCTCCTGATTCAAATAAAGTAGGAGTAATTCAAAGAATGATCAATGCGATGAGGTTTTCTTTGGTCTCGACTTATTACGCCTTGAAATTGAACTATGATATTGTTCTTGCGAGTTCAGGTCCAATTACAATCGCCTTTCCAGCTTTGATGGCAAATATTTTTAGGAAAAAAAAGTTTGCGTTTGAAGTTAGGGACCTCTGGCCAAAAGGAGCCATTGAGTTGAAAACTATTCAAAATAAACTTCTGATTAAGGTAGGTCTCAGTTTCGAAAAATGGATCTATAAAAGGGCAAATTTGGTGGTGTCTTGCTCTCCAGGAATGGATGAGGGAGTAAAAGATGTAAATCAGAACGTTCCTACTTTGATAATTCCAAACTCATCAGATAATGAACTTTTTTCTCCAAATGAACCAGAAATTCCTATTGGTTTTCCTGCTGAGTGGAATCAAAAATCTATTTTTATCTATGCGGGTTCTTTAGGCTTGATGGACGATTGCTCGCAAATTATCCATGGTGCCAAACATCTGAAAAGTCAGGATATAAAAATTGTAATAATTGGGGATGGCGCAGAGAAGCAATTACTAAAATCATTGGTTACTGAATTACAATTGGAGGATAGAATTTTATTCAAAAATTTGATGCCTAAACAGGAATTGGTAAAATGGTTCTCCATAGCAAAAGGTAGCTTTGTCACATTTAAAGATCTTTCGGTATTGCATACAAACTCACCTAATAAGATGTTTGACTCTTTCGCAGCTGGAGTACCAATAATCCAGTCCACGAAGGGATGGATCAAAGATTTGATAGAAGAAACCCATTGTGGTTTCAATGTAGATCCAGGTAATCCAAGGTCTTTTGCTGATGCGATGGAAGCAATCCATGCTGATGAAAGTTTAAGAAGTGAAATGAGCCTTATGGCTAGAAAAGTAGCTGTCGAAAGGTTTGATCGAGGAAAACTTGCTAACATTTACCTAAATAGGTTGCTTGAATTGAAATGAACTCCTATTTATTGACAGGTGCGACAGGATTTCTTGGATCAGAAATTTATCAGAAAATTAAAAAAGAGACTCTTACTCTGGGGAGATCTCCATCCAGTGATATTTTTTTTGATTTCGGATCGGTAGTCTCCGATATTCCAAAGGTCAAAATGGTAATTCATTGTGCAGGAAAAGCCCATTCAATTCCTAAAACAGAGGATGAAAAAGAGGCTTTCTTTTCTATGAATACAAAAGGAACCTCCTTTCTTTTAGAGTCTTTGGAGGCAAGCATGGCCATACCTGAAACTTTTGTTTTTATCAGTACGGTTGCAGTATATGGGCTTGAAAAGGGTTTGGGAATAAAAGAAGAAAGTCCTTTACTGGGTGACTCACCTTATGCAAAAAGTAAAATTCTTGCTGAAAAAATGCTTGAGGAATGGTCTAATAGAACTGGTGTGAAATTAATAATTCTTAGACTACCATTGATTGCAGGTAACCATCCTCCAGGGAATCTAGGCGCGATGATTAATGCCATTAAAAAAGGGTTCTATTTTGGTTTAAGAAATAATACATCAAAAAAGTCAATTGTCCTCGCGGAAGATGTTGCTAAGCTTATTCCACAAATCCATGGGAAATGTGGCATTTTCAATTTAACTGACAGAATACATCCTAGTATCAGCGAAATAGAGCAAGTGCTTTCAGATAGATGCAATAGGTCTTTGAAATCTATCCCTTTTCAATTAGTCAACTTTATGGCTAAAGTTGGAGATCAAATTTTCTTTTTTCCAATAAATTCTAATCGCTTAGAAAAGTTGACTTCCTCCTTAACCTTTGATGATTCCAAAGCGGTCACCGCCTTGAATTGGAAGCCAACTCCTGTTCTGGACTTTTTAAAAAATAAAATTGATATCAAAAAATGAAGATCCTTTTTCTGGGAGAAACTTATCGTGCTGATGCCAAAACTTGGATAGAAGGAATTGAAACCTTCTCTGGTGCTAAAATTGATACTATGGAGGTGCCATTTTCTCCGAAAAGATGGAAAAGGATTTCTCTGTTTCTCCTTTTTTTAGTGCAACTCATTAGACTTCGAACTCAAAAATCCTTTGATATAGTCTTAGCGGAAAGAGCCACGAGTTATGGTTTTTTTTCTTTATTGGTCAAAGCACGAGTGAAAGTAGTCGCACAACAAGGTATTACAGATGCTTTCCCAGAGGAAGGTTTTACTGGCCTTTATAAGAGATTTTTTCAAAGAAGAGTCTATAAAAATGTGGACTTGATACATGCCTGGGGCCACGTAATGACTTATGCGATGCTTGAAAGTGGGGCAGCTCCATCTAAAATCATGGTTTTACCTAAAGGAATTAATCTTCAACGATATACTTTTTCAGAGAAACACGAGTTCAATTCCACTCCGATAGGAATTGTTACCAGATCCCTTTCAGATATCTATAGACATGATATTATTTTGCAATCTTTGGCAATACTGAAGGAAAAAGGTATTGAAGTAAAACTGAGGGTAGTTGGTGATGGAGTTTTGATGGAAGATCTAAAGCTTCTTGCAAAAAATCTCCAGATCTCAAATCAGGTGATGTTTTTAGGAAGAGTGGATAATGATAAATTACCAGTCTTATTGAATGACTCTGATTTTTATGTCGCAATACCTGAAACAGAAGGGGTCTCAGCTTCTTTATTTGAGGCCATGGCTGGAGGTTGTTTTCCTATAGTAACAGACCTACCCTCCAATAGAGCATTTATTCGTCCCGGACAAAATGGATTGTTAGTTCCTTCAGGTGATGCTCAGAAATTGGCCGATGCCATAGAGTTGTTTTTGGCCAGCAGAAGCAAATTCACTGAATATGTCAGAGAAAACAGAGCTTATATTGAATCTGAAGTAGACTTCAATAAGAATATGGAAATAATTTGGTCCCGATACCAACAGCTTTTAAAATAATAATTCAAATATGTGCGGAATAGTAGGCTTTTGGCAGAATCATCAAGTTGCTTCTCCTGAAAGATTAAAATCAATGAATGATGCGATTTTTCATAGAGGTCCTGATGCAGAGGGTACTTACATTGAGGATACTTTAGCTTTAGGTCATAGGCGTCTTTCTATTTTAGATTTGTCCGAGCATGCGAATCAGCCCTTTCATTCTCCTTGCGGAAATTATATACTGGTGTATAATGGGGAAATTTTTAATTTTCAGGAGTTTTATCCTGAGCTAAAATCAAAAGGCTATCAATTCAAAACCACTTCAGATACTGAAGTTTTGTTATTTCTTTTGATGGAGTATGGATTTGATGTTCTTTCTCGACTTAACGGATTTTTTGCATTTGCTTTTTGGGACAAGACTAAAAAACAGCTGAGTCTAGTTCGGGATAGATTTGGAGTTAAACCTCTATTTTACCATCAAAACGATATGGGATTTAGCTTTTCAAGTGAACCCAAGGGCATATTTGCTGGAGGTATTGATAAAGAAATTGATCCATCGCATTTAGATGAGTTGTTTATTTACCGATTTGTATCAGGTGAAAACACCATTTTCAAGGGGGTGAAAAGATTACTTCCTGGACATTTGATGACTCTTTCACAGGATAGCAGAGTAGTTCAGACCAAAAGATGGTTTCATTTGGGAGAAGAAGCCAAAAATTTCAAGGATATTAAGAATCCAATCGAATGGTTTGAAGAGACATTTTTTGATAGCGTGAAATTAAGAATGATCTCAGATGTTCCTGTAGGTACTTTGCTGAGTGGAGGATTAGATAGTAGTGGAATTGTTTATAGTCAAGCTACTCAAGGTTTCACTGGATTGAGTTCTTGGAATGTGAAATTTAAAGGCTACGAACACGATGAGTCCACCATTGCTGAAAGATTTTCCAATGAATTGGGAGTAGAATATAATGGTCATGAGTTTTTAGGACAAAGACAGGTTGAACTCACCAAGCAAGCCATAAGAATCAATGATGAACCACTGATGCATTTTACAGATAATGTATTACTGGGACTGAGTTTGGAGGCAAAAAAGAAAGTAACTGTATTATTGACAGGGGAGGGTGCTGATGAGGTGTTAGGTGGATATGTAAGGTACAAAGTACACGATGGCGAATTCAGATATAACATGCTCAGCTTATTGAATCTAATCCCTGAAAAATACCTGTCTCAAGATAGATTGAAAAAGCTGAAACGATATATGTCTTTGAGGAATCCGGATGCACAAATGCTCATGAATGCAAATGAGGTATATCTTTCTGATTTGAAAAAACTAGGAATTCTATCTTCAAACTTACTACCCGAATATCGAATTAATATTTTGGAAGAGGCCAAGTCTCTTTTTCCGAAAAATCGTTATCGTCAACTTTTGTATCTGGAGCAGCACACTCACTTACATTCCTTAAATGATAAAAATGATAGAACTACAATGGGGGCTTCAATTGAATGCAGAGAACCTTATTTAGACTATCGATTAGTGGTCGGAGCTGCATCAGTTCATGATAAATATTTTAATAGTAAAGGAAAAGGAAAGTTATTGGCCATGGATAGTTTTGGGAAAAAGCTCCCAGACTATATCAGAAATCATAGGAAAATCGGTTTATCCATGCCATGGGATCGATATATTATGGAAAATCCTGAGTTGAGACAGCATTTAGAATCAATGCATAAATCAGAACTTTTTGAAATGGGATTTTTATCTCACATTGATATCAAAAAGGCAGTTGAAAATTTTAAAAATAATCCAAAATCAAACCTGGGTTGGATGAAGCAGCTATTTTTCACTTCTTTATGGTATGAAATTTCTTTCCAAAAATGAGAATAGCTTTTTTCATTTTTTTTTAAGAAATAAAATCAATGTTTTTTTTCAAAACGAATTTTTCATTGAGTAAAAAATACTCTGTTTATCAACCTAATGGATATAGGTGTTTGAATTTTTTCTAGTGAAATGCTTCTAAAATTTCTTACCCAATCTTCAACGATATTTTTTTTGCAAGCATCTATTTATTTAATCCCATGAAAAATCCTCTTGAGTTTTTTGTACTGATGTTTTGAACCCCTTCATGCCAGTTAGATACCTACTACTAAATATTAAATAGGGTAGCTTGATTAGATTCCGCATCCTACACACTCTAGATAAATAAAAATAATCTTCTGCCCATTTTGAGGCGTGTAGGTTCTTTAATTTTTTCTGATACTAGCTATTTATCTTTGTTTAAAAAAATCTTAGTTTCGTTTTTAAATCGGTAATTCGGGATAAATTGCTTTAGAAGATATATCTTTTATAGAATCTCGTAACTTCTGAATTCCAAAAACAAGATAGTCACAGTAAATTTTTGTCATTTGATTATAGTTTTTACCATCAATAAATCATTTCTGCTACCTTTTGCAGTTACCCTTCATTCTCTCCTTCTTCATAATAAGGGTGAGTTGAAAAAGCTTATTGTTTTGACTGATGAAATTCCTGAAAGTGATCTGGAAAAAATTAAGGAAATAATAGGGGATAATGATATAGACTTTGAGTTAATTCAGATTTCAGATGATGATTTATCAGGACTTGTTACCACTCTTCATTTCCAAAAAGCTAATTACTATCGTTTACTTATCCCTGAATTTGTCAGAGAGGATAAAGTAATTTATCTAGATGCGGACTTGTTAATCTTAGGTTCTCTTCTTCCTATTTGGGAAACGCCATTAACAAATAACTATTTAGCAGCAGTTTGCACTCCTGGGGTTAGTTGGCATCCAGAATTGGGTGTTAGTAAAGAAGATGGGTATTTTAATTCTGGAGTAATGCTGCTGAACCTTAGAAAGTGGCGCGAAGAGAATTTCGGAAGAAGAGTAATTGATTTTGTAAGTGATAACCCTAAATTAATCCGCTATGTGGATCAGTGTGGTCTAAATGCACTGGCAAAAAATAACTGGATAAGGCTCCCATTATCTCATAATTTGACAGTGGATGTATACGAAGGAGACTTTGAATTTGGTGATTGCGGATGTAGTAAAGAAGATATAAACAAAGCGAAAAAGAGTCCTTTAATAGTTCATTTCACAGGTACTAGTAAACCTTGGCATACCAGTAATCAGCATCCATTCAAAAAGAAATTTTGGAAATTCTTGAGACAAACCCCTTATTCCAGATCTTTCCCTGAGGATTTTAGTGCCCTTAATTTCATTAAATATTTGACCCCTAAATTTTTCAGGCAGGGAATCAGAAGATTTCAGTATAGATTTTTTCCGAGAGGAAAATTTAAGCTAATGAAATAGATTTTTATGATTGAAAAGGATAGCCTACAGCATGTTAAACTATACTTTGACCAATCCTTTTTCCCTGAAGGATATGTATTTGACCTATTTTTAAGAAGTACGGACGGGAGTATTCAAATCAACTCGGAGGCGACGGATTATTTTACCATTGTTGAAAAACCTGAAGATGCAGATTTAATTTTTATTCCAGTTCCTCTTTCTGAACTTGTAAAAAATCAAATTGGTCGTGAAAAGATAAAAAGTCATGTCCAAATCGGAAGAGCTTTTAATAAAAAGGTTTTTGTTGTATCAGACGCAGATCTGATTTTCAACCCAGGATTTGATGATGTAATTATTTTAACTCCCGGAGCTTATAAAAGTCTTCCTAATCAAATTTCAATTCCCGCATTATTGCCCAAAGATCCATATATCAAATGGGTTGGGGAAGTCTGGGAACCTATCCGAGACCTATCCCGATTTAGTGTGGGATTCTGTGGGCAGGCAACTTCTCATGGTTTAAAGTACTTAAAAGATAGGCTTCAATATCTACAATTAAATGCTAAAAAATTGCTTGGGGACAAGACCCATTTATATATTCCCTTTTTTTTCGCAGCTAGTGAACGTGCGAAAATTTTAAATCACTTGGAAAAATCTTCATTAATAGATACAGATTTTCTTAAAAGAGAAAGATATAAAGGGGGAGGTAAAAGTGAAGATGACCTAATGCAGTTAGAGTCAGAGTTTTTTGAAAATATAAATAGAAACCTTTTTACAGTTTGCATCAGGGGATTTGGAAATTATTCTGTAAGATTTTTTCAAACTCTAGCTATGGGGCGTATCCCGGTAGTCATTGAATCAGATTCCCTTTTGCCTTTTGAATCCCAATTAAACTATGACAAATTTATTGTTAAGGTCCCTTTTGAAAATAGATTAAAGGCCGACAAGTATATCCATGAGTTTTTGAAAGATAAAACTCTTGTAGACCTCCAACGTATTCAGTCTGAATGCAGGAAGGTTTGGCTGGATTATTTTAGAAAACCGTCCTATTTCAAAGCCATGAATATCGAATTAAGAAATTATTTGAGGTAAGTTTTTCTCTAAAAAAATGGGAGATTTAATTTTAAGGAAGGCCCAGTTTGATGATCTATCCAAGATCGCTTCTTTTTTTTTGAAAGCTTATGGATCAAATACTGCATTTCAATCCTCCAGTTTTTTAAAATATTATTTCAGAAATCCATATAATCCATCCCAAATTTTTTCTTCAAATTGGATTGGCTTAAACCCAACAGGTGAAATAGTTTCTCATTATGGGGGACTTCAATATAAACTGCAACTAGGCGAAAAAACTTTGCAAGTAGTATGGGGAGTAAATGCCTACACTTTACCGGAATATAGAGGCTTGGGGTTCAATGGAAACCTTGTCAAAATACTTTTTAAAGAGAATGTGGTGAATGCTACTTTAGGAATGAGCCTTGAAACCCACAAGTTTTACAAAAAATTGGGATACCAGGTGTTTGATCATTTAAGATTTAGTAGATTTATACTAAATTTTAAAGAGGATTCTTTTTTAATTATTTCTGGTATGGGGCAAAATACTGAAAGAGCTCAATCGTTGGTACCGGTTACTTTTATTCCAAAAAGCGTTGAAGAGGGTAAGGGGATTCAACCGGTTAAAAATGAAAATTTAAAGAACTATTCCTTCGATTTGGGTGTGCATGCCACTTGCACTACTCACAGAGATAAAGATTTTATTTCTTGGAGATTTTTAGATAACCCTTTTATTGATTACAAAATATTCATTGAAAAAGTAGGGAATCAAATAAATGCATACGCTGTAATAAGAGAAGAAAAGTTAGAACCATCCGGTAAAAAGATAGGTAGGATCATTGATTTATACGGCAGCCCTAGATTAGTTGGATCTCTTTTAGAGCGAATAAAAATTTGGAGCTTTCAAAGAAATCATATCTATTTAGAGTTTTCCAAAATTGGAAATCTTTACAGCGGGGAATTGCTAGATCAAGGATTTATCAGGTTAGATGAAGACGATGCAGCTTTATTTCCTCAGGTTTCTTCTCCAGTTGAAAATAGACCCAATCAAGAATATTTAGCAATTTATAGTAACCTTTTTAACCAAGAGATTCGTTCCTTAAGGTCTGAAGACATCTATTTTACACGAATGGATTCAGACAGAGATAGAATTGCAAGATTGGACCAAACTTTTAAAACTAATGACTAATACCGTTTCTATTGTCGTTTATCATTATGTTCGAGAAATAAAAAAATCACGATTTCCAGGAATAAAGGGGCTTGAAACGTCTTTATTTAAGGAGCAAGTGGCCTTTTTGAAGAAGAATTATAAATTGATTACAATGGAAGATTTGATTGATGCAATCGAAGGCCAATCTAAACTTCCGGAAAATTCAGCCATACTTACTTTTGATGATTCGTACTCAGATCATTTTTCTCAGGTTTTTCCAATATTAAAAAAGTGGGGTATTCAGGGGAGTTTTTACATTCCATCTCAAATGATTACTGAAAATAGAGTCTTAAATGTTAATAAAATTCATTTTATTTTAGCCTTAAGTTCAAATAAAAGAGAAATTATCAAGAAAATATTTGAAGAAGTAGATAAGATCAGGAGGGAAATTCCTCTTCCTGATTCCGATAGCCTATTTCAGATGCATGCTATACCACATCTCAACGATTGTGGAGAGATTATGCTGATAAAAAGAATGCTTCAGAAGGTTATTCCTCAGCCTTATAGAAATCAATTGATTGATGAGTTATTTAGGGAAGCCGTTAGGATGGACGAAGAGTCATTCAGTAAGGAATTATATATGTGTAAGGATCAATTAGAATACATGGCTTCTTCTGGAATGCATCTTGGAAATCACACATACTCTCATCCATGGCTTAATTTGCTCTCAAGAAAAGAACAGGAGGAGGAAATATCCAAGTGTAGTCAGTTTTTAAGTTCCATTGGGGTGAATGAAAACACCAAGACAATGTGCTATCCTCATGGGGGGTATAATTCTGATACGATTGAAGTGATAAAATCAATGGGATTCAAGCTTGCACTTACGGTATCTCCAGGAGTTGCTCGTATAAACTCGAACAATGCCTTTCAATTAAGTCGGATTGATACAAATGACATAACAGCTGAAAAATTTTTTCCCAGAAATCAAAAAAATTAACTTTTTTGAGTCTTAATAACATCTCATTTACAGTAAAATCTCATATGCTCGCAAATTCTCTTAAAAAGTCATTATATGGCTTGTATAGATCTTTCTATAGAAAGACAAATTCTTATAAAAAGAGTCAAGAATTAAGTCAGGCTTTAAAAAAAGAGGAGGAAAATTTACAACATCAAATTCTGAATAAACTTGGGTTTAATGATCAGATGGTTGTTCTTCAAGGACCTTTCAAAGGAATGAAATATGGGGGAATGGCTAGTGGAAGCATGTTGCTTCCGAAAATAATAGGCGCCTATGAAGAGCCTATACATGATTGGGTTTCCCAGATTTTGGCATCAAACAAATACAAAAGAATTATTGATGTTGGTTGTGCTGAAGGCTTTTATGCAATTGGATTTGCTCGATCAATCCCGACTGCCCAAATAATTGCATGCGATATTAATGAAAATGCACTTGCACTAGCAAAGGAACTTTCAGTTCGAAATGGATTGAAGAATATAGATTTTATTAAGGAAGTAGACCATAAATTTTTAGATCAGCATTGTGATGAATCGACTTTACTTTTTTGTGATATTGAAGGTCATGAATTGACTTTATTAGACCCTTTAAAAAGCAAAAACCTTTTAAAATGCGAGATTTTGGTAGAGGTTCATGATTGTTTTTTTCCGGGAATTCAAAAAGCCTTAGTGGAAAGGTTCCAAGCAAGCCATGCAATTCAAATAGCTCTTGACTATTCTGGAAGAGTATTAAGTTACCCTCTACACATGCTATCTGAAAAAGAGAAACGATATGCATTAGATGAAAGAAGGCCTAAAGGGATGTCTTGGTTGTATATGAAACCTTTTTCTAATTCTTAATTAAACCTATCTTTGAATTAGGTTAAATGAGATTACTTCCTAAAAATTCAAGCCTAGAAAGACATACAGTTTATCCGAGAACTGAATATCTTCTTCAACTTCCAGTGAATTTGGAAGAAAAAGACACAGCTATTTTTTCAGATATTCAAAGAAGAGTAGCCAATCAAGTAGATGCATATATATTTAAAAATGTATCTCTCGTTACTGATTCAATTATTTATAAACTGAAAGTTCTGGATCAGTTAACCCATGCACTAAAATTAAAACCTAGAGCAAAATTCAAAAGGTTAGTATTAGGGCTCGTAAGACAAACAAAGTTTATAGATAAAGGAGTCTGGATCATAGATAACTGGAGCATGAATTTTTATCACTGGAATAGTGAATCGCTCCCAAGACTTATCTCTTGTTTAGAATATTTGGAAGACCATCCTGTTTTATTACCCTCAGAATTTAAAGGGCTAAAATTTGTTGAGGAAAGTTTGGAAATTCTGGGTGTTAAGCCCCTTTACTTCGACAGAAAAGTGAATTATGTGGTAGGGGAATTAATAACAGTCAATAAAGCAGGGTATGTGATAGACTTTCAGGAAAGTGCAATTCTTAGACTTAGGGAAAAAATCTGGAGTAATTTTCCTGTCAAGAAGGCAAGTAGAAAAATCTATATTAGTAGAGAAAATGCTGCCCATAGAAAGGTTCTTAATGAGGATCAAGTAATTGAAAAACTTAAGAGAAAAGGGTTTGAAATCGTCTATTTTGAGCATTTGACTGTAAGAGAACAAATTGAAATCATGATGGAGACCAAAATATTGGTAGGACTCCACGGAGCAGGTTTGGTGAATATGCTCTATATGCCAAAGAATGGTAAGGTTTTAGAGTTTCGAAATGAGAATGATTCTTGGGTTTTAAGTCAAAGCTTTTATTCCCTAGCTTCATTTTTAGGCCATGATTATTATTATACTGATAATGAAGCCACAAGTGCTCAGACTGGCTTTGCGGATTTCAAAATTGATATAGAAAAGCTCGATCGTGTCCTTGTCGATTTATTGGTTGAATTTGAATAATCCTTAAGAGCTTACTATAAAATCAGTCCTTATGGGCTTTTTTTTGATCAATTGAGCCTATCCTTTAGTAAAATTCTAAAGGAGAATTGGTCAATTTTAATTTATATTTTAGCCTTTTAGTTTGGCGTTTCCTTTAACAGGGTCTTAAGTCCCCGCTCTTCAGTACTTTAGACCTGTTATGAATTTGAAAATATGGCTACTGGTATGATTCCACTAATCATATTTTTTCGATAATTAAGTTTTAGGGATGCAAGAAGTTTTTTAAGTAATAAAATTCAACTTGGTTCTAATTTCTTCTATTTAATAAGTCGCAGCAATTTTGCCCTTTGGACAGATTTAGGCGAAATCAGATTATTTTTATGAATAGAAAGTGATTACCATATTCTTGGTATGAAATATGCTTCATTGATCCAGATTTCTTGGTGCTGGCAGTTCAATTCGTATATTTGATTTATTCCAAGAATTACAAAGTGTAGAATTCTTCAGGCGTGTTGCGTAGAGATCATATAAAAGTAAGTAATTGGCTTTGGACATTGTCTTTTTTGTCCAATAAGTGTCTATATGTTAGATTCTTATATGTTTTTGTAATCTTATTTTTAGCATTGAATATAGTATCCGAAGCCCAAGTGGTAATCCCTAGGGACGGGTTTCCTTATTGCGAACCATTTACAAATTCAACTTTTAGGCAAAACACCGTATTGGGTGGGGCTCCTATTGACCCTGTGCTTACTGCTGCTACAGGCGAAAATCCAGAGGGGCAGGGTTTTTTGCGATTGACAAACAACAATACTGATCAAAGAGGCTACGTATATGTAGATCTTCCTTTTTCATCGGCCTATGGTTTGAAATTTTCATTTGAATACTTCATGTATGGTGGCTCTGGAGCGGACGGTATATCAGTCTTTTTGTTTGATGGAAATATTTCGGCGGCTGATTTCCAAATTGGAGGTTGGGGCGGTTCTTTGGGTTATGCGCCAATAAATGCAACTGATATCATTCCTGCTCCTGTAAATTTACCTGGGTTGAAAGGTGGGTATTTGGGCTTAGGATTAGATGCTTTCAAAAACTGGGGTAACAATATGGAAGGGAGATTGGGTAGTTTTGACAACCCGAATGCTGCCCCTATTAATCTTTCCTTTATCCCTCCGAATAAAGAATATTTCCAATCCATAGCTGTTAGAGGACCTGAGTCAGACAATTATCGTTTCATTGCAGGAAAAAGAGTATTACATGGTCCTGACAATGAGCCTAGTCCAGCAGTAGTATTACCTCCTTCAGCTTATCTCTATCCCAATGTTGCGGATATTTCAAGAAGGTTTTCCTTAGCCTCACCAGTAAAGGTAGTGGATTGTAATTTGGATGGGTATAGAAAGGTGTTTGTGAACTTGGCACCAACAGGAACTGGAACCTACTTATTGTCAGTAGATCTTTTGGTTACTGAAAATGGGTTCAGAAGGATTGAGCCAATTATTACTAATGTTCCTTATAATTTCCCTGCTCCTGATAACCTCAAGATTGGATTCGCGGCCTCTACCGGGGGACAAACCAATTTTCACGAGATCAGAAATGTAACTGTCGAAGTATCTGATTACTTGGCGATTCCAATTCCTGAAATTATTGATCAAAGAGCCGAGATTTGTAAGGACGAGGAAAACTTATTTGAGTTTGATGTTACTTTAACTTCTGAAAACTCTTTCGTAAGGTGTGTTCAGCTTTTTGAAACTGATCCGGGAACACCTGATAATAGTCCCCCTACAGGTGGCGATCCTGATGTCAATAATTGTGGGGCTTCGGATGTATGTATAGAGAAATGTAACCCGGCGAACAATTCTGTAACAATTCCTGGAAAAGGTACTTTCACTGTCGTTTTAGATGAAAATGTTGATCTCGAAAATGATCAAGATAGGATTAAAGCAGCGATTAATTTTGTGCCGGAACCTGGATTTGTAGGGGAAGCTCAGATTTATTATCAAGTAATTGATAACTATGGATTAACATCTTTTGGGAAAACAGTTACTGTAATTTCCAATCCATTTCCAGAAGAAATAGATAGAGGAGATTTAGAGTATCCAACTTGTGATGGCCAAAGTAATGGAAGAATATTTGATGTTACAGTTGGAAATTTAGTTCCCGGATTTGATTATCAGTGGTTGTGGCAGCCAAGTACTGGTCCTGAAGTAAGTTTGGGAAAATCAGGGGCGAATGTAAGTTTTGACCCAAGCACAGGAGTTGGCGTATTTGATATCACAGGTATTAATATTGGTACTTACACACTTCAAGTTTGGAATCCTTCCGATGGTGGTGGTTGTTATCTGGATGTCCCAATAGTTGTTGATCAGGAATTAGGCACTCCAATAGAATTGACTTCTGAAAATGAAGTGATTTGTGAGTTTCAACCCGTAAGTTTTACTCCTTTTATTGATGGAGTTTACAATCCATCAAACATTCAAGCCGATTTCAGATGGTATCAAAATGCTAATAGAACTGGGCCTCTGCTTGATAACACTACTGTGACTATAGGCGGTGCACCAGTTCAGGTTTCAGTAGTTCAGGGTGTTTTAACATTGACTGGATTGCCTGCTAATGGAGCCTCTACCCAGCAATATGAATTTTTCGTTGAGGTTGCTCCTCAAGATAATCCGAGTACCCCTAATTTTTGTCCGTTTATTGGCGATATCGCCACTTCTGCAACCGTAATTGTTCATCCCGCTATTCAGCTTACTCAAAGCTCAGTTCCAGATTGGTGTAGAGAAGGGATAGGTTCCATAGCTATAACAGCTACAGGGGGGAATGGTCCGAGAACTTTCACTTTATTCGATGAATCAGGAACTTCAACACTGGGTCAAAATTCAGATGGCCAATTTGCAGGACTATTGCCTGGAACATATCAGGTAGAAGTGACCTCTCAGTCACCTTCTTGCTTCGAAACAATAGAAGTGATAGTTCAGGGCCCGGATACTGACTTAACTTTAAATGAAATCTCCAGAAGTCCTGCTACATGTGAATTAAACAATGGAGAGTTTACATTCCAGATAAATGGAGGAAATACTCCATATAATATTTCTGATATTTCAATTTCAGGTGGTCCATTTGGCTCACTGGATTTTGATAATGCAACTTCCGAGTATAGAGTTGATGGCTTAGCACCAAATACACCTTATACTATAGAATTTAGAGATGCCCGGTCTTGTTTAGTGACTTTGAGTTTCTCGCTTGATGATATCACCAAGCCAGTTTTTTCAGTAAATACTCCTCCCTCAATTTGTGAAAGTGATAATAGCTATTTCTTAGATGTCACGTTTGATTTCTTTGAGGTTCAGGCTACAGCTACCCCAATTTTTAACTGGTATACCCAAGAGACTGGCGGTTCACTAATACCAAATGGTACAGGTCCTGGGGGGATGGATTATTTCTATGAAACGCAGACCGGTGATTTGACAATTTCAAATCTTTCTGGGGGTGTTTATACTTTATATCTAGAAATGTCAGGGCCAGAATCCTGTAATCTACCTAGAATCCCAGTCAATTTCGAAATATTTGATCTTCCTGAACCAGAGATTACGAGTCTCCAAAATATATCATGTTTTGGAGGAAATGATGGAGCAGTAACCATTGGTGTGCTGAATGGAAATATCGCTGATTTTGAATTTCAAATTGATGGGCTGACTAATTTCCAAAATGATCCTTTTTTTACAGGCCTAACTGCTGGCTCGTATACTGCAACTGTAAGAAATAAAACCACAGGTTGTGTAAGTTCTATTCCGTTTACTCTTGACCAAGCACCGGTATTAAATGTAGCATTATCAAGTTTGGAAAACACCTTCTGTGGTGAGGATAATGGTATAGCAACTATTTTTATTGAGGGTGGAACTCCTGCCTATACGCTAACACTAGATGGGAATTCCATATCAGGATTTGATTTGTCCTCATCAGGAATTACTATCCAATTAACCGACTTAGCAAGTGGTAACCATCAAATCGTGGTGACAGACTCAGAAGGTTGTCAGGTCACACAGGATTTTGTAATTCAAGCCGACCCATTTGCAGAGTTCTCTGCAACAGGTTCAATCATATGTGAGTCTGACCCTGCTTCGGGGAATCCTAATACAGCAGTATTATCACCTGTCATAATAGAATCAGCATCTGCTTCACCGGTATTTACCTGGTTTTACCTAGATCAAAATGGTAATGAGGTTCAAGTAAATTCAGGAGATGCTGTTTTCGGTGGTAGTTCCTCGATAGATTCTAATGGAAACCTTTCTTTAACTGGAGTTCCAGCTTCTTCCAATCCTTATACGTTTTTATTGGAGGTTACAGGCGATAAGGTATGCTCTGGACCAAAGATTTCTGTGGAATTGATTGTAAATCCCCTTCCAAATCCAGAATTCTCTTCTACGATGCCGAGTTGTTTCAATGGAACAGATGGTGAGATATTTGTATCGGCAGGTGAGTCCAATGACTATGCTTATCAGCTTCTTAATTCAGGAGAGTCCAATACCACAGGTACTTTTACTAATCTGTCAGCCGGAACTTATTCGATCCAAGTCACAAATACTCAAACAAATTGCTTGGATGTATTGGAAGTGATATTAGATCAGCCAGAGGAATTGATTTTCTCTCAAATCACCGGATTCAATGCCTCATGTAATTTAGACAACGGATCTATAGAATTAGAAATTTCTGGAGGAACAGCCCCTTACAAACTATTTTTGGATGGAGCAGAAATAACAGGGGGTGACCTTACCAACCCTGGCGCTACAGCGATTCTAACTGACTTAGCACCTAAGTCCTATATAGTTTTAATTGAGGATTCGAAAGGTTGTTCTAAAGAGGAAACAATTATTATTGACGCTGACGAAATACCGGAATTTGGAGTAATTGATTCCGAAATTTGTGAAATTGATCCTACAACCAGAAATCCAAACTCAGCAGTTTTAATTCCTGAGATTATAAACTTAGCTGGCTCTTCTCCTGTATTCGCCTGGTTTTATTTGAATGATACAGGAGACACTACTGAAATCTCGAATGGTCAGGAGCTTTTTGGAGCTCAAGTTTCAATTTCGAGTAATGGAGAAATAAGTTTAACAGGACTTTCTTCCAATGATTCTCCATACCAACTGCTGCTTCAAGTAAGTGGGGATGGAGTTTGTCAAGGGCCAATGATTCCAGGATCTATCATTGTAAATCCATTGCCTCAAAAAGATTTTGATGTATCCCCATTGAGCTGTTTTGAGTCAAATGATGGAAGAATTAGTCTGATCGGTGACCCTGCAGGATATACTTATACAATTAACACAGGTGAATCTAATCAAACTGGCAATTTTTCAAATTTAGCTGCCGGGATTTATGAGGTGAGAGTTGAAGACTCAAATGGTTGTTTTGAGCTATATGAGTTAGAGATTGTTCAGCCTGAACCATTAGCTGTTAACTTTATTAGCAGTACAGATCCAAGCTGTGGCGACTCAAATGGAGAATTTTCGTTTGCTGTTCAGGGTGGTACGCCAGATTATTCAATTGAAATAAATGGTCAGAATATTTCTACCTATAGTTTTACTCAAAATGGTCAAGAATATACATTAACCAATTTAGCACCGGGAGATTACTCCATTGAAGTAGTAGATCAGAATAATTGCTCATTGACTGAAGTTGATTTCGTTACTCTAGTCAATAATGATGGGGTTCAAATAAATTCAACGCCAATTTCTGAGGAAATTTGCGTAGGACAAATAGTAAGTTTAACCCCAGATTTAGAAATTCCTGCTGGTGTTCAGCCTCAACTTACTTGGTATAAAACCCCAGATACTTCACAACCAATTAACTCAAGTCCAAATCCAGACGCAAACGGATTGGTTTTCCAAATTAATTCGAATGGTGAATTAAGTATTCAAAATCTACCTGCAGGTGATTATATCTATTATTTGAGAGTATCAGGTCCAGGCATTTGCGCATTCTTTGAAATGGCTGAGGTGAAGGTTTATCCTCCTGTAACAGCTGATATTGATGTTGAAAACGTGGTATGTTTTGGAGCTAATGATGGTTCTATATCAGTCCTTCCTTCTGGTGGAAATGGGGTTTATGAGGTGAGTTTTAATGGAGGCGCATTTGGTTCAGATTTGAACTTCCAAAACTTGAGCCCAGGGACTTATTCAATTGAAGTTCGGAATGATTTGGGATGTACCTATTCTGAAACTGTCGAATTGTTAGGTCCTGATGAACCAATACAAATTAACTCTCCATCAATAGTCAGAGCTTCTTGCGATTTGGATAATGGTAGTATCTCTGGTTTAGAAATTTCAAGTGGATGGGGTTCTTTCCAAATAGAGTGGAGGGCAGGTTCAATAAATGGTCAAATTTTACAAGGAACTGAATCTGGAATCTCTGATCTTGCGCCTGGCACTTATTATTTAATTGTTCAGGATGCTGAAGGATGTGAAGAGATTTTTGAATTCATAATCGAAAGATCTTCGGATCCTGTTTATCAATTAGTTCCACCAATCAATTCATGTGTTGGAAACGACGTTTCGATAAGACCTATTCACTTGGCTCCAGATCCTTCTTTACCACCTGCTTCAGCCACTGAAGTTAGATGGTATAAGCAACCGAATCAAAATGGTCTGATTGAAAATGGACAAGATCCTTTGAACCCGAATGTTAGTTATACAATCAATGATTCTGATTGGCTTAATCCTGAATTAATTATTTCTGGATTACCAGCTGGTGATTATTCCTATTATTTCTTCGTGGTATGTACCGGCCAGGAAATCAAAGTTGACCTAAGTATTTATGAAACCCCATCGGTTGAATTGGAAGTTTCTCCTGTCACTTGTTTTGGAGATACCAACGGTAAAGTGACAGTGACTAGCGGGGACTTACCTGATTATACTTACAGCTTGGATGGGGGAAGTATAATGGATAAAAATCAGCTTGAATCATTAAATCTTGTCGCTGGTGATTATCAATTAGAAATATTTACGCCTGCAAATTGCTCTCAACTTATTGATTTCACTGTTGAAGGCCCGTCTTCCGCCTTGACAGCCTCTCCTTTAACTGGTTTAGACCCTGGTTGTGGGGCAGCAAATGGAAAATTATTTGTGACTGTGACAGGTGGTTGGGCTCCTTATCAAATTGATTTGATTAAGAATGGAAGCCAAAATCAAAGTATTTCTTCTCAGGATGGAAAAGTAGAAATCAACGGCCTAACAATTGGAGATTATTCTATTAGAATAACTGATTCAGAAGGTTGCCAAGTTGATACCAACTTACTCACTTTAGTTGACGGCCCTACCCAAATTCTGGTTGATGATGTAGAAATATGTTCTGATCAAAATGCAACTCTGATTCCTGAGTTAGACCCTAATGGAACTTCAGCCAATTTTACTTGGTATTTTGATTCAAATCTTTCTCAGCCTATCACAAGCTCTCCTAACCCTGCTCCAAATGGCTTAACTTATCAATATAATTCTTCAAACGGGATATTGAATGTCAGTGGCTTTGCAGATGCTAATGCGAGTCTAACCTACTATGTTACGGTTTCTGGTGGGGACGTCTGTGAAGGTTTTGTAGGAAGCGGGACCATTCAAGTTTCAGAAATTCCGAATGCGACTTACACTGTAATCGATGAAGTCTGTTTTGGTGATGGAGGTAGAATTACGGTAAATCCTAGTGGAAGTACGGGGCCATATACCTTTAGTTTGAATGGAGGAGATTTTGTTGATGATAATATTTTTGAAGTAGCTGCAGGTACTTATAGTATTGAAGTGATGAGTGCTACGGGCTGCAGTGTGATTCTTTCCGATATACTTGTAAATGGTCCTCAAGCAGCTATATCAGTTGATAATCCGGAAATAGACAGCCCGACTTGTGGGTTGGATAATGGAATTGTTCGATTTGAACTATCCGGTGGATTCACTCCATATACTGTTTATTATCAAAAATCTGGAGACCCTGAGAATAATTTGTTAGTTGCTTCTGAAGGAATAGTTTCAATCTCTGGATTAGGATTGGGAGATTATCAAATTAGGATAGTTGACGGCTCAGGCTGCGAATTCAGTTTGCCTCAATCCATAGAGGTAACAGAAATCCCTACTGAAATAACCGTTGAGGATCAAAGAATTTGTGAAGGACAGCAGGCAATCTTATCTCCAAGAGTCCCCCAGAATATTTTAGATGAGGAATTTACCTGGTTCTTTGATTCAAATGGAACTCAGCCAATTTCCAATGGAAGTTCAGGAGGAGTTACTTATTCAATTTCTTCTACTGGGGAATTAAGGATCGATGGATTAAGAGAAAGATCTACGCCTTATACTTATTATGTCAATGTTTCCGGAACAGGTATTTGTGGCATTGAACCAAAACCGGTTCAGGTTTTTGTGAGTAGAATACCTGATTTAAGAGTATCAAACCCATCAGTGGTGTGCGATCCACAAGGAACAGTGGACTTAACCCAATATATCGAAGGGTTTAATCCAGCTATATATGATTATGATATTCTGAGCCCTTCTGGAGCGGCCATGCAGATTAGTGATATTGATAACGTGAACCAATCTGGAGATTATCGGGTGAGAAGTAGTACCAAAGGTTCAGGATGTTGGAATGAGCCTCAAAGAATTAGAGTGATTATCGCAGATGAGTTAGTAGTGGCTGACTTTGATTTTGAAGTTGAGCTTTTCAATGGTCAATTAGTGTCACAGGATTCACTTCAGATTTTTGAAAACATCCTATTTAATAATTTATCAAAAGGGAAAGTAATTATTTGGAATTGGGATTTCGGTGATGGAAATTTTAGTTCAGAAATCAATCCTACGCACTTTTATGAAGAAGCAGGAACCTATCTGATTAGATTGACTGTAATTGATGAATTTGGTTGTTCCTCTGTGTATGAGCAAACTATTCAGGTATCAGATGAATTTTGGGTAGAAGTTCCTACTGCCTTCACGCCTGATAGAGCGGATGGTAAAAATAATTTCTTTAAACCGGTATTTAGAGGAATTGCCTCAATGGAGTTTTACATCTTCACAACCTGGGGAGAGCTCATCTATGAGACTTCTTCACTAGAAGGTCAAGGTTGGGATGGGTATTTCAAAGGTCGCCCTGCACCAAATGGCAATTATGTATTTAGAGGCAAGTTTACCAGCAGATCAGGTGAAGTTGTTCATAAATCCGGAGTATTTATTTTAATTCGTTAATGATTATAGCTGAAATAGCCCAAGCCCATGATGGGAGCTTAGGGAATGCCCATGCTTTTATAGATGCCCTTTCAACTGTGGGTGTGGACGCCATCAAGTTTCAAACTCATATTGCAGAAGCGGAAAGTTCGGAATATGAGCCCTTTCGAGTAAAATTCTCAAAACAGGACAAAACCAGGTTTGATTATTGGAAGCGGATGGAATTTACAGAGGAACAATGGTTGGGGATTAGTGAGCATTGTAAAGAAAAGGGATTAAAGTTTATTTCTTCACCATTTAGCCTAGCGGCTGTAGACTTATTGGAAAAGGTTGGAGTAGAGGTCTACAAAATTGGCTCTGGGGAAATAACAAACCGTCTAATACTTGAAAAAATAGCTAAAACCGGCAAACCGGTTATTGTCAGTTCTGGAATGAGTGATTTTGAGGAATTGGAACAAGCTCTTTCCTTTTTAAAAGAATCAGGAACGCCATCTCTCAGCCTTCTCCAATGTACTACTGCATATCCTACCCAGCCAGAGGAGTGGGGCTTAAATGTAATTTCAGAGATGAAAACCCGTTTTCAAATCCCAGTTGGATTCTCTGACCATAGTGGTGATATTTACGCCTGCTTAGCTGCTGCTGCACTCGGTGCAGAGGTTTTTGAGTTTCATGTTGTTTTTGATAAGCGACAGTTTGGCCCTGATTCCCCGGCGAGTATTTCAATCGATGATACTGAAAAATTATGCAAAGGAATCAGACAGATTCAAAACTCATTAAAGTCTCCTATTCATAAATCAGATAACTCAAAGTTTACTGAGCTAAAAAGAATTTTTGGAAAAAGTCTGGCTGTAAATAAGGATCTTCAAGCCGGCCACATAATAGGTTTTGATGATTTGGAATCAAAAAAACCAGGCGATAAGGGAATAGCAGCGATCAATTATCAGTCGGTTATTGGCAAAAAGACCGCTCGAAAACTCACAAAATGGGAATTTTTGACTGACCAGGATATAATTTAAATGAAAAGAAAAATTTGTGTTGTGGTGACCGCAAGGCCATCCTATTCAAGAATTAAGACGGCATTGGATGCAATCCAAAATCATCCTGAATTAGAGCTTCAGCTAGTTGTGGCTGCCTCTGCCTTGTTGGAGCGATATGGAACTGCGGTTCGGACAATTGAAAGTGATGGATTCAATATAGCAGCGAAGGTTTTTAATGTTCTGGAAGGTGAAAACCTCACAGCTGCAGCCAAGACCACCGGAATCGGAATCTTGGAGTTATCCACCGTTTTTGACAACCTTAATCCTGATATAGTTGTAACAATTGCTGATAGGTTTGAGACTATGGCAACAGCCATTTCTGCTTCCTACATGAATATCCCGCTTGCTCATATTCAAGGAGGTGAAGTTACCGGAAACATTGATGAAAAAGTAAGGCATTCGATTACTAAATTATCGGATTACCATTTTGTTGCTTCTGAAAATGCAAAAAAAAGGGTGCTTGATTTAGGAGAAAACCCTGATTTAGTATTTAATACGGGCTGCCCAAGTATTGACTTGGCGAAAACAATATTGGACCTCCCAAAATTGGATTTTAATCCTTTTTCGAAATACGGTGGAGTAGGGGGGAAGCCGGATATAGAGAAAGGATATTGGGTGGTTATGCAGCATCCTGTCACAACAGAAGTAAGTCAATCCAGAATGCATATTGAAGAGACTTTAAAAGCCTTGCATGAATTAAAAGAGCCTGTGTTATGGTTTTGGCCAAATGTTGATGCAGGAGCTGATGGAACCAGCACCGGAATTAGAGCTTTTCGAGAAAATAATGATCTGAGTCAATTCCATTTTTTTAAGAATATGGATCCTCTTGATTTCCTTAAGCTGTTATCTCACAGCAAGGGTCTGATAGGAAACAGCAGTGTTGGGATCAGAGAATGTGCTTTTCTGGGTGTGCCGGTGATCAATATTGGCACCAGACAAAATAGAAGAGCAAGAGGCAACAATGTGTTGGATGTAAACTATTCCAAATCTGAGATCCTTGAAGCAATCAATCAGATAAAATCCAATCCAAGACCTGATTCTTCGGATGTTTATGGAGGGGGAGATGCAGGAATACAGATCGCTAATTTATTAGCTGAAGTACCTCTTATTTTCCATAAAACCATTACTTTTTGATTTGTATTTAAAAATAAAATGAGGGTACTGGCAACCCTCCAATATTCCTATGCTGCAAATGCATTTCAATCTAAATAAGATGGATGAAAAGCCCTTGTTTCTGATGTCCTGCATTGGATTTAGTATATTTTTGAAAACCCTCAATCATTTGGAAATAGGTAATTGTTTGAGGCGCTCTAAAATTAAACTTTATTTAAAACTCAAAATGAACTTATGAAAATACTTGGATTGATTCCTGCTAGGGGCGGTTCCAAAGGTATTCCTGGAAAAAATATAAAAGCTCTTGGAGGAAAACCTCTGTTAGCCTATACATTTGATTCAGCTCAAGAGTCTAAGCTGTTGAGTAAAGTTATTTTGAGTTCTGATGACAGTGATATTATTGCTGTAGCAAATCAAATAGGTCTAGAAGTACCATTTACACGTCCGGAAAACTTGGCAAATGACCAATCGCCTACTCTTCCTGTTATTGCTCATGCACTTAGATTTTTTGAGGAAAAGGGTGAAAAATTTGACGCAATTTGCCTTCTTCAGACAACTTATCCATTTAGAAGAAAAGGTTTGATCGATGATGCGATCAAAGAATTTATTCGAACAGATGCAGAAGCCTTAGTTTCTGTTTTGCCTGTTCCACATGAGTTTAATCCTCATTGGGTGTTTGAACCTGGCCAAAATGGATTTTTGGAAATTGCTACAGGAGAAAAACAGATAATTCCTCGAAGACAGGATTTACCCACCTCTTTTTTCAGAGATGGGGCTATTTATATCACAAAGTCAGAGGTCATCCTCTCGAAAAATTCCATTTTAAGTGAAAAATTAGCCTATATAGTTGGTGATGAATCTCGATATGTAAACCTTGATACATTCGATGACTGGAAGAAGGCTGAAATTTTGGTAAATAAACTATTCGGATAAAATGTGCGGCATAGCAGGAATTTTAGGACAGCTGGCTTCTAAGTCTCCAATTCTCCAAATGTTAGGGAGTCAATCTCATCGGGGACCTGATAATACTGGTTTTTGGGTGGATGACCAAGTGATAGCTTTAGGGCATAATCGATTGTCAATATTAGATCTATCAGACTCTTCAAATCAACCCTTTCAATGCGAGGATGGAAGGTATATCCTAGTATTCAATGGAGAGATTTACAATTATCTCGAATTAAAAGAACAACTAAGAGACTTTTATAAGTTTAGAACTAGTTCGGATACAGAAGTGCTTCTTGCAGCCTTTTTAAAATGGGGGTATAGCTGTTTATCCCATTTTAATGGAATGTTTTCATTTGCCATTTGGGATAATTTAGATAGAAAGTTATTTGCTGCACGTGATCGATTTGGTGTGAAGCCTTTCAATTATACCAACTGGAATGGATCCTTTCTTTTTGCCTCTGAAATTAGTCCATTTTGGAAAATTGGAGTTCCAAAAAACCCAAATTCCTCGGTTTGGTCTTCCTATTTTATCAAGGGTACCTATGGTCAACCCAATGAGACTTTTTGGGATGGGGTGGAACAGCTACCTGCAGGCCATTATTTAATCTGGCAGGATGGGCAACAAAAAATCTTCCAATGGTATGATTTCTTTTCCAGGGTTCAATCGCAACCGGAAGTAGAGCTCAAAGATCAGGAAGAGTATATTCTGGAGCTTTTAAAAAGTGCTGTCTCATTAAGATTTAGAGCCGATGTGCCGGTTGGTTTTAACTTAAGCGGAGGATTGGACTCAAGTACCCTATTAGCCTTGGTTTATGATCTTTTTCCCGAAAATAGACAGATTGAGGCATTTACATTTTTGACAGGTGATGAGCGCTATGATGAAATATTCTGGGTGGAAAAGATGCTACAGGATAAGCCTTTCCCTCTGAATCCCTGTATGTTGTCGACTGATGAGGTTCCTGAATTAGCTAGGAAAATAAGTGATGTTCAGAATGAACCTTTTGGTGGTCTTCCTACACTAGCTTACGCAAAAGTATTTCAAAAAGCCCGTGAAAAAGGGATTATAGTATTATTGGACGGGCAGGGATCTGATGAAGCTTGGGCAGGTTATGATTATTATTTAAAGAATTCTCAAAATTTAATACAAGGAGTGAAATCCTCTCCTCTAAGACCAGAAGTTTTAGATGCTAATTTCAGTAGTTTGGCTTCTCAAAATCAGTTTCCTAAACCTTTTGAAGAGGAGTTATTAAATCTTCAATACAGAGATTTGTTTTATACCAAGATCCCTAGAGCGCTCAGGTTTAATGATAGAGTTAGCATGGCCTTTAGCACTGAATTGAGGGAGCCTTTTTTGGATTATCGATTAATTGAATATGTTTTTTCACGTCCGAAAGACTTTAAAATTAAAGATGGAAAGCAAAAATGGCTTCTTAGAAAAATTGCCAACAAATACTTAGGTGAGGAAATTTCCTTAGCTCCTAAAAGACCTCTTCAGACTCCTCAAAGAGAATGGTTGTCAGATAATCTGAAAGACTGGGTTTATGATGAAACAAGTTTGCTTCGCCAGAATGCCTGGTTTGATTATGCCAAAATTGAAAAAGAACTCAGTAAGTTTATGAAAGGGGATAATGATAGCAGCTTCCATGTCTGGCAGTGGTTAAACACAGCCTTACTGCTTCATGATAAATAATGCTAGAGAAGCAGCTGTTTTCCTCATCTTCTCTTTCCTTATTTAGATTTCCTTGAAGTGTTTTAGGCAAATCTTAAAAAATTGAATTATTTGTCTTAAAAAATTGATTACACTATATTATTTGCGAAAAAATATTTCAGTATTTCTCCTTTGATGCCTCCTACTAGTCTATTCATTTTTATATCTCTTTTGACCGCAAGTTGGCTTTATTACCAACTAGCAAAAAAGTTCAACATCGTCGATAAACCTAACCATCGATCCTCTCATTCCCATACAACAGTGAGGGGAGGAGGGATTATTTTTCCTGTCGCAGCAATTTTATGGTGGATAATATTTGACTTCCAAAATACTTGGATGATCCTGGGATTAATTTTGATTTCAGGTATCAGCCTTTTGGATGATATGTTTGAGCTTTCTCGAAAACTTCGCTTTGGAGTGCAGTTTTTGGCTATTTGCTTTAGTTTTTATGATTTGGGGCTGTTTACATACTTCCCGGCTTACACATGGCTGATATTTTTCTTTTTTGCTTTGGGAGTGATCAATGCCATCAACTTTATGGATGGTATCAATGGAATTACAGGCCTTAGTGGCCTTGTGTTCTTTGGTACATTGCTAGTACTGGATGATTACTTTCAATTATTTGATGAAGATTTGATTCAGTATATTCTACTTTCCCTGAGTGTTTTTCTGCTTTTTAATCTTCGGAAAAGAGCCCTGATGTTTGCAGGTGACATAGGAAGCATTTCTATGGCATACATGATGATCTACTTTATGACTCAGTGGTATATCGAAACTGAAAGCTGGACCATTATTTTGATTCTTTTGGTTTATGGTGCAGATGTCTTTCTTACTATGGTCAAAAGGTATCAAAATGGGGAGAAATTAACCGAACCTCACAGAAGTCATCTTTATCAGTTATTTGTGAATCAGGCTAAAATCCCACATGTGTATATAGCTTTGCTGTATGCTGTTTTGCAGGCATTGATTAATTATATTCTCTTCGTCCAACCTTCTGATAAGCTTCCTGACAATTATTTGGCGCTTGGATTTTTAATTGGAATGGCCATCCTTTATTTAATTATTAAAAGCCAGGTTCAGAAATCTCACCCTTCTACTAGCTCTTAGAAACAATACTTTATTTTTTAAAAATTTCCCTTCCAAACAGTTTCTTTAGCTGTTCCCCCTAATTTGAATTAATCTTAAAACACAAAAGTTAAAATCCAGAAATTACCAATTACCCTTTGTCTAAAATTCCAGGCGACTAAAACCTGATTTCACTTTTGATTAATTTTTTTCACCTGATTATCCGCTTTTTTACCAGTATGGCGAAGAATATTGCTTAGAATTAGCCTTTAGGATTAGAATTCCAAAGCTTCGCCTGCCAGCTTAGCTGGGTCTTCGGTCGCCTGTGCTGAGCGAAGTCGAATTATCCAATCGGTCAAGCAAAGAAAATAAAGCAACTGACATGATAACGGATAATCACATTCTATTAAAATGATTCCCATAAAAAAAGCCCGTAGAATCTACGAGCTCTTTTGAAGGCATAGCCTGATTAAAACTTAACACTGATGTAAATTTCCCCACTTTTATGACCAAAAAAAATACCCTCTACAGGGTATTTTTGGGGTATAAAAAATCTTTAGGTTCGAAAAAATATAGTTATTGAAAGTTTTTGAATAAAAACATGGAAAATAATTCATCTTTTTTCAACCTATTTTCAGACTTAGCGTAATAGCCTTCAATCAAGATCACTGCTTAAAAAAAGCAGCTTGGGTTCACCTTATAAGCAAAGAAGCCTATGGAAGTTAAAAGTTACTAATCCCACTTGAATTTGCGGCATTTTACCGCTAACAGAGATTTAATAAAATTTGACAAAAGCATTCTTCCTTTTGGAATAAGCATTGCAAGTTAATCATCTGTTTTTATTTACTTTGTCCTGTAATTCGAATCGAAAGGACGAAAACCAAAGAATTATCCAAAACCAAATAAATCTTAATCCAATCCCTAAAATGAAAGAAAAGTTTATCTCATTTTCGCTCAATCGCTCCTTAATGTTCGCATTGGTTGCGTTGCTTGCTGTGGGTGCTTGTAAGTCCAAAAAGAAAGCAGTACAGCCAGAACCAACTCCAGCTCCTGTAGAGCGCGTACAAGAAACTCCTCCTCCTGCACCAGCTCAGCCTTCAGCTGAAGAAGTGGCTGCACAAAAACTGGAGAGTGCTTTCAACTCTGTAGCTGGAGCATCCAACGTATCTATGGCTAACCAGTCCATCGAACAGACATTGGCGATGTTCTCTAATCAGCAAACACCTGTTTTGATCGTGATCCACGAAGAAAACGGAATCAAAGATTATGATGAACCTACTACTATCCGTAAGTATTTAGAATACTTGAAGGATACTAAAAAGAATCTGAACTACATCTCTGATATCCGTTTGGATGCCAATGGTAAAGTTTCAGAACTTGAACTGAGAAGAAAATAACCATCCTAAGAAAATCAATCAGCATGAAATCAAGCATGACTTTTGTCTCTTATCTATAAGAACAGAGCATATATGGTTCCATGTGGCCATTTAGAAAAAATGATATACCAATGAAAAATAAATTAATACTCTTTCTTGGCCTTTTCCTTGCGAGCTCTGTAGTAGCTCTAGCTCAGTCAGAAGACATTAGCCCTTCTAGAAAGCAGGCTATTGATTCTTTGGCTTTGGAGAAAGTAAAAGACCTTAGTAAATACATCGCCATCATCGGAAGCAAAGAAACTCAGTTTTCTGAAGCAAACCGTGTAATGGACAGAGCTGAAGAATTATTCGCTCCAGGAGCTGAAATGGGTGTTTCCAGCATCAACTCCAACGAAATCGCTTACTACAAAGTAAGAAGATACTTCGAGCGTTTGATGGCTTTGAACTATGACCGAGTAAATATCACTTGGTACGATATCCAGTACATCTCCGACTTGGAAAGACAGCCTGACGGCCGTTATGTAGGTGTGATTACCATCTTCCAAAGATTCGAAGGTACTTCTATCGAAACAGGAATGAATTACAAAGACACCACAAAGAAAGACATCACTATTTACGTAGAGAAAAAACAGACTCAAATCGCTGGTAGAACCATCGAGTTCTGGGACGTAATGCTTGGTGATGTGAGAGTGACAGAAACCTCCGCATGAGATTTACCTTAATTACCCTTGCGATTCTCCTCGCAAACATTTCGATTGTTTCCGCCCAGGGCATTGGCTCTGGCGGAACAATCAAAGATGACGGCCGATTTGCCGCTTCTACCAAACAACTCAATCAATTTTTCAGAAGATTCAATGCTGAAGAATCACCGGATGGAAACACCCGATTTTATCCTGGAGATTCTCTTTATCATAATAGACCCCTAAGACAAGGCTTTATTCAGATCTTATTTGACAACCAGACCAGCTCTGTGTCCAAAGACCTGAAAACACAATTTATCAATACCGTTCTCTCTGATGGATATCCCCAGTATTTGAATTTTCACAGAACAGGATGGTTTTCAGAAGTACAGGCTGAATTTATCTTCAAAGGAAAGCGCGAAAAAGTAACCTTGATTTTAAAATTACAGCCGGAAGGATTGGGCTACGAATGGGTCATTGATGCCGTAAGTTTCCCTCCTTTCAAAAACCTATTTAATAAGCCTGTAGGAGATGAAAAGGATTTTCTTCATCCTCTTTCTCATGAATTGGGCTTTATGAATCTCAGAAGAGCCTTTCAGGATTCCAAAATGCCTGAAGCCTTTACAGGGAATGCATTTCATCCGGATTATTTAACCCTGTTCCTGTATGAAATGAAGCAAAATAATCTTCGTTTCTCAACCGTTAATGAGGTGAAGTTTCACTTCTTTCAAATAGAAGGTTGGTATTTCGAAGTATCTCAATTTAACCGACCAGGCTTCAACACCGGTTGGTTGATCTCCAATCTCGTCAAATTAAACCCTGGAGATAAAGAGACGATTCAACAGTATATCTATGATCAGAAGTAATAGTATCATCTTTCTTCTTATTTTTTTGTTTGGAGCTCAGCAAAGCTTTTCCCAAACAGTAAAAGGCTATTCTAAGCAGGAATTGGACGATTTCTCTTCCAAAGTGGAAGATCAGGTTCGATTCTTGGAATACCTTCTGAATACTATTGGCTCATCCGAAACTTCGGCTCGGGACAAAGACGTAATTATCCGGGAGAGTTATTTGAAGATCTTTAGAGACGGGATTGTACAGGTAGAAGACGACTTGCTTCAAGATCGAATGGTAGTGACCAATAAAGATGTCACTGCCTATATGAAAGATATTGAGTTCTTTTTCAAGGATGTGAATTTCAAGTTTAAAATTCGTGAGGTTAAACCATCCCAGAAAGAGAATGGTCAGGTGTTTTTTGTGGTTTCTCTGGATAGAACGATCACGGCGACTTCCAAGGATGGAAAGAAAATTGCCAATACCAAGCCCCGCTTTGTAGAGGTCAATTTAGACAATAAAAGCCAAGAGCTTAAAATCGTCAGTATGTACACCACCAAACTCAGCAGAGATCAAGAGCTGAATGAATGGTGGCAAAGCTTAAACCCAGCCTGGAAATCATATTTCAGAGGAAGATTCAAAATCGGAGCTTTTGACTCTATAGGCTTGGATCATCTGTATAAATTCGTTTCCATTGATTCCTTAGATATTTCTGGGACTGACTCATTGCTTAACTTGAGGCCTTTAGAAGCTTTGAGAGACTTGAAATATGTTGATCTAAGTAATACCAAAATCAGAGCTTTAGGTCCTATTTCCAATGTGACATTTTTGGAATACCTCAATGTTTCCAATACTCCGACCTCAGATATTCAGTTTATCAAATATTCAGATAGGCTCAAGCATCTGGATATTTCTAATACCAGAATTCAAAATATCAGTGATCTGAAAAATTTGAAATCACTGAAGAGTTTGAAGCTGGAAAAGACTCCAATCCTGAGCTTTGCGGTACTCAATGAGTTTGACAGCCTCCGATCCCTAGATTTGACTGAAAGTGGCTTTAACAACACTGAAAACATCAAGGCGCTCAATAAATTGGAGCATTTGAATCTCAGCAAAAACTATTTAGTGAATTTTGCTCAACTGGCAGAATTGAAATCTCTGAAAACGCTGAATCTTGCTGGAACCAATATTCAGGATTTGACACCTTTGATCAATTTGGATCAACTTGAATTGGTGGATCTGACCGGAACTGAAATAGCAGACATCTCTGTGCTGAATGGCAAGTCTAATTTGGAAAAAGTTTTAGCAGACGAGACCAGACTATCTGTAATTTCTGCTGATAATTTTATCAGAAACAACCCTAATGTATTGCTAATCCACCATGTAAAGGATTTGGAGTCTTGGTGGGCTGGATTGTCAGATGCTTGGAAAGCAAGACTAAAACAGGCAAATCCAAGAATTCAATCAGACCAGCCAAATGTAGAGATTTTAACTGCTACTATTGGATTGGAAGAGTTGGATTTGTCTAGTGCAGGTATTGAAAGCTTGCTGCCTGTGACTCGCTTTGTTAAGCTTAGAAAAATTGATTTTTCCGATAATCCTATTTCAGACCTGCTTCCTTTAAGTGAAGTAAATACATTGGAGGAGATCAAGGGTCAAAATACCTTGGTAAAAGATTTGAGTACAATAAGGAACAATACAAAGATCAAAAGACTGGATTTCAGCGAAAGTCCTGTAGAAAGTATTTTGCCTATAGTGGGACTTCCGGAAATCTCTTATTTGAACGTAAACAGGTCAGCCATATTTGCTGAGGAAGTACCTGAGGTTTTGTTGAAAAAACCGGATTTGACGCTGATTTATAGGGTGCAGTTCCTGGAAAATTGGTGGTCAGAATTACCGCAACTTTGGAAAGATATCTTTAGAAGAGAGTTCGGAATGCCTGAAAATCCAAGTGTAGAGCAATTACATAATTTGACAGCTAAATCTTATTTGCAATTAGACAGAACGGGGATAGAGGATATCAGGCCTTTGACAGCATTTGTAAACCTTAGATCGCTCAGTATTTTCGATGCGCCACTGTCAACCATTGCTCCGATTTCTGAGATGACCCTTTTGACAAACCTGAAAATTTCCCAAGCACCGGTAGTAGATTTTCTTCCTATTTCGAGCTTGTTTGAATTGGAAAGCTTGGATATTTCCAATACAGGAATTGAGGATTTAGAGCCTTTAGGAGCTTTGAGCAATTTGAAAAAGTTAAATCTTTCTGGCACAAATTTGAAAGTGTTGAGAGGACTCGAACCTTTGATCAATCTGCAGGAATTAGACGTGGCAAGTACCAATTTGCGTTCATTAAGGCCAATAGAAGGATTGACCAATTTGAAAAAATTAAGTTGCTTCAATACCAGACTGAACAGTAGGGCAGTGGATCGCTTCAAAGAAAAAGTCCCTGACTGTGAGGTCAGGTTTTATTAAAACAATTTCAAATGCCCAGATTATCTTCTGGGCATTTTTTTTATACCCCAGTCACTCCTAAAGAAGGATAGTAGGTTCCTAGGTCCTCTAAGAAAAAACACTGAGGGGAAACATCAAAATACCGTTACAGCGAAATCTTTTAATGATCCAGGAAAGATATTTTTAAGATAAGACAAGAGATATGCCTTCGGCAAGATAGACCTTGAATCGGACTAATAGCAAAAGCTCCGAAGGAGCGATGATTTCTTAGCCAGGGGTTTTAACCCCTGGAATCAAAGTCGCCGACCATCCCCAGCGCTGGCCCAATATCTCCATTTGGAAACGATGACTTAATGCCAGCAAGACGGAGAGGGAAATACATTAGAAATAAAGGAAATACGCCTTCGGCGAAATATTTATCCCGTAGGGATTTAAGGTCGGTAGCATAAAATCATAAAAGAACCCTAACCATGCCGTAGGTATGGTAGAAAGTGGAAATACGATAGAAATATATAGAAATACGCCTGTGGCGAAATAATTGGAAAACGCCGAATAGATCTTAAGATATTTTTAAACATTATGGAAGATATGCCTTCGGCGAGATAAACCTTTGATGTAACGAGAATCAAAAGCTCCAAAGGAGCGTAATGTATTAGCCCCAGGTGAAACCTGGGGTATAAATGCGGACGAAAATCACCCCAGCGCTGGCCCACCATCTCCGTTTGAAAACGATGACTTAATGCCAGCAAGACGAAGAGGAAACCTTAAATCAACCCTCCATGAGATTTCTTGACTTGAGGAGTTAATATAAATAACCATTCCCATTTTCTGGCAAACCGTGGAGGATTTGTCCGGATTACAAATCCTACGATAAGAGCTCGAGATTACAAATCTCGAGCAGCTTAGGAGATAGACCTCCAGTCGTACCCATGGCTAAAGCTCCAAAGGAGCGGACGATTAAATAGCCGTGGGTTTTAACCCACGGATCTTGGTACACCGACCCCTTCCCCAGCGCTGGCCCTTAATTTCCAAGTGGAAACGGTAACTCTATGCCACCAAGACGGAGAGGAAACCTTAAATCAACCCTCCATGAGATTTCTTGAGTTGAGGAGTTGATATAAATATCCATTCCCATTTTCTGGTAAAACATTGGAGGCTTTGTCCGGATTACAAATCCTATGATAGGATCAACTCAAAAAAAGAAAATCCCACCCATTTTTTGGGAAGGATTTTCGATTATTTTCCTCTCTTTCGAAAGGGATTAAGGGAATAAAAAGTTTGAAAAAAAGTCCCTTAATAATTTTCTAGAAAAAACTAGGAGAAAAGCTGCTTAATCACCCTATTTCAAAGGTAGAATTTGTCTTTCAAAAATAAATACCCTGTACAGGGTATTTTTTATGCTTTATAGCTAAAAGTTTTCCACATTTTTATACATTTCAAATAAATTGTATAATTATATCAATTGTCAAATTTATTCATTTTGAAACAATAGACTCAGTCATCCATGTTTTTAGGTCGTTTGTCTTAAACAAAAATTCTTAGCTATAATCTGAAAGGACATCGCTTCTCTACTAACTTTTCCTGTTTCATTTCCATAAAAAATCCTCCTCTTTTTTGGGCAATTCCCAATTACTGATAAATTTGTTTGAGTAATTTTTTTACTCAGTTAATCTCGATATCTCCTAGGCTTAAAAACTCTAACGTTTACCAGCCCTCAATTTTGGAAATCCTGAAAAACGGGACCGAAGGGGCGAAGCTATCTGAAGTTTAAAATAGAGAGTTAATGGTTAATAGTTAATAGTTTTTAGTTTTTCAGATTTCTGAATTTAGCTTTCAGATTTTGTTAGAATCCTTAGTCACATCCAAAACAAGAATTAAGCTCCTGCTCAAATTCTTTTCCCACCAAAATTCAGGTTACCTGCGCTCTTTGGCCAAGGATTTTGATGAATCCACCAACTCGGTGAGGGTAGAGCTCAACCGCCTAACGGAAGCAGGTTTGTTAGTATCTGAAGAGGAGGGTAAAACCAAAGTTTATAAGGCTAATAACCAACATCCTTTTTTCACCGAAATCAAAAATATGGTTTCCAAATTCTTAGGTTTGGACGATTTGATGGAACGAATTGTAAATAGAATGGGAGAGGTGGAAAGAGCTTATATAGTGGGGGATTATGCCCAAGGTATAGATTCAGGCGTTGTACAAATGATCCTGATTGGAAAAAACTTAGATCAAGAATATTTGAATTTTATTAGGAATAAAACTTACGAAAAAGTTCATAGAAAAGTCGAGGTTTCAATTTTTGAAGAAGATCCTGGAGATATATCTGGCATCATGGTTTATGGTAACTAACTGGAAGCGCCTTCATTAAAAAATGTACATCAATAGTCTGCAGTTGATTAAATTGATTGTGATGAATTATTTCTCTTAATCTACTCCACTTCAAGTTTGCATCTATCTATTATTTCACCGGTATATCAAGCAGAAGATGTTTTGGAGGAATTGGTCTCCAGAATAATCTCTGTCACCAAGAATATTTCGAATGATTTTGAAATCATTTTGGTGGACGATGCAAGTCAAGATAGTTCCTGGGAAAAAATAGAGAACTTATCTCAAAAGCATCCTCAATTAGTTGGAATAAGACTTTCTCGTAATTTTGGTCAGCATTATGCCATTACTGCTGGTTTAGACCAATCAAAAGGGACTTGGGTAGTTGTAATGGATTGTGACCTTCAAGATGCTCCTGAAGAAATCCCGGCACTATATTCCAAAGCTCAAGAAGGTTTTGAGGCAGTTTTTGCTTCTCGAATAGATAGAAAGGATTCCTTTTTCAGGAAATTAAGCTCACGTGTTTTTTATAAGACGCTCAGCTATTTAACTGGTATGCATCAGGATGAAAAAACGGCCAATTTTGGAATTTTTCATAGGAAATTGATTGATGAAATTATTCAGATGCGGGAAAAAATCAGGTTTTTCCCTGCTATGGTTAAGTGGGTAGGGTTTAGACAAACAGCTATCCCTGTAGAACACACTGAAAACCAGGAAAGAAAAACCAGCTATTCGTTTAAAAAGCTATTTAATTTAGCTTTAGATATCATGCTGGCATATAGTGATAAACCTATCCGCCTAACTGTTAAACTGGGAGTTGGAGTAGCCTTTACAGGATTTCTATTTGCTCTTTATACCCTTATCCGCTATTTCATGGGCGATATTATCGTAGCTGGATACGCAAGTTTGATAATTTCTATTTGGGTCCTAACAGGATTTTTACTGATCACTTTGGGAATGATAGGACTCTACGTCGGAAAAACCTTTGAAGGTGTGAAAAACCGCCCGATTTACATTATAGAGAAAAAAACAAGTTGATTTCGCGAAGAAGACGTTAAGAAACGAGAGATTAGAGGCGAGAGACGAGAAACGAGACAGCTTAATTACACAAATCAGAAATCGACGCGGGCCTGAACGCTGAACCTTGAACTAAAAAGTCAGAACCTAGAAGCTAGATGAGATCTTCATTTAACCAATTACTCAATTACACAATTACTCCTCCAATAACCAATAACTCAATAACCAATAACTACCTCCAACTTTAAACTCTCAACTTGATCACCTCACTTCCTTTCGACTCTGAACTTTTTGGCTATCCTGTGGGAAAATACCAAGTTTCTGAGAACTGGAATGAGGCGGAGTTTCGGGAGATAGCTTCAGACTTTCAATTGGTGTACCTGTTTAGCAAATTTCAATTGGATCTTAATTCACCTGAAATTCTGGAAACTGATAGGAAGGTAGTCTTTGAGAAAATTCTGGAACACAATAAAGAAAACAGGGAGCTGGTAAAAGAGTATCAAGGACCTTTGACTGATGACTTAATCACTTTAGCCTATGCCAGCGGGGAATATTCCAGATTTAAAACAGATCAAAGGTTGAAATTTGATGAGTTTGAAAAACTATACCAAGTTTGGATAGGAAAGGCTTTGGAAAGGACTGAGGTATTAATTTTTGGGGAAATGGAAGGAATGCTGACCTGTGAAGTCAAAGAAAATACCACTCAAATCGGACTTTTTGCTGTCAAAGAATCCTCAAGAGGCAAAGGAATTGGAGAGAGCTTATTGATAAAAGCAGAATCTAGGGCTTTTGAAAAGGGAGCCAATAAAATAATGATCGCAACTCAAGAAAAGAATATTCCAGCAACGAGTCTATATAGGAAAATGGGCTATAAAATTGCTTCTAAAACCTTCATTTATCATTATTGGAATGAGGAGTTTAAAGCAAGAGACGAGAGATGAGAAGCGAGAGACTAGAGACGAGAAGCGAGAGATTAGAAACGAGATGCGAAAGCCGAGACTCAATTAACCACTTACTCAGTTAAACGAATACTCATCCACCAACAAGTATCGATTTGTGCTTGAACAATGAACACTGAACTTTGAACTAAGAAGCGAGAGTCGAGAGGAGAGAGATTAGATACGAGAAGCGAAAGCCGAGACTCAATTAACCACTTACTCAGTTACACAATTACTCATCCACCAATAAGTATCAAAGTGTGCTTGAACAATGAACACTGAACTTTGAACTTAAAAGCGAGAGTCGAGAGGAGAGAGATTAGATACGAGAAGCGAAAGCCGAGACTCAATTAACCACTTACTCAGTTACACAATTACTCATCCACCAATAAGTATCAAAGTGTGCTTGAACAATGAACACTGAACTTTGAACTTAAAAGCGAGAGTCGAGAGGAGAGAGATTAGATACGAGAAGCGAAAGCCGAGACTCAATTAACCACTTACTCAGTTACACGATTACTCATCCTCCAATAAGTATTAAAGTGTGCTTGAAAAATGAACACTGAACTTTGAACTAAGAAGCGAGAGACTAGAGACGAGAAGCGAGAAACGAGAGGAGAGAGATTAGAAACGAGAAGCGAAAGCCAAGATACAGTTAACCATTTACTCAGTTACTCAATTACTCAGCTACTCTCCATATTCGTTTCTTCAATTCCTGAAAAACTATTACTTTCGTAAAATTTTAAAATTAAAAAATTAATACTTTCTAAATGCTTGCTAATTTGATTCCCGGATTTTTAAAGAAAAAACTTTTTACTCAAGTGAAAAAATCCATTCTGGCCTCACAAGTCCAGCAATCTGAAAAACTACCTAAAGTTCAGATAGACGAAAAGTCTTTAAAATCAGCCAGATTGTTGCCCAATAGAGAGGCCTTGTTGGAGCTTTTTCCTCGAGGAGGAGTTGTCGCAGAACTTGGAGTGGATCAGGGTGGCTTTTCTGAAAAGATTTTAAAAATCAATCAGCCCAAAACACTACACTTAGTGGATCTTTGGAGTACCGAAAGATATCATTTAGGAAAAAGAAAAGAAGTTGAAGAGAAGTTTTCCAATGAAATAAGCAAGGGAGAAGTTTCTATTCACATTGGATATTCCACAGAAGTAGTAGAAAAATTCGAGAAGGATACCTTTGACTGGATTTATATAGATACCAACCATAGCTATGCTACTACCAAAGAAGAATTAGAACTATGGTCAAATAAGGTGAAACCCAATGGGATAATTGCAGGACATGATTATATCATAGGTAACTGGAATGGATTGGTCCGGTATGGGGTGATAGAAGCCGTTCATGAATTTTGCCTGAATCACGATTGGGAAATCCTTTACCTCACCATGGAATTGCATACTGCCCCAAGCTTTGCCATTCGCCGCCGGCAATAGGTAAATGATAAGGTTAAAATTGGAACCGAGAGATGAGAAGCGAGATAATAGAGACGAGAAGCGAGAGGCGAGAGATTAGAGACGAGAGCCGAGAAGCGAGAGGCGAGAGACGAGAAGCGAGAAATTAGAGACGAGAAGCGAGAGACGAGAGCCGAGACTCAGTTAACCACTTACTCAATTACACAATTACTCCATAAGAAACTCCCTTTTCAGATTTCACAATCAAATTTCAGACTTTTCAAAACTGCCCACTGCAAACCGCCCACTATCACCTGTGAACTATAAAATTCCCTTTAATAAACCCTACCAAACCGGAAAGGAACTGGATTATATCCAAGATGCCATCGAGAGAGGGAAGGTTTCAGGAAATGGTTTTTACACTGAAAAATGTCAACACTATTTTCAAACGAAGTATGGCTTTAACAAATGTTTATTAACCAATTCCTGCACTGATGCCCTGGAAATGGCTGCTTTGCTATTGGATATTCAACCGGGAGATGAAGTCATTGTTCCCAGTTTTTCTTTTGTTTCCACTGCCAATGCATTTGTTCTGCGGGGTGCCAAACCTGTATTTGTTGACAGTAAATCAGATCATCCCGGAATGGATGAGGATTTGGTGGAGGAGCTAATCACTTCCAAAACCAAAGCCATTGTGGTGGTCCATTACGGAGGCTACCCGATAAAAATGGATCAGATGATGAATCTGGCCGAAAAACATAAGCTTTATGTAATCGAAGATGCTGCCCATGCGATCAACCAGGAATATATGGGAAAATACCTGGGAGCCTGGGGACATATGGCAACTTTCAGTTTCCATGAAACCAAAAATATTCAATGTGGAGAGGGAGGAATGCTGGCGATAAATGATCCCGACTTCCTCAAAAGGGCGGAAATCATTTGGGAAAAAGGAACCAATAGGGCAGCATTCTTCAGAGAGGAAATTGATAAATATGGTTGGGTGGACGTAGGAAGTTCTTTTTTACCCTCCGAAATAACAGCTGCCTTTTTATGGGCTCAACTCGAAGGCCTGCATGATATTCAAAAGCGTCGCAAATCCATCTGGGAGGACTACTATGGGGCTTTTTCTGAAGAGAAATATCAAACACAAGTTCTCAGTCCAGAATACCTTGGGGTATTGAAGCGCTTAAAGTTTAAAGTGAAAAGTGATTTCACAAATCAAAATTTAGATGACAGGCTTGGAATCTTAGGCTTCTCAGACTTCAAACTTCCAGATTTTAGACTTCAAGCCAATGCCCATATATTCTATTTGATTTTCCCTGATTTGGAAAGCCGTACTAGATATGCGAAATCTCTGAAAGAACAGGGAGTGTTGGCGGTATTTCATTACCAATCTTTACATCAGTCAGAGTTTGTAAAGAAAAATTATCCAGATCAGTTCCAAAGAGCTTTACCTAATGCTGATCGCTTTTCAGATTGCCTGCTTCGCTTGCCATTATTCTACGAACTTCCGAATCTGAGTAAAAAGGCATTCGCTTGAGCGAGAGATTAAGGTGTAAAAAAGGTATCAAATTGATGTCTCCCCTGTATAGGTTAAAGGCGGTATATGGTTTCACTCAGAAAAATCAGTCTCCTTTTAGAAGCTTAAATCTTACTCCAAAATCTTAGCGGAACATTTGCAAATACCAAAGCACTGAGTAAATTTATTACTCAGTCTTGATTGTAGCTATTTGCTTTAGTATAAAAAGACCAAAAGAGAATGAAGCAGTTTCAGTATTAGTTTGAGGATTTCTTGCAATCGGTTGAAGCAAAGCAATACATAACATTAACTGCTGAATCCTAAAATACAATCTAAGCAAAAGGCACTCTGCTGCTTGTTCGATAAAATGCTAGCTCCTTTCCATTGAGTATTGGGAGTGAAGGAGCGAAGCTTTCGAATAAAGCTAAACTTTGAATTGGTATTTCATTTCAAATATGATTGCTCATATTTTTCTAAGTCATCTCTTTAGCCATTATTGAATAAGTTCTTATTTCGAGTTACTCTTAGCAGTATAATTATCTTGATCTGCTATTTTTTGGTTCTAATAGCTTCAGATTGGAAGTTTTTTTCAGACCTTACTGGAATTAAAGTTCCTCTACTAAAAGGTGGTGATGGATATCAGAGAGTAAGGTTATTGGAGGCTGATTCAAGTAAAAATATTGATGTTTTGATTGTTGGTTCATCGGTTGGTCAATCTATTGATGTAAGGTATTTTGATAGTTTGAATTTACGTGCATTTAATATTTCTTCAGCATCACAGTCTCCGCTCCAATCCAGCTATCTTTTGAAAAAATTCCAGGAAACTTTCCAGCCTAAATTGGTTATTTGGGATTTTCACCCATTTACCTTCACTAGTACTGGAGTAGAGTCCTCAATCGATCTTATCTCAAATTGTGGTGATTGTTCGGATTATATTTTCACTCTGCTGAAAACAAGAAGGATGTATGATCTCAACATTTATTTTAAAAAGCATTTGCTGAAGATTTTTCAACTCGATGATTATAAACCATCTCCAAATGGATCAAATGTTGAATACATTAAAGCAGGATTTGTAGAAATTGATCTTCCAGCAGCTTCTGATACTATTATCATTGAACCTTATACATATCAGGCAGAAATCCTGCAGAAAAAAGTTTTTGAATCGGAATTGAAAAAAATGAGAAGGAAGGGCATCGATGTTATTCTAGTTTTCTCACCAAAATCAGCTTCGTATTATCAAGCTTTTTTGAATAGAGCTGAATGGTTTAATTATGCGGAAAATCTTGTTGAAAAGGGCTTAGCACTGGACTTTATTAATTTTAACGAGGTCTTGCCTGAATTTGAAAACAGAGGAGAATATTTCGTTGACATAGGACATTTGACCAAGAAGGGGGCAACTGAATATAATGCAACTTTGATTTCCCAATTGAAAATGAGGCATATCGATGCTTTGGTCACAAACTGATTAGCTTTGGAAAGTATTTGTTTTCTTATCTCAACCAGGCAACACCTTTACAGATTTCAATCACATATATTTATTGTTTAGGCATTTGGCATGCTATTCAACTCCATTGATTTTCTGATTTTTTTACCCATTACATTCCTACTTTACTGGTTTGTTTTCCAAAAAAAGCTTTGGTCCCAAAATTTATTCATTCTATTAAGTAGCTATGTCTTTTATGCTTGGTGGGATTGGAGGTTTTTGGCTTTGATAATTGCAAGTTCAGTTGTGGATTATTGGTGCGGATTGAAGTTAGCAGTAAGTACTAAGAAGTCTGCAGTCGCCTCTGCCAACCGCCTACTGCCTACTGCCTGTGTCAAGCATTTTCAAGGCAAAAGTCTCTACCTTACCCTCAGCCTTATCTTCAACCTAGGCTTACTCGGCTTTTTCAAATACTTTAATTTCTTTATAGATTCTACTGCTGATATGTTGCTTATTTTGGGATTCCAACCCAATTATGGTACTCTGAGCATTATTCTTCCTGTAGGTATCAGTTTCTATACCTTTCAAACTTTAAGTTATACGATTGATATCTTTAAAGGTAAAATTAAGCCGACAAGGAATATCCTAGCTTTCTTTTCTTATGTGGCATTTTTCCCTCAATTGGTAGCAGGGCCTATAGAAAGAGCAGGTAGCTTACTTACTCAGTTTTTGAGAAAGAGGCAATTCTCTTATGAAAATGGGTCTGCAGGAATGCAATTGATATTATGGGGATTTTTTAAAAAAATAGTGATAGCCGATAATTGTGCTTTAGTGGTTAATCCCATTTTCGAAAATTATCAAACAGCATCTGGAGTAGAATTAATTATGGGTACAGTTCTATTTGCTATACAGATTTATGGTGATTTTTCTGGATACTCAGATATCGCGATAGGAGTTGCCAAACTATTTGGGTTTGAATTGATGAGTAATTTTAAAACGCCTTATTTCAGCAGAAATATTGCCGAATTCTGGAGAAGATGGCATATTTCTCTTAGTACTTGGTTTAGAGATTATCTATACTTCCCACTTGGTGGGACTAAGGGAACCAAGCTTAATGCAGTCAGAAATATATTTATAGTTTTTATCATTTCTGGCTTATGGCATGGAGCTAATTGGACTTTTGTGATATGGGGAGTATTACATGCTGCTTTGTATGCGTTGATTTTTCTATTTAGAAAAAACCGGAACTTAAATAAAACATCCAATCATATATCTATCAAAGAGGCCCCTCAAATACTCCTTACTTTTATATTAGTTTGTTTTGCTTGGATTTTCTTCAGAGCTGAATCACTCTTCGAAGCTTGGGCATACGTAGTAGGAATGATTTTAAATCCATTTTTACCAGCTAACTTCTCTTGGATTAGTTATGAATTGAGAATAATCTTACTTCTCTTTCTTTTAGCTGAGTGGGTGGGTAGAGCCCATACGACCTGGTTGGAGAGATTGGAAGGGAAATGGTATAGGTTCCCCGCATATTTCGGAACTTTAGGGTTTATTTTATTTGCAGGAGTCTTTTCAGAAAGCCAAACTTTTATCTATTTCCAATTCTAAACTAGATAGGGAAAGGCGAAATGATAATTTTAAAAAAAAAATAATTGAGACAACTTTTCTTGATAGCGATTTTAGCAGTTGTGGTTTTCTTCCAAATCAATGGAGAGAAAATCCCTGTAAATGAAGGTGCTTATGGGGATGGGGTTTTTTACAGAGAGGTGGGTAGGTTTTTTCTGGATGATATAGAATCAGCAGGTTATAATCTGGTTCAGCTGACTAGAATTCTACCCTTCGCATTGCTGAACTTATCCTTTTCTGCCTTTCATATTGTCAAAGACAATGAAGGACTTCAAAATGGGATGATTATGTGGCAATTGCTTTATCTGGCACTGGCCATCTATTGGTATTTCCGTATCGTCAAAAAACTAAGATTGAAGCTGGCTTTGATGACTTTAGGTTTTATCCTACTCTTCTTCAATTTTGCCTGGCTAAAAGGAATCTGGTATCATCCTTTTTCTCCAGACTTATTTGCCTTTGCCTTAGGTATGGGGCAAGCCAATTATTTTTTACGCTATGAAAAATTCAAACTGGGAATGGTGTCTATCTTGGGAGCATTCGTTTCCCCCTTATTATTGCTTTCAGGATTATTGATGTTATTTCTGCCGGGAGACAAACTTCCACTCTTCGAAGGAGAAAGGAGTAAATCTCTTTTACCTTTTGGTTTATCTGTCGGCATCCTAATTCTGATAGCAGGTTTGGGCTGGGGAGTTTGGGGCTGGGCGGACCATAGCTGGATAGATCAAACCTCTCACTTATTAGCACTGGTAGCCATACCGCCCTTGATAGTATTTGCTGCCAAGCAAAATCCTGTCAACTGGGACTTGGCTGTCAAGCAGCTGAAGAAAAGAACCAAAACGGATAGATTGAGCAAGGGCATTATGGGGTTGGTAGGGATTCTTTTGGTTTTGGTAATGCTATCGGGACAGAATGAATCTTTGGGTATTACCCGATTTCTGCAGGAATTGGGCAAGGGTTCTTTTCGCTTCCCTTGGGATTTTATCTGGTCTTACTCCATTCATTGGGGGCTACCGGCTATTTTAACATTGGTATTCTTATTGAGATTTTATCAGGAAATGGCCCGTCTGGGTTGGGCTGTGGTCTTTATTTTCAGTTTGGGATTGGTATTTATGATCTTTTTTAAGGTAAGTGCCTTGGCTGCTTGGGTTCCTATTTGGGTAGTGATACTTCTCAAAGCGCTGAAGCGCTACAGATGGAGCAATAAAGACTTGATTTTATCTGGAGTACTTAGCCTAGTCTTGTCCATGGCCTGGATGCCCATCAACTCCCATAAATTAATTGTTTTCTTGGGTCAAAAGAACAGAGCATTTGCCTCTAGCTTGGAAGTACAAAAGTGGGCCATTCACCATGCCGAATGGACAGCCTTATATAGCTATGCCATTTGTGGGGGATTTATTCTGTTGATTGGTTACTGGCTCTACACCAGAAGGAAAAGGTATATGAGAGTGATGAGTAATTGATGATCTATCTAGCGTTAAAAATTACTCATATTAAAACTAATTATGCTTTTTAATTTATACGAATATCTAATTTTTCTTCCTACAGTATTTTTACTGTATTGGTACGTGTTTTCTAAAAATCTCCAAGCCAGAAATATCTTTCTGCTTGCAGTTAGCTATGTTTTTTATGGATGGTGGGATTGGCGATTTTTAGGTCTGATTGCTTTTAGTTCCTTGATAGATTATTGGTGTGGACTCCGGTTGGCAGTAAACAGTCCAGATAGCAATCGGGAGCAGTATGCAGTCGATCCTGCTAACCGCCAACTGCCTACTGCCAGATCGAAAAGCTTATTTAAGAGCAGGGAACTTTACCTTTGGATAAGCCTTACCTTCAACCTCGGACTCCTTGGTTTCTTTAAATACTTCAACTTTTTTATTGACTCCACCATACAAGCCATCAATGCCCTGGGCTTTCAGGCTAATTCCTATACCCTTCAACTCATTCTTCCAGTAGGTATCAGCTTCTATACTTTTCAGACTATGAGCTATACTATAGATGTTTATAGAGGTAAGATGAAAGCCACGAAAGATCCTGTAGCCTTCTTTGCCTATGTGAGTTTCTTTCCGCAATTGGTGGCCGGGCCGATAGAAAGAGCTACTAACCTTTTGCCTCAGTTCTTCAAAAAGAAAGTATTCGATTACAGCCTAGCCATGGATGGTATGCGACAGATCCTTTGGGGATTGTTTATGAAAGTGGTGATTGCGGACAATTGTGCGGTTTTTGTCAATCAAGCTTTTACTAATCCTGAAAGCCAACCTGCCTCCAATTTACTTATCGGAGCGGTGTTTTTTAGCTTTCAGATTTATGGAGATTTTGGGGGCTATTCCAATATCGCTATAGGAACAGGGAAACTGCTTGGATTTAACTTGATGCAAAACTTTGCTTTCCCATATTTCTCTAGGGACATAGCCGAATTCTGGAGAAGATGGCATATATCCTTGTCCACCTGGTTTCGAGATTATGTCTATATTCCTTTAGGTGGGTCTAAAGGATCTAAATCTCAAAGCCTTAGAAATATCTTTATCATCTTCTTGGTTTCAGGTTTCTGGCATGGGGCCAATTGGACATTTATTATTTGGGGTGGAATTCATGCAGCATTGTTTATTCCTCTCTATTTGTTTGGAAAGAACAGGGTCAACATTGGTATTGTAGCTCAAAACAGGACCTTCCCTAGCTTATACGAATTAGGACAATTATTGGTGACTTTTTCATTGGTCACAGTAGGCTGGATATTTTTTAGGTCTCCTGACCTTGCATCGGCAGGAGTGTATATTCAAAATTTATTTGAAGCAAGCATTCTTCAAAAGCCTCAAATGGATATTCGAGTTTATCTATTTATAATTTGGGCTTTGATTTTTACGCTGCTTGAATGGAGGGGGAGAAGAGAAGAGTTTGCCATACAAAAAATGGCATTTACTAAGCCGGCTCTAATTCGCTATAGTTTGTATTATGGCTTGGTGATGGCAGTATTTCTATTTGCCAGAAAAGAACAGGAATTTATCTATTTTCAGTTTTAGGATTTGAAAAGATTCATCTTGAAAACTTTACTTTTTGCAATCCTTCCATTGGTGAGCCTATATTTTATTTTATTAGTTGAAGATGGTCGGGCCGATCCATATTATAGAAAGTTTACTACACCAAAGCAGAAAGCGCTTATTCTTGGCAACTCAAAAGCTGGTCAGGGAATTATGCCAAGTATTTTGAATAATAGCTTGAAACAAATTTATGATTTAAAAATATATAACTATAGTTTTACTTTGTTTGGTTCGCCATATGGACCACTGTATTTAGAAAGTGTCAAAAAAAAATTAGAGGAGGGGATAAAGGGTAGTTATTTTATTATTACAGTAGATTCATGGAGTATTAGTGGTCCAATAGAGAATCCTAATAATATTTCAATTTTTGAAGAAAATAAGCTCTTTTTAGCTGACGTGAAACTAGTTGACATAGATCCAAACCCATTTTATTTTGCTAGCCATTATAATAAATCTTTTTATGAGATTTTAATCCAAAAAATAAAGCCAGGTAAAACTAAGCTTCATGATGATGGTTGGTGGGAAACTGAAGATTATTTAGATTCCGCGACTATTTTATCTCGAAAGAATAACATGGTGAGATTTTACAATGATTATAATGAGCGGCATTCGTTTTCAGAAGTAAGATTTAATTATTTAAGAGAAATTATCCTTTTGTTAAAAGAAAGAGGCGATGTGTTTTTAATAAGAATGCCCCTTTCTGATGAAATATTAGAAATAGAGAATGAAGCCATTCAAGAATTTAATAAATTATTGGATGGTTTGGCGTCCGAAACAGGAGTACAATACAAAGACTTTAACGAAAATAAGACAAGCTTTTTTTTTGAAGATGGTTTGCATTTAGATACAAAATCTTCAATATTTTTTTCAAATGACTTAGCTAAATGGATAAGCGATTTTAAAAGCGAAACTGATTATAAATTTAATTGAGTAGTCTCTTCGAATAAAATAGAGTTTAGTTTAATGATAAAATTTATATCTAGAATTTTTCTCTTTTCAGTTTTTCCAATCGCTTCACTATTTGGAGTTTTCTTATTGGAAAATGGAACAGCTGATCCTTTTTATCAGAGATTTGTAACTCCCAAACAAGAAGCATTGATTTTGGGAAATTCGAAGGCTGCTCAAGGAATAATACCTTCGATTATAAATGATCGATTAGCTGATATCTATCCAGCAAACCTTTATAATTATTCGTTTACAGTTTATAATTCTCCTTTTGGACCTGCCTATTTGGAAAGTATAAAAATGAAGCTTGCTGATTATGATGGAAAAAGGTGCTTTATTATAACTGTAGATCCTTGGAGTATTTCAAGTGATATAAATGATCCCAATAATCCCGAAAAATTTGAAGAAAATAAGTTGTTTCTTTCAGGCATCAAAAATGTGAGTTCCAAACCTAATTTGGAATATTTTTTTCTATGGTTCGATAATCCATTTTACGAAATTATTCTTATGAGAATGATAAATCAGGTTTCCAAACTTCATTCTGATGGATGGTATGAAACTTCAGGTAATATGAACGAAAATGCTGTTAAAAGTAGAAGATTATTTATGATAGATTTATATACTGATTTTTTAAAGAAGTATAGTTATTCAGCAGAACGATTTAAATACCTGCAAAAGACAATTGACTTCTTACAAACGAGAGGTAAGGTTTTTTTGGTAAGAATGCCTTTACATCAAAACCTTTTGACAATTGAACAAAATCTGGATCCTGATTTTGGTTTAAGGATGGGGTTTTTGTCCCAAAAATTTGGAGTCCAGTATTTTGATTTTAATAATTCAGAAATGAATTGGGAATTTAAAGATGGACTTCATATGACTGTGGAGTCTGCTAAAAATTTATCTAAAATTCTTTCCAATAAAATTTTATTGTCCGAAAATTAAAACCTTTTGAAAAAATCTGTTATCCAACCTTCTCAAGGCTGGAAAGTTGTCGACTTCCCAGAATTGTGGAGGTATAAAGACCTGTTATATTTCTTAACGGTTCGAGGGATTAAAGCCCGATATGCCCAATCTGTTTTGGGGATTGGCTGGGCCATTATCCAACCGCTTTTCACAACATTGGTTTTTACCATCGTTTTCGGAGGATTGGCAGAAGTGGATTCAGATGGAATGCCCTATTTACTTTTTTCCTATTTAGCATTATGGCCTTGGAATTACTTTTCAGGGACGCTTTCCGAATCAGCCAATAGTCTGGTGGCCAATGCCGGAATGATTACCAAAGTTTACTTTCCAAGGCTGATTTTACCTATGGCAGCCATTTTCTCCAAGCTTTTAGACTTTCTTATCTCCTTTGTGGTACTCTTGATATTACTGATCTATTTTCAGGTATTGCCGGGATGGCAATTGATATTTCTCCCCATTTTATTGATCCAATTAATAATGTGCTCTTTGGGAATCGGGATGATACTTTCCGCTATGGCCGTTCAATATCGGGATATTAAATATGCTTTGGGTTTTATAGTTCAGCTCCTGCTCTATGCCGCGCCCGTTGTTTATAGCACCACTGCTGTTCCCGATCAATATCAATTTTTCTATTCCTTAAATCCAATGGTCGGAGTAATCGAAGGAATCCGGGCCATGTTCCTGAGTCGTTCTATGCCATGGCAATTGATCTGGCCTGGGGCTATTGTTGGAGCTGTTTTGTTTGTTTTTGGTTTGTTTTATTTCCGCCGAATGGAAAAGGTATTTGCAGATGTAGCTTAACTTTCTTATCTGATTTATCATTTTATACTGAAACCTTCAATTGAATGTCCGATACCATAATTAAAGTAGAAAACCTCTCCAAGCGCTATCGAATAGGTTTGAAAGAAAAAAAGGCCGATACCTTCGCTCAGCAGCTGATCAATACTTTAAAGGCTCCAATAGAAAATTTCCGAAGAATTAAAAGCCTTGGAAAATTTGAAGACGAAAGTGATTCAGTGCACTGGGCATTGAAGGATGTAAGTTTTGAAGTCAAGCAAGGCGAGGTGTTGGGGATTATCGGGAAAAATGGAGCAGGGAAGTCAACACTACTTAAAATCCTCTCGAAAATCACCGAACCGACATCAGGTCGAATTGAAATGCATGGGAGAGTTGCTGCCCTCTTAGAAGTGGGTACAGGCTTTCATCCAGAACTTACAGGTCGAGAGAATATCTATATGAATGGAACCATCCTAGGTATGACCAAAAAGGAAATCGATCGTAAACTGGAAGAAATCATAGACTTCTCTGGTGTAGAGAAATATATCGATACACCAGTGAAGTTTTATTCTTCCGGTATGCGGGTAAGATTGGGGTTTTCTGTTGCGGCCCATTTGGAACCAGAGATTTTAATTATTGATGAGGTATTATCTGTTGGAGATTATGAATTCCAGCAAAGATGTTTAGGGAAAATGGGAGAAGTTAGTAAATATGAAGGAAGAACGGTTTTATTCGTAAGTCACAATATGAGTGCAGTCAAAGAGCTATGTCCAAATTCATTAATTCTAAACAACGGGAATTTTCTAAAAATTGGAAAAACCTCTGAAGTTTTAAAACTTTATTCCGGTAAAACAAGTGAAAAAATTTTCAGCAGAATAATAGAAAATCAAAATTATGATGTCATTGTTAATATGGCATATATTGAAAATTCTAAAGAAGATTTAGACTCTTTTGTAACCTTATTTATCCAATTATCAAGTAATTTAGAAATATCAGTAGCACTTGATATTAGGTTGAAAACCTCTGATTTGCAAATGCCGGTTGGATTTGGTTCTATGGGGACATTTGATCAAATTGATCAACTTAAATTAATTAAAGGTCAAAACAATTTTGAATTTAATATAGATACAAAAACTCTTGCCATTGGTGAGTATTTATTAAGTATAGATATTACAAAACCTTTTGTTAAGTATTATGATAGGTGTGAGGATTGTATTTCGTTTGAAATTTTAAAACCTACTTCCAAACATAAGGATTTATTACTATCATGGAATTATGGGGCAAATGCTATTAATATTACCTCTAATGTTTAAAATTTTTAAAAAAAATAAAAAAAAATTGAATCCTGATCCCTTTGAATTTATAAAGGGGCTTGATTTAGATATTATTTTTGATGTTGGCGCCTATCAAGGCGGAATATCAAGTAAGCTATTAAATTACTCATGCAATGCTAAAGTTTTTGCGTTTGAACCATTTTCACCATCATTTCAAATATTAAAAAAAAAGCTTGGAGAAAACAGTAGGTTTAAATGTTTTCAAATAGCTCTTTCAGACAAGGAAGGAAAATTAGACTTTTATTCAAATAATTTCGATGAAACAAATTCACTTTTACCTTCTGAGAATTTGGAGGATGAAATTTCAAAACTCACTAAGACTAAAGGATTAGTAAAAGTTGAAACACAAACTATAGATAAGTTTTGTAAAATTCAAAATTTAGATAAAATTGATTTTCTTAAAATTGATGTTCAAGGAAATACCTATCAAGTACTCCAAGGAGCTAAGGGATTATTAGAAAATAAAAAAATAAAAATTATTTTTGCTGAGGTGGAGTTTTTGCCTATTTATAAAGGACAAATCTTGTTTTCAGAAATTGAAATATTTCTACGTAGTTATGGATTTCATCTTTATGATATTTCTAATGTAAATAAAAATAATAAAGGGAGATTTGCTTGGGCAGATGCTTTATTTATTCTGGAATAAATGATGATGGGCATAAAAAATATAATAAAATCTATAATGGGTTTAGATCCATATTTTAAAAAATCCTATTCTCAATGTGGGGAGGATTTAATAATTGATTATATATTTAAATTGCGTGGGATATCTTATCCTCAGTACTTAGATATCGGAGCTCACCATCCAAAATTTTTAAACAATACGGAATTGTTTTATCAGAAGGGTTGTAAGGGTATTAATATTGAAGCAAATCCACTTTTGCACAATGCCTTTGAAATTTATCGTCCGAATGATATTAATCTTAATATTGGAATAAGCGATAAAGAAGAAGAGTTGGATTTCTATATAATGTCAGATAATACTCTTAGTACATTTTCAAAAGAAGAATGCAATTACCTAATTGCTAATGGCAAGAAACTTGATAAAGTTGAAAAAATAAAATTGACAACTATCATTCATATTTTAGATAAATATTGTAATGGTATTTTTCCAGACTTTTTAAGCATTGATGTCGAGGGTTTGGATTTGCAAATAATAAAATCAATTGACTTTGAAAAGTCTTCACCTAAAGTTATTTGTGTTGAAGCTTCCGAGTATTCTCCAGTGGGGTCAGGAGCGAAAAGAAATGAATTGATTGATTTCTTAGTTAGTAAAGGCTTTTATGAATATGCCAATACTAACCTGAATTCCATTATGGTAAAGAATGATTTTTGGTTTATCTAAATGGATTCACCTACGTTTTCAATTATACTTCCAACCTATAACTCCGCACGCACTATTTCCAAGGCGTTAGAAAGCATACTTGATCAAGATTATAAAAATTACGAAGTACTTGTGATGGATGGTAATTCGGAAGATAATACAGTTCAGATTGTAAAGGGTTGCAATGATCCGCGTATCAAAATCATCAGCAAACGCGACAACGGCATTTACGATGCCATGAATAAGGGCGTGGCTCTGGCAAAAGGGGAGTGGTTATATTTTCTGGGTAGTGATGACACGTTTTATTCGGATGATGTTCTAGGAAAGGTGGTATCATCATTTCGTCCAGAAATGGAGGTTGTTTATGGCAATGTTTGCCGTACAAAGTATGAGAGCTTTTATGACGGCTTGTTTGATGAGAATAAAATTTTAAAGCGAAACATCTGTCATCAGGCAATATTTATTAAGAAGTCCTTGTTCAACCGAATCGGTAATTTTAATATTCACTACAAGTCAACTGCAGACTGGGATCATAATATGCGTTGGTTGCTTTCGCCAAGCATTCAACATTTTTTTATAAATGAAATAATTGCGAATTACGCGGATGGAGGCTTCAGTTCCAAATTTATAGATGTGGCCTTTGAGAAAGACAAAATGCTGAAATACCTTCGTTATTCTAAAAACATGTTACCCCTCAAAAAGAAACTGTTTCTGATAAAGCTGGAGCTGGTCAAACATATAAAGGACCGAAATACCAATCAGGTATTTCGGTTGTTATACTATGTTCCCTCAATACTACTGACACCCAGTTGATTGTCAGTCACAAATTCCATAGTCGTTTAGTGTTAAAATCTAAATTTCATCATTCTAATATGAATTCTGAAAGTAAATAATTTATAAAAAATTGAATTCCCAAAAAAAATAAATGCAAAGTAATATAAAACCTGTTGCCTATTATTTACCTCAATACCATCCAATCCCTGAGAATGATTATTGGTGGGGAAAAGGTTTTACAGAATGGACCAATGTAACCAAAGCCAAACCATTATTCAAGGGGCATTATCAGCCTCGATATCCCGCTGATTTGGGATATTATGATTTGAGAGTTCCAGAGGTTAGAGAAGAACAAGCGACAATGGCTAAAGAAAATGGAGTTTATGGTTTTTGTTACTATCATTATTGGTTTGGAGATGGTAAGCAGTTATTGGAAAAACCTTTTAATGAAGTAGTAGAATCAGGAAAACCGGATTTTCCCTTTATGTTATGTTGGGCTAATCAAACTTGGAAGGGTGTTTGGTTTGGGGATTTTCAAAATCAAGTTCTTGCCAAACAAGAATATCCTGGAATAGATGATTATACTAATCATTTTAGTTCACTATTACCTGCCTTTAAAGACAATAGATATATTAAAATAGATGGTAAGCCTGTTTTTCAGGTTTATCAACCTTTAGATCTACCAGATTCAAAAGTCTTTGCTAGAGTTTTTAATGATCTTGCTAAAGATAATGGGTTTCCTGGCATTTATTTATTGGCTTGTAACGTACCAATTTATTGGGAACCTGAGCCTAATGGGTTTCATGGAGTTATTAGCTATTTATTTCATTCATTCAGATTTAGGGAGAAAAATACTGTTTTCAAGGAAGGGTCATTTTTAGGTAAAGTTGAATGGAAATGGAATAATTTTTTGGAGGGGAAGGCTATAGAAAGACGAAAAAAACCAAAGGTTTATAAATACGAAAAAGTTGTAACCAAAATTTCAAAATGGCCGAAAATGAATTTTGATTATTATCCAATGGTAGTTCCTGATTGGGATAATTCTCCAAGGGCAGGAAATAGCTCAATGATTCTTCATGGTTCAACTCCAGATAAATGGAAAATCCATTTTCATAATGCTGTTAATTATATAAACAATACGAGTCCTGCTGATAAATTTATTTTCATTAAGTCATGGAATGAATGGGCAGAAGGTAATTATCTTGAGCCTGATCAGCGATGGGGAACAGCTTATCTAAAGGCCATGAAAAGTTGTTTGTGAAAAATTAAGTTAAATTTAATCATATTAAAAAAAGACAAATATCAGCTTGAAAGAATCTTCTCTTGTCTCTATTCTAATCCCTAATTTTAATAAAGCTAATTATTTAAGGTTTACTTTAGACTCTGTAATTGGTCAAACATATTCGAATTGGGAATGTATTATCGTAGATGATTTTAGTACTGACGATTCATGGAAGATTTTGGAGGAGTATTCTGGAAGAGACCAGAGGTTCAAAATTTATAGAAGACCGAAAAATAGAAAACAAGGAGGAAATGCAGCCAGAAACTTTGCCTTTGAAAAATCAGTAGGCGAATATATTCAATGGCTTGATTCAGATGACCTGATCCATCCTGAAAAACTTGAAATTCAATTAAATGATTTAAAAGGTAAATCATCCAAGATAATTTCACTTTCAAACTGGAGAGGTTTTTCTGGAAATATTGTCCCATCAAATAACATAAATAAAGATTTAAGATGGAGTGATTATTCAAACCGAGGTGACGAATTTTTATTGAATTTGTGGGAAAGGGAGCAATTTGTACCACCACATGCCTATTTGATGCATAGAGGTGTGTTAGAAGTAAGTGGTCTTTGGGATGAGGATTTAATTCAAAATCAGGATGGTGAATTCATGACACGTGTCTTACTGAAATCAGACGAAATTATTTTCAATCAAGGCATCACAGCATTTTATAGACTTCCTGATTTATCCCATTTAAGTAAACAGATTAGTAAAAAAAGCTGGGATGATTGGCTTTATTCACTCAATCTATGTGATAGGTGGATGCTTGATTATAATAATACAAAAAGGGCAAAAAAGATCCTGTGTTTGAATTATGAGCGATTGATTAAGCTGATTATACTTGATTATCCAGAAATTGCCCAAAAAGCCATAAACCGGATTCTAATTCTTAACCCTTTTGTTAGATTTAGTTTTTTTAAACCACAAGTGATTTGGTTAGGATCTTGGTTGGGAATCTCTAATTTTTTAACTCTGAGAAAGCTTTTGAAAGCACAGAGAACTTGATCCCAAAGATTATCCATTATTGCTGGTTTGGGAACAAATCCATGACGGAATTGGAACTCAGCTGTATCCAATCTTGGAAAGAGGTTTTACCCGATTATGGATTCAAACTTTGGAATGAAAGCAATTTTGATTATTCGGCCTATGCATTTTCGGCAAAAGCCTATCAGCTTGGTAAGTTTGCTTTTGTTTCAGATATCTGCAGGTTGCATGCCCTCTATACTGAAGGAGGGATTTATCTTGATACAGATATGTTGGTTTTGAAGGATTTCAAGGGTTTGCTGAAAGAAGAGTTTTTTCTTGGCGAAGAAAAAGAAGGACTTATCAGCGCAGGTATTATAGGAACTACTAAAAACAATCCTCAAATATCTGGATTGCTAGATAAGTACAAGCAATTGACATTCGACTACGACGCTCCTTTGGATATACCCACTTTCCTGACGTCCTATCTGGAAAGGGATAAGGCAAAAGTTTATACCAAGCAATATTTCTACCCTCTGCCATTTGCTGAGAGAGGAAAGGATTTCAGACCTTTTGTAAAGGCCGAAACCTATGCAGTGCATCTTTGGAATCATAGCTGGAAAAATGAATGGCAGTTTCTCAATGATAAAAATTTTAGAAATGCATGGACCCAATATATGAACCATTTGTTTGACGGACCGCTGACAAGCAAAAAGCTGTATTTTCCTGTTCAGTTTTGTAAGTTTTATGTTGCCCAAATGTTTCCCGGACTTTATGGCAAGGTCAAATCTCAGCAAAATCAATGAAAGCCTATGAATAGGATAGCAGGTTCGCTGGAGAAAATCTTTGGGAAAATTAATAATAATGGAGAAGAGTTGGTGGTCTTGTCCAATTATTTCACTTCCAAAAATGATCCTGTCCGGGGATTCAGACAGCAAAATGACAGTTTTAATTACCTAGCCAATTGGTACTACAGTATCCATGAATTGAGATTAATGGCTATTGTGTTTTACGATCAGCTCTCTCCAGAATTCCTGGAAAGGTACAGTACCGACAGGATTTTCTTTGTGCATTGTAAGCTTGGGAATTTTTCCCTCAATGATGAGCGTTTTTTTATTTTTAAGGAGTTTACCTCCCTTCTGAGTCCTGACACCTATGTTATCACGACAGATATCAACGATGTGGTATTCAACAAGAATCCATTGGCATTACTGAAACAGGATCCTGAAAAGGTATTCGTGGGAAGGGGTGACAGGAGGTCTTGGAAAAGCGGTATTTGGACATTGAAAGCACTGAAGGCGTTCTATGACAAATATCCGGGAAAGGTTCCTCCTAGTATGCTACATTTTCCGGTTTTGAATCCCGGTACTGTTGGGGGGAAGTCAGGAAAGGTTAGCCTTGTCTTTCAAAAGATGTGCGCGTTATTTGAAAGCATAGGGGATGATGGCAACTATGACATGCAGGCCTTCAATTATGTCATGATGCGCGATTATGTACCTTTTAGGTCTGGCATTGATAAGTTTGTACCTTTTGCCTGGAACTATTGGTACCAATACCTTTCTTATCGGGTTCACCGAAAGCTGGAAGGGAAATATAGAAAAGAGAAATATGACCTGAGCAATGTCGGAGAATCCATTGTCCAAAATGAGTTTATCCATGCAGGGTTTCCTTTCGTGAGCATGTTCAATTGGTTTGAAAAAAAAGGAGAATCTCATGCATTCCTAATCCACAAGTGAAAAAGTTAAAAAAATATTTCCATCATAATTTGGCTCGCCCATTTTACCAAATTATCAGGCCACTTCAACCGATTTTGAACCTTAAAAAAAGAACCTTTTTCGATAAGTTCAGAGTAAAAACTAAGGATGGGATTTCTTTTTGGTTGTACAACAATGCTTTTAATTTAGAAACTAGTTTGTTTTGGTCTGGTTTTGAAAATAGTGCTTGGGAAAAGAAGACTAGGGACATTTGGTCTGAGCTAGCTAAACAATCTAAAATAATTTTAGATATAGGGGCGAATACTGGGGTTTTTTCAGTTTTAGCAAAAGCGTATAATTCTAAAGCTGAAGTTCATGCTTTTGAACCCCAACCTAATGTGTTTAGAGTCTTAGAAAAAAACAATACTATTAACGGTTTTGACATCCATTGCCATAAATTGGCTCTTTCTGACGAAATTGGGGAATTGCCATTTTTTAATACAGGTTATTCTACTTTTGAAGATAATAATACTACTCATGGAAGCTTAAACAAAGAATGGAGAACGGAAAATCAACATTCCATAACTGTCCAAGTAGAAAGGCTTGATGGATTTCTTGCCAAGAATCAAATCAGAAAAGTTGATCTTATTAAAATTGATGTAGAGACATTTGAGTTCGAAGTATTGATAGGATATGCAGCATTACTTTTTAATCATAGACCTGTTATAATTCTTGAGATTCAGAATGCTGAAATAGGACGCAATCTTTTGACCTTGTTTAGAGATAAGAATTATCAATTTTTCTGGATAAATGAAGAAAAAGGATTGATAAAAGTAAATGAATTAGGGATGTTGACTAATCAGGAAAATTTAAATTATTTGTTTTGTCCTGAGGAGAAAGTTGAAAAAATTCAGGCATTTACTTGAAATGAATCAATATGCATTTTGTGTTCTTATTAATTATAAATAAAGAAAAATAAGGTAGTAATTATGGGTTCATTAAAAAAAATTAAACATAAACTAATTAGGAAAATATCTAATAAAATTAAATCCAGTAAGAAAAATCTGGTAAGATTTTCCTGGTTTGCAAATCAGGTTTCTCCGGAAACAATTGTAATTTTAGACTATCCTATAAAGTTATCCCAAAGGTATACTTTAAAAGAACCTCATGAGAAAATTTTGAATTTGATAGAAAAAAACAAAGCAGAATATAAAAGTATTCTTGAAAACTTTTTAAAATATGAAGATAGATTAAAAGAAATTGCCTCAAATAAGCAGGATATTATAAGAGGAACAGACCCTACTTGGGATAATATTTGGTTGCCAGGCTTAGATGGGGTTTCTATTTATGGGTTTATTGCACTCATGCGCCCAAAACTATTTTTAGAGATAGGTTCTGGGAATTCAACCAAATTTGCTTTTAAAGCAATCAAAGATAATGAATTGACAACAAAAGTAGTTTCTATTGATCCCCATCCTAGAGAGGAGATTGATATTATTTGCGATTCTGTAATTAGGTCTCCTTTAGAAGAAGTTGATTTGAAAATTTTTGATCAATTAGAAGAAAATGATATTCTTTTTATTGATAATTCACATCGGGTATTTATGAACTCAGATGTTACAACAGTTTTCTTGGATATAATACCACGACTGAAAAAGGGGGTTATAATTCAAATACATGATATCTTTCTTCCATATGATTATCCTGATTCTTGGATTGAACGATATTATTCAGAGCAATATATGCTTGCGTCATATATATTAGCTAATCCTGATTTTTTCGAAATACTAATGCCCAGTTTTTTCATAAGCAATGAGATTGGGTTAAAAAGTGTTTTTGATGAGTTTTGGGATTCCGAAGGGTTTGAAAATATTCCAAGGCATGGACAAAGCTTTTGGTTGAGGATAAAATGAAAAAAATCCTTGTAATTCCTTCTTGGTATCCCACCAAAACAAATCCCTTAAGAGGTTCCTTTTTTAAGGAACAGGCTGAATTTTTAAATCAATCAGGTCAATTTGAGATAAAGATATTATTCGGTGAAGTTAAGTCCCAAAAACTTCTCAATTGTATAAAGACTTATTTCAAATCTTTTTTCGGGTTCAGGATTAGACTTGATCAAGAATTTTCATTTAAATCTCCCCAATCCTTTTATTTTGTAATTCCAAATAATAGGTGGGTGTCAGATAGGCTTTTAGTTTTTTTCTCAAAAAGAATTTATATACAAGCATTTATGGAGTTTGTTAAAAATAATTCTTTACCTGAATTAATTCATGCTCAAAGTGGAATGGATGCTGGGATTTATGCTCATAGCATTTCGAAAATCCACAGTATACCTTTTTTAATTACCGAGCACCAAGTTTTTGTGTTTCATCATTATTCACGAAGGAAAGCTAAGTTGATATTAGATGCCTTTAAGTTTGCCGATAAGGTAGCAGTTGTCAGCGTCGACCAGCGTAGACAGATTTTAATGAACCAACCAGATTGTAATCCTGAGGTAATCCCAAATCTTATAGATGACTCAAAATTTGAAATTGTTAAAAAAGAAAAATCAGATAGATTCAGGATTATTACATTTATTTACTCAAATTCTATAAAAGGGTTTGAGACATTTTTCGAAACTATGTATCTATTGAATGAGAAATCTTCTGATTTTGAATTTATTGTAATTGGAAATGGAAATACTTCAGGTGTCGATTTATTTAAAAATTTAAATCAAAAATATGGTTTAGAAAAAAAAGGAAAATTAATCCCCAAAGTTCTTAGAGAAGATGTTCCTTCAATGTTATGTTTGGCGGATTTGTATGTTTGTAGTTCGATATATGAAACATTTGGAATAGCTCCCAGAGAAGCAATGATGTGTGGATTACCGATTGTAAGTACAGCAAATGGTGGTTTAGAAGATTGTATTAGTTCCGAAACCGGTGTTATTGTTCCTATCAAAGATCCAAGAGCTTTAATGGAAGCCATTTTGGAAATCAAGAATAGGGAATTGACTTTTGATGCTAGGATAATCAGAGAGCTTGCATTGAAAAAATTTGGGAGAAGAGCTTTTTTAAATTCTATTTGTAATTTTTATTCTTTCGAATAATCGGTGAGTAAATTTAAAGTTTCTGTTATAATACCAGTTTTCAACGCTGCAAATTTTGTTAAATATGCAGTAGAATCTGCCATAAAATTACCTCAAGTTGGTGAAATTATTTTAATAGAAGATGGTTCAGTAGACAATAGTTTTTTAATTTGTTTGGAGTTGGAAAAAAAGTATTCCAATGTAAAGTTATTTACACATGATTCAGGTAAAAACTTAGGAGCTGGAGTATCTAGGAATTTAGGCATCAAATTATCATCCTTTGAATATATTAGCTTTTTAGATGCTGATGATTGGTATTTGTCTAATCGGTTTGAATTAGATGAAAAGATTTTTTCTGAAAACAAAGAAGTTCAAATTATTTTCTCAATGAACGCTTTGGGTTTTAACGATAGATATGAATATTTTGGTAAATTAAACCTTAAGGAACTTGAGTATTTCAAAATTAATGATGTTTTAGGAACCTATCAACATATTATTTCTAACGACTTAATTCTGGGTCATCCCAACTCTACCACATTTAAAAAATCTATCTTTAATCCTGATTTATTATTTGACCCAAGGCTTGATCTCCATCAAGATACGGAATTGTGGAACAGAGTTTCGAGAAGGTTTTTGTTTTATCCAGGCGAATTTTCGAAGCCAGTTTCTATAATAAGAAAACATAGTTCAAATAGAATAGAAAAAAAGTCATTATATTCATTAATAAAGTATATAATAGTTTATGTTGATAACATTGGGGTTGAAAATGTTTATGATTTTGAAGAGAGATATATAGTAGAATTTTTTTCGCGTAATATATCCAATTCTATTAAATTTAATTTTTTAAGAAAAATATTGTTTAAAACTCTGCGAAATTTTTTATTTCCATTTAAAAGGATTTGGGTCATAGTTTTTTATTGGTTTGGGATAAAATATTATAAACTATAGTGTCTACATCCACTTTATTTACCGTAATTATTCCTGTGTATAGAGATAATGATAGATTGATCAAATGTTTAAAAACTATTTTAAATCAAACAGTATCTTTAGACATAATTGAGGTGTTAATTATTAATAATGATCCGAAATTTAGGATTTCTCTTCCAATTGAATTCATAACTAAGCTGAACTTACAAATAATATTAGAAGAAAAACCTGGCTCTTATGCAGCAAGGAATAAAGGAATTGCTCAAGCAAAAGGACAAATATTTGCATTTACAGATTCCGATTGTTTACTATCTGAAAATTGGTTGAAGGTAGCTTATGAATATTTTTCAAATGATAAAAGAATGGAAATTGGGATCTTAACGGGTCCAGTTCCTTTGTTTTTCAAAAACCCAAAGGTACTTTCAGATGCTGAGGTGTATGAAAAATATACAGGATTTACAACAGAATCTTATGCGAAGGAAGGCTATGCCATAACAGCAAACTGGCTAAGCCCTGCTTTTGTGATCAAAGAATTTGGGGGGTTCAATGCAGATCTCAAATCAAATGGGGATTCTGAACTATCGGGGAGGATTTCTCAAAAATATAAGATAGTCTATTCCCCAAAACTGATTGTTCACCATCCTGCCCGTTATTATACCGAAGATTTGGTTAATAAATATAAGAGATTGCTTGGCGGAGCCTTTGTCCGAAGGTTTCACGGCAAACCTAAGGAATTTAGAAAACATGTAAAATATTTTATTTGGAGAAGGTATCGATTTGCTTTTAAAAAGTTCTTTACGATTTCCCTAAAGGAATCTTTAGCAATCTTAAAGGTTTGCAATGCCATTAATAAAGGGGCTTGGGAAGAATATAAAAGCTTGATTAATGGTGGTGAAACTAAGCGTTGAATTTAAAGGAGATTCACTTCATTGCGAGGGTTTCTGTCAATTCTTTTGAAAGATGAAAAGTTTTCAAATCCAAAAACAATCTTTTCGATTTCAGAAAAGAATTAACTGATTGCTTCGCTCCATTCTTCTGCTCGCAATGATGTTAAAGCCGATGAATTCTAAGACAAGCAAAATAATACGATAAAACTTAGATCAATTGAACCCTTTAGTTTCAATCATTATTCCTGTTTATAATAAAGCCGCTTTTGTTACAGAGACTTTGGATTCGGCATTGAGACAGAACTATACGAATATAGAACTGATTTTGGTAAATGATGGAAGCACGGATGGATCCAAGGTGATTTTAGAAGCCTATCAATCAAAATTTCCTGATAAAATAATTTTAATAGATCAGCCTAATGGAGGAGTTTCCAAGGCTACTAATATAGGAGTCCAAGCTAGCAAGGGTGAGTATATCCAGTTTTTAGATGCGGATGATATCTTATCCAAGGATAAGATTTTTAGACAAATAAAACTTCTTGAAAATCAAGATTTCAAAGTAATGGCTTCTTGTGCGTGGGTAAATTTCAAGGAGGTGATTACGGAGTTTTCTTCGTTACCATATAACGTTTTTCAAAGTTTTGACTCAGGATTGGATCTGCAACTTAGCTTCTGGAATAATCAGGAAATGATGGCTATTTCTTCATATTTAACTCATCGTAAACTTATCGAAAAAGCTGGCCCTTGGGATGATTCCTTGACCATTAACCAAGATGGGGAGTTTTTTATGCGGGTTTTACTTCAGGCTAGCAAGGTTCTTTTTGAACCGAATGAGTTGGTTTATTACCGACAGCCGGGAATATCACATGTTTCTCAGCAAAAGTCTGAGAAAGCGTTTACCTCACTTTTAGATTCGTATCAAGCCTACGAGTGGAATGTGCTTGCAATTGAAGATTCATTTCGAGTTAGAAAGGCTTTAAAAAAAGTTTACCAAAAGTTTATTTACGATGTTTTCCCAAAATATCCCCACTTGATTGAAAAGGCAGAAAGCCTGATGGACAACCTGGGATTAAAGGAACCAACTTATATAGGTGGTCCAAAATTTCAACAATTATCTAAGTTGATCGGGTTTAAAAATGCCTTAAGGTTGAAAAGAATTCTGAATTCATAATTCGGAATTCAAAATTATTATCTGTGTTTTCGATAATTATTCCTCTCTACAACAAATCACCCTTTATCCAACGGGCTATTGACTCTATTTTGAATCAAACTTTTTCAGACTACGAAATTATTGTTGTCAATGACGGAAGCACCGATGGAGGGGAGATATTGGTGCAGAAAGTATATTCAGATCCAGTAATCTTAATTAATCAATCAAATCAAGGCGTATCAGCAGCTAGAAATACAGGAATAGCAAAAGCCAAATATTCATGGATAGCATTTTTAGATTCAGATGATTTTTGGCATCCTTCTTTTTTATTTTGCATAAATGAAGTCATTTCTAATCACCCTGAATTAAAGATGATAGGAAGTTCCTATTCCAATAATGGCCTTCCAGCATCAATTGAAAATCCCAAAATTAAATTCATTGATAAATACTTTGATATAGCTATCTCCAATACCTTATTTACTTCTTCCTCTACCGTAATTCATCGAAGTTTTTTTGAAAAAGGTACTCCATTTAAAGCTCATTTAAGTCGGGGAGAGGATATAGATGTTTGGTTCAGAGCCTTTGATTTCTTTGGGAAAGCTGCTTACATTCAGGAGCCTTTGATGTATTATGATCTGAATGCCTCCTCTAGTTTAAAACAAACCCTAAAATTGAGCCAAACTATTTTTTCGGAAATGTTCCAGTCCAACTACCCAATACACAACCACAAAAACTCATGGCTAACCTTCCGGGATAAGTATTTATTATTAAACCTGTTCTCTTTCATGGATACTGAAGAAAATTTTTTAGAGGGGAAAAAATTATTAAAAAAAACAGAAAAAGATTTCCTGTTAGCGCGAGTACCCTATTTATTACCCTTTCGACTAATCAAAGTTTTTAATTCCATTCCCTCGTTGAAAAGTGCCCTTAGAAAATATTTAAAGTTCTGTTTCAGATTTATCTATCATTGATTTGAAGGTAATTAGAGTTTTATCTGAATTGGATTTTGGTGGAGTAGAGCAAGTCGCATTGAATTCATTTCCTGCACTTCAAAAAAAAGTAGACCTTCAAGTATTGGTACTGCAAAAAGGGGGTAAAGTTTCACATCAATTAATACAACAGGGAGTCTCAATTAAAATCTTAAATCTCAATCCCAAAATACCTAATTTATCCCTTATTAATCTCCTTAAAAAAGAGTTTGAAAAGTCTCAACCCGATGTAGTTCACTGCCAAGGGGCGGAGGCAAATTTTCATGGTGTTTGGGCTGCCAAACTTGCTAAGGTTCCCAAAATTATTGGGGAGGAAATTGGGATTCCAAACCATCATACTTTTTGGAGATGGATTTTTCGATGGCTGTATTCCAAGGCTCATGTGGTGATTGCGATCTCAGAGGCAGTTAAGGAGGAGATTGTCAGTTTGGGAGAAGTTAGGGAGGAGAATGTGAAAGTAATTTATAACCCAGTGAATTTGGTTCAAGGTTCCCGCCACGGCGGGCAAGCAAGGTTCCCGCCACGGCGGGCAAGCAAGGTTCCCACCACTGCAGGCAAGCAAGGTTCAATGCTCACTACTTTTGTTTTTGTGACGACATGTCGATTAGTGCCGATCAAGAATTTGGAGCGATTGATTGAGGTTTTTGGGAAATTGGTAAAAGGGAATCCAGATAAGAATTTAAGGTTAAGGATTGTGGGGGATGGGCCAGAGCGAGATAATTTAGAATTCAGAATTCGGAATTCAGAATTAGGGAATCAATTAGAAATAGTAGGATTCCAACCTAATGTTTGGCCTTTTTTAGAAGAAGCAGATGCCTTTATTCTTCCCTCTCTAAGGGAAGGTTCTTCTGTTTCCTTGGCTGAGGCAATGACAGCAGGTCTTCCCAGCATAGTGACCCAAGTAGGTGGAACGGCAGAGGTTTTAGGGGATTCCAACTCAGGTATCTTGATAGACCCTTTGTCTATTGAAAGTATTCAATCTGCTATGCAACAACTCATTGATCTTTCTCCTGAAGAATGTCAAGCTATGGGAGAACGAGCTAAAAAGGAGGCTGAACGCTTTTCCGTTGAAAGTTATTTGGAAGCCTTACTTCAGATTTATTCTAATTCTGAATTTAGATATCATAAGTCAGAATTATGAAAATTCGTGTGCTACATTGCATAGAAACAATAGCATCAGGAGGAGTTGAGCAAACCATTTTAACGCTTATTAAAGGTCTAAACAAGGAAAGATTTTCTCATAGGATTATTTGTACTTGGGCTGGAGGACCTGTAGCTGAAGCATTAAAAAATGAAGGAGTGGAGATTTTTCAAGTCGGTTCGTTTAAACACCCATTTGAGTTTTCTAAATATAAATTCGTTTTATCTCAAATTTCTGAATATAAACCATATATTTTACACGGGGCCGTTTTTGAAGGGATGTGCATGGCAGCTGTAGGCTCTTTTTTTGGCAGGACTCCTGTGACCATTTTGGAAGAAACATCAGATCCTCAAAATCGATCAAGATTAGCCAATTTGTTACTTCGCTTCCTATCTAAACAAGCAGATGTAGTTCAAGCAATTTCAGTAAATGTTGGGAATTACTTGAAAGTAAATGCTGGAATAAAAGCCGAAAAAATAAGGGTAATTACAAATGGAATTCAGTTTCCAATAGCTAATAATTATTCTGAAATTCTCTCGTTAAGAGATCATTATTCTATTAAGGAGGATTATTTTGTTGTTGGTTTTGTTGGAAGGTTACACGATGATCATAAAAGAGTATCAGATTTAATCAAAGCAATCAGTTTAATTGATCATGAAAAGATTAAATTACTAATTGTAGGAGATGGAAATGATAAAGAGCATCTAATTAAAATAGTTAACAATCTAAAGCTTAAAAAAAAGGTTTTATTTGTTGGATTCCAGGCAAATACTCAAGTTTACTTTAATTTGATGAATGTTTTAGTTGTACCTTCTTCAAGAGAGGGGTTTGGACTTGTAGCAGTTGAAGGAATGATTCAGAAACTGCCTGTTATTGGAACCAAAGTTGGTGGTTTACAAGATATTATCAAAGATGGAGAAACCGGTTTTTTGGTTCCTCCCTTTTCACCTGAATCAATAGCTGGAAAAATTCAGCTTTTAATTGACCAGCCCGATTTGCGGAAGACGATGGGGGAAAAAGGAAAAAGAAGAGCTATAGAAAACTTTACCGCCGAACGCTACTGTCGCGAAGTTGAAAACTTGTACCATGACCTTCTTAAAAAGAAAAGTGTTGTATTATAAATGGTTTGATTTTTCAGATTTTAAACTTCAGATTTCTGACTTCTAGCAATGCTTGATCTAATTGTAATAGTTATCGTAACTCTTGCTCTTGTCAACTCCAATGCTAGTATGGTAAAGCGCTTTGGATTGCCTAAGAAATTTGAGTTACAATTACATTATTTATTAGTGTATCATCTTTTCTTTTGCCTATTTTTTACTTGGTATATCAGTAATTATGGGGGCGACTCCAGGGGTTATTGGTTATTTGGGATGGAGCAGGTATTAATTCGAGGTGAGAAAACTTGGTTTTCTTATTTTGGAGACGGAACAACTTTTATACTTTGGTTGTGTTATATCCCAAGCCAATTATTGGGGCTTTCCTATATTACTGGAAATATTTTATTTGGGGCCTTAGGCTTTATTGGGATACGCTACATATTTGTTATGACTGCAGAGTTGTTTCCCACCAATCATGAGGTTTTAGGCATTCCACTTTTTCCGACTGTTTTTTATTTTTTGAATTTACATTTTTGGACAGCAGGGGTTGGCAAAGATGCCATCTGCTTTTGGGGGATTGCCTGGTTTTTATTTGCCATGCAGGAATATAAAAGTCGATGGTGGCAAGCAACTATAGCCCTGTTTTTTGTGTATTTCGCAAGACCCCATATGGGACAGGCCTTAATCTCGGGGGCTGGAATGGCGATTTTATTAGGGTCTGAAGTTAAAATTGCCTACAAAATTGGACTAAGTGCTTTGGCGGTTGGGGCAGCAGTTTATTTACTTCCTAGTACCTTGGAAACACTAAGAATGGAGGAACTTTCCTTGGAGTCCTTTGAGCAGGTATCTGGTTCAAGAAGTAGCGGATTAAATACAAGTAATGTGGGTTCAGGCTTTGATTTGAATTCTTACCCTTGGCCTTTGAAATTATTTACATACATGTTCCGACCTTTATTTTTCGATGCCCACAATTTTGTGGCTTTTTTTAGTTCTTTTGAGAATTTATTGTATCTCTGGCTAAGTCTATTTATCTATAGAAACTGGACTCCGGAAGCTATTAGGGATATGCCTCTATTTATTAAAGCAGGAATGATTACTTTTATTCCTGTCGCTTTTGCATTTATGAATACCTTGAGTAATCTCGGAATTATCATGCGTATGAAAAATATGACCATGATCTATTTTCTACTATTTTGTTTTTACCTCATAGCCCATAACAAACAGCTACGAATCCAAAAAGCAAAAGAAAAACTGCGCTATTATCAACAGAGAGAAAGGATTAAGGCGGAAAAGCTGGAAGCCAAAGTTAATAATTAGAAATTCTGAATTCAGAGTTCTGAATTTAGAATGACTTATTAGTTAAAATCAAAAGTAATTTTTAAATTAAACTTACTGTTTAATTAATTTTTTTTATGAAAAATATCATTGTTGAGAAGACTTTTGAGTTTTCTATAAAAATTCTTGATAGTTATTTCTATTTGCAAAGCAAGCACCATTATAAGCTTGCGGAACAGATAGTAAAATCGGGAACCTCCATAGGAGCGAATGTAGTAGAAGCCCAAGTCGCTCAATCTTTAAAAGACTTTATATCTAAATTAGAAATTGCCTCCAAAGAGGCGAGAGAAACAGACTATTGGTTGAGCTTATTTGATAGAGAAGAATTACTCCAGCCATTTGAAGGATATTGCTTTCTAAAATCAGAAATTGGAGAAATCATTAAAATTCTGAATTCAATAATTATATCCTTTAAGCGTAAATTGAAGACTCACTAATGGTTGATGGAAATTCAGAATTCACCATTCAGAATTCAGAATTCAAAAAGATATTATTTCTGCCCAAATACCCCCATCTTGGGGCTTCTAGCAGATTAAGGACCTATCAGTATTTGGCTCTTTGGGATCAGGAGGGGTTAGATTACCAGGTTTCTTCCTTTTTTAATGAGCCTTATCTAAAGCGATTTTACTTAGGGAAAAGGCATCATCCTTTCAATTTACTTTTTTGCTACTTCCGTAGATTTTGGATACTCCTGGGAGCTTGGCGCTATGATTTGATTTATATAGAAAAGGAACTGTTTCCATTTCTTCCTTCCTATGCGGAGTGGGTCTTGGAAAAGTTGGGAAAAGGCTATGTGGTAGATTATGATGATGCAGTATTCCATAATTATGATTCCCATTCCAATCCCTTGATCAGAAGTTGGATGGGAGATAAGATATCCTGGGTGATGAGACATAGCCATTTAGTCTTTGCAGGAAACTCCTATTTGAAATCCTATGCCGAAGAGGCAGGTGCAGAAAGGGTAATCATATTACCTACGGTTATCCGCGTCGAAAAATATCCCATAAAAACGACTCATAATCTCAGAAAAGTAAGCATTGGTTGGATTGGTTCTCCCACTACCTTGAAGTATCTTTTGGCTTTGGAACCAGTTTTTCGTAGGCTAGGAAACAAGCATGATTTGGAGCTATTGGTAATTAATGCAGCGAATACAATACTTCCGGACTTAGGCATTCCTACCCGCTTAATACCATGGGAAGAGCACAAAGAAGGAAATCAGATTTCCGATTTTGATATTGGAATCATGCCACTTCCGGATGATGATTGGGAAAGAGGAAAATGTGCCTACAAGCTTATTCAATATATGGCCTGCGCCCTTCCTGTAGTAGCTGCTCCAGTTGGGATGAATCAAGATGTGGTTCAGCATGGAATAAATGGCTATCTGGCGGGTACAGAACAGGAGTGGGTAGACTACTTGGAAAAGTTGATTTTAGATCCACAATTAAGACAGGACTTAGGGAAAAATGGAAGGGCTTTGGTGGAAGAGAAATACATTGTTGAAAAAAACTTTCAGATTATAAAAAAGGCGATTTTGAGTTTGAATAAAGCCTAAAAGGAATGAGGTTGTTTTTAATTATTCACAATTAATAAGGGTCCGATCATCGGGCTTTTTTGTTTTATATCTTTTTAGAAACTCGCCTTTGGTGAAATATTTATTCATAGAAATACCATAGAAATAAATGGAAATACGCCTTCGGCGAAATATTTAAAAGATACCTAAAAGATATTTTTTAAGATATTTTCAAGATATGCCTTCGGCGAGATACGGGTCAATTCCCCCTTTGGAAGTGTAAATTCAGTTTAGTACGTCTTCCTTATATCAAAGGGGGCAAGGGGGATTTTAGACTAAACTTATTGAGGAAAAAATATCTCGCAGAGGCGCAGCAACGCAAAGTTTACCAAATCCCATAGGGATTTAAGCTCGGTAGCAAAAGGATTTGAGGATGCCTCTCCATGCCGTAGGTATGGAAGAATAGAGAAATACGATAGAAATAAATTGAAATATGCCTTCGGCGAAATATTTGAAAAGATATTGTTCAAGATATTTTCAAGATATGCCTTCGGCGAGAAAGACCTCCAATCAGTCTCGAATCAAAAGCTCCGTAGGAGCGATAAATATTTTAGCCGTGGGTTTTAACCCACGGATCACGGTTAACCGATCCCACCCCAGCGCTGGCGCAATCGCTTCGTTTGGAAACGATAACTCAATGCCAGCAAGACGATACGGAAACCATATAATAACCCTCCAAGGGTTTTCTTAAATAAATGAATCAATCAAAAATATCTCAACCATTCTTTGTATACCCTTGAAGGGTTTCGACCTCTTAGTTTCGGATTTAAAATCCTACGATAAGTGGTCAAAGCAGAGAAATCCCCCTTGCCCCCTTTTAAAAAGGGGGAATTGATCCTCTCAGATTTAAGGCATTAAGATCAAATATTTAATCTCTTCAAAGCCTGAAAGGCTTGAACTTTTCAATAGCCAAGCCAGAGGCGCGCAGGCCCGAGTGCAACTCGGGGTACCAAATACGCCATTACCCACCCTCCAACGCTGGCGCAATCGTTTCATTTGGAAACGATAGCTCAAAGCCAGCAAGACGATACGGAAACCATATAATAACCCTCCAAGGGGTTTCTTAATTTAATGAATCAATCAAAAAAAATCTTAACCATTCTTTTTACTAAGCCTTGGAGGGTTTCGACCTCTTAGTTTCGGATTTAAAATCCAACAATAGGACCTCGGAATTACTCTCTACTCCTGAAGTAGATCCGAGGAGCAGAAAATTCCGAGTAGCACGTAAAAATTAAAAAACACCACCTCCAAGGCTAGCCCGGAGTATTTTTGACTACTACTTCATGAATCACAAAACCATCCAAATATTGAATTCCAGAAAGCGATTAGTTCATTTTTTGAGTTTGATAGCAATGGCATTCATTCTGATTATGCCCTATGTATTCTTGGGTTCAGGAGTTTATTTGCCTGTTTCGGACAATATGGACTCCAACCTTGCCTGGTGGAAAATGCTAAAAGAAAGCGGAAGCATCTGGAAAGACTGGAATCATGAAGTACCCGGAATGATCATTCAAAGCCCCCGTTTTACCTATCCATCTGGACTGAATTTGGAGGCTTTGTTGTATTACTTTTTTCCAATCCTTCCTGCATATATGATCAATAAGCTATTAATCTTCGGGATTGGCTTTGGCTCTTTTTACTTTTGGTTGAGGCTACAATCCCATGAAAGAATACCCTTTTTGGTCCAAATTGGCTTTTCCTTGCTTTGGGCAAGCTTGGCTTTTTACATTCATAGAGGAATTTCCATTGCAGCATTACCCGCTTTGGTCGGCATTTTTCAACTTTTCTTATCTAGTTCAGGAAACTGGAAATATCTAATTGGGTTGATTGCCTATGCTTTTTACTCTAAACTGGTTTTAGCAGGATTCTATTTTTGGATCGGGCTTTTGCTATGGGTCACTTGGAAATGTATAGTTACCAGAAAGATTTTTGGCCTTGCAATATTTGGCTTGTTCATTCTGATGGGAACTTGGTTAGTGCTAGAATATCAATTGATTCGGGGTTTATTTTTAAATCCCAACTTTGAAAGCCATAGAATAGACTTCAGTTATGATTTTGGGATTTGGGTGAATCAATGGCCTTGGGAATTCTTTCTTTCAGGCGATCAAAATGGGGTGTATTATAGTCCCCTATACCTATTTATAATTGTGTGCCTTTTGATATGGGCAAAAATATCCAATCCATTCTATCAAAAAGGATTGCGTTTTTTTCTGATGTTTTTAAGCCTTTCCATTCTGTTGGCAATTTTAAGTTCTTCCGGCTTACTGGCTGTTTTGGGAAAATGGATTCCGGTTTTGGCATCTTTCAATTTACTTCGATTTGAATATTGGATTCCCTTCCTGCTGTTTGCTTCCTTATTTTTTCTTTGGAGAAGTAAAGCTTTTGCAGGATTTAGAGTGTTGCTACCTCTTTTATTATTGATGAATATATTCGTTTATCAGTATGAATGGAGGTACTGGATCAATGATTATTTTCCCTTATTATCTCAAAAAGTCCTTTCCTATCAAGAGTATTATTCAGAGAAGGAGTTTGGGGAATTGAAAGAATTTATTGGAGAAGATGTTTCATCTAAGCGATTTCTACATTTCAATATCCCTCCGGCTGTTTCAGCTTACAATGGGTTAATTAGCCTGGATGGCTATTTGCAGGTGTATGATAGGAAGCATAAGATGGAAGTATTTGAGGTTATTCAGGATGAATTAGCCAAGGATAATTCCTTGCGAAGGCATTTTTACAATTGGGGCAACAAATGCTATTTTCAAAATGCACAATTTCCTGATGATTATTTTATGTATAAATGGAGAGAAGAAGATGTTTTGATTGAACCTGACTATGATTATGTTTATTTGAAAGAAGTTTTGAAGGCGGATTATATTCTTTCTGCTTTACCCGTAAGCTCCTCGAACTTTAAGCTTCTCAAAGTTTTTGAAGGCACCCATAGTGCATGGAGAATTCATTTGTATGAATTGGATCGTTGATAGAAGTTTTTTATAAGATATTTAATCATGATCTTTTGAAGATATGCCTTTGGCGAAATATTTTTTGAGAGAAATACCATAGAAATAAATGGAAATATGCCTTCGGCGAAATATTTAAAAGATACCTGAAAGATAATTTTTAAGATATGCCTTCGGCGAGATAGATTTTGAAATACAGTGGAAATAAATTGAAATACACCTTCGGCGAAATATTTATCCCATAGGGATTTAAGCTCGGTAGCAAAAGGATTTGAGGATGCCTCTCCATGCCGTAGGTATGGAAGATAGTAGAAATGCGATAGAAATAAATTGAAATACGCCTTCGGCATCAAAAGGAGTTGTAATTGATTAATTGAGTAATCGAGCCCATAGCTTTTAGATATTATTGATGATTTTATTGGTTCAATCGTTCATGGTTCAATGTTCACTCAGCTCCGTTTTGACCCATGAACCAAAAGCCTGAAAGGCTTAAACACTTCAATAGCCACGCCAGAGGCGCGCAGGCCCGAGTGCAACTCGGGGTACCAAATACGCCATTACCCACCCCCCAGCGCTGGCGCAATCGCTTCGTTTGGAAACGATAACTCAATGCCAGCAAGACGATACGGAAACCATATAATAACCCTCCAAGGGTTTTCTTAAATAAATGAATCAATCAAAAATATCTCAACCATTCTTTGTATACCCTTGAAGGGTTTCGACCTCTTAGTTTCGGATTTAAAATCATACGATAAGAGCTCGAGATTACAAATCTCGAGCAGCTTGCAAAAACAGAAATACGCCTTCTGCGAAGTATTTAAAAGATACCTGAAAGATAATTTTCAAGATTGAATTAAGATACGCTTTCGGCGAGATACGAGTCAAATCCCTCTTTGGAATAATAAACTCGGATTATGACGACATAGAATTTAAAAGCCTGAAAGGCTTGAACTCTTCAATAGCCACGCCAGAGTCGCGCTGCCCCGAGTGCAACTCGGGGTACCTAATACGCCATTACCCATCCCCCAGCGCTGGCCCAAGATCTCCATTTGGAAACGATAGCTCAATGCCAGCAAGACGATACGGAAACCATTTAACAACCCTCCAAGGGGTTTCTTAATTTAATGAATCAATCAAAAAAAATCTTAACCATTCTTTGTACTAACCCTTGGAGGGTTTCGACCTCTTAGTTTCGGATTGAAAATCCTACGATAAGACCTCGGAATTACTCCCGACTCCTGTCGTGGATCCGAGGAACTTAGAAATATATAGAAATACGCCTTCGGTGAAATATCCACCCAACCCAAGCTCCAAAGGAGCGACAAAATATTAGCCCCGCCAAGGCAAGCATGCTCAAGTGAAGTTTGGAGTAAAAAAAATGACCACCAATTTATGGTCTCGAAACGTATGCATAAGCCAAAAAAATATCTAGATTAAAACCTTTGTCAAAACGCTCTTGATTTGAAAAATACCCGTAACCTTTTATTCATTACCTGGGATGGAGCCAGTAGCAATTACCTGGAAACTCTCTTTTTCCCAATTTTAAAAGGATTGCAACAATATGGCTTCCAAACCAGTGTTTTTCAATTTTCCTGGGCTCCGGAAGTGGAGGTGGATAGAATTCGGGAGCTGGCAAAAAACTATTCTATTAATTATTTTCACCAAAAAATCTACCTTTTTCCTCCTCGCTCTATCTCTGCTTGGTGGAGCCTTATGCTATCCAAGAAAAAGCTCCTTGAACTGATTGATCAGCAACAGATAGATATTCTTATGCCGCGAAGCACCATGCCGGCTTGGATAGTGAAAATGCTTTATGGAGATCTAACTAAAAGGTCAATAAAAATCGTTTTTGATGCGGATGGTTTGCCAATTCTAGAAAGGGTGGATTTTGCGGGATTAAGGAAAGGATCATGGAAATACCAAAGTCTATTCACTATTGAATCTTTTTTGATTCAGCATGCCTACCGTATTTTGTGTAGGTCGAATAGCTCAATAGCTTATCATCTTAAGAATCATGGACAGCTTTCAAAATCAAAGTTTGTAAAAGTTGTCAATGGTCGTGATTCTGATTTTTTTATTCATAATACTGTAAGAAGAGAGGAAATCAGGAAAAAATTGGGAATACAGAATCAGGAAATGCTCTGGGTTCATTCCGGATCAATAGGGAAAGCCTATGATCTTGATACCGTATTCGGACTGATGAGAAAAAGAACTGCTGTTAAACTACTTATCCTTACTAGACAAATCAATGAAGCCTTGGGACAAGTTCCAGCAGACTTGAAAGAAAGAGTTATGGTAGAAAGTGCAGCTTTTTTTGAAATTCCGTCATATTTAAGTGCCGCAGATTTGGGAATAGCTTTACGAACTCCCGCCCCATCCCTGAAAGGATTAGCGCCTATTAAATTGGGAGAATACCTGTTGTGTGGTTTGCCAGTTTTGGCTAATCCAGAAATTGGGGATTTAGAAGAAGAAATGAGCGCAGTACAATTTTGTTTTTTATTTCAAAAGGGTCTTGAAAGTGCTTTTTTTAAGTGGTTGGATGAATTAGAAAAGTTGAATTCCTCGGAAATCAGGGCTTTTGGAGTAAGTCATTATTCATTGGAAGAATCATTAAAATCCTATCTTAAAGCATTGGAGATATGATTGGCTGGGAAGAAATTTTTGTATTGGGAATAACTCATATTTTGTTTCTGGCATTTATTTTTTTCTACCGAGAGAAGCTGTGGAAAGATAAACGGATAGCTTGGCAAAGCCTGGGTCTTTGGATTTACCACTTATTCTTTACGATATTTTTTTTTCAATACATTCAAGATGAAGGAGGTGATGCCATTCGCTATTGGGCAATAGCAGCTGATACTTCTCAATATGCCAATTCTTGGATGGGCCATTTTGGGTTTAGCACTTTTTTTATTCAATGGATAAATTACCTTCCCTCCAAGGTACTGGGCTTGAGTTTTTTTTCCGGAAATGTACTCTATGGATTTTTGTCCTTTTGGGCTTTTTTTTACTTCCTGAAGATTATCGCCTATTATTTTCCTATTGAGAAGAAAGGTCACTGGACAAATTGGCTCCCGTTTTTGATCCTTTGGTTTCCGGGAATTCATTTTTGGACTGCTGGAGTTGGAAAAGAAACCTTTGTAGTATTGGGCTCAGCAGGACTTTGGTGGTATAGTTTGAACCTCCCTAAGAGATGGGTGGAATTAGGGTTGTTTTGGATTCTATTGCTTTTGGTTAAGCCATTAGTTGGGTTGCTTTTTATTTTTCCTTTGGGATGGATAGTTTGGACTCAGTTAGACTGGACTTGGCTGAGAAAGCTGAGTATACTTGTTTTTTTACTTCTTAGTTGTATTTATCCTTTGAGCTGGATGCTTCAATATTCCCATTTAGATTCCATTTCCATATCTGAATTAACAGAATTCAGCAGGTCGCAATTTGAATTTTTGGAGAGTTTCGGAGCCAATTCACAAATACCCATGTTGGAATATAACTTTTTTGAAAAGGTGATTACGATTTGGTTTAGACCATTTATTTGGGAGTCTTGGAATTTTTATTCTTTCCTTTTTTCTCTCGAAAATTCATTGATTCTTTTTTTAACGTTGTGTGCTGGATTTGCATTTTCTCAAGGTCAAAACCAGAAATTAAGAACTGTGGCCCCATATTTGGCAATCTTTATAGGGATGAGCCTCGTATTTTCATTTACTCTGAATAATTTCGGTCTGATTTACAGGATGAAATCTGTCTGGCTTCCCTTTTTGTATATCAGTTTAGTATGGTTAATTTGGCCTTTCATAGGTCGGCTTAAACGGCGAATGCGTTAATATATCTTGCAAAGTCCAATACTTGTAATTTCCTTAGACTTCGAGTTGCACTGGGGGCGCTTTGATAAATATTCCCTTTCGGATTATCAATATTACTATCAAAATACTTTAAAGGTCATTCCTGAAATTCTCAGTCTATTTCAGAAATATGAAGTCCATGCGACCTGGGCTATGGTTGGGATGTTGATGGCTAAAAATTGGGAAGAGTGGGAGGCCTACTCTCCGAGTATTCAGCCCCAATTCGAAAATAAAGTCAAATCTGCTTATGAATGGGCTAAGGCAAAACCTAATCTCGATGGGCTTTTTGCTCCCGAACTCATCAAGCAGATTATTGATCTGGATGGACAGGAGTTGGGAACTCATACTTTTTCTCATTTTTACACTGGAGAAAAAGGGGCTAGCCTGAGTGCTTTTTCAGAGGATTTGAAAGCTTGCAGGAAAATCAGTTTAGATAAGTATGGAATAGAGCCGGTTTCCCTAGTTTTTCCCAGAAATCAGTACGATGATAAAGTGTTGCTGGAGGCTAAAAATGCGGGGATAAGATTCGTTAGAACTAATCCTGAAGATTGGTTTTGGAAAAATACGGCAAAGGAAACTTTGGTAAAAAAAGTTTTCAGGACAGGAGATACCCTGATTAAGCTAGGTAAGAAAACCAGTTATTCACAAGTTATCTATCGAAATGGATTGGTTGAAATACCTGCCTCACGTTTGTTAAGGCCCTATAGAAAAGGCTCTGTTTTCAATGCTACCCGAATTAATCGGATTAAATCAGAGTTGGTGGAGGCTTGCGATAGGAAAGAAATTTATCATTTATGGTGGCACCCGCATAATTTTGGATTTTTACCCTCTGAAAATCTCAGAATACTCGAAGAATTGTTGAAATTTATTTACGAATTGAAAAATGAGAAGGGACTTTTCAGTATGAATATGCAAGAATTAGCGTTAAATTCTGAACTAATACAGACTGGTGATCTCGCCAATTATAAAGTAACCAATTAACAATCAGTACATGCGGTTTTTGAATTTTCTTTGGCTTTTGCTGTTTCTTTTTTCCTCTTGCATCAGCAATAAAAGAATTACCTATCTGCAGAACTTACCTGGTAATGAAGCGATAGGGTTGGATGAGTTTATTCCCTATGCAGAGGTCAACTATCAATATTTACTTCAACCCTTTGATGTGGTTAGTATTGACTTTGCCGCCAGTAATGAAGAATTAGTGAAAGCATTTGAATATCAGGGTGCCAGGGCCATGAGAGGCGGCGGCGGAGGTGGCGGCGGAGATTTGTTTTATTTTACTGGATATTCTCTCGATCAAAATGGATTTGTTGAACTCCCCCAATTAGGCAAGATCAATATAGGCGGTCTTTCTGAGGATGCAGCACAGAAAAAAGTGCAAGAGGCAATTAATCAGTTTTTTAAGGAGGAGGTTTTTGTCAAGCTGAGAATAGGTGGGATTCGTTTTACAGCTTTAGGAGAATTTAGTAATACAGGCACTCAGGTCATATTAAAAAACCGAGCTACGATTTTTGATGCTTTGGCTGTGTCAGGGGAGTCAAGTATTCTGGCGAAAAAAAATAAGCTCTTTATTATCAGGCAATATGATAAAGGGACTAAAATCCACCAGATCAATTTGCATGATAGACGATTGTTGGCTTCGGAATTTTATTTTATCCAGCCCAATGATATATTGTATTTAGAGCCGATGAAAATTAGGCAGTTTGGGAATGCTGATAATCTAACCTCTTCTTTGGGTTTGATTATTTCTGTAGCATCTTCATTATTTTTGATAATAGCTTTAGTGAGCGGAGAGCGTTTATGATTGACGGGAAAGTAGATATTTCAAAGTTTCAGGAGGAAATCAAGCCGATTGATATCAAGTACTACCTGATTAAATATTTCAGGTATTGGCCACTCTATGTGACATGTATTTTTCTGGGGCTTATCGCTACTTTTTTGTTTCATCGCTATTCTGTAGAGGAATATGAAGTGCAGGGCAGTATTTTGATTAAGCAAAATTCAAGTCCCGAAATGCGGATTTTGGATAGGTCTAATATTTTTTCCGGGACTTATAATCTTGAGAACGACATTCTTTTGTTGACTTCAAAAAATCTTGTAGAAGAGGCATTAAAAGATCTTCATTTTAATGTGACTTATTATGCCTCCACCAATATTAAAGAAGTGGAGCTATATGATCAATCTCCCATTTTCGTAGAGGTAGATCCGGATTATCCTCAGATGGAAAGCGGGGAAATCACCTTTACCATGCTTAACGAGGAAGAGTTTGTATTAACCAAAGAAGAGTCTGGCTTCTTTGATTTTCTAAATGCCAAAGCAGATGGACCTGTTGATCAGGGGATATTGAATAAGGTTTTTACATTTGGTGAGCCCATCAAAACTGAATACAGTAGCTTCACTGTCAAAAAAAGAAAAAATCTGAAGGAGGGAGAGAAGCTATCATTCTTGATTCATAGCCAAATGAATATCATCGATGATTATGCGAGGGCAATCAAAGTTAGGCCTATCAATAGCTATGGTACCGTGCTACAGGTTTCCATGAATACCAAAGTGGTGGAAAAAGGGAGGGATTTTGTGAATTCCCTGATGGAGGCTTACATGGAATACAGCCTAAAAGCTAAGAATCAGATGACCGAAAATACGCTCAACTTTTTGGATGAGCAGCTATATGTGGTAGAAGACTCATTAAAAAAGGTAGAGCAGAAAATTCTCAATTTCAAGGTGAGGAATAAACTTTTGGATATCAATTCGGAGTTTGGGGGTGTTTTGGGAAATATTCAAAATTTGGAAGTACAGATTCAGTCAGTTGATTTTGAATTGCAGTATTACATGGCTCTGCAAAATTACCTGATTGAAAAAGGTAAGGATTATTCGGATATTTTAGCTCCTTCCTTGATTGGGATTCAGGATGGAATATTGAATTCACTGATCAATAACCTGATTACCATTTCTTTGAATAGGAGAAAACTTCTAGCCTCTGTTAATGAAAATCATCCCAATGTGCAGGAGTTAGATGAGCAAATCACCAAGATCAGGGAGAATATTTTTGAAAACATTAAAAACCTGGTTGAAAATACCAAAGAAAAAAAGGCCCGTCTAGTAGCTACGTTGGGGAAGGAGGATATAGAATTTTCAAAACTTCCTCAGGCTGAATCAGATTTTATGGCTTTGAACCGGGAGTTTAAGCTAAGGGAGAATCTTTACAATTATTTGCTTGAAAAAAGAGCTGAAGCAGGTATCGCAAAAGCTTCAAATATTTCAGACAATTCGATTTTGGATTATGCAAGAAGGGGGAATTTGATTTTCCCTAAAAAGAGTCAAAACTATGGTCTTGCCTTTGGATTGGGACTCTTTATTCCTTTAGGATTTTTGTTGCTCTATCATTATCTAAACAATAAGATTGTAGATCAAATCCAGCTTAAGAATGTATTGAGAATCCCTTTACTAGGGACTATAGGATATAGTACCAAAGACACGAACTTATTGGTTCAAGAGCATCCTAAGTCCATGGTTTCTGAATCATTTAGGTCGTTGCGTTCGGCCCTGTTTTACATAGCCAGCGAACGAAAGTGTAAAAGGATTTTGGTCACTTCCTCCGTATCAGGGGAGGGAAAAACCTTTGTGAGTATCAATTTGGCATCAGCCATTGCCCTGAGTGGGAAAAAGACCCTTTTGATTGGATTGGATTTAAGAAGACCAAAAATCTCTGAATATTTAGGTGTTCATAATCAAACTGGTTTGTCTAATTATCTTGTTGACAAAGCGGAAAAGGATGAGATTATCGTTCAGACCAAGTATGAAAATCTATATGTAGTACCATCTGGACCTATTCCCCCTAACCCAGCGGAACTTTTATTAAAGGAGAAAATGACAGAGTTTCTGAACTCCCTGGAATCAGATTTTGATGTTGTGGTCATGGATACACCTCCTATTGGATTGGTTTCAGAGACTATGGATTTGTTGCGATTTTCAGATGTAAATCTTTACATAGTCAGACAGGACTACACCAATAAGAAGTACCTGTTGATGATCAATGATTTATATGCCAATGATCAGGTGGATAATATCTATGCAGTGTTCAATGGAATGAAAGCTGGTCTTGATGTTTATGATTTCGGAGGATATAATTATGGGTATGGCTATAACTATTCCTACATGAGAAAAAATGAGTATACCGGAACCTATTACGATCAAGAAGAAGTGAAAAAGCCTTCACGTTGGCTCAGTAAACTTTTGGAGAGGTTTAGGGTATAATTTGCTTTTTATACTCAAAAAGGATTAAATCCTCAGTTTCCCTTTCATTGATCAATTTGTATTCCCCATTTTCAGAGCTTAGGTAATCGGCAAAATTAAAAGTGGGTTCATTTTTTAGCCCTATTAGATAATAATGATTTATTTCCTTTAACGAATTGAAATTCCATTTTTTATATGCTTTTTTTTGGAAGATACTATTAGCCATCCAACCGTCTAAGAGAAATGGGATATTGCTTGTGGGGTGAAAGTATTTTGAAAAGTATTCGAGTGGAATGCCTTCGAGTTTTATAGGCTGAGCGGGTAAATCTGAAACTAACGATTCATACTGGAGGATGTAATTCCTCCTTTTTTTTGCCTCTCTCAAAAAGTTACCAAAATGAGCTATAAATAAAATCCAAATTATTGCGGAAGTGATTCTAATCAAGTTTGTGCTGAGATATTCCTTTCTATTCTGTATCAATGGAAAAATCAGTGGAATAAAAAACAGAAAAACCACTCTACCTCGGATGTGAAAAAAATGATTGAATACTAGAAAGAAAATGAGCCAAGCAGCTAAAATAATCTTTGGTTTTGATTCTCTTCGAAATTTTAAAAAGTAAAGAATTAGCAATAGACTTATAAAAAAGCTTTTAAATAACTCTTTGGATAGAACGTCATATAACCTGAAAAATGAATTTTTTATTTGAATGCCTTCAAGGTATTGTGCATTTAAATCTTCTTTATATTCATAAAGCTCCTCAATACTTACTGTTGATTCTTCTATTAGCCAGAATGAAAAATAGAACCACTTAGAATCTTTAGGGAATTCTTTATTGACATACATTTGATAAAAGACTGGATGATCAATTACCTCATGCCTAGCTTGATTGAATTTCAGATACTCTTGGTGAATAGATTGTTGTTCCCAAATTTTTTGACTTCCATACATCAATACAAATATTAGAATGACACAGCCAATCAGTTTCCAATTTTTATGTCCTTCATGTAGATAAAAACTAAAGGCTAAGAATCCCAAGAAAATTAATATGGTTGCTTCTAACCTGAATAGTGCGCCGAAAAGTAAAAGGAGTAAACCCAGAAATGTATTTCTGTTGAATTCTTTGAAAGAAAATGAAAGTATAAAGAAAGCGTGAAATGCTGCCCAGCCGGCTACTAGGGTGAATTGTGGGAAAATACAAAAATGAAGGGTGATGATTAGGAGAATAGATTTATATAGGGCTTTTTTTGAAGTGTTTTTCAAGTAGGAATCAATTGAAATAGTTCCTATTGCATAAGAAATCCCTAATAGTGAAAATATGAAAATGCTATACCAGGAAACGAAGGGGATGAGTTGGTAGAAAAATGCAAAGAACCATGTCAAGAGTGGGTGAATAAAGACAGTATATGTTTCTGGTTCTCCAGTATAGGAACCGGAAACAAGCCACATCATTATTAAATCGTCATTTACCTGAAATCTCCAAGGAAGAAAATAAAAAAGGAAGACCAATAGGAGTCCAAACCAGCGCCAAGAATTATTGGAAATTAGGAAGTCTTTGAATAGAGAGTTCAAATGGATAGAGGTCTATTTTTCTTTGAAACGATTTTTAAAATTAAGTTTTCTATTTGTTCTTTATTAGCCAAAAATAAGAATCCTACTTGCCTGAGGAGAAATATGTTCTCAGATTTACCTATTATTTAAAATAAAATGAAAACCGCAGCCTTAATTCCTGCCCGTTTTGCCTCAACCCGTTTGCCTGAAAAATTGATTCAGGATTTGGGAGGCAGGACGGTGATTCAGAGAACTTACCTTTCCACTTTGGAAACAGGTGTGTTTGATGAAGTTTGGGTAGTGACAGACCATGAGTTGATCCAGAAACAGATTGAGAATTTGGGAGGAAAGGTGTTTTTCAGTCGAAAAGCCCATGAAAGCGGTTCGGACAGAATAGCTGAGGCCTTATCCCAAGTGGATGCTGAGATTATTATCAATGTACAGGGTGATGAGCCCTTTCAAGACAAAGAGTCCCTAGAGGAGCTTAAAAAAGCCTTTGGGGATTCCTCGGTAGAAGTTGCTTCATTATATTTTAAAATTTCCGAGGAAGAGGCAGTCAATCCCAATTTTGTTAAGGTAGTTTTGAATGAGCATTCGGATGCTTTATATTTTTCCAGATCCCCAATTCCTTATAATAGGGATAAAAAAGAGGGTATTTCGTATTTGAAGCATGTAGGAATTTATGGGTACAGAAGAGAGATTTTGGAAAGTTTTCCTACTTGGGACAAAGGGAAGTTGGAGGAGTTAGAGATGCTGGAGCAATTGCGATTATTGGAAAGAGGGATCAAGATTCGGATGGTTGAAACTAACCAACAGGCTATAGCGATTGACACAGTCGAAGACCTGGAAAAAGCCAGGGAGTTTCAGAGAAGGTTAGGGAAGGGTTGAAGTTAGGGGGGGTAAATTAAGAAAACCCTTGGAGGTTTATTATATGGTTTCCGGATCGTCTTGCTGGCATTGAGTTATCGTTTCTAAACGAAGCGATTGCGCCAGCGCTGAGGATGGGTAATGGCATATTTGGTACCCCGAGTTGCACTCGGGCCTGCGCGACTCTGGCGTGGCTATTGAAGGGTTCAAGCCTTTCAGGCTTTTGGTTCATGGGTCAAAACGGAGCTGAGTGAACATTGAACCATGAACGATTGAACCAATAAAATCATCAATAATATCTAAAAGCTATGGGCTCGATTACTCAATTAATCAATTACACTATTACTCCTTTTGATGCCGAAGCCGTATTTCAATATATTTCTATCGTATTTCCACTTTCTTCCATACCTCCGGCATGGTGAGGATACCTTAAAACCTTTTTCTACCAAGCTTAAATCCCTACGGGATAAATATTTCGCCGCAGGCGTATTTCTATTGTTTTTCATCTAAAATCCCTCCCGTCATTCGACGGGACAGGCTCTTGCCCCCTTTGATATAGGAAGTCGTACTAAACTGAATTTACATTTCTAAAGGGGGAATTGACCCTTATCTCCCCGAAGGCATATCTTAAAAAATTATCTTTTTGGTATCTTTTCCCTATTTCGCCACAGGCGTATTTCAATATATTTCTACCGTATTTCTACTATCTTCCATACCTACGGCATGGATAGGAGTCCTTATATCCTTTTTCTACCTAGCTTAAATCCCTACGGGATAAATATTTCGCCGAAGGCGTATTTCCATATATTTCTAAGTTCCTCGGATCCACGACAGGAGTCGGGAGTAATTCCGAGGTCATATCGTAGGATTTTCAATCCGAAATAATAAAGCCTCATCCTTTCTTGCTGGCATTGAGTTATCGTTTCCAAATGGAGATCTTGGGCCAGCGCTGGGAAAGTGCGTTCATTAAAGCCCAGGGGTTAAAACCCCTGGCTAAAATATTTATCGCTCCAGCGGAGCTTTTGCTACGACTCCGACCGGAGGTTTATTTTGCCGAAGGCATATCTTAAAAAATTATCTTTTTGGTATCTTTTAACTATTTCGCCGCAGGCGTATTTCAATATATTTCTATCGTATTTCTACTATCTTCCATACCCACGGCATGGATAAGAGTCCCAATATCCTTTTTCTACCAAGCTTAAATCCCTACGGGATAAATATTTCACCACAGGCATATATCCATTTATTTCTACTTTATTTCTCTAAATCAATACCTTACCAAGATCATTTTCATACTCAATTTATCAATAAGCATCAGAAATAGAATTTTAGACAGAAGTTCAAATACAATTTTTCGCATCATAAATTGAATTATAAGCTGTTTAATATAATTTTTCCTATAACTCTTGTTTTAAAAAATATATTTTTAAATTGAATCATAAATAACTGAAAAACAGAAGGTTAAGTATAATTTTAATATACAGGAATTTGCCTTTGAAGCCTGTTTTTTAGTTGTATGTTTTTTATAAACTATTGATAAAATGCGGTACTTATGCTTTAGTATTTTTATCATATGTATGCTTCTTGGGAGAGAGGGGAGTGGACAAACCTATACCTATAACCCAACTAAACCGGGATGTGATGGTACATGGACTAATGGCCTTTGCTGGGATAAGGTCAATGTAGCTGGATGTAGTCTGAACTCCCCAAGCTTGTATCCTCCTTTGATGCCTTCAGCTTCTTTTCCAAACTTTAATACTTACAGAAATAACTGTAAAGTAACTGTCAATATTTCCCAATCACTGGTTTTAAACCCTGGCTTTGATTTTGGATTTTATTCTCCTGTTTATGAATTCAACATCGCTAATGGCGCTTTTTTGACCGTAGATAGGGACCTTCACTTGATGGAACAAAGTAGTGTCACAATCAATAACAGCAATGGTACGGGCGATGCTCTTTTTACAGTCTCAGGGGCTATTTATTATCGAAAGCAATCTTCCTTCATTTTGACTCCATATGTATCATCAGAAACGGCAAGTATTATCAATCCTGCTACCAATACCTATGATGGTGTTTTATTTCATGTACATCCCAATGCAAGTTTAAGAGTCAGTCATTATGCTGCTTTTCCAAACTCAAATACAAATTACTTTCTGATTGAAGGTTTATTTGAGGCCAATCAAATCTATTTGTCTGCGGGTAACCCGGGTTTTCAGGATAATAGATTGCCAGCCAAAAATCAATTGATTGTAAGGGGGAGTTCTGCTGCTACAGCTAATATTTGTACTGGGATCACTGTTGAAGGTGATGCCTATGTTATAGTAGAGGCCGGAGCCACTCTCAATCTGCCAGAACTAAATCTGGCAGGCACCGGATTGTTTGATAATTACGGGAATACATCTATTGAGAACGTGAACTTCAGCGGTTCAAGTCTATTTAGGTTTTTCCCCGGGTCTAATTTTGAGTATAATAATTTCACAAAGTCAGGAAGTACGGTCCTTAGTAAATGTGGTACAACTGTCGCATCCATAACTACTCCCGTGGGATCTTGTACTGCTACGATGAGTAGGAATACAGATCCTGCACATTGGGAAAGTTTGACAGGTGATTTTTGCTTCAGACTTCTTCCGATTTATATTGGAGAAATTACTGCAACTGTCAAAAAGGAATCCGTTGAGGTCAAATGGGAAACCTTATCAGAAACAGGAGAGGAACAATATGAATTGGAACGTTCATTAAATAGTAATTTGGAATGGGAGGTAATTGCAACTATTCCCTCCAAAGGTCTATCTCAAATTTCTCAATGGTACTCTTATGAGGATTTAGGCGCCACCAATCTGTCCCCATTGATTTATTATAGAATTCACAGAAAGGCTGAAGAACCTGAAAGCAGTAAGGTGATTTCTGTTTTAAAACCAGCTGATCTTGAAATAGAAGAAGTCTGGCTGGCATACCCTAATCCGTTTTCAAAAACATTTCGCCTTGGGAATAAAAATCTGAAGCCAATGGATTATGAAAAAATTCAAATTAGCCTTTATAATGGATCTGATCTTTTAGGAAATTGGGAGTCATCCAATCTTTCTGAATTGAATAAGCGATTGGAAGCCTTTTCCTCAAATTTAAAGGATGGCGCATATTTTCTGAAATTGACAAAAGGAAACCAAACACAGGTAATTAAATTGGTAAAGCAATAAATGGTTGAGCTCCTTTGAAGGGCCTTAATTCATTCCTTTTTAGAACTACTATTCTTCTCATTTTCATCCTTTAATTTCTCTCTCTTTTCCTCCTTTATTTTCTTGATCCTTTTTCTAAAGATCAAAAAAGCAATCAAAATGATGGCTGGAATGATGATGAAAATAACCACATTGGAGGTTTCAGATAGATCGACTGGTCCACTCGGCATGGGAATACCGGGTGATTTTTGAGCTTTGGCTTCCGACGCGATCACACTCATTTAAATCGAAAAAATAGATATTAAGGGTAAAGACTTTTTGAAATTGAACATGTAATAAAAAGATTTATTTAGTTCAATCTAACAAAAATTCATAAAATTCCAAATCAGGCTTTTCTATAAACTTACATCTTTTGGCTTTGAAGTGAAAGGATTGATGAACGGTTCACTTCATTAGCTGTTGAAAGAAAGTAAGTTAATGATGGCTCTGGAATTATCGATCAAAGAAGGATCTTCTTCGGGAAACCTTTAAGTCCTGAAGAATGCTTGATTTTACGCGGATATCAATATTGTAAGAGGTAAATCTCCCAAATGGAACCCAGTTGACATTCATCTGCCAGCAATGAAGATCACGGGCTATACCAATCATAGATTGGGTTATGGCCTGAGTCTGAAGGTCAATACCGGTATTGAAGTTGATTTTCCACTTTTCAGAAAGAGAAACATCCCCTGATAACTGTAATGCCTGAGTAATATTTGTCGTCCCTGTGGACTGTTTATTGTAATTTAAATTGTATCCAAAAGTCAGATTCCAAGGGATATTCCAGTCAATATATTGGCTCGGGTCGGTGACAATTTGATTGATTTGGCTTTCTACAAATTCATTCATCACACCGCCTTGCTGCATAAACTGGTTGGTCAATTCATCTCTGAGTTCGCCCGGGTTTTGAGCATTGCTGGGATTAATTGATGCATTTAGGTTTAGAGAGGCATTTCGAAGTGTTCCAAGCCCTTGTCCATTATTCCAGGCAAAAGAATTAATTCTTCTCTCTAAGGTAGCTCCGCTATTATTGGTAAAAGTCGTAGTTGCATAAGGGTCCAGCGTGGTGCTGACGTTGACAGAGAGTTTCCGGTCAAAAAAGCTGGTTCTAGCAGAGATCCTTACAGGCTGAAGTTGAAAAGAGTCCGCAGCAAAATTATAGGAGGTGTTCAAATCCAAGTTCTCTATCAGCGGTATCTTCTTGGTACTTTCTTCACTGGTGCTATCTTGATTGTTTTTGATTTTTGCTTCTATCACTGACCTTAAACTCATGGTCAGGGACCTTGATTCACCTTGAGGTGCTCCTCCATAAATAAACCCTTGATGCCTGTTATATAATCTTGTGGCTCCTTCGGCATTGGTTTGAACATTCTGAAAATAACCAAAAGACTCATTGGTGAAATCAGGAGTGTAGCTAAAGCCAAAAGAAGGCTGAATATGCTGACGGATCGTCTGAATTTTTCCCTTTTTGAAATTAAAAAATCCGTATACGTTGGTAGTCATGGAGAATGAACTCGTATATGTGGTGATTCGATTGAATCCATTTTCTACTACTTGATCTACACGTTCTGAAACAGGATTGTAGAAAAATTTCAATTTTTGAAAGTACCAGACTTCATTGATATTCACTGAGCCGGTTCCTGTAAAATACTTGAAAAGTGTAAAGTTACTACTGATCGGAATTCTATGCTGAGCTCCATTATTGGCATTTTTTAGCAACAGTGCAAAATTAGCAGGAGTAAAATCAATCAAGGATGGAGCAGTGGTTCCTCCTAATTCTGGATCAATAGGCGTAGGGGACTGAATTCTGTTTGTAATGGAATTTTGGAAATCGAAATTCCAGGCGATATTCAATGTTTTGAGAGGTTCAAAATTGATGTTTTTGAACGGACTTTGTCTATTCATACTCACATTGAAGTTCGGAAGTCTCAACCTTACCTCTCCTGTAGTAACCGACTGAGAATGCTGAGCTGAAGCCGACATAGAAAAAGGCGTTCCTGAAAATTGCTTGGTATAAGTGACGCTGGATTGAAGGTCTGAAGTAATGTTATTCTGGAAATTATTAGGGTTGACCACTGTATTAAAATAGCTGGTGCTTCCTGCATTGACGGATGCTGAAAATCTTCCCGTTCCTCTTGATTCCGGTGTGTGGTTCCAGGTTACCCGGAAGGTATTATAGTCTACTGGGTTCAATTCTGTCTCTGGGGATTTGAATTTTTGAAAATCCACATTGAAACCCCCGCTGTATCTATATCGCTTTTTATACACAGACTGTGCTTTTGCTCCCCATCCCCCCTTGGAATAGATGTCCCCTGTCAGACGTGCGTGGATGTAATCGTTAATCGCGAAATAGTAGCCAAAATCTCTTAAGAAAAGACCTCTAACCTGCTCGCGTCCATAACTGGGGAAGATGATACCCGAAGCTTTTTCTTCTGGAGTATTAGGGATAAGTCCGAAAGGAAGGCCTAATGGAGTTGGAATTCCATTGAAGTATAAATTAAAAGGTCCTGATACAACCTGCTTTCCTTCTATGGACTTCAGTTTATTGGAAGATATATGCCAATGCGGCTCTGTTAATTTACAGGTGGTATAATACCCGTGGTCTAGATAAATACTCCCATCTGCGGTCTTTTTAATGGTTTCTCCCCGCAAAATCCCATCCTGTTGCTCTGTGACCACATCTTTGATGATGGCTTTTTGAGTTTTGAAGTTGTACCGCATTTCCTTCCGGATTTCATAGACTGCGTCTCCATCCTTAAAGAAGGGATTTCCTAAGATTGTACCTGTACTGTCCGTAACCCCTGTAGCATAGAGTTCTGAATTTTTCCAATCGATCACGATGCGATCCGCATCCAACCTCATCTTTCCATATTCAAACCAGGCCTTATTGTAGAGATATACCTTGTTGGTTTCGAAGTCAGTAACAATACTGTCTTCAGCGAAATAAGTAATTTCTGAAAGTATTGGACTGGAAGGCACAATTTTTGCCGAATCCTGAAGTGCAAGTGTATCGCTGGGAATAGCGAGAGTATCATTTTGAATGACCGGAGGAACCTGCAAAGTATCAGGTGCGGTCAGCTTTCTCTCCTGGGCACGGCCAGATCTCTGAGCTTCGGCCAGTTGGGGTAGAAGGATAAAAAGAAGAATACTGAAAAAAAGGAGTCTGTTTCCCTGCACTGCTGCTTGCGCTTTGATGAATTTAAGTGAAATTTCGCGTAAAGTTAATTTTATTGCCCTCATGGTACGGTCCAAAAACAAAAAAATTATTCTTAGTCTTATTTTATTGATTCCTTTTGTGTTTGGCGGGTTTATTCCCAATGAAACGATGATGCCGGCATTTAGGATGAAAAAAATCGTATTAGATGCAGGTCATGGCGGAAAAGATCCCGGAAATATAGGTTCTAGAGCCAGAGAGAAGGATATTAATCTTGCAGTCACTTTACTTGTTGGAAAATATATCAAGGAAAATCTACCTGATGTAGAAGTTATTTACACTCGGGATGATGATAGTTTCCCAACTTTAGAAAAGCGTCCTCAAATCGCTAATATTAATAAGGCTGATCTTTTTGTTTCCATCCATTCCAATTCCGCCGCAAATAAGTCGGCATTTGGAACAGAGACATGGATAATGGGAATGAAGCACTTTGATAATAACTTTGATATTGTTAAGCGGGAAAACTCTGTGATGTTATTGGAGGAAGATTATAAAGAAAGATACGAGGGATTCGATCCTTCTTCTCCTGAATCATACATTATGTTTAACCTGATGTCTCGCGCATTTTTTGAAAACTCCGTGACTTTGGCAGATCAAATTGAGACACAGTTTAAGGACCGTGTAGGAAGAAAAAGCCGGGGAGTAAAGCAGGGACCATTCTATGTGCTTTGGACGCCCTCCATGCCTTCTGTGTTGGTTGAATTAGGTTTTTTATCTAACTCTGCAGAAGAGGCTTTTTTAATGAGTAAAGAAGGTCAGGAATATATGGCCTCAGCTATTTTCAGGTCCATCAGAGATTACAAGACCCAGATAGAAGGGAATTGAATAATTGAAATGCGGTAGAAATACTCTTTCGGCAAGATAGATTTGGAAATACAGTGGAAATAAAATGAAATACGCCTGCGGCGAAATAATTAAAAGATACCTAAAAGATAATTTTTAAGATATGCCTCCGGCGAGATAAATCTCTAGTCAGACTCTAATCAAAAGCTCCAAAGGAGCGTAATTTATTAGACACGCCAGAGTCGCGCAGGCCCGAGTGCAACTCGGGGTTCCAAATAAGCCATCACCTTTATCCAGCGCTGGCCCTTAATCTCCATTTGGAAACGATGACTCAATGCCAGCAAGATGAAACCAAAATCCTTTATCAACCCTCCAAGGGATTTTTTTGAGTTCGCGAGTCGATAATAATTATGTTCATGCCCCATTTTATGGCAAACTCCTAAAGGATTTTTCGGATTACAAATCCTACGATAAGACCTCGGAATTACTCCCGACTCCTGTCGTGGATCCGAGGAGCTTAGAATTACGCCTGCGGCGAAATAATTAAAAGATACCTAAAAGATAATTTTTAAGATATGCCTCCGGCGAGATAAATCTCTAGTCAGACTCTAATCAAAAGCTCCAAAGGAGCGTAATTTATTAGCCACGCCAGAGTCGCGCAGGCCCGAGTGCAACTCGGGGTTCCAAATAAGCCATCACCTTTATCCAGCGCTGGCCCTTAATCTCCATTTGGAAACGATGACTCAATGCCAGCAAGACGGGAAGAGAAATACTTTAGAAATAAAAGAAATACGCCTTCGGCGAAATACGGGTCAATTTACCCTTTGGAAATATAAATTCAATTTAGGACGATTTAGGATTCAAAAGCCTGAAGGGCTTAAACTCTTCAATAGCCACACCAGAGGCGCGCAAGCTCGGGTGCAACCCGAGGTAAGGAAGTTGGATTATCTCCCAGCGCTGGCGCAATCGCTTCGCTTGGAAATGATAGCTTAATGCCAGCAAGATATCCGAGAAACATTGTGGGAATTCTAAATCCCGTAGGGATTTCAGCTCGGTAGCAAAGCGGCTCTGAGACTCCTTTCCATGCCGTAGGTATGGAACAAGGTTTCCAAAAGTTCAATAATCGCTAGACCATTTCTAGCTTTTGAAAACATTTAATTTAATCGGAATACAAATTCTTTGATAAGAGCTCGAGATTGCTCCCGATAATATCGCGGACTCGAGCAGCAAGAAACTATCTTTTCGGATTTCTCCCACCGGAATTCTGATTTTTCCAAACTTCCTTTTGTAGATTGGAGTTTGAATTTAGTAAACCCAAATAAAGAATGAATTCCCCAAGTAAAACTGAACCAAAAGATTTCGGCCAACTCCTCACTGAATTGCAGGAAAAATACAAACTTGTAAAACAGGGAGGAGGACCCAAAAGAATTGCCAAGGAGCATGAAAAAGGCAAATTAACCGCCAGAGAAAGAATCGATTACCTGATCGATGAGCAATCGGATTTTTTAGAAATAGGGGCTTTTGCAGCAGATGGGATGTACGAGGAAGAAGGTGGCTGTCCCTCAGCAGGTGTTGTCACAGGAATCGGATATGTCCGTGGTAGAATGTGCGTGATCGTCGCCAATGATGCCACAGTTAAAGCAGGAGCCTGGTTTCCTATGACTGCCAAGAAAAATTTGAGAGCACAGGAAGTGGCCATGGAAAATCGCCTACCTATCATATATCTGGTAGACAGTGCAGGCGTGTTTTTGCCTATGCAAAATGAAATTTTTCCAGACAAGGAGCACTTCGGTAGGCAGTTTAGAAACAATGCGAAAATGTCTTCCCTAGGTATCGTTCAAGTGGCAGCTATCATGGGAAGTTGCGTAGCTGGTGGAGCATATTTACCCATCATGTCAGATGAAGCTATGATTGTAGATAAGACAGGTTCCATATTCTTGGCCGGCTCTTACTTGGTGAAAGCAGCAATCGGCGAGTCTGTAGATAATGAAACTCTTGGAGGGGCGACCACCCATTGTGAAATATCAGGGGTGACTGATAACAAATATGACTCTGACCAGGATTGTCTGGATGCTATCAAGAATATTTTTGACAAGCTTGGGGCATCTGAAAATGCAGGTTTTGATAGATCAGAACCCAAAGATCCCGGTTTTTCGGGAGAAGAGATGTTGAAAAAATTCCCATTGGACAGGGTAAAGCCCTACGATATGCTTGAAGTGATTTCAGGCCTTGTGGATGCCGGGGAGTTTGATGAGTACAAGAAAGATTATGGGAAAACCCTGATTTGTGGAACAGCGCGAATCGATGGCTGGGCTGTTGGAATAGTAGCCAATCAAAGAAAGATTGTAAAAACTGCAAAAGGTGAAATGCAGATGGGCGGTGTGATCTATTCAGATTCTGCAGATAAAGCGGCCCGCTTCATCATGAACTGCAACCAACGCAAAATTCCTTTGGTCTTTCTTCAGGATGTCAGTGGATTTATGGTAGGTAGTAAAGCTGAGCATGGAGGAATCATTAAAGACGGCGCAAAAATGGTGAATGCAATGGCCAACTCAGTTGTTCCAAAATTCACCATTGTTCTTGGGAATTCTTACGGAGCGGGCAATTATGCCATGTGTGGAAAAGCCTATGATCCAAGACTGATTTATTCTTGGCCTACTGCACAAATGGCTGTAATGTCAGGTGCTTCTGCAGCCAAAACCTTGCTTCAGATTAAAGTTTCTTCTTTGAAAAAAGCAGGTAAACAAGAGATCACTCCGGAAGAGGAGAAGGAACTACTGGACGAAATCACCAATAAGTATAATGAGGAGTTGAGTCCGTATTATGCTGCTGCCAGATTGTGGGTTGATGGGGTGATAGATCCCCGAGAGACGAGAAAGGTGATATCCATGGGAATTAAAGCAGCTAATCACAATCCTATTTTGGAAAGATTTAATGTGGGTGTTATTCAAACCTAAAGATTAATTGATTATTTTCATTTATGAGTGAATTGTCAGACTCTGAATTAAACGCCTTAGTTTCCTTGCTTGACGACACAGACCTTGAAGTCAAAAATCATGTAAGGGAACGCATTATATCCTTGGGAACGGAAATCATTCCCTACTTGGAAAAAAAGTGGGAAAACAGTTTTAATCCGGAGATCCAAAAAGAGATTGAAATTCTAGTCCATGACCTCCAGTTTTCTTTGGTGAAAAGAAGACTGGAGGAATGGAAAAATTCCGAGGATCAGGACTTGTTGACAGGACTTTGGATTATCAATACCTATCAATATCCCGACCTGGAATTTGAAAAACTAAATGCGGAAATGCATCAGATCTATTTTGATGTATGGACTGCTTTTAGAAATGATTTGGAACCCTATGATCAAATTCGGATCATCAATAATGTGCTTTTCAATACTCTGAGATTCGGAGCCAATACAAAAAATTTCCACTCTCCCGGAAATAGTATGCTATCCACTGTTTTGGACACCAAAAAGGGAAATCCCATTTCCTTATGTGCTATTTACATGTTGGTGGCTAAAAAACTGGGACTCCCGATCTATGGAGTCAATCTGCCAAATTTATTTGTACTGACTTACAAAACAGATGAGTTGACTTTTTATGTCAATGCCTTTAATAAAGGTTTGGTTTTTAGCAGAAAAGACATCCACAATTACCTAAATCATCTGAAAATTGAGCCAAAAGAAGAATACTTTGAGCCCACCGATAATCTTCAGATCATTATGAGAAGCTTAAGGAATCTGGGGAATTCTTTCGATAAACTTGGGGAAGCTGAAAAAGTGGATGAAATCAAGGAAATGTTGGCAATTCTAGAGCCCTAGAAGCTCTTCATGTTACAACCCGTTGCTCTGACTGTGGCAGGACTTGGTTCTTCATTTCTCAGCACTTGATTGATTGCTCTTTCCAAAATTCTTTCCGAAACGGCTGATTCAGCTTGGGGATTGTTATCGATGGCTCCTCTGTAAACCACGTTTAACCCTGACTCAGTATTCAGAATTATTAATGCTTCGGGAATTTTAGTAATATTCAATTGTTTAACCAAAACCTGTTCCTCATCAATCAGATAATTCATATTGAGCCCCGAATCATCTATATATGATTTCAAAACTTTTTGACTTTCAGGATCAATTTCTGATTCAGGATTGATGAGAACGAATCGGATTCCTTTATTAGAGTAGCTATTCCTCATTGCAATTAATCGTTTTTCATACATTTTGGAATAAGGGCATCCCAGGCTGTGAAAAATTAACACCATCGCTTTGCCACTGATCAAGCTTTTTAAATCTGTACTTTTTCCGGTTACTGCATCTATCCTTTCTATGGATTGAAAAGTTTGGGAAAAGCTATTGAAATGGAATAAGCAGCAAAGAATTGAAACAGCTATTATTTTTTTCATCTGTTTATAATTTATTTTTAGAGGTCATCCCGATAACTATCGGGAGGAATGCCCAAAATAATTATCCCACTGTGTGAGATTTTTCCTCACGGGCATTTCATATTACCAAATGGTGTAGGTGAGAATCACGTCTCCAAGTACCTGTGCCTGCACCTGATAATGATGATCCGCGTAATCTGTTCCTCTTATTTTCCCTTTAATCACAGTACTTCCTTTTTCAAAAGGCTCAAGTAGAATATTGTCTCTGAAAGAAACTCCTTTTTTTCCCTGGCACTTGAAGATTGATTCTTTAGCAGACCAAGCAAGCGTGAAATGAACTGGATCATTCTCCAGAAAATCCAGTTCATCTGGGTCTAAAAATCTTTTCCCGATTTTTAAGATTTTCTCTCTCACAAAATCCATATCCATTCCCACGGGGTATTCTCTATGGAAAATAGCCCCGGCATAGCCTTGAGTATGACTAAGAGACACATACCCGGTGCCATTCATGGATTGGGATTTCCCGTGTTCATCTTTAAAAAATCCGGGATAGGGGACAGAAAGAGAATCCAAAGCATCTTTGATCGCTACTCTCGCTGTAGACCACTCCCTTTTTTTCTCAGGATGAGAGATGTTTGCCAAGGCAAGTTTTTCCCTAAAACTGAGGAAGTCCAGTTCTTCCTCAGAGTAGTCATCAATTATCTTGATGGCTAAGGCAGAGGAACTATCAATTTTTTCTATTTTTGTTTGCATAGGCCTGTAGGGCTAATCTAAGCATAAGGCAATATATGTCAAAAATTCAAGTAATTAAATCGCACACGCTAACTGGCCATAATGATTGTATATACGCATTGGCTGAAGGCTCGGATCCTCGCTTTTTTTATACAGGTGCCGGAGATGGAATGGTAGTGGAGTGGGATTTAGATAATCCAAAGGACGGAAAATTAATTGCTAAGCTCCCTAACTCTGTCTATTCATTGGCAGTAGACAAGCAGCGAAACTATTTGGTCATTGGGCATAATTTTGAAGGAATTCATTTGATTGATCTCCAAGAGAATAAAGAGCTTTGGTCGATCCGATTGACAGATCAGGCAATCTTTGATATTCAGGTTTTAGGAGATGAGGTTTTTGTAGGAACAGGAGATGGAGTTTTAATCGTTGTTGATATCCCTTCAAAAAGCATTAAAAAGCATATTAAGCTATCCTCGAAAAGTATTAGGGTAATGGATATTGCCCTAGGAAAAAGACATTTGGCGATTGGATTGTCTGATCATAGCATCAAGATTTTGGATTTGGCTAATGAATATCAGCCCATTGCTAATTTAACAGGGCATGCCAACTCGGTGTTTGCCTTGCGATACTCTCCGGATGAAAAAATTCTGGTAAGTGGTGCTAGGGATGCACATTTGAAATTTTGGAGTGTAGATCCTTATGCATTATCTGAAGATATTGTAGCGCATATGTATGCAATCAATTATCTTTCATTTAAAGAAGATGGATCCATGCTGGTTACCTGCTCCATGGACAAGTCCATCAAAGTTTGGGATACTGAAGAAAGAAAACTGCTCAAAGTCATAGACAAGGCTCGAAACGCAGGTCATGGCACCAGTATCAATAAGGTAGTTTGGAGTAGTTATACTCAAGAAGTCATTTCCGTTTCTGATGACAGAAGCATTTCAATTTGGAATATAGAACCACAACATACATGAAAATCACTCCCGCAGCTATTCGTTCGCAATCATTTGAAACTTCCTTCAGGGGTTTTGAAAAAAAAGAAGTTACCGCATTTTTGGATGAGGTCAGTCAGGTCGTAGAACAGCTCAATCAGGAAAACCTGGAATTGAAATCTAAACTGCAACAGGTGGAGGCAGAGGCCAAAAGACTGAAGGATGTGGAGGATTCACTTTTTAGAACATTGAAAACTGCGGAGGATACCGGGGCGAGTATCATTGAAGAGGCCAATGAAGCCGCCGATCAGATTATTGCCGAAGCAAACCATACTGCGAAAAACGCCACAGCCCATGTCAACCAAATGATGGAGGAGGCAAAGAAAAAGGCAGAGGAAGATGCTGCTACCATTATTGGAGCTGCAGAAGCAAAAGCAAAAGAAACAATCATTGAGCTTCGTGAAAGCATGCAGGGATTAGTAAGGTCCTACGAAGGCTTGGCTGAGCAAAGGGAGGCTTTGGTAAAAAGCTTAAAGCGAATTTCGCAAGACACCCTGAATCAATTGGATTTGGCTGAAGCTCATTATTCCAGAATCGATGCAAAAGCGCACCAACGTGCCATTGATGAACTCAGCAGGTCACATACATTTACTTTTGGAAATTTAGCCAATCTTGCCGCGCAAGCTCCTGTGCAACAACAGCCACAGGATGAATATGTGCCCGAATCTATAGAAGAAGATCCATTGGAAGAAATGGAAACTGTAGAGGAAGCTATCGATTTGGAAATGCATGATAGTGCTCCGGATGTAGTGGAGGCTGATGAGGAAGTTGAAGTAGAAAATGAAGAGATTGAAGAGGAAGTGGAAGAAGTGGTAGATCAGGAGGAAGAAATTCAAGAAGAAGAACCTGTCAAAGAAGAAATCAAGGCTCAAGAAGTAAGGGAAGAAAATGAGCCGGAAGATCCAAAAAAACAATCGGGTTCATTTTTTGATCAATTTGAATAATGGGAAAAGTTGCACTCGAAGGTATTGAATTTCATGCCTATCACGGAGCCTATCCTGAAGAATCTATTTTAGGAAACCGCTTTACCTTGGATTTGGAATTAGAGACTAATTTCAAAAAAGCCATGCTGGAAGATGATTTGAATGCCACGGTAGATTATTCAAAATTGTATCAGATCATTAAGGCTAGAATGGATGTGAAAGTGAAGCTTTTGGAGCATCTGGGGCATATGATTGTGACGGATATATTACGTGCTTATCCCAGTACAACACAAATTCGACTGACCCTTAAAAAACATGGTCCAGCATTAGGCGGATTGGTAAAATATTCTGCCGTACAAATTCAATATCCTGAAGATTACCAAGATTAATTATGTATTCCAAAGCCGAGACTTCCCGAATCCGTAAGGATTTTTGGATAGCCTTTGGGCAATATATGAAGCCTGTTCCCAATGCACAGGGACGAAGAGTCAATTGGCCAAATTATAAGACGGGGATTAAGGATATTTATTTTCGGATGAAGGCAGAAAGGGGATTTGCCTCTGTGGGAATAGAAATAACCCATGCTGACGAGGAGTTTCAAGAGTTAATATTTGAGCAGTTTACCCAACTCCGAAAAATTCTAGAATCATGTATCCAAGAAAAGTGGGATTGGAAGCTCCATGTTGAAAACGAAGTGGGGCAGGTCATTTCAAAAATTGAGATGGTAAAAAAAGGAGTGAATGTGATGGAGGAGAAGGATTGGCCGGCTATCATTTCTTTTCTCAAACCCAGAATTATCGCCTTAGATGAGTTTTGGGATTTGGTCAAGCCCGGTTTTGAGGATTTGTGATTTTTTTGTCCCGCCCCTTCAGGGCTATTTCGTAAGCTTTGGAGTGATGATTTTTTCCCTAAAGAATCTCGGTCCTTCGGACCTCAATTATTTTTCTATGCCCATAGGATGGCTATAAATTAAATAGCTCCGAAGGAGCGTGACTTTTTAGTGAATGAGGATGGAAGTAAATCGATGGGACAGCTCCAAAGGAGCGAGATTTTCTGGCTAGGCCAATTTAGAATTAATAAATATTGTCGTTTTAAAGTAGGGCTTTGAATTATTGGTTTCCTGGGGCTTTTTTAAATATAAACGCCCATTTTTTTTATCCCGCCCCTTCAGGGCTATTTCGTGAGGTTTGGGAAATTATGTTTTACCTAAAGAATCTCGGTCCTTCGGACCTGAATTATTTTTCTATGCCTATAGGATGGCTATAAATGAAATAGCTCCGAAGGAGCGTGATTTCTTAGTAATTTTAAAAGTTGAAGTCTCTTTGTTAAAGCTCCAAAGGAGCGGGATATAATATTCGAGATTTCAAATTGTATTTAATGATCATACATATTTATATGAGATTGTTTTACTATTTCATTTTTTGGATCATCTTAAATTCATCCCTGAATTTTTTCATTATCCCGCCCCTTCAGGGCTATTACGGGTGGGTAGGTTTAGTGGTTTTTCCTAAGGAATCTCGGTCCTTCGGACCTGGTTTTGTTCTTAAACCGATTGGATTAATCAAAATAAAACAGCTCCGAAGGAGCGTGATTACTTAGTAATTTTCAAAAGAGAAATCTAGATAATCCAGCTCCAAAGGAGCGTGATAATTTTCTATATCAATTTGAAATGGTAAGATTAAATAGTCCAAAAAAATGTGACAAGATTACCGTAATTGATCACTTTAAAATCATGTGATTATCTCCAGATGTACTTTTCATCAAATTCAATCTCATAGGAATTTAAAAATCGGATAAATTCTTCTTGAAATGTTCTCGTCTTATGATGTTCCTTTTGATTTCTTATGTATTCTACTACTTTTTGAGTTTCCTTTGGGTTGACAGAAAAAGCCCCAAATCCGAATTGCCAATAGAAATTTTTCATTTCTGGTCCCATGCCTTTCGCAAACTTTGAGGAGTGGGTTTTTAGATGTTCCATTACTGCACTCAAAGAAAGAGTACTAGAAAGATGAAATAAAACGTGAACATGGTCGAGGTAGCCTCCTACTGAGATTGGAGTGCAATTTTGTTGTTTTAAAATCCCAGCTATATAGGAATATAATTCTAGCTCATATTTAGGTAGAATTAACTTTTGGCGATCTTTTGTAGAAAAGATTGCATGGATAATCTGTTTGGTAAACGTTCCTGCCATTATCTGAAAAAGTTAAAAGTGTTATATAGTTAAAATAATTATTTATTGTCAAAAGAGGTCTATTAATTTTGATTTTTTGGGTACAATCAATATCAATCCGACCACTATTTTGATTATCCCGCCCCTTCAGGGCTATTACGGGTGGGTAGGTTTAGTGGTTTTTCCTAAGGAATCTCGGTCCTTTGGACCTCAATTATTTTTCTATGCCCATAGGATGGCTATAAATTAAATAGCTCCGAAGGAGCGTAATTTCTTAGTAATTTTAAAAGTTGAAGTCTCTTTGTTAAAGCTCCAAAGGAGCGAGATATAATATTCGAGATTTCAAATTGTATTTAATGATCATACATATTTATATGAGATTGTTTTACTATTTCATTTTTTGGATCATCTTAAATTCATCCCCGAATTTTATTTTTATCCCGCCCCTTCAGGGCTATTACGGGTGGGTAGGTTTTGTGGCTTTTACTAAAGAATCCCGGTCCTTCGGACCTGGTTTTGTTCTTAAACCGATTGGATTAACCTAAATAAAATAGCTCCGAAGGAGCATGATTACTTAGTGTTTTTCAAAGTTGAAATCTCTTTGTGAAAGCTCCAAAGGAGCGAGATTTTCTGGCTAGGCCAATTTAGAATTAATAAATATTGTCGTTTTAAAGTAGGGCTTTGAAATATTGGTTTTCTTGGCCTCTGCTTAATATTTAATATAAACGCTCATTTTTTTCATTATTCCGCCCCTTCAGGGCTATTACAGGTGGGTAGGTTTAGTGGTTTTACCTAAAGAATCTCGGTCCTTCGGACCTGGTTTTGTTCTTAAACCGATTGGATTAATCAAAATAAAACAGCTCCGAAGGAGCGTGATTTCTTAGTGAATGTGGATGGAAGTAAATGGATAGGACAGCTCCAAAGGAGCGAGATAATCAATCAAGCCTCTTGAATCTACAGGCTTTTCAGCTTTCAGCTTTTAAATTTCTGACTTTAAAAATTGCCTTTTTGATATTCAAACTTCTCAACATGATCTCCATTTTTAGATCTCATCAAAACCCAGACGTTCATTTGATCTCCAACTCGCTCCATGGTGAGCCCATCCAACCAGACTTTGTTTTCTCCTACTTCTATAAGCCTAAACTCTGTCCATTCTTCATTTTCTTCCCAAGGATTCAGGTCAGCTCCATAATGCTTTAGCTTTAAGGTAAAGGAATCACCAAATTCTACTAACTGAAAAAACTCAGTAAACTGTAATTTTCCATCATTCCAAAATCTAAAAGTACCCATCATCTGCCCATCTTTTTGGGGAAGCCAAACTTCCTCACATTCTCCTCCCAAACCTGTTCCCAACCAATAACCAGACAGCCAATCCAGTTCGGATACTTTTCCTTTTCCCGGATTTTCATCGGGGCTAAGAGTTTTTACTTCTTGGGAAAATGACTGAGTAGAAAGGAGAAAAAAGGCGAGAGATAGAATGATTGACTTCATTTTGAATAGAATTTGATTCAAAATAGGAAATTATTGTAATAGAAATTAATCTCCAAAAATTCACCTGTGTCAGAAATTGAATGATGAACACTGAAGCGAGGTAAAAACCCGATGTTCTCCAATTTTTAGCTTTCAGCCTTTATCCTTAAGAATTGTCCTCAACATCATGCCTTTTAGGAATATCTGGATTGATGAAAGTAAAGCCTCTTGCCTCATCTCCTTCAAAAAAATCAATCTGCATCCCCATCAAAAACATGTAGTGCCTTTTCTCTATTAGAACCGGGATTCCTGCAATTTCAAATTTTTGATCCTCAGGTTTAGCCTTGTCAAAACCCAAAGCATAGGACATACCCCCACAACCACCACCTCTGACACCAACCCGTAAGTGATATTCTTCAGGTATATTTTTGTGAGCCATGATGTTTTTGATCTCAGCTTCAGCTTTTTCTGTGATAGAAATTGGAACTAGCATGCAATTCGAATGATTTTGGCAGGAAATTGGTTCGATTTGAAACCAAATTTACACAGACTTCCGTTTCTAGGCCGGAATAAATTGTAGATATTCGACTTTATTTAATCCCACTATGGAATACCTATTTGATTTATTGAAGATTTTGTTGCCAGCTGCTGCGGTGCTATATGGCATGTACCTAGTAGTTGTTTCTTTTATTTCGAAAGAGCGTGAAAAGATGCTGGTGGAGTTGAAGACCAAAAACACCCAAACCATTATTCCTGTTCGTCTTCAGGCTGCAGAAAGACTTTGCCTTCTCCTGGAAAGGATCACTCCCAATAATTTGGTGAGAAGGTCCAGTCCCGGGGGGATGACAGCAGCGGAGTTGCAGGGGCAATTGCTACATGAAGTAAGAGAAGAGTTCAATCATAATTTTTCTCAGCAAGTATATTTCTCCGAAGAGACATGGGAAGCTGTTAAACGTGCCGTGGAGGAAGTGACTACAATTATTAATTTGGCTCGACAGACATTGGATCAAGAAGCCTCGGGAATGGACTTAGCTAAGGCTATCTTTGCCCAATCTCTGGAACGAAAAAACGATGCAATCGCTTATGCTTTAAAAAAGGTAAAGGCTGAAATTCAACTTTACTTCTAAAGCCATGGCAAAAAATAAATCAAAAGCAGGGAAAATTCTGAATAAAGCCAAAGCTCTTTTTGGGGAAAAGGTAGAAGCTCTATCAGGTAAGGAGAGCAAAATCCGAGAACTAATCAGCGGTGTAGGCAATAAACTTGCGAATCTGAAAAACAATCCACGAATTCAGAAGCTTATCGAACCTGTTTCTGTATTTATTAGAATGATTAAAGCTCATTTTGCAGGGACTCATAAGCTTTCAGGAACAACTTTGGGTCTTTTGCTTTTGGCACTGGTTTATTTTTTATCACCCTTTGATCTGATTCCTGATTTTCTGGGGATATTCGGTTTTGCTGATGACCTTTCAGTGATTTTAGCTGTTTATGCCAAAGTAAAAGATGAAATCGAGCAATTTTTGGATTGGGAGCGAACTCAGATATAGGCAAAGCTGTTTCTTCTGAAACTTTTAAAAGATGCTTGACCAACTGACAAGAACAATTACTCCAGACCTCATTACCCAAGCCCAAACCTATTTTGAGTATAGGGAAATGGTGAAACAATTGGTGCTGGAAAACAAAACTACAGGTCCAAACCAATCAGAAGCATATTTGGAATATACCCGAATGGCTGCTCAACGCATGCATAGATGGGATAAAACAGCGAAGGTGTCGCCAGAGATGGAGGAACTGATCTTAGGTATTCCTCCTCAAATTTGGTTGGTGATTACAGAAGCTTGGTGCGGAGATGCCGCCCAAACCATTCCATACATGAATAAGCTTGCGGAGGTCAATCCGAAAATTCAATTGCGATTGGTATTGAGGGACGAAAATCCTGAACTAATGGAACAATACTTAACCAATGGAGCAAGATCAATTCCTAAGCTGATCGCCTTAAGTCCGGGCTTGAAAAAGGAATATTTTACTTGGGGACCGAAACCTCAATTTTTACTCGACAGGCAAAGGGCCTATAAATTGGATCCTCAAGGGCTAAGTTCAAAAGAATTTACAGAAGGAACTCATCTTTGGTATGCTCGGGATAAAAATCAATCTTTAGAAAAAGAATTGATGGACCTCATCAAAGAAGCATTTATCCTATGAACATAGCCCTAATTTCCGGTACATCCGGATTGGTTGGCATGCAGTTACTGCACCAACTTCTAAAACAAAATACATACGATTATATTATCAGTGTAGGAAGGAGGAAATTGGCGCTTAAACATGCCAACCTTGTGCAATTGGCTGGAAATATGTCCCAAATCCAAAATTGGGACTGGGAAGATCAAATTAATTCTCAATCGCTGGGAGGTGAATATGTGTCCCTTACTCAAGCTATTAAAGAAAAGAAATGTACGATTCAGGCCTTTTCAAGCTTAGGCACTACCATTAAACAGGCAGGTTCTAAAGAGAAATTTTTTGAAATAGATCACGATTTGGTTTTGGCTTTTGCAAAGTGGGCTAAACGCTTGGGAGCAAATGGTTTTTATTATGTTTCAGCCTTGGGTGCCGATCCACAATCTTCAGTCTTTTATAATGAGGTCAAAGGGAAAACCGAGGAAGATTTGAAAGCACTTGACTTTGAACATTTGGGGATATTCAGGCCATCCTTGCTTTTGGGTAACAGGAATGAATTTAGGTTTGGGGAAAAAGTTGCGACTATTTTAATGAAACCCTTGGTTTGGTTAAAGCTCTTCAAAAATATGAGGCCTATTTATGACTATCAGGTGGCTAAAAGTATGGTCAAAGTAGCTTTAGATGATTCCAGAAAAGGAGTAGAAATCATTCCTTCTGGAGAAATGCAGGATTTAAGTAAATGATAGCAGTAATTCAAAGAGTTTCTGAGTCTTCTGTAAAAATCGAAGGAAAAGTCAAATCTCAAATTGGGTTAGGTCTGATGGTATTACTCGGAATAGAAGATGCAGACCAAAAGGATGATATCGAGTGGCTAAGTAAGAAAATAGTCAACCTTCGCATTTTTCCTGATGAAAACGAGGTAATGAATAAAAGCCTGCTAGATGTCGACGGTGAGATTTTGTTGATTTCCCAATTCACCTTGCATGCCAGTACCAAAAAAGGAAATAGGCCTTCCTATATCAAGGCTGCCAAACCTGATGTAGCCATACCTCTTTATGAGCAAATGATAAGTGCTTTGAAACAAGAGTTAGGGAAAGAGATTGGAACAGGAGAATTTGGTGCAGATATGAAGGTTTCCCTGATCAATGATGGGCCTGTTACAATTGTCATTGACTCGAAAAACCGGGTTTAGAGCTTAATTTTTTTCGCCATCCGTTACTGCCTGACTTACTGAATAGAAGTTATTCAAAGTAAGGAGCTAGATGAGGATTCCCGACATTTTTTTTATCTTTCAAAATGCCTCAAAACTTATTGGAAATCCAAAATGCTAAGGTGCTTTTTAAAGGAAATCATGCTTTCCATGATTTGAATTTTGAATGGAGAAAAGGAGAGCAATGGGCAATTGTCAGTGATTCTGGCTGGCTCCAAACAGCCTTTTTAGAAACCATCCGAGGAAACACTATTTTATCCCAGGGGCTGATCATTAGAGATTTTGCTAAAGTGTACTCTGAAGAAAAATCAAAAAAAAAGGAAGTCCATGGCTTCAGGGATTTGATGGCTTATGTTTCTCAGAAATATGAATTTAGAAATAAATTCAATCAGCAAAACTTCTATTTCCAACAGCGATTCAACTCTAGTGAATCCGAAGAAACAGCTACCGTATTTCAATTCCTCAGTGAAATAGATTCCAAGATTCCAGGTCCTTGGGCTCTGGAAAATGTGATGAAATTAATGAATTTGGAAAGCCTTAAGGATGAGTCTTTATTGAAGCTTTCAAATGGAGAAACCCGTCGATTAGCCATCGCTGCTGGCTTAATGAGACAGCCGAAGATATTTTTGATGGATCATCCCTTGACAGGACTTGATGTGAAAACCAGGAGTTCTTTTGGAGAAATTCTGAAAGAAATTATTCAAGCTGGGACACATGTATTGCTTACTGCTAATGCTGAAGATATACCTGATGGAATTACCAACGTGGCAAAATTGACAGATGAAGGCATTATTCAGCGCTGGAGTAGCCGCGATTTCCATCTTACTAGTCATGCTAGTCAGGCTAAATCATGGGATTGGGCTTTGTTGGGAAAACTTCTTTCTAAAGAATCAATGCCTTCAGAAACTCTGATCAAATTGGATGCTGTGAATATTTCCTATCAGGGAAATTTGATTTTGGATTCAGTTTCATGGGAAGTAAACTCTGGTGAATACTGGCAACTTAAGGGACCAAATGGATCAGGGAAATCAACTTTGATCTCATTGTTGATTGGTGAGAATCCTCAGGCTTATTCTCAAAATATTTATCTTTTTGGAAGAAAAAGAGGAACAGGAGAAAGTATTTGGGATGTAAAAAAACCAACTGGTTTTGTGGCTCCTGAATTATCAAGATTTTTTCCTGCTAATCAAACTTGTAGAAAAGTTATTCTTTCAGGACTTTTTGATACGATGGGTTTATTCAAAAAAACTACAGCCGAGCAAGAAAGTCTGGCAGATAGCTGGCTTAAATTATTTGAACTGGAGAAAGTTCAGCAAATCCCCATTCAAAGACTTTCCCTCGAACATCAACGCTGGACTTTGTTAGCTAGGGCATTGATCAAAAAGCCAAAGCTGTTAATCTTAGATGAAGCATCTCAGGGAATGGATAAGCTTCAGCGGGAATTATTTAAAAACACTATTCAAAAAGTCTGTGAAATTTCTTCTTTGTCCTTAATCTACGTGAGCCATTACGATGAAGATGTTCCAGAAATCATTAACCGAGTTTTTGCTTTATCTTAAGCTTTTGCTCTGCCCGGGCTTTTGCTTCTTCCTTTCTAAAAATCGCCATATCCTGAATCAATTTTAATGGCAATTTTTCATTATAGGGTATTTGAATGGCTCCCTTGCTGGTCTTGAAGGGCTTTAAAGCTTCCTTAAATTCAGATACTGCAGAGTTGGTTGGATAGAAACCAATATGGTTTTTCATGGCTGCATAATAAACCAGCACTTCGGTGGTTTTGAAGGCTGGCATATGATAGCTTATAACTTCAGTAGCTTCAGGTAGCACCTCTTTTATTGCCTTTCTTATCTGGCCTAATTGGTTCTGGATTTCAGGAGAAAACCAGCTGAAATACTCTGCAATATTTTCCGCTTTTGGTCCCATTTTAGAATTGATTGATGATGGTAATGCCTTGGTTTTCAAATTTATTCATTTCCGGCAAAGCAGTTACAGCATCTTCCAAGCTGATGGTTTTTCCTATGAGTGCATGTGGATTCAGTTTTCCATTTTCTATCATATCCATCATCTCTGTATATCTCCATGCCTGCATTCCATGGCTTCCCAGAATTTCCAGCTCTTTTGCAATCACCAGGTTCATAGGCAAAGCAGTATCTTTTTCCTGATCCAACAAAAGTCCTACCTGAATATGTTTGCCTCTTTTCCTCAAACTGGCTACTGAATCATAGGCCGTTTTGCTATTTCCCAAGGCATCCAATGATACATGTACACCACCTTTTGATAATTCATAAATAGCCTCTGAAGTTGAGCTAATGGATTTGGGATTTAAAATAGCATCAGCTCCTAATATTTTTGCGAGATCTAGTTGCTTTTCAGAAATATCGATAGCAATTACCTGAGCTCCCAAGGCTTTGGCGATCATAATAGCAGATAATCCTACTCCTCCACATCCAAATACAGCTACCCATTGCCCTCCTGCAACTTTTCCCTGATCTACTATTGCGCGAAAAGAGGTTGCAAATCTACAGCCTAGACTTGCAGCAGTTTCATAACTCATGGATTCAGGCAAGCTGATCAAATTGGTTTCTGCTCGGTCAATTCTCACATACTCAGCAAAAGATCCCCAATGAGTAAATCCAGGCTGAAATTGCTCATCGCAGATTTGTTGATTTCCGGATGCGCAGGTTGGGCATATGCCACAGGCACAAACAAATGGAACTGTCACGCGATCACCGATTTTCCATTTTTTGACATCTTTACCTACTCCTACTATTTTTCCGGCAAATTCATGTCCGGGAACATGTGGCAAAACAATATCTGAATCATGACCCATCCAGCCATGCCAATCCGATCTGCATAGTCCTGTAGCTTTGACCCGGATAACTACACCATTGTCTTCAGGTGAAGGATCGGTTACTTTTTGGATTTTGGGTAAGCTTTGAAACTGCTCGTAGACCAATGCTTTCATTCGATGATTTTTTCTGAAAAGTAGCCAATCCCTTCCGTTTTTTCTTAGTTACTTAGATGAGAATAAAATGAAAGAATATTAATGGACTCAAATAAAAAAGAAATAACTATAGCAGAAGCTCAAGAATTGGTCGATCATTGGATAAAAACGGTGGGAGTTCGTTACTTCAACGAGTTGACCAATATGACTATCCTCATGGAAGAAGTGGGAGAGCTGGCTAGGATCATGTCACGAACTTATGGGGAACAGTCTTTCAAAGAATCTGATAAGGGCAAGGACTTGGGAGATGAAATGGCGGATGTGCTTTGGGTTTTGATCTGTCTAGCAAATCAGACAGGGGTAGATTTGACAGAAGCTTTGAAAAGAAATTTTGAAAAGAAAAATATCAGAGATAACGCGAGGCACAAAGACAATAAAAAGCTTCAATAATAGCTTTTCCTAAACTGTTTCATCGGAAGGTGTAAATATCCTCGTAGATTCAATTATGAATAGTTCTCAAAAGACCTTTCTCCTTTTTCTTATATTTTTTGTTTTCACCCAGAAAGCATTTTCTCAAACCTCAGTTCAGGAGAAGTCAAAAGATTGGACCTTGTCAGTTTTGCCATTGGTCTATTATACCCCTGAGACTCGCTGGGTTTTTGGTGCCGGAGCCGTGAGTAATTTCAATTTGGGAGACTCAATAAGTACCTACGAAAGTCAATTAGCTGCCGGAATTGCTTATTCTTTGAGGAAACAATTTTTAAGCTATCTAAGCGGAAGAATCTTCACTCCAGGAAATAAGAACTTGATCTACGGAGAAATAGGCTGGTATGATTATGTGTATTTCTACTTTGGTCAGGGGATGAATGTCAGCCAGGAAAACGAGGAGATATATTCGGCAAAGTTTCCTCGTGTAAGAATAAATTATGCTTGGGCTCTGGGCTCCAACTGGTATTTAGGTGGAGGTTTGCGATTTGATGCAATGGATATTTATCAAAAAGAAGAGTCAGGCCAATTGGTAGATGGTGGGATATTGGGTAACGAGGGTGGAAGAAATTCAGGTTTGGGCCCTGTGGTGCTTTATGACTCTCGGGATAATCAGCTCTATCCTGTGGATGGCGCTTATTTTGAAGCAAGTATCCAAGGGTATGGAAAAGCTTTGGGCGGTGAGTTCCCTTACGCGAGAATCTTTGCAGATTATAGAAAAATAATACCCATAGGAAAGAATCAAATCATTGCCACCCAAGGCCTCACAGAAATGACTTTTGGAGATGTTCCATTCTTTGCCTTGCCAATGCTGGGAGGGAATAGGTTGATGCGAGGTCTTTTTGAAGGGAAGTATAGAGAAAAACAAGTTGTGGTTTTGCAGGCTGAGTATCGATATAAATTCGCCCCTAGATGGGGGATAACGGCCTTCAGTGGTCTGGGAAATGCATTTTCACAAGAAAATCCCTTTGTGTTGAATCAGAGTAAATTCACCTATGGGGCAGGGGGGAGGTTTCAGCTTAACAAACGAAAAAGACTAAACCTACGACTTGATTTAGCTCATTCCCCCGGAGAACCTTTTCAGTTTTATTTTACTTTTGGAGAAGCTTTTTGAAGGCTGAAATCTAAAGTTAGAAATCTGAAAGCTAAAATCAGAAATCTGAAAATAGAAGTATGAAAGGCTAAAATCAGAAGTCTGAAATGAATTACAAAGCCCTTTTTAAAGAGGTGAAAGAAATACCTTTCCTTTTGAAATAGCATAGAGGCGGGAAAATGAACGCTGAATCCTGAACAAAAGAACAAGGTAGATCTTAGCTCCAAGTATATTTAATCCTAAATATTTCAGTTTTACTTCCCAGATTTCTTCACCCATCTAACAGATAAATCAGGATCGGCCATATCCTTGTCTAAGGGGAACATAGGTCGATTGATTCGCTGATAGCCTAATCTTTCCAGATCTTGATCCACCCCTCCCGGGGTCAAGGCCATAATCCAGTCTCCTCTTAAGTCATAGAGTTCCGGTACCAAGTATCCTATTTTCACAACCAAAATATCCGTGTTTTTAGGATCCAGATTCAAATCAGTAAAGTCTTTGACATGGTGATAGGGTTTCCGTTTTTCAGTTACAATCACTTTGATTGACCCGATCTGAACAACAACTTCTGTCTTGGCATCAGAGTCTCCCTCTTTGATGGCTAAAACTTTTCCTTTCAATAATAGTGGTGGAGCAAACCTGTCATCAACCATCGCACCTGCATAACCTTCCACTTGATTTCCAATTCCAGCTTCTTTGGCTTTGGCGACCAAGTCAGGTCCTGGAATAGAAGCATAGATAAGTTCGGGTCCGGATTCACTTTTGAACTCAGGTCTTTTCAGTATCTCATTCAAGGTCCAAGTTACATCTCCCGCTCCTCCAGCTGTAGGATTATCTCCCATGTCCGAAATGACAAATGGCTTCTTTTCGCTTTTTAGTGCCATTTCTAAACTTTCATCCAAATAAGCAACCGGAGCTACAAACTCAAATTCATTTCTTACTGCCCAAAAACTATTAGCGAGGAATTCGGCACTTTCTTTCACTTGGTTTTTATCATCTCCTGTTACCATTACCACGGCATGATTTCTTGGTTCGTCTGCCCAAGCATAACCAATCCAGATTGCTGCGTCAATGACTCCTTCTTCTTGTGTGATGGGGTCCACCTTCGCGTACAATGATTTGCCGGGGTCTATGCGAGTGCTGGTTTTTTCTCCGGGCAATAAAATCGGAACCGGAATCCAGGCTTTGTATTTCGGTTTCCCCTTACCTGACTCCAATCGATCCAACATATTTTCTACAGCCCTTTGCTTGGACTCCAAGGCATCCTCATGAGGAGCCATTCTGTAGCAGGTAATCAAATCTGAGTTTTCTGCTAATCGCATGGAGACATTGCCATGTAAATCCATGGAAGTGGAGATGAGTGTCTCGTACCCAACCACCTCTCTAACTTTCAGAATAAAATCCCCTTCCGGATCATCTATCCCTTCTACACTCATGGCACCATGAATATCAAAAAACAAGCCGTCGTAGGGTAGATTTTCTCTCAGCATGTCCAAAGTCAAACTCACCAAAGAATCATAAGCCTCGCGGGTAACCATACCGCCTGGAATCGCATGTCCTCTTAAGGTTGGAAACCATTCGGCTCTGCTTCGATTGGTAGAACTATCAGCTAAAAAAGGGTAGTAATTGAAAATGTCATCGTCCATTCGGGCCTTGAATGATTCTGCAGTGGATCTGGCTGGTGAAAACGTACTGGACTCTATAGCTAAACCTGCTATAGCAATCCTTGGAAGTTTTTTCTCTTGCTGACAGGAAAAAAGTAAAATGATCAGTGCAAAGGCCAATAGGTTCTTCATCATTTGCTGGTTTAAATGGAATCCTGAAAATACCAGCAATTTTGGAAAGTTCTGAAGGAAAGGGGATGATTGGGAAAATCTTTGTTTGGGGAAAAGACACTTATTCCAAAGATATAGTCTCCATTCCTCTCTCAAAAAAACCAATTCATTGAATTGACGGAATAATTAAGTCAGAGTTAGAATCATTTGCAATTTGATTCGCTTTTTTGATAGCCTTATTCAAATTAGAATAATCAAAAGAAAATACACTCTGAGAGGATTTAGAATATAAAATTACCTTAAAAGAATTTACTGTTCCGGAAAGCGTAGGACTAATTCCATTGGGCACATTTTGACTTTTAAAGCTGTAGGGAAGTACTTCAATCTTGGATATTTGAGGCAATAGGCTCCATTCTCCAAATCGAAAGCCCACAATGGAAAAGTAGTTTTTATACCTGTTTTTTGAAAAATCAAGCAAGACTCCACTGTAGGATGAAAAAATGATGAGTCCAATGGTAAGAGTTACCACTCCCACTGTGATGACTTTTTCCAAGGAACTTCCACTTTCTAAAAAAGTCGGGCTGACCAAAACAAAAATTCCCACCAATAGCAAAATCAATCCCAATAGGTGAGGGCCTGAAAAAAAATTTCTCTTTTTGTAGTTGAAGGTTTTCATTTTCTAGAATTGTAAAGAGGATGCTACGTCAATTTTTGAAAATAGCCTTTACTTATCTGAAATAAAAGAACTTGAAGTTTTAAAAGGAAATTGGTTTCACCTTCTCATTCTCTACCTTCGCCACCAAATCATACAGATCCAAGGTTAGACAAAAATCAATATCTGCTTCTATTCCTTGATTTTGAAGTCTTTTGGCATGAGATGCCTTGCTTAAATAAGCTGAAAGTTGATGTCCTTCCTTTTCAAAAAGTGATTTCATCGCTAATGCACCATCTTCTTCAGCAGCATGAGTGCTTTCCAAGGATTTGACTAATGCTCCCGCATATAAAGAATCTTCCAGATTAAATCTGCCTTTCCATCCCGCACAATGAACCAAAACATCCTTTTCCTGCTGCTGAATATAAGCTACCGTAGCAGATAGGTTGGGAAAAGCTCCGATCAATATCTCATCAGCCTGACTGGATTTTGATATGGCCAAAGTTCCGTTGGTCGTAGTCATTGCCAACTTTTGCCCGGAATAATCATCCTTCAAAAAAGCTACCGGGGAGTTCCCTAAATCAAAACCATCAATTTTCAACCCATTTCTTTCAGCTGCAATCAAATAACCTTTGCCTCTCATTTCTCGGCAGGCTTCTAAATCAGCGAAAGTCATGATTTCATCAATTCCATTTGCCAAAGCAGCGATCATCGTGGAGGTAGCCCGAAAAATATCGACTACCACCACGATTTTCCCTTGCAAATCATGCAAATGAATTAATTCTGGGCTGAAGCAGACTTCAATGTTTCTCATCCTTTCAGCAAGGGTAGTTTTTCAACCTGAGCTTTCAGATTTTTATTTCTAACCTGTATGAAGATTTCTGTTCCAGGTTTGCTGAATTCTGTTTTCACATAGCCTAAACCAATTCCCACACCCATTGATGGAGACTGAGTTCCGGAGGTTACTTCACCGATAGTGATTCCGGCTTCATCTACAATAGGATAATGTCCTCTTGGAATTCCTCTTTCCTGCATGATAAACCCTACTAGCTTTTTGTCTACACCAGCTTCTTTCTGAGCTTTTAGCGCTTCTGAGTTGATGAAATCTTTTGTGAACTTGGTGATCCAACCCAATCCCGCTTCGAGAGGGGAAGTCTCATCATTGATGTCGTTTCCATACAGGCAATAGCCCATTTCCATTCTCAGGGTATCTCTTGCGCCCAAACCGATCGGCTTGATGTCAAAATCTTTTCCCGCCTCAAAAATGGCATTCCAGACTTTTTCAGCATCCTCGTTTTTCACATAAATTTCAAATCCACCAGCTCCAGTGTATCCTGTGCCAGAGATAATCACATCTTGAACTCCTGCAAATTCACCTACGGTAAAATGGTAAAATTTTACCTCTGAAAGATTCACGGGGGTCAAAGACTGAACTGCTTCGATTGCTTTAGGGCCTTGAACAGCAAAAAGTGAGATTTGATCAGAAATATTAGTCAATCGAGCTCGCATGGTATTGTGCTTATTCACCCAGGCCCAATCTTTATCAATATTGGATGCATTGACTACAAGCATATATTTTTCTTCAGCAAACTTGTACACGATCAAATCATCTACAATTCCTCCGGTTTCGTTCGGGAAGCAAGAATATTGAGCCTGCCCATCTACTAATTTTGAAGCATCGTTTGAAGTGACTTTTTGGATCAAATTCAAAGCTTCTGGTCCTTCGACCATAAATTCACCCATATGGGAAACGTCAAATACCCCAACTCCATTTCTGACACAAAGGTGTTCTTCGTTATCAGAACTGTATCTTACAGGCATATTGTAACCAGCAAAAGGCACCATTTTGCCTCCTAAGGCAATGTGCAAGTCATTCAGTTGGATTTTTTTAATTTGATCTTCCATTATTTGGGTTCTTTTTTTAACGAGGGCAAAGGTAAGGAATGAAGTCTAAAATGGGCTAGGTTTAAGCCCAAAAAGAAAGGCAACCTGATGAGGTTGCCTAACATGTTTTTATTGGTCGATAAATTCCAGAAGTGGAGAATCAGACAGAGAAACTTTCTCCGCAGCCACAAGTTCTGCTTGCATTGGGATTGATGAATTGAAATCCTTTTCCATTCAGTCCATCTGTAAATTCCAATGTAGTACCAGCTAGGTACAATAAACTTTTGCGATCTACGATTATTTTGATGCCTTTATCCTCAAATACATGGTCTGTATCCACGGTTTTTGCATCAAAGCCTAAATCATACATAAGACCTGAACAGCCTCCGCCTTTGACGGAAACTCGGATGTTTTCATTTTCAGTTCGGCCTTCTTCTTTTTTCAACTCCAAAATACGCTCTTTGGCCTTGTCAGAAACGATGATCATATATTTATAACTTTACGTCTTCAAATTAACTCAGATGCAGAACATGCTGCATGCTGAAAAGATTCAAATACAAATATACAAAATCTAAATAGCAGGAATCGTACTATTGTTCATTTTCGCTTTGATTGCGGGCGGGAAGCTCGAAGACCGAAGACGGATTTGACAATAATTCAGCTTTTAGATAGATTCATTAGACTAGACATTTGAACGAAATAAAACTATAAATGAGGAAAATCGAACATATAGGAATTGCTGTTGCAGATCTTCAGGAATCCAATTTACTTTTTGAAAAACTCCTAGGTAAAAAGCATTTTAAAACAGAAGTAGTGGAGGGAGAGGCCGTAGAAACTTCCTTTTTCCAAGTGGGAGAAACCAAAGTGGAATTGTTACAGGCGACCCGGCCAGAAAGTGCCATCGCCAAATATTTGGAAAAAAAATCTCCTGGAGTCCATCATATTGCTTTTGATGTAGAAGATATCCATGCAGAAGTAGCTAGATTAAAAGGAGAAGGGTTCGAAATATTGAATGAAACGCCCAAAGAGGGAGCCGACAATAAATTAGTTGTATTTTTGCATCCCAGAAGCACGAATGGGGTGTTGGTGGAATTGTGCCAAGAAAAAAAGTAGGCAGTAGTGGAAAGTCTGAAAGCTGAAGTGAGAAAGCTGAAAAAGAAAGTCTGAAAGCTGAAAAAGAAAGTCAGAAGTCTGAAGTGAGAAAGCTGAAAAGTAGGCGGTAGGCAGTAGCAGTAGGCAGTAATGTCAGCCTGAGCGCCTGCCTGGTCGTCAGACAGGGAGTCGAAGGCTATTAGGAAAATCAGAAAGCTGAAGTGAGAAAGCTGAAAAAGAAAGTCAGAAGTCTGAAGTGAGAAAGCTGAAAAGTAGGCAGTAGGCAGAAGCAGTAGGTAGTATTGCCAGCCCGAGGTTTTCCTGGCTGTTGTATCAATTTGGAGCTTTAAACATGGCCCTAAATTCTAATAACCAATAACTCAATACCTAATATCTCATTAACCGATAACCCAATAACTAATAACTCAACAACGAATCACATACCAAGAAATGTCAGAAAAGAGAACAGAAATAAGCGAAATTGGTGAGTTTGGACTCATTGATCATTTGAATGAAAAAGTAGCCATCAAAAACTCATCTTCACTCAAAGGAATCGGAGATGATGCTGCAGTGATTGAAGCTGGAGATCATGTCAAAGTAATCACTACTGATTTGCTTTTGGAGGGTGTTCACTTTGACCTAGCTTATGCTCCACTACCTCATGTAGGGTTCAAAGCTATAGCAGTGAATATTTCTGATGTGGCGGCGATGAATGCAATCCCCAAGCAAGTCACAGTATCCATCGCTCTTTCCAATCGATTCTCTGTGGAGGCTGTGGATGCACTGTATTCTGGAATACATGCAGCATGTGAGCATTATGGGGTGGATTTGATAGGTGGAGATACTACTGCTTCAAGAAGTGGCTTGGTTATATCTGTGACAGCTATAGGAGAGTCTAAAAAGGAGCAAATTAGCTATAGAAACGGTGCAAAAGTAAATGATATCCTTTGCGCGACTGGAGATCTGGGTGCAGCATTGGTTGGGCTTCAGATTCTGGAGAGGGAAAAACAAGTATACTTGGCCAACCCAGATATGAAACCGGATTTGGAAAAATACACGATTGTGACAGGCCGACAGTTGAAGCCTGATGCACGAATGGATATTATTCATGAGTTGAGGGAATTGGATGTGGTACCTACATCTATGATGGATATTTCGGATGGTTTGGCCTCAGAGATATTTCATATTTGCAAAGCTTCGAATGTGGGAGCCACCATCTATGAGGATAAACTGCCAATCGATAAGCAAACCTTCGATACAGCTGTTGAACTAAATCTGGATCCAATTACTTGCGTACTGAATGGAGGAGAGGATTATGAGTTGCTTTTCACAATAGATCAGAAGGATTTCAAAAAGTTGGAAAAGCATCCGGATATCCATTTCATCGGACATATTTCCAAACCTGAAGAAGGGAAGTTCTTGGTTACCAAAAGTGGAACCGCAGTTCAGCTAAAGGCTCAAGGCTGGAAGCATTTTTAGAATTAGGAAAATTTAATCTGCGATAATCTGCGGGAAATTTTATAATAAAATAAAACCCTCCAAGCATTTTGATAGGCTTGGAGGATTAGAATTGAATTGTCTACCTACTCTTCCGGATAAGGCACATAGACGAAGCTGGTAAAGGCTCCATCAATGACAAATAGGCAACAAAACTCATCTGGATCTTTGTAGGCCTTTTTAAATTCTTCCAGAGCATCCTCAGCGATCAGTTTTCGTTGGACAAATTCATCTACATAGGTGATGAAGTAATTCCAGTCTAGATTTTTCTCCGCTTTCCCCAAGAATATTTTACCGATGGGTTGCATCTCTTTAGAAATTGGAAAAATCGGGAAGTCCGAAAAGCCTCTGGACCTTACCTGGTAGGAGGCTTCTTTTAGTAAATCAGAGATTTTGACAAAATCCGAGGTAATTGTTCCTAGATATTTCCCGCTTAATTCTGGATCGTTGAAATCAGATATCATGATTTGAGCGTTAAGAGTACGACATTTTCTACGTGATAGGTTTGAGGGAACATATCAACAGGTTGAATTCGTTCCACTTGGTATTTTTCTCCCATCATAGCAATATCCCTGGCTTGAGTGGCAGGATTGCAGGATACATAGACAACTTTTGGAGCCTCTAATCTCAAAAGCATATTCACTACATCCTCATGCATGCCTGCTCTTGGTGGATCGGTAATAATGACATCCGGTGCAGCGTGGTTTTGGATAAACTCTTCGTTTAATACATCCTTCATGTCACCGGCATAAAAAAGAGTGTTTTCTATCTCATTAATCTTTGAGTTCAACTTGGCATCCTCAATTGCCGCAGCTACATACTCAACGCCGATTACCTGCTTGGCTTGCTTAGCAACAAAATTGGCGATTGTGCCAGTACCCGTATAAAGATCAAACACCACTTCATCACCTTTTAATTGGGCAAACTCCCGTGCGACTTTATACAATTCGTAAGCTTGTTCTGAGTTGGTTTGATAAAAAGACTTAGGTCCGATTCGGAAATTTAAGCCTTCCATTTCCTCTTCGATATACGGCAAACCAGCATAGGTTACTAAATCCAGATCATGGAAAGTTTCATTGCCTTTGGTGTTAATCACATAAAGCAAAGACGTGATTTCCGGGAATTTATTCTTCAAAAACTCCATCACCAACTCGATTCCGGCAGGATCATTTTCACCAAACTGCACAATGACCATGGATTGATCAGTAGAGGTGGTACGGATGATGAGATTTCTCAATAGGCCCACTTGCTCACGAATATCATAGAAGCTGAGTTTGTTGGCCAAAGCGAAAGCTCTTAACTCATTTCTGACATCATTGGAAATGTTTCCCTGAAGGTAGCAATGTTCGATATCGATGATTTTATCAAACATTTTGGGGATATGAAAGCCCAAGGCATTTCGGTCAAAATCCTCTCCCGATCTGATCTGCTCTAGGGTTAGCCATTTTTTGTTGGAAAAAGTAAAGTCCAACTTATTTCTGTAGTACCTGGTTTTTTCTGATCCTAAGATCGGAAGTACTTCAGGAATAGGGACTTTGGCGATTCGTTGAAATTGGTCAACTACCTGCTGTCTTTTGTAGTTTTTCTGAAGATCGTAATTGATATGTTGCCATTTGCAACCTCCGCAGGTGCCAAAGTGCGAGCAAAATGGCTCGATTCGGTCCTTGGAATACTCGTGAAAGTGAATTGCTTCACCCTCCATGAAGGAGCTTTTTCCTCTGGTAATTCGAACATCCACTACATCTCCGGGAGCAACCTGATTGACAAAAACCACTTTTCCTTCATGATGCCCTACGCACTTCCCTTCGGAAGCAATCCGCTCGATCAATAGGTTGGTGATGACCTTATTTTTCATTTTTCTCGACATGGCCGCAAAATTAGGGAAAAAAGATGGCTGTGAGAAACGGAACTGTAAACGAAAATATTATATATTTAGGCCTATTATTAAAAAATAGTAGAATGAAGTCATTGTTTGTTTTTTGCATCTCACTTTTGATTTTTTCTTGTTCCGAAAAATATAAAAAAGTAAATCTCATTAAGCTTGACTCTTATAGTCAGAAGGTAATTCCGATCAATAATTTATCCACTGAATTTTCGATTCTCTCTCAGCTAAGTTTTCGGGAAGATGGAGAGGTTCTGTTTATTCATTTGAATTACTTTGATTCTGACCCCAATTACTTATTTGTCAATTCATTGGATGACCCTGAGATGGATTTAGTATTAAAATTTGATGGAAGAGGGCCCAATGAAGTTGGTGGAGTGACTGACTTTTATTTTCATGATTACGATTCTATATTTTTGATTGATAGGTATCGCTATCAGGTAAGCTTGGCTGACTCTTCAGGTGAAGTTTTGAAAAGATATAGACTAAAAGAAAATGATAGTAATATGCCAGGGGAAGATTCAGTTCTTCCCTGGGTAACATCTAAATCTAGGATTTTTAAACGTGGGAGGTATTTATACATCCCGTGCATTCCTGATCAAGATCCATTTAAAAGCCAATACAAAAGAAATAACCTTTTAATCAAATTGGATTTGAAATCGGGTGATTACACGACTTTGCTAGGGTATCCTGAATTATATCAAACCGGTGATTTTTGGGGTAATCCCGATCATATACTTCCTAGTATATCCCACTCAGATGACCCCGATTTCATGCTTGTCAGCTTTCCTTTGGCAGATTCTATCTACAAGTTAAACCTGAAGACTGAGGAAATGGAGCCATATTTTCTGATGAGGAGTGATCAGCTTGATCCACCGGTTTTCATAGACTTCAAGGATATTCAGTCAGATAGAATGATTCAGTATCAATATGGTACTGATTATTATTTTTCTTTTAATTATGACCCTTTTCGAATGCTTTATTGGAGGGTTGTTTATAAAAAATATGACGATGAGTCGCTAAATAGAATAGTCAATCGTAAAGGAGCTGGAAAAGCCAATAAAAAATACATGATTGTTTATGATAAAAATTTAAACCGAATTGGTGAGTTTGGTTTGGATTCAATTCCCAAATTTGGAGGCTTTGATTTCATTATTTTAAAAGATGGTCCATATATTTCTGTCACACCCGAGGATGTGGAAGATGAGAAGGTTTTTCAGAGAATAATTATAGAGTAAAAGATTGATTTGTTTAACGACAGATCAAAGACATCTGCTTTTGATTATTGAATGATATGAATTTCCGCTTTCTTACCAGTAAGTAGACAGAATTGCGACAACCAAAATCAGGCAAGGTAACGGAAGCTTCGGTCTTCAGTCATCGGTCTTCCAGTAGGTTAAGTTAAGAAACTATGGTAAGTGGCAAGATTGAGGTAATCAGATTGAATGATTTTATATTCTGATTTTCAAAAGGCTTCTCATTCCCTATCTTTAACCCATTAAACCGTATTCATGAAATTCAAAGATCAAGTCGTTCTCATTACTGGAGCTACCTCAGGAATCGGTGAAGCATGTGCCGAAATTTTTGGAAAGCAAGGGGCGAAAATTGCTATCACTGGCCGTAATCCTGAGAAACTGAAAAATACTGAGCAAAAATTAAAGGAATCTGGTATTCAGGTTTATTCGATTTTGGCAGATGCTGCTAAGGAGGAGGATAACCGTCACATGGCCGAACAAACAATCAAACATTTTGGACGGATTGATATCTTGATCAATAATGCGGGGATTTCCATGAGAGCTTTGTTTGAAGACTTGGATATGGAGGTTTTTAGAAAAGTGATGGATACCAACTTTTATGGGACTGTCTATGCTACCAAATATTGCCTTCCTTCAATCTTAAAATCCAAAGGCTCGATCATCGGGATTTCTTCCATCAATGGTTACCGAGGCACTCCTGCCCGAACAGCCTACACTGCGAGTAAATATGCGATGAATGGATTTTTTGAATCCCTCCGTACAGAGGTGATGAAAAAAGGAGTACATGTTCTCGTTGTCGCTCCAGGCTTTACAGCCTCCAATATCCGAAATACTGCCTTGACAGCTGATGGTTCCTCTCAAGGAGAATCCCCCCGTGACGAAGCCAAAATGATGACTTCAGAGGAAGTGGCACAACATATTTTGAAGGCAACATTGAAAAGAAAGAGGGATATGGTTTTAACTTTTCAGGGAAAATTGGCCGTGTTTCTGAATAAATGGATGCCGGGAATTCTGGATGGAATTGTGTATAATCAAATGGCCAAAGAAAAAGACTCGCCTTTTAAATAAATGCCCGAATCCATCTTTCAAACTTATCTCAATCGGCTCACGGATTTGTCGACTAAAAACAGATCCCTGTATATGCCAAGATTGAGTGGATTTGGGATGATTGATTTGCAGGATTTTGATTTTTTGACCGGAGCGCCAGCATTTGAACTGATTCGAAAGCTAATACAAGGCAAAAGGCAGGTTTCTTTAATTCCAGAATTGGATCCGAGATCAGCCAGCTCCAATCAGCTTTCAAAAAGTCTTTCCCGCTTGGCTTTTAGAGATCAATTAATTCAGGAAGAAACCGGAGAGCAAAGTCTTTATCTGGCTTGGCTATTTGTGGAGGGGAAGTTGATCAATGGACAATTAATGAGAGCTCCATTGATACTCAAGCCAGTCGGGTTAGAGCGGATTGATTCTCAATGGAAATTGAATTCCTCGGAACCTTGGAGATGGAATCCGGCCTTTTTGTTGGCCTGGAGGCATGCCACCAAACAGCGATTACCGGATAATTTTTCTGATGAGCAATTGGAAAATTTACCTGCTGATCCTACTGAATTTAGAACTGCTCTCAATCAGATAGTACAAAGTAATTTCTCTATTCAAGTTCAATCCAATTTGTTTGAAGATCGGATTCAGACTTTTCCTAATTCTCAGATTCAAGTGGATCAGAATCAGTATCAGGAAGGAAAGCTTACTTTAAAACCCTATGCTGTGTTGGGTCCTTTTGCCCAAAAAGGGAGCTTCCTTTTTTCTGATTATGAGGAGCTTAATGCTGAAGGCCAGGATATGAGTCTTGAAGATTTGTTCTCAGCCCATTTTGAAGCACCAGAAAACCGCCCCTTTCCCAGAGAAGATGCGATGTTTCCTATTTTTCCTTTGGATGCATCACAGGAAAATGTGTTCCTGAAAGTTCGACAGGGTAAAAGTATGGTAGTAGAGGGTCCTCCCGGAACTGGCAAATCCCAGTTAATTTCCAATCTGGTATCAGATTTTATTGCTCGGGGAAAGAAGGTTTTGGTAGTGTCTCAAAAGAGAGCTGCTCTGGATGTGGTTTTTGAGCGTATGGCAAAAGTTGGGTTTGGCCAATTTTTGGCTTTGGTACATGATTTTCAGGGGGATCGAAATCTACTTTTTGAAAAAATTAAAAAGCAGATCGAATCCATCGAAGCCTATCAAGAGCAAAATAGAGGAATAGATGCCATTCATTTGGAACGAGAAATCTCTAGAAACTCAAGAAGCATAGCCAGACTTTCTGATAAATTGGAGGATTTTCGTCAGGCTCTTTTTGATAATAGTATTGCAGGTATGCCAATTAAGGCGATGTACCTCCATGCGGATTTGGAGAAACCTGCCCTAAAATCTAGCAGCCTTTTAAAACTCAATCAGGAACAGGCAAAGACTTTTGAACAAGATTTTAAAATCTATGCGCGCTACCAGGAAAGGTTTGAGCCTAGTTTTTGGAATGAAAGAAAGTCATTTGCCCAAGTTCAAGCTGCTGATTTTCCCCGTATTTCTCAGGCAATTTGGGAAGTGGAGGGCTTTAGAAAACAGCTTTTTGAGTTAGATTCTTCTGGTTTAGCGAAAAAAGAAGTGAGCACCGAGCTTCAAATTCAAAATCAACTCCAGAAGTTTCACAGAGCCTATAATTCCTTGCAGCAGTTGAGTTCTGAAAAATTGGATTCTCATCTGATTTTAGAGAAAGAGCAAGTTAAAAAGCTTAGAAAACAACAACTTTTCTTGATTGAAGAGAAAAAACAATTGGCTCAATTGAAATTTGAATTGAAAGCTGATCCCCAGGCATATCAAGTAGAATTAGAAGTTTTGCTTTCTAAATCCCAATCATTTTTCGGAAAGCTTTGGGTCAATTTGAACCAATCAAAGTACCCTTTGGTATTTGGACTCTTGAAGGGCAATGAGCTGAAATTAGGTCCTAGCATTCTTCGGGATATTCAAGAGGAACTTCAAATCAGAATCCAACTTCAGGAAGAAAAACAAGCTATACCTCAAAGCTTGGCTATTCCTTTTTCGGAAGATGCTGAACTCGATATTCATCGCTTAAATCTTGCCTTAGATTGGATAAACGCTTGGCAGGAATTGGGTGATTGGCATTCTCTTTTGAACCCAACGAATGATCTTTTCAGACAATTAGAAATATGGATGGAGGTATTAGAGAAGGGATGTGCTTCTTGGACTTTTTGGAAAACGTGGTTGAGCGAATCTCAGATTCAATCACTTTTAGAACAAGGGCTTTCTTCTTGTATACCGGAAAATGAATTGAACTGGAATGTGGTTTATACCGAATTAGTGGCTTTTGATCGCTTTTTACTAGGATGGGATAATCAAAGTTTAGGATTAGAACTTTGGCAAGAGTTTTCCAAAGAAAGTATTGCTAACAAAGTTCAGGTTTTTTGGAATGGCTGGTTTTTGGCCTGGATTGCAGAGTTGGAAAGGAGATTTCCTGTATTGGCAGAGGCAGGTTCCCTGAAAATGGAGTCAGAGCTGGAGGAGCTTCGAAAGTCTATTTTGGAAAAAAGAAGCTTGTCTCAATATATGGCTCTTTTGAGATTACGGGAGCAAATGAGTCAGCATTTGGAATACAACCGACTTGGAAACAGGGTGACTTATAGAGAGCTTTTGCATCAGGTTAGTAAAAAAAGGCAGCGTTGGGCTATTCGAAAATTGGTTCAGGAATTGGGTGAAGAGGTATTTAAACTTTTGCCCTGCTGGTTAGCCAGTCCGGAGACTGTATCTGCTCTTTTCCCTCTAAGGAACCAATTTGATTTGGTGATCTTCGATGAAGCTTCCCAATGTCCTGTTGAATTGGGTTTACCGGCCATGCTTCGCGGAAAGCAGGTGGTTATTGCAGGTGATAATAAACAGTTGCGGCCTTCAGATTTCTATCAGGTCAAATGGGAAAGTGAGGAGGATGGTTTAGAGTTTGAGGCAGAGTCATTGTTGGAGTTAGCTGGGAATTTCTTCCAAAGTGCTAGGCTAAAGGGACACTATCGGTCTGCTGACCCTGCCTTGATTCATTTTTCCAATACCCATTTTTATGAAGGTCAATTGGAAACCCTTCCGGACTATGCAACCATTCAAGCCGGAAAAACTTCTTTTTCCTGGGAAAAGGTAGAGGGGATTTGGGAAAATCAGGTCAATCAAGTGGAGGCTGATGCAGTTTTGACTAGAGTTAGGCAAATTCAAAAAGATTCTTCAGAAGATAGTATTGGAATAGTGACAGGCAACTATTTTCAAATGGAGTTGATTCGGGAGAGGCTTTGGAAAGAAGGGCTTGGGCAGGCAGGAATCAAAGTTCGAAATATAGAAAATGTACAGGGGGATGAGTTTGATCAGGTGATCTTATCTTTGGGTTATGCTCCCAATCGGGAAGGGAAATTAGTAACGAATTTTGGCTTATTGAGTAAATCGGGAGCGGAAAACCGTCTCAATGTGGCTATCAGTAGAGCCAGAAAGCAATTACACCTGATATCTTCTATAGATCCAGAAGACTTTCGTTCCGGTCAATTGCAAAATCCTGGTTTATCCCTTTTAAGATCCTATTTGATTTGGGTTCAGAAGCAAAGCAAGCAGAGAGCCGTTCCTGCTCCGGAAGTTGAAGCTGAAAAATTTGAAATTGATTGGAGTTTGAAAAAGAAGTTGATGGAAAGCGATTCAACTTATTCCAGTCATATACCTTCGGCGGTTATGGATTTGCTTCGAGCTGACCCTTCTGGTGATCAGGTTGCTATTTTAACTGATGATCAACGCTTTTATAATTCACCCACGGCCAAAGCAGCCTTAGCTTATCATCCTATTTTATTGGAAGAGAAAGGCTGGAAATGGAAGATGGTTTGGAGCAGGGGAGGAAGTATGAAGGCTTAAGTGAAAAAGCTGGAAAGTCTGAAATCTGAAGTGTGAAAGCTGGAAAGGCTGAAAGTAGGCAGTAGTCAGTAGGCAGTTTGCAGTTTGGGATGCTTGTGGGTTCAATAGTGTCGTCACTGCGAGGAAGGAAGCAGCCTCATAAAGTATGAAAGCAAAATTGAGAAAGCTGAAATCGTACCGTCTTTGCGAGGAGGAGGTGCGACGACGAAGCAATCTCAAAGTCTTTTAGCAGGTTTTGTAAAAAAAAGCTCGCAGTGTCGCAGCGATATATTCTCCCGCAAAGAAGAAAAGAAGCAAAGAATTTTTTAAAGTATTTACCAAATCACACCTCTGGTGCTATTTACAGGATGGGTTGCAAACAGCCTCAGAGAGGCGTTTTGGTTGTAGAATAGATTAAAATAGGGAGTAAACAAGAGCTTCGGAGAAGCGATTTGGTTTTCATTAATCTTTTACAAAGAAAGTCTGGAAGATATTTTGAGAAGTCTGAAATCTGAAGTGAGAAAGCTGGAAAGTGTACATCCCTAAATAACGTTGACCGTTTGGTTCAACATTCATTTATAAATTCCATCGGGCATATATGAGCCAGAGGTTCTTCTCTTGGGCAAACTACTTGGGGGCTCGATGCCCCCGAGTAGTTTTTCTTTCCTT
>NZ_FOVW01000003.1:356703-457626 GCF_900115305.1 Algoriphagus ornithinivorans | reverse complement strand
TCTCGATGCGGTATTAACAAAAAAGCAGTGCAGGAGAAGGGTTATTGAGTTATTGGTTATTAAGATTTTACCCCTATTCCAAACAGAGGATAATTGTCCAAACTAGAAGAAATAAACTTTGTGATCTCCTTTGCGAACTTTGCGACTTTGCGGTAAAAAAGAATATCGCTGCGGTCTCGGTCTCCGCAAAGGATAGAAGAGGCAAAGGGCGTGTGAATCTATGTTTTCTATTCTCTCTATGTGGTTTAAAACAGGCTCGCGGTGGCGCAGCGGCGCAACGATAATGTCTCCCGCAAAGGAATTAAGAGGCAAAGGGTTTATGAAGCTATATTTCTCTGTGAAAAAAATTCATACAAGTGTATTATCAAATGGTAGTGCTATAGTGAAAAGTTTAATTTGATTTAAACCTTCTTTTTCAAAAACAATCTAATGGTCAAGATCAGCGCTGATAGAATGAAAAGACCTTTTTTAATCATTGTCCATTTTCTGTTTGTTCTTTTGCTTATTTCCTCTTGTCGTAAGGAAGATATTGAGGGCCCACCGCAATTGGATGTGCTGGATTTACCGGAAGTTCCTTTTGATTACAGCACCCTAAATCTGCCCAGACATTTCACGATGAATGTTCAGGGAGGACCACTTCCCACTTCAATCAATGGAACAGACAATACTCCCTCAACCAATCCAATCACCAATGATGGTGCAACTTTGGGCAGAGTATTGTTCTATGACAAAAACCTAAGTGCAAATGGCAGCGTTTCCTGCGCATCCTGCCACAAACAAGAAAAAGGCTTTTCCGATGATAAAATACTGAGTGTAGGGTTTAATGGGGGTGAAACTAGAAGGCATTCTATGACTTTAATTAATGCCCGATTTTATCAGCGAGGAAGGTTTTTTTGGGATGAAAGGGCCGGTAGCTTGGAAGAACCGGTTTTGATGCCTTTTCAGGACCCAGTGGAAATGGGTTTGAGTATTGATGAACTGATAAGCAAAGTTCAAGACCAATCCTATTATCCAGAATTATTTCAAAAAGCCTTTGGCTCGCAGGAAGTCACATCTGATAAAATTTCAAAGGCTTTGGCACAGTTTGTTCGCAGCATTGTAAGTTATTCAAGTAAGTATGATGAAGGCCGAGCGATGGTTACTACACCTGGCGCCAATTTTCCGAATTTTACGGCAGAAGAAAATTTAGGTAAAACATTGTTTTTTGCAACCATTCCTAATGGTGGAGGTGCTTGCTTTGGATGCCATACTACAGAAGCTTTTATCAGTGCCAACCCAGGACCTCAGAATAATGGACTGGATGAATTATCTACAACAGATTTAGGAGCTGGCGAGGTTTTTAACAATCCTATTTTCACAGGTAGGTTTAAAACGAGTAGTTTAAGAAATATTGAATTGACTTCGCCATATATGCATGATGGGCGTTTTGCTTCGCTGGAGGAGGTAGTTGAGCATTATAATGGTGGCATAAAAAATCATCCCACTCTTTCTCCGGCCTTAACTGATGTGAATAATAATCCGGTTCGATTGAATTTTTCAGATGCAGAAAAAGCTGCTTTAGTCGCTTTTCTAAAAACTCTTACTGACAATACAGTAAGTACAAATCCCAAATGGAGTAACCCTTTTAGCAAGGAGAATTAAGCTTGTAAGACTACTTGCTGCCCTTAATTTAGGCATAGGGAGTAAAGATTATCTATCTACTGATTCATGGATTTAATCCAGATGAGGCCCTCTTGACTATTGAGAGTATAATTTTTCAAAACATTTATAAAAAATAAATAAAGAAGATTAACTTTAGTAAAAATTTTAATCAAGTTAATATTCCTAGATTTTGATCAAGAAAGTTAATTTTCTCCTCGCTCTCTTTAGTTCCTTCCTATTTTTTGCTTGTTCCACGAATTCATCCAAGCAAGCTGAAGATGTAGATAAATCCACACCCGTCATCATGGCCTATTATGTGCCGGAACGGGATTATAAACCTGAACAAATACCTGTTGAGAAACTGACTCATATTATTTATTCATTTACCCATGTCATAGACGGAGAGATGAAATTCCGAAAGCCGGAAGAAGCAGGACCTAAGCTTCAGGCATTGGTGGCTCAAAAAGAGAGAAATTCAAACCTAAAAGTAATGATAGCCTGCGGAGGCTGGGGAGCGGATGGCTTTTCAGATATGGCTTTGACTCCGGAAAGTAGAGCTAAGTTTATCCAAAGTGCTAAGACCTTTATCCAGGAATACAAGCTCGATGGAATGGATATGGATTGGGAATATCCGGGTATTTCCGGTGCCAGCACCAAAGCCAGACCTGAGGATACCCAGAATTTCACTGCCTTGATGAAAGGTCTGAGAGAGATGCTAGATAGCTTTGATTCTCCCAAAATTCTGACTTTCGCTTCTGCAGGGTGGAAGCGTTATTATGATTTTATAGAGATCAACGAAGTCATGAAATATGCAGATTACACCAATGTAATGACCTATGATCAAGTGTCGGGGGTATCGATCTATACAGGTCATCATACTCCATTAGGAGATGTGAAAAGTGAAGATATCTCCGGAACGCCGTTTCAAGCACATCTGGATAGCTTATTCCAAAGTGGAGCTAATCCTGATTCTGACCCAAGATCTGCTCAGAAAATTGTGGACTACTTGATTGAAAAGGGAGTAAATCCGAATCAGATTGTAATTGGAGCAGCTTTTTATGGACGGGTTTGGAAGGGAGTACCTCCTTTAAGTAATGGCTTATATCAAATGAGTGGAGGATTACATCAAGGTTGGATGGCTTATCATTGGATCAGAGATACCTACGAAAAAGACCCCAATTTTCAGCGATTTTGGGATGAGAAAGCCCAAGCACCTTTTATGTACAATGCGAAAGACAGCCTGATGCTATCCTACGATGATACTCTTTCGGTAGCGCTTAAAACTACCTATGCCAAGGAAAAAGGTCTGGGCGGAATCATGTTTTGGGAATTGGGCAACGATACCAAAGAATCCGGCTCCTTATTGGATGCAATCTATAAGGCAGCACAGCAGTAAACCCTAACCTTTGAGGTTTTTCAAACCTCGAAGGTTTATGTTTAGACCCAATCAAAACTTTGGGTTTTGTTCAAACCTAGAAGGTTTCATTGACTCTTTATATTTTTTAAAGGCAGTATTTTTCCTATTGGATTAATTAGTTGAAATGACGTTCTTAGTCAAAGAAATGAGGTAAGAATTTTTTGACTGAAATAGCCGACAGTTAGCATTTGTTATCGTTTTCCGTCGGACAAATAGCCAAAAAATATTAGAAAAGAGTTTTTAAAAAATCTGCGCCTTTATACATAAGAAATATAGACGCAATTACCTTAGGTGATATGCGTAAATACAAATGTTGTGGTGCATTAAAAAGAAATCGTGAAAACAAAGAAAATCCGCGGACATAACAGAAGATGGAATGACATTGACCAATGGGTTGAAACGCATAAGAATCTCGATTTGATCTATTTGAAAGAGTACAAGCGAGATTATGCGAAAATTCGAGTTCACCCTTGGAGCGGAATTTCTTTAACCAACAGCCAAACACCTAGTCCAAAAGGACAAACAAAGTCCAGAATCCTAAGTGGACTTATTGAAATTTATGATTCTTGGAAAAGGGAATTGGACAAACTTGATGAAAACTATTATTTGAGAATATGGCTCTTTGAACCAAGATTTGCGAATTCTCAAGTTGTCTGTGCGATTGGAGAATATTTGGACTTTTATGAAAACACTTTTTTTAAACCAGACGAGTCAAAGAAGTTGAACCCCGAGAAATATGGACAGTTAAAAGATGAAATTGAAAATTTTAATTGGGAATATAGACTTGACGAAGACCACTTTGACAACAGCGAACCAGGTGACCCAGAATTTTACGCAACATTAGCGGACTATGAAGAAGATAAAAAGTGGTTTGAAAAAATGCTAAAAAAGCCACACAGAACAACGAAATTTAAAGAGCCAATTGGAGAAGCTACTGAATCATATTCATTCAAAAAAGGAGATGTTTGGCTTGGAGAAAAATAAAAAAACGCACCACAACAACGCATATAGCTTATGGCGGGTTAACGGCTGCCAGCAAGGTTTTCGCTCCGAAGCCAGCTTTGGTTTCGGTGGACAAGAAATTACTTCGAAACCGCCACAAGCCATATGCAAAACGTTGCAGCCAATTTTTGAAAACCGACAATGGACAAATTCAACTGGATAAAAGAACATTTTTCAAATAGACAAGAGAATTCTTGGAATCATATCTCTTATATAGTTCCAAATGTTTTTGATGAATATTATCTAATTCATTGGAAAGTTGGAATTGTTGACAATTTTCCTTTTGACGAATATCCAGAACAAAATGAAACAATCGAACAAACAAACCAGAGAATAAAGATTGAAAGAGAATTTGGACTTTTTATTAATCCTGACAAGGACAAATTATTTAGGGAAATATCATTAAAACAAATTTCAGAGACTTTTGAAAAACCATATGACTACAAATTATTAAACAGAATAAAACCAACACCTGCGGTTAAAATTCTTGAAAAACAAAGTAAAATTGCTTTAAAAACAAGTCTTATAAAATTAGCAAACGGACGGTTGTTAAATCTTTTTATTGATGATGTTTATAGGTACTCGATTGACGAAGACCCTAAACAAGAACGTACAGAAATTGACGTTGAAAAATACCTTGAACTTCAAGAAGACTTTTACTTCGATTATTGTACTTATTTATTTCCAGACGACTTAAGTTGGTGCTTGACAACTTCTGAAGATTTACCAATGTTTTTATGTATTAAAAAGGAAGTTAAAAGTAATTTTCAAATTGACTTTGGACTAGAAACTTTTGAAATTGAATACAATGAAGAGTTATACTGACCAAAGAACAACTGGCTATAACAAAACATACCCAAAAGTGGCGGTTCAGTGGTTAAATTCCGCCGCGGCGGATGCTTCTATCAAAGTTTCTGCTTGGTTGACAGTGAAGTGCTCCGAAATCGCCACCTTCGGGTAGCTGCAATCCGTTGCCCACAATTATGAAAAGACTGCTTTCCATATTAATTCTGCTAAATTTTACTCTGGGTTTTTCCCAAAGCATAAAGCTGATTGAAAAGCCGACTTTTAAAGGTGCAGTTTTTCCGGAGACTTATAAGATTCTTTACACTCAAAATCCTCCAGAAGAAAGGAGGTTTACTCCCACAATAGCTGAGATTGAGAAATTGGAAACTCAACTGAGAAAAGACATAAGAGAAATTAATAAAAATAAACCCAACCATGGAAAAGATTACGGACCTGTAATCCATCGAAATTTAAGCAAGTATGTCAGACAATATATCGGATTCATTGATGAAGACGGCCAGAAAGTTATACACGTAAATTTTCTCTGGAATCATTACAGCTTATTGGACAGTATTCGTGGCTGGACAAAACCCGACGATCGTTGGAAAACGGAATGGCAAATGACTTTTGATGGAGGAAGCCGATTTTGGAATATTAAATACCTTGTTGACGAAAATAAGTTTATAGACTTTCGAGTAAATGGAGTTGCTTAAAAATAACTGTGGTGGAACATCGGTTAACGAACAAATAGCGGCAGACCATCTAAAATGACATTTTTCACTACCTGTAAAAGATAATTTAACGACAAATTCACGTTCCCAAGCCGCTACTTGCGTTAACCGGAGACGTTAACCTTCATTCCCATAAAAAACCTCTCCAATTATCCCTAAACGACCTTACTTCTAGTGTCTCATCAAATTTCAAAATAGATGCTCAATCGACTCATATTTTCCATAGATATCCCAGCTGAAAAACCCAGTGTTTGGAAAGCCCTTTGGGAGGATGAGTACTATAGGAAATGGTCTGCTGTCTTTTTGGAAGGATCTTATATGCTCGCTGAAAATTGGGAAGAGGGAGGAGTTGTACATTTCCTTGGGCCAGATCAAAGTGGCATATACAGTAAAATTGAGCAATTCATTCCTTATTCAATCATATCTTTTAAGCATATCGGTAAAGTGACAGATGCAAAGCCCCAGCCTATAGATGAAGAAACCAAAACATGGTCAGGAGCCAATGAAACCTATAAGCTAATTGAGGGAAAAAATACTGTTAAACTAGAAGTGGAAATAGATGTGATGGATGAGCATTTGGAATTTATGCAAGATAAATTCCCCAAAGCACTGGAACTAATCAAAGAAAACTCCTGCTTATAGCATTTTTTCCTTAGTTCCTATTCTCAAATTCTGCTTTTGCCTTATCCAAAAATTCAATGAATGCCGGAATACTGGTATCGTAGGAACGGGGGTTTACTAGCAGGTTTTCTTCATGATCCAAAATCACATAATAGGGCTGGGCATTGTTTTGAAATCGGGATATTTGGAAATCAGCATTTTGCTTGCCCAAGGTTTTTTTCACTTTCCCATCGTATTCTGAAGTGTACCATTCACGTTCAGGAAGCTCAAATCGTTCATCGATATACAGCGCAACCATCACAAAATCCTCCTTCAGCCTTCTCAGAACTTCCGGATCCAACCACACATTTTCCTCCATTTTGCGACAATTCACGCATCCATGACCGGTAAAATCAATCAATAAGGGTTTATTGGCTTTTTTTGCGGCCTTTAAACCTTGTTCATAATCAAAATAGCCCTTGATGCCATGAGGGATTTCCAGTAAATCCGAATATTTCACTGGCTCATCCAAGATATATTGAGATGATTCTCCCACAGCAGCTGTTCCGTTTATTTTGAATTGCTGAGAAGTAAGGGGAGGTAAATATCCGCTCAAATATTTCAAAGGAGCTCCCCAAAGTCCTGGGATCATGTATACGGCAATCATCAAACTGAGCAATGCCAGCAATAGCCTGGGAACACCTATGAAATCTAGCGGAGAGTCATGAGGTAATTTGATTTTCCCAAAGAGATACAGACCTAGAGCAAAGAAGATGACAATGTGGATTACCAAGAAAATATCTCGGTCTAGTATGCCCCAGTGATAGACCTGATCTGCGATGGACAAAAATTTGAAGGCCAGCGCAAGCTCCAAAAAGCCTAAAACAACTTTGACAGAGTTTAACCATCCGCCAGACTTTGGAAGACTACTCATCCAACCCGGGAAAACTGCGAAAAGAGTAAATGGAATTGCAAATGCCAAGGAGAATGAGAACATGCCTAAAATTGGTTTGATCAACTCTCCTCCAGCTGAAGAAATCAAAATAGAACCTACAATGGGACCAGTACATGAGAATGAAACCAATACCAGGGTGAAGGCCATAAAAAAGATTCCGATTAAACCTCCTTTTTCGGATTTGGCGTCTACCTTATTCACAAATGAAGAAGGCAAGGTGATTTCGAATAAACCCAAAAAGGCTAAGGCAAAAACAATGAAAATTCCGAAGAAAAAGAGATTGGGAAGCCAATGGGTCGCCAGCCAGTTTGCAAACTCCGGCCCTTGAATAGCTGCAACAGCAGTTCCTGCAATCGTATAAATTGCAATGATAGAAATCCCATAAATAAAGCCATTTCGAATTCCTGCTACCTTGGTTTTAGCTCTTCCGGTGAAAAAACTGACGGTCATTGGAATCATCGGGAAAACACAGGGAGTCAAAAGAGCTGCCAGTCCAGCTAAAAAGGCCAAGACCATAAAGCCCCATAAACCGGGGTTTTCTGTCCCTTCGATTTCTATGGTAATCACCTGCTCTTGAGCGGGAGTTCTCTCTGCCGTTTCATCTGCCGGCAAAACCTCCTCCTCCGCTAAATTAAATAGCCCGCTATCAGCAGAAGTTTGAACATTTGCTTCAGTTGGGCTTTCTGTTACAGATGCATTTGGCTGGGCTTTGAAATCAAGGATTATCTCTTCTTCATAATTGATACATTGCCCTGTCAGGTCTGAGCACATCTGATATTCTAAGCTGCCACGGATTTCCCCGGTAGGTTTAGAAAGGATCAAACCCTGCTCAAAAACCCCTTTTTTGATAAAATACGTTACCTCACCTTCCCAGACCTCCTCGTATTTTTTCTTAGCACCTACTTCCTGAAGTTTACCTTTGGCTACATAAGCATCAGAATTGCTGAGTTTCAAGGTGGTCAATAAAGGGCCAAGATTCGGATCGAAGCTGGTTCCATAAACATACCAACCTGCAGGGATTTCAGCCTCTAAAATCAGCTTTATCTCTTCTCCTACCTGAGGATTGGCGGGTTCAATTCTACTAGTCCAAACCGGAGCTTTGATGATTTGAGCTAAGGAATTGAAGCTTATCAGTATAAAAATTAAACTGAGAAAGCTGATATTTTGAAGGGATCTGAGGCTCATAAACTGATGGAAAATTAAATCAGGATAGATTTAATTGGTCGAAATGATAAGTGTTTATTGTTTATTTAAGCATTGAAAATTGCCTTTTGGTTCACTTCAATTTTCAATCTCTACTTTTTGTGACTATTCTGAATCAAGATTTTAATTATTTCTTTTTTTCTTTTCAAAATAGAAAACTTTTAAATCCCCCTAGCCTCTTGAAAAGGGGGATTGGCACGTTTTCAAATTTGAGTAAAACCTATTCACTCAATTTCTTAAAATGCCTGAAGAAAGCGGCGATAGTTTCTATTCCTATGAAGTAATTCTGAACCCCATAATGTTCATTTGGAGAATGAAGGGCATCTGTATCCAAGCCAAAACCAAATAAAATAGGATCCGAACCTAATTCCTTTTGGAAAAGCGCAACAATTGGAATGGATCCTCCTTCACGAGTAGGAATTGGACGTTTGCCGAAGGTTTCTTCCATAGCTGCTTCGGCGGCTTTATAACCCACAGAAGAATCTGATACAACAGCGGGAGAACCTCCATGATGGCTTTTCACTTTAACTTTCACACCAGCCGGAGCGATGGATTTGAAATGCTTTTCAAAAAGCTGTGCGATTTCCTGCCAGTTTTGATCAGGAACCAAACGCATGGAAATTTTTGCATAAGCCTTTGAAGGAAGCACTGTTTTAGCTCCTTCACCGGTATATCCACCCCAAATTCCATTCACATCCAATGTAGGTCTGATGCCTACCCGCTCGATGGTGGTATATCCTTTTTCTCCAAAAACAGTAGCTACGTCCAGTTTCTCTTCATACTCTTTCAAGTCAAAAGGAGCTTCATTTAATCTTCCTCTTTGCTCTGCTGTCAGTTCCTGCACTTTGTCATAAAATCCAGGAATAGTGATGTGCTCATTTTCATCTTTGAGAGAGGCAATCATTTTACACAGTACATTGATTGGGTTAGCCACAGCACCACCGTAAGTTCCGGAGTGAAGATCACGATTAGGTCCCGTCACCTCTACTTCCATGTAAGCTAATCCTCTCAAGCCCACTGTAATTGATGGATCTTGCATGCTGATCATATGGGTATCAGAAATCAAAATCACGTCTGATTTTAATTTCTCTTTATTTTCTATGACAAAAGCATCTAAGTTGTCGGAGCCCACTTCTTCCTCTCCTTCTATCATAAATTTGACATTGCAGGGTAAATCTCCTGCTGCCATCATGGCTTCGAAAGCCTTTACATGCATGTAGAATTGTCCTTTGTCATCGGCAGAACCTCTGGCAAAAATGGCTCCCTCAGGGTGATTTTTAGTCTTCTTGATGATAGGATCAAAAGGAGGAGAATCCCATAATTCATAAGGATCGGCTGGTTGCACATCGTAATGTCCATAAACCAATACAGTTGGAAGGGATGGATCTATAATTTTTTCTCCGTAAACGATAGGGTATCCAGGCGTAGGGCAAATTTCAGCCATATCAGCTCCTGCCTTTTCCAGACTTTCTTTTACAAATTCCGCTGCGCGAAATACTTCGTCTTTGAATTTGGGATCAGCACTGACAGAAGGAATTTTCAATAAGTCAATCAATTCATTGAGAAATCGCTCTTTGTTTGCTTGGATAAAATCGTTTACTGCCATGGGTTTTGATTCTGTTTTTTGTTAAAGGCTTAAAATTATCGCTTTCAGGAGGAAATGCCTATTATGTTTGCGGTTTTGTTGGGGAAAAGCGGTTTATGATCTCCCGCAAAGGATGGAAGATGAGTAATTGTCTAATGGAGTAACTGATTAATTGAGACAAATTTGTTCGGGGTTCAGGGTTCATTGTTCTACTTCAAAGCCCGCTAATTCTCCCGAGAAGGATAAAAAAGGCGAAGAATCTATTAAGCTATGCTTTCTATCATTTCTCTGTGGTTTTAAAAAATAGCTTGCAGAGGTGCAGGGGGAGACTTATGGGTTATTGAGTTATTAGTTACTAAGATTTTGTTCCTAGTCCAAACAGAAGATACTTTTCTAAACTAAAAGACATAAACCTTGCGATCTTCTTTGCGGCCTCCGCGTCTCTGCGGTAAATAAGATTCTCGCGGAGCCGCAGTAGCGCAAAGTTTTATCTCCCGCAAAGGATACAAGAGGCCAAAGATTTAGGAAGCTATGTTTACTATCGATTTTATTTTGTGGAAAAATACAACAGGATTCAAGTAGTTAATTGTTAATAGTTATTGAGTTCTCGTTTAGGGAAAAGCTCAATTTTGTCCAATGCTATGTGGGCTACTGTGCCTATGTGGTTTTAAAAGTGCATCAAACGAATTGCTAACTTAATATCCCGCAAAGGATACAAGAGGCGAAGAATCTATTAAGCTATGCTTTCTATCATTTCTCTGTGGTTTTAAAAAATAGCTTGCAGCGGCCAAGGGGAGAGCTATGTGTTACTGAGTTATTAGTTATTAAGATTTTGCCCCTATTCCAAACAGAGGATATTTTTCAAAACTTAAAGACATAAACCTTGCGATCTTCTTTGCGGCCTTCGCGCCTCTGCGGTGAAATTCAATATTCTCTCAAATAAATTTTACTAGTTATCAATTAACAAAAACCAGCCCTCTCCATGGTAAAGAGCTTTAAAATTGATTACTTAGTAGAAAGCAAAAGATCTTATGAAAGCGATTATTTGTCAAGAACACGGAATGCCTGAATCCCTGATCTTTGGGGATTTGCCAGATCCCAAAGCAGCTGCCAAGCAAATAGTAATTCAGGTGGAGGCATGTGGGGTAAATTTTCCTGATGTTCTGATCATTCAAAACAAATATCAATTCAAACCAGAATTACCCTTCTCTCCAGGAGGGGAGGTGGCGGGAAGAGTTATTGAGGTTGGAGAGGGAGTCAAGCAATTTAAGCTTGGGGATTCTGTTTTAGCCTTATGTGGATGGGGAGGTTTTGCTGAAAAGGTAGCAGTGGATATTGACCGTGTTTTTCCTCTACCTCCGGGTTTACCTTCAGAAATTGCCGCGACCACTTTGTATACTTACGGCACCTCATTTCATGCCTTAAAAGACCGGGCCCAACTCAAAGAAGGAGAAACCTTGTTGGTATTAGGAGCGGCAGGTGGAGTAGGACTTGCAGCAGTTGAATTGGGGAAGTTACTCGGAGCCCATGTTATTGCTGCGGCATCTTCCCAAGAAAAGTTGGATTTATGCAAAAAGAAAGGTGCTTCGGAAACGATCAATTATGAAAAGGAGGACCTTAAGAATAGAATCAAAGAGTTGACCGGTGGAAAAGGCGTGGACGTAGTTTATGATCCTGTCGGAGGAAATTTTACCGAAGCAGCTTTACGTGGTATTGCTTGGAAAGGAAGGTATTTGATCGTGGGTTTCGCAAACGGAGAAATCTCTCAAATCCCAATGAATCTACCCCTATTGAAAGGATGCTCTATCATGGGAGTGTTTTGGGGGCAGTTCTCCAAACTGGAATCGGAGAAAAGTTTTCAGAATATCAGACAGTTAATGCAGTGGATTCAAGAAGGAAAGATTCAACAGCATATCGGCCGGAAATATTCATTGGAAGAAGCTCCAGAAGCTTTGCAGGCTATATTAGATAGAAAAATGCTCGGAAAAGGAGTGGTTGTTATTAGAAATTAGAGTCGAGAGGCGAGAAGTGAGATACAAGATGTCAGGCTGAGCGCCTGCCTGCTAAAAGCAGGGAGTCGAAGCCCTAATTCCAAAAATTAGGCCCCGACACCGCTGATTTGCATTAGAATCCTGATTTTAAAGCCTTCTTATAACTTTTAAACCGCCTTCACATTGACCTCAATATTCCCGCGAGTGGCTTTGGAATAAGGGCAAACTTCATGAGCCGCTTCTACTAATTTTTGAGCATGCTCCAAAGATTGTGCATGAGGGATTTTCACTTCTATATCTACAGCCAAACCAAAGCTATTTGGGCCATAATTTCCCAAATGTACTTTCGCTTTAATTTCTGAATCTCTCAAACTCGTTTTGCCGGCAACGGCACCCAAGGCTCCTCCAAAGCAGGAAGCATAGGCCGCAGCAAATAATTGTTCCGGATTGGTTTTTTCTCCATCTCCCCCAATTTCTTTAGGCATGGATACATCAAAATCTAATTTTCCGTCGTCAGTGCGGACATGACCTTTTCTACCTCCGGTGTTGACAGCAACCGCAGTGTAATCGATATTCAGTTTTTCCATATTATTTTTTGGCTGTTTTTATCTCCCTAAACAAGTCTTGGAGCTGCTTGTTCAATTTTGAGATATCCAAACTGTCAATTTGCTCGAATTCAGCTTCTAAATTTTGAATAATGGTTTCCACCTTACTTTGAAGACTTTTCCCTGGATAGGTTAATTCCACTTTTACTTTTCTTTCATCTGCCTCACTTCTAATTCTCTTGACATAATTCTGAGATTCGAGCTTTTTGATCAAGGGAGTTAAAGTTCCGGAGTCCAATTCCAATTTTTCACCTATTTGATTGACATACTGACCATCTTCTTCCCAAAGAACCGAAAGAGTTAAATATTGTGGATAAGTCAATTCCAGTTCTTTAAGCCTCAATTGGAAAGCCTGAATCAAAAGTCTGGAGTTCGTATAAAGCAGGAGGGAAAGGTCTTTAAGATCTGACATAGCTAATTTGTATTTGACTCAATTTAATTGGAAAAATGCTTTAAATAAAGTCTAATCATAAAAAAAACCATCCTAACTGGATGGTTTTCAATTTTCTAGTCTAATAATACCGCCCAATCATAGGATGATCTACTATTTTCTGTTTCAAGAGTAAGTCATTAATAGGGCCATGTTTTTTGTAATAAATATTTCCTCCTGGTTCTATCAATAATGTGACGGGTAAACTCCCATCCCATTCTTTTCCTACTACATCAATGACCTCATATTTATCTTTTGCATCCATGATATAATTAGGCAGAGCAGAGGCTTTTCCTTTCAGGAATTTCAAAGCTTTGGCTTCTTGATCCGGACTATCCATGGAGATGGAGACAAACTGGAAATCCCGCTCTCCATACATTCTTTGCATGGTGATGAATTCAGGATACTCCATGATACAGGGCCCACACCAAGTGGCCCAGAAATTTACCAGCATCAGTTCATCCGTTTTATTTTGAAGTAAATCCGCTAATCCCGATGTGGATAACTTTTCCAAAGTCACAGGTTTTTCTTCCCATTCTTTGTTCATTTTGATGGTGTATTCATTTTTCCATGCCCATTTCATAGAGCAACCGAATGCCGGGGTTTGAGCCTGATCCGCTGGTAATGCCTCGCCTTTTAAAGTAAAGTCTATTGCCTGATGTAGATCCTCTGCATTGGCAGTTCCGGGCTTTTCAGAACGGTCGATCCTTCCGGAATAAGTCAACTTCCTGTTTTTGTCGAAAACAAAAACATGTGGGGTTGCAGTTGGGCCATAGGCTGTGGAAAACTCATGCGTATCCCCATCATAGAGGTAAGGAAAATTGAAATTTTTCATTTCAGCACGGATTCCCATTTCCTCAAATGAATCACTCAAATCCGTGTAACCCAATTCTTCAGGAAGAATGGCAATGGGGCTATTGGAGGATATTGCTACAAAAGCTACAGACTCATTTTTGTATTTATCCACAGTTTGGATAAATCTGTCTTCGTAGGCCTGCGCTGTCGGGCAGTGATTACAGGTAAAATTGACCACCAATACATCAGAATCCCCAAAATCCTCCAGACTATAGTAATTTCCATCTACAGCTGGAAGGTTGAATGGAGGAGCGGAATCGCCTATTTGCAATTGATTGATGGGCTGCTCTTCCACCAGCTGGGGGTTAGCAACAAATGTGGATAAGTCTTCTTTCAACTCATCTTGAATCAATACTGACTCCTTCTTTTGAGAGCAGGAAAAGCTGATTCCAAGGAGAGTTATCCACATTAGGAATGTATTATTTATCTTCATAGAAATTGCTTGCTTAGGTTAAGGCTATATTATTTTGATAGGTATAGTGCAAATGGGTATTGGCTTCATAATCCTTCCCGAAATTTTGATTGATTGGGTCCCAATCCAGAGGTCTTCCCAACTTCTTAGCGATATTTCCAATGGTGCAAACTGTACAGGTGCTATGGCCGATTTCTACCGGAACAATAGGGTCTTTTCTCCTTCTTATCGATTCAATAAAATCCACATGATGTTGATTGAATGAAAAATTATCTGAACTCTTATCCAAGGCTAATTCAGGGATTGAAGTATCATAATTTCCTCTTGAGACCTTAATCCAGCCTTTTTCTCCCATAAACTTTACTCCCTGTCTTCCCTCATCAAATGAAGTTATCAACATTTCTATTCCGTCTGAATATTGATAGGTGAGAGGCTTTCCTTCGGTAGCTGGGATAACTTTCACGGGTCCGTTTCTGTCCATTCCTAATCCCCATTGAGCTACATCAATCATATGCGCTCCCCAATCAGTCATCAGACCACCTCCTGTTTCTTCAAACCATCTCCAGGCTGCCCAGAGTTTTTCATTCTCCTCTGGATTTAAAGAAATAGGCGGGTTCAAATTCGGGTGATACGGGATTTCTTGAATCGGGCCCAGCCATTTTTCCCAATTTAATCCGCTTGGAATCGCTTCAGGTGTTAAATCAAAAGGCTTGGGATGAGGATTATCTCCTACATGGACTAGGACTTGTTTAATTTTTCCCAATCTTCCCTTTTGCACATGATGAGCTGCAGTTTGAAAGTTCACTGCAGAGCGCTGCATACTTCCAACTGCCAAAACGATTGCATTTTCCCTTACTGCTTTGATCAATTCCTGACCTTCAAATACGGTAAATGTTAAGGGCTTTTCGAGGTAGATATCTTTCTTCGCTTTGCAGGCATCTATTGCAATTTTTGCATGCCAATGATCTGGAGTGGCAATGACTACTGCATCGATATTCGGATTGGCTAGGAGCTCCTGGTAGTCCTCGTATAAATTGAAGGGTGGAGCTGTTCTTTTTTGATCAGCATATACTTTTTGAACACGCTGTTCAAATCTCCTTCTTTTGATCTCGTAAACATCTGCAGCTGCTAAGACATCAACTCCTTCAATGCTCATCATTCTATTGAGCAAGCCCATGGCCTGTCGTCCTACTCCAATAAAACCCAGTCGAATGGTTTGTGGGTTTGGCTTAGAAGTTTGAGCAAATCCGAATTGAGGAGCAAGGCTGAGTCCTGCTCCGGTGAGTAAGCTGGTTCCTAGAAATTTCCTTCTGGAAAAAGAATGTTTTGACATGATGATAGGTTATTGGGTTTGAATGCATTATGAATGATTAAAATACTTTAATTCCTGAGGAAAGCGAAATACTGTTTGATAGGAATGCTATTGTAGGGATGAATTGATGAAATCGAGCATGAAGTAGCCGTTACACACAGAGATGACTATCAAGAACGCTAGATTCCATGTGACCTTTGAAAATCAATTATAGACACATGAAAAATAAGTGATAGATGATTTTTTGAGTTGGCTGAACTCTTGAGCCTTTTTCTATATTAGTAAAGAAAGTATTTTTGACTATGACCATTCAACAACTCGAATACCTAATAGCTGTGGATAAACACAGGCATTTTGGCCAAGCAGCTGAGTCTTGTTTTGTAACGCAGCCAACTTTGAGTGCTCAACTATCCAAATTGGAAAACGAGCTTGGAGTTATACTTTTTGATAGAAGTAAAATGCCTGTTATTCCTACTGAGATTGGAGTGCAGATTATCGCTCAGGCGAAAAAGGTGGTATCCGAAAGTAGAGGCGTTTTGGAACTGGTTGCTCAGTTGAAGGGTGATATTTCTGGCACTATCAAATTGGGAATTATTCCAACTCTAGCTCCATATCTTTTATATCGATTTGTGAGGAGTTTCTTGGAGAAATATCCCAATGTAAAACTGGATGTTCAAGAAATGGTCACCGAGGAGGTAGTAAGAAAGTTGAAAAATGATGAATTGGATATGGGTATCATAGTGACTCCTCTCGGGGAGTCTGGGATTGTGGAAAAACCCATGTTTTATGAAAAGTTTTATGCTTACCTATCCAAAAGTCATCCACTATTAGCACAAAAGGAAATAAAGGCTAATCAAATTAAATCAGAAGAGCTCTGGATCATGCAACAGGGTCACTGTTTTAGGGATCAGGTGATCAATTTTTGCGATCAGAGTAATAGTGGCCATCAAAATTTCCATTATGAGAGTGGGTCTTTGGAAGGTTTGAAAAATATGGTCAATCGCTACCAAGGAATGACGCTGCTTCCGGAGTTGGCAACGTTCGAATTATCTGATGAGGAAAAGTCAAGATTAAGACCATTTGAAGGGCTCCCGCCAACTAGGGAAGTGAGTATTATTCTGAATAGAAGTTTTTTGAAACAAAAACTAGTGGAACTGCTGTACAATGAAATAACAGAGGCCATCCCACAAGAGATGACCTCAAAGGCTCATGGCAAGATCGTCCGTTTTAAGTAATTATTCTTTCTTCAGAATATACCTTTGAGCAAGATCGCCCTTGATGACATTTCCCTCATTGTCCAAATGCCAAATTTTGCCTTCTCCTACCTTGTATCTTCTTGAAGCTCCGCCTAATCCTGAAAGTGTGATTTCGCTTCCTTTTTCATCCCAAACAAATGGGCCTGTGTAAGACTCTTCCAATGCGTCATTTTTCCCCAAATAGGACGCTTTGTATTCATAAGTCCCATTGGCAGAAAGTGTGATTTTGGTTTCTATTCCTTCGCAGTCGGCACAGGGTAGAATACCCCTGTAAGTTCCTTCCCAGTCTAATGAGTTTTGAGAATTATCTCCTGATTCAATAGGTATTTCTATTGTATCTGGAAAATCTCCCATAGCTACTTGCCCCGTTTCATTTTCTAATTCAGAATCAGAGAACTCCTTTTTTTCTTGTTTTCCACAGGAAATTAGACCCAAAAAAATGAGTGGAAGGACTAGGATTTTATACATAGTTTTCATCGTTGAAAGAAGATGGACTATCTGAAAACTTCAACAAAGTTTCAATAGGAATACGCGATGCTTTTTCATTGAAAGGCTTTTCAATCACTCAGATTTATTCCGCTGAAAGAGATTTTCTCGTGCTGTTATACCCAACAACTAGTATAGTTGTCAACTGCTTGCTTTCAAGTAGCTCAATTTGTTTTTTGTCCAAGTCAGCCAAAATAGAATTTCCCATGTTTTCGTAGAAAGCTGCTCTCTCTTTATAATAGTTTACGAAATAAGGGTTTTCGGCAATTTTTTTATTCAGCTTTTCAAGAATATGAGCTGCAGACTCTGATCTTTCTGGAATATAAAAGCCGGTTTTTTCCGTTCCCGCTAATTTAAATTGAACCGTCAGTAAATATTCCTGCCCAAAGTATTCAGGACCTACCAAAGCAGGGCTACCTTCAGCAATTAATTTGTCAAAGGTTCTTGTTACCTCTTCTTCAAGCATTTTGTTTCCTGCTACTAGCATTGGGTTTTGTTTCAATTTTCCACTTTCATCAAATTGAATAACAAATGTTACTGGTCCCTCAATGCGCTCCGACCTCAGTTCACTACCATATTGGAGATTTTTGGACATAAATTTATTAAACTCATGGATTCCTTCTGAATTTTGTGCCATGCTCCCTAATGAAAAATTCAAGAGAAAAATGGATAAAACAAGTAGCTTTTTCATGTTAATTGAATTTGGTTGCGTATGAATTTAATAATCTAACGTAGTAAAACCTATTAAGTTAGTATCTGTATTAAAAAATAATTAGGAAATCAAGGTTTTTAGCTTTTTGCCAAATATTATTTTGATGCTTTCCATCACTCCTTGATTATTAGTGTCTTGAAAAAAACTGAACTTTTAAAAAGTCTTTCCAGAAATCTGTCGCGTGCTCGTAACACCAAAAACCTTAAAAGACAGGGAAGAAATAATACTGCTTTCCAGATTTTGAGCTTTTAAAAGATCTGCCGTTGCCTCTTGTTCTTGTCCCAATTGCCGGTGTATTTGCGAACGAAACCTTAAAAATTCCTGGTCGAAAGGATAGTCCTGAACCAATCTATTGACAATTTTAAATGCCTTCTCAGGCTTATTTTTTTGCACGTAGCGGATTGCACGATTTTTATTTGATTCCTTTTCCTCGCTCAACATTTCAAAACTGAAAACAAGGAGATATTCCTGATTTAGATCTTTGTCATCTACAATGATCGGATTCCAATTTTTTTGAGCTGCCTCAAATCCTTTCAGAACTTCCTTATTGAAAAAAGCTTTGTCTTCCTGATCAAGTCGGTAACTATCAATTGCACCTGTAGAATCAAATTTTAAGGCCAAACTCACATAACCCCCAGTTTTACTTCTCAATGCTTCCCTTGGGAATCGCATTGATTGATAGAAGCCTCTCTCCCAAGCTCTTTCTGCTTCCAATTTTAGAAGAGCGTTATCCTGTCCAAATGCCGAGGTCAAAGAGAAAAAAAGAAGAATTCCTAAAAGCTGTTTCATTTCGAGAGATTTTACTGATCCTCGATAATAAGAAGTTCAACTAAAAATAAAAAATGTGTGAGGCTAATTATTCTCTGGGATCAAATCATTGGTACAAAGATCTCAGAAGAGAATGTGTCCATGATGGCTTTATGGTTTTTATACACCAAACTGAGTAAGGTGATGATCCAAATGTTTGTAAAACAAGTTATTCCACTCTTGAGCAGTCATAGGCCCAAAAGAAGGTGATTCTTTCCCTTCAAAATGATCTTCGCCGAATTTTTGAGTTTTCCGTAAGTAAGTAATCAATTGGTTCTTTTCTCTTTCAAAATCTCTCCTGTCTGAAATAATGAAAACAGGTGCTGTACGGGCATTTCTAGGATATGGTTTTTCATTGACCACTCCTTTTTTTACAAAAGTTTTGAGCAAAAAACGCATCAAAGCATTGGGTTTGGGATGCTTATCTGTGAAGGCCATTTCATATGCCACTGCACAATGTGCCAGCATTTGATCCACTTTCATTTTACCCCAATTTGGTTGCGTATCGGGATTTAATCGGTTGATTCGGTCGATTAGCTCTTCGGTAACTTCCGCTTTGAAAATGTTTTTCATGTGTTTATAATTTGCTTTTCAATTGTCACATGGAATCTCGCAAAATAGAAACATTCCTGTGTCTGTCGATTCGGACATGCTCGATTTCAAGTGCTGTTAGGGTCTGAATTTTAAGCAAGTAAATCAATTATTTTCTCTCTAAAAAAATAATTATAGATTGGTTTATAAAATAAACCTATTTATATTTGCATCGAAGATCAATTATCTGACACTATGGAAAAACAACTTTCAGGTTCTGAATCACTTCGCATTATTACGGAGATGATTTCAAATGCAAAAAGAGAAACGGCCGGGGACGGTGGGTTTCAAATGCTCTTATGGGGCTGGGTGATAGCCTTGTGTAATTTTGGCCATTACATACTATTTAATCTTGGCTATGAATATCCTTACATCGTATGGTTGTTAGTGGTGCCTGCTGCCTTTATCAGTTTTTGGAAAGGTATGCAGCTATCCAGAAAAGCAAGGGTTAAATCTCATATTTCTGATGTGATCAACCAGCTTTGGATTACGGTATTCGTGGGGATTATCATCATCCTGGCTTTTATGCCTATTATTTCCTTCAATCAAAACCCTATCATTTTGATTTTGGCAGGGATTGGAATGTTTGTGACTGGAGCTTTAATTAAAGCTAAAGTTGTCAAAGGCGGTGGATTATTACTTCTAGTAGCGGCAGTAATCAGTTTTATGTTGCCGGTTTCAGAACAGTATTTACTGTCCGGTTTTGCAATCCTTTTGGGTTATCTTGCACCCGGATATTACCTCAAAAAACAGTATCGTGAGCGAGTTTAAGCCATTAGATCCTCTTTTACATTCACAGCTGCGGCTAGCAGTCATGTCCCTTCTATTAAGTGTGGAAGAGGCGGAGTTTACCTATATCAAGGAAAAGACAGAATCCACTGCGGGAAATCTTTCTGTACAGTTGGATAAGTTGGAAAAGGCTGGCTATCTGGCGATCGAAAAATCATTTCGAGGCAAGAGACCTTTGACTACCTGCAAGATTACTCAGAAAGGTGTGAAGGCCTTTGAGGCCTATGTGGAAAATCTTAAAAATTATATCAGTTAAAAAAATTTCTTTATTTAGTTTATAATATAAACCAATTTACAAATGAAAAATCTAATTCAAATTCTCAGCTTGATTTTAATCTGTCTAGGCATCTCAACTTATGCAACTGGGCAGCAATATGAATTAAATCCTGAAATACAGGAAAGAATGAAGCAGCTTTCCTTTTTGGAAGGAAAATGGGAAGGTTCGGGCTGGCGTCTAGCTCAGGACCAGAAGAAATATACCTTTAATCAAACCGAAGATGTTTCTTTCCAGCTAAGTGGAACCCATCTTCAAATAGAAGGTATGGGGATTTCGGATGGGAAGGTCGTTCATCATGCTATTGCAATGATCAGTCCCACCAAGGATGAAAACCGGTTTGAATTTGCCTCCTACTTGCAAAGCGGGCAAAAGGGAAATTTCAAAGCCGAAATGAAAGAGGGGAAGTTTTATTGGTATCCAAATGAGCAAGTCCGATACATCATTACTCTCAACGAAAAAGGGCAGTGGTTTGAAATCGGTGAATATAATATGGGCGATCGCTGGTTTCAGTTTTTTGAGATGACCTTAGATAAGGTTGAGTAAAAAGATATAGCTCCGGATGATTTCCGGAGCTTTTTTAAATAGTAAGCATTTCATTTTCAGGAGAAGAACTTGTATGGTTTACAATCTCCAATTCCTTTTCAGCTATTTCCATTAATTTTTCTCTCTCTGAATAAAATTTAATCATTTGCCAAAATAAGAAATAGGTAATGATATCTATTGCAAAACTGGCGATCAATAGTTGGGTCAAATCAATCAATTCCTCTAAACTATCAGTTTTCATCTTCCAGATTATTCGACCTAGTATCATTGAGATAACAGTAAATGTCCACCATGGACTCAGGATATTCTTGGCTTTGGAACCTACATCTACACCTACTTTTTTCAAATAATTGGCGCTCTCCTCTACCATCTCTTTCATAATGACATAAGGTCTAAAAAGATTTAAAAAAGGTACAAACCAAGCCCCAGCGGCCCAACCTTCTGACAGTTGAAGGTAATTGAATTTTTGATGGAGATTGAAATAAGCTCTTCTAAACCACATGATAAATAGGATCATAAAGGAGATATACAGTCCTATCAAAGTCACACCCAACAACTGGTCAATATGATCGATTAACTCTGCATCCATTTGATTAAAATCCTCTCCTATTTTGACCTTGTGTAAGAAGTCCAGCTTGTATGTGTTGAAAATTATCCCAACCACTGAAAAAAAAATGTATAACAGCGATATCTTTTTTGCCCAATCTGCACGACTAGCGTTTGATCTAAATTTTTTCATAAAATCAATCTAAAATCACCTTTTCATTTTTAGGATACTTCACCTCATATTGAAACCCTAGTTTCTGTTGAGATCCAGGAGGAACTGTGATTTGCCAGGTAATGATTCCAGTATCGCTATCTAATTTTCCGCCGGATAATTCAATGGCAGAAACAGATATGTTGGAGTTCACCGAAACCGGAATTTGATCCTTCACTTCAATGCTTATAGTTTGGGACTTATTATTTCTAAGTGTGATTTCATAGCCTCTGGACTCGGTCACATTGGAGCCAATGGTCCTTTTCTTGGTAAAGCTCTCGACTTTCTCGCGTTGAACAAGGATACTTCTATCCCTTCCCATCGATATAGCCAATGTATCTTCCAGAACTCCGGCATTTAGGATTGATCTGCCGACAAAGCCATCTTCAAAATATAAATTGCTTTCACCTTCTAAAAAGCTATACTGACTCCAATCTGCCAGCTGAGCAATCAAGAACACATCCTTATCCAGCTTTGGAATGACCTTATACTGATAAGTTGCCGGGATATCATAATTTTTCAAATCAACCAAAGTCCGCTCCCCATTGGTTTTGATAGTGTAGGGTTCGTTTACGGAAATTTCTACGGTAGTTTGATTTTCTTGAAATGTGGTTTGGAGAGGAGACGCCGAAAGAGTAGAATTTCCTCTTATTTTAATTGAATTTCCAGTCATTTCTTTCTTTTGACTTGCTTGATACCCTGCAACTACTACTTCCTCCAAAGCCATCATTTCCTCTATTAAGGATACATTTATGGTAGATTTGTTTGTAATAGGAACTTCCTGAGATTGAAAGCCAACAAATGAAAACATTAAGCTTCCGGCTCTTGGAGGAATGGTTAAATTAAAGCGCCCGTCCAAATCGGTAGAGGTACCAACAGTGCTGCCTTTGACCAATACACTCACTCCCGGAATAGGTTGTCCGTCGCTTGCACTCACCACCACTCCGCTGATTGTTCCATTAAAAGGTTGTGCATTTCTGGGCTGGAATACGGTTAATCGGGCATAATTTAAGTCCCAGCGATCAATCTGTGGAGCCATACCGCTCTGATTGGGATTCCCATTGGAGAAACGCAATTTTACTTGATTCCAATCCACGCCGGTATTTTGATATACCTCCGCTTTATAATTGATGGCCATTGGCGAATTCACATTTTTTACACGAACATCGTATTTTGGATACCATCCTGCATTGGCAACCAAATAATTGAACTCCAACTGCGCATTACCTGCAGATGGGGCCTTGATACGAACCCGGATTTCGCTTTTGGATTCTTGCTTACTTTCCTGAATGGATCGAATTTGATTTTCTAACTGCCTAATCTGTAATCTTTTCTCAGCTCTTTTTTGATCCAAATTCATTTGTTCCGTTTTGATTTTCATCAATTCGGTATCATAGAGTTCTAGTGCTTGTCTGAATTCGGCAGCTGTTGGCCCTCCCTGATTTCCACGTAGATTTTTATTGGCATCCAGCAGACTGATTTTTTCCTTCAAAACCTCCAGTCGGAGCGCATCCTGCTGCATGGAGATATCCAATTTGTTGATTTCTGCCTGTAATTTTTGAACAGTCTCATTTTGGTCTTTCTCTGACAAAAAATCCATTCGCTTATTTACCGCTTGAATGGTGAAGTTGCCAAAAGCTTTGACTTGAATGCTTTTTTCTTCCAAATAGGGGGAGAGCCCTTTGATAATAATAATGGATTCTCCTGCGGGAATGCTGGTCTGAGCCTTTTCAAAAACCTGAGCCCCATTTAAAAAAAGCGTCACCTCCTGGATTTGAGACTCGATTTTTTTCTCGGGAAAACCTTGGGAAAAGGAATAAAAGATCAGAGAGAAATAAAGAAGGGTGAAAAATGAATACTTCATAGCTTTTTAAATTTTATGAAAAGAAATAAAAAAATCGTTCTCCCCAAAAGATCAATTGATAAAAATTCTGGTGACTGAAGCAGGGTTTCTTATTTTTGCCCAAATTTTAATTTTAAAGAATGACTTTATTTCAATCCATTATTATCGCGATAGTCGAAGGCCTTACTGAATTTTTACCTGTTTCCTCCACTGGTCATATGATTTTAGCCTCTGCGGCCATGGGAATTCATGACGATGAGTTTGTGAAGACTTTCGAAGTTTTCATACAGCTAGGGGCAATTTTGGCCATTGCCTTAATGTATATCAAGCGTTTTTTTCGATCGCTGACGATTTATTATAAATTGCTGGCTGCATTTATTCCTACCGCGATTGTGGGTCTTTTGGCTTATGATTTTATCAAAGGCTATCTGTTCAACCCTGTAGTAGTTTCTGTTTCTCTGATCTTGGGTGGGATTATTTTGATTTTCATTGATAAAAAAGTAGTGAGTCAAAAAGCCACTCACGTGGACGTGGAGGATATCTCTTACAAAAGCGCCTTTTTTATCGGGCTTTTCCAGTGTCTTTCCATGGTACCCGGAACGTCTAGGGCTGCTGCCACGATCATTGGTGGAGTTTTCAATGGCTTGGATAAAAAGCAAGCAACGGAATTTTCCTTTTTATTAGCTGTGCCTACAATGATGGCTGCCGGAGGCTATGATTTAATCAAATCTGAATTGGTATTTACACAAGCCCAAATTGTAATGTTGGCTGTGGGATCAGGAGTAGCATTTATTGCTGCATGGATTGCGGTGAAGTTGTTTTTGAAATACGTTTCCAGCCATGGTTTCACCGCCTTCGGATGGTACAGAATTGCCTTGGGTGTACTTTTCCTCATCTTTATGTGGGGTACGGATTTGGGGTGATTGTAAAGTTGATTTAACAACTCAATCAATTTTTGTAAAATGTATTTAACAAAAAACCCTCCTCAGTTAATTCTGAGGAGGGTTTTTACTATTTGGAAGTTGAGCCTACTTATCTCGAAGGGTCAATCTTATTCTTGTTTTTCACATATTTTTCCAACCAGGTATTCATTTCATAAAGGGTATGCAAAATGGATTCCTGAGCTGCATAGCCATGGCTTTCATGAGGCAAGAAAACCAATCTGGCAGTCGCTCCATGACCTTTCAAAGCATTGTAATAACGCTCAGACTGAATCGGGAAAGTTCCGGAGTTGTTGTCGGCCTCTCCATGAATCAATAGAATCGGAGTTTTTACTTTATGAGCAAATGAGAAGGGAGACATATTGAAATATACCTCCGGCGCTTGCCAGTAGGTACGTTGCTCATACTGGAATCCAAAAGGAGTTAGTGTACGATTATATGCACCGCTTCTGGCGATACCTGCCGCGAATAGATCTGTATGAGAAAGCAAATTGGCTGTCATGAAAGCACCGTAAGAATGTCCTCCAACACCAATTCTATTTCGGTCTCCGATTCCCAGTTCCACGATATGATCAATTGCTGCTTCTGCATTTGCTACCAACTGCTCTATGAAGTAATCATTCGGCTCCTTGTCCCCTTCACCTACGATAGGCATCTCCGTCTGATCCATGATGGCATATCCCTGAGTCACCCAGTAAATCGGGGAGCCCCAGCTAAGTCTCGTAAATCTGTATTTGGATCCTCTTACCTGAGAAGCAATTTCAGCGGATTTATATTCTCTAGGGTAAGCCCACATCAAGACTGGTAATGGAGCATCTTTTCCAGGGGTAAATCCTTCTGGAGTATAAATGACAGCTGAAAGATCCAGTCCGTCCTTTCTCTTGTATTTCACCAACTGCTTGTTGATTCCTTTGATGGATTCGAAAGGATGCTCAAAATTGGTGACTTGAAGGGGAGCAATTCGCTTTTTGGTGTTTACTAACCAATAGTTAGGCTGGATGTCAGTACTTTCTTTGACAGTAATAAATTCAGAACCCTCTTCATCCAAAAGTTTCACCACTCTTTCATAGTAAGGTGCCTGTGATCTCCAGAGGATTTTTTGTTCTTTAGTTTTAGCATTGAAAGTGGATAAGAAAGGCATACTTCCTTCCGGGCTTCCGCCTTCTGAAGTCATGAAAAGCAAATCACCTTTTCTTAATAATACATTTCTGCCGTACTGGTTTTCGGTGTACATAGGATCTCCCGGATCATTGTAGATGTCGTCATAGGAGCGATCGATGATGACCCTTTTCGCCTGAGAAGGATTGGATGGGTTGATCACTGATCGGATTTCTCTTCTGGCTCCAAACCATCTTTCATTTAAAATCGCAAAATCATCTGTTGACCAAGCTATACCTCCAAATCGAAGGGAAGTAGAGGCTAACTTTTGTTTTTGACCTGTAAAAGGAGCCGCTAGGGTATAGACTATTTCACGCTCCTCCATTTTTACTTTGCCATCTCCTCCGTCTTGAGCTTCTACCCAATACAAAATCGCAGGTTTATCCGCTCTCCAATTGATGCTTCTTGGACCAGTAACAGTTGCATCAAATCCGGTAGGTCTTTCTTCATCCAAAGGAATTTCAGCAAGTGTTTTTACTTTTTTTCCATCCTTGGACCATATTTCTACATCATAAGGGAACCTGGAAGCAGGAACTAAATAAGAAAATGGCTTTCTAATGACATCAACCAAGATGTAAGATCCATCCGGAGAAAGGTCAAATGATTTGATCATTCCGCTGTTTCCCACTGCTTTTTTGCTGCCGTCCAATCCGATCAACATCAGCTGAGAATCCATGAAATAGGCAAACAAAGCCTCATCATAAGGGTTGCTCAACAAATCCTGATAGGTTCGGGATGGTGCGGCATTTCCGGTTGTTTCTTGTACGACAGGACCAGCCGGTGCAGCTGGCGCCTTCGGAATAGATCCGCGGCTTGGATTCACAGCTTTTACCAAAATCTGATTATCAGGAGTCCAGGTCATTACATTTCCATAGACATCATTCAAGATGGCATCTGTTAATTTCTTAGCTTCGAAATTGCTCATATCTACCACCCACAGGCTAATTCCGTTTGCTTCTGTATTAGTGAATGCAAGATATTTTTCATCTCTGGATAGTGCCAAGCCTCCAATGGAAGCTTTTTCGGGAAGCCCTTTGATCTGGATTTCCTCACCACTACGGGTCATTTTGATTTTGATATTTTCCACTCCGCGGCTTCGGCTTGGTCCTGAAGTAGCTGGATTGATTCGCATTCCAGCGATTCGTAGTTCAGGCTGAGCCAATTCCTCTATGCTAGGATTGTCTGCTCTTTCCAAAAGCATCATCCAATCTCCATTCTTTGAAAAAGAAACAGATGGTGTACTTGGTGCATTGACCAGATCCGCTATAGCCTTCGGGGGCGTTTGATAGGTTGTTTGGGAAAAAGCCTGTACGCTGATTCCCAATAATAACCCAAAGAGTAAATAGTTGATTTTTCTTTTGAGGTTCATATTCTTAGAAGCTTATTTCTTTGAAGTTACATTCGTAGGCTATAGGAATATCAAAATTCTCAATTAGTGGTGATATGCCTATTTCAAGTGATGGATTTGGTGATTATTGAATTCTTTGAGGCTATGGCTAAAGTATTTAAATGGCTTATTGCTTATATTCGTATTCACCCCAAACTCACCCCGCTATGAAAACTTACCTAGGTATCGTATGCCTTTTCCTCATGTCCTTTTCCCTTCAAGCCCAAAAGTTCAAACCCAGTGGAGGGCTGAATTATTCCGATGTAAATTCCTCAGACGATGTCTTGAATGGCAAAGGAGGCTGGCAAGCTGGCCTGGGAGTTGAATTCGGTGAAGGAAAAATGTACGTGGAACCAGGCATTTTCTATACTGTAAAAAAACTGGATCTCACAGGCTCCCCCTCTCCTGATTTAACTGCCACATTTCCTGATTTGGAAGGCATAAGAATACCCGTGAATTTGGGTATTTATCTGGCAGGAAATTCAGAGTCAGCTGTAGCTTGGAGAGTATTTGGAGGACCTTCTGTGTTTTTTCTTACAGGCGATAATGAGGCTTACTCCGATGATATACAGTCGACCAACTGGGGAGTTTTTGCCGGAACAGGTTTAAATCTTTCAATTGTTTTTATTGATATGGCCTACGAATGGTCTGTCAACGATATCTCTACCCAATTTGCAACTATTGATTTTGGGAGAACAAATGGATTTTTTGCACAGGCTGGTTTGAGGTTTGAGCTTTAGAAGCTAGCAAAAAAAGTCCTTTCAGAAAATCTTTGCCTGATCGCTACATTCAATTCAATGCATAAAAACATTCATGAATTAGAGCTTCACAAACGGGAATGAAAGAGTTGACTTTTCGTATAAGTAGAATATTGAGATTTACTTATCAGTTATGTCGACACAAATTGAATTCGAGCAGGTGATTCACCGTGGCTGCGGCCTAGATGTACACCAAAAGACGATCGTATCTACTGTCAGTGGTATTGACGTTGCGACTGAGACCCGAACTTTCGGGACTTTTACCTCCCAAATTGAGGAGCTTAAAGTATGGCTAAACTCTCTTTCCATTACTCATATTGCCATGGAAAGTACCGGAGTTTATTGGAAACCTGTCTATAACATACTGGAAGAGGATTTTAAGATTATTCTGGTAAATGCCAGGCACATCAAGCATGTTCCCGGTCATAAGACGGATAAAAAAGACAGTGAATGGATTGCCAAGTTGCTGCTGAGCGGTCTGTTAAAAGGGAGTTTTGTTCCTGCCGAGTGGATACGGGAGCTGCGGGATCTATGCAGGTATAAACGTAAACTGATTGCACAGCGTGTCGCCCAACGCAACAGGGTGCATAAAATTCTGGAAGACGCCAATATCAAACTGGCCTCGGTGGCTTCAGACATCTTTGGAGTCACGGGTACACTGATCATCGATGCCTTGATCCAGAAACAGGAGGATGCTGAATACCTGGCCAACCTTGCCAAAGGCTCGTTGCGCAAAAAAATGGCAGACCTCAAACTTTCTCTTCAGGGAAGACTCACCGAGCACCACCGATTCATGCTATCTACGCTGCGTGATTCCATGGATTCGATCAGCTCACAGATCGGGGACATCGAGGCTAGAATTGAGACTTATGCAGTCGAGGTTCAACAGGAAGTCGAGTTACTCCAGACCATTCCGGGAGTGGGAAAAGAAACCGCCATAAATATGCTGGCCGAGTCAGGCATTGACATGGAGGTTTTTCCTGATCACAAACACCTGGCATCCTGGGCAGGAGTTTCCCCGGGCAACAACGAAAGTGCAGGCAAGAAAAAGTCAACCCGAATCACACATGGGAACAAATACCTGAAAACTGCATTGGTTGAAGCTGCTTGGGCCGCATCACATACCAAGGATACCTATTTGAGCCGTAAATACGGAGCAATAGCTGCGCGAAGAGGATCCAAAAAGGCACTGATTGCAGTGGCCCACAAAATAGTGATTGCGCTATATTATATCCTCAAAAATAAAGAGCCCTACCTTGAGCCTGACGATACGGTTTATCAGCAAAAAAGAAAGCAGGCGCAGATTAAGAAATCTTTAGAGCGCCTGCGCGGGCTCGGGGTCCAAGTGGACATCCGTCCCAATTAAATTTAAGTAAAAGTTCGAGCTTTTATTGGTGATCTACAAGTCCCGGAATAAAAACTGAACTGAAAGGCCAAGAACAAACGGTTATTGCTTCGAGCATGTAGAAAAAATTTTACTCTCTTACTTGGCCTAACTTATTTAAACCATTTTACAACCTCTATGAGGGTAGAAAAAGTATGCCCTCCCAGTTCTGAAAATAGCTAAATAGGCCACTTTCTGGTTTTTCTCTTTCAGAAAAAAAAGCCCTGAATTTTTGATTCAGGGTTTAAGTTTTTATTTGGGATAAGGTTTATTTACCTCGCTCACCGATTGAAATCATTGCACATCTAAAGCCAATGTGGTTAGTGGCAGAATCCTGATGCATAAATCTTCTGGTACCTGGAGCCAACCAATATGTTACATCTCTCCAGCTTCCTCCTTTATAAACTCTCATTTCGTCAGTGATCATTGATACCTCATAGTTAGATACGTCATCGCCGTATCCATCTTTTCTCAATGGGTTCAAATCATCTGCATCTTGGTAAGTCAATGGACGGTAAACATCATAAACCCACTCATTCATGTTTCCAGCCATGTGATACAAGCCAAAATCATTTGGAGCCATATCATACACGTTCGTAGGAAGGATTTCACCGTCATTTCTTTGGTTACCGGAGATACCTCCGTAGTCACCACGACCTCTTTTGAAGTTCGCCAAGAAATCACCTTGCTTACCCTTACGCTTTACATTGTATGGGTTTCTTACTCCTCTTCCATCCCAAGGATAAATTCTACCGTATTCTTGATTTTCGTCCAAATATTGCGTTCCAATCATGGCTTTTGCAGCATATTCCCACTCAGCCTCACTTGGTAGACGATAATCAGCCAAAGCAACTCCTCTTTCGATTAATTGAGTTTTGGTAAAGGTAGAGTCCAAGCCTCTTTCTTTTCTAACTAACTCCTGTACGTAATCTGTTCTCCACTTTGCGTAGATGTTTGCCTGAGACCAAGAAACTCCCGCTACCGGATAAAAATTGAAACCAGGGAACCTGAAATAGTAGGACTGGTACATGTCGTTGAAAGACAAAGCTCCACCCCATACATCATCTTTAGGTTCTAATTTCTTCAATGAGTCAGCGCTTACTTTTTTCTTCATATCGAAAAGGAATTCACGATAGTCATTGTTCGTGATTTCGGTTTCGTCCATGTAGAAGTTGGCAACCGTGACAGTTCTTTCCAAGTTGTCTCTGAAAGCCATCACATCCTCTTCCTGAGAACCTAATACAGCTCTACCTCCTTGAATGAATTTCAAGTTAGGTCCAGGGATTTGTTCGGCATTTCTAGCTACGAAAAAGTTGGTCGAATCTTGTTCATTAAATGAAAATTCCGCACCGGTTGTAGCACTTTTCTTTCCTGGCTTGTTGGCAGTTCTTCTACCATAGCCCGGAGTTTTGTTACAGGAAGAAAGAACAGAACCACCGACGATCATCAGTGCTGCTGCCCACATTCCCCATGATTTGTTACTGAAACGCATATATTCTAGGAGTTTAAATCTAGTTTAAGAGTGCTAATATATAGTCAATCCTAAGTACTTCCAATGATTTGAAAATTTGTTATTCTCTCAGTTTGAGCCAAAAAAGCCCGAAATAGGGAGAATCCTGCAAATTTCTTGTGCAAAACTGCAATATTTATGCCAGTTAAATTTTTTGAAAATCAGCTTGCTAGCATCTCTTTTAGCCATTTTTGTGCCACAGAAATGTCGGAAACATCCGATACAGTAAGAATCAAACGATTCTTGTGCTCCTTTATTTTAAAGTAACGTGAATTCAACTGCGCAAATTGCATAATTTGTTGAAAAACAGGGGATGAGTAAAAATCATCTCTGGAAGCCGGCAACAAATAGCATTTCATCTGCTTGTTTTTCAAGACCAACTTTTCTATGCCCAGTTTCTCTGCTTTCCATCTCAAGCGCACGGTTTCCATCAAGTCCACCACAGCTTCAGGAACAGGGCCAAATCTATCCTCCAGCATGGTCGCAAATTTATTCAGCTCCTCTTCGTTTTTGATGGAGTCCAACTTGGAATAAAGCCCTAATCTTTCAGAAATATTGCTGACATATTCCTCTGGAATCAATAGCTCCAAATCGGTTTCTATAGTACAATCCTGCACCAATACCTTGACCTTTTCTTTAAGATCGGTTTCGAAAAGGGCGGCAAATTCATTTTCTTTCAATTCCTGTACCGCCTCATCCAGGATTTTATGATACATCTCAAAGCCCAAATCTGTAATAAATCCGCTTTGTTCTGCACCTAGTAAATTTCCGGCTCCACGTATATCCAGATCCTTCATGGCTACCTTGAAACCATCTCCCAGATCAGAAAACTCTTCCAATGTTTGAAGTCTTTTTCTGGATTCTGGAGTCAAACCAGACATAGGTGGAGTCAAGAGATAACAGAAAGCTTTTTTATTGCTTCGACCCACTCTTCCCCGCATCTGATGCAGATCACTCAATCCAAACATATGGGCCCGATTGATGATGATGGTATTTGCATTGGCTATATCCAAACCGGACTCAATGATATTGGTTGAAACCAGCACATCGTATTCATGATTGATGAAATCCACCATGACTTGTTCCAGTTTTTTGCCATCCATTTGACCATGTGCCCCAACTACACGGGCTTCTGGGACCAGTTTCATGATCAAATTGGCAATGCTGTCTATCTCACCCACTCTATTGTGCACAAAAAATACCTGTCCACCTCTTCTTAATTCATATGCTACCGCATCACGGATAACTTCTTCCTGAAAGGTTTGAACTTCGGTAGTAACAGGCTGCCTGTTAGGCGGAGGTGTAGCAATAACCGAGAGGTCCCTTGCTCCCATCAAAGAGAAATGTAAAGTTCGGGGAATAGGGGTGGCGGTAAGCGTAAGCACATCCACATTGACCCGTAAGTTTTTCAGCTGATCCTTGACCTTAACACCGAATTTTTGTTCTTCATCGATGATCAGAAGTCCTAAATCTTTGAATTGAATATCCTTGTTGACAATCTTGTGGGTTCCTACCAAAATATCTATTTCCCCACTTTTTACTTTTTCTACAATTTCTTTGACTTGCTTGGTGGTGCGGAACCTATTGATAAAATCAACTTTGACGGGGAAATTTTCCAGACGCTCCTTGAAGGTCTGATAATGCTGCATAGCCAATATGGTGGTTGGAACTAGTACAGCTACCTGCTTTCGGTCATTTACAGCCTTGAATGCTGCTCGAATAGCTACTTCAGTTTTCCCGAAGCCCACATCTCCACAGACTAGCCTATCCATTGGATAGGATTTTTCCATATCCGATTTGACATCTGAGGTCGCCAATGCCTGATCTGGAGTGTCTTCATAAATAAATGAACTCTCCAATTCCACCTGCAAAACAGAATCTCTCGAAAAGGCAAAACCGGGAGCACCACGTCTTTTAGCATAGAGCTCAATCAAATCCTTGGCAATGTCTTTGACCTGTTTTTTGGCACGGGTCTTCTTATTTTCCCATTCCGGTGAACCCAACTTGGACATGGAAGGAGCTTGCCCCTCCTGCCCGGAATATTTGGAGATTTTATGAAGGGAGTGGATGTTGACATAAAGCAAGTCATCGTCCCTAAACACCAATCGAACGGCTTCCTGCATTTTACCCCCAACCTCTACTTTTTCCAATCCGGCAAATCTTCCCACTCCATAATCCACGTGCACGATATAGTCACCAGGGTGTAGGGCCTTAAGTTCTTTAATCGTTAGAGCTTTGGATTTGCTCGCCTTTTTTCGGGACTTGTAACGGTGAAATCTTTCAAAAAGCTGATGATCGGTGTAGCAGACTAATTTGCTTTGTCTGTCTTCAAATCCCTCTCTCAAGCCCAAGAGCATACTCTGCACATGGAGCGTAGGGTCAAGTTCTTTGAAAATTCCGATTAAGCGGTCAATCTGCTTTTCATTTTCAGCAGTGATAATATTTGAGAATCCCTTTTTCTCATTTTCTGCCAGACTGGCCACCAGCAGGTCAAAGTTTTTATTAAAAGAAGGTTGGGGCTGGGAATCCCATGTTATGGACTCACTGCCTTTCAAATAAAACTGTCTTCCGAATTCGACGATACTGAATTGAGCGGACTGTTCTTTAAAATCCTTCCCGGTTTCAAATAAATCTGCCGGCTTTAATAGGGTTTTGGTTTGATTGGTTTTGGCAAGAATGGAATCAAAGGCTTGCTCTGCTTTGTGAAAACACTCCGTCATCACATCTATGGTCAGTTGATAATCCTTGATCCATAGCTTGGTTTGCTCTGGTAAAAAGCCTAGAAATGACTGCCTAACTTCCTGTAATAGCTTGGTTTGGGTATTGGGGATGAGAGAAATTTGCTCAACCTCAGCGATGGAAAGCTGAGATTCTGCATCAAAGGTTCGGATACTTTCGATCTCCTTTCCAAATAATTCCAAACGATAGGGATGCTCATTTGAGAATGAAAAAACATCTAAAATTCCCCCTCTAATCGCGAATTGACCCGGCTCGTAAACGAAATCCGTACGCTCAAAATCATAGCTCGCAAGCAATTCTGACACAAACTCCATATCCACTTGCTCTCCAACCTTGGCAGTGAAAGTGTTTTCTTGGAGGGACCTTTTATTGATCACCCTTTCGTAGAGGGCCTCGGGGTAGGAGATGATTATTTTTGAACCCTCTTTAGCATCCAGAACCTGGTTTAGAATTTCGGAGCGAAGCAATACATTGGCATTGTCTACTTCCTCGTACTGATAAGGCTTTTTGAAGCTGGAAGGAAAAATCATATGCTCGTCAGTAGCCAATAAGCTCTGAAGATCAGAATTGAGGTAAGCTGCTTCCTCCTTGTCCTGAGCAATAATCAGATGAAAGCCACCGTGTTTTTGGAAAAAGGTGGCAAACAAGACCATATCAAGACTTCCCGAAAGACCTTTGATTTGGAAATCGGTCTTTCCTTCCTGAAGGATTTTTTCGGAAAAGGTCTGAAAAAAAGGGTCCGATTGATAGATGGATAGGAATGCCTGTCGGTCCAAGAGGTAAGCTGGTTTAAGTTTGGGAGCGCAATTTAGGGCTTTTCGCGTTTTTGAGTCTTATCGAAGAGAGATTCGATAAAATTGTGAACCTAAGGCCTGTTAAATTGTTTTGCCAACGTGAGCAATGTAAACGAACCGAAAACCTGGTTTCAAAAACTGGAGAGCCTTCATCCCTATGAAACTTTACTGTATTTAGGGATGATTGGTAGTGGGCTTATTTTCCTATTTATGGTGGCAGCTTTTTTATTCTCGGGCTTGGATCAGCTGGAAGGAATGAATCAGCGAATACCTATTTCATTCATGATTTCTACCTTTTTGCTGGTAATTAGTGGATACACGGCTACCCGGATGAGAATATTTTACCAAGAAGAAAGAACCGAAAAGGTCCTTCAGTCTTTGAGGAATACACTCTTTTTGGGTTTGGTTTTTACGGGTTTACAATTTACTGGATGGCTGGAGCTACAAGCCATGGGAATCAACTTCAAAGGAATTCCTAGTGGAAGTTTTCTTTACGTACTTTCTGGGATTCATATTTTCCACCTTTTAGGAGCTATGATTTTTGCCGTGATACTTTGGGTTCAGCTTCAAAAAAATCAGGAGGATAGTATCAAGCATCTGATTTTGTTGACTAATCCTTATGAAAAAATGCGAATTCGACTTTTTACTGTCTATTGGCAGTTTATGGATGCAATTTGGCTTATCTTATTCATGCTATTTGTTTTGAGCTTTTAAAAAGAAAATCATGAAACTCACCATAGAGTCTCCAGTAGAGCAGGATTATTTATCAGTCAAAGAAGGTTTCAACGAAGCCCTTTTTAAGCGACTGAGTCCTCCTTTTCCTCCGGTCAAACTCATAAGATTTGACGGTTCCAAAAAGGGAGATATGGTTTCTTTGGAGTTGAATTTTATCTTTTTTAAGCAAAAGTGGACCAGTGAAATTACCGAGGACCAAACCAATGAAGAGGAATTCTTTTTCATTGACCGGGGAGTTGTATTGCCCTTTTTTCTCAAAAAGTGGACTCACAAGCACCGGATTATCAAAAAGGGAGAAGGCAGTATTATCCGGGATGAGATAGAGTATGAAGGGCCTAACAAGCTGCTCACATTCTTGCTATACCCTGCGATGTTGGGTCAGTTTTTTTACAGAAAGCCCATTTATAAAAAGGTGTTTAGCAGAAGTTAAATCTTTGGGAGATTTTCACAGTTTTCAATCCTGCAGTCCCCATAAAGAACCAAGGAATGAGAAGTGATTGAGGAGCCAAACTCATTTCCGATTAATTCTTTGATCTCATTGATTTTTGGATCGGAGAACTCTCGGATTTTTCTGCACTGATTACATACGTGATGATCGTGATGCTTGTAGGTCAAGGCCTGTTCGTATAGGGCAACTTTATCTTTGAACTGATGCTTCACTGCCAAGCCACTTTCTACCAGCAAGTCCAAGGTATTGTAAATAGTTGCTCGGCTGATCGTGTAACCCTTATTTCTCATACTTAAAAATAAGCCTTCCACGTCCATATGCTCATCTTCTGGAAGAGAGTATAACTCATCTATCACTGAAAAACGCTCCGGAGTTTTCCTGCTTCCTTGTTTAATGAGGAAGTTTTCAAAGATTTTTTTCGCTTTCTCGATCAGTGCCTTGTCTGCCATTTCCAATATTTTGTAAAAATAAAGATGGAGTATTCTCCAATTTTTGGCAACAATACAGGATTTGTGAAGGCTAATTTGATTTCAGTCTAATTAAGGATTGTTTCCCTTCATTTGAACAAATATCCCGAAGAAAATGGTTATAAAAATAGAAAAAAGGTTTCTGAAAAAGCCTTAACTTATACCAATCACCCGATTGTGGATCGAATGATAAAAAAGACCCTGCTGATCATATTCTTTCTTGGGCTAACTCTTATTGATACCCAAGCTCAAGTGCCTGGTTTCTTCATGAAAGAGGACAAGAGAAGAGTCATTCTTCCATTTTATGCCTCAAATTCTCTGATCATCGTTCCGGTCTCTATCAATGGAGCTTATCCCGTAAACTTCCTGATCGATACTGGTGTGAGGTCCAATATTTTATTCAGCAAAGATTTGGGGGATGCGATGGGTCTGGAATATACTCGGAGACTGAATTTGATGGGGGCTGACGGTTCTGAAGAAATAATGGCATCGGTATCTCCTGTCAATCATATTGATTTAGGCCCGATAGAAGGTTTAGCTCAAAGCTTATTGGTTTTGGAAGAGGATTTTTTGGAATTGGAGTCGGTGGTAGGAATACCTATTTATGGCATCATTGGCTATGAATTTTTCAAATTTAATCCTGTCAAAATCAATTATGATGATGAAAGAATAGAGTTTTTCAGGACGGATGCCATGAAGTGGAGGCCTCCTCTTTACAAAAAGATGCCGTTGGAAATAGATCAAAACAAACCCTATATCCGGGCTAAAATCAAGCAGAAAAACGGGAAGGTATTGGAATCAAAATTATTGATAGATACGGGAGCCAATCATGGACTGCTTCTCAATCGGGAAACATCCGAGAAAATAGATTTGCCTGAAGATAACCTGGAAGCCGAATTGGGCCAAAGCTTGGGAGGCTTGCTTTATGGATACATAGGAAGAGTGGATTGGTTGAAAATCCAAAGCTTGAAGCAAAAGGAGGTCTTGACTTCCTACCCGGATGAGACAGCGTTCAGCTATATCATCAAGGAATCCGGAAGAATGGGGAGTCTTGGATCAGAGGTTTTGGGCAGGACAAGGTTGATTTTGGACTATCCGAGGAAGCGTGCTATGATGAAAAAAGGAGATAGTTTTTATGCCCCTTATGAGTACGATATGAGTGGGCTCAATGTTAAAAAGATTCCCACAGACGATAAGCGATTTTACATTGGTCAGGTTCGTGAGGGTTCTCCAGCAGATGAAGCTGGAGTTGAGGCTCTTGATGAAATATTGAGCATTAATAAAATTCCAACCTTGATTTGGGAGCTTTCGGATGTAATCAAATTGTTTCGCTCTAAAGAAGGAAAGGTCATTGAGATCGAAGTGAGAAGGTATTTCGATGAAGAATTGACCCGATATGAAGACTTTACTTATAAAATCAGGCTGGAAAAGCAGATATAGCCCATTTCTCTCTCCTTTTGAAATTTCCCTATTTTTGGGAAATAGATCCTCTGGGAAACTTATTTTAAGGTAATTTCGTCAATAGTTCAGTTTTATAACCCTAATGCAAAAAATGAAAAAGCTATTAATTCCAATTTTGATTCTGGCAGTGGTTGGTATTTTTATTTATACCAAAGCTGTTGGCACTTACAATACTTTTGTTCAGGCCGAGGAGCAGGTCAGCGGTCAATGGGCTGAGGTGGAGACTCAATACCAAAGGAGAGCAGACTTGATCCCTAACTTGGTTAACACCGTGAAAGGATATGCTGATTTTGAGCAAGAAACTCTAACAGGAGTAATCGAAGCAAGATCGAAGGCTACTTCTATCAATGTGGACGCTAACAATCTTTCTCCAGAAAATCTTCAGCAATTCCAGCAAGCCCAAGAGCAGCTTTCAGGTGCATTAAGCAGACTTTTGGTTACCGTGGAGCGTTATCCTGACCTGAAAGCCAATCAAAACTTCTTGGATTTGCAGGCTCAGTTGGAAGGAACTGAAAACCGAATAGCTGTGGCCAGAAGAAATTTCAATCAAGAAGTGGTTGCTTACAATACCACCTTAAGAACCTTCCCGAACAACCTCTTTGCAGGTTGGTATGGATTTGAAACCAAAGGGAAGTTTGAAGCAGCAGCAGGAGCAGAAAATGCACCTACTGTAGAATTCTAAATTATGGCAGAAAAATTATTCACTTCGGCAGAGAAGAAGCTGATCGTATCAGCGATCCAAACTGCCGAAGTTACCACTTCCGGAGAGATTCAGGTTCATATAGAAAATCACTGTAAGATTGATGTATTGGACCGTGCGGCTGAGGTGTTTGAAACCTTGAAAATGTATCAAACCAAAGACAGAAACGGGGTTTTATTTTACTTGGCTGTCAAAGACCACAAGTTTGCCATTTTGGGAGATGCAGGGATCAATTCAGTTGTACCCAAAAATTTCTGGGAAGATATCAAAAACCACATGACCGATTTGTTTAAAAAAGGTCAATTCACCCAAGGTCTGATTGATGGAATCCATCAAGCCGGCGAAGCTCTTGCCGAGCATTTCCCATACCAAGGGGATTCAGACGAAAACGAACTACCCGATGAGATTTCATTTGGATCTTAAATCCATAACGCTGTTTTTATTTCTTTTTTCTTTGGTAAGTCTTGTGGGATTTGCTCAGGATTTTCCTCCTGTTCCGAATCCTCCCAGACTGGTGAATGATTTTACCCAAACATTATCTCAGGACGAAGTGTCAAGGCTGGAGCGCAAACTTGTAGCCTATAACGATAGCACATCCACTCAGATAGCCATTGTCATGATTCGCTCTATTGGGCAGTATGATATATCTGATTATGCTTTTCAACTTGGAGATCAATGGGGAATTGGGGGGAAAAGTGATAATGGAATTCTGATTTTGGCAGCGATGGACGATCGCAAAGTCTTTATCGCTACAGGATACGGGATGGAGGGAGTAGTTCCTGATGCTTTGGCAAATCGAATTGTCGATAATTTGATTGTCCCCAACTTTAAGATGCAGTCATATTATCAAGGCTTGGATCAGGCCACGGATATGATTATCAAGCTTGCTTCAGGTGAATATAAAGCCGAGGAGGTAATCTCAAATGGCAATCATGGTGGGGCCATATTTATATTCTTGTTGTTCATTTTCCTCTTTGTGATTTTACCTCTTTTGAAAAACCGGAATGACAATGACAACCACATGGGAGGAAGAGGTGGAGGAATTGATCTCCTGACTACCATTATGCTGGCCAATTTGCTGAAAGGCGGAGGCGGAAAGTTTGGAGACTTCTCCAAAGGAGGCGGAAGCTTTGGCGGCTTTGGTGGGGGCGGCGGAGGCTTCGGCGGTTTCGGAGGCGGAAGCTTCGGAGGCGGAGGAGCCGGTGGAAGCTGGTAAAGCCCTACTTTGAAAAAAGTTTAATAAAAAAAAAGCGCCAGATGGCGCTTTTTTTTTATGATTCTTGCTCTCGGATTAAAGTACTCTTTCCAATTGAGAGAAGTAGAAGTTACCTTCAATTGCAGCGTTTTCGTCTGAGTCAGATCCGTGAACTGCATTAGCTTCGATAGACTTAGCGAAGATTTTACGGATAGTACCTTCAGCCGCATTTGCTGGGTTGGTAGCACCAATCAAATTTCTGAAATCTTCTACTGCATTGTCTTTTTCCAAGATAGCGGCGATGATAGGTCCAGAAGACATATATGCGCAAAGATCCTTGTAGAAAGGTCTTTCTTTGTGAACCTCATAAAATTTACCTGCCAATTCAGGAGTCAATCGGGTAGCTTTCATTGCCACGATTTTAAAACCTGCTTCTTCGATCATCTTTAGGATTGCTCCAGAGTTACCAGCCTCGAATGCATCAGGCTTGATCATGGTGAATGTTCTGTTTCCTGCCATGTGTTTTGAGTTTACATTGGTTTAATTCGGGCGCAAAAATAGGGGAATAGAATTCAGAATCCGAGAAATTCCGAGGAATAATCCTCTATTTCGTTCATTTTCAATAAAATGACTAAGTTGGGAATTGTCAAAAAAATCCTGACCTTTGCGGACTACTAGTGCCTAAGTGCCGTTGAAACTATATAAATGGAAGCATTAGCCTCGTTTAAAAAAGAAATCTCTTCACCCAAAAAAATATTCATCACCACTCATGTCAAGCCGGATGCGGATGCGCTGGGTTCCTCCTTGGGATTAGCCAACTATCTGCTGAAGAAAGGACACGAGGTAACTGTGGTGACTCCGACAGATTATCCCTCTTTCCTGAATTGGATGGAAGGGAACGATTTAGTCTTGGACTTTAGTAGGGAAGATCATCAGAAATCAGCAACAAAAGCTTTGAATGAAGCGGATGTCGTTTTCTGTCTGGATTTTTCTGTGCTCAACAGAGTCAATGAATTGGGTGAAATGATCCGTCAATCGGATGCATTTATTGTCAATATAGATCACCATCAGGATCCGGAGGACTTCGCTGACTTCAAATATTGGAGTACCGAAGCTGCGGCCACCTGCGAGTTGGTTTATGAGCTTATCGTAGAATTAGGCGATAAGGAGTTGATTGACAAGGATATTGCAGAATGCCTCTATGCAGGCATTATGACGGATACGGGTGGTTTTCGCCATCCCAACACTACTAAAAATGTTCACTTGGTCGTTGCCGAACTGATCGATTTAGGGGCCAACCCTTCACAGATCGCAAATTGGATATATGATTCCAATTCTGTCAATCGCCTGAAATTTATCGGCTTTGCAATTAGCCGAAGACTGGTAGTGAGAGAAGATATCCATACTGCTTACTTTGCGATCAGCAAAAAAGATCTTAAAAAATATCAAAGCCGCACCGGAGATACAGAAGGATTGGTCAATTATGCCTTATCTTTGGACGGAATCAAGTTAGCCGCATTGTTTTCAGAGAGAGAAGACGGAATAAAAATTTCCTTCAGATCCTCAAGTGAAGTAGCGGTTAATAAATTTGCTGCGTCTTACTTCAACGGAGGTGGACATAAAAATGCAGCAGGAGGTAAATCCGAAAGAAACCTGAAGGAGACCATAGAAAAATTTGAAAATCTAGTGGAAGAGCATCAGGATGAGCTTTTTGATCAAGAGCCTGTTTCCAGCAATTGATTTCAGCAACCTTAAAAATAGAATAACCACCTAATCTTTATGAAAAATAAATCTAGCCTTTTGGCAGTTTTGGTCCTTTTGACAGGATCACTTGTTCTTTCTTCTTGTAAAAAAACTAAAGTAACCGAGAAGGATGGAATCGAATATACTTATATCAAAGAAGGAAGTGAGAAGCCAGCAAACGGTGACTTCCTGATGTACCATTTGGAAATTATGAATTCCAAAGATTCTGTGATCTACACTACCATTGATCAACCGGTACCTGGTTACTTGATGGCTAATGATTCCATGCCTACCAACAATGGGATGGATGAAATTTTTATGTCTTTGAGAAAAGGAGATAGCATCCACTTTGAATCTACCGCTAAAACCATTTTCGGAGAAAACTATCCTCCATTCTTGGAAGAAAATGAAACTGTGAAAATCAGATTGGGAGCTTTTGATATCATGTCAGAGCAGGCTTTGATGGATTTCTTCACAAAAGCGAATGAGGCAGAAGCTGCCAAAAGAGCTGAGCGGGCAAAAGTATTGATCGTGGAGGAAGGAAAAACCATTGAAGAGTACGCTAAAGAGAACGGTTTGGATGTGCAGAAGACTGAAAACGGGTTGTATTATGTGATTCAAGAAGAGGGAACAGGCGAAGCTATCACTCCAGGAACTACCATGTATGTGAACTATGCGGGTTACCTAATCGACGGAACTCTTTTCGATACTTCCTATGAGCAGCTTGCCAAAGACAACAACATGTATAACCCACAGCGTCCATATGAACCACTTCCAGTAAATGTTGGAATGGGTCAGGTAATTCCAGGTTGGGATGAAGGTTTGATGTTGTTGAAAAAAGGATCCAAGGCTAAATTCTTGATTCCTTCTCCTCTAGCTTATGGAGAAAACGGAGCGGGAGCATTGATAGGTCCAAACTCCATTTTGGTTTTCGACGTTGAAGTGACAGACGTTCAAAAATAAGTAACCTAGATTCCAATTCATTTCAAAAACTATGAAACTCAGATTAACTTCCTTATTGCTAATTCTTGCTAGTGGTTTTGCTATGATGGCTTGTATTGATCAAGACTCCACTTTTCAAGGTATTTTAGAAAAAGACAAAAAGGCAATTGAGGAATATCTGGCAGCTAACCCCCTGACAGGACCCAAGGATTTTGTAGATGAGTTGACTGGTTATAGAGTGATTTGGCAACAGCTTTCCAATAGTGGTAGAATGGTCGCTCCAGGTGATACCGTTCGTGTTAATTACACAGGAAAATTCCTAACCAATAAGGTTTTTGATACTACTATTGAAACAGTAGCGAGAGCGAATAATATTTTCTCTGAAAGTAGGCAATATGGCCCTATCAGATATGTGCAGGGGAGAAGGCAACTGATCGAGGGTTTTGAGACAGCGGTAGCTATCATGGAAGTTGGAGATAAAGCCACTGTCCTAATGCCTTCTGCATTCGCTTATGGGCCTGCCGGAAGAGATAATATTGCTCCCAATACACCTTTGATTTTTGAAATCGAGTTCGTTGAAATAAAGAAAGGACCACAGAACTAATGATAAAGCGTAATTCAATTCTTTTTTCTCTTCTATTTGCAATGATGCTAATGTACGGTTGTGAACCAACCAATCCATTTGCAACAGGCCCTATTTATGATTCGGAGGCCAATCTGGCAATTGATAGAGTAAAAATAGATGAGTATCTGAAAACTGCAGAGATTGACAGTGTCAGAAGAATCCATGATCCAAGTGGGGTTATTATAATCGTACAGGTAGAAGGAGTTGGTTCCAGACCTACAGGAGGAACAGTAGTATATACAGACTACACAGGTTCTTTAATCAGTGATGGTTCTGTATTTGACACTACTAGTGAGCAGGTCGCCAGGGATAACGATATCTATGTTGAGACAGCGACATATGAAATTCTTAAATTCACTTTGGGAACTGGGCAGGTTATTCAAGGTTGGGATATTGGGTATAGGAGGCTGAGACCGGGGTCTAAAGCGGTGTTAATAATTCCTTCACCTTATGCTTATCGAAACCAAAAGATCAATGAAAGAATACCTGAGAATTCAATCTTACGATTTGATATAGATTTCAGAGGAATAGATTAAATAAAAAGGGCTTCGGCCCTTTTATTTTTTGAGCTTAGGGAATAGAGCAGTGACATTTTTTTGATACGTCTCGTAAGTTTTGCCGAAGGTTTGTAGCAGTTTTTTCTCTTCAAAATAAATTCCAAAGGGAAGGTAGATGAGTAAGCAAACCAGATGAATGAGGGAACTTATGGAACTTGCCACAAAAAAGTATCCCAGAAATATCAATATTATACCCAGATAAAGAGGATGCCTCACTCGAGCATACCATCCTGATTGGATGAGTTCTTTCGTGTCAGATTCTTCTTTAATGCCTATAAATTCTTTCCAAGACCATGCTTTGCTACTTTTTACCAGAATAATTGTCCCAAAAGTCGCGGCCATGTATCCAAAGTAGCTTGAAATATCCGAACCCGGCAGAATTTTTTTAGTGGGGATTTGTATGGAAACATAGCCTATTCCGATTAAAAGCAGTAATGAGAATAAAGAATAAAAAAGGCGGTACCATTTATAGGCTGAACCTAATTTCTCCTTCAGAATTCTTTTTAACTTGGAGGCAGCGAAAACGCTGTGAGTTGTGTAAAATATAGCCCAACTCAAAGCTAGTATCCAATAGTCCATTCTAAGTATTACCCGGTAGAAGAAGAATTTTTATGAAAATCGGAATAATCCGCGAAGGAAAAAATCCACCAGACAAAAGAAGTCCTTTTACGCCAGAGCAAATCCAGAGTTTGAGTGAAAAATATTCAGACCAATTTTCCTTTTATGTAGAATCCAGCCCTGTCAGATGTTTTTCAGACGAGGAATTTAAGCAAAAAGGAATTAGCGTAGTGGAAGATTTATCTGCATGTGATGTGCTCTTTGGAGTCAAAGAGGTTCCTGTGGATAAATTAATTCCGGATAAGACCTATTTTTTCTTTTCTCATACAATCAAAAGACAAAGTTATAACCGTGGCTTGCTACAAGCGGTCTTGGAGAAAAATATCCGCTTGATTGACTATGAGGTTTTAAAAGATCAGGAAGGAAATAGGGTAGTTGCTTTTGGACGATGGGCAGGCGTGGTAGGAGCTTATAATGCTTTTTGGACCTATGGGAAAAAGACTGCACTATTTGACCTAAAACGTGCCCACGAATGTTTTGACTTGGCAGATATGAAGGCCGAATTGAAGAAAGTTCAGCTTCCACCGGTTAAAATCATTTTAACGGGAGCTGGCAGAGTCGGGAAAGGAGCCAAAGAGATCTTGGAAGCAATGGGAATCAAAGAGGTGAGCAAAGAGGACTTTTTGCATCAGTATTTTGAAGAGGCTGTGTTTGTTCAGTTACGATCCGAAGATTACAACAGGCGAAAAACAGACGGAGGATATGAAAGGGAAGAATTCTATTCCAATCCTGAGCGCTACGAAAGCCATTTTCTCAAATATGCTGAAGAAGGTGAAATGTTGATTGCTGCAGCTTATTGGGATCCCGAAGCACCAAGGCTTTTCAAATTAGAGGATATCAATTCGGATGATTTCGCCCTCTCAGTAATCGCTGATGTCACCTGCGATATAGATGGCTCTGTCCCTACTACTCGGAGAGCTTCTACCATTCTTTCCCCTGTATATGACATAGACAGGGAGACTGGTCAGGAGATTGAAGCCTTTGGAAAGCAGAGAAGCATTTCTGTGATGGCCATTGATAATCTTCCCTGCGAAATTCCGAGAGAGGCAAGTCAGGATTTTGGCAATCAGTTGATCAAGTGGGTCATTCCTGCATTATTGGATGAGCCAGCTCCGATATTAGAAAAAGCTACCCTTGCCAGAGATGGAGATCTCACTTTAGAATTTATGCATTTAAGAGACTTTGTTTATCCCTATGAATAAATTAAACCGCTATTTGGAATCAACCCTTCTCAAACCTACCATGACCGGTGAAGAGGTTGATCGTCTTATTCATGATGCTATCGAGGAGCAATTTGTAGGCGTTTGTGTGCCTCCTTTTTGGGTAAAAAAGGTCAGTAGGGAACTGGAGAAGGAGGATATTCAAACTGTCACTGTTATTGGTTTTCCTTTTGGGTTTCAGGATACTGCCAGTAAAGTTGCTGAGACCAAAGAAGCAATCAAGCAGGGAGCTGATGAGTTGGATTTGGTTTGGTCTCAAACAGCTTACCATTCAGGAATGAATTGGCCGAAGATTGAGATTGCCCAAATAGCTAAAATCTGCCATGAAGAGGAGAGAATCCTGAAAGTAATTATAGAAACGGCTTATCTCAATGCGGATCAAATAAAGGAGGCTTGTCTTATTTGTCAGGATGCAGGAGCAGATTTTGTCAAGACATCAACAGGCTATGCTTCCAGTGGTGCCAAAGTGGAAGATATTCAATTGATGCGTCAAACCCTTTCTTCCCAAACAGGAATCAAAGCCAGTGGAGGAATCAAAACGTTGGAGTTCGCAAAGGAATTGATAGCGGCTGGTGCAGACAGGATTGGAACTAGCTCAGCAAAAGCCCTGATGGATGCTTGGAGAGCCTCCCAGAGCTAATTATTCGGTGCTGAAGTAAATCAGTAAGAATGGGATAATAAAAAAGGTCAAAAGGATATAGGCAAATCCAAGAAATCTGGATTTGACTGATTTTTTGCCCATATACAAAGCCAACCTGACCGGAAGAATTCTGAATTGAGGGAAGGACAGGATAATAATCGCCCCAAATGTATTGAATAGGAAATGCACAATGGCCAGGGCAATGGCAGCCTCACTCTTATAAATTGCTGCTAAAGCAGCGGTAATGGTAGTTCCGATATTAGCCCCGACTACAAAAGGGAATACTTTTTTAAGAGAAACTTTTCGAGTGGCAACCAGAGGTACAACCAAGGAGGTTGTCACTGTACTGGACTGCACTGCCGCAGTGAAGAAAAGTCCATAAGTGAAAGCCAACCCAGTTTTTTTGAAGATCATATTGCTGATGTCCCGGAAGCTATCTACGACGAAGGCCTTATAAACTGAGGTGGCCAAAACTTTAATGGCAGCAAAAACCAGAAATACCGCCAGTATCGTGGTCAGGAAAGGAATATTAATCGTATCACTTACCCATTGCGTCAGGGGTCGAGTGAAAACTCTGTTATAGAAAACTGGTCCGCTGAGATTGTCATTATCGGAGAAAAATTGTGCAACATAAACTGCCAGCTTGCTCAGAATCCCAAAATAGAGTTCAAGCGGCAAAAGGATAAGGACTGTGAAAATATTGAAGATATCATGGATGATACCTGCGGAAAGGGCTCTTTTGAATTCCTTTTTTTTCATCACATAGGAAAAAGAAACCAACGTACTGGTAAGTGTAGTACCTATGTTAGCTCCCATGACCATGGGGACCGCCTGTTCCAAGCTTAGATTTCCAGCCGCCACTACGGCAACAATACTTGCTGTCACAGTGGAACTGCTCTGTATCAAGGCAGTCATCAAAAGACCAATGAATAGACTGACGAAAGGGTTGCGGGTTGCTAAAAATAAATCCTCTGCGACAGAATTATTGAGATGACTCATGGATACAGTCAGCAGATCAATCGCAAAAATAAACAGGAAAAGCGCCAAAAGCATGAGCACATAGCTTTTGGTTTTATTTGGTTTAGAAGATTCTAGGTCCCAGCTTTCCATTTGGAATGAAATAAGTCAGATTTCAGTATTTTGCAATCGAAATGAAATTTAGCTGGAAAGGTAATTCCGCCGAGATTCCGAATTTTCATTCAATTTCTGAGCAAAAATTGGTATTTTTTTACGAAATACAAGTCATAAATTGCCTTAAAGAGAAGATATTGGAAGGAGTTAACAATTTCTTAATACGTAAGGCTGAATAACTTCTGTAATTTTGTCCCGTTGCTTACCCGCCTCCAACCATGGCCAAGAAAAATATAGACCAAAACATCAATCAGGAGAAATTATCCAAAACGGCATATTCTCTTTTTGACTTCACCAAAAAGGAAAAGCCTTTCCTGATAGTGATTTGTATTTTAGTATCAGTTGCTGCAATCATCACCCCTTACACCTACGCAGCGATGTGGTTTGGATTTGCTTTAGCTGCTTATTCAGCTATTGCAAATGACAGTATCCAGACCATCGGTACTTTTATCGCCTCCAATCAAAATAGGAAATGGTATTGGCTGTGGTTATTCATGGGCGTGATTTTCGTCGGAACAGTTACCTATAGCTGGCTGACACTGGACGGAGATGTGAGTTACCAGAGATTGACCACCAAGGGACTGGAAAAGGCTCCTGAAAGCTTTGTGTTCTTACAACTAGCAGCTCCGATTGTACTTTTGATTATGACCAGGATGAGAATGCCTGTGTCTACGACTTTCCTTTTGTTGAATGTGTTCACCTACAAAGCGGGTACAATCTTGGACGTCATGTTCAAAAGTTTTGTGGGTTATATCCTAGCTTTTGTCATTGCGATAGTTGTATGGTTTGTACTTGAAAGGTTTGTGAAAAATTACCTGAAAGGACAAGCTAAACCTTACTGGATGGTCTTACAGTGGATCACCTCTGGTACCTTATGGTCTGTATGGATTATGCAGGATGCAGCCAATATTGCGGTATTCTTGCCTAGACAGTTGGGCTTAACCGAGTTTTTGGTTTACACAGGTTTTGTTTTTGTAGGACTAGGCTTTCTGTTCTATCTGAAAGGGGATAAAATTCAGGGAATTGTCAATGAAAAGTCCAATGTAACAGACGTTAGGGCGGCTACTATTGTGGATTTTGTCTACGCGATTATCCTCTTCTATTTCAAAATTTACAGCAGTGTTCCTATGAGTACTACTTGGGTATTTATTGGTTTGCTAGGCGGTAGAGAACTTGCGATTGCTATTGGCAAACATGGTAAAGCCAAGAAAAAAGATGCCTGGAGATATAGAGCATTCAAACTCGCAAGAAAGGATGTGTTCAAAGCATCAATAGGATTATTGGTTTCTTTGATTCTTGCCGTGATCATCAACGAGGGAGTGAGACAAGAGATCTTGGATTACTTTAGGTAATGGAGCTCTTCTCTGACGAATACTACATGAATGAGGCCCTGAAGCAGGCACAAATTGCTTTTGAGGAGGGAGAAATCCCAGTTGGCGCAGTCATAGTATCCAAGAATAAAATTATAGCTAGAGCTTACAATCAAACTGAAAAGCTCAATGATGTCACCGCCCATGCGGAGATGATAGCCATTACTTCCGCTGCCAATTATCTGGGCGCAAAGTACCTTCCGGAGTGCAAGCTTTACGTGACCTTGGAACCCTGCACCATGTGTGGAGGGGCACTTTTTTGGTCCCAAATAGGGAAGGTTTTTTACGGAGCGGAGGATCCTAAGAGAGGTTTTCGGAAAACTAATGTTGGGATTTTACATCCAAAAACAGAGCTTCAGGGAGGCTTATTAGCGCAAGAATCAGAAAAATTGTTGCTTGATTTTTTCAAAAAGCTAAGAAATTAAAAGGAAATCATACTTTTCAGAACCTTTTCTTTCCTGACTTGGTTTTCTACACAGATTCTTTAAAGGATTTTAAATCAAAGTTTAACCAAAAAATTTTATAAAAAATGGCTTTTGAACTCCCATCATTACCTTATGCTTTTAATGCGCTCGAGCCACATATCGATGCTCGTACCATGGAAATTCACCATGGAAAACACCACAACGGTTACGTTACTAATTTGAATAATGCCGTAGCTGGTACTGATCTAGAAGGAAAATCTTTGGAAGAGCTAATGGCAGTAGCTGGCTCCAATGTTGCTGTAAGAAACAACGGCGGTGGTCACTTTAACCATAGCTTATTCTGGTCAATTCTTTCCCCTAACGGAGGCGGTGAAGCAAGTGGAGAAGTAGGGAATGCAATCAATGCTAAGTTTGGAAATTTTGATTCTTTCAAGGAAGTATTTAACAAAGCGGCGGCTACAAGATTTGGCTCAGGTTGGGCTTGGTTAGTAGTGACAGCAGCTGGAAAATTAGAAGTTACTTCGTCTCCAAATCAGGATAACCCTTTGATGGATGTAGCAGAAATCAAAGGAACACCTATCTTAGGTTTAGATGTGTGGGAGCATGCGTACTATCTCAACTATCAAAACAGAAGACCTGATTACATTTCTGCTTTCTGGAATGTCATCAATTGGGAAGAAGTTAATAAGCGTTACTTAGCGGCTTTGAAATAAGCTGTTATAAGAATAAAGAGAAGCCCTAAGGAAAAACCTTAGGGCTTTTTTTTGTCCGTTAGCTGACGAAATACTGTACGCTAGTGAACGCAGAAGATTTTTTGATTTTCAATAAAATGCCCTTTAAAGCTATTTTAAGCTTATTTTCTATTCATGGCATTTCATTTTCAATAGTTGGCAAGAATAACATTCAATCTTATTTGAAAATGAAAACTGCCAACTATTTATTTTTGACCCTATTTGTTTACCTATTAGGGCTTAGTAATCTCGCCGCAAAAGAGGTGAGCCGGATATCCGGTAAAATTTTAGATCAAAAAGGTGCTCCTGTAGCCTATGCCAACGTAGCCTTGATAGCTGTGGAAGGCAATGGATTGATTGACGGAGCAGTTTCAGATGAAGACGGATCATTTATCATCGAGTCCGTTAAATCTGCGAAAGTTTCTCTGGTGGTCTCTTCCATTGGTTTCAGTACCTACACTTCTGAACCTTTTGAATTGACTCCGGGACTTATAAAGGATATGGGAACTGTCAACATTCAGGACGAAATGACCGGCTTGGATGAGGTAACAGTTAAATCCACGCGTCCAGAAATCATCATCGAACCTGATAAGACAGTGGTCAATGTAGAAGGCACTGTCATGGCCGAAGGATCCAATGCATTAGATGTCATCGGAAGATCCCCGGGAGTCTATGTAGATCAGGATGGAATCATCAATTTGAATGGTCGTTCTGGCGTGGTAGTCATGATCAATGATAGACAAACGTATATGTCTGCCACGGATTTAGCTAACTTCCTTAGATCTATGCCTGCAGATAATATCAAAAGCCTGGAGGTGATCAACAACCCATCTGCAAGATTTGATGCGGAAGGAGCTGCTGGTGTAATCAACATCAAACTGAAGCGTAATACTGTTGATGGAGTTTTTGGAAATGTGCAGTTAGGCGGGCAATACAATGGACTTTGGGCTCCTATAGGAGGAGTGGCATTGAATGTGAAAAAAGGAAAATGGACAACCAATGCCAATTTCAATCATAATCAATATGCCATTTTCAATGATTTGGACATCAATAGAAACTTTACGTTGCCTGAAGGAATTTCCAATTTCAATCAAGACTCAAGAATTACCCAGCGTGATAAAAACTGGTTCTTCAATGGTGCTGCAAATTACGAGATCAACGAAAACCAAAACCTGGGATTGAATATTCAGGCATCCACTTCCAATGATGTCAATACCTCTACCTCCCTGACTAATATTACCAATCCAGGTACGGATATCATTGACTATTTGGACAGTAGAAATGATGCAAATGGCCATAGCGACAGAATCTTTGCGAATCTTCACTACGATGCAAAGTTGGATACCTTGGGTACTAAAATCAGCTCTGATATAGATTTTACTAGAATGAATGCCAACAGTGAGTCCTTATTGGGAAACACTTATTGGTCCGGAGAAGATCAAGGATCAGGTATGAGAAATCAAATTCTGACTTTGAATGAAATGTATTACAATATTTTCACAGCAAAAGTGGATTTTGTAAAGCCTTTAAAAAACGGGAATTCCTTTGAAACAGGCTTGAAAGGTTCTTGGGTAAAATCAGATAATGATTTGGACTTGCAAAGAGCAAACGAAGATGGCCCATTTCAGCCTGACCCAAGCAGCAACCGTTTTATCTACAATGAAAACGTGTTGGCAGCATATGCCTCTTACAAAGGGAAGTTTTCCGAAAAAGTCAGCTATCAGGCTGGATTGAGAGGGGAATATTCTGATATCAGAGGAAACTCAGTTACACTGGATCAAATCAATGAGCAGAACTACTTCAATTTATTCCCTAGTGTATTTGTACAGCATAAAGTAAGCGATAACTATCAGATCATTTACAATGCAAACAGAAGGATTACCCGTCCAAATTACCGTTTGTTGAACCCCTTTATTTATTACATAGACCCTTTGACTTCAGAGCAGGGAAATCCAGGTTTGAAGCCTCAGTATTCCAATAATTTTGAAATGAACCACGTGGTAAAAGGAGCGTACCAATTTACTTTGGGGTATAGCGAGACGGAGGATGCATTTATGCAGGTGTTTATGCAAGATCAGGAAAGTCGAACTACCACTACCTTCACTGACAACTTTGACAAGACGCGAAATGCAAACTTCAGAGCCATAGTTCCGGTTCAAATCAAAGAATGGTGGAGCACATCCAATATGCTTCAGGTAAATTATAACCGCTTCAAATCTCAGATAGGAGATGACTTCTTGGATCAGGATCAGACTTCCTTTATGATGAGAACTCAGCACAATCTGACCTTACCAGCCGGATTCAAATTGGAATTGATCGGTATGTATATTGGACCTCAAATCTGGGGACAGGGCACCATAGACGGCTTCGGTTGGGTTGAGGCAGGAGTGACCAAGTCTTTGATGAAGGATAAATTGACGCTGGCTGTGAATGGAACTGACTTGTTTAGAACTCAAGAGATCAGAGCTAATGTGAATTTCGCAGATATTGACACCAGCTTCAGACAATACAGAAGCAATCAGGGGATCAGATTTACCTTGAGATGGAGATTTGCTCAAGGAGAAAGTTTCCGAGTGAATTCCAGCACAGGAAGTACAGAGGAGCGTAATCGCTTAAATTAATGTCAATCCCTTCCCAGTATGGGAAGGGATTTTTATTCTTATAAACTATGAAAAGAACATTCTTATTTGCCTTAGCTGCAGGCTTGACTTTATTCTACCCTGGATTGACAAAGGCCCAGGATTTTTCTAAAGCTGATCAGGTTTTTGATTCTTTGGATTTCCATGACAAATACATGGGAACTGTCATGATTGCGAAAAATGGGGAAAAGGTTTACAGTCGATCCATAGGATTTGCTGATTTCGAAAAAGGACAAAAGCTAAATGAAAACACCAAGTTCAGGATCGGCTCAATATCCAAAATGTTCACTTCTGTTTTGATCATGAAGGCTGTAGAAGAAGGTAAGCTTCAATTGGATCAAAAGCTTTCGGATTTCTATTCCCAGATTCCCAATGCAGACAAAATTACTGTGGACATGCTTCTGAATCATAGAAGTGGCATTCATAATTTTACTGATGATGAAAACTATTTGAGCTACAGTACCGAGCCAAAATCTGAAGAGGAAATGATTGCTATTGTCCAAAAAGGAGGAAGTGATTTTGAACCTAATTCCAAAGCAGCATATAGCAACTCAAATTATATCTTGTTGACCTTTATTTTGGAAAAAACATATGAAAGTAGCTACGGCGAATTGTTGGCAAAAAAGATAAGTCAACCTCTAGGTTTAGAGAATACGGAGGTATTTGAATCCGTTGATGTCAGTCAAAATGAAGCGAAATCCTACGCTTATAACGGAACTTGGAAAGTTGAAAATGAGACCCATCCGAGCATTCCTTTGGGAGCAGGCGCTATTTCGTCCACTGTGAGTGACCTGATCGTTTTCATCCAAGGGCTATTTGATGGAAAATTGATTTCAGAAAGTAGCTTGGCTAAAATGATGGAAATCAAAGAAGGGTATGGTAGAGGAATGTTTACTTTCCCGTATTACGATAGAAAAGCTTATGGCCATACTGGTGGAATAGACGGTTTCCGCTCCTTGTTGGGTTATTTTCCGGACGATCAGGTAGCAATTGTGACCCTTTCCAATGGTTTAAACTGGAATGCAAATGAGGTTACCCTTACCTTACTGAATGCGAATTATGGAAATGAGGTAAAAATCCCAACTTTTCAGACTTACGCTGTTAATCCTTCTGACTTGGACTTATATGTAGGTGAATACGTGACTACTCAAATTCCAATCAATTTTACTTTTGTCAAAGATGGCGACACCCTAGTCGCAAAACCAAGCGGTCAGCCTGATACCAGATTGGAACCTACCGGCAAGCATCAATTCGAATTTTCTGCAGTAGGAGCGGTATTTATCTTTGATCCCGAAAAGGGGGAACTTACCTTCAAACAAGGAGGAGGAACCTTTAGCTATAAAAAGAAATAACATCAAAGGCCGGAGTAATCCGGCTTTTTTTCATATTTGGGTGTGCGTGCTTTTGATTTTCATACACATCAGAAAAAGGAGGCGGATTGCATTCAAAATGTAATCCTCGGTCAAAGGATTCCTGAAACAGGATATTTTTCTTTGGGTTTCCATCCCTGGTATTTAAAACAGAATTGGCAGGAAGCTTTTCAGACAATTCTTGAGTTGGAATCCGAACCTCGCTTATTGGCAATTGGTGAAGCGGGCTTTGATAGAATTAAGGGGCCCGAAATCATCATACAAAAAGAAGCTTTTGAAGCCCAGTTCAATTTAGCCTATGAATGGGGTATTCCTTTGATTTTACATTGCGTGAAGGGACATGATTTATTGGTAGAATTTTTAAAAAACAATTCAAAATCTCCACAGATCATTTGGCATGGATGGAATTTGAAGCCAAGATTGGCCAAACAGCTCGAAGATTTTCCTGTTTCCTTTTCTTTTGGAAAAGCGATTTTAGAAGAAGACTCCAACGCACAAAATTGGCTTAAAGCCTGTCCCAAACACAAAATTTTTCTGGAAACGGACGATTCAGAGCTCGAGATAGATTCCATATATGAGTCCGCTTCTTTAATTTTGGGCCTTTCTTTGGAGGACTTGATGGCCTTGACGGAAGAAAACTGGAATCGAATAGCAAGAAAAAATTTAAGATGAGTGATTTTGCCTGGCTGAGCCGGACCGAATTAATTACCGGAAGAGAAGGTCTGGAAAAATTGGCTCAAAAGCATGTTTTGGTGGTAGGATTAGGAGGAGTGGGCTCTTTTGCAGCTGAGTTTATCTGTCGTTCAGGAGTGGGAGAGATGACCATTATCGATGGTGATAGCGTGGATATTTCCAATTGCAACAGACAATTGCCCGCGACCCAAAAGAACGTAGGGCAATCCAAAGCCGAATGGATGGAAGAAAGGCTTTTGTCTATCAACCCCAATCTAAAAATTCATACACTGAAAAAATTCTTGGATCCAGGTGCCATGAACGAATTGCTCCAAGCCAATGAATTTGATTATGTGGTGGATTGTATTGACAGTCTTTCTCCCAAACTGCATTTGATAGAGGGTTCATTTAGAAGAGGATTTCCTTTAGTCAGCTCTATGGGTGCAGGCGGAAAAGTAGATCCTACCCAAATCAGAGTAGTCGATATTGCAGATACTTATGAATGCAAGCTGGCAAGAATGGTGAGAAAGAGGCTCAAGAGTAAAAAAATCTATACCGGATTCAAAGCAGTGTTTTCTTCAGAAACTGTTAGAAAAGAAAGTCTGATGATGACAGATGGATCTAATTTTAAAAAATCTGCCTACGGTACCATGTCATTCTTGCCAGCAGCATTTGGTTGCTCTTGTGCGGCAACGGTGGTCAATGATTTATTGGCTACTTAATTAAAGTGATATAAGAAAATCAGGACGCCGGTGAATGCCGGTTTTCTCTGGTCCTTAATTTCCAGTTTCACTTCCACTTCCGCTTTCACAGTCCCACGGAGATTGGCTACGTTTTTCAAGTTGGCAACCAAACGTACTTCGCTGTCTACAGTCACTGCTTGTGCAAACCTCAGGGATTCGATGCCGTAGTTAATCATCATTTTGAGATTTTCTACTTTGACTATTTGCTCCCAAAGGTGAGGAACTATGCTCAGCGTCAGATAGCCATGGGCAATGGTATTTCCAAAAGCACCTTCTACTTTTGCTCTTTCCGGATCAGTGTGAATCCACTGATGGTCATGGGTTGCGTCCGCAAAAAGATTGATTTGTTTTTGAGTGATTTTGAAATAGTCTGAAGTTCCGATTTCCTTTCCGTTGTACTGTTCGAAATCTTCAAAGCTTCTAATAATTACAGGGTTCATACTGGTGGTTTCTATTTTAAGCTTCAAATAGCTTAGATATTTTATGAAATCCAAGTAAAAATATATCTCGGGATGCACTCAAAAGTGGATGAAATGCAAGTTTTATAGTCTGAAAAAAATTTCGTTTGAAAATTTTAAATCTCTCTTGATTTTGAAAATTTAATTATTAATTTTCTTGCGAATTTTATAGTATTTTGAATATGATATTTGTCTTGTTAGCCCTGTGGGCTAGCTTTTTAACCGATCCCCTGGTTTCTAAATTTTCTCAAGAACCTCCCGTTTATTCCTCCATTTCACATTCCAAAGAGCTGATAATTGATCAGAATTTTGGTTATACACTTAAGACTAACAAGAAAATAACTGTCTTGAGCGCGGAAGGATTAGGTCATGCTTCAGTCAGGATTTTTTATGATAAACTGGTCCAAATTAAAGGTTTTAGTCTGGAGGTGATAGATCCTGCAACAGGCAAAACTATCCAAAAAGCCAAAATGAAAGATTTGCAAGACGCCGAGTTATATGATGGTTTCTCCGTTTTTGCAGATAATAGACAGAAATATTATGTCGTGAACTCAGCCAAATTTCCGATTGAGGTTCATATTCAGACTGAGGTTTATTTCCAATCCAACTTCAGTTTTCAACCCTGGATTCCTGTAGAAAGCACTTTTCAGAAATTGGATAAAGCTGAATTAGCTATCATTTACCCTGAATCTATTGGGATTCGCTATCAGGAACAGCACCTTTCTGGAAACAAGACTGAAGAATCCTTGGCTGACGGAAGGAAAAAGTTGGTATGGAAAGAATCCAATTTACCTGTACAGGATCTCAGCATTCGAGAAGAGGATGATCATCGTTTATATATCGCTCCCAAGGAATTCAAATTAGAGAGTTTTCAAGGATCTATGAATGATTGGTCAGAATTGGGCTTGTGGAAATACAAACTCAATGAAGGAAGGGATCAGTTGCCTCAAGAGTTTAAAGAAAAAATCCTGAAGCTGGTAGAAGGGATAGACGATCCCTATGAAAGGATTTCAATCCTATATACTTACCTGCAGAAAAACTTTCGCTACGTCAGTATACAATTAGGCATAGGTGGTTGGCAAACCATGACTGCTACAGACGCGGTCAAATATTCCTACGGGGATTGTAAAGGCTTGACCAATCTCATGAAAGCCATGCTGGAAGCAGCTGGAATTCCTGCGTTTTACACCTTGGTCTATGCTGGCGAGGGAGAATCAGATATTCGCACAGATCTCCCTTCCAATCAATTTAATCATGTCATTTTAAGAGCAGAAATAGATCAGCAACCCGTATGGCTGGAGTGTACTTCCAATAGTTTGCCGGCAGGCTACTTGGGTTCATTTACCAATGACCGACATGTTTTAGTAGTGACTCCAACCGGGGGATATTTAGCCAAAACCCCAAGCTATGAGGAAAGTACGTGGAACCGGGTGGAGAATGAGTATTTTCTCCAACTGGATGAGAAAGGGGATGCCACGATGACTATGAAGCAGCACTTGGAAGGGAATCCAGCTTACAAGGCTGTTAGTATTTCCAGACAGCTTGATTCCAGACAGCAGCGAGATTATTTCAATAAAAACTCGGCTATTTCCGGATTGGTAATTCAAGATTATCAATTTGAATCCGAGCAGTTGGATTCCTTACCTATAGCTGATAGAACGGTCAAAGGAATTGTTCAAAAATTTGCTCAGACTACCGCCAAACGCCTTTTGCTGAAGCCATTTTTCACCAAAATAAAATTAGATGAAATAGGTTTCAAAAATTTTGATTTGGAAGAAACCTATGCCATAGATCTCCCAAAAGGAGTAGTATCAGAATTCAATCTTGAGCCCCTGGAAATCAAGGAGGAGGAATATAGCATTCACATAGAAAATCAGTTGAAAGACAATCAGCTTCTGGTTACAAGAAAAATTAAGGTTTCCATCAAAGATCCTAAGGATGAAGATTCCAAGAAAGTCCTGATTAGTAAAATCAACTCGGTAGGATATGGAACCTACCATTTTACCAAGCCCAGCCTAAGTCAAAAATAATATGAAATGCCCATGAGAAAATATCTCACACAAGGGGATGATTATCCTGGGCATTCCTCCCGAAAGTCATCGGGATGACCCCTAAAAAACAAATTATAAACAGATGAAATCGAGCATGACAAAAATGGTACACACTGGGACGAATATGCTAAAAGCGAGATTCCATGTGACCTTTGACATACAACTTATAAACACATGAAAAAGCAACTTTTATTATGCCTTCTCTTTTTATTGCATCTTTCAGGATATGCCCAAAAGGAGAAATTTGGAAAATATAATTCCAATGAAATTTCTTATTCGGAAGTTGATTTTGAACCAGATGCGGAGGCGGTTGTACTTTTCGAGGAAGGGGTTTCCAAATTCTTCGGGGAAGTTTTTGAAACAACATACCATTTCAGGATCAAAATTCTAAAGGAGTCAGGAATAGCTCGGGGAGATGTAAAGATTCCATTCTATTCAGGTGATAATAGAACGGAAGAAATCAGTGGTTTAAAGGCTTTGATCACCAACTTTGAGGGAGATGAGCCACAGTCCATTAAGGTGGATAAAAATCAGATTTTTGAAGTTGAGGTAGGAAATGGATGGAAGGAATACCGGATTACATTTCCCAATGTGAAGGTGGGCTCTATTCTGGAGTATACGTATAAGAAAACGGATAAGAATATCACCCTTTTAGATGGATGGACATTCCAAAATGATATTCCAACCATCATGTCTTCTTACAGTATCACCATGATTCCGCAATTGGAATACAAGATGATTGGTCAAGGAACAAAGTATAATACTACCTCAGAAAAAACTGTAAATAATGGGACTTACACTTGGACGTTGAGGAAGCTGAATTCCCTGAAGGCGGAGCCTTACATGAATAATTTTGCGGATTATAGAGAAAGGGTTGAATTCCAGCTTTCACGTTATCAAAAAACCCTGTACGAATGGGAAGATGTACTGAAAAATTGGATTGTGCTGGGAGATGAGGTTTTGAGAGGTTATACGGATAAGGGGTATTTCCGAAGCTCTCCTTTGGAAAAAGTAATGGATGGCGTAGACTTCGAAGGAAGCACTGAGCTGGAGAAGGCTCAAAAGGCATATTATTACCTTCAGCAGAATTTTCAACTTAACACTGAAAGTGGTTTCTTTCCAGACCAGCAAATATCTCAGTTAGTCAAAACCAAAGTGGGTTCGGCAGTAGAACTGGACCTGGCATTAATGGGTATTTTGAGATCTATGGGGATAGAGTGCCATCCAATTTTGGTAGGGTCAAAAGGTAGTGGAAGAAGTGATTTAGTACCTTTTCCATTTATCAACCAGTTTAATAGTGTATTGCTTCATGCGAAGCTGGACGGCAAAGAATATCTCTTGGATCTGGAGGATCCTCTGGCTCCTTTCGGATATGTTGACTTGGATAAACATGTAAAAGCAGGGTTGTTTCTGACCAAAGAAAATAGCCAATTAGTTCCTATCAATATTCCTCATAATTCGAATTCAGTATTTACTTCAGTTTTGAAATTTGATGAGGAAAAGAATTTGATTGTAGAAGGATCGCTTCGCAGATATTTTTACGAGGGTTTGCAGATGTCACATCGATCCCAAAATCTCAAAAAAAACAATGAACCCCTTCAGAAGCTATTTACTTTGGATCCAACCTGGGAAGTAGTCAATATAGATATGCAGGATAATCTTAAGGAGGACAATTACACCACCACAAATTATACGATCAAGATCCAAGGGCAAAATTCGGAGGAGGCTACCTTGATGATGCTTACTCCTTTTAAAGTCGCAACCTTCAGTAAAAATCCTTTTACTCAGGATTTCAGGATTTTCCCTGTCGATTTTGGTTTTGCATTTTCAGAGACTTATTCTACCCTGCTGGAAATTCCCGAAGGTTATGAGTTGGACGATTATCCTCTCAAGGAAGCAATCAGCATGAAAAATGGGGAAGTGTTATTTTCTTATAATCCAGTGCTAATGGGAGATAAAGTTCAGATTGTAGCAAAGCTCGAAGTCAAAAAACCAACCATCGATGTCAGGCAGTATGCCAATTTGAAATATTTTATGGAAACTGTGGCTACTAAAATGAATGCTCCTTTGGTCTTAAAAAAAGTAAGTAATCCTTGAGCTCACGAATAGGGCTGATATGGGTATTTATTATCCTTTCTTGGCCAAGTTTTGGGCAAGTTAGCTTTGGAATTTATAGCAAATTTGAAAAAGAGCTGGATTCAGTTTTCTTCGAAAAAGAGGCAAAGGTTGTCTCTCTTTACGAGGGGGGAGTCACTTATCCCTTAATCAAAGAGGGGGAAGGCTGGGTGATAGGCCTTGTCACAGAATACCATTTTAGATACAAAATTCTTGGAGACAACCCAGATAATTTTGGCAATATCACCATCCCTTTTTTCACCGCACGTGATTTAAAGATTGAGCAAATTGTTGAATTAAGAGCTACTGTAAGTTATTTGGATGGAGATGAAAGGAAAAGTATTAGACTGGGAGATGAACACATTTTTAGGTCTGATAATGCAAATGGTTGGTCCGATTATAGGATTGTTTTCCCTCAAGTAAAAAAAGGCTCCATCCTGGAGTGGAAGTACGTGAAGGTTGATCGTGAGTACTATTTATTGGAAGGATGGGAGTTTCAGGGTACTTACCCAAAACTCAGATCTGAATATACTTTTCAAGTACCAGACTATCTTCGATATCAACTCGTCACCCAGGGTACTCCCGTTCGGGAAATGCTTCAAGTTTCTCCTTCAAGAGATAGGTTTTACTGGAATCTTGAAAATATTCCTTCATTTCGACTTGAACCTTACCTGAGTAATCCCTTGGATTATGTGTTTAGGGTCGAGGGCTTTTTATTTCAGGATGGAACCCAGTTTCAGCCAATAGTCTACTCTACCTGGGAAGAGTTGGGAACACGTATCCAGTCTATTCCAGCATTTGAATCTTATTTCAAGGGGAACTCAGTGAAAAAATTGGGTATTAAAGATGTGCTGTATGGTACTAATGATCTTGAAACGGCAGAAAAAATTTACCGTTTTGTCAAGGACAGGTTTAAAGTACAGCCAAGTATTTATCCGCTACCTACCCAAGACGCAAGGTCTTTGCTCAAAAAAGGAGAAGGGAACCATTTAGACATTCACCTGACTCTGCTTAACCTGCTTCAAGACCATGGAATCACTGCGGATTTAGTGTTGGTCAATCAAAAAGGCGAGAACAGAACAGATTTAATCCCCAGCCCTTTTCTTAATCAGTTTTCAAATTCTCTCGTGAGACTAGAGATCAGAGATTCAGTGTTTTGGCTGGATGCCACCGATCCTTATCTATCTTTTGGATTAATTCCTCCCAAAAAATTGGTGCCTCAAGGATTTTTGATTCGGGGTGATGAATCAAAACTGATTCCCATTGACTTAAAGCACAATTCTGGATCCAATCAGATGATTACTGTTGAAAAAGACTCTATAGGAAATTGGGCTTATTCTATCAATTTCAAACTAGAAGGGCTGAATGTGCTTTCATTGAGAGATCAGCTATTAGGTCCAAATCCTGAACCTGAAGACCTCGACGACTCCTACTATGATATTACTGTTGATGATAAGTTTCAAGAAGAAGGATATCTATTCTCAAAGGCCAAGAAGCCGGCCTTTAATGATGGAGAAGAAATTGTGATTTTAAGCCCTTTTAAAGAATCCATTTTCTATGAAAATCCTTTTTTGGAAGCGAGGAGAACTTATCCAATTGATTTTGATTATCCCTTTTATCAGAATTTTGAGCTCGACATGGAAATTCCGGAAGGTTATGAAGTAGATGAAATCCCTCCATCTGTGTCTCTTTTCACTCCGAACAAGGAATTAACCTATCTGTTGGAGTCAAAAATTGAAGAAGGTCATATTCGTATAGTCAGCAAATTGGATATTCGTGTTAAAAATTACTCCCCTCGCGCTTACCCTGAGTTGAAATCCTTCGCAGAAAAAGTATCCGAAAGTGTACAGTTTCCTGTAATATTAAAAAAGAAAGCTAACTAGCTTCTGGAGTATAAAAACTGCGAATTTTCGGTAATTTTCGGAAGATTATGGGAAAATACATTCATGGATATCTGACAGAGGAGCAGGAGCGGCTGATGAGCCAGGCGGGTATTCTGACTCCTTTAATTTATCCTTTCATTGATTTAAAAAATCGAAAGAATGTATTGGAAATAGGCTCTGGAGTTGGGGCACAATCACAGGTAATATTGAGCCTTTATTCTGACTTGGACTTGACCTGCGTGGAAATAGAGAAGTCTCAAATTGAAAAAGCCCAAATCAATTTATCCGGATTTTCGGACAGAAAAATCAATTTTGTCAATCAAGATGCAGCAGAATTGAATTTTGGTGAAAAATTCGATGCTGGGTTTATCTGTTGGGTTCTGGAGCATGTAGAAGAACCAAAAAAGGTGCTAAGGTCAGTTTATGAGCACTTGCACCCTGAGGGGGTTATCTATTTAACAGAGGTCTTCAATTCAAGTTTTTATTTTTTACCCAAATTGCCGGGTCTGGAGCGATATTATAATGCTTACAACGCCTATCAGATTCAAAGTGGAGGAGATCCTGATATTGGGGTCAAGCTGGGAAATTTGCTGCATGAAGTAGGTTTCGGAGAAATAGAGTTACAAAGAGGGGGGTTTCATTTGGATCAATCAAGGCCAGAGGAATTAAAGCGCATGACAGCTTATTGGAAGGAGCTGATGAAAAGTGCAGCTAAACCCATGTTAGATACCGATTTAATCAGTGAGAATGATGTAAGGGAAATGGAATCAGATTTAGAAGCTATTGCCAAAGATTCAAATTCCGTATTTTTTTATCAATTTGTACAGGCAAAAGCAAAGCGCAAAGCATGAAAATAATCCGTTGGGTCAGCAGATTTATCCTAAAAATCATTATTTGGTTTTTTATCATATCAATTGGTTTGGTCATCATTTATCGCTTTGTGCCTGTTCCACTTACACCATTAATGGTGATTCGTTTGGTAGAGCAGTCTTTGGATGAAAAAAAAGAACTGAGGCTTTACAAAGACTGGGTACCGATGGAGGAGATCTCCAGGCATGCGCCTCAAGCGGTATATGCCTCAGAAGATCAAAAGTTTTTGCAGCATTCGGGTTTTGATATGGAAGCCATGAAAAAAGCTTGGGAAGGGAATAAGAAAGGTAAAAGAATAAAGGGAGCCAGTACCATTACCCAGCAGACTGTCAAAAATGTGTTCCTCTGGCCAGGTAGAAATTATGTGAGAAAGGGGCTTGAAGCTTATTTTACCGTTCTAGTAGAGTTTCTCTGGCCCAAAGAAAGGATTATGGAGGTTTACTTAAATGTCATAGAAATGGGCCCTGGAATCTATGGAATCGAGGCTGCGGCTCAAACGTTTTATGGTAAACCGGCCAAAAAACTCACTCGTGGAGAAGCTGCCATGATAGCTGCAGTATTACCGAACCCAATAAGATGGAGTCCTAGGAGACCTACCAATTACATCTCCGGAAGACAAGGTTGGATATTGAGACAAATGAATAATCTTGAGCCCCTAGGCTGGGGAAACTAGGGCTTTGCAATCGGGACTTTTATTTTTCAAAAAAGCCTTTACTAGACTCTCACCCAATATTGAAATTTATTGCTGTTCCATAGTTAAGCGCTTTGATCTCAAGGCGAATAGCTAAAGACTTAAAATTGATCTTTCTGAACCAAAATTGTAATATTCAAAGCTTGAATTTTTTTTCAGTACAATAAAACTGTTTTTCAGGATTCAAAAAGTGTATTGTACGACAACGAATCCAAATAAAATTTGTTTTAAAAAAAAATCAAGGCTTAATTTTTGATATTAAGCGAATATTAATTCCAAGTTAAAAAATGCTTCATACAGGCTAATTTTGAGGATTAAAAAATGCAAGAAATTTTTATCCACATTTTCAATTATTTATCCACACTTTTCAACAATGGCATAATAAAGTGCTGAAAATCAGTATTTTAATAGCGATCAATAATAGGTAAATTTGTGGATAATCGAAGCTAACTGAAAAAAGGGCTGTTAAAATGAATGTTAAAAAGTGGATAATTTCAAAATCCAAATATTCTTTTAAATCGGCCTTAATCCTGCCTCTGTCGGATCAATCTTTTTCGGTAAGAATTGAAGATTCTGGACTTTGAAACAAAGCCCAAATAGCGTCCATCCTCTACTACAGGCAGGTTCCATGCTCCTGACTTTTCAAACTTTTCCATGGCTTTTTGCATATTTTCAGTAGCTAATAGGATTTCTGGAGGACTATGCATTAAACTCCTGATTTGAGTGTTTTCTTGCTTTTCTAAGTCAAACATGATATCCCTGATGTCATCCAAGGTGATGATTCCACGGAGTATTTTATTTTCGTCCACAACAGGGAAAATATTTCTCTTGGAAATTTTAACCAAGTCGATCAAATCTTTCAGCTTGGACTCTGGGTGAATAGGCAATAAATCTCTTTCTATTACATGAGAAATATCTATCATATCCAGTAACTCTTGATCTTTGGTTTCGGGCAGTTGTTTACCCTTTTCCTTGAGTTGTTGAATATAAAGGCTATCCTTTTGATAGTAAGTGGTGGTGATATAGGAGATGGCCGAAACGAACATCAGCGGTACAAAGAGTTCATATCCCCCAGTTATTTCAGCGATAAGGAATATAGCTGATAGAGGAGCGTGCTGAACTCCAGCCATGACACCGCACATAGCCACTAAGGTAAAATGAGCGAGAGGCAGAGGAATGTGAATTCCCAGCATGTTTTTCCCAAAAGCGAAAAGAAAGCCTACTAAACCCCCTACATATAAGGAAGGAGCAAATATCCCTCCCGATCCTCCTGCACTCAATGTCAAAGCGGAGGCAATGGGTTTGATTAAGATAATTAAGGCCAAAAAAATCAAAATCATGTATGGGTTTTCTATAGCCGAGAAAAATGGACTTTTTTCCAATAACTGGTTGGAGTTGCCATCAATAAGCAAGTTCAGTGTATCATAACCCTCCCCATAGATAGGAGGAAAGAAAAATAACATGAACCCTAGCATAGCTCCACCATACAGAATTCTGATGGTTTGGCTCTCCAGTCCCTCCATGATTTTTTCTGTTCGAACTACAGCCTTACTGAAATACAAAGAGACTATGCCGCAGAAGATCCCCAATAAAAGATAATAGGGCATATGGGCCGCTCTAAATTCCTCCTGAAGATTGAAATTGAAGACTGAATCTTCCCCAATCAACAACATGGAAGTCAGGGAGCCCGTCACTGAGGCAATCAACAAAGGGATAAAGCTTGCTGTACTGATTTCCATTAATATAACCTCTATCGCAAAAATCACTGCGCCAATTGGTGCTCCAAATATGGCCGAGATCGCTCCCGCAGCTCCACAGCCAATCAATAAGGTTCTTTTTTTGGAGTTGAGATGTACCAAAACTCCAATATTGGAACCAATGGCTGATCCTGTTACCAGCATGGGTGCTTCTAATCCGACGGAGCCTCCAAAACCGACAGTCAAGGCTGAAGTAATAACTCTGCTGTAGGTCTTTACCCTGGGTATTAAACTCTGCTTTTTGGAAATTGTAAACAGTACATCCGGAATCCCGTGACCACCAACATCCTTAAAAAGAAACTTTCCAATAAGAAAGGCAGCAGCGATACCAATAATTGGATAGATGATGTACATGAAATTGGCATATTCTACATAAAAACCTTCTGTCAGAAAGTTTTGGATAGCATGTACCCCTTGCTTGAGAATCACTGCGGCCAGACCAGAAATCACACCAATGATGCCACTGAGAATCAAAATAAAATTTTGATTGCTCATATGCCTTAATCTCCAAATCAGGAGTCTGGTTATGAAATCATTTTTTGCCAAAATCTACTTTTATTCAATTCCATACAAAGTAAGTAACCTATGGAACAAAGGAAAAATATCTCCTATTCTTTTGCCAAATCTTCGTCTAAAGCCAAAATGCAGTTCAAAATGAGTTGGCTGGCCTTCACATAAAATTCTGGATTAATATTTTTGAACTCATCAGAAACCTGATGATAATCTTGATGGTCTTCCACTCCAAAGTATAAATGAGGGACCTTTTTTTCGAAAAAAGCACCGTGATCAGATGATTTCGTCCAGTCATCGGCACCTGTACCTGGGATATCATGGCCAAACTTTAATTGAATGTCGGAATCAGCTGCGGCAGACTCCAATGCCGGTTTGAATTGTGGATGGTAGTGAGTTCCAGAAACATATAATTCCCCTTTTTCATTTCTGGATATCATGTCCATATTGACATTCAGGGCGATCGCTTCCAAGTCGAAGGGAAAATCTTCAACCAGTGCTTTTGCACCTTGAAGTCCCATTTCTTCTCCATCCAAGGCTGCAAACATCAGGCTATGCTTGGCTGGATTTTTCGCAAAATAATCAGCCATTTCAATCAAAGTTGCCGTGCCAGAGGCATTGTCGTCAGCTCCATTATATATGGAGTCGCCTTCAGCGTTCTTTTTCCCTACTCCTACATGATCGTAGTGAGCTGTGATCACAATTATTTTTTTGCTCTCCGTTCCCGCTACAAATCCTACTACATTTTTTCCGGTGAGGGTTTTTCCCTCTCTTCGGTTGTAAAATTGAAATTCCTGTAAATAATCGGGGTATTGAGAATTTAATCCTGATTTTTCGAATTCGGATACTATGTACTCTCTCGCTTTAAGGTTTTCAGGGGTACCGGTTTTTCTCCCTTTCAACTCATCGGAAGAAAGGTAAACCATGTGTTTGATAAGAGTTTTTTCCCGTAAGGATTGTGCAGAAACAGAAAAATGAGCCAAGCAGATGATGAAAAAGAGGAGAAGTTTTGGTCTTTGGTACATGAGATGGTTAAAATTTCGTTATTTAAAGTCCGAATTTAATTTAAGTTTCTTTCCTTCCATTTCTCTATGAAATATTTAATTTTTCTGGCAATACTCTTCTTGACCCATCCAGTCAGGAGTCAAGGGAATTTACCGGAGACTTTTTTTGATGGAAAGTCTGTGGTTTTGATCTCTGCCGATCCAGCTGCCAGACCGGTAATGGATTGGAAGGCTGTTGCGGATTCGGTTCATTCGGCCTTGGTAAAAGCTGGAGGAGACCCTGTCGCTTATTATGAACTCGAGCAGGTTTCCTTATCGGAGGAAGTACAAAGTAATTACGCCAAGGCATTTGAGCAGCGCCTTATTAAAAACATCATCCTAGTCACTCGTCAGAGAAACAATGCCAGTATCCATGTAGGAAAGTTCAGTGGAGATGGTAAAGTCATCACCTCGACGGCTCTTTTTGGATTGAGCGCACCTAAAATCGAGGAAGTGGCGGATCAGTTCGGAGCGCTGGGAGAAAATGTCAGAACCAAAAACCTATTGGTAATTGATATTCCTGAGTTTCCGGGCATGACTCAAGGACAAGCTGCACAGGATGCTTCTTCCAGTAAATTTTTTGCAAGAAACCCGTTGAACCTGGAAGTATTCAAATTGGGTGTTCCTTTAGAGGGTTCAAGTGCTGAAACCGGTTCATTGACATATTTCAGATATGATTTATATGGTAAGTCAGCCGAACGAATTTTGGCAGAGCAAGCAGCCCAAAAAGCAGAGATAGAGTCAATTCTCAAGGCAGAATATCCTCACGAAGTTGCCTGGCTGACCGAGGCAAAAACCAATCAGGAATTAATCAGGGATAGGATTCAATTTTTATTGGTAAAAGTTGAAGGTAGAGAGGCGGATCTCAAAAAAAGTATGGGCTTGGAATCTAATCCTGAAACAGAAAACCGTACGGTTGTAAAATATTATATAAAGCTATTAGTCAGAGATGAATTATATATAGGTCCTGAATGGGACGCTGATCCGGATTGGAGAATAGCATTAAGAAATTTCATCAGGAATCTAAAAAAATAAACCTCCCCGAGAGGGGAGGTTTTGTCGCTAATAAACTTAGGGGTGATTACAGCAACTTTTACTTTTCTTTATATATATGTTACAAATATGTTAATATGAAATAGTATGTAACTAAAGAAGTTACTTTTTTTCTATTATCCAATAGTTTCAAAGATTTTTTAAAAAAAACTGACTTTTATTTAAAAATTTATTCGAAAAATCGCATCTAATAGTAATTTTTGTTCAAAAAAGGGATCAAAGCGAGTAAAATTGCTTGAGAATAGTAATCTCGTCTAGTAAGCTTTCCTTCTGTTAAAAGACCAACTGACCCGCCTTCTTGCTTGGAATTTGTTCTTGAAAAAAACTGATCATCTGCATCTCCCAGTTCCATTCCACTTTTGATCAAGCTGACAATTCCTTCCGGTAAATAGAAGGTGCTGGTTTTGGCTTGACCAACTTGCCCATTATCATCTAAAATATAAATCCAGGCAAAAGCAAACATCCCATGTTTATCTTGGTCAAGTCCACCTTCAATACCTACCCAATAATTTCCTTCCGGAAAATTCTTTTTGGCATTGAGTGCTCTGTTTTTTGCCCCCAACCAAGTTTCTTCATCTCCATATGGTTGATCAGGAACTCCTGAGGAAGTGGTAATTCCATTGATGTGGAATCCCTTTGAAAAGGCCAGTGAAAATGCATCTTCGGCACTGTTTATTTTCACCGGATTTTTACTTCCTACGACAATAAGTGGTTTTTCTTGCTGCTTTAAATTCTGTCTTCTGGGAAAATTCATAAAAAAAGAGCCCAAGCTTTCGCTTAGGCCATATTAGTGTATACGTTGTTTACATCATCGTCCTCCTCCATCTTTTCAATCATCTTGTTGATAACTTCTTCCTGCTCTTCTGTCAATTCAGTCAGGGTGGTAGGGAACCATTGGAAATCTGCGGAAATTACTTCAATACCTTTTTCTTCCAATGCTTTTTGCATGGTACCGAAGTCTTCAAATTCTGTATAAACAAAAATTTCACCTTCGTTTTCATCGATGTCTGTCAAACCGAAATCGATCAGTTCTAATTCCAGCTCATCCATATCCAATTCGCCTTGGGTGAATCTGAAAACAGCTTTGTGATCAAACATGAAGCTTACCGAACCGGAAGTTCCCAAAGAGCCACCCGCTTTGGTAAAATAAGATCTTACGTTGGCTACAGTTCGGTTGATATTATCGGTAGAAGTCTCAACCAATACGGCAATACCGTATGGACCGTAGCCTTCATATACAATTTCTTCGTAGTCTTTTTCGTCCTTATTGGATGCTCTCTTGATGGCTGCCTCTATCCTGTCTTTCGGCATTTGGGCACCCTTGGCATTTTGTATGATGGTTCTCAATTTAGCGTTAGCTGTTGGATCCGGACCACCAGATTTTACTGCCATCACGATTTCTTTACCTAATTTGGTAAAGACCTTGGACATTTTGTCCCATCTTTTGAATTTTCGTTCTTTTCTGAATTCAAACGCTCTTCCCATGGATTTGCTCGATTTAGGGCGTAAAAATAAGAAATCTTTTCCTTTTAGCGGTGGGATTGTCAGAGTTAATCCATCCCATACTTTTTGAAGAATTCCCGTCTTTTTTATGTGTGATTTCGTATCATCTAAAAAACTTTAGTATATGACGGAACGCTCTCACTCTCCCCTTCCCAATATTCCACAATCCCCATATCCCAAGGTAGTGATCATAGGTGCCGGCTTTGCGGGACTCAAACTCGCCAGAAATCTGAATAAGAAAAAACTACAGGTAGTCCTATTGGATAAAAATAATTACCATCAATTCCAGCCACTTTTTTATCAGGTTGCTACAGCAGGTTTGGAGCCCAGTGCAATTAGCTTTCCGCTCAGGAAAATATTTCATCATTCAAAAAATGTAATCTTCCGAATGGCTGAAGTTGAGTCCGTGGACACAGCTCAAAAGCGCTTGTTCACTGATTCAGGATTTTTGGACTACGATTATTTGGTGTTAGCCATGGGAGCAGATACCAATTATTTTGGAGCCAAAAACATAGAATTTTTTGCTTCTCCCATGAAAACTGTTTCAGAGGCTCTATACATCAGAAATAAGATTATTTCCAACTATGAGCAAGCAATCAACATAGAAAAGCAAGAAAACAGAAGAGCCCTGATGAATGTGGTGATCGTTGGCGGAGGGCCAACAGGTGTGGAGCTTGCCGGTGCTATGGCTGAGCTAAGGAATAATGTGCTTCCCAAAGACTATCCTGAATTAAGCTTCAAAAATATGAAGGTGGTGTTGATTGAGGCTGGTCCTTCCCTCTTAGCTTCCATGTCGGATGAAGCCAAAGAGCATGCGCTGGAATATTTGAAAAAATTGGGGGTGGAAGTCAAGCTGGAGACTAAAGTTCAGGATTATGATGGACAACAAGTCTTCCTGGAAAACGGCAATAAAATAGAAACTCAAACACTCTTATGGGCAGCCGGAATTAAGCCTAATAGGATTAATGGTTTGCAGGATGAGCTTTTTGCCAAAAATGGAAGAATTCTAGTAGATAAATTCAATCAAGTCCGCGGCTTGGAAGGGGTTTATGCCTTAGGAGATATCTGTCTGATGGAAATTGATGATTATCCAAAAGGGCATCCTCAAGTAGCTCAGGTAGCATTGCAGCAAGCTAGTGCTTTAGCAAAGAATTTGGTTAAATATGAGGAAGGGAAAGAGGGGGAACCTTTCAAATACAAAGACTTGGGCTCAATGGCTACAGTCGGAAGGAAGTTGGCAGTAGTGGATTTGCCTTTTATTAAGTTCCAAGGATTATTTGCTTGGCTGACATGGCTATTTGTACATCTAATGGCCATTTTGGGAGTGAAAAATAAGCTATTGATTTTTCTGGACTGGTCTTGGAATTACTTATCCTTTGATCCGAGTCTTCGCTTATTGATCAAGCCAAAATATGTCAGGGCCTCGGAAAGAAGAGAGTTGATTGAGGAAAAGTAGAATTTAGATTCATTAACAAATCGGTATTAAACTCAATCCATCAACTGCAGTCTAATAACCAAAATCAAATAAAGAAGAATATGAAAAAATGGATTTTAAGTTTTGGATTAATGGCCTTGATTTCTTTTGGAGTTATGGCTCAAGGACAGCGCGGTAATAATAGGCCTAACCCTGAGGAGATGGCAAAGATGATGACCGAACGTATGACCAAGCAGTTGAATTTGACTAAGGAGCAACAAGAAAAGATTTATGTAATTCATCTGGATTTAGCTCAAAAAAGAGAGGAAGAAAGACAGGCTCGTAAAGCTGAGGCAGATGCCCGTAAGGAAGAAGCTCAAAAACATGAAGAGCGATTAAACGAAGTCTTAACCGAAGAGCAGAGAAAACAATGGGTTGAGCTAAAAGCCGAAAGACAAGATAGGAGAGGCCAAAGAGGAGAAATTATGAGTAGTGAGGAATTCCGAAGAAGAAGAGGCGGAGGGAGCAATTAAGGCAAAGGTAAAACCCATTGCTAATTCCCTCATGGATTGATCGAGTGCCTAAATTGGCTAAAGCGAGTGTCTTCACTCGCTTTTTTTGGTTTAAAGAATTGATGGTAAAAGTTACTCATTCCGGAAAAAGCTATTCTATATTCCAACCATCAAAAAATTTAAAAATAACAACGCAGGTGTCTCTGCTCATTATTTTATTTCCTGTTACCTGAGATTTTTCAGCTAATAAGTTATGCTTCAGTTTCAATATCATTTCTCAATTAGAGATTTTGATAATAGAATAAATTCATCTGGATTCATCATTATTCTTTGGTTCCAATGGCTTCCTGCATATTCTCAAGGATTAATTTCTGGTAAGTAAAAAGCCGGGGAAAAACTTCCCCGGCTTTAAGTTTATATTGATTTGACTAGTTGGATCAATTCAATCCTACAGCCTTGGCTGCATTGACATAGCCATGCCCGTAGATCTCATCCTGTCCAGGTTTACCCAAATCTGTAGAAGATTGAATCAGCCTAGTTTTTACTTGGGCCGGATTCATTGAGCCTCCGTTGGCCTCCATCATTAATGCAACTACTCCTGCCACTGCGGGGGAAGCCATAGAGGTTCCTTGAGCCCAATTGTAAGAAGAATTTGTTCCGCCTCTGACCGTACTGAATACTTGATCAAATATTGCGCAGATTCCTGATGTACTCACTAAAGTGCCAATTAAAGTACATCGATTGAAGTTTCCATCAACTAATGCCAAACCTAAAGTTCCTCCTGGAGCTGCAAAATCTAAAAGAGCTTTACCGTGGTCAGAGTAGTATGCTAATTGGGTGAAGTTTTCGTTTCCTAAAACCCAGCCAGTTGGACCTGTTGAACTGATAGAAAGTACGTGTCTATTCTGGGCAGGAAATTTGAACAAGCCTCTTTCCACATCATAGTTTGACGCACCGTTTCCTGCAGAAGCTATGATAGTAACTCCATTTTGGTAGGCATAGGTAGTAGCCCGATCATAGACTTTTTGCAATTCTTGGAAGGCTTTTCTAAACCCTTCCTCTTGCCATAGATCACGGATTGGAAACTCAGCTCCAAGACTCATATTGATTATTTGCGCACCTGCTCCGCCTTTTGACTGAGGTGTAGCGGCATATAGAATTCCTTCAAGGATCCACTCGAATGCTCCTGAGCCGCTATGTAGAGATTTGACGCCTATGATCGTTGCTTTCGGAGCTATTCCAACTATACCGTCTCCAGATGCCGCCACGATACCAGCCACATGGGTTCCATGCCAGAAGGTACCTGTGTCCTCATTAAAGTTAAAATCAGGTACAGTTGATAAGGAGCTAGCTACGTCCAAGTTAGGAGCGAGGTCTGTATGAGCAGAATGGAAACCTCCATCTATTACTGCTACTCTGATTCCCTCTCCAGTAAATCCATTGTCCCATGCTTTTGGAGCATCGATTGAGCCCGGAGCCCATTGCCAACCATCAAAAAACGCATCTTGATAGTTGAAAGGTGTTCCTGATGATGTCACTTTTCTTGAAGAAATTCCATTTTGTCCTCTTTCAATTACTTGTTCATCACCTATTAAACTTGGCTCTTTGGTGTATTGCAAAATCATATCAGGAGTAATAGATTCTATCCCACTGATAGTGCTGGCCTGAGAAAGAAAGTTATCCGATCGAGATACGGCAACAGCCACCCCGATCTCAGGGAATGTTTTGACAATCTCTCCTCCAGCAGAGGAAATGCTTCTTTCAATATTGGCAGGTAGATTATTGCCTCTGCTTAGGATTAGAAATCTTCCGGTAAAGTCTCCTTGTCTCAGGTTGGTAAAATCAGTCATTTCTTTGATTTCACTTAGATTAAAACTTTTTGAAAAAGTCTCCTCCTCAAGTTTTGCTTCGATAGCAGGCTCTACGAGTGCCAAATCACTTTCGCATCCGAAAGTAATGAACCCTGCTAAAAGCAAGGTCATTGTGAATTTTTGGTTTTTAAACTGCATGGTAATTAATTATTGATTGTAAAAGATTTAGAAAAAGTTAAGTGTTAATCATTTGAGTTGAATAATTTCAATAAATATCAGTACTAAAACAATGCCCTTGGTTAAGAATTTAATCTGATAAAGAAATTAGATGTTCGAATAAATATATTCACAAATTGGATAACTCAAAAATTAATCAAATAAAAAAAGCGTTGTCACACCATATTTGTCAGTTTAATGCTGTGATTGAGATTAAGAAATGGAAAATTGTAAGTACTTCGATTAACTTTCAATCCAAGATGATCAAGGCATCGGCAAAAAAATATTCCTACCAAAGGAATTCAATGTTTATGGAAGTGTCTCTATTGATTAAAGACAATTTTAAAGCTCGCTTTTCCTTTTGAAGTATGGGAGAACAAAAATTCTCAGTGGTGGATTTTTAATGTTTTATAATTCATTCCAAAAAAAAATACCACCCAATCAGGTGGTATTTTTCATTAAGGTTATTAAAAACAATTATTCTGTTCCTTCCAGAGATTCTTCAACCTGGAAGAAAGATTCATCTTTCTGAGGAAGGGAAGAAGCTCCCATCAAAAACTCATCAACCTTGACAGCAGCTTCTCTTCCTTCAGAAATTGCCCATACAACCAAAGATTGGCCCCTTCGCATATCTCCGGAAAGAAATACTTTAGGATTGGTACTTTGATAGTTTTTGGATTTGGGCAATGTGTTTTCCATACTCTCTACCCCAAATGCTTCCAATAAACCATTTTGGGCAGGCCCTGTATAACCTATAGCAATAAATGCTAGGTCGCAGGGTACAATTCGTTCTGTACCTTCTACTTCTTCAAAATTCATTCGCCCATCTTTTTCCATCCATTCCAGATCTACCAGCTTCAGTCCAGTGACTTCCCCGGCTTCATTGCCGATAAATTCCTTGGTCAAAATGGAAAATACTCTCTCGGCGCCCTCTTCATGGGAACTGGATGTTTTGAGCGTCATAGGCCATTCAGGCCATGGATTCAAGACTGTTCTCTGTTTAGGAGGCTTGGGTAAGAGCTCTAATTGAGTAATGGAGGCCGCACCATGTCTATTGGAAGTTCCTATACAGTCACTACCGGTATCTCCTCCTCCAATGACGATCACATGTTTTCCTTTTGCAGAAATAGGGTTTTCCTCTATTTCTCCACCGACAACCTGATTCTGTTTTCCTAAGAAATCCATGGCAAAATGAACTCCTTTGAGATCAGAACCTCTAATATTCAACGCTCTGGGTTGAGCTGCTCCGGTAGATAATACTACCGCATCGAAATTTCTGAGGATATTTTCTGCTTTGATATTGAAGCCAACCTCCGTCCCGCAAGAAAAAATAACCCCTTCTTGCTTCATCAAATCAATTCTTCTGTCTATCACCCATTTTTCCAATTTGAAATCTGGAATACCATATCTCAATAAACCTCCGGGTTTCGCGTCCTTTTCAAAAACAGTCACCTCATGACCTACTTGATTCAGCTGATCTGCAGCTGCTAATCCAGCAGGGCCAGAGCCAATGACAGCCACGTGCTTGTTGGTTCTCTTTTTGGGAGGATTAGCCTGGATTAGTCCTAATTCATAGGCTTTTTCAGCGATACTTTTTTCAATGAGTTCAATCGCAACAGGGTCTTTGTTGATACCCAATACACAGCTTGCCTCACAGGGAGCAGGACAAATCCTACCTGTAAATTCCGGAAAGTTGTTGGTGCTCTTCAAAATACTGATCGCCTGAGCCCAGTCCTTTTCATAAACTGCATCATTGAACTCAGGGATTACATTTCCCAATGGACAGCCGTTGTGGCAAAATGGTATACCACAATCCATGCATCTCGCCGCCTGATGATTTAATTTTTCGTCAGAAAACGGCTCATATATCTCCTTGTAGTCTCCCACTCTTTCCTGTGGGTCTCGACTGACAGGGGTCTCTCTTTTAAATTGTATAAATCCTTCTTTCGCTCCCATCTTACACCAATGATTTTGATTGTTCTAATGCTCTTTTCTCCAAAACTGCCTTGTAATCTCTAGGAATCACCTTGATAAATTTGAGCTTGGACTTTTCCCAATCCTCCAAGTATTGACTTCCCAAAGCACTATTCGTCAGCTTAACATGCCTTTTCACAAAGGATTTGATGGTGTTGTAATCCTCTTCTGTCAAAGGATCAATATCCACCAATTCAGGGTTGACTTCTGTGATATAATCGTGCAAAATATAAGCTATTCCACCACTCATACCGGCAGCGAAATTTCTTCCTATCTCACCAAGATTGACGACTAATCCTCCTGTCATATACTCACAGCCATGATCTCCGATTCCTTCCACTACAGTTTTGACACCGGAGTTTCTCACACAGAATCTTTCTCCACCTTTACCATTAATATAGGCTTCACCGGAAGTAGCTCCATAAAATGCCACATTCCCTATGATGATATTTTCCTCAGGTTTGAACTTGGCATTTCGGCTTGGATAGATTGTCAGCCTTCCTCCGGATAGTCCTTTTCCGAAGTAATCATTAGCCTCTCCTTCCAGTTCAAAGCTTACACCTTTAGTCAAAAAACCACCAAAAGTCTGTCCCGCAGAACCCGTAAACTTGAATTGAATGGTATCATCCGGTAATCCTACACTTCCATAAATTTTGGAAATCTCATTGGAAAGCATAGCACCGACTGCACGGTCTGTATTTTTGATTTGAAAGTGGCCAGAAACTGCAATCGCCTGTTCCAAGGATGGAAGAGCTGCTTTGATAAGTTTTCTATCCAATACTTCCTTCAAATCCCAATCCTGATCGATCTGTTTGTGGATACCCACATGATCCGGTACTTCCACTCTATGGAAGATTGGTGATAGGTCTACCTTATCCCATTTCCAATGATTCAGATGACCGGTGGATTGCAATACATGACTTTGGCCCACCATTTCGTCTATGGTTTTGAAACCCAAGGATGCCATGATTTCTCTCAAGTCTTGAACCAAGAAATAGAAATAATTCACTACATGCTCAGGGTCTCCCGTAAAGAGTTTTCTCAGTTCAGGATTTTGGGTGGCTATACCTACAGGACAGGTGTTAAGATGACATTTTCTCATCATGATACAGCCTTCTACTACTAAGGCGGCGGTTGAAATTCCCCACTCCTCAGCACCTAAAAGTGTTGCGATTGCCAAATCCCTTCCGGTTCTCAATTGTCCATCCGTCTGAAGCACTACTCTGCTTCTCAGGTTGTTTTTTACCAAGGTTTGATGCGCTTCTGAAAGTCCCAACTCCCATGGCAAGCCTGCATGTCTGATGGAAGAGAGCGGAGAGGCGCCTGTACCTCCATCTGCTCCTGAAATCAAAATCACATCAGCCATTGCTTTAGCTACTCCGGCTGCCACAGTTCCTACTCCGGCTTGGGATACCAGCTTCACATTGATTCTAGCCTTTCTATTGGCATTTTTCAAATCATAAATCAACTGAGCCAAATCCTCAATTGAATAAATATCGTGATGGGGAGGAGGCGAAATGAGGCCTACCCCCGGGGTAGAATGGCGAACTTTTCCTATCCACTCGTCTACCTTGTGGCCAGGTAATTGTCCACCCTCACCAGGCTTGGCTCCCTGTGCCATTTTAATTTGGAGTTCTGCTGCATTAGTCAGGTAATTACTGGTTACTCCAAACCTTCCCGATGCCACTTGCTTGATCGCAGATCTTTCCCAATCCCCATTTTCTTTTTTCTGAAAACGGATTTCATCCTCTCCACCTTCTCCAGAGTTGCTTTTAGCTCCGATACGGTTCATGGCGATGGCAAGAGTAGTATGAGCTTCATGAGAAATTGACCCAAAAGACATAGCTCCTGTTGCAAATCTTCTCATGATGCTTTCTGCAGGCTCGACTTCTTCCAGAGGTACCGAAATTCTCTTCTTGAACTCGAATAATCCTCTTAAAGTCAAAGCATCTTTTGACTGCTCGTTGATTTTATCAGCAAATTTCTTGTACAGTCCGTAATCGTTGAGTCGGGTTGACTTTTGAAGCAAATGGATGGTTTCAGGATTGAAAAGGTGTTTTTCCCCCCTTCTTTTCCATTGGTAAACACCTCCGGTTTCTAAAACAGGACTTTCTGTATGATAAGCCGCTCTATGACGGATCAACACCTCTTCCGCAAGTTCATCAAATGAAACTCCAGAGATTCTGGAGATGGTGCCTTTGAAGCATCTGTCTATGACTTCAGGTCCTAATCCAATGGCTTCGAAAATCTGAGCTCCCTGATAAGATTGAAGTGTAGAAATTCCCATTTTGGAAAGAACCTTCAATAATCCTTTTCCTATGGCTTTTTGATAGTTATAAAATAATGTTTTCTGATCTTTTACTTCCGGGAACATGCCTTTTTGGAACATGTCCAATAAAGACTCCAGCGCCAGATATGGATTGATTGCAGAAACCCCATAACCAATTGCTGTTGCAAAATGATGGGTTTCCCGTATGTCTCCTGATTCAAGTACCAAACCGGCTTTGGTTCTTATCTTCTTTTTAACCAGGTGGTGATGCACAGCACCGATCGCCAATAAAGATGGAATTGGTGCCCATTCTTCATTGCTATTTCTGTCTGAAATGATCAGAATATTTTTTCGCTCGGCAATGGCATCCTCTGCTTCCTGACAAAGCTTATCCAATGCTTCCAATAATCTGCCTGGCTGATGGTCTGCGTTAAAATGAGCAAACAACTTCTTAGCTCTATAGCCTTGGCCTTCCATATTCTGGATTTTTTCCAGAGACTCGTTGAGCAATACAGGCTGAGAGATATGGATTTGTCGAGTATGCTGAGGGCTTTCTTCTAGTATATTGTGTCCTTCACCAATTCTAGTGAAGAGGGACATCACCATTCGCTCCCGAATCGGATCAATCGGTGGATTACTTACCTGCGCAAATAATTGCTTGAAATAATTGGCGATATGTTGGCTTTGCTTGGATAAGACAGCAAGCGGTGTATCTGCTCCCATGGAACCGATAGCTTCTTGCCCGCTTTTACCCATAGGTCCTAGGACCACTTTCAGTTCCTCAGACGTATAGCCAAATACCGTTTGGCATTTCTTAATATTTTCTGTGGAATATGGATGACTCAAAGTTTCTGGGTCTGGCTCCAGCCTTAACTTGATCCGCTGTTCATTTACCCATTGTTCATAAGGCTGCTTTCGGCATATTTCTCCCTTGACTTCCTCATCAAAGAGTACTTTTCCTTTTTCCAAATCGGCCCAAAGCATTCTTCCAGGACTGATTCTACCTTTTTCAGTAATTGTAGCTTCCCGAATTGGCAAAGCTCCGGCTTCTGAGGAAAGGATTAATCGTTGGTCTTTGGTGATGAAATAGCGAAGTGGTCTCAGACCATTTCTATCCAAAGTGGCGCCTACTGATTTTCCATCTGTAAACAAAAGGGCTGCAGGACCATCCCAGGGCTCCACTAAGGAGGCGTGAAATTTATAAAATGCCTTTCGGTCTCTGTCCATGACCTCGTTATCCTGCCAAGCTTCAGGTACCAGCATCATCATAGCATGAGGCAAGGATCTTCCGCTCAATGTCAATAGCTCCACCATGGCATCCAAGTTGGCTGAGTCTGAGTTCAGCTTATTGGTGATAGGCATCAGTTTTTCCAGTTCTTCATCAGAGAAAAACTGAGTTTTCATCAGCGTTTCCTTAGATTTCATTTTATTCAAATTTCCTCTGATGGTGTTTATTTCACCATTGTGAGAAAGAAATCTGAATGGCTGAGCCAATCTCCAATTAGGGAATGTATTGGTGGAAAATCTTGAATGGACGATTGCAAAAGCAGATTCTATTTTACCGTTTTGTAAATCCTTGTAAAAGGGTAAAACCTGATCAGTTCTCAACTGACCTTTGTAGATTAAGGTCAGGCTACTGAAGGAGGCAAAATAGAAAGATTGGTTGACACCAGGGATCTTGGAATTGACCTCAGAAGTAGCAAAGTTTCTTAGTACATACAGTTTTCTTTCCAAAGCAATCCCGGTGAGCCCTTTTTTGTGCTTGACAAAAAGCTGCTCAATATTGGGCATAACTTCCAATGCTCCTGATCCTGGAACTGTTTCGTCTACCGGAACAGGTCTATAGCCAATGAGTTCAAAGTCAAGATCTTCAATGATCTGGTTCAGTAGCTCCTTTGATTTTTTGAAAAGTTGCTTATTTCTGGGAAAAAAAGTCATACCTACCCCGTAGTATCCTTTTTCGGGTAGACTGATTTCTGTCCTTGCGGTAATATCTTTTAGAAAGTCATGAGGAACCTGAATTAATACACCTGCTCCGTCTCCGGTTTTAGGATCTGAACCCCGGCCACCTCGGTGCTCCATATTGCTAAGCATATATAAGGCGTCACTGATTGTTTCATGAGTGGGATTCCCAGTCAAGTCCACCACAGCGCCAATGCCGCAGGAGTCATGCTCAAATTCTGAGCGGTATAACCCTTTTTGCATATATTTCAATAGATTTAATAGGTTCAAAATTTCCAAAAAATACGAAAAAAAATCCTTTTGTTAAAATAAAGGCAATGAAACCAAGCTTTTGCTGATAATTTTCTGATGAATTAGATTTTTTTTAATTATTTATTAAATAAAAAGAGGTCCTAAAAATTAATAATATCCGTTTTAAAAACAGTTTTTTTAAAAAATTGGGGTAAAAATTTAACCTGTTTTAGCTTCAATTGTGTGATTTTTCTGCAAAGTGCCTGAAATCTGGTTTACGGAAAAAATAATAAAAAATTTTACAGCTTATTTTTCTCTAATAGCAACTCTTTTTTACTCAATCGATTTCGAAAGCCAAATAATATTTTGTAATACTTATTTAACTAAAAATGAGTGAATCAATCCGTGAATGGATGAGACCCATCTTGATGCTGATCTTTCAGATGTACTTTTACCTTTTTGATTCTTCTGGCATCTACTGCCAAGATGGTAAATTCAAAATATTCAAAATGGATTTTTGTTCCATTTTTAGGAAGCTTATTATTCAATTCTAACAAAAGACCTCCCAAAGATTCACTTTCGCCTTTGACATCATCAAAGATTTGGGAATCAAGATCCAGTTTTTTGCAAAAGTCATTCAAGGATATTTTTCCTTCAAATATGAAAGTGGAGGAATCGATCTCCTGAAAAAACATATCGTCCTTATCATCGAACTCATCGTTGATTTCTCCAATGATTTCCTCTATCAAATCCTCTAAAGTTACCAAGCCTGAAGTTCCTCCATATTCATCTACCACGATGGCCATGTGGACTCTTTTTTGCTGGAAATCCTTTAGTAAGGTATCTACTCTTTTATTTTCCGGAACGAAAAAGCTTTTTCGTATTAATTCTTTCCAGGCAAAATTTTCATCCCGCTCTATATAAGGAAGAAGATCCTTGATATATAAGATGCCTTCAATATTGTCTATGGTTTCATGATAAACCGGAATTCTGGAATAACCGCTTTTATTGATTTTATCCATCAATTCATGAAAATCCATCTCGGTGTCAACGGCGGTAATTTCCATCCGGCTTCTCATCACCTGCTTTACAGAAAGAGTTCCAAAGTTTACGATACCTCTTAAAATGTCCTTTTCTTCATTAGGAGCATCTTCAGTAGTAATTTCTAAGGCTTGGTTTAATTCATCAACCGAAAGTGAATAGCCTTTCTTTTCTATTTTTCTTTCAATTAGGTTACTGATTGCCATTAGAAAGAGGGAGATAGGCTTGAGGATGGTTGAGAAAAAATTGATGGTCGGGGCCATGATAAGGCTGAATTCAATTTTGGCCTTGTTGGCATATACTTTTGGTACAATTTCCCCAAAAAACACGATAGCGAAAGTGACACCGATAGTTTGTATCATGATCACCACTATGCCTGTTGCGTTCATTCCAAAAATACTCCAGGAAACGAATGTGGTCAAGGTGACTATCGCAATGTTGATCAGGTTATTCAGAATGAGAATAGTACTGAGTAATTGTTTGGGGCTACGAAGGAGCCTGGCAACATGCTTACCATTTTTAGTCTCTTCATCGGCAATGGACTCTAAGTCCTCATTGGAAAGAGAGAAAAAAGCCACCTCTGAGCCTGAAACTAAGGCAGAGCCAAGCAACAGGAGAATAAAAAGTAAACCGTTAAATAAAAGGTACCCTACGGAGGGCTGAGTAATTTGAGTAAGTAAATACCAACTCGGGTAAGGGTCGTCCATGTACTAAACGAGATGTTTGATGCAAAATTAAACAATTCCCCTGAATATCAACTTCAGGGGAATTGAATCAGAATGGTAAATCGTCATCTTCTGTATCCGGACTAAGATCCGGTCCTTGATTTCCTCCTCCTGTGGCAGCAGGTGCGGGGTTAGGTCTGGATTGGCTAGCAGGTGCTCCCATTCCGCTACTTTCCTGTCCCGGATTTTCTTGTTTAGAGCCAAGCATGGTAAAACTTAAAACTCTGATTTTGGTCCTTTTTCTATTTTGGCCCTGATCATCCTGCCAAGTATCGGATTTGATCTTTCCTTCCACGTAGATTTGCATTCCCTTTTTCAGGTACTGCTCGGCAATTTTCGCCTGACCACCCCAAAGCTCCAAATCGTGCCATTCGGTCTGATCTACACGGTTTCCATTTCTGTCCTTGTAAGATTCAGTTGTAGCCAATCTCAAATTTGCTACTACGTTGTCGCCTTCTAAATATTTCACTTCCGGGTCTGCTCCTAAATTCCCCAAAAGGATCACTTTATTTACTCCTGCCATAGCTTCTTATTTATAATTCTAGATCTAATTTTTGAAGTTAATCAAAAGCCCTGATCGTTCAAAAAGTTCACAATCAACTTTGGCTTGGCCAAGTATTCTATTTTTTCTTCTTCAACCAGTAAAAAGCCATTGTTTTCGGCCCATTCATTGAGATGAGCGATTTTTTCTTCCGGAAATTCTACCTCTGAGAAAACAGCATTCAGTTTCTGATGTGACAAAATATGTCGGTAATTTTTCGGAAACTTGACTGGAGTCTTTGCTGCTTCCGGCAAATTGAATTCAGATTCAGAATTTTCCTTCGTTTGCTCCACATGTGGAAAATCAAATAATCCTTCCCAGATATCGCCGGAACTTCTTTTTTTCCATACCCACTTTTCTCCGCATCGGATTACATAATAGTGTAGATGTCTTTCCTTGATTTTAATCTTATTGATTTTCACTGGAAGATCCTTGACCATCTTGTTATTCAAAGCAAAACAGGAGGATGATAAAGGGCAGGTATCACAAGATGGATTGGCAGGGGTGCAATGCCTTGCCCCAAAGTCCATCATGGCTTGATTGAATTCTCCTGGATGATCAGCCGGTATTAACTGGTCAGCTAAGGCTTCAAATTGTTTTTTGCCTTTGCCGCTGGCAATATCTGTCTCAATTCCAAAATAGCGTGCCAGGACTCTAAATACATTTCCGTCTACCACTGCTTTGACTTCTCCAAAAGCGAAACTTGCAATTGCTGAAGCAGTGTAGCTTCCCACACCTTTTAATAATAGGAGTTCTTTATAGGTTTCCGGAAAATTCCCGTCTAGTTCATGCCAAACGTATTTTGCACAGCTGTGGAGGTTTCTGGCTCGGCTGTAATATCCCAGACCTTGCCAAAGGCGAAGTACTTCTTCTTCCGGGGCAAGGGCCAAATCTTTCACGGTAGGATAGGCCTCGGTGAATTTGAAATAATAAGGCATTCCCTGGGCAACTCTGGTTTGCTGGAGAATGATTTCTGAGAGCCAAATTTTATATGGATCTTGGATTCCTCTCCAGGGAAGTTCCCTTGGATTTGCCCTGTACCAACTTAATATTTGATGGGAAAATAGTTGATTATCAGTAGCTTTGCTATTCATGTAAGTATAAAATCTTTCGTGTAAATCTGGTGAATTTTTATGGATTTGTTTTTTAATTGCATTGCATCTCGTACATTTGCAGTCCCAAAAACACTTGGTTAATAGGTCGTTAAGCTTATTTCGTAATTTCTAAATTAAAATCACAGTGACAAAAGCAGAAGTAATCACCAAGATTTCGGACAAAACCGGAATCCAGAAGGATGATGTGACACAGACCATTGAGGCGTTCTTCAAGGTAGTAAAAGACTCTATGTCTGAAGGAGAAAACATTTACGTAAGAGGTTTCGGTAGCTTTATCAACAAGAAGAGAGCTAAGAAAATTGCACGTAACATCTCCAAAAATACAGCGATCGTAATCGATGAGCACTACATCCCGGCATTCAAGCCTTCCAAAGTGTTTATTGAGAAGATCAAAAACAGCAAAAAGATCAAGGAACTAGCTCCTCAGGATTAAGTCTAAGGAGACTTTGACATGAAAAAATCACAGCTCTTTCTCATAATCATAGGTGTTGCGGCGGTAGTGGCTCTTTATGCACTGCCGAAAATTGTAGTGGATAATGAGGCTCAGAATACAGTAGGTGAAAACCAGTCTGAACATTCTCCATCAACTTCTGCCAATACCATGCATGAGAATGAGCTTTCTCCTGAAAAAGAAGCTACATTAGCTCAGTTGAAAGCAAAGGCAGTCGCCGGCTCAGAAACAATTTCTGAAGACATGAGACAGCTAGCTTCTCTATATCAGGAAAAGGGGAAGTACGACAGTGCGGCTTACTTCTTGAGTTTGGCAGCAAATCAGACAAACGATTTGAGTTTGGCTGAGGAAACCGGTAATGCTTATTTCGAAGCATTCACCTTTGCGCTGGATCAGGAAAAGGTAGCCTATCTTGCCGGACAAACCCGAGATTACCTCAATCGAGTATTGGATAATGATCCTACTCGGATGGATTTGAAATCGAAGATTGCGATGACTTATGTGTCTTCAGCCAATCCAATGCAAGGTATAGCCATGCTGAGGGAGATTTTGGCAGAGGATCCGCAGAATGAAGACGCCATATTTAATATGGGAATCTTGTCCATGCAATCAGGTCAATATAAAAAGGCGACTGAACGATTTGAAGAATTGATTCGTTATCATCCGGATAATCTTCAGGGGCAGTTTTACTTGGCTGTCAGCTATTTCGAAGCCGATCAAAAAAACAAAGCGAAAGCTCAGTTTGAGAAAGTAAAGGGGATGACCCAGGATGCTATGATTCTGGAGAGTGTTCAGAGCTATCTTGACAGATTGTAATTAAATGTATCACTATAAATAATAAGACTATGCCTTGCGGTAAGAAAAGAAAAAGACATAAGATCGCTACGCACAAGCGTAAGAAAAGACTAAGAAAAAACAGACATAAGAAGAAGTAATACACTTCTTCTTATACCCGTTTTTTGACAAAAACACACGTTCATTTACATAGTATAAGACGAGATTTTGAGTACGGAATTGTTAATTGATTCTGCTCAAAACGGGAGTCGAATAGCCCTTTTACAAGATAAAAGCTTGGTTGAGTTGCACTCAGAAGGAGTGGACAATCAGTTTAAAGTTGGGGACATCTACCTGGGTACAGTGCGAAAAATAGTCAATGGGCTGAATGCAGCTTTCATTGATGTAGGCTACGAAAAAGATGCCTTTTTGCACTACCAGGACTTAGGTCCTAATTTCAACAGCTTAGGCAAGTTCACCAAAATGGTGCGCAACAACAACTATAGCAATTACAATCTGAAAGGCTTTCAAAACGAACCTGAAATCGATAAAATCGGCAAGATTTCAAATATTCTTTCTAAGAATAACCAAATCTTGGTTCAGGTCGTCAAAGAGCCAATCTCTACCAAAGGGCCCCGATTATCCTGTGAGCTCTCTCTTCCTGGTCGATACCTCGTATTGGTGCCATTTTCGGATTCAGTCAATGTATCCAAGAAGATCCGCAGCAGCGACGAGCGTAAAAGACTTCTGAGACTCATCAATTCTATCAAGCCAGCTAACTTCGGTGTTATCATCCGAACTGTAGCAGAAGGTCAGTCAGTTACAGAACTGGACAAAGACCTTCGAAATCTTCTCAATAATTGGGAAGAAGGCATGAAGAAATTGCTGAAAGCCAGAAGCCGAGACAAGATTATAGGAGAGATGAGTATGGCTTCCTCATTAGTGAGAGACCTACTCAATGAATCCTTCGATGCAATCACCGTAGAAGAAGAATCCACTTACGATCAGATCAGATCCTACATCAGGACAATAGCCCCTGAAAAAGAAAAAATTGTTAAGCTTTACACAGGTAAAGCCAAGCTCTTTGAAAGTTTTGGAATAGAAAAGCAGATCAAAAGCCTGTTTGGTCAGACGGTCAGCCTCCCTCAGGGAGGATATGTGATCATCGAGCATACGGAAGCCTTGCACGTCATAGACGTCAATAGCGGGAACAAGTCCAATCAGGAAAGTGACCAGGAATCCACAGCATTAAAAACCAACCTGGTAGCTGCTAAAGAAATTGCCAGACAACTCCGCCTCCGAGATATGGGAGGCATCATCGTTGTCGATTTTATCGACATGAAGAGGGCCGAAAATAAAAAGGCCATTTACGAAGCGATGAAAGATGAGTTGAAAGCTGACAGATCGAAACACACTGTTTTGCCGCTGAGTAAATTTGGACTCATGCAAATCACCCGACAGCGTGTCCGGCCGGAGGTCAATATCGTGACGAAGGAAACCTGCCCGGCATGTAACGGCACAGGCAAAATCCAGGCTTCTATCCTGGTTGCCGATAAATTAGAAAAGGATTTGGATCATATAGCCACCATCCAAAACGTGGAAAAAATCCAAATCGGGCTGCATCCCTATCTGCATGCATACTTTACTACCGGTATTATCAGCCGCAGAGTAAAGTGGTTTTTCAAGTATTATAAATGGATTAAACTGATCAAAGATTCTTCCCTACCGGTGACGGAATACAGATTCCTAGATGAATCTGGAGAGGAAATAGAACTTCAAGTAAAAAGCGAGACTGAGTAAGTCTCGCTTTTTTTTATGGCTTTAAAAATGAAGAAAAATCCACACGTGCGAATTTTACTTTTTCCTCGACTTCGCCAGATCCCAAATAGAAGTAATAGCCATCAGGCGTAGGAAATCCTTGATAGGTATTTGGTAAATTTTCTATCTCTCCCAGTTTTTTGAAATCTTCATCTAAGACGATAATTCTTGAAATATAGGATTGATTCGAATTACTTTCATTTTCTTTTAATCCGGTAATCACTTGCCTCAGATATATTTTTTGAAAATGATCGAAAGTGATCCAAGTATACCTTGCAGAGCTGTGATCTGGTTGGAAAATAGTATACTCTCCGGATGGAACAGTTTTACCTTTTTTGAAAATCAAACTTTCCTGAGGAGATGCATCAATCCATCTGGTTTGATTGTTTTCCAGAATCATTAAACTATCTACGACAGGGAAAGAGATAATAGCTTGATTGCTTTTAGAATTATAATAATGGGAATAAGGCCCCAAGTTTGGATCCTCATAAAACTCTCTCAATTTTTCAGGATACTCAAAAGAAATATATTCCCATTCCTCTGAATTCAAATTCAATCTAACCAACCAATCTTCATAGCCAATTAGTTTTTCATTCATGACATAAGGGACGTCCGGGATGATTATTTCATTCTCATAATAAGTGATTGGATTATTTGGGAAGACCGTATAATTAGAATAAAGCCTGTCAGTGGGAGTAGAAGGCAAACTCCAGGACTGGATTACTTTTCCTTCGAAATTAGCCTGATGAATTTTTCTATCTGCATCTATCACAAAAATTCCATCCTTTGTTAAGGCACGTTTATAATCAGTATCGCCTAATCCGTCTGGACCTTCTCTTTGATAGAACCTTTCAAAGCCTTTGTCGCCTTCAGGATAGCGATACCCAACAAGGTGGAGTTTTCGAAAGTCTAAAAGGAATCTTCCACTATCTGTTTCAAAGTAAGCTAAGCTTGGAGAAATAGCTGCTGTGTTTAAATCCTTTGAAAGGATAAGCGTGTCTTGAATGAGATTTTCAAAACTTTCAGTAGTTAAAACCTGCGATTTTTTATCGCTACAAGCCCAAAAAATTATGAGGATAGCACTAAGCCCAAAATTTAATATCGAAAAGGATTTTTTGGTTTTTATCATAAGCAGTTAGGACGAATGGAAAATATCTAAGGTTTTAAAAACTTAAAATTTGACCAGTTTTCCAAATGCCTAAATTTTAATTTATTAGTCAAAAAATCAGGAATTACCATTACTTTCTCTACACGTAACTCATGAATTCCAGACTCAAGAGAATCTAAGTATAAAATTGTTTCAAATGATTTTTGTCCGGAGATAGAGCTTTTTAAAGGAAGCCAGTTCTTAGGATAATAGGGTTCATCATCAATATAAATTTGATATAAGTCAGGCATAGCTTCAATTTTGCCCCAAGAAATAGAGTCGAGTTCATCCTGAAATTTCTCTCTCAATGATGCAAGAGATTTATTATCATCTACATAAAAGGGAAGTCCCAGTCTGTAAGAAGAACCCTCCATAATTTGGCTTTGGGCATAGGCTCGGGGATATCTTTTTTCCTCAGGATGTACATCCTCGAAATAGTATTCAGAAATTGGCCAGTTTATATCTGTTTCGCTAAGGTTCTTTTCATTAAAAAAAAGATCAAATCCTTTTACATCATTGAGAATGACAGGAATAGATAATAGAATAACTATTAGACCATACCAAACTGTAAACCACTTTCCGATATTAGATTGATAAGTAGCCCCAACTGAACTCAGCATTGTATTAGAATACCAATTCTTAAATTTATTCTTCTTCATGGTTGCCATCAGAATCGCATATGCCATTATACTGATGAGAAAAAATGCATAGATAGCCATAAATGGCAGATTAAACAGGACTTTGATAGCGATCAGAGTTCCCAGGTAAAAGGTGAAAATTAATATCAAAATGGAAATGGAAACCGGGTAAGCCAAAGTCATGGAACAAATCTTTTCCATCCTTAAAACCATTTCATCCGGATGTTGATAAGAATAGCCTTGGGCAACCTTAAATAGTTTTTCCTGATTCACTCCCTTAGGGAATGCATAACTGAGCCCTAAAAGCCCTGCCCATATAAATCTGAGGGACAACTGAACAATGAAAAATATCTTAAAAACACTTATTACAACACTTAAATAAAATAAAACTAGCGTGCTAAGTAAAAAGCCTGTTCCAAGATCCTGGACCAAATAAGCCGAGAATTCATAAATCTTTGCAGGAAAGATGAATAAAAAAGCCAAAATTAAACCCGTGATGATAATCTCTGGCTCCCAACTATTTCTTTGCAGGTTTTCCAGCCATGTCAAATCATCTTGTTTGCGATTACTATCCAGTTCTGCCATTTAAAATCAATTAATTAGCTAATTATACTAATTATTGATCCAACCATTGTTTAAATTCTCCAACTTTTTCACGGCTGACAATGACATCGCTGGAATCGCAGTTTCTAAGTTTCACCTTCAGACGGCTATTGGAATAGCTGTATACTTCTTCGACAGCTGCAATGTGACTGATATATTTTCTATTGATCCTAAAAAATTGAGAAGGATCTAACTGACTTTCTGTTTGCTCCAGTGTCTGATCGATGACATATCTCTTTCCGCTTTTGGTTTGAAGAAAAGTCACTTTTTCTTCACTGAAAAATAGGTCTACCTCCTCAATAGAAATGCTTTGGATTTTTTCCCCAAACCTTACTAAAAATCTACTCTTGAAGTTTTGTGTTTGCGGCTTTAATAAGTCCTTGATTAAGTCCAGATCCAAGCTCGGTTTAATTTGCTGAGATTTAAACTTATCCACAGCCCTGTTTAAATCCTCAGGGTCTATGGGTTTTAGCAGGTAATCCACCGCATTTACCTGGAATGCTTTGATGGCAAACTGGTCATAGGCAGTGGTAAAGATGACGGGTGTGGATAACTTAACTTTTTCAAAGATTTCAAAGCTGATTCCATCTGCCAATTGGATGTCACAAAAGATTAAATCAGGATGTGGATAAGTCTGCAGCCATTCTACCGAAGATTTGATACTATCTAAGTTTCCATGAAAGTCGGCATCCTGGAAATATGGCTTCAATAGCTTGAGAAGCCGATTTGCTGCTGGATTTTCATCTTCAATAATTAAGATATTCATGCCTCAATTTTTAATAAAGGAAGGATTACCAAGAATTCTTCTTCATTTTGAATCACCTCTGGTTTACGATTACTCAATAGTTCATATCGCAGGTTGATATTATTCAAACCAACTCCTGTAGAAGGCTCTTCCTTTGTTTTTTTGGGCTGAAACGTATTACTTATCCACACTTCATTTTCTTTTTGGATTATGTGGATAAATAGGGGAAGCTCCTTGCTGATGATATTGTGCTTTACTGCATTTTCCAAAATAAGTTGCAGTGACAAGGGAGGTATCCAATGGCTGTTTTCATCGAATGTTTTGATAGAAAATTGGAGACTTTCTTCAAATCTTATTTTTTGTAAGTCCAGATAATTTCTCGCAAAATCCAGTTCCTTCTTTAAGCTTACCAATTCTTCATTCTGTACTTCCAAAACATATCTATAAATCCTGGAAAGCTTTTGAATAAATTCTGCTGATTTATCTGCGTCTTCATAAACCAAGTTGGAAAGAACGTTCAAGGAGTTAAATAGGAAATGAGGATTGAGTTGATCCTTCAGTCCTTGATATTGGGAAGCCAATTTTTCGGACTTCAATCTTTCTGCTTCAATTGCGGATTTTCTCCATTCTCCAAGCCAGGACCAAGTGGTGAATATGGACATAAAAACCAATGCAATAATCATCGGTGAAGTAGTATAAGAGAGGAGTCCGGCCCATGGAATGTTATCCACAGTGATTTGCTTTGAAATCAGCGCATAAATGACAATCACTATATAGCTCGCTACAAAAGAATATGCCATATAGGTGGCAATAGTAAGAATGACACGTTTGATTGGATATTGAATCCATGACATCCTTTTGTCAAAGAAAGAATCAACCTGATTCCCGCCAAAACTCAAAACTGAGGAAAATAGAAATGCGGCTATAAAATCCGGAAAAAGTGATTTGATCCCCTCCCAAGTCAGGAAACATGTGGGACAAAAAATTACCATGAGAATCGAAGCAATGATCAAATTGACCCCAATAAACTTCGGAAAGCTTTCCCAGATACTGGTTTCTTTTTCGCATTGATTGGGGTTAGTCATTCGGCTCATTGTTTCAAGATAGTTAAAAAGGCAGATTTTTGAATTATTCAATTATTAGATTCAAAAATCTACCTTATAAATAGAGTACAATTAAATTAATTACAATTATTCATCATCTGCTGAGCACTTCTTTTTCCCCATTTTGGAAGGATATAATCTTCAGTGATAATGCTTTCCTCCTTTTCAAACTGTTCCAAACTCAATCTGACCATACCACAAGCTTTGTCTGTGCCACTTCCGAAGAATTGAGCCATTCCATATTCCATTTGAGCCATCAAATAAAGTGCTCTTGGGTTTTCCCTGTCAAGATTGATTGCTTTTCCAAATAATTGCATGGCTTGTGGACTTAAGTTTTGACCTCTTGAAGCAGGGTCCAAACTGATTTTACCCATGATTGCATATCCTTTCAATGCAGTTACTTCAGAGTTGGCTGGTGCTAATTTTTCTGCCTTGTCAATATATTCCAGTGCCTGATCCAAATATTGATCTTTGTTTACTTCAAATCGAAATGCTGCCTCAATATGGATCAATCCAGCATAATATAATGGAAGCCATTCCTCACTTTTAGCTTCTGCAATTCGCAAAAAACCATTTGCTACTTCTTTGGATTGTTCGGCATTTGCTATTTGATCCATGGCAATAATCTGTTTTTTCATAGCTTTTTCAAATGCGGGATCAGATGCCATGCTAAGACTTATCCACAGAAATGAAAGTGCGAAAGTTAAGATGAGCTTTTTCATAATTTATTGGTTTATAAGTTGTTTAATTGATTTGCGTTTTTGTCTTTAGAAAGGGTTAGAAAAATTCCCAAGAATAAAAACCTGGGAGCAACCTGACCACTTGGTATAGATTCAAATACTCCTTGGGAGTTTGCCTGCTGTGCAAACCTGTATCCAAATACATTCTCTCTTCCCAACACATTGTTGACTCCGAAATGAATGATCAAATTGGGTCTGGGTAAATAGCTCCAACTGAAGCTTAAACTTTGAAAGCTTTCAGTTTTAGAACTCATTTCCTCTCCATCATTTGGGTTATGGTAAGGGTATCCATCATTCATGGAAAAGCTGATTCCAAGCTGCGATTTTAAGTCCAAAATGAAATGTTTGGCTACTACAGAGAAGTTGTGTTTGGGAGCGAAGGATGGCTGAACCTCTGATTGGAACTGGTCAAACTGTCTCTTGCTATCCACAAAGCTGTAAGTGATCCAATAGTCTGTGTTTTTAATACTTTTTCTATCTCTGAAAAAGATATCCACACCCTGAGCATACCCCTTACCTAGGTTGGTCGGGTTTTGGGGGGATTGTGGATAACCTTCAAAAACCACCAAATTCTCATATCCTTTATAAAATCCCTCTGCTCTGAAAGTGATACCTTCTTTTTGTAGTAAATAATTTAATATCAGGTGATTGGATTCCGTGTTCTTGAGTGTTTGATTCAAAACTCGTAAGTTTTCCACAGGCATTTGAGAGAAAGAGCCTGCAGCAAAGGAGACTTGGGAGCTTTCTGAGATTTTGTATGCTAAAGAAGCTCTTGGGTCTAACCATTGTTCTTTATTCAAGGAGCTTTGGCCTGCTCTAAGGCCTGCCCGAAAAACAAGATTTTTGTTGAGGTAGTAATCCCACTCGGTAAAAAAATAAAACTGATGATCTACGTAATCTCTAGAGAAGTTGAGGTCTACCAGGCTTTCGTCAAACTGGTGATTGAAGTATTCTATTCCCGTATTCATGGATAATCTATCCGAAAAATCTTTGGTAGCAGTAAATTTCCCGTGTGCCAATTGATTCTTTCTTTCCAATCGAATACTATCAATGCGGATATCATCGAAGTTGGAAGAAAGAGCTGCCCCGGCAAATAAGGTCCATCCATTTTCAAAAGCATTCTTCCAATTGCTCTGTGCAAATGAATATTTATTTCTCAGCCGAATAAGTTGACCTCTACCTTCTTGACCTGGTTCAGGCTGCCATATTTCCATTCCCCCTGACTCTGTTCTGGCGAGTATTTTCCAAAGACCTCCTTTTGCTAATTTCTTTTGTGCCGATAATTCAATATCCCATCCATTGGGTGCTCTTTCCCAATCGAAATTTTGCTTTACCAAGGACTGATAAGGTTTTAAATCAAAATAATTGGCACTGAAAGTCAGGCTTTGCTTTTCTGATGAAAGCGTATGTGCATAACCTCCTCCAACAGACATGATGCTGAGGTCACCTTGACTTCTGATCGAAAGGTCTTTGGTATTCAAAGCTAAAGCCGAGGACAAGGCCTGCCCGTATTCGGCAGAATAGCCTCCTGTCGAGAAAAATGTTCCTTTGAATAGGTTGGGGTTAAAGCGGGTTCGGGTTGGGACATTTCCTGCAGTGCTTCCATAAGCATTGCCAACTCGCATGCCATCAATATAAATTCCCACTTCACTTGCATCACCGCCCCTGACAAATAATCTTCCATCATTTCCTACTGTGCTTGTTCCCGGTAGTGTCTGGAATGCGCCCACGATGTCACCCATTGCGCTAGGTGTAGTGACTATATCTAATGGCCGAAGTATGACTGATTTTTTTTCATCCGAAGCCTCCATTGCACCTGCGGAAATTGTCACAGCATTCATTTCTGTGATTGCCTCAACTAATATCTGATCCGGGATTTGAATGGCATTTCCTTCACAATGGATGGCTATCTCAATACTTTTAAAACCCATCAGTTGAAATACTAATACTTGAGGGCCTTCTTCATCAGTTTCGAATTCAAAGCTTCCATCATCTTTGGAAGTACTTCCATCATAAGATCCTTTGATGAGGACATTCACTCCAGGTAAGCCTTTCTTTTTCTCATCCAGCACTTTTCCTGAAATCTTGGTTTGAGAGAAAGAAATTGTGGATAAAGACAGAAAAAGGAAGATGAAAATACTGAGCGTTCTCATAGCGAATCATATTTGATCCGAATATGAGTTGCTTTTTAACCTTCAAAAATTAAAGTTGACTGAAGCGTCAAAATCGGCGACTGAAATGTCAGAGATTAATGATGAAGAAAAAATGGTTTGATGCAGATTCAATAAAAAAGGGAAAGACAAAATCTTTCCCTCTCTTAGACTTCAGGCTTAAATTCTTATTCTGGAAATATTGAAGCATCCATTTTTGGAACAATCCGAAGTGCATTTTTATAATAAACCTTTTTCAATACTTCATCAGGTAATCCCAAACCGTACATTCTCCAAAAAGCATGGTATTTTTTGTAGTAAGGGAAGTATTCATCCTCGGTTTCCAAAATTCTAAAGTAAGTGTGGAACTCTTCTGGATTGTAGGCGTCTTTACCAAAAATTAATCTGTCCTGATATTTGATGAAAAACTCTCTGGCTCTTTTAGGCTGCCTTCCAAACTCTTGGATAACTGCGCCGATTCCAAAATTCACATTGGGATATTTCTCCAGATGAGCGCTGGCCTTATCCAAGTCATTAGCCATCCAACCCATATGTGCATTGACAAAAGTTGTATTTGGATGCTTCTCGAAAATGTGATGCTGCTCGGCTATGATTTGCTCAAAAGGAGCAGGGTCAGTATCAGATCTTTTTCTATTGGGATGTGTTTTCAACTCCAACCATCTTTCATTATTGGCATCCATGGGTTCCCAAAACTGAGCTGGATCTGCAGCATGAATCAAAACAGGGATTCCCAATTCACCGGCTTTTGCCCAAACCGGATCTAAATCCGGGTGGTCTATTGGAACTCTGTTTCCATTGATATCTTTTACACTTAGGCCTAAGCTTTTGTAGATTTTTAAGCCCACAGCTCCTGCTGCTACATCCTCCTCTAATTCTTTGACAGCGATTCTACTCCAGTTTTCATCACCAAAACCGGCAAAATTCAAATTGGTGAAAACCAGAAATCGTCCCGGTGCATGGGTGTTGAATTCCCGAATCATGTTTTTGATGTATTCCTGCTGGGAGTTGCTGTCTCCTCTGCCAAATCCACGACCGCTCAAATTGACCATTACGCCCATATTGAGCTCATTCATTTCGGTAACCAACTTATTCACCTTGGCCTGGTCAATTCCCCCCTGATGACTGTGAATATCCACAAAAGGAAATTTTGCTAGGGTAACAGGGTTTTCAGGTACCTTCAAAGTGGAAGGAGGATTATATTCTTCAAAGCTCATTTCCTGAGCATTTACATTGAAAATCAATCCGCTGAAGATTAGGGTAATTAGGCTTAGGCTAAATTTGTTCATGTGCTATTAAACTCAATTAATGGTTTTGGGATGTGCCGTTCATAAAAAATCCCGAGCTAATAACTCGGGATATTCTTTTTACCTAGCTGTTCCTCCTTCTATGACTTGACCGAAGAAGATGGCATTCATGTATAGTTTATTTGTTCCAAACCAGAATGCTCTAAAATTCATATTATCTGCAAAGGCTACAATTCTTCCTCTGCCTACAGCGCCAATCTGAATCACCGACCCGTTCTTTAATCCAGGTAAATTACTTGGATGTAAATAACCGGAAGCAAGAGGGTTTTCGGTGTAGACCAATGGGTTAGCATAAGGATTTGAAGAAGGCTCTAAAAACAGATTATCATTTCTGAAAGTATGAATATTAGGGGACTCGTAGCCGTAGCCGATTGGATGAGTAGTATCCAGTTTTGCATTGAAAATTGCCCCGCCAGTTACTTTTGCACCTGTGGCATTTTCATAGTTAGCATAGGATTTTTGAAGTCCTTTTTCTTGGTTATCCACAGTTCTGAATTTGAACTCCTTTATTTCATTTTGCGCCAGCCATCTTACGGCTCCACCTTTAGCAACCAGGGTATTTCCTCTTCCTATCCAGTTTTTAATGGTTTCCGCACCTGATTTGCCTAGGCTGTTATAATTTCCATCAGGCATTAAAATCACATTATAGCGATCAATCACGGTAGCGCTTACTCTATCCATTGGCAGCAAAGTCACGGGCATTTCATAACGCTGATCCAAAAGGTGCCAGATTTCTCCAGCCTCATAGCTATCAACTCCTCCATCCACCAAAAGTGCAATTTCCGGCTTATCCAAAGGTGAAATGAAAGTAGAACCCATATTAATTCCGGCAGTATAGCCTGTGCTAATCGCATGAATATCCACAGTTGATTTAGATGCGATTTCCTGTAGTTTTTGATAAAAAGCATCTTTATCCAACCCAGATTCTCCCTGATCAATCAAAAGGGTTCCTCTCCCAAATGTCTTTCCCTCAGGTGTAGTAAACTCAGCATTAGCTACCCTTACTAAGAAGCCTGCCTTCAACAATTGGTAGGCAGCTTTGGGCGCGTAATAATCAGTCCACTCCAAGGCATATTGATAGGCTCCAGAGCCACCAATTACCTGTCCGGGCTTAAGTTGGAAATTATTCTTATTGACCTCTTCTACACTAGCCAAATTTAGAATTCGGCTGTTGAGTGCCATGTAGTCCAAATTGAAGGCCATAGGGTATGTCCAGGCAGAGATGTCATAGAAAAGGGAATCAGCAAAGCTTGTTCTGGTTTCAAACATCGCCTTGATCAGACGGTACTGAGGTTGATCTGCCGGGACTATGTAGGAATTTTCCTTTTTAAATTCTCTTCCATTGACGGTGATATCTTCTTTCAGGTTGAAAACCTTGATATCATGCTGCAAAATCAAATCGGCCAAATGATATCCTCTTGCATCGTCTTCTTTGCTTCCAAAAATGTAAGCCTTATTGACATCGGTGTCAGTTTCGGTTTTAATGCCTAGATAAAAGTCTCTCATCCATTGGTTCAATTCCTGCCTCATTTCCTTAGCCGCCTGATAGGAGGAAAGATTGGCTGTAAACTGATTTCTGATTGTGAATGGAAAACTCAGCAAACCATTGGCAGATTCCTGTAAATGGCCCCTGGAACTTGCTTGCTCAAACAAAATTCCAATCGATCCCTGTACATCTGGGTAGGTAGAGCCCTTTCCATAGTAAAAGTCATCGTAGTTCTCTTGATTATAATAAAGAGATCCAATCTTATCCAATGCTTTGGCATGGTATTGTCCGATCTTTTCTGTGAGTTTGAAGTTTTTTTCCGGAGTTAGCGGGTGCATTCTCGCCGGTACACCTGGCTGGAAAAAGAAAGTGCTGTTGGTTCCCATTTCATGGAAATCCAAATGAATATTGGGAAGCCAGCTTTGGAATACGCGAACTCTATTTCTGGATTCAGGATGTTGAACAGGAAGCCAATCTCTGTTGAGATCAAACCAATAGTGATTGGTTCTGCCTCTAGGCCAAGCCTCATTATATTCTCTCCCATTTGGATCTCCATTCAAATTATAAGCTTTATGGGAGTTTACCCAAGAAGCAAAACGGTTGAGTCCATCAGGGTTGATTGCTGGATCCAAGAGCAATACGATATTTTCCAATTCAGCCTCAATTTCATTTGCTGCCGCAAAATGATAGGCTGCTAAAAGAGAAGCATTGGCACCACTGGGTTCATTTCCATGCACAGAATAACCCATAAACATTACCACAGGCATGGAAGCGACATTGACAGAGGAATTTGGATTTCTAAGCTTGGCTCGATCTGCCTTGATTTGATCTATCTTGGCCAGGTTAGCTGGAGAGGAAATAGTCAAAAGCGTTTGGGGTCTTTTTTCATAAGTTCTTCCTGTCTCTTCAAATTTAACTCGGTCTGAAGCAGCAGCAACGGCTTTCATGTACATGACCAGCTGGTCGTGGCTTACGTGCCATTCTCCAACTTCATAGCCCAAAACCTCCTTAGGAGTTGGGATGGCAGGATTATAAGTGTATCCGGAAGGGAGATAATAGCTCAAGTCCACTTGAGCTTGACTGAAACCGGTGATAAAGCATAAAACCAGTATAAACGCACTTCTCATCATATCAATAGAGTGATTAAATTTTCGACTAAATTCTTACTTTATTTTACCAAAAAAAGCTATTTTGGAACAGTGGTAAAAATAATTGAAGAATCGAAATGAATTTACTTGAACCCAGTTTTCCTGTTTGGATAGCCCCTTTAACACTGGTTTTTTATCTGGGGTTTTGGATTTATGCTATTGTAGATTTGCTTAGGGCAGACTTCAAGGACTCCAGCCAAAGGATATTATGGATGCTGCTGTTGATTTTTGTACCGGTAATCGGGACCTTTTTGTATCTGTCTATGTCGAGGACTATGAAAAAACGCAGGAGGTTTGAGCCTGATTTTCGCAGTCAAAAAGATTAATCCTTGCAAAAATGAGTGAACTACTATTTGTTAATAATATGGGAGGAGGTATTCTCCTGTTTTTGATCTTATTTGGAATAGCTTATTCCATCCTTTGGATTTATTGTGTGGTGGATATCATCCGCTCAGATTTCAAAGATCCAAATATGAAGCTCATTTGGATCATCATTATTTTATTTGGACAAGTAATTGGGCCTCTTGTCTACTTGATTTTGGGAAAAGGCACTAAAACTACAACTAGCTAACAATGTTTGGAATTGGAATTATCGGTCTGGCGATTTATGCCTATACCATTTATGATGTGGTGATCAGCAACTTTGCGAACGATACAGATAAATTAATCTGGATTTTAATCGTGATTTTGGTTCCACTATTGGGAACTGTCCTTTGGTTTTTAATTGGAAGAGGAAAAAGAATCTAGAATCAGTGCTTGAAAATATCTTTCAGGGCTTCCGATAATTCAAAGTATTCAAACTGGAAGCCTGCTTTTTGGATTTTCTGGCAAGAAACCCGATTGCCACCCAGTACCATGGCTGCCATTTCTCCTAATACTAATTTCAAAACAAAGCCTGGAACTCCAATTCCTAAATAGGTTTTGCCTTTGGCATCCGCAGCTTCTTTAGTGACCTGTTGATTGGTGCTAGGATTGGGTCCAACGGCATTGTAAACTCCCTGTAGGGTAGTTTTTTCCAAAGCGTAGACAAACATTCTTGCCAAATCATCAATATGGATCCAACTCATCCACTGATCTCCTGAACCTAATGGTGCAGCAACTTGCGGTTTGAGCATTTCAGCCAAAGCGCCACCGTCAGCATCCAATACAATTCCAATTCGGAGCATGACTGTTCTGAGATGTAGGGATTCAATTTTCTTCACTTCATTTTCCCAAGCTATCACGACCTGAGCCAGAAAATCATTTCCAGCTGGTGATGTCTCATCTACTAATTTGGTTCCGGTATTGAAACCGTAGTAGCCAACTGCTGAGGCAGAAATAAAAGTCGTGGGTTTGGCCTCTGCTTTTTCGATTGCTTGGTGAAGAAGGGCTGTACTTTTTGTCCGGGATTGAAGAATTTCTTGCTTTCTTTCTGCAGTCCATCTTTGATCAGCTACTCCTGCCCCGGCTAGATGGATGACGGCGTCTGCCCACTCCATTGCCTCAGGGTCTATGGTTTGGGAATTGATATCCCAAACGAAGGATTTTCGCTTTTTGGAAGACCTACTCAGCCAAGCAACTGCATAGTCTTTTTCCTCCAAGAGTTGGGTGATTTTTTGGCCAATAAGGCCAGAGCCGCCGGTGATTAATATGTTCTTCATTTTGTGTGCTAATAACCCTGAAAACTCAAATAAGTTCTCGGGAAGTGATTTTCCTAGTTTATCTCCTACTTAAAAGTCAATTTCTATTCCTATTTTGCCATTCTTGATTTAAACGGTCGCTTTGGATTACTCGAAACTGTTGAAATATTTTTTGCTTTGGCTAGTCTTAGGCCTTTTGGTTGGCTTGCTTTCGGGCTCTGCGTCCGCCTTTTTTCTGGTGGCATTAGACTGGGCAACCAACTTCAGGGAAGAGCATTTATTGATAATTGCTTTACTTCCGCTGGGCGGTTGGATCATCGGCTGGACTTATTATAAAATTGGTCAAAATTCTGTCAAAGGCAATAATTTATTATTGGATGAATTATACCAAACCAAGAATCCAATTCCCCTCAGAATGACTCCCTTGGTGCTTTTTGGGACTATTTTCACCCATTTTTTCGGCGGTTCGGCAGGAAGGGAAGGCACTGCAGTTCAAATGGGCGGATCTTTGGCAGATCAGTTGACCAAATGGTTTAAACTTGAATCCGCTGACAGGAGATTAATCCTGATTTCTGGGGTTTCAGGTGGATTTGCTTCAGTTTTCGGGACTCCACTAGCAGGAGCTATTTTTGCTTTGGAATGGATGCACACGGGTCATTTCCGATGGAAATCTATTTTTCCAGCCTTTTGGGCTGGTTTGGTTGCTCATTGGGTTTGCGAATCGCTCTGGGGAGTGGGTCACACTGTTTATCAAATCCCCGAGGTGGCGACTCATACTTTGATGAATTTACTTTGGATCATTCCTGCCGGAATTGTCTTTGGTTTATCAGGAAGATTATTTGCGGAAACCTCTCACTTTTTCTCCAAAGTTTTTTCTCAGACGATTTCTTATCCACCCTTGAGGCCGTTCATAGGCGGACTGCTGATCGCTTTATTTGTATGGATTTCGGGCAGTACCACTTATTTGGGCTTGGGAGTGCCTAGAATCGTAGAGGCTTTTGAAACTCCTTTGCCTTGGTATGATTGGTTGGCTAAAACAGGTTTGACTGGTTTTACTTTGGGAGCTGGATTTAAAGGAGGAGAAGTGACGCCTTTATTTTTCACGGGAGCTACCTTGGGAAATGCCTTGCATGGTTTGATTCCGCTTCCCTTAGCTTTATTAGCTGGGATGGGATTTGTGGCCGTATTTTCCGGGGCCACCAATACTCCTATGGCCTGCACTGTAATGGGAATGGAGCTTTTCGGATATGAATCCGGATTTTTTCTCGCGATAGCCTGCTTCATCGCCTATATCTTTTCTGGTAAAGGAGGGATTTATGTATCTCAGGAGTTGGGATGGAAAAAGGCGTGGTTTTATTGAAAAATATTCATCAGAAAAATTGATTGAAAGGCGGAGTTTTTTAATTAGTCTCGCACCAAGGTAGATTAAACCATTTGTTTTTCAGCAATAAAAGAAACTTTCAAAAATTAATTTCAGTTGTATTTTTAGTTCAAGCTTATTAATTTTAAACCATATAATGCTCTTGGCAACGTATTCTCAATTCTACATAACATAGCGAGGATGCCGACCCTAGAGCTTTTTTTTAATCTCAATGAAAAAAAGAACTGCAATTTTGGTAGATGGAGGTTTTTTTCTGAAACGGTATCGATCCATCAATAAAATAAAAAATCTTGATCCAGAGAGGACTGCAAAGGATCTTTGGGAAATGTGCTTAAAGCATCTAACACAAGCTCGGTCTGAGAATTACGACTTGTATAGAATTTTTTATTATGACTGTCTTCCCTATGCCAAAAAACAGCATAACCCAATTACCGGTAAGTCAATAGATTTTTCAAAAACTGACCAATTCAAATTTCAATTTGCGTTTTTTGAAGAATTAAAAAAGAAAAGGAAGATTGCCCTAAGGCTTGGTGTCTTAGAAGATCGAAAAAGATGGATAATTAGACCAAGTAAAACGAAGGAATTACTCTCTAAAGAAATTACAATAGAGGATCTTACCGAGGACGATGTGCAATTCGACTTTAATCAAAAAATGGTAGATATAAAGATTGGACTAGACATTGCGTCAATTACTTTAAAAGGCCAAGTGGATCAAATTATTTTAATTTCAGGAGATAGTGATTTTGTTCCTGCCGCAAAATTAGCACGAAGGGAAGGTATAGATTTTCTTTTGGACCCAATGTGGAATCCAATAAAACCGCATCTTTTCGAACACATCGATGGCTTAGTTTCTAAAATAAAGAAGCCATAAAAAATCCGTATTAGCTAAGTGGGTAAACCAAAATCAATTTCCCCGAATCATATAAAGAGAGGAATTTATTTTGAATAAGATATTCCAGACACTGAAATTGAATATTTCAAAAAGAGTAGTTTAAATAGTCATATTTTCTTCCGTACTAATTCCAGTAAGGTGCGATTTTTTATAGAAGGCCAACCCTGCAAGCTGGCCCCTTGCTAAAATGACCCAAAGGGGTCATTTCTTGACGCCTGTCTTCTTCAGGCAGGCTCTGTCCTTATTCCAGTAAGGTGCGATTGAAGGATCGCTATCGACTTAGGCCAGAACCGTTCAATCTGTATTTCAATTCCAGTAAGGTGCGATTGAAGGGCTGCTCTTGCTGCTGTAGTCATGGCTGCTCTTTCCATTTCAATTCCAGTAAGGTGCGATTGAAGGTATGGGCGCAGGAGTTTGCCAAGATCGCTTCCGAGCATTTCAATTCCAGTAAGGTGCGATTGAAGGTCTT